>JBCCXJ010000005.1:0-172638 GCA_039191905.1 Bacteroidota bacterium | reverse complement strand
GAAGACGAAAATGTGAATTTCAAAACTTTGGTTTTTGAAAAACCATAACCAATTTCCCCAATAGTCATGAAAAGGACGGTCCTCCCCAAGGCCGTCCTTTTCTTTTTATTTGTAACTTTGCCGTCTTCAAAAATGACAAAAGCCGATGTTCGATAATTTAAGTGATAAACTGGACAAAGCCCTACACGTACTCAAGGGTCATGGTCAAATAACAGAGATAAACGTAGCAGAGACTATTAAGGAAATCCGAAGGGCTCTGTTGGATGCTGATGTCAATTTTAAAATAGCCAAAGAATTTACCAATAAGGTCCGAGAAAAAGCGATGGGTCAAAACGTATTGACCAATTTGCAACCTGGCCAACTTATGGTAAAAATTGTGAAGGATGAGTTGACCGAGCTCATGGGTGGTGAAGCTGAGGGAATTGACCTTTCTGGAAGCCCTTCTGTGATTTTAATGTCAGGTCTGCAAGGTTCTGGTAAGACCACGTTTTCTGGTAAATTGGCGAATTACCTTAAAAATAAGAAGACCAAAAAACCTCTTTTGGTAGCCTGTGATGTTTATCGACCTGCGGCAATTGACCAGTTGCATGTGGTTGGTGAGCAAATAGGCGTAGAAGTCTATTCGGATAGAGGGAACAACGACCCAGTCGCCATTGCAAAAGCGGGTGTTCAGCATGCAAAAAGTAAAGGTTGTAATGTGGTTATTATCGATACCGCTGGTAGACTAGCCGTAGATGAGCAGATGATGACCGAAATTGAAAATATCCACAAGGCCATTACACCTCAAGAAACTTTATTTGTTGTGGATTCCATGACAGGTCAAGATGCGGTGAATACAGCGAAGGCCTTCAACGATGTGTTGAACTTTGATGGGGTCATTCTTACTAAACTTGACGGAGATACCCGAGGTGGTGCGGCCATTTCCATTAAATCGGTGGTGGATAAGCCTATTAAGTTTATCGGTACTGGTGAAAAGATGGAGGCTATTGATGTATTCTATCCTTCAAGGATGGCCGACCGAATCTTAGGTATGGGTGATGTGGTTTCCTTGGTGGAACGTGCCCAAGAGCAATTTGATGAAGAACAAGCAAGAAAAATTCAAAAGAAAATTGCCAAAAACCGCTTTGGGTTTGATGATTTCTTGAGCCAGATTCAACAAATCAAAAAAATGGGGAACATGAAGGACCTCATGGGAATGATTCCAGGGGTAGGCAAGGCAATGAAAGGGATGGACATTGATGATGACGCTTTTAAACATATTGAAGCCATAATCCATTCCATGACACCGGATGAGCGCTCCAATCCTTCAAAATTGAATGCAAGTCGTAAAAAACGTATTGCTTTAGGAAGTGGGCGAACCATTCAAGAAGTAAATCAATTGCTAAAACAATTTCAGCAAATGAGCAAGATGATGAAGATGATGCAAGGTGGAGGAGGTAAAAAGATGATGCAGATGATGCAAAACATGCGTTGATTTCAATAATCAATAATCAATAATCAATAATCGGTAATCAGTCATTGGTAGTCAGTAGTTAGAGAATCATATGGAAATATTAGACGGGAAAAAAGTATCGAACGATATTAAAGACGAAATAGCTGCTGAGGTAGTCAAAATGAAGGGGCGTGGCGAAAAAGTCCCTCATTTGGCCGCGGTTATTGTGGGTAACGATGGAGCAAGCTTGACCTACGTAGGAAGTAAGGTGCGAGCGTGTAAACGTATCGGTTTTGAATCCACACTTATTCAATTGCCCAATACTACCAGTGAAATCGAATTGTTAAAAACCATAGACGAACTCAATACCAATCCTGATATTGATGGTTTTATCGTTCAATTACCGCTTCCCGATCAAATCGATACACAAAAAGTCATCATGGCTATAGATCCAAATAAAGATGTTGATGGTTTCCATCCTACGAACTTTGGAAAAATGGCGTTGGACATGAGTACATTTATTCCAGCTACTCCCTTTGGTATTTTGGAATTGTTGGAACGCTACAACATTGAAACCCAAGGTAAGCATACCGTTGTTATTGGTCGTAGCCATATTGTTGGTAGGCCCATGAGCATCTTAATGGGTAGAAAAGGATTTCCAGGGAATTCAACAGTTACACAAACCCACAGCCGTACAAATAATATTGAAGAAGTTATTGCTGAAGCAGATATCGTGATTTCTGCCTTGGGAATTCCTCATTTTGTAAAAGCAGATATGGTCAAAGATGGTGCCGTGATTATTGATGTAGGGATTACCCGTGTGCCGGATGAAACCAAAGAAAAAGGCTACTATATCACGGGTGATGTGGACTTTGAAAGTGTAAGCAAAAAAGCTTCGTACATTACCCCTGTACCAGGAGGGGTAGGTCCTATGACTATCGCAATGTTATTAAAAAATACCCTGTTAGCCAGAGAGAGACATAGAGCAAAGGGCTAGTTAGGAACTTTTTCCTCTGATTTAAGCAAAATACCGCCTTCCTCTTCGTCTGGGGTCAATACTTCGAATTCAGTTTCACCTTCGTCATTGGTGCAACTTCCCACCGCGAAACCTGCGAAAATCAAAGAAACCAATAGTAGAATAGTTTTCATGTCTGGTAATTTTTGGGATATAACCGTACCTATTTGAACGGCAATTCAGGTCGTTTCATATTCAAAACCAGCACTTTTCGATGAACGGAGTACGGATACCGTGATTTAAGCTGTGAAAATCTATGCCTAAAATGCGTATCTTCAAGTCAAACAACCTAATCATGAAATCACAGCGAATTCTCCCATTTCTTTCTATCATTTTTCTGCTTTCCTGTCAACCTAAAAATGAAACTAGTTCAATCATTGAAGTTTCCTTTTCAGATGCTGTAGGCACCGATGCCTTGGATGGTCGTTTGTTGTTAATGTTTACTTCGGATGCAACAAAAGAACCACGTTTTCAAATCAACGCAGGGTTGAAGGCACAACCCATTTTTGGAATAGATGTCAATGGGATGCAACCCAATACGAAAGAAGTATTTGATGCTTCAGTTTTTGGCTTTCCCTATAACAGTTTGAAAGATTTACCTTCAGGGGAGTATTATGTGCAGGCTCTTTTACACGTTTATGAAACTTTTGATTTATCCACAGGCCACACAGTTAAACTACCTATGGACAATGGGGAGGGGCAAAAATGGAATCGTTCTCCTGGAAATTTATACAGCAAACCCGTTAAGGTTGAAGTTAAAAAAGGAGAAGTGCAGCGAATAGAACTGGTAATGGATGAAGTGATACCTCCTGTTGAAGAGCCAGAAGATACGGAGTGGATAAAGCACATTAAGATAAAGTCTGAAAAACTATCTGAGTTTTGGGGTCGGGATATGTATTTAGGTGCACACGTACTGTTACCGAAAGGTTTTGAGGAACATCCCGAAGCTAAATATCCTCTTATGATATTCCATGGTCATTTTCCAGACGACTTTGGAGGATTTCGAACTATTCCACCAGGCCCAGACTTAAAACCCGATTACTCTGCTAGATTTGATATCGAAGGTTACAATATCATCCAACAACAAGAAGCTTATGATTTTTATAAGCGATGGAATGAACCTGATTTCCCTCGTTTTTTGATTATTGAGATACAGCATCCCACACCCTATTACGATGATTCTTATGCGGTAAATTCTGCAAGTCAAGGCCCGTATGGAGACGCAATTACCCATGAGCTTATTCCCTACATCGAAAAGGAATTTCGAGGAATGGGTGAGGGGTGGTCACGTTTTTTATACGGAGGCTCTACAGGAGGCTGGGAAGCGTTGGCGGTTCAAGTTAAATATCCAGATGAATACAATGGCTGCTTCGCTGCCTGTCCGGACCCTATCGATTTTAGAGCCTATTGCCTAACGGATATTTATGAAGACAAAAACGCTTATTACTACCCTTCCGAACATAAACTAACCGAAGTGCCAGGCCATCGGGATTACCTAGGGCAAGTACAAAACAGTACGAGAGAATACAATCATCTGGAACTTGTATTGGGCACTAAGTCCCGCTCAGGACAACAATGGGATATTTGGGAGGCCACCTATTCTCCTCAAGGAGAGGATGGCTATCCGCAACGATTGTGGGATAAAATGACAGGTGAAATTAACCATGAAGTTGCCGAATATTGGAGGGAAAACTACGACTTGAGATACATTCTGGAGAGAGATTGGGAGAATTTGGGAGAAAGACTAAAGGGAAAGATTCATATCTATTGTGGGGATATGGACAACTATTACCTAAATAATGCGGTCTATTTAATGGAGGACTTTTTGGAAAGTACTACAGAGCCGTATTACGATGGAGAAGTGGATTATGGCGATAGGGCGGAACACTGTTGGAATGGAGATCATGAAAACCCCAATTACATCAGTAGATTACGTTACAATTCAATGTATGTTCCCAAAATCATGAAGCGCATTGCCGAATCTGCTCCTCAAAATGCGGATTTAACCAGTTGGAGATATCGATAATACCTATGTCAAATAGAGTTGCATGGTTTGTATTTGTCTTTTCAGCCGTAAGCGTTGGTTTATATCCTGTTATTTATTGGTTTACAGATAGAACAATGGGCTTACTTCAAGGCAAAACTGATGTGCTTGTAGGTAACGTTCTTTGGAATATAGGTTTTCATGGAAATATTGTTTTTGGAGCGATTGCACTTTTGGTGGGTTGGTCACAATTCAGTAAAAAAATAGCTAAAACGAAAACAGCCTGGTACACTAGTTTAGGAGAAGTGTACGTTTGGACAGCTTTCATTGCTGGCATATGTGCCCTTTATATTAGTTTTTTTGCGGAAGGAGGATTTATCGCATCCCTAGGTTTTGCAGTTTTGGCGATTCTATGGTTATTCACTACGGTACAAGCTTATTTGGCCTATAAGAGAAAAGATATGTCCTTATATCGTGGCATGTTGCTCTATAGTTACGCTACTTGTTACGCTACGGTCACCATCCGTTTATGGCTGCCGGTAACGATTGCCGCTTTTGGAGATTTCTTAACGGCCTATAAAATTGTGGCATGGCTTTGTTGGGTGCCCAATATTATATTCACATATTTTTGGGTACGCAACAAAGGACTTCAGATAGAATGAGTTTATTTGGCAAACAATTGTCCCATATCCTTGAAGGCCTTAAATTCCAATGCATTTCCCGCGGGGTCCAAGAAAAACATAGTTGCCTGCTCCCCAACTTCGCCTTCGAAACGAACATAGGGTTCAATGATAAATTCAATACCTTTTTGCTTCAGATTCGAAGAGAACTCCCGAAAAGTATCCCAAGGCAAGACAACCCCGTAATGAGGTACGGGAACGTTTTTTCCGTCTACGGCATTTGTGTGTAGCTCCTCTTCAGATTTTGGTTTGTAGTGGATAACCACCTGATGGCCAAAAACATTAAAATCCACCCAATGATCACTACTTCTGCCTTCTTCACAACCTAAGACTTCTCTATAAAAAATTCTACATTCATCTAAATTGTGAACTGGAATAGCAACGTGGAAGGGTGTAATATTTTGCATAGTTCGCTAAAATTAGTTCCTCACGACCAATCTTGCAAATACAGGAGGTTTTGGTGCCCGTTATTTGATTTAAAATGATGACATTCATGGCTTGTAGCACGTTGGTGGTCTATTTAAGATATCAGAAAAAAATAAACCTAATTATATTAGTAATCAATACAATATAAAAAGCTAACCAACATTATGAACAGAATACTACTAGGACTAACACTTTTAATCGCTTTGTGTTCTTGTAAAACGGAGCGGAAAACAAAAGGAACAACATCCAAGGTGGATGAAGAAAAGGCAATCGCTGGTGATTGGATATACCTTTTTGATGGAACAAGTACGCAGGGATGGAGGGCGTATAATGGGGAAACCCTTCCTCCAGGATGGACGATTAAAGACAATACACTGACCTTTGATACTAAGTTAGGACTGGAACAGAATTACAAAGGAGGAAAAGATATTATTTATGGCGCCGAAGAGTTCGATAATTTTGAACTTTACGTGGAATGGAAACTCCCGGAAGGAGGGAATAGCGGTATTTTCTATCATCTTAAAGAGGGGTATGACGGTCCCCCGGAAGTTGCACCTGAATACCAACTCATTGATGATGAAAACTATGCTAAAATTCACGATTTGACTGCCTACAATACGAGTCTTGGTTATACTGAAAAACCGGGGGAGTTGAAACCTTTACAAAAAACAGCATCTGATTATGCCATGCACCCGGCGGATCCCCTTAAAAAGAAATTGAACCCAGTAGGAGAGTGGAATTCTTCAAAAATTGTGTTCACCCCAGAGAAAGTGGAACACTGGCTTAATGGAGAAATGGTTTTGTCGTTTGTTCCCTGGGATGAAGCTTGGTACGAAAAGAAGAACTCTGACAAGTGGAAAAACAGCGCTGATTATGGAAAATATAAAAAGGGTTACATTGGATTGCAAGACCATGCCAGCCCCATTTGGTTCAGAAATATAAAAATCAAAAAACTCTAGATACCAGAGGATGAAAAAAAGAACATTCTTAAAGACCGTGGCAACTGCTTCCTCCTTAGCACTATTACCATCAAGTATATTTGCCCTTAAAGGGAGCAAAAATCGATTACGGACAGCACATATTGGGGTGGGAAACATGGGGTTTGAAGATTTAAAAGCAATAGCATCGCATAATTTGGTCGATGTTGTTGCACTATGTGATGTAGATTCAAGCTATTTGAAAACTGCAAAACAAATCCATCCAAAGGCCAAAACTTTTTCAGACTACCGGGAAATGCTGAATTCAATAGGAGATGCAATAGATGCGGTCATCGTATCCACACCTGATCATACTCATGCCCCCGCCTCTTTGATGGCTATGGAAATGGGTAAGTCTGTGTATTGCCAAAAACCACTGACGCATCATGTTTCAGAGGCAAGGGCAATGCGAAAACTGGCAGAAGAAAAGAACTTGGTTACTCAAATGGGGATTCAGGTACACTCTTTTTATGATTATAAATTGGCAACAGTATTAATTCAGTCAGGAATAATAGGAAAAGTACATACCGTAAGAGCTTGGTCCCCTAAAAATTGGGGATATAATGGAGCTGCACCAAAGGGAAGTGACACCGTACCAGAAGCTCTGGATTGGAACCTTTGGTTAGGAACAGCAAAAATGCGCACCTATAAGGAAGGTTACTATCATCCAGGAAACTGGAGGAAACTACTGGATTATGGATGCGGGACCCTTGGAGATATGGGAGTACATATTTTTGATACACCCTACAATGCCTTGGAACTCGATGTGCCATTTACCATCAAGAACGAATGTCGCGAACCAACCACTTATGGTTATCCTGAAAGTAATACGGTTACCTATGAGTTTCCGGGAACAAAATACACTTCAGATACACTAAAATGGGTTTGGTATGACGGCCCAGGTGCACCTGAAAAACATGATGAACTTGAACTGCCAGACTCAGAAAAAAGTAAGGAAGGACCAACCTCCGAGGTCGCAGAACAGTCTATGGAAGATAAAATGTCTTTGGACGTCAAAGAAGCGGAAACAGGCAAGTTACCAGAGCAAGGTGCCATGTTTATTGGGGACGAAGGACGGTTGTTATTACCTCATTTTATGCAGTTGCCCAAAAAAATTGTGAAGGGCAACTATGTAGACATTAGTAGGGAGATTGAAGAAGTGGGTAAAGAACACGGCTTAGGCGAACCTATACGGAATTATGAGACGGAGGGCCCAAAACATTATCATCAATTTATTAACGCATGTTTGGGTAAAGGTAGTTGCACAGCACCCTTTTCATATGCAGCTAGACTAACGGAGACCATACTTTTAGGAGTTATTGCAGGACGTTTTCCAAACAAAACCTTGCATTGGGATAACGAAAAAGCTAGGTTTTCTGAAGAAGAGGCAAATCAATATTTAAGCTCGATTTACAGGGAATTCTAGTGGATTTTAGGATTCCAGAAATGCTATAATTTGATTGTTTACATCCTCTTGATGCATGGAATGTCCCAGTCCCTCGGTGCTTACCAGTTGGCTATTTTTCCAATTTTTGTGAACTTTTTCCGATGCATTGTAAGGAGCAATCAAATCCAAACGATCATGGAACAAAAGTCCTTTTTTGGTATTGGATTTAGCAAATTCTGAAGTAGAGAACTCGCGAATATGGAATCCGAATCTATTGAAAATATAGTGGTCCATAATACCCATAAATCGGTTACTGAACTTCACAAGGTTTTGAAATTGGTCCATAATCTCGTGAAATTCTGAAGGAGAGCCAATCGTAATGATTTTTTCCACCTCAGGATTTGGATTTTTATACTCGTTGTACATTAATGTCATGCCCCCTACGGAATGTCCAACAACGTATTTTGGGTTATGCTTTTTTATCATGTGATGCACGGCTTCTTCATATAAGGGAACATACAAAAGTTCCCCGGTTGAATGTCCATGGGATGGAGCATCAAAAGCAATGATGTTGAAATCTGCTTCTTTAAGTTTTTTGATTAGGTTTCGCCAACGGAACGTATTACTTTCCCAGCCGTGAACCAGCAAAACAGTTTCTTTAGCACCTGGCCAAGAATAGGTTTGTAATTGATGACCGGAAACTTCAACAATTTCATTTTTTGCTTGTTCCAGATAGTCCGCTTGTTGGGGTAGAACTTTTCCCTTTCTAACGGTACAGAACAAAACAAACGCCTTGTGCGCTGTTTTTTTTGGTGCAAAAAGAGAAAATAGATTGAAATATCTGCCGTATCCCAAGACCACAAGTTTGGTAAGTAGTTTTTTCATATGGTTACTTTTTGTAACTTACTCTAATTTAGAAACTAAAATACAGATTCATTTTAGAAGATAAAAGAAGTCACTGTATCAAAACTAAGTATAGGTATGGAAACTAATACTGATAATGAGCACTATAGCACAGCAAAAAAAATTGAAAAAATGTTTGGACATATTGATTACAAGAACCCTCCAGAACTTTGTCCGGTCCGTGATGTGATGTCTGTCGCCTCTGATCAATGGAGTACATTAATTATTCTTTGGCTAGGCTACTTTCCAGTTTTACGTTTTAACAAATTGAAAAAGTATGTTTATGGTATATCCAATAAAGTTTTAAGTCAGCGTCTAAAAATGTTAGAAGCAGATGGCTATATCTTCAGAAACGCATATCCAGAAGTTCCTATACGTGTGGAGTATGGTCTTACTGATTTTGGTAATACCTACGTTGAAAAATTACTGGAGCTTACAGAATGGATGCAACTAAACTCTCCAAAAGTATTGGCCAATCGGGAAAAATATGGGCTTTTGTAGAAATGCTCTCCGTTTTGAACGTTTTTAGATGAGTCTGGAAAAAGTTTCAATTGGAGTATTCTTATTTAAGACTCCCGATTCACGGAATCCATGCTGAAAGCTGGTAAGCAAATGGCAACATATTCGCATTCCTCATCAAACGGATTGGAATATTGTACTCGGGTGTTTTTATGCACTTTTATAGATTCCCCTGCCTTCAATACTAGGGTTTCACCATTGATGACAAACTGTTTTTTGCCGCGAACAACCAAAGTATATTCGTCAAATTCTGGGGTTTGGAAAGGCTCACTCCATCCAGGAGGCGCTTTCATGTATGCAATGCTCAGCTCACTATTCCCATCCGTTGCCAAACCAAAGTGTTCCCCAATATGTTTTCCATCATCTGTTGGGACAATAAAAGGAGAGGTTTGTAATGTGTAGTTTTTCTCCATGATTTCCTATCAATCCCAACCCATCATGAGATATTTGATTTTGGTTTCATCAGGAATCTGTACTGCTTCGATGTTTGAGGAGGTGTATCTTAGATTTGCAGGAAGGTCATCTTTATCCAAGGTAAAATAGAGATTACTCTCTTTTGGAAAAATGACAACACTGTTCAAAGTGGTTACAATTTTCTTTATTGAATGATGGATTTTGATGTCTTTAAAGGTGCTTTGAAGCCCAATTCCTTTTTCAGAAACATATCGGCTATCAAAAATCCGGATATTCTCAATAGTAGGTATGCTATCCTTATTAGGGGTAAGGGTCAATAGGTGTTTCCCACCTTTCTCATAGACATCTATCTTTCTTAGGGACGAAGTCAATTGGGTAGCTAAAGAATCCCGCACTATTGAATCATTTGCAAAAATAGTTTCAATTTCACTAACGGGAGAATCTTTCAGCAAAGGGCCAATTTGATTTTCTGCGATACGAAAGGTGGTATCTTTTTCTTCGCAGGAGGTAAAAAAGACCATGCCCATAGCTGACAGAGCAATATATAGTTTTTTCATTCTGGTTTTATCGGATAACTTTTTTCAATACGCCAAGTACACCACGAATAAAGGTAGCACTGGTCAATACTTTTACTACGGGATTCATACGTGTGCTTCGGCTTCGGGATGAGGTTCTTCTTTTGGAGGTTGTTTTACGTTCTTTTTCCTTTTCTGCTTCTTTCTCCGCTTTTTCAATCTTTTCGTTTAAAATCTCGTATGCACTCTCTCGATCAATGTCATCATTGTATTTTTTGACCAGCTTGGATTTCCCTATAACCTCTTCCAACTCCGAAGGGGTAAGTACATCCATACGACTCATAGGGGCACGAAGCATGGTGGCGGCCAAAGGCGTGGGCCTTCCTTTCTCATCTAATGCTGAAATTAAGGCTTCACCAATACCCAAGGAGGTGAGTACTTCTTTGGTGTCGTAAAATTCGGAGTCAGGATAATTTTCAGCGGTCAATTTAATGGCTTTTCGATCTTTTGCAGTGAATGCCCTAAGGGCATGCTGTACTTTGAGACCAAGTTGGGCTAAAACATCATCTGGAACGTCGGTAGGGTTTTGGGTAACGAAATATAACCCAACACCTTTGGACCGAATTAACTTAACAATACTTTCAATTTGATCCAATAAGGCTTTGGAGGCTTCCTTAAAAATTAGATGGGCTTCATCTATGAATAATATCAATTCAGGTCTATCACTATCACCTTGTTCCGGAAAAGTACCATAGATTTCAGCTAACAAGCTTAACATAAAGGTTGAGAAGAGCTTAGGTCTATCTTGAATGTCAGTCAATCGTATAATGTTGATGTATCCCCGGCCGTTTTCATCTATACGGACCAAATCATCTACTTCAAAGGATTTTTCACCAAAGAAAAGTTCTGCACCTTGCTGTTCCAACTCAATAATCTTTCGAAGTATGGTACCTGTGGAACTGGTCGAGATTCTTCCATATTGAGCTTGAAATTCCTTTTTCCCTTCCCCAGTGGCATATTGCAGAACTTTTTTGAAATCCTTTAAGTCCAGTAGTGGTAATTTATTGTCATCACAATATTTGAAAACTACAGCGACAATACCTTCTTGTGTGACCGTTAAGTCTAAAATTCGAGATAAAAGTACAGGTCCAAATTCGGATACCGTTGCCCTTAATCGCACTCCATCCTGTTCTGAAAGAGTCAGTATCTCAACAGGAAATCCACTCGCTTCAAACGGCAGCCCAATTTTTTCATGGCGTTCGTCAATTTTGGGATGTCCTGGGCTGGGTTGTGCAATACCACTTAAATCTCCCTTGAGATCCATTAACAATACAGGAATCCCTTTATTGGAGAGATTTTCGGCAATTACTTGAAGGGTCTTGGTCTTTCCCGTTCCCGTAGCACCGGCAATCAGTCCATGCCTGTTCAAGGTTTTCAAAGGCACTTTCACAAAAGCCTTGGTAACGGTTTCCCCGTCAACCATACCTGCACCCATAGTGATAAAATCACCTTTGGTGGTATACCCTTTTTCAATATGTGCCAAGAAATCTTCTTTCCGCCCCATGGAGTTCATTTTCCGATAAAAATAGGGTAATTTTAAGCAAATCTAAAAATGCAATGATGAAACCAAAACATTCCTTTTTTCTACTTCTGACCGTATTTGGGTTGGTATGTTCGATCAATGCGCAAGAAAAGAGTGAAATCATTTTTCATAAATCGCCAGACCCTAACCGTCAAAAAGCGCCTTTTAGCGAAACCGTACAAGCAGGAAACTTATTCTTTTTGGCTGGACAAATTGGAATGGACCGTAGTGTGGGAAAATTGGCAGAAGGCGGTATTCAAGGGCAGACCGAACAGTGCATTAAAAACATCCAAGGTGTTTTAAGTCGACACGGATTGACTTTGGATAATGTGGTTAAGTGTACCGTGATTTTAAGTGATATCAATGAATTCCGGGCATTTAATGAGGTATATGTAAAGTATTTTACGAAAAAACCAGCCCGTACCACCTATGCGGCTGCAGGTTTGGCTGCTGGAGCCAGTATTGAAATTGACGTTATTGCTGTAAAAGAGTAGAACCCTTATTTACTTTCGAGTTACAATGTCCTAAGCATTATCTTTGCCCCATGGTTAGGGAAAAGGAAATGGTAATGGATTTAGTCAATCAAGGGTTGATGTTGCCTTTGATGGAGGAGTTTTATACCATTCAGGGTGAGGGTTATCATAAAGGAACAGCTGCCTATTTTATTCGCGTAGGCGGCTGTGACGTGGGCTGCCATTGGTGTGATGTGAAGGAGAGTTGGAATGCCAAAACCCATCCGCCCACTTCCATTGATACCATTGTAGGGAACGCAGCCAAACATTCAGATACTATCGTGGTAACAGGAGGAGAACCATTAACATGGGATATGAACCCCTTGACCCAGGGATTGAAGGCAAGAAACCTACAGACTCATATTGAGACTTCAGGAGCCTACCCACTAACAGGAATCTGGGATTGGATATGCCTTTCACCAAAGAAGAATAAATTACCTGTTGGAGAAATCTACCATAAGGCGCATGAACTCAAAGTGATTGTTTACAACAAACACGATTTTATATTCGCTGAAGAACAAGCTGCTAAGGTCTCCGAGGATTGTATTCTCTATCTACAACCAGAGTGGAGCAAACGTGAAAAAATGATCCCTCAAATAGTAGACTATGTAATGCAACATCCTAAATGGAAGGTGTCCTTACAAACTCATAAATATCTGGATATACCTTAAGGGTTTAGCGCCCTCCGTTGCCTTGTAAGTCCAATACACATTCAGCATCCAAAATGGGTACTACTTGAGATACAAGACCAGCTCTACTCTCTAACATTTGCATTAAGGCATTTCCACTCAAAGTACAGGCAGACGATAAGGTCTCTCCTTTGCTGGTCAAACTTACCAAACCTCTAGCTGCTGGACTTCCGAACTCTAGTTGGGCTTGCATAAGACAGCCAGGTACATTGCAGTGATTAGGCGCATCCATATCTTCATGATCGTTGATAGCTTCCGTGCCAAGATTCACTAGTCCAAAAAGATGGCCAAATTCGTGATTAAGGGTAGCAGTTTCAATATCGGATAAGGTGATTCTGTTTGCTCGGGAAGCTAAATCTCGTATAGTAGACTCAAAAATAACCATAGATGTGTTTCGGAAAACAGCTCCCAAAGTAACTAAACCTTCTTCCTCATCATCCCCATCGGAAGGAGCATCAGCAAAATAAATATAGACAGCTAACGTACTTCCGTCATTAAAGGCGGTTCTATTTGCCTGTTCCAAACTGTCTATTTCCTGCAGAGTAAAGGTTTCTTCATTGGTTGATGGAAACTCATTAAAGATAATCTCTATATCCTCTTTGAAAGAATGCTCTCGTACAAACTCCTGAAAATTTACTCTAGTCTCTTCAGTGGGTCTAAAACCAGGAGCATGTGCTATTTCAATACGTAATCTATCAAAACTAGAGTTAGCTAGTAAATCATTGGCAGAAGCACCTGTAGGCAAAAGATTCCCCGACCGGTCAACATTTGGTGTTGGCGTAGGTGTGGGGGGTGGCGTGCCTGTTCCAGGATTTTCTGGCGGAGTTTCATCACCGCCTCCATCTGATGAACATCCTATAAATAGCCCTAAAAGAGCCACAAGGAGGAATAGTTTCTTCTTTTTCATTTTTTAAATTATATCAATTTTAAACGCAATTTTTTTAGATTTTATTCTCTTTTAAGAGAAAGTTTAGCTAAATAGTCGTAATGAGTCCCGGATATTACAAGTTCACAATTCATATTTATTGAAATACAACATTCCTTTAACAAATTGAAATCCAAATACAACCAATTAAACTTTTCTCCTTTTACGCCCTTGTATTCCATTGAAAAGATAACTTCTCCATAGTAGGTGTTATCACCTGGAACCCAAACGCCACCGTCTTCATCTTGCTCAAACATGTATATGATATCACTAGAATCCAACAAAATTTGACCATTTGGCTTAAGCAATTCTTTCAAATGCAGCAAAAACCCTTCCAAAGATGACAAGTTACCCGCTAGACCAATTCCATTCATTAACAATAAAAGGGTATCAAAACGCTGACTCTTGTATGCTTCAATCTTGGTATGTGCTACTGATTTTAAACCACGAAGTTTGCAAACCTCTATCGCTCCGGATGAGGAATCAAGCCCCGTTACGTCACAACCCTTGTTTTGTAAAAAGAGACTATGGGAACCTGCTCCGCAGCCAATATCAAGAATTTTTCCCGATGCAAGTTCAAGGGCATGTTGTTCCAATTCAGGCATCTCCTCAAAACTTCGAAATAGATAAGGTAAGGGAATAACATCTTCATCACCTAAAGAGGAAAATGTCTTTATATCTTCGGTATATTCACCTTTCTGAAAATCCAAAAGAGCTTGACCAAATACATCCATAGTCCTTAAATCGCACCTTATACAAAGATGAGACTTTAAAAAGTATCATAGGTTTAAGTGAAATCCATTTTTTAAGTTTGTCCACATGGAAGAGGAGTTGGGAAGATTACCACAGATAGCCAAGAAAAAGCACTTAGAAAACAGGAAGTTCTTTGCAAAGCTTAAAAAGAAGCCTCCTAAACAATTGGATTATATCATGCAAGAACTCCATGAAGAAGAGTTTAAGCGCACTGATTGTCAGAATTGCGGAAATTGTTGCAAAACCACTGGTCCCCTTTTCACACAAGCGGATATTGAACGTATTGCCAAACATCTAAAATTACGACCCGCAAAATTTATTGAAGCTTACCTTAGGCTGGATGAAGAGAATGACTATGTTCTTAAACAAGTGCCCTGTGCTTTTTTGGGTATGGATAATTTTTGTGCCATTTACAAAGTTCGGCCTAAAGCCTGTAGAGAATTTCCGCATACGAATCGGAAGAAGTTCCATCAAATAGCCAACCTTACCTTAAAAAATGTAGCTATTTGCCCTGCAGCTTACAATATTGTGGAAGAAATGAAGAGAGCGATCAAGCTATAACGATTTCGTATATTTGGGAATATGGAGCAGTTGATGCATTATTTTGAGACGATACCCCCGCTTCATCGAAGTTTGATTTTAGTGGGAGGAATTACTTTTTTTTGGATTCTGGAAGGTATTGTGCCGCTTTTCAACATTCCGTACAAAAAATGGAGACACTCTGTTCCTAATTTCTTTTTTACGTTGACTACCATCATCGTTAATTTTCCTTTAGCTTTTTTATTGTTGAAAACATCCGATTGGACTGTTGCCAATGATTTTGGAATTATCAACTGGATGCCAGAAATGCCTTTATGGCTTTATGTGTTTTTAGGAGTGTTACTTCTGGATTTGATTGGGGCATACACGGCACATTTGGTAGAACATAAAGTAAAACCTCTTTGGATGGTTCATTTGGTGCATCATTCTGACCATAATGTAGACACAACAACGGCCAATAGACACCATCCCTTGGAAAGTTTGATTCGATATACTTTCACATTGATTGGAGTATTCTTGGTGGGAGCTCCTATCGGGATTATCATGCTTTACCAAAGTCTTTCGGTGGTATTATCTCAATTCAATCACGCCAATATTAAATTACCAAAGAAGGTAGATGAAGCCATAAGTTGGGTGATTGTAAGCCCTGACATGCATAAAGTGCATCATCATTATCAATTGCCCTATACGGATTCCAATTATGGGAATATTTTCTCCATTTGGGATAGACTTTTTGGCACCTACATGACTTTGGATACCGATAAGATTGTTTACGGTGTGGATACCTTTCCGGATGAAAAAGAGAATGCTAGCGTTGTAGGTTTATTGAAACAACCTTTTCATAAGTATCGCCGACCAACTACTGAGAATTAATTATACAGCAAATATTTGACTCGTATTGTTTTGAATTTCTCAATATCTTCCTTCCATGTTTTTTTAATTTCTTCTTCAGAAAGACCTGATTCGATTTGTTTTTGAAGCAAGGTAGTACCTGAATGCTTAGTGAAAGATTCCGTTTTGAAGAATTGTGATTTATCCGTAGTATGGGTATAGGCGTCCATTAGCCACTTGAGTGATACCGCATTTATTCTTTGATGTTGGGACAAGTCCTTTCCGTAGCAAGTTTTGCCTTCTTCCTTAGGGTATTTTGAACCAAAATTAGGTTTGGGCACATAACTGAAACGGTAAGCTGTGCTATCTAAAAAAGAAGCTCCATAACGTTGAAACTGAAATTCTGTTCCTCTTCCGGCATTTACATTGGTGCCTTCAAAAAGCCCCAGACTTGGATATAGGTTGATGGAGATATCATTGGGCAAGTTGGGTGAAGGCCGTATTGGAAGAGAGTATTGTGTTTGATACGTGTAATTTTCTGAAGGAATTACGGTTAGGTTCGCTTTTAGGGCATTTTTTAGCCAACCTTCTCCGTTGACCATAAGCGCGTATTCACCAATGGTCATACCATATGCCAAAGGTATGGTTGTCATTCCCAAAAAACTGGTATGCTCTTCTTGCATCGTTGGCCCATCCACATAATGTCCGTTGGGGTTAGGTCTATCCAAAACAATAACAGAAATGTTGTTTTCGGCACAAGCCTCCAGGATTAGTTGCAAGGTGGCGATATAGGTGTAAAATCGAACACCAACATCTTGAATGTCAAATATCACGAGATCTAAACCTTTAAGTTGGGATTTGGTAGGTTTTTTATTCTTTCCATGGAGCGAAATAATGGGCAATCCTGTTTTTTTGTCAAATTCGTCTTTTATCAGCTCCCCAGCATCCGCCTTACCACGAAATCCATGCTCAGGGGCAAATACTTTTTTGATGTTAATCTTGTGCGAAAGCAAAGAATCCACTAAATGAGTGTATCCATCCTTTTTAAAAATGACACTGGTCGGATTTGCAACAATGGCGATACGTTCATTTCTTAATAAGGGAAGGTATTTGTTGAGTCTATTGGCTGCAACAATCACCTCTTTTTTGATTTCTTTTTCAGAAGTTGTTGGGGTTGTATGTTTAGTTTGAGGTGTTCCTTTGCACGAAGAAAAGAGTAAAACCAAACAGAAAAATGTACTTTTGAGAACCGATAAATTGGGCATCCGTTGAATTTAGAACTATTTATTGCCAAGCGCCTGATTACAGGAAAGGAACATAAAATTAGTATTTCCGCTCCTATAATAAAAATCGCCATTGCTGCCATAGCCATCGGTATAGTCATGATGCTCATTGCAATAGCTACAGGAATTGGATTAAAGCATAAGATTCGAGAAAAAGTTGCAGCGTTCAATGGGCACATTCAAATCTCAAATTACGATAACAATGCTTCAGAAGTTTCTGTAGTGCCTGTTTCTTTGGAACAGGATTTCTATCCTGAATTTACTATCGTGGAGGGGGTAGACCATGTACAGGCAGTAGCGACCAAGGGTGGAATAATCCTCACTGAAGATACTTTTGAAGGAATGCTGGCAAAAGGGGTTGGCACAGATTACAACTGGACCATTTTTGAAGAATATTTAGTGGATGGGCGATTACCGGATTACACAGGCAAACTCAATGATGAAGTGCTTGTCTCCCGTCGGATGGCCAATCGGTTACAATTAAAAGTTGGAGAATCCTTTTTTTCCATTTTTCTAAAGGAAGATGATCCCTCCAAACGGCCCAATAACCGCCGTTTTAAAATCGTTGGAATTTATGATAGCGGATTTGAAGAGTTTGATGCAACCTATGTTTTTGTCGATATTCGACACATTCAACGTATGAATAAATGGGACGCGGACCAAATAGGAAATTTTGAGGTGTTTCTTTCCAATTTTGATGAAATGGAAGTCAAAACCAATGAAATCTATGGCAAAACCATTTCCAATTTGGACACCCAGAATATCAAATCCAAATACTTTCGAATTTTCGAATGGATTGGCCTTTTTGATTTCAATATTGCCCTTATTATTGGGATTATGATAATTGTAGGGGGAATTAATATGATTACGGCCCTATTGGTGTTAATATTGGAACGCACACAGATGATAGGGGTTTTGAAGGCTTTGGGTTCTGAGAATTGGAGTATCCGAAAAGTATTCCTCTACAATGCTACGTATTTGATTTCAATCGGCTTGTTTTGGGGCAACCTCATTGGTTTGGTATTGCTATATATTCAAAAGTATTACCGTATTTTTAAATTTCCGAATCCGGAAGAATATTATATTGAATACATTCCGGTCTTTATTGATGTGCCAACCGTACTTTTATTAAACCTCGGAGTAATGCTATTATGTCTTCTTATGTTGTTGGTTCCCTCGTACATCATCACTAAGATAAGTCCGGTAAAGGCTATGAAGTTTGAATAATGGACTTTTACTTTCTTTTCCCATTTCAAGGAGATTTCAGTAGGGATGAATGGATTCCCTCTTTCAAAAAACTATCTTTGCACCCGATATGGAATATGCAGAAAATATTTTGGAAACCATTGGTAATACACCCTTGGTTAAGTTGAATACACTTACTTCAGAATTACCTTGTCTGGTACTCGCCAAATACGAAACTTTTAACCCAGGAAATTCGGTGAAAGACCGGATGGCCTTGCAAATGGTGGAAGATGCAGAAGCTGATGGGCGATTAAAGCCAGGCGGTACCATTGTGGAAGGAACTTCAGGTAACACAGGGATGGGACTGGCATTGGCAGCTATCGTCAAGGGCTATAAAATGATATGCGTCACTACCGATAAACAGTCTAAGGAAAAAATAGATATTCTTAAAGCTGTGGGAAGCGAAGTACATGTTTGTCCTACGGATGTTGCTCCCGATGACCCTAGAAGCTACTATTCAACTGCCAAAAGGTTGGGAGAAGAAATTCCCAATTCTTGGTACGTTAACCAATATGACAACCCTTCCAACGCGAAAGGGCACTATTTAAGTACAGGTCCGGAAATCTGGGAACAAACAGATGGAAAAGTAACTCACTTTGTGGTAGGTGTAGGGACGGGTGGAACCATCTCTGGGGTTGGAAAATATCTCAAAGAACAGAATCCCAATGTGAAGGTTTGGGGTGTGGACACCTATGGCTCTGTTTTCAAAAAGTACCATGAAACTGGAGTTTTTGATGAGAATGAAATATATCCCTACATCACAGAGGGTATTGGCGAGGATATCCTGCCTAAGAACGTAGACTTTGACCTCATTGATGGATTTACGAAGGTGACCGACAAAGATGCAGCGGTGTATACCCAAAGGTTGGCCAAGGAGGAAGGTATGTTTTTGGGGAACTCGGCTGGAGCAGCCATTAAAGGCGTACTTCAGCTCAGGGAACACTTTAAAGAGGATGATGTAGTTGTGGTTCTGTTTCATGATCATGGAAGCCGATATGTAGGTAAAATGTTCAACGACGATTGGATGCGCGAACAAGGTTTTATCGAATAGCTATGGAAGAATTAGTACAAGGCAATCAAATAGTCCGAATTGATGCTGGAGAATTAGTAGGTTATGAGTTTGATGGTCATGAATTTATCCATCAAAAGGGAAGTCCTGGATGGGGTAGTGCAGATACCGAGATGTTTCCAATAATAGGTCCAGTTGCAAAAGCGAATTACCAAGTCAATACACCCAAAGGAAATGCAATTTTGGACCAACACGGTCATATACGTTTAATGGAGTTTGAATTGCTTTCGGGTAGCGGGACACGAGCGACATATAAAAAAACCTATACAGCCGGTACTCCCATTAAAAATCGAAAATTTCCCGACAAGTCTGAGGTTGAATACTTGACATGGCCCTACAACTTTGAATTTAAAAAGCACTTTACACTAACTCCTAAAGGGCTTGAAATTACCTTTTCTATCACGGGAGACGAAGGAATGCCTTTTATGTTGGGATATCATCCGGCATTCAAATTGCATTCAGATAAGCCAATAATTGTAGCTGGTGACAAACAAATTACTTTGGATGAGGTTTTGGCGGTCGGAAGCAGGGCATTACAAGTGGCTAACTATACATCTATTACGCTCAAAGATGAAAAAGAAATTTCCATTTCAACAGAAGGTTTCGGGCACTTTATGTGTTGGACGGAAGTGAGAAACATGGTCTGCATTGAGCCCATAAGTTTTTATCCCTACGCGGTGAGTGAGCGTGATTTAAATACCGGTTTTCAGCACTTGAATGGGACTGCTGAGTTTAAGGTGTTCCTACAACCCAAATCCTAGCTATATTTTTCTTGGAGTTCAGATACTACTTGCTCGGTTTTACTGTTTTTTTCTTGTTGTTGTAAAACCTGAGTCGGTCTGGTTCGAACCTGATAATCAAATATCTCCCAACGCTCGTAGGTATCTTCCACTTCATAAGTTTGCAGGGAGTTATCGTTGATAAACTGAATTTTTTTTCGCAACGGTTCGTTGACCAATAATCCAAGGACAATACTCTGATATTCCTCCTTTTTTGAGGATTCTTTAGTTGTGGAACAAAAAATAAGATAAGATTGACCGTTCAAGGGGTGCTTGCAAATACAAACCTCTAAGCGGCGCGAAGCCGTCATTTCACCAATTTTTTTAAGCACGCCGATGGCTACCCAACGACGGCAGAATTTTTCGTCTACCTCATTACCTTGAGGCATATGGTGGGTAAGATGAAACTCCTTAGTAATTTCAAATCTTTCAATACCTGCTTTGTGACTTATCCGTAAGAAAAACAGATTTTCAAAATGATAATCATTAGGAAGAATATTGGTCAAACGTTGATAGATGGTCTCAGGAGAAGCGTTGTATTTATTTTTGATAGTAACAATGGACCGCCAATCGAACGTTGTCTGTGCTAAAAACTCATCCAGCTGCTTTCGTAGCAACATTCTGGGAATAATGAGAGCCCCGGCAAAGTAGGATGCATAAAAGTTGTTGAGGACTTGGTCGAAATTTTCAAACTTAATCCAGGTAAACGTGTATAATCTATCCTTAATATTCAAATAGTTGTAGCCAATCTCCTTAGCGTATATGAAAGTTTTTTGGGTATCATCAATATGATGGGATAAAAGCAAGGTTTTGGTCTTCGGTATGAAAATTGAACGCAAACTGACCGATTCCTGATGTTGGGTTAAGTCCTCCTCCAAAATGGTATACCCGTATTCTTCCACTAAGATTTCCTCGAGTTCCTGGGCAGTTACCGATTTGTTCAAATCAATCTGATGTGACTGTGCTAGTGATTCCACCGCTTTTTCAATCTCTGGGAAAAAGTTGTTGTTTGCCTCCTGATGCGAGCGAACCGAAGCGAGATAAAAGTTCTCCTTACCCAAATTATATTGCTTGGCAATACCAATAATCGTACTGATAAAAGCATTGACCTTAGTTGGGGCATTGGCTACTATATCGATGAGGTCACTTTCCTTTATGCCAAAAAGCTCTAGAGGCAGTTCCTTGAGAATTTTTGATTTGAGCAATTCGCCCACTGGAGCTAGGTTCTTGTCAAGTTTTAAGGATACGAGATTGTCATAGGGTACCTCAAGTTTATCAGCCAGGAGGGCAATTTTATCTGTTTTAGGATATTTTTTGCCTTTTTCAATCTCATTTAAGTATGATTTTGAAAGTCCTGTAAGTTTTGACAGCCCAAAAAGCGATAGGTTTTTTTTGGCTCGAATTTGTTTGAGCTTTAGCCCAAAAATAAGTTTGATGTATTCTTCTTCCATTTTCCGCAATCAAAGATAATGTATTTTGCGAATCTGTTAAAAAAAGCGGAAATTATAAATTTAGCGAACGTTCGCTTGTTTTTTCAAAAACTTTGATTTATCCTTGTACGAACAAAATCAGTACGTCATGGAAAATATCTTAGCATCACCCACAGACCTTCAGTTTTCAAAAGAAGTGACCAATTACTATCCGGAGCTGCTTATGGACGGCGCTTTGGAATTTATTATTGAGCTACATCAAAAGTTCAATAGGGAACGTTTACAGTTACTGAACCAACGTTTGCTACAACAGGCAAAATTTGACCAAGGCGTTATGCCATTTTTCCCCGTTGAGACAGAAGAAACCCGAAAAGCAGATTGGCAAGTAAAGCATATTCCAACGGATTTGTTGGACCGGCGGGTTGAGATTACAGGGCCGGTAGAACGAAAAATGGTTATTAATGCACTCAATTCCGGAGCTAAGACCTTTATGGCTGATTTTGAAGATAGCAATGCCCCTACTTGGGATAATTGTCTTCAAGGCCAGCAAAACCTTATCGATGCCAATGCCCGGAAGATATCGTTTTATGATTCCAAAAAAGAGAAATCCTATACATTAAATGATGAAGTTGCAGTGTTGTTGGTTAGACCTCGTGGCCTTCACTTGGATGAACGCCACGTTCTGATAAACGGAGAAGAAACCTCAGGAAGCCTTTTTGATTTTGCGCTTTATGTGTTTCACAATACCAGAACACTTATGAATAGAGGTTCGGCTCCCTATTTTTATTTACCAAAACTGGAGCATTACCTGGAAGCAAGGTGGTGGGATGAGGTTTTTACGTTTGCCGAAGAATACTTAGGTGTTCCTGTTGGGACATTTAAGGCAACCGTTTTGATTGAAACCATTACGGCAAGCTTTCAGCTGGACGAGATTATTTATGAACTGAAAAACCATATTGTAGGACTGAACTGTGGGCGTTGGGACTATATTTTTTCCTACATCAAAAAATTCAGAAATCATCCCAGTTTTATTTTGCCCAATAGAGATCAAGTGACCATGACGGTTCCATTTATGGATGCTTATTCCCGCTTGGTTATTCAAAGGTGCCATAAAAGAGGTATTCATGCCATGGGAGGAATGGCAGCGCAAATTCCAATTAAAAGCGACCCAATTGCGAATGCAGCCGCCTTGGAGAAAGTACGTTTGGATAAAGAAAGAGAAGTACTAAATGGACATGATGGCACTTGGGTAGCACATCCTGGATTGGTTTCCATTGCTATGGACGAGTTCAACAAGCATATGCCCGAGGCCAATCAAATAGAAACAGTTTTAAGGGAAACGGATATCATTTTAGAATCAGATTTGATAGCCATCCCTGACGGAACAATTACCGAGATGGGCATCCGTAAGAACATGAATGTTGGGATTCTGTATCTCGAGGCATGGTTAAGAGGCAATGGTTGTGTGGCACTGTACAATTTAATGGAAGATGCCGCTACTGCCGAAATATCGCGAACTCAGCTATGGCAATGGCGAAAGTTCAACGCCCAATTGGAGGACGGGAGAAAATTTAATGATACGCTCTATTCAAAAATTCTAGAAGAGGAAAAAGACAAAATTATTCACTTGGTAGGTGAGGCCAATATGGGGAACACCCAATTTGAAAAAGCTTTTGAGCTTTTCGATAAGTTGGTAAGAACAAGGGAGTTTGAAGAGTTCCTTACCCTAAAGGCTTATCGGGAAATCGCATAAATATGTAATTCAACAACTAAAAAAATCCCAAGAATGCGCGAACATTACATGGGATTCATATCAAATTCGAAATTTAAAATTATGGAAAAAAAGGACAGGATTCAAAAGTTATTAACCGATTGGACAGTTAATCCCAGATGGAAAGGAGTTGAAAGACCTTATACTGCTGAAGAAGTGGTAAAACTAAGGGGTTCTTATGAGATAGATTACTCGATTGCCCAGATGGGTGCCGAAAAGCTTTGGGAAAAATTAAATAGCCAAGATTTTGTTGCAGGTTTAGGTGCTTTGACCGGAAATCAAGCCATCCAAGAAGTGGAAGCAGGCTTAGAGGCCATCTATTTAAGTGGATGGCAAGTGGCGGCAGATGCCAATTTATCTGGAGAGATGTACCCTGACCAGTCGCTATACCCGGCGAATAGTGTGCCTATGGTGGTAAAACGTATTAATAACGCGCTACTACGGGCCGATCAGATTCAAGTTGTAAATGGGTCGGAAAACAAGAAAGACTATTTGGTGCCTATTGTTGCCGACGCCGAAGCCGGATTTGGTGGAAACCTAAACGCTTTTGAATTGATGAAATCGATGATTGAGAGCGGTGCCGCGGGAGTTCATTTTGAAGATCAATTGAGTTCTGCTAAAAAATGCGGACACTTGGGAGGTAAAGTACTGGTGCCGACCAAAGAAGCAGTAAACAAATTGATTGCAGCTCGATTAGCAGCTGATGTTATGGGAGTGCCAACCGTAATTATTGCTCGGACCGATGCTGATGCAGCCAACTTGCTGACTAGTGATATTGATGAAAGAGACCATAAGTTTATAACTGGTGAGCGTTCTCCTGAAGGATTTTTTTATGTAAAAAATGGTTTAAAACAAGGAATAGATCGTGGTTTGAGTTATGCGCCCTTCGCAGATTTGCTTTGGCTGGAGACTTCCACACCAGATTTAGAGCAAGCACGAAGGTTTGCGGAAGGTATCCATGCGCAGTACCCTAATAAAATGTTGGCCTATAACTGTTCTCCATCCTTTAATTGGGCAGCAAAACTGTCTGTACAGGAAATGGAGACCTTTAGGGAAGAATTGGCAGGAATGGGCTATAAATTCCAGTTCATTACCCTTGCAGGATTCCATGCACTTAATACGAGCATGTTTGAACTCAGCAAAGCCTATAAAGAAAGAGGTATGGCCGGTTACTCTGAATTACAAGAAAGAGAGTTTGAGCTTCAGGAGTTTGGATTCAAAGCGGTAAAACATCAAGGATTTGTTGGTACTGGATACTTCGATACAGTTCAGAATATTGTTACCTCTGGCACATCTAGTACGGTAGCTATGAAAGGAAGCACAGAAACCGCTCAATTCTGATGCATTCTAATTTAGTTGGTTGGTAAATGCCCCTGTTAAAAGGGGCATTTACTTTGATTAAACAAAAAAGTTAAAAAAATCATAATTTTTTAACATTTGATGTCTTTTTTCTTGTTAATTTAGTGGTATGCAAAGCGAATAGGTACTTTTTGTTTATCGATTTGCTTAGACCTTTTCTCAAAAGAAACAATACGATTTCCTAAGGAATTCTGGTGTAGGGGCTTTTAAATTTTCAATTGGATGTATGGATGTTATTGTTTTCTATATCAGCATTGCAGCCCTGATTGTTCTCGCATGGGTTATTTTTATGATAAAAATGTATCGGAGAATAAAAAAGAAGGTGTAACCCTTTAAGGAGTTCATAACTCCATACATTTTAATTTTGGCATCATACTTTCCACGATACGCTGTGTTTCAGGGGTGTTTTTTTGAGGAATAAGAAAGGCTTCAATGTCGGTTCTTGAACGTACTTCCAGGGTATCTTCTATAAAACCATATCCTTTATAGCGACCATCATCTACAAGAACAAATGCCTTTTCATTTACGTGTCTTCCTTTTTCCTTAAAAATCTTTGTGCCTGTCCTTTCATCAATCAAATCCGAAATGACTTTAGCTACCTTGGAGTTGTATATCTCTATTTCTTCTTTCCCTGAACAAATTCCTTCGCAAAATGTACTTTCATAAAAAGAACAATTTGACGCTGTTAATTGCAGCTGGCAATATTTGGGACAAAGATTGTAGGACATGCAGATTTGCCTTAAAAATAACCGGCAATCGGTAAGGTTGTTGAATATTTTTAGAGGGCTTTGAATGGATTTTAAAGTATTGAATGCTAGATGTTTTATGCCCTTTCGGTCCTCATAACAAAAAACTCCAAATTGCTTTATGTTCTTTTTTTGGGCTCGATTGTAAATGGGATAGTGTTTTTTAATTTCTGCAGATTCCATTAAAAGTGCAACCAGTTCGCTTCCTGAGAGTTCGAAATCGACATGTGCTGTCTCGCGGCATAGTTGAATCTCTTTTTCGCTTTTATCATAGAAATGCCCTAAGACCCTTTTCTTTAGATTGATGGCCTTTCCCACATAAATAATGTTGCCGGTGTTATCTTTGAAGTAATAGATTCCAGGTTTCTGCGGAATAGCGTCTAGTTCAGCCTTGTCCAAATGCGGCGGAAGGGTTGCTTCTTGACTTCGGGCATTGAGGAACTTTTGTATAACGGTTTCGGAACCCGTAGTTCTAAGGAGCTTTTCAAAAAGGAATACTGTAGCATGGGCATCGCCTCTAGCTCGATGTCTGTCCGAAAGCGGAATGTCTATTGCTGAGCATAGTTTCCCCAAACTGTAGGATTGAAGTCCCGGAATCAGTTTTCTCGAAAGACGTACGGTACATAGTTTTTTACGAACAAAGGGTATCCCCAATTGTCTGAATTCCTCTTTGATGACCCCGTAATCAAAATTAACCGAGTGGGCCACAAAAACACTATTTTGGGTAAACTCTTGAATGGTATCCGCTATTTCAGAAAAAAGCGGAGCATGGGCCACCATCTGGTCATCGATACCTGTAAGTCCTGTAATAAAATAGGGGATTGGACATTGGGGGTTCACCAAAGAGGTGAATTCATCCACAATCCTTTTACCATCGTGCTTGAAAATCGCGATTTCGGTAACTCGGTTACCTTTTATACCGTTTCCGGTGGTTTCTATATCGATTATGGTATACACCTGACTAAGTTAGCCAGAAATTATCGATACGAGAAGACTAAACTTATAACCAGATTCTAAAGCAAGATTTCCCTGCCCAATACAGACATAATAAAGAAAACTGTAATGGAAATAATTAGACAGCTTATCGCGGCTACTCGATTATCTTGAACAGAAAACTCTTTTTTGGCACGTAGAAGTAAGATTTTCATGGGGACTAGTTTTACTTCAAAGTTGAGAAGATCGAAAGATTTCTTTAGAACGTATCGGTCAAAACAAAAAATTGGAGATAAAAGTCAGAATGTTACTCTTTGGTCGAAAAAAAATAGAGTTTATCTATTTTTTTTTAACAAAATGGCTCGCTTCATCGGTTTTTTTTGGTTTTAATCCACCTTTTTAAAAATCAAAATATAGTTGAAATAAGAAATAAGGTTATGTTGTAGTTTATAACAGATTTTAAGAAATTCTTTAAAGAAAATTCTTTAGTTAATGAGGGTCTTTTAATATATTGAAAATAGATTTAAACCGTTTTTAATAGGTCCATGAATACCATCGTTTGCAGAAAAGTATAAGATACTATTGTGGATAAAAAGATTTTGGGGTTGACTGCCATCTATCCCAGGATATATATCCTTAACCAAGGAAGTACCCATCTTAGTGCCATCCGTTTTCCAAAGTTCTATACCATGTTCAGAATCTTCACCAATAAAGTAAGACTCACCATTAAAAGTGACGAACTCTTCAATAGATCTGAAATCTTTTAAAAATGATTGCGCATTAAGGCATACGGAACCAACGAGCAAGAATGCCAGCAGATGCGTACAGAATGTCTTCATGTGTTAGGTTTCAATTCTTGACCAAAAAATATTGAATATTAAGTCAAGGTTATCTAAGTTGTTAAGAATAAATACAACATCCAAATTTTAGGAATCAAATGTTAAGTGTTGCCTTTGATTTGATTACAACGGACGAAGCTGTAAGTTAAACCATATACCTCACCCCATCCAAAAACTCCGCTTCCGGAAAAGGAATAAGCTGAGTAGCCAACTCCAAAACCGCCTGAATGTTCAAATCCGGTTCGGGTATACGAGGATGGTTGGCGGAATTTTCATTGTCCAATGCCAAAATGCAGACGTTTAATAGGGATTCTAGTTTAAAAAGCAAATCACGGTAATCTTTTATTTGCAACTTAGAAACGCCTAAACCTGTTTTCAGGGGTGTAAGCGAACTAAAATACGCCTCAAGCGGGAGTTCCAAATGGGAAAGGTCAAGTCTTTTATTAGTTTTCATAGAATAATATTTGTAAGCTTATTATGTGACAAATATATAAAATCACACTAGTTGTCAAACTTTTGTATGACATAAATGTCACACTATAAGTTGACATTTGTTTTGTGACCAAAGAAGAGCTTAAACAAAAAGTGGGAAAGCGTATTATCGAATTACGCACTCGTAAAGATTGGAGTCAATCGGATTTGGCTAGAGCATGTGGAAAAGACCGTCAAGCTATGGAGAAACTTGAAAACGGAAAGGTTAATCCAACTTTGTATACGCTTCAGGAAGTAGCTTCGGCATTGGAGGTTTCTCTCTCAGAACTCATAAATTTCTAGAAAATATTGCAATTCGATTACCATGAAAAAGGTAAAACTAAAACCCTCGATTTTTTAATGAGGTAAGGACACTCAGACTTTCAAATAATTGTTCTAATTTACCTACACATTCCTTAAACATAATGTATGGGTTCCAAAAAGAACTACAAAGGCTACCAATCTTTTCAATACCTGGAAAAAGATGTAGACTACAAATCCTTTGAACTGGCCGAAGAAATTAACCGGGTTCCTTCGCAAAAAGTACCATTAAATCCAGAACAGGAGCAACTAGTAACAAGAATCCTTGAAGAAAATGTGCTCATCAGTGTACACGAGCATCTGGGAACTTTTCCCAAAGAAATTGCGCAAACCCCAGCCTACATAAGAGAAGGTCGCATGGCCACTGCTTTTAAAGGGCTTTCACAGGGGCATTGGGATTGTGTTTTTGACAATTTGATGGATGGGGTGTGCCAGATTCACTCCAAAGGCGGGTGGAAATGGAGCGAGGTCATCCATGACCTGGGTATGCGACTATGCGATATTGCCCATCAGGATTTTGTCATTCACTGCAAAACCGTAGATGATATTTATAGGGCCCATCGCGAGGGAAAAGTAGCCTGGGTGGCGGTAATGGAGGGCGCCATGATGATTGAGAACGAATTGGACCGCATTGACCTGCTCTATGGTTTTGGACTTCGGTCTTTGGGAATTACCTATAGCGAATCCAACGCCTTGGGTTCTGGCTTAAAAGAAGACCGGGATGGTGGGCTCACCAAATTCGGGAAACGAGCTGTGGAACGTATGAATAAATTGGGTATTCTGATTGATGTTTCCCATACCGGGGACCAGACAGCGCTGGATACCATAGAACATAGTACCAAACCCATTATTGTGAGTCATATTGGGGCGAAATCCCTTTGGAATACGAATCGGATGGCTCCAGATGAAGTCTTCAAGGCCTGTGCAGACAAAGGAGGGGTGATAGGTATTGAGGCAGCACCTCACACCACACTTACTCCAACGAAACGGAAACACAACTTGGATGCAGTAATGGAGCATTTTGAATATGTCAAGGATTTGGTGGGGATTGACCATGTGACTTTAGGGCCTGATACGCTTTACGGAGACCATGTGGGCTTGCATACGGCTTACACAGCGGCATTGTCATTAAAAGCCTCTAAAGGCGTGGGAAAACCAGGGATGGAGTTTGAACCTGTCGAATATGTAAATGGTTTGGAAAACCCTACCGAAGGTTCGTATAACATCGTTCGCTGGTTGGTAAAACATGGCTATTCCGAAACGGATATTGCCAAAGTAATGGGCCAAAACACATTACGGCTTTTAAAAGAAGTCTGGGTGTAGATGAAAAAGGTCTTCGTCGGTATTCTTTTTTTTGCAATAGGTATACTCCATTCTCAGGGTGAGCTTGCCAAAGCCTCAACTTTGATTGGGGTTTTGGACGATGAAGTGGTTGTAAAACAAAACCTTCATCTTAATTTTTCTGATACGACAAAAAATTTCACTTTGAAAATGTTGGTATTTGAAGGGAACGAATTGAGAGATTTATCCATCTACTCGGATGGAAAAAGTATACCTATAAACGGCGATGAAGATGATGGCTTAATTACCATTCCGATTGAGTGGCCGAGTGGAAATCTTTCAAATATTCTCGAGTTGGTCTATACTGTGGAAATGGAAACTAAAGATCAATACATCCCATTTTTCTTTACCAATTTGGCGGCTACCAATTCGGATGACGACTTTTTTACCATTGAATTACGGATGGACAAAAATATGAACTATACCTTGTCATTTCCGAATGTCAAAATGACGGAAAAATACACAAATGAGTGGAAGCAAATCAATTTTCAAATCCCAGCCTTGACCTCTATGTTGCGTTTGGAAGTGCATGACGGACCAAAAACAGATATTGCTTTAGCAACTTGGATGGATGGTCTGGTGGCCCTAATTTTTGCGGTTATGGGTATTGTGATTTGGATGAACAGAAAACGTTTAGCCTATGGATAGATTCATATTTTGGGGATTATTTGCCGTATTGGGTCTTATTGTGGTGGCTTATATCTGTTGGATGTATTGGGTAGAAAATAAATGATGGATTTACAGTTTATCATATTCGTAGGCTATTTCTTGCTGATTTTTGGAATTGGTTGGTTGAGTCTGCGCTGGACAAAATCCGAAGAAGACTACTGGATTGCAGGAAGCAAACTAGGCTGGGGTATTGGTGGAGCAACGATGGCTGCCACGCATACCAGTGCAGGAACTTTTATTGGCACTATTGGTGTTATCTACGCTGTTGGTTGGTCCTTTAGTTGGGTGCTTATTGTTATTCCATTAGCATATTGGTTTATGGTCGCAGTATTAGCTCCCCGTTTCACTGCGGTAAAAGAATTGACCTTACCAGCATTTTTAGAACGTCGATATCAAAGTAAAACAGCCCGTGGCATAGGTGGCATTATAATTTTGATAGCTACCGTAGTTTACATTCAAGCTCAAATATTGGCTGGAGGTTTGGTGGCCAATGTGGTTTTTGGAATTAGTCCGTTGACCGGGATGATTATTTTCACGCTGATTTTACTCCTATATACTTTAGTAGGGGGGATGCTGGCAGTGGTTTATACCGACTTTCTACAAATGCTGATTATGATTGTGGGTACCGTAGTATCCGTTCCCTTGGCCTTGATTCATTTTGATGGGATGGGTGCTTTAATGGAAAAAGTGGAGTTGATAAAACCTTTGACCTTTGATTGGAATGGCTTTCCGACCGTACTGCTCATTGGATTGGGACTTGCCTTTTTTCTGGGCTCAGTGGCAACTCCGGAAAAGGTGGTGCGACTCTATGCCATGAAGGATATGAAATCCATCCGCAGAGGTATTCTGTTGGCCGTGATTGTGGTAACCGGCATTAACTTGTTGGTCTTTATCTTAGGTCTCGTAGCCATGGTGCTCTTTCCTAATCTACCCACGGGGGATTTGGCCATGCCCATGATTGCCAAAGCCGTATTGCCCACTTTTGTGGGAACCATCATGTTGGCTGCGGTTACCTCGGCCATGATGTCCACTGTAGACTCTTTGCTACTGGTGGCAGGTTCAGCCCTTTCCGAAGATATTTATCAGAATTTGATTCGTAAGAAAGCGTCCAAATCTAAACGCTTGTTGGTCGCCCGAATTGGTATTTTGATTGTGGGTATCGTTCCGTTGATTTCCATCATCAGTGGTTTTGCCGAAGGAGAGCTTATTCAATTCATAGTCATTCTTTTTACAGCAATCATGGCTGCTGGCTTTTTTACGCCTGTTGTTGGTGGAATTTTATGGAAACGGGCCACAAAGCAAGGCGCTATCGCTGCTATGGTGGGAGGTGTTTTGGTGACCGGTTTGTGGAAGGCTTTTGGTAGCGAATTGATTTATCCGGTGATTCCTGGGTTTTTGGTGAGTGTGATATCCTACATTGTGATAAGTCTATTGACCCAACCACCTCCGGAATCAGCTTGGAAACCCTATTTTGAAAAAAACTCAAACCCTAAGAAAATAGAAGAATGAAAAAAGAAAAAAGAGATATGGCCTTAAACTTCCGTTACGTATTCAGTGTGTTTTTTCTGATTTCTTTTGGTTTAAAGGCACAACAGGAATCGCTTCCTTTAACTTGGGAAAACATCTTCACCCAAAACTATGGGGCAGGTAGGGCAGCGCTTTCTCCGGACGGAAAGTGGGTAGCGGTAACAGCACGAACTTCAGAACAAGGCGGTATTTTCCTAAAGGAAGTGGATAGCGATGCCGAAGCCCAGTTTTGGGTAGCTGGTGGTTCTCCCACTTGGTTTGCGGATGGGAAGCGTATTGTGTATTCAAGTCGTGGTGACCTGTGGACCATTGGGATTGGAGAAACTACACCCAAGCGTTTGACCAATGATACCTTAGATGAACGTGCTTCAAAACCGTCTCCCGATGGAAAACATGTGGCCTTTTATAGTGGTCGGTCAGGGTTCCAAGATATTTGGATGGTTCCTTCGGATGGCTCAGGTGCAGCAAAACAACTGACCAAAGACGCCATGGCACTTGATGATTTCCGCTTTTACCCCTCTTGGTCGCCCGACAGCAGGCAAATAGCCTACTATTCCTTTAAGGGCAATTATTGGGAAGATGATATTTGGGTAGTGGATGTTGCCACAGGTAAGGAGCGTCAAGTATCCAAAAACCTGATGGCCATGTCTACTCCGGTCTGGTCACCGGATGGTTCCCAAATTGCGCTTTTTGCGAATGCCAAAGATGAATATTGGTATGAAGACCTTTCATACATCTATTTGATAGACCCCAAAACGGGAACCGATACCAAATTGAAAATGCAGGTACATGCCACAGACTTGCTTTTTAATCATACTGTGAGTTGGTCTGGGGATGGGAGTGAGCTCTTTTTTCCGTACCAAGAACGTTCCGAAGTGGAATTGTGGCGAGTGCCTTCAAAAGGAGGGGTGGCGACACGGGTAACGAATATGGGTGGTACATATTTCAATTACCATGCAACGGCCAACGCAGATGCCTTTATTTTTGTGCGTTCAACATCAACTCGAGGCAACGATGTAGACTATATAAAAGCTGAAGGCGGAACACCTAAACGATTGACGCATTTTGCTACGGAATGGAAGGGAGTCGTAGAACCTGAAGAAATCAGTTATCGTTCTTGGGATGGATTGTACATTCAAGGTTTTGTGTACTATCCGCCGAATTTTGATGCCTCAAAAAAGTATCCCGCTTTGGTGCACGTGCATGGCGGAGGAACTAATACCTATTACAAACGGCTCAGTCTCAACGAACAACATATGGCCCAAAAAGGCTATGTAGTCATTGCGGTGAATTATCGTGGTGGGTCAGGATTTGATAGGCCTTTTCAAAATTTGAGCATCAATGATTGGGGCAACGGTCAGGCCAAGGATGCTGCCTTTGCTTCTAATTTTATCCGTTCCCAACCCTGGTCCAATGGAAAGGTGGGGATTTACGGCTATAGTTATGGGGGTATCACCTCCATGGCAGCCATAACCCGCGTACCTGATGCCTTTGATGCAGCAGTGCCCATGGCAGGGATTTACGATTTTGGCGATGCCTATACCAATGCCGACCGTATTGGAAAGATATTTACCAAAACCGGGCATGGCGGTTCTCCCGAAGAACGCCCCGAGGTTTATGCCGTGAGCAATGCTTTGTCACGAGTAGCCAATGTAAAAACACCTTTGCTCATCATGCATGGAGAAGCTGATGTTCGTGCTCCATTCCGACAGTATGAGCTGGCGGTAAAAATCTTAAAAGAAAAGGGGAAAACCTTTGAGAGCAAATCCTATCCCAACGAACCCCATGGTTTTCGGAATCCTCAAAATCGAGTGGATATGTACTCGCGCTTGGAAGCTTGGTTTAAGAAATGGCTATAATAGAATTCTACTCAAAAAAAGAAAACTTCAAGTAAAAAAAGAGTGATCTTTTCAGGTAGAACCCTTAGGAGGAAGGATTAAAACCTAAACTTCAAAGGCCAACTAAATAGATATTTTAAGAACCTCTAAAAAAATGTGCCAAATAGGCAATCTTAATAAGAATGCCCTTTAGTTTCACAAAATTGTTGCTTCCCCCAAAACATCAATATGGTTACTGATAAAGGGCATGAATTTTTTTTGGAAACTAAAACTGCTCTTTTAGAAACACAATACCTATTTCTGGGTATTTACGGTAGGATTGAAAAGTTAAATCAATGATTTTCCGTTGTGATTAAATGCATAATTCACCATTAATGGGTATTGTTTACCCATTATCCTACGGGTAGTTTCGGAAGTACTAAAAACATACCCGATGAAAAAAATCATTTTACTTTTTGTTTCAGCCATTTTCTTAGTAGGCTGTTGCTCCATTTTTGGAGTAGACTGTGATGAATGTGAAGAGGTAAAATCAGGAATAGAGCTGGCAGATCTTTTGCTGAGTGATTTTGAAGGTGAAAGAGGCGAGGACGAGGAAAGAGGGACTTTCTTTAGAGTCGTCCATACCATTTTAAATTTTGCCAGTGAATTTGAATGCCCGGAGGAAGTTCAAACGGCAGGAAGTCATGAAGATCAAATACAACTTGTTTTTTTTGAAAGCGATGATGTCGAATTTTCAAATCCAACTTTGGTGGAAACTCAAGATGTAAGCATTGATCAAAGTACCTCACCGAATGAAGAATATTCTATAGTAAATGAGATTGTCTTTCAAAGGGATGGAGTTTATGACCTCGATAGTCAGATTGACTTTAACAACGATGTGATGGAACGAAACGAAGGCAACAATCAAAATTCAAACAACCCCACTTCTGCAAAGGGCTACCGTCCAAATCCAGAGAACCTTATTTACGTAACTAAGGATATGCTTAATAATGATAGTGTTGATAGAAAAAAGAACAACAAATTTATTAAGGAATGGAGAATTACCGTTCAGTAAAAAGATTAGCCTCTCCACTGTTCTTTACTCTTTTTTGTCTGCTCATTAGTTCATGCTGTTGGTTTGATTCAGACGAATGTAAAGATTGTTTTGAGGATGCAAACCTGTTTTTTCCACTCAATGTAAGCAATGTAGAAATAACAAGAACTTTTCAACCCACTTATGTTGGGGCTCAGTTCTTTCCTCAAGGTACAGTGGTGGGTGTTTTGCCCAATACCGTTGCTTTTAATGAGTTTTTCTCCATAGAAAGAGAAGCGCCAGGTACAAGAATTAGAGTACTATATTTTTGGAATAGGGATACACCTCCAGTTTTTACAGATTTGCAGGAGGGAGAACTCATTACTTTTTATAAAACTGTTGTCAATCAACGTTTGGACAATAGTATCGACTGTGTTTTTCAAACTGCGGAGGAGGTTAATTCCATACTGGATGTAAAAATAAGAGCTGAAAATGGCGAGGAGGTCGGTAGAAGAATAGTTGAGCAAACTATTTTTAATATCCCTGCGGGACAGTACGCTACATTTAACTTTGAATTCGAGTATTTGAGGTGTGGCGATTATGAATTTGATATTCAAATAGATCCAGAGGGCAGATTAAGGGAAACATCTGTGGAGGATAATAACTTTTCAGAAGTAAAAACTGATTTCTGCTTTTAACCTTCAATCACAATTTTGAGAAACGATTTGCAAGTTCCACGTCCTGTAAATTATGGAAAAACCTCAGTTTTTCTAAGGGAAATCTGTAATAGGTTTTGAGATTGATTTGTTAATTTCCAGTGCTTCAGATTTACTTCCAATTACTTTCCCTTTTGTTTTGGTAAAAATCCCTAGAAGTGGGGATTGTTTAAACAGCTACAGTTTTTTTAATTGAGATAATCAAAAATTATATAAAATGAAAAGAAGAATACTTTTTAGAATTTTATGCATTCTAGCGTTAATACCTTTAATATTTTTTGCATATGGTTACTTTGCACCTTCTCCACTGAATAGTGATGACACTGATTTAACAGCAAATGTTAATGACACTGCTTATCAGGTTATTTATTTAGATAAACATTTTGGCACAACTAAGATTGTGAGTGCATGTTTTGATATTTCGCCTACCGGGCCTTCGGGCTATTCCAAAATAACTAAGATTACCCTCAAATCAATTAGAGTTTCTGGTCTATTTGATGTTGGTATTCACAGTGCTTATTTTACTGGTAGTGAGTTGTATGTTTTTTTTGTACCAAATGGATTGACTAGAAATATCGATGTTAAATTACCCAATGACGGAATTCCATTTAATACAAGTGTTGTCGGAGGAGAAGATGTACAAGTTATAGGGGTCAATTGGAGTGACTATGTCAAAAAAAGTGAAGACTTGAATTGCTTTGAAAACTTTTCGGCAAGTCCCGAAATTTCAGAAGAGTGTTTTAGAATTTTAAGTGAAGCTGGTAGAATTTGCAATTTAAATTGTGTTCATGAATGATTAAGATATGGCTAACTATTTTTTTTCTCATATTAAATTTTGAAATCCTGCTTGGACAGTATAATTCTGATTTGGTACAAGCATTTCGTACTAAAGATATTTTGATGATAGAAAAGTATTTGTATTCTCTCGACTCAAATACAATACAATACAAAAGGCACTTATGGGAACTAGAAATTCTGAAAACTGGAATAAATCAGAACGAGCTTCACAAAGAGTTGATCATTCTTCACCCTAACAACTATTCCGATAGTATTTTCTTAAACCTTCATAAGGCTGAATATGCAATTCATCATAATGAACAAGACAAAGCTTTTGACTTGACAAATGAGGCCTTGGAAATAGCAATTCGTAAAAAGGACTCTCTCTTAGTTTGTGAATCAATATACAATCTCTTTCAAATTATTTCAAGGAATCCAAGGCTCAAAAGGTTCAATAAGAGATTAATAACCCTTTACAAGAAATGGAGCTATAATCCACTTGAAAAAAGTTATTTCTACTATTTTGACTTTTATTTCAATTACCGTCAATCTGCTGATAAGCTTAAGCTAAAAGATATAGGGATAAGAGTAGCGCAAGACTCAAAATTGGACTATCCACTTATGGAGTTTTATCAAAGAATTGGGGTTGTTTATGATGTTTATTTAAAAAGGCCGGACAGCGCTATCTATTATTATAATCGAACACTTAGTCTTCTAAATCAAATAGGAGATTATTATTTTATTAATCAAAGGAGAAAAGGAGTACTTAATAATTTAGGATGTATTCATTATGATAAAGAAGATTTCTCAATCGCTTTGGACCATTTTAATAATGCTTATAGAATAAAATCTTCATTTAAAAGACTATTTAATGATTCTATAATAGTCGATTGGAAGTCAAAAACTCATGATAAATTAAATCAATGCGATTCAGCCTTTTATTTTTTAAGAATTAAGGATACTATAAGCAGGATGTTGGCTCAAGAAAGGTACGCTGGATTGATCGAGGAGGGTAGAAGAAAATTTGACAATGAAAAACTCCGTGCGAATAATTTAGAGATTGAAAAAAAACGAATTTCCAGCCGAAATTGGCTTATCGCCGCTAGCATAACTTTACTATTGGGCACTGGAATTGCCATTCTACTCCAAAAGAACACCACTAAAAAACGCTTGCTGGCAGAAAAAGAGGCCATGTTGAAACAGCAACGTGTCGAGAATCTATTAAAAGAACAGGAGCTGGTCAGTATCGATGCCATGATTGCAGGGCAAGAAAAGGAGCGTCAAAAAGTAGCAGGAGAACTCCATGATGATTTGGGGAGCTTGATGGCTACTATCAAACTACATTTTGACAATGCCAAAATTTCAAAGAAAGATGCTTCATTACAACATGCTCAAAAACTCTTGGAAGAAGCCTACCAAAAAGTACGGGGCATGGCGCATCATAAAAATTCCGGAGTTATGAGCGACCAAGGCTTACTGCCGGCCATTAAAAAAATGGCCAAAACAATCACCGAAACCGACGCTATGGAGGTCACGGTAGAGGATTTTGGATTGGGCGAACGTATGGAGAACACCTTGGAGCTTTCCATATTTCGGATGATTCAAGAATTGGTGGCCAATGCCATCAAACATGCTGATGCTACCAAAGTTAATATTCAATTGACCCAGCATAAAGAAAACCTGAACATTATTGTGGACGATAATGGCAAGGGCTTCGACCGTTCTCAAATAGATAAACAAACCTCAGGTATGGGGCTTACCACTATTGAAAAACGTGTAGAACACCTTGAAGGTAGTTTTACTGTAGATAGTGTTATTGGAAAAGGAACTTCCATCTTAATCGATATTCCTGTATGATTACCGTAGCCATTGCAGAAGACCACCAGGCGCTGATAGATGGTATCCGTTCCTATATTCGATATGAGGATGACATCAAAATCATTGGTCATGCGAACAACGGAGAAGAACTACTTAAGCTCATACGATTAAAACAGCCCAAAATAGTACTTTGCGATATTCGTATGCCCAAACTGGATGGCATTGAAGCCACTAAAATCATTTTAGAGGAACTGCCCTATACCAAGGTGATTGCCTTTACCATGTTTGACCAAGATGAGGCTGTGAAACAAATGATGGCCGCTGGAGCTCATGGGTATATTTTAAAGAACAGCAGTTTGGAAGTCGTTTTGGAAGCTATTCGCACAGTGTCTTCTGGAAAAACTTACTACGATAAAAAAATACACCAACCCAATGCCGATAAAAATAGTACCAAAAGTGTGCTTTCTTCTAGGGAACGAGAAATTCTTCAACTGATAGCCAAGGGCAGAACTTCACACCAAATTGCCGACGAGCTTTTTATAGGAAAGAGTACTGTGGACACCCATAGAAAAAACATGATTCGAAAGCTTGGACTGAGCGGTGCGGGAGAGCTATTGCGCTATGCGGTGGAGAAAAAGTACAAATTCTAGCAACTTTTAAAATGAGGAAATATGAATAAGCTCGAAAATTTTTTGAATTTGAACTTTGATAACAAAGATGAACTTTGGATTCATAGTAGTTATAAACTAAGACAAACCGTAGGAATTGTAGGAATGCTGTTACCGTTACTATTATTTGTCTCTCTTTATCTCTTTAATGATGTAAACTCAGTTCTTCCCTCAATAAGCCATTATTATTTTACAAGATCTGGTACCATTTTTACAGCAACACTAATCGTCTTGGCCATTTTCCTACTGATTTATAAAAGTTATGATAAATGGGACTTTTGGTTGTCTACACTAGCTGGTTTTTTTGCACTATTTGTTGCGTTGGCACCTACTAGTAATCTTGCTGAAGCGTGTTGTGACCTGGACCTTGTACATTCCATCACATTTTTTTCAAATGATGTTGACAAACATAATCCAAGAGTGATTTTTCATTACATCTCTGCTGGGCTATTTTTTGTTTGGCCATTATGTCCTTTTACTTTTTTACCAAAACAAATCCCGAGGGAACACCAAGTAAAGAGAAAAGGTTTCGTAATTGGATCTATAGAATTTGCGCACTATTAATGGTAACAGCTATACTTATAATATTGATTAATTATAATAATGAAGATTCATCCAGTTGGTATAATAGAAATAAAATGACTTTTTGGTTGGAAGTTGTAGCCGTAGAGGCCTTTGGATTTGCCTGGTTAATAAAAGGAGAAACCCTATTCAAGGATAAAGTTGTCCCAAATGACCAAAACGGAGATTTTTGAACGGCAAAAATCCCTAGGAATGGGGATTGAAAGGACGATAATTAATTAACAAATTGCACCAAACCAAGGAAATCAAAGTTACATGAAACCAAGTGTTAAAATCGTATTGTTATTACTGTCCACATTCTCTTTATCAGGCTGCTTTGTTGGCCGGCTTTTTCAAGACACCACGATTAAAAGGTATAAATCAGTGGATTACAAAAAAAAGAAGAAGATTGAAATTAACTCTGTTTTGGATCTTGAAAGAGAAAATCCTTTAGTAAACATCTCTGTGTTCAGTACAAAAATTTCACCAAATAAAAAGTCAGATGAGGGAAAGACTTTGTGGGATTTGGATGGTAAGGGCGAAGCAAAATTACTAGAAATTTTAAATGACAGAAATGACGAGAGTGATGAGTCTTTTTTCGGAGCTATGGGTAAAAGGTATTTGAAGAAAACCGAAAGCATAGTAACGGACTACAGTACGCAAAACCTGAGAATAGTTCTGTCCGTATCAAAATTCAGGAACTATCAAAAAATAGAAAATGGTTATTCTATCGCAGATAGGATTGAATATCTGAAGGTTAGGATTAAAAATGATGGGAGCGGCATCCACTTTACCAAATGGAACAAATTTGAAACTGAATATGGTGTTGTCAACATTGGAGATGTAACTTTTAATGAATCCGTTACATTGGGTGCGGGCATAGGTGGGAGTAGAACTTCTGGCAATGATGTTTCTAAGGCCACGGATTTGGATTCTTCTTCTAGATCAGTATCAAGTACTGTAAGTCCCAGTTTAAATATATCCGGAACATCCGGTATTACGGAACTACAGAAATTGAACCAGAGATTTTTGGGATTAAATGGAACAATCACAGAGGATAGCTTAATTCTTGAACAGGAGGGTATTAGAGATATTGATTTGGCCGGCAATGTAATCCTGGATGTTGAAGTGAAATTTAATAGACTAAAGAAAGAATCTTTCTTTCAATTTAAGGGATTTGATACGTATTCACCGGGCTCTAAAAGCAAACTAAATATAAAACTGTTCCAAGCTGTTTTACCGGAATATGAGCAAATAGGAGATATTTTTGTGCCATTAGAGTACACATATGTTTATAGAAACGTATCCAATAACAGAGGAGCTAAGACATTTTATGAATGGGACGATAAGGTTGTTTACGTTGAAGGTAAAGTCATTAAAAACCAAAACAAATTACTTAAGAAATCGGACTATATACCTCAAATATATTTTGTAGGTTTTGATGGTGTTGTGCCAAATGAAAACTATGGTTTGTATTTTAGAAACAAACTTGATGGTACAGTGGTAAACGTGCAATCTTTAAACGAGACCAATCTCAAATCTTTTGTAAAACACCTACTTCATGAATCGGAAAGAAGAAAGGGTGATGAGACCAAACTAAAGGAAAATGTATCTTTCGATAATTTGGAACTTGTTTCCCTAGAAGAAAGATTCTGGACAAATGTCAATAAGGAGTATGAACTTGTAACGTGGCAGAAAGTTTTAGACATAAGAAAAAGGCTTTATGTTGAATATGAATTCGACTTTGATAAATCAAATAGAGAATTTTTCTAGTTTGATTTTCAGGATAACCTTAAAAACAACCCTTTTGTAAAATAGATGAAGGTTCAAGTAGTTGCTTGTGTTTATTGCTCACCTCATCCAAAAACTCCGCCTCTGAAAAGGGAATCAACTGTGTGGCCAACTCCAAAACAGCCTGAATGTTCACATCCGGTTCGGGAATATGGGAGTGGTTGGCAGAATTCTGATTGTCCAAGGCCAAAATGCAAACGTTGAGTAGTGACTCCAAAATAAAAAGCAGGTCACGATAGTCTTTTAAGTGTAGTTTGGAGATGCCATAACCATCTTTTTGGGGAGTAAGCGAACTAAAATATTTCTCTAGCGGAAGTTCCAAATGGGAAAGGTCAAGGGTTTTGTTGTTTTTCATTGAATAAGATTTGTAAACTAATTATATGACAAATATAAAAAATCTCATCTTTTGTCAAACTTTTGTATGACAAAAATGTCACACTATAAGTTGACATTTGTTTTGTGACAAAGGAAAAACTTAAACAAAAGGTAGGAGAACGCATTATTCAACTACGTACTAAAAAAGGTTGGAGTCAATCGGACTTAGCCAGAGCTTGTGGAAAAGACCGCCAAGCGATGGAAAAGCTTGAAAATGGGAAAGTGAACCCAACTTTATACACACTTCAAGAAGTAGCTTCTACATTAGAAATTTCTCTATCAGAACTCATAAATTTCTAGAATATTAGTGTATCGAATCAATCTCTTGTTCTAAAAACAATTCCAGAGCTTGTTTTGGATAACTTGACCTGAATTCCTCACTCATCATAAGATATCCGCTCACGAATACCTCCACTGGCTCTGTGGATTATAACATCTGCTTTGTATTTTCGGGCTAAGCTTTTGGCTTTGCGGATGGCGGTGCTCTGCTTTCGGTGTTTGCTGGTGATACGTTTATTTCCCTCGCGCCGTACGGCCCAACCACTTTCATGTGGCACCACGTGTTGGTGCCAGGTACGGCCTCTTTTATTTTGCTGGGCGCTGCTCAAAAAGACCTCGATGAGTTCAATAAGGGTTCGTAACCAAGAGTTGCCTTTAGCCATGGAGTTGTTTCATTAGTCCGAAGATACTGGTATTCAATGACTTTCTAATTCCCTTCCTTCGGTTTCATTTTGCCCAGACATTAGTAAGAGGATTCTAAGTCATTCGCAAGAGCTATTGAGAATGGTTAAAAACCCACGCTCTTGCTTTATCCAACAGGTATTTTTTTTCTTCTAATGATCTCGCTAAAGGCAATTGGGCCAAACCAATCAAACGTCTAATAACTTCGATGCCCGCAAATGCCTTTGTCATCTGTATATCAACAGGCAAATTATAAGAATGAATTACCTCATCCAGGTAGGTCGCATTGGCCGTGGCCATAAAAAGATGGGCTATCATAACACCCAAATCGAACTCCTTGGGTCCAGCATAGCTGAATTCTGGGTCCAATACAAAAACATGATCATCTTTTACCATCCAACTTCCAGGATAATAATCACCATGAAGAAGAACTCCTCCTTCCATGGAAAGATATAGTTCTCCCAAAGTTTGGACTTTTTCTTTCAAAGTTTCATCCTTTACAAAGGGTTGAGCTATGGCTTTCAGTCCATTTTGTACATCATCCAATGAAAAACCATTGTCTTCCATAAAGGGAAGAACAAAAATATGTTGATGGTTCAATTGGCGCAATTCAAGATTTTTTGGATAATTGGAAGCAATCTCACTCTGATGCATACCCTTTGCGATCGTGACTAATTGCTCTAAATGAATATCAGACATCTCTCTTTTTTCATATATAAAGGACATGTCTTCGGCATTTCCTAAATCATCCATAAAGAGCATATGATGTTCAGGGAGAAAACCAATGACCTTAGGAAGATGTGCATTAACCCCAGCGTTTTTAACGGTTTTATAAAAGGTATGCTCCACCAAAATACGATCAATTGGTGCCGGAATATCCTGATATTTTTGTACAAAGGGTTTTGATTGCTTTGCAATGAGGGAACGTTTTCCTGTTGTTATCCGGATTACTACGTTCATATTCCCTTCCCCAGGTTTTTCAATTTTTTGAATGTTTTCTCCTGTTTCCAGAATACCTTTTTGACTCAAAAAGGCGGTCAATTCATCTAAATTTGTTTCCGTGCTAAGTTGCATAGGGTCTACTGTATTAGGGTTTCCAGGTGTTGCCAAAAATCTGCTTCCATTTTTTTGGTGTCGATATCTGTATAGATTTTGATATGCCGCTGGGTATTTTCAGAAGGTGTCAGAAACACTTCTTTTGTAGTCAGTTCAGGTTTGGCCAAGGCTTCGATTATGGCCACATCCCACATGATCCATTTTTTCTTCAAAGGGTCTTTTTGGGTCCACCATCGGTTGTAGGTATCCCATCGGTTGACCAAGTAATCAGCAATTCCTCCTTTACCTTTAAGCTTTTTGTTCACTTCTTTTTTTCGAAACACTAAATGTTGACTTGTCGTTGCGGTCATTACACTCAAATCCAAATTGGGGTGATTCAACAAAAAATTGACGGCAATGGTGTCATTCCCCGAATTGAACTCTTTTTTGTCATAACTATTGGTTTTTGGATCATGCCAAAAACCTAGGTAGTGCACTTGAATTTTTGGAACAATGGTTGAATCCAATAAGATGGCCGAAGCTACATTGGTACAAGAGCCTAAAATCACCAATTGCAACTTTTTGCCTTCGTTCATTTGGTGTGCTTTTTTAATGATGAAGCTGGCTGCTTCCGAAGCTTGTGGACTATCCTTTGATTGTAATGGAATATTGCTCCCTAAAGGAAGTGGAATGTCATTCCTACGCAATAAGCTCAGGATTTTCTCATTGATTTTTTGACTTTCCAGCACGGTACTATCGGAGGCGAGGGGAGAGGTATGGAATTGCGCTGAGGTAATTCCCAATAAATTAAATTCGGGTGCTTCTATAGCACGGACCAAGGCGAATAAATCATCTACCTCATTCGCGGTATCCGCATCTATGATGAGTGCAAGTTTCTCTTTAGATTTAGCCGGTACTAGAAACCCTGTTGAAATCAAGATAAATATGAAAAGGAGTAGGGCAATTTTTGATTTTTTCATTGTACTATCTTTAAAAGACCCAGGATAAAAGTAAATTCATTTTTTCATCCTGAGTCTTTTTAAACTGTATTAAAAGAGATATCGCGCACTAAATTGAAACTGCCTAGGAGGTGCAGCGTTACGCTGGACAATACCGCTTCCGCTAGGTCCTTCCTGAATTTGGTTGCTTTGCGTGGCATTATTACTAAAACCGCTCAAATTTACCGTATTGAACAAGTTGAACACATCAGCGCGTAGTTCAATTTTTGTGTCTTTCGAAATTTCAAATTGATATTGGGTACCTAAGTCAAAAGTATAGGCCCATGGCAAACGGTCACTATTTCGACTTTCACCTGGCGAACGGTCACTGTTTCCAACGAATGCATCCCCAAACGAGGCACCGTCCCCATTTAAATCTCGGGTATCAAAAATTGGAAAATCAGGACTGTCGATACTTGTATTTGGAATTCGGTTAATGGGTTGTCCACTTTGTATCAATGCAGCCAACGTAAAGGATAGCCCTTTTACTGGATATAGTGTGCCAATTCCATTTATGATATGCCTTCTATCGTTGATGGAAGGAGCGAATTCCGTATCAAAGTTGTTGGCATCTTGTGCCCTAAAGTTGATATCTTCCGTGTCATTCTTTAAAGAAGACAGCGTGTAGTTCACACGGTATCCTAGAATTCCCTCACCTCTATCTTTCTGATAATTGAGGCTCAAAGCAGAATATCGGGAGCGCCCTTCGCTTTCTGTGATGACCACGTTACGCGCCACCCCGGTTACCCGTTGCCCATTTATAGTGGCGCCACCATTTTCAATGGGTATGGGCCTACTGGCATCTGCTTCTTCAGGTGTGCGTACATCATCTTGGGTAAAGTCCGGTCCAATGTTCAAAGGTGCTGCGGCGTTCAAATTACGGAGCCGGAAAAGATCTCTGGACCAATTGTGGACTACATCTACATAAAACAAACTGCTCTGATCTATTTGCCACTGGTACCCCAAGGTCAATTGATGCGTAAACGGATTTTGGTAACCATTCGGATTCAAGATGCGACGTTCATTGCTAAAAACACCTTCTCTATTCCCTTGTAAGGATTCCCCTGTTGGTCCATTAAGGAAAGCAATGTTGTCCGCTTCAACAAAGCCTGCGCTGAGGTTTCCTTCAAAGGTAACCCTATCAAGATCCGTATTTTCTGGAAGAAGGCCCAGGTTAATGAATTCCTGCAGTTGTAGGCGGTAATCGGCACCAGTTGTATTTTGTTGCAGTGCATCACTAAAGATGGCATAGTTGATCTTATCGTAAAAGATGCCGTAGCCACCTCTAAGACTTGCATTATCGCCCAGCGAATAGTTAAAATTGAAACGAGGTGCAATATTGTCCGTATCTCCCGTTGTGCCACCCCCTTTTGAAAGGTTGTCGTAATCATAACGAAGACCTAAGGTTAGATTTAACTTATCGCTCACGCTCCATGCATCTTCCACATACACGGAAAAGATGTTTTGTGTTGTTCCAAAAGATTGCGGACGTAACTCCACAGCATAGGAAGTCACGGTCACATCCAGGGGAATGTCATTGATATCCAAACTAGACCCAAGATTAGCGTTGCGTAGGTCATCCAATTGTTGTTGATTCAAACGAACCGTATAGTTTCCGTTCGGATTTCCTCCACCATTCAAGCGGTGAGTTCCAGAAATAAGTCCCAATCCAGCTTTTAAAGTATGGCGTTTCAAGTAGAATTTTGCTTTTTGTTGTAGCTGCAGTGTATTTTCAAGCTGATCAAAATCAAAGCCTGGATGGCCTAAAACGGCAATCACGGATTCACTGGGGTCCAGAACAGTTACTTGGGGACTGCCTTCAACCAAAGGCCTTCCAAAATCCCATCGAAAGCGGGAATATTGAATATTGGACTGAAAACTAAAATTATCCCTGATGTAATCATTTTTTAAAGCAAGGTTAATGGAATTTCGGTCTTGAAAATTACCCGCCGAAGGAAAGTTGATTCCACCTTCCAGACCACCTCCCTGACGTTCGATAGTAACAAAACCCACATTGGCACGGAGGGAGCTTCTAAAATGTTTGGACCATTTATGGTCAATCTTTGCTGAAAAGTAAGCGAAATCATTATTCCCTCGAACACTTTCATTTACACCAAGTTCTGTTGAGTTAAGTAGATTGTCCTTCAGGTCACGAGTATATTCTGCATTGACAAAAAAGAACGTTTTGTCCTTTACTAAAGGTCCTCCAATGGCAAACCCTTGCTGGTACCGTTGGAAACCATCTCTAACCTGATTTCCAGAGAGATCTCTTTGGGCAAAAGCAGAGCTGGCATCGATAGCAGGGCCAGGTCGGGTTACAAAAAAGACTTCCCCTTTCAGTTCATTGCTCCCCGATTTTGTGGTGACGTTAATTACTCCATTGTTCGAAAGCCCGAATTCAGCAGAATAATTGTTGGTCAGCACTGTAATATCCTTTGTAAAACCTGTAGGAATTGCAAATTTTTGCCCCCCCAGGAAACGTTCATTATTGTCCAGGCCATCAATTAGATAACTCGTAAACAGACCATTGCCCCCGTTGATACTTACGTTCGGTGCTTCGGCAAAAAAACCGGTAGCTTGAGAGACATTTGGTAACCTGAACAAAGCTCGGGTAATGTCCCGTCCTTCTACGGGTAGTTCTTGAAGCTCAGTTTCCTTAAGTTCAAAAGAAACCTCTGCAGATTTCCGATTTATCCTTGCCCCAGTATTGGAAGTAACCACCACTTCTTGCAGACGTTCCGTGGTCGTACTTGCAGGCAGGAGTAACAATTGTATGGAGAGCTCCTGGTTGGAACGAACGTCAATAAGTTCCGAGACCTGTGCCGAATAGGTTTCATTCCCCTCAAAAATGACCTGATAGCCATTGACCACGGGAATGGAATTGAAATAGGCTTTACCCAGCTCATTGGTTTGTTTTGTAACCTCGTACGAGAAGTCCTTGTTCAAAAGGGTGACGGAAATATTGGTTACGGTTGTATTGGTATTGAAATCAATGGCGGTAACCACCAAATCTTCCTGTGCAGTAACAGAGATACAGAATAGCGCTAGGGCTATTCCAAGAAATTTTTTCATTGTATAGTGTTTTGTGCACCAAAAACGGTGCAATGGATTTTAGATTAATGGCATTCTGGAGATTAGAAGCGTAGGGGAGCCTTTGTTGTAGAATTGTTCCCAGAAATGCAGCGAATAAAAATCCTTTTCTTTGGTAAGTAAATGATTTGCTTCAGAAACTAATTTTTGTAGCCAAGCAACTAAATTTCTTTGCGAAGTTCCAAGTTGAGCCAGTATCTTTTTGACCTGCGAAACAGTATCCAAATCATAAAAAACAGGAAGAAGGTGTATGCTTTCTGTAGCTGTTTTAGTCGATTTGATATGAGTATAAACTTCTCCAAAAACTGTATTGGTCTGCCAACTGAACGACTTGAAGGTGCTAACACAAAATTGCTCCTTTGAAATGGCCAACAGGTAAAAACCGCCGTCAAAACTAGGGCCAATAGTCGATTGTCCTTTTTGCAGCCGGTCATGGGCTTCAAGGATATGTTTGGTATTTAATTGAGGGCTATCATTACCTATGGTAATAACGGAATCATAACCAGAATTAAAAACCTTTGTAACAGCATTGGTAAAGCGTTCGCCAAAGGTTGCACCCTCTTGTTCGTTTTCCGTAAAAAGAAAATAATTGAGTTTGCTATCCTGCGCTTTACTAACGGTGGAATGGGTCAATTTTTGTGAAAGCCCATCACTGGCAATAAAATGCTTGCGCTTCTTTGCTTCCTCTTGTGAAAGGGCAAAGACCAATATCGCCGTTTTAGATGTATTGTAGATAGTTTTCCCGTTAGTTGTAATTTTTCTGTCGCAAAACCTAACACCCCCTTTCTTTTAAATCTGTATTTATTTCAGTGTATTTCTGTTAAATTTTATGTGACGTACATCAACTTTAAGTTTACACTAGTCTTTCTGTTTATCTCTCTAGCTTTTACCATTAGTTTTTTTACTAATAAGACAATAACTTATGGTAATAAAAAAAGGACTCCACCCAAAAAATGGGAGAAGTCCTTTTGTGTGGAGCCGGAGGGATTCGAACCCTCGTCCAAACAAGCAAAGTCAATGCTTTCTACATGCTTAGTCCCTGTTCAGTTTTCGATGTACAACCGACCAAAGACCGCCTATTATACACTTAGCTTCTTCAAGTTTTAGTGGTGATGCCAAAGCGAACAACACCCTTATGTTGACTTTTTTGGTGCTCCTAAACGGGTCGCCATCAACAAGGGCTACCCAGGAACATCTCGCTTCCCTACCTAGTAAGGACGAGGCTAATCTTACTATAATTCAGATTATGCGGCAAGAGCGTAATTATTATCGCCAATTAAAAGTGTGGAAAATGAGATTAACGAGCTGTATCCCAGCGCTCGACATGCTTACATTGCCATTGGTCTCGCTGTCAAAACCAGTCGGCCCCATAATGAGTTAGGTAAGCTTAGCTTACCGTAAACGAATTACATCCTGAATTTGTTTCAGGACCTTATCCTATCACCTCATTTTTTTATCAAAGAACAATCTTCGGGCGTTCCATCCCTTCACTAAAGTTTCGGGCTGTCGGGCTGTCGGCTATACACGGTGTTGGCCTCTATCCCTAACGCGGGCGGCAAAGTTAACCATTTATCTCGCTTTGAGCAGAAAAGTTTGTTTCCCCTTCCCAAACCCCTTACTTTAGATCAATAATTATACCAATCCCAAATGAAGTTTGGAATCATACAAGAACGCAAAAACCCACCCGATAGGAGAGTGGTCCTTTCGCCAACCGAATGTCAAAATGTCCTAAATCAATTTCCTGAAGCCAAAATCAAGGTAGAAAGCTCACCTATTCGTGTTTTTACCGATACGGAATATGAAACAGCAGGAGTTCCTATCCATCAGAATGTAGAAGATTGTGATGTAATGCTCGGTGTAAAGGAAGTGCCGATTGATGCTTTGATTCCCAACAAAAAATACTTCTTCTTTTCCCATACCATAAAAAAACAACCCTACAATCGCGATTTGCTTCGCGCTATTTTGGAAAAGAACATTGAACTCTATGACCATGAGGTCATTACCAATCCTAACGGACAACGTTTGGTAGCTTTCGGTCGCTATGCTGGAATTGTTGGGGCGTACAACGGCTTTCGAACCTATGGGCTGAAATACGGAACTTTCAACCTTCCGAAGGCTGAAACCCTACTTGACCAACAAGCCTTGATAGACGAGCTTCAGAAAATACAATTGCCCAATATCAAAATTCTCCTAACGGGCAAGGGTAGGGTAGGCAACGGTTCCAAAGAAATGTTGGATGCTATGCATCTTAAGGAGGTTAAGGTAGACGAATACCTATCTCAAGATTTTAACGAGCCGGTCTATTGCCAAATTGATGCTGAAGAATACAACAAACGCAAAGATGGTGTTCCAGGGAATAAAGACGATTTTTTTACCAATCCCGAAGCATACAAATCCAATTTCTTCCGTTTCACCAAGGTGACGGATTTCTACATTGCGGGACATTTTTACGGGGACGGTGCGCCATACCTCTACACCCGGAAAGACGCCAAACACCAGGATTTCAAGATAAAGGTTGTCGCTGATGTCAGTTGTGACATTGACGGTCCCGTGGCAACCACAATTAAACCCAGTACTATTGCCTACCCCATTTATGGGTATAACCCGGTTTCTGAAACCGAAACAGATTTTAAAAACCCAGACGCAATCGCCGTAATGGCAGTGGACAATTTACCTGCCGAGTTGCCCAGGGATGCCAGCAACGGATTTGGCGAAGCTTTCTCCAAACATGTCATTCCAGCCTTCTTCAACGGGGATAAAGATGGTATTCTGGAAAGAGCCAGAATGACGTCCGCCGGAAAGTTGACTCCCGAGTTTTCCTACCTGCAGGATTATGTAGATGGTAGATAGAGTTATCCACTTGGTCGATGTGAATAACTTGGATGTTCACTATAGACTATTTTTTATTACATTGCTTTGCCTATTTAACCAAAGCAGTGAAATTCAACTGGATAAATCGTGAAAACGATACAATGACCAAAAAGGTATGTATCGATTTGGAATATCGCCTTAGACCACGAATCACAAAGTTCCTATTGTCCCAGTACGATAGCGACTATCTGATTGACTTCTCCAAATTTCATTTTGATGTAGACCTGAAGAATCAATGGATTTGGATTTCTGAAAAAACGCCTCAGGATTATATTGATTACATCAAAGAAGATTTTGATATCGAGATAAATGGCTCCCACCTTTTTTCGGTGGCTTAGACTTTTTCAATAATTCACATGAACCCAGCTGAGGAATACATCTTATCCCAGGAAGAACCCTACAGAAGTATATTGCTGCATCTAAAAGCGGTAATCGAATTGGCTATTCCCAATGTGGATATGAAGTACAAATGGAAGATACCCTGCTTTTATGAAGGAAAACACCCTATTTGCTATTTGAACGCCTCGTACAAAGGTAGCTATGTAGATATCGCTTTTTGGAACTCTGCTCATTTGACCAAACATATTGAATTAATGTTCAGCGAAAAACGAAAAGTAGTTAAGTCCTTTCGCTATAGAAGTTTGGAAGAAATAAATGACACCGTTTTAATCGATGTACTCAAAGAAGCCAGTTCCCTAAAACAAAAAGGTTTCTATAAGAGAGATTAAAGTTGACTTACAACTTTTCGTATTGCAACCAAATCTGCAAGTAGTTTTTCAAGTAGACTCAAATCCAACATATTGGCCCCATCACTTTTGGCGTTGGCCGGGTCAAAATGAGTTTCCATAAAAAGACCGTCAACTCCGGCTGCTATTCCTGCTCGTGCGATGGTTCCTATAAGGGCAGGACGTCCTCCTGTCACCCCTGAGGACTGATTGGGTTGCTGTAATGAATGGGTCACGTCTAAAACAACAGGTGCATACTGCTTCATAGTTGGGACTCCTCTAAAATCCACAACCATATCTTGATAACCGAACATAGTGCCTCGGTCCGTAATCCATGCTTGTTCATTTCCGGAATCGGTCACTTTTTTCACGGCATGTTGCATACTCTCTGGACTCATGAATTGCCCTTTTTTCAAGTTGACCACCTTGCCCGTTTTTGCCGCAGCTACAACCAAGTCGGTTTGCCGTACCAAAAAAGCGGGTATTTGGAGCACATCCACGTACTCTGCAGCCTTTTCTGCATCTTCTATTTCGTGGATGTCAGTTATGGTAGGCACTTCAAAGGTTTCAGAGACCTTTCGTAGTATTTTTAATGCTTTTTCATCTCCAATTCCTGTAAAAGAATCAATCCGACTACGGTTGGCTTTTTTAAAGCTTCCTTTAAAAACATAGGGTATTTTTAGGTTATCCGTGATTTTGGTAATCTTTTCTGCTATCCTAAGTGCCATATCTTCACCTTCAATGGCGCACGGTCCGGACAACAAAAAGAAATTGTCTGCTGTTGTATGTTTTATCTGGGGAATGCGACTTAATTGCATACGTTTAGTTTTGGCAAAAATACTATTTTGAAAAAGTTTCTGTTATCACTAAGCACCCAAATACACCTACTATGCGAAACTTTATGCTTCTTTTTGGGATTTTTTGTGCCCAATTGGCGACGGCTCAGTTTGGTAAAAACTGTGAAGTGCGTCAAATTAAAATCAACATGTTTCATCCAGGACTTGAATATGAGATGAGCTTGGGTGTCAATTCTACTTTGGATGCGCGGGTGGCCTATCAGTTCTCTTTGGACCCTTTCACCGAAAATCCCATCGAAAACTATAAACTATTTCCCGCAATTACTCTTCAAAACAGGTACTATTACAATTTTGATAGACGGGCAACCGGTGGTAGACAGATTTATGGGAATTCCGCCAATTACATAGCTCCTTCGGCTTCGGTTTTCTTTGCAGGAGACGATTTTGTTGGAGACGATATTCCGCGTAGCACCTTTGCCACAGCAGGTCTTGTTACTGGTATTCAGCGAAGTTATAATTCTGGTTTGAGTTTTTCTGTGGATGTAGGTGCTGCTTATTATTTAGGAGAATTCAACGGAGGAATACAGCCCGTATTCAATCTGAGTATTGGTTGGATAGTAAGTGAGAAGCGATGGTGTGTAGGGCGATAGCGCCTAAAGCATTAATTTCTTTATGGCATCCATATAACCACGACTCACTCGAACTACTTCTCCATTATCCATGGTTACGTCATAGCTTTTACCATATTTATTTAGTTCCTTCACTCGGTCTAGGTTGATGATAGATGACCGGTGTACTCTTAAAAATAGCTGTGAATCTAGTTTTTGCTCTAAATCAGAGATCCCAAAATTACTTAGATAGGCTTGGTCTTGCGCATGAACCTTGGAATAATCCCCATATGCTTCTACCCAAACAATTTCTTCACATTTAATGGTAATCAGTTTTTTGTTGTATTGCACCAACACCCGACTTGGATAAGAAGTGTCTTCCATAAACACGCTTTGTGCTAGTTCCCCAATTTTGGAAGTGCCTGAATTCAAACGCTCCACAGCTGTTTTAAAGCGTTCTTTTGTGTAGGGTTTTAAAAGATAATCCACCGCATGCACCTCAAATGCCTTGAGGGCATACTGATCATAGGCAGTGGAAAATATGATTTGAGGAATTTCTTCAAGATGATTCAGAACTTCGAATCCTGTTTTACCCGGCATTTGAATATCCAAAAAAACCAAATCGGGTTTAAAGCGGTTGATTTCATGGATAGCGTCTACTCCATTGTTCACTTCGGCAATCAAAACCAAGTCTGGATAATCTTCCAAAAACTCTTTGATAAGAATTCTACCCGCTTTTTCATCATCGGCAATCAAAACTTTTTTCACAGGGCGAAACGAATTTTTAGTCCTTGGGGTTCATTATCAAGTACTTCCAAATGTGATTGATACATTTTTTGTAAGCGTAATCGTGTATTGGTAAGCCCAACTCCTTTTCCGAAAATACTTTCTTTGTCCCGTACTCCAGCACCGGTATCAGCAATTTCAAACTTTAGCTTGTCACCTTCTTTGAAAATGGTAATGGAAATTTTACCTCCCTTGAGTTCATTGGAAATGCCATGCTTGACAGAATTTTCAACCAAAGGTTGGAGCAGCATGGGAGGGATTCTTTCATGATACAAGTCCTCAGGAACGTTGATTTCTATATTTAAACGCTCCTCAAACCGCGCCTTTTCCAATTCCAGATATTTTTTTACAAACTCCAATTCTTCCTCCAAGCGAACCCATTCTTGCTTAGTCGCTTTAAGTTGATACCTGAACAAATCAGCAAGTGTTGCAATTAAGGTACGCGTCTTTTCCTGCTTGGGCGGAACAGAAGCATTTATGGTATTGAAGACATTGTACAGAAAATGGGGATTAAGTTGTGCTTTAATAGCAGCCAACTCACTTTTGAGTGCAGCTTGCTTTAACTCGCCTTCCAGTTTAAGCTTTCGTTGATTTTCCCTGTAATGTTCGTAAGCGTGAAAAATGCCAAATTGAATCAAATAGAACAGTCCAGGGATATATAAATCCCATACAGAGCTAGAACCCTTTAAATGGAACCATCCCACTACCTCACTGATTAAATAGTAGATTTTCTGAGCACCAAAAATGAAAAGGGGTAGAAAAATAATATGTAGAACCAATCGCTCCCAAAGTTCTGAATTCTTTAAGTATACGAATAAAAACCACCAAATAGGAATAGTAAAAAGGAGGAAAATAAAGTACTGCAAAGCACCCCCATCAATGAAAGCATAAAGACTAAATAAAGAACTTGATTCTTTTCTTACGTCAGCAACACTTAACCAAACGGTAAGGTGGTAAAAAAAGGCAGAAACAATGTAAAATGCCAGAACCATCAAAACTTCCCTTATGCTGATACCCCAAATGATTTTTTTGTCCATTTTGTTTTTTTCGAAAGTTACTTCAAAACCCAACTCTCTAAATATACTTAAAAGTTGAATGGGCCTATTGGTCGATGAATTGCCCAGCCCATTCAACCCGATATAGGGCAACTCGTCCAGTACTTCTTTCATAGCTGTAACCAAATTCAAAATTTTGGGTATTCAATTTAAAATAATGACCATCATGAAAACCGTTTTTTCTTTCATTCTTTTTTGTACCGCTCTCGCTTCGTACTCACAAACTATTACAGGGACTTTAAAATCAGCAATTGATGAACCTGTTCCTTATGCAGCCGTAACCATAAATTCTCCTTTGGATTCCTCCTTGGTAAAGGCTACGATAAGCAACGAACAAGGCGTTTTTATCCTTAAAGGAATGCTCCCTAGTGAATACCTTTTTAAAGTATCCGTTCTTGGGTATGCAGATTACAAAAGAAAAATAAATTACACCGGAGGGGATTTGGTGCTAAAGCCTATCATATTGACTGAATCTACACAAAACTTAGAAGAAGTAACTGTAGTTGCGGAAAAGCCTATGGTACAAGTTTTGGCGGATAAAACTGTATTTAATGTTGAAAATACCATAAATGCTACAGGCACTAGTGCATTCGAATTATTACGTAAAGCTCCTGGAGTTATTGTTGATAATAATGGGGGTTTCATAGTTGAAGGAAAAACTGGAGTCCAAATCTTTATCGACGGTAAACTTTCTATTCTACAAGGGGAGGATTTAACCAATTTTTTGGAGAGCCTTCAGGCAACGGATATTGAGGCCGTGGAAATCATCACCCAACCATCCTCTAAATATGATGCGGCAGGAAATGCAGGTATCATCAACATCAAACTTAAAAAAGATAAAAGTCTGGGTACCAATGGTACCTATAATACAGGAGCCACTAGTGGGGATTTTGTTCGATATAATTCCAGCATCAATTTCAACAATAGAGGGAAAAAGGGAAATCTATATGGAACGTACAGTAACCGATTCGGAAAAACTACTGGTTTTTTAAATCTTTTGAGAACCCAATCCAATACCCAATTTGATGCAAGGACCACAAGTATCTACGACAGGAACAGTAATAACATAAAATTAGGCTATGATTATTATCTAGATTCCAAACATACCCTTGGTGCTGTTGTTAATGGAAATTTCAATAATGGATTCAGCACAGATAATACAAGAACCCCTATTCGCCCTTTTAATGTGGTTCAATTGGATAGCATTCTAGTGGCATTAAATCAGGTGGACAATACATCCTATAACATTAATGCCAACATCAATTATAAGTATGCAGATACCTTAGGTCACAGTCTCAATGTTGACTTAGATTATGGAGGCTACAATAGCGACCGAAATGCGTTTCAGCCCAATACTTTTTTTGACCCTTCAGAGTCAGTAGTTTTTCGAGAAACGGTTACCTTTCAAGAAACACCTATCGATATTGAGATTGCTACAGCAAAAGTGGATTATGAACAGAACTTCCTAAAAGGAAAGTTGGGACTAGGTTTTAAACTTTCCTATGTGGATACTGACAATACCTTTAATTTTTTCAATGAAATTAACGGGCAAAACATATTGGACGATACCCAGAGCAATCAATTTCGGTACACCGAAAACATCAACGCAGCATATTTTAACTACAATAGAAAAAAAGGTAAATGGACCCTACAGTTTGGTCTTCGTGTTGAAAACACAGTATCCGATGGAAACTTGGAAAGTACACAAGAAAATGAAAATAACAGAGTGGAACGAAACTTTACGGATTTCTTTCCATCTGGAGGACTTACCTATCAGCATAACAGAAAGAATCAGTTTGCCCTAACCTATAGCAGGAGAATTCAAAGGCCCAATTATCAATCCCTTAACCCCTTTCAATTTCGACTTAATGAACTTTCCTTTAGCGAAGGGAACCCGTTTTTGCAACCCCAGTACACAAACAACGTAAAACTGTCGCACACTTATAATTATCGATTGACCACATCCATCAGTTATAGCCGAATCACCGATTTTTTCGCAAGAGTCACCTTGGAAGAAAATGAAAATGTAAGCAACTTGACTACGCTGAATGTTGCAAATCAAGAAGTGTTCAATCTAGGGGTATCCTATCCAAAAAAGCTTTTCTCTTGGTGGGATGTATATGTTAGTGTAAACGCTTTCATCAGTGACTATCAAGCAACCAGCCCAGAGTTTTTACCTGTTCGACAAGAAACCCTCAATTTCTATGGTCAGAACACATTTTCTTTGCCCAATGATTGGAGATTCGAGGTGTCAGGCTGGTACAATTCACCTTCAATTTGGGGTGGAACCTACCAAACCGACTCTTTAGGGTCATTGAATGCAGCAGTTCAAAAGAAATTTATGGATGGGCGTTTTACAGCGAGATTGTCGGTAAATGATATTCTGTTTACCTCTCCCTGGAGTGGCATAACGCAATTTGGCGAATTGTTTATCGATGGAAGTGGAGGAAGTGATTCCAGACGAGTGGCTTTTGGTCTGACTTATGATTTTGGGCGAAACGAGATTAAAAAGTCGAGAAAAAGGAAAACTGGTTTAGAAGACGAAAACAAACGAATAGGTAGCTGAATTGTGGTATGGTGTTTGGTGTTCTTGGATATAACTAAAACCGATATCCATGAAACATCTTTTCTTTTTAGCACTATTTACTTCTTCTTTACTACTAAAAGCACAAACCCAAAAAAATGTCGAGGACAGTCAATTCAAAATCAACTTTTTAAATCCAGGTTTGGAATACGAGATTGGGATTGCCCAAGACCAAACCTTAGATTTTGGCGTTGGTTTGCAGTTTGGTGCCAATTCGGATGGCTACGCTTTTTTTCCCGCACTCAATGCACAGTATAGATACTACTATAATTTCAAGAGACGATTGAATCGGGACAAACGTACCCAAGGAAATTCAGCAAACTATCTGGCAGCATCTGGAACTTTGTTTTTAGAAGAAGTAATTGTTGGAAACCTAAACTCTGGAGATGGCTATTTTGGCTTTGCTGGGCCAGTATATGGTATTCAAAGAACGTATCCCAAAGGATTCAACTTTAATGTGGAATTTGGTGTGGGATATTATTTCGACAATTTTTTGGATGATAATGGTTTTGGCCCAACGGTTAGCTTCAGCATAGGTTGGGTACTTGGTCAAGGTAAGCGTCAAAAATAACAGGAGGAAACCCTTAATAATCAACAACATAAAAAAAACCTTCCTGTTTGGCTGGTAAGGATAAATCGCAGTACCTTTGCGCCCTTAAAACGGGAAGTATGTCCAAAATCAAGAATATCGCCATCATTGCCCACGTTGACCATGGAAAAACCACTCTGGTTGATAAGATAATGTACCATTGTCGCCTTTTTAGGGATAATGAAAACAAAGGGGACCTTATTTTGGATAACAATGACTTGGAACGGGAGCGTGGAATAACCATTGTTTCCAAGAATGTTTCGGTCATTTATAAAGACACCAAAATCAATATTATTGATACCCCAGGTCACGCCGATTTTGGCGGGGAAGTAGAGCGTGTACTCAACATGGCAGATGGAGTTCTGCTTTTGGTCGATGCTTTTGAAGGACCAATGCCACAGACCCGATTCGTGCTCCAAAAAGCCATTGATTTAGGATTGAAGCCTTGTGTGGTCATCAATAAAGTAGACAAAGAAAACTGCACGCCCGAAGAAGTGCATGAGAAAGTCTTCGATTTGATGTTTGAATTGGGTGCTGAGGAATGGCAATTGGACTTTCCAACAGTCTATGGTTCGGCAAAGCAAAATTGGATGAGTGAAGATTGGCAAAAACCAACCGATTCAATCGAACCACTCCTGGATATGGTTATTGAACATATTCCTGAATTCAAACCAGAAGAGGGTTCCACACAAATGTTGATTACTTCGCTTGATTTTTCATCATTTACCGGGCGAATCGCGATTGGTCGTTTGCAGCGAGGAACGCTTAAAGAAGGGCAACAGATTTCTTTGGTGAAACGGGATGGTTCTATCATTAAAACCAGAGTTAAAGAGTTGTTCACCTTTGAAGGTTTGGGAAGGCAAAAAGTGCAGGAAGTGGTTGCAGGTGATATTTGCGCCATTGTAGGTGTTGAAGGTTTTGAAATTGGGGATACCGTTGCTGATTTTGAGAATCCTGAGAAACTAAAGACCATTGCTATTGATGAACCTACCATGAGTATGCTGTTCACCATCAATGATAGTCCGTTTTTTGGAAAAGATGGCAAGTTTGTAACGTCAAGGCACATTAAAGAGCGCCTGGAAAAAGAATTGGAAAAGAACTTGGCACTTCGAGTGGAAGAGACGAATAGTGCAGATAAGTTTATGGTTTTTGGTAGAGGGGTATTGCATCTTTCCGTATTGATTGAAACCATGAGACGAGAGGGTTATGAACTTCAAATTGGCCAACCTCAAGTGATTATTAAAGAAATTGAAGGGGTAAAATGTGAACCTGTAGAGCATCTGACCATTGATTTACCTGAGGAAGTTTCTGGGAAGGCTGTTGAGATGGTATCTATCCGAAAGGGTGAAATGACCAGTATGGAAGCTAAAGGTTCTCGCATGCTCTGTGAGTTTGTGATTCCTTCCAGAGGAATTATCGGTCTTAGAAATCAATTGTTGACGGCTACAGCAGGTGAGGCGATTATGGCCCACCGCTTTTTGGAATACCAACCGTTAAAGGGAGAAATTGCCCAACGAATCAATGGTTCTTTAGTGTCCATGGAAAATGGTACGGCTATACCCTATTCTATTGATAAACTTCAAGAAAGAGGGAAGTTCTTTATTGATCCAGGAGAAGATATTTATGAAGGTCAGGTTATTGGTGAAAATTCGCGTGGTGACGATATGACCATCAACGTGACAAAGACCAAGAAGCTCTCCAATGTACGTTCTGCAGGCGCTGACGATAAGGCAAAAATTGTTCCTGCTATCAAGTTTTCTTTGGAAGAAGCGTTGGAGTATATTCAAAAGGATGAATACGTAGAAGTGACACCAAACCATCTTCGTTTACGTAAGATTTTCCTAAAGGAAGTAGAAAGAAAACGGAATAAAATAGACTAAGTATTATTCCTAAAATGATTAGATTCCGCAGCAGGTGCGGAATGCCATAAGTATCAGAAATTAGACTACATGTCCGTGATGCTGTTCGCGTAAACAGGAAACTGCGGCGCCAATAATTCCAGCATTGTTCATAAGTTCTGCCTTAACCACTTCAGAATCAACATCAATAAGATGCTTAAACTCGTTCCATTTTTTTGATGTACCACCGCCAAGAATAATTAAATCAGGAGAGGTGATAAGTTCTACCAGTCTTAGGAACTTATTAAAACGTTTACCCCACCTTTCGTAGGAAAGGTTTTCCCGTTCCTTGGCTGACGCGGCGGCCCAACTCTCAATTTTCTTATACTTTTTGTAGGGAATCTGCCCCAATTCAAAGTTAGGAAGCAATACCCCGTTATGAAAAACGCCACTACCCAAACCAGTACCTATCGTAATCATGATAACGAGTCCATTCCTGCCCTTTCCAACACCATAATTCATGGAAGCATATCCTGCAGCATCAGCATCGTTCACAACAGTAAAAGGTTGTCCTGAAACTCTGGTGAAAAGTTCATCTATGTTTACGCCAACCCAACTTTTGTGTAGATTTCCTTCAGACTTGCATACGCCATCTTTTACGATACTTGGAAAACCACAGCCCACAGGCCCTTTGTATTTAAAATGCTCCACAATTTGAGCCACCACTTCAGCCATTTCTTCTGGTTTTCTGGATGATGGGGTGGGAATTCGATGTCGTTCGGTAATCATTTCACCTGTTTCCACATTGACGATGGCCCCCTTAATTCCGGTGCCTCCAATATCGATGCCTAAAATTTCCATGGAATGGTTTTGTTTTTGAATACGGCAAAGAAACAAAAATCTTTAAAAGTCAAAAGAATATCCGATAAGCTGTTTTTCTCATGAGATTTAAGGCTCAATATGATAGTCTATAGAATTCAAGGAATGGTTAGGATCTATCAGGTCGAGTATTTTATCAATCGCCTTTCCGAATCCTGTTAGAGTGTCGAGTTGTTTGTTTTTGCCCAAGGCACTAGAAATCGTTTCATCTCGATTGCCAAATTTATAGCCCTCTTTGGTAATCCATAGCGTATTGAACAAATGTTGCATTAAAACGTTACCTAACTGATCTATGGAAATGGCTAGCTCTAAAGCAAATTCCCCTATTCCCTTTAAACCGGCAGTGAACAACTGTCTAAAAAAGCCATAAACTAGACCTAATGGCCCTGTAAAGACTATCAAAACAATTGAAATTAGAAAGAGTAGGACTCCAATTAAGGGATTCACTTCTTTATCATTACTGCAATCCTCATGCTTTAATATCATAATTACATGGCTTTTTGGATGACTTCAAAGATTTTGCTTCCATCACATTTTAAGGTTTTGTGAGGATATTTTAAGATAAGAGCGTAGTCGTGTGTTGCCATGATAATCGTACGTCCATTTTCATTAATTTCTTGGAGTACTTTCATTACTTCAACACTGGTTTGAGGGTCCAGGTTTCCAGTTGGCTCATCGGCCAAAATAAGCTCGGGGTCGTTTAGCAATGCTCGGGCTATGGCTACACGCTGTTGCTCACCCCCAGAGAGTTCATGCGGAAATTTAAAACCTTTGGTTTTCATACCCACTTTTTCCAAAACCTCTTCAATCTTGTTTTCCATTTTGCCGGTATCGGTCCATCCCGTGGCTTTAAGCACGAACTTTAAGTTGTTGTTGATGTTTCTATCCGGCAATAATTTAAAATCTTGAAAAACGATTCCCAACTTTCTACGTAGGTATGGGATATCCTTTTCCTGCATGGTCTTCAAATCAAAGTCAACAATTTTCCCAGTACCTTGTTTTAATGGTAAATCCGCATAGAGTGTTTTCATAAAACTACTCTTACCGCTCCCTGTTTTACCAATTACATAAACGAAATCTCCTTTTTTTACTTCGAGATTAATTTGGTTCAGAATTAGGTTTTCACGCTGAAAGACAGCTACATCTTCGAGTTGGACAATGGTTTCGGGCATGATTTAACTTTAAAAACTAAAAGTACTAAGTTCTAAAATTTTATCCTGTTTGGAACAACCAAATTGATTTTCAAAAATGCAATTGCATACTTTGGCGTGGATTTTGACGTTATGATTACAATCAATCGAGAAACAGCGTAGAACACTATGTATCGAAAAAACCTCTTTTTTCTACCCATACTGTTGGGTACATTTCTTACTGCTTCTGCACAAGAATCCAAAGTTTTTTATCATGAGGATAAGGCATATCAAGATGCCCTCAACCTGTACAACAATCAACAGTATCAGGCAGCCCAATCTATTTTTGAAGAAGTAAAAAAAACCACAAAGGATGGTGAGACCGAGGCGAACAGCGCTTACTATTCTGCTAATGCGGCCATTCGCTTGAATCAACGTGGAGCCGATAAAAAGATGGAAGACTTTGTTGAGCGTTATCCTACTTCTACAAAACGAAATTCGGCTTTTTTGGATGTAGCCGACTATTATTTTGAAACAGGAAAATACCCGTATGCACTAAAGTGGTACAAGAAAGTAGATGTTGCCACCATGTCTTTAAAAGATAAAGAGCGGTTCAACTTCAATAACGGTTACGCCCTCTATGCCTCCAAAAGACCTAAAGAAGCGGAACGATACTTAAGTCGTATCAGCAATTCTCCGAAATATGGTTCTCAAGCTAAGTATTATTTGGGATACATTGCCTACGAACAAGATGATTATGACGAAGCTAGTGCTCGTTTTGACCAAATCACCGACCCTGAGTTGCTCAATGAAAAACTGTCCTATTATCAAGCTGACCTAAATTTCAAATTAGGGAATTTTGATGAAGCAATAGCAATGGCTAAAAAGCAGTTGGCGAAGTCGGATAGGAGGGAGGTATCTGAACTCAATAAGATAATTGGGGAAAGTCATTTCAATTTAAAACAATATGCAGAAGCTATTCCCTATTTGCAAAAATATCGTGGCAAGCGAGGACGCTTTAGCAATACGGATTATTATCTCATTGGATATAGCTTTTACAAACAAGGAGACTATGAAAACGCCATCAAGCAATTCAATAAAATTATTGGTGGAACAAACAGTGTTTCCCAAAACGCCTATTATCATTTAGCCGAATGCTATCTCAATCTAGGCCAAAAAACAGAGGCGCTCAATGCATTTAAAAATGCTTCTGAAATGGAATTTAGCCCTGAAATCAGGAAAGATGCCTTATTAAATTATGGTAGGTTAAGCTATGAAATTGGAAATCCTTACGAACCCGTTCCACAGGTTTTGAAAGCCTATTTGGATACATATCCCAAGGATGAACACCAACAAGAAATTCAGGAGCTTTTGGTGGATTCCTATATCACCTCAAGGAACTTTGAGGGCGCTATGACCCTTTTGGAGGAAAATCAAGATTATGCTAGTAAGGAAACCTATCAAAAAGTTACGTTTTATAGAGGTATTGAGCTCTTCTTGGAAGGAGATTACGAAAATGCACTGGAACGTTTTGCTAAATCCTTAAAGAATCCAGAAAACAAAACCTTTCAAGCCAGAGCTGAATATTGGCAGGCTGAATCTTTGTATAGAATGAATCGGTTTGAAGATGCACTGGCCAGCTTTAAAAGATTCCAGAAATTGCCCGCTGCAAAATCTTTGGAAGAGTATAAGGAATTGGAGTATAACTTGGGGTATTGTCAGTTTAAACTCAAGGCATATGACAATGCCATCGCCTATTTTAAAAATGTTGTAGGTTCGGAAACGCTTGAAGATTCAAGGAGGGCTGACAGTTATCTCAGATTAGGAGATAGCTATTTTGTCACAAGTAGATACACCTTGGCTAAAAAAGCTTACGACTCAGGTTCAAAATTGAACGGTCCTGAAAGGGATTATGCTGCCTTTCAAAAAGCACTCTGTGATGGTTTTTTAGGCAATGGAAAAGCCAAAATTGATGGTTTGAACACTTTTCTTCGCTTAAACCCAAAATCTTCCCTTAGGGATGATGCCCTATTTGAATTAGGAAATTCATACATAAAGTCTGGTCAAGAACGAGAAGGTTTACAAGTTTATGACAGGCTGGTGGAAGAGTATTCCAGAAGCAAGTTTGCACCGAGAGCTCTTTTGCGTCAAGGGTTGGTGCATTACAACGCGAATAGGAACGCTGATGCACTAACGAAGCTCAAACGTGTTGTGGAAAAGTATCCAAAGACTTCTGAGGCAAAACAAGCCGTGGCTACTGCGAAACTGGTCTATATTGACGAGGGTAGGGTGAGCGAGTATGCAACTTGGGCCAGAAATCTCGATTTTGTTGAGGTAACGGATTCTGAGTTGGAAAATGCAAGTTTTGAAGCGGCCGACCGAAAATATGCTGAGGGGAAAACCAATATGGCTCTCAAAGGATTTGAAGACTACATCAAAGAGTTCCCAAATGGAGTCCATACTTTACAGGTCAATTTCAACATTGCCCAAATCTATTTTTCCAAAGGAGAAAAGGAGAAAGCACTGCCATTTTTCAAAAAAGTGGCGGATAGCGGCGGTGAATATCAAGAGCAGGCCTTGACCCGTGTTTGTGAGGTATATGTAGCGCGAGACGATTATGATAGCGCCATTCCCTATTTGGAGCAGTTAGAGCGGATTGCAGAGATAAATCAAAACAGAACATTTGCACAATCCAATTTGATGAAAGGGTACTATCAAAAAAAGAATTACGATTTGACTATAGCCTATGCGGAAAAAGTCTTACGTGCTTCTAAAATTGATAACCGCATAAAAAGCGACGCCCAAATCATGATTGCTCGTTCTGCTATTGAAACGGGCGATGAAAATTTGGCTGAAACCGCTTTCGTAGAGGTCAAGAAAATTGCAACTGGAGAGTTGGCCGCCGAGGCTTGGTATTATGACGCGTATTTTAAAAATAAGGCGCAAAATTTTGAGGCATCCAACGCATCGGTTCAAAAGCTAGCTAAAGATTATGCTGCATATAAAAAGTGGGCAGGTAAAGGACTGGTCATTATGGCAAAGAACTTTTATGCACTGGATGATGCATTCCAAGCCACCTATATTTTGGAAAGTGTGATTGCCAACTTTACAGAATATGAAGATTTGGTTGCCGAAGCTCAAGGCGAACTTTCCATTATCAAATCGAGAGAGTCTCAAAGAAATTCTTCAGTAGACCCCAATGGTAATTAAGCAAAACAAGATGCAAAAGAGAAGCACTATATTTTCCATCCTTTTTTTGAGCCTTTTGGGCCCTTTATTGGCCCAAGAAACCAATGACATAGGCACTGAAACAGTAACGGTTGTAAAGCCCTATTCCCCTACTGTTTCAGATGCCTTTAAGTTGAAGTCAAGCCCATCATTGGATGATTCCATTGTGCTTCAAAAGAAAAAAATAAACTATAGTATTTTTTCAGTTCCGGTAGCCTCAACGTTCACCCCAGCAAAGGGTAGGGCCTCACGGGTCAAAAAGACACCTCCACCCACCTTGTACAATTCGTATGCTTCCATTGGTCTAGGAAATTTTAATAACGCCATGTTGGACCTGTACACAAGTCGGGAGTTTAATCGCGGAGAAAACCTATTTGATGTCGGAATAAGCCATCATTCTTCTCGAGGCGATATAGAATCAACGCCCCTGGATGCTGATTTTTACAACACTAAATTGGATGTTTCCTATGCAAAGAAGGATAGGGATTTGGATTGGGACATAGGTCTTGGTCTTCAGCATCAATTATACAATTGGTATGGTGTGGAATTGGAAGAGTTTGATGAATCCTTACTTATTCCACTTGATGAGACTCAGAATTACTTCAATGCCCAAATCAAAGGTAATCTGAGTTTGGAGGATTCTTTTTTTAAAAATGGGACTATTTTGTTAAGACGGTTTTGGGATGTAACGGATTCCGGTGAAAATAGGGTGGTACTCAAACCTACAATTGAATTGCCAATTACGGGTGAATTGGTAACCATTACCACAAAGTTTGATTATGTTAGTGGAAGTTTTGAAAATGCATCCTTAATTAACACATCAAATGATTCTGGGATTGAGTATAGTCATTTCCAAGTAGGTGTGAATCCTAGCCTATTAATTCTACGGGACGATTTGACCTTAAATTTAGGAGCGAATATTGTGTACGGCTTGGATACGGAAAACTCGGATAGTAACTTCTTTATCTATCCCGCTGTTACCGCTTCCTATCGTTTGGTTGATGAAACCGTAATTGCTTACGGAGGAATTGAAGGAGAGCTGAGGCAAAACTCCTATTATGATTTTGTGCAAGACAACCCTTATGTTTCTCCAACTTTGGATATTCAACCTACGGACCAACAATACGAAGGATATATAGGCCTTAAAGGCCAGCTTTTGCCCAGTGTAGGTTACAATATTAAAGGTTCTTATGCGGCAGAAAATCGTAGACCTCTATTTTTGTTAAATCCCGAAAATCAAACAAGAAGTTCAGAACCAGGTTATTTCTTGGGGAATTCCTTTCAAGTTTTTTATGACGACATCAAAACCTTAAGTGTATTTGGTGAACTAAATATAGATGTGAACCGTAACTTTTCTTTAGGTGTAAACGCGGAATTCTATGATTACGATACCGAAACCGATAACCCAGCATGGAATTTACCTTCCATAAAAGGTTCCCTGTTTTTAGATTACCAAGTTTCCAAACAGTGGTATTTTGGTGCTAACCTATTTTATGTAGGGGAACGTGAGGATTTAGATCGCGAAATTGTACCAGGTCCACCCATAGCTTCTGATGTAATACTTACGCTAGATGGTTTCTTTGATGTAAATGCCCATGCTGGGTACCGTTTCAATGAACAACTTTCCATTTTTGTAAAAGCTTCCAATATTGCAAACAATGATTACCAACGATGGGCCAACTTTAGGGTTCAAGGTTTTCAAGCCTTAGCTGGAGTCTCCTATAAGTTTGATTTGTAAGTAAAAACGCAATATTTTGTTAAGAAAATCGTTATGATTAGCTCTAGATGAACCTTTTTTAGTCTAGAGACCCAAATCTGAACATGAAATCATGCGATTACAGTTCATTCAAATAGTGTGCTTTGGTCTGTTTTCTACAGTTTTTTTTGCCCAAGAGGTGGATAACCTTATTCATAATGGTGGGTTCGAAGATTTTGTGGAATGTCCAGTCAAAATGAGCAACCTCAATAAAGACACCGAGTATTGGAATGCTCCAACCTTGGGTACTACCGATTATTTTAATGTTTGCAGCAAGACCAAGTTGGGTATTCCTATGAATTTCAAAGGGAAACAGGAAACCTTTGAAGGAGATGGCTACATAGGACTTTACCTATTTGCCCCTAAAGACTATCGGGAGTACATTCAAGTCCCGCTCCGGGAAAGTTTGCAAAAAGGACACCGCTATAGATTAAGCCTTTCTTTAAGTCTCGCTGAAAAATCGGATGGAGCCGTGATGGACATGGGTGCCGTTTTATCGGAGAAACCTCTCTCAGTGCATACGAAACGCCAATTGTCCAATGCAATGCTGTCCTCACAAAGTGTAAAAACTACACATTCTAAGTCATTTTCCAACTCAGGATTCTATGAAGATAAGCAGGACTGGATGAAAATAAGTTTGGATATAGTGGCCAAAGGATTTGAGAAAAATTTAATTCTTGGAAATTTTAAAAGCAATGGTGGAACGAAGTATCTAGACTTTAAAAAAGACCCAACAAAACCGGAGGGGTATGCCTATTATTATGTAGATAATGTGATTTTAGAATATCTCGGACCTGAATACAAGCCCAATAAAAGCTATGTCTTGGAGCATGTAAATTTTGATTTTGACAAGTTTGAACTTTTACCAAAGGCCAAATATAACTTGAGAGAAGTTTACTCGTATTTGACAAAACATCCAGACCTGAGAGTAGATATAAGCGGTCATACCGACTACATGGGTTCTGAAGAATACAATAGCGTACTTTCAAAACAACGTGCAAATACTGTGGCCAAATATTTAATTCGATTAGGATTGGATAAAGATAGAATCACATATAAAGGCTATGGGAACACCAAACCTTTGGACAGTACATTAACAGACCAAGCTAGAAAGAAGAATAGAAGGGTCGAGTTTGTGATGACAAAGTTCGAGGATAACTAAAATCCTAATTACCTTCTAGGAGCTTTCGCATTTCAGCGTTGTACTCCAATACAATTTCTCCGGCACTACCACCATTCAGAACAAAAAAGGATTCCGTTTTATACCCTTTGGAGCTGATGTTTATCTTCCAGTGAAAGTCTTTTTCACTTTCCAGAGTAAAAACACCATCAAAATTAGTAAAGACCTGGTCATCAGTTGAATTTAGTTCAACCGCGGCCAGATAAATAGGAAGACCTAGTTCATCAATAATCTTGCCGGTAACCCTGTTTTGGCTAAAACCAAAAACGGGTATAGCAAATAGTATTAGCGTAAAGGGGACTTTGCGCATAACAGTAAGATTTGGATAAGTATAAACGGTCTAAAACTAATTTTAGTATACGCTCACATACGAGGATACATTGTTTACAACATAAATTGCTCTAAAAGCAACAAAACCGCAATATGGGGGTGGGTTGTGCGTTAATAGGGATACGGGAACCAAATACTAAAGCACATAAAATGGTAACCCGTATTGTATCTCTTTTTAGCCTAAGCATATTTTTCTGCTCAGCACTTTCCGCTCAAAACTTAGTTGTAAATTCTGGATTTGAGAATTTCTCCGATTGTCCGATTTACATGTCGCCCATGGATGTTCTTATTGAAGATATATCCTTGCCAACTTCGAGTTCAGGAGATTATTTCAATCAATGTGCCAATGAAGACTTTGGCGTTCCTTCCAATTTTAAGGGAAATCAGTCTGCTGCCGAAGGCTCAGCATACATCGGATTATATTTTTATGCATTGAACGATTATAGAGAGTATGCTCAGTTGAATACTACGCGTACACTTCGTGAAAAACACCCTTATAAGATTTCATTTCAGGTGAGTTTGGCAGAAAATTCCAAATTGGCATTAAAATCCATGTCAATTCTGTTAGTAAACAAAAAAGTGAAAGTGCCTAACTCTTCCGTACTAACCAAGTCCAGATTGGACCTGGAGCAGAGCTTGGAATTTCATGAAGTTCGTTTAAAAGCAGATAACTCAATGGCTGATACTGAAGGCTGGGTTACCCTTTCTGCCAAATTCGATGCGAAAGGTTTCGAGAATCATATTCTGATAGGAAATTTCCAGAACAATGGTAGCACACCTCTGTTGAATCCAGATGAATTGACATCTTCAAGTGACTTTTCATACTATTATATCGACAATTTTACCATGGAGGAGTTACCTCGAGTGAATTATGAAAAAGATAAGATATATGTGATGGAACAGAATCCTTTTGAACCAAAAGGATACGAATTGGATGCCAAAGCCTTAGCCAGTGTTCAGAAGATTTTCAAATACCTAAAGGAAAATGCTGAAGTTCAAATGAAAATTACCGGACATGCAGATAACATTGGGACTACCGAATATAATAAGTTTGTTTCGTCACTTAGAGCAAGAGCGGTAGCTCTTCACCTTAAAAAGTTGGGTATTGCCGAAGATCGTATTGTTTGGGAAGGTGTTGGAGATACCAAGCCCTTACGAAATGGTAAGCTTAAAACGAACGATTTTGAAGATGGCCGAGTTGAATTTGTTATGACCAAGTTTGACAATCGTTAGAAATACCCCTCTCTAGACTTTTCCTATTTTTGGGGAAACCCAAAAAATATGAAACAGTCTATCGGTTTTCTTTTAATCTTCCTCTTTCTTTTTGGATGCAGTACTAAAGAAGAGGTGGACCTCATAGTATTCAATGCCAATATCTACACCGTGGATAGTGGCTTCTCCAAAGCTTCTTCCATAGCTATTAAAGATGGAAAATTTGTTGTGGTTTCTGCGAAATCAGATATCCGTGAAGGATATTTTGCAAATCAGGAAATAGATGCCAAAGGGAAGACCATTCTTCCTGGTCTGATAGATGCCCACTGCCATTTTTACGGATTGGGACTTAACCAACAAGTTGTGGATTTGGTGGGTACGAAAAGTTATGATGAAGTTCTTCAACGGGTAACTGATTTCCATAAAAAAAACTCATCCAATGTGATATTGGGAAGGGGTTGGGACCAAAACGATTGGGAGGTCAAGGCTTTTCCCATTAATGAACCACTTAACAAGATGTTTGTTGATATTCCAGTGGTCTTAGAACGAGTGGACGGGCACGCGTATTTGGTCAATCATAAAGCACTTGAGATGGCCGGGATAGATAATTCAACCCAAGTGGAAGGAGGGGAAATTGTAAAGGAAAACGGCCAAATCATCGGAGTTCTTGTGGATGCTCCTATGGCTATGGTGGATGCGGTGATGCCGCAACCTGACAGAACAACTCAAATTCAGGCACTACAGGAAGCGGAAAAACTCTGTTTTGAATACGGGCTGACCACCGTAAACGATGCCGGTTTACATCGTTCTACGATAGAACTTATTGATAGTCTTCATCAAACCGGGGATCTATCTATTAGGATGTACGCGATGGTAAGCAATACTCCTGAAAACTTAGAATATTATCTGAACAAGGGCATTATTAAAACGGATAGACTCCATGTACGTTCCATAAAAGTTTATGGCGACGGTGCTTTGGGTTCTCGTGGTGCTGCCTTGAAAGCGGCATATTCCGATAAAGAAGGACATTTTGGTGCGATGATTACCCCAGTTGACGAGATTGAGGGTCTTGCAGAACGAATTGCGGCAACGGAATACCAAATGAATACACACGCCATAGGTGATTCCGCTAATGTTGTCATTCTTAAGACCTATCAAAAAGTGTTGGAAGGTAAAACTGATAGACGTTGGAAGGTAGAACATGCCCAAGTGGTTTCTGAAAAGGATTTTGATTATTTCAAAAGCGGAATCATACCCTCAGTACAACCCACCCATGCCACTAGCGACATGTATTGGGCAGAGGACCGTTTGGGTCCTGAACGGATAAAGGGTGCTTATGCATTCAAAAAATTATTGGAGAAATCTGGAACCGTTGCTTTGGGTACGGACTTTCCAGTTGAACAGGTAAGCCCTTTTTTGACATTTTATGCTTCAGTAGCTAGAAAGGATTTGGATAACTATCCGGAAGGGGGATTTCAAATGACAGATGCACTCTCTAGGGAAGAAACCCTTAAGGGGATGACCATTTGGGCGGCGCATTCCAATTTTGAAGAAGATGAAAAAGGGAGTATTGAGGTGGGCAAAATGGCAGACTTTGTCGTCTTAAGTGAAGATATTATGACAATCCCTGAACAAGATATTCCAAACCTTAAAGCTGAGCAGGTTTTTGTTGGAGGAGAACAGGTCAAATAAAAAAGGCGAACTATTTAGCTCGCCTTTTATTTTTTCAAAATTCTTATTTAGAAAGAAACTGGTACGGCAACTCGTGTTGTGCCCCAACCCATAACCATATGAGCACCTCCGTCAACATCTTTGTAAGCAATTGAAAAAGCTTCCAAAGCTTCAGAGTCAGAAGAAACTGCTCCAGTAACTCGAGTTACATCTGCAGCACTATCATAGGAATATGCGCCCCACTGGTTCAAATTGCTATTTAAAATAACTGTCCATTCACTCTCTCCAGGAATGGTGAACAAAGAATATGTTCCAGCTTTCACGGCCTTTCCTCCAAATGTGGCATCCTTATAAAAAGTAACTTCAGCCGCCTCATTGGCACCTGTTCTCCAAACTTTTCCTGCCGGAGCAAGATCAGAAAGACTTCTGCCTTTAAGTTGAGGTCTGCTATATACCACACGTACAGACTTGTCGGCTACCCTGTAACTAGTAGGGTAAGAAGCAATATCTGCAGGGCTTTTATCAAGACCGCTGAATTTTTGTGCCGTTGCTTCAGTAGTAAAGACCAAACCAAAGGCTAAAAAAGAAAATAGAAGTAGTTTTTTCATGATTGTACTAATTTATGCATTCAAAACTAGGAGGTATATCCCCGCTATACTTATAAAAAGACGTTAAATTTTAACAACCTTTCAAAATGTTCATAAAAAAACGATTCTTCCTTTCTAGGCTTTCTAATTTTTATTAATAAGCAAATTATAGTTTCAATTTGTATTTGAAATTGATTTTTACATTTCATTTTATATAATTAGGGTTGATTTTTGTTTCACCATAGAATAAAAGAAAAGGATTATGTGTGGAATTGTATGTGCCTTTGATGTAAAGGAAAGTGTAGAAAAGTTAAGACCCCAGTTGTTGGAAATGTCCAAAAAAGTGAGGCATCGCGGACCAGACTGGAGTGGAATATATGCAGATAATAAAGCCATATTGGCTCATGAAAGATTGGCTATTGTTGATCCAGCCTCTGGAAAGCAACCCCTGCTAAGTACAGACGGCAAGTTAGTATTGGCAGCAAACGGTGAAATCTATAATCACAGGGAACTTAGAAAACAGTTTGAAGGGAAATATGAATTTAAGACCCAATCAGATTGCGAGGTAATCTTGGCTCTGTACCAGGAAAAGGGAGTTGATTTTGTGGATGAAATGAATGGAATCTTCGGTTTTGCTATTTATGATAGTGAAAAAGACGAATATTTCATTGCCCGTGACCATATGGGAATTATTCCATTGTATATCGGCTGGGATAGAAACGGTACGTTTTACGTGGCTTCCGAATTGAAAGCTTTGGAAGGTGTATGCACCAAAATTGAATTGTTTCCACCAGGACATTACTTGCATAGTTCGGATGGAGAATTTAAAAGATGGTACAAACGCGATTGGATGGAGTATGAAGCTGTAAAAGAGAACGAAACAAGTATTCAAGAAGTAAAAGATGCTCTAGAAGCTGCGGTACACCGCCAGTTGATGTCTGATGTTCCTTACGGAGTCTTATTATCCGGTGGACTGGATTCATCGGTTACCTCCGCAGTTGCTAAGAAATATTCCCAGATGCGCATTGAATCTGGTGATACCAAAGAAGCATGGTGGCCTCAGTTGCATTCGTTTTCTGTAGGACTTGAAGGTTCTCCAGATCTAGCAGCAGCTCAAAAAGTGGCAGGCCATATCGGAACCATTCATCATGAAATCAAGTTTACTATTCAAGAAGGCTTGGATGCCATTAAGGATGTCATTTATAACCTTGAAACCTATGACATCACTACTATTCGAGCGTCAACACCTATGTATCTGATGGCTCGGGTTATAAAATCCATGGGAATAAAAATGGTATTGTCCGGTGAAGGTGCAGACGAGCTTTTTGGCGGATATCTTTATTTCCATAAAGCACCAAGTCCAAAAGACTTTCATGAAGAAACCGTAAGAAAATTGGATAAACTCCATATGTATGATTGCCTTCGTGCCAACAAGTCTTTGGCAGCCTGGGGAATTGAAGGGCGTGTTCCCTTCCTAGATAAAGAATTTATGGATGTGGCTATGAGAATCAACCCTAAGGATAAAATGATTAATGGAGAGCGAATGGAGAAGTGGGTAGTTCGAAAAGCATTTGAATCGTACTTGCCAGAAAGTGTGGCTTGGCGACAAAAAGAACAGTTTTCAGATGGTGTGGGGTATAGTTGGATAGATACCTTAAAGCAGTTGGTGGAGGAAGAAGTCTCCGATGAGCAATTGAAGAATGCTCATTTCAAGTTTCCGATTCAAACACCTACCACAAAAGAAGAGTATTATTACCGTTCCATTTTTGAAGGACACTTTCCTTCTGATGCTGCAGCGCTTAGTGTTCCACAAGAACCTTCAGTGGCCTGTAGTACCAAAATTGCACTGGAGTGGGATGAAGCATTTAAAAATATGAATGATCCTTCAGGTAGGGCCGTGGCACATGTTCACGAAGATGCCTACGTGAAGTAGAATCCTAAGATAGTTTCGTGCGGTAGATGAATGAGGTTTTGTTCATTTTCAATTAGTCGGAAAAGCCCCTTTTTTAAGGGGCTTTTTGTATGTTTTCCATTGGTTTTTTATATCTATTTATATATAGTGGGTTTTCCACAGAAATCTGTTGATAACTTCACCTCTAAAAACGGTTCAAACCCTTAATTTTACTGGCTTTTGCTTATATTTGTAAGATTTGAAATTTACAAAAACAACATAGCGAATATATATGAGCGAAGAAGCGAAAAAAAACCAGTATTCGGCGGATAGTATTCAGGCCCTTGAGGGAATGGAGCACGTAAGGATGCGCCCCTCCATGTATATCGGGGATGTGGGCCCTAGAGGATTGCACCACTTGGTTTATGAGGTCGTGGATAACTCCATAGATGAGGCCATGGGAGGGCATTGTGATACCATCAATGTTACCATCAATGAAGACAACTCCATCACGGTTCAAGATAACGGTAGAGGGATTCCGGTAGGATTGCATAAGAAAGAGGGGGTTTCTGCTTTGGAAGTGGTAATGACGAAGATTGGTGCCGGAGGTAAATTTGATAAAGATTCCTATAAAGTTTCTGGTGGTCTCCACGGCGTAGGGGTTTCTTGTGTAAACGCCTTGTCAGACCATTTAAAGGCTACAGTCCATAGAGAAGGAAAAATTTGGGAGCAGGAGTATGAGCGTGGAAAAACGTTGTACCCAGTAAAGAGTATTGGTGAAACGGATATTACGGGAACTATCGTCACGTTTGAGCCAGACAAATCCATTTTTACCCTAACCACGGAATACAATTACGATACCCTTGCTAATCGTATGCGCGAATTGGCGTATTTGAATAAGGGAGTCACCATAACGCTTACAGATAAGCGAAACAAGGATGACAAAGGAGAATTCGTTGCTGAAACTTTCTTTTCCAATGAAGGCTTAAAGGAATTTATCAAGTTTTTGGATGAGACGCGCGAACCTCTTATCCAAAGTGTTATTTCTATGGAAGGCGAAAAGAACGGGACTCCTGTTGAAGTTGCCATGATATACAACACCGGATTTTCCGAAAATCTGCATTCTTATGTGAACAACATTAACACCCATGAAGGAGGGACACACTTATCCGGTTTTAGAAGGGGATTGACTTCTACTTTGAAAAAGTATGCTGATTCTTCAGGTATGTTGGATAAACTGAAGTTTGAAGTTTCTGGAGACGACTTTAGAGAGGGACTAACGGCAATTGTTTCTGTTAAGGTGGCTGAACCTCAGTTTGAAGGCCAAACCAAGACAAAATTAGGGAACAGAGAGGTGACCAGCGCTGTTAGTCAAGCGGTTTCCGAAATGTTGACCAATTATTTGGAGGAGCATCCGGATGATGCCAAGTCGGTTGTTCAAAAAGTGATTCTGGCCGCGCAGGCAAGGCATGCAGCCGCTAAGGCACGTGAGATGGTGCAACGTAAAAATCCAATGAGCGTTGGAGGTTTGCCGGGAAAACTATCGGATTGTTCCGAACAAGACCCTACCAAATGTGAGGTGTTCTTGGTGGAGGGAGATTCCGCGGGCGGTACCGCTAAGCAAGGAAGAGACCGAAACTTTCAGGCTATTTTACCACTTCGCGGTAAAATACTCAACGTTGAAAAGGCCATGCAACACAAGGTTTTTGAAAATGAGGAGATTAAAAACATTTACACGGCTTTAGGTGTTACCATTGGTACCGAGGAAGATAGTAAAGCATTGAATCTTGAAAAGTTGCGGTATCATAAGGTAGTTATCATGTGTGATGCCGATGTGGATGGAAGCCATATCGAAACTTTAATTCTTACCTTCTTCTTTAGATATATGCGTGAACTTATTGAAGGCGGACATGTATATATTGCCACACCACCACTTTATTTGGTCAAAAAAGGTGCGAAAAGAAGATACGCGTGGAATGACCAAGAGCGAGATGAGATTGTAGAATCCATGAAAGGTGGAGCTAATATCCAGCGCTATAAAGGTTTAGGGGAAATGAATGCAGAGCAACTTTGGGATACCACTATGAATCCGGAGTTTAGGACCCTTCGTCAGGTTAGCATTGAAAATGCTACCGAAACCGATAGAATCTTCTCTATGTTAATGGGTGATGAGGTACCACCAAGGAGGGAATTTATTGAGAAAAATGCCGTCTATGCGAACATAGATGTATAAATAACCTTTGTTTCACAACAAAAACTCGCCCCTACAAGGCGAGTTTTTTAGTTTTAGGAAAAACTTTACAAGATGAAAAGACTTTTTTTCATATTGGTTTTATCCGTAAGCGCTATGGGTACGGCCCAAGACCTCAATGATTTGTTTGTAGCCGGTGTAAATGATGCAGAACGTTTTGCCAATGCATATTTAAGTCCGGTATCCGAAGCAGGAATTTACAGTATTTCCAATGGGTGGTATAATACTGCCGACGCAAAACCTCTTGGAGGTTTCGAGATATCCTTAATTGGGAATTTAACTGGATTCAAAAATAAAGATGATAAGAAAAGTTTTATCCTAGATCCAGGTGATTATGAAAATCTTGATTTTGTTACCAACCCAGGTCAATCCCGACCTGTCTCTACCGGTTTAGGTGATATTGAAGGCGTAGTAGTGGTGGTAGAAGATGAATCAGGCCTTTTTAGTGAAGAATTTGAGTTGCCATCGGGTCTGGCAGCGGAAGATTTTAACTTTATCCCTATGCCTTTTTTGCAAGCCAGTGTAGGACTTATCAAAGGATTGGAGGTAAAAGCAAGGTTTTTGCCTAAAATTGAAATTGATGAAGCCGACGTAGGATTGTTCGGAGCTGGTATTCAATATGAATTTACTAAACTACTTCCAGCAGATAAAGTATTGCCGGTGGCCATCTCTGCAGTAATAGGGTATACCAATCTTAGTGGTGAATATGACTTTACTGATGCAGGAATAATCGATGGAAGCGATCAACGTCTTGATGCTACCTTCAGAACTTGGAATTTTAGTGCTGTGGTTTCGACAAGAAAAATACCAGTAATTAATTTCTACGGTGGTATCGGATATATTACAGGTACTTCAGATATTGATTTATTGGGAACTTATGAGGCCAATGGTCCATTTTTGCCCGTTACTATAACCGACCCGTTCACGGTTTCCCAAGATGCCAATGGAGTATCAGCTAACCTGGGTACCAAGATAAAGTTAGGATTCTTTAGGCTCAATGCAGAATACAACTTTTCAGAGTTTAGCACCTTTACCTTCGGTCTTAACTTTGGATTTAGATAGTAGTAAGAAAAAGAAAGTTATAAAACATGAACGCCCCAGCATTTGCTGGGGCGCTCTGTTTTCATAGAGTGCAGGTCTCCGTCTACTCTCTAGTAGCGAAAACAGCTCCGTCTTCAAGCGCAAGTGTCTCGGGATCGTTGCTTACTTCTAAACTTACTGTAACCTCTTGAATATCAGTCCCAGAATAAGTTATTGTGTATGTACCATCCTCATTGGACCATTTAAAGTCGGTGTAAAAAGCAAGCGTATTGTTCGTATATCTTTGATATCTACCTAAGTAAACATCATTAAAAATCCATTCTTCTTTGGTTGTAGAAGATGATTTTGAATCTTCGGAAACGAAATCCGTTCGTGTCCATATACCCAAAATAGGGTCATTATTTTCTGGAATGTCCGTACAGTTGCTAACAGCAATAATAAGTACAATGAACAGTAAAGAGAAGAGCTTCTTCATAGGCCAATCGCATTAGGTAAAATTTGGGACTAAGAGAACGACGAAACCAGATAAACTATTGCTCTAATTTCGATGTATGGTAACAGGCGGTCTTATTTTCTCGTTGAAAAGCATACTTTTTTAACATTGGGAAGAAATTACCTATAGTTTTCATTCCCATATTTTCATCTGGTAAAATGGGAAAAAGTCAGTTTTTTTCTCCTTCAAATGCCGTATTTTTGAGGCTGTTAAAATTTAAACTGAAAATCATGAAAGTTACTGTTGTTGGGGCAGGAGCCGTTGGGGCAAGCTGTGCTGAATATATTGCGATGAAAAATTTTGCATCAGAAGTTGTATTGTTGGATATCAAAGAGGGATATGCCGAAGGAAAGGCTATGGATTTGATGCAGACCGCATCCTTAAATGGATTTGACACAAAAATCACAGGAAGTACCAATGATTACTCCAAAACAGCAGATAGCGACATAGCAGTAATAACCTCTGGTATTCCAAGAAAACCAGGAATGACCCGTGAAGAATTAATTGGTATTAATGCCGGTATTGTAAAGACAGTTTCTACCAGCCTACTGGAGCACTCTCCGAATACCATAATCATTGTGGTAAGTAACCCAATGGACACCATGACCTATTTGGTACACAAGACCACTAATCTTCCAAAAAATAGAATTATTGGAATGGGGGGAGCACTAGACAGCGCACGTTTCAAGTACAGATTGGCTGAAGCTTTAGAAGCTCCTATTTCTGACGTAGATGGTATGGTGATTGGAGGACACAGTGATAAGGGAATGGTTCCATTGATTGGTCACGCTACAAGAAACAGCGTAAAAGTTTCTGAATTCTTAAGTGATGAGAAATTGGACTATGTTGTCCAAGAAACCAAAGTGGGAGGGGCTACTTTGACCAAGCTTTTAGGTACCAGTGCTTGGTATGCACCTGGAGCTGCGGTTTCTGGTTTGGTTCAAGCTATTGCTTGTGACCAAAAGAAAATGTTTCCATGTTCTACCTATTTGGAAGGCGAATACGACCTAAATGATATTTGCATAGGAGTTCCCGTACTTTTAGGCAAAAATGGAATTGAGCAAATAGTAGAAATTGAATTAAGCGATGCTGAAAAGGCAAAGATGCAGGAAAGTGCTGAGGGTGTAAGCAAAACCAACGGACTACTGCAACTTTAAGAGTAGCATAAAACATAAGGATTGTCATTTCGAGCAAAGCGAGAAATCTTTTTATGAAAGATTCCTTGTCCTTCGGATTCGAAATGACATTTTTATTTTAACACCTTCCCAGAGCAAAGGGCATTGCAATTCCCGCAATTTCTATTGGCAAATCTTATGGGAAATGATATATTTGCACGCTGTTTAAGAAAACTTCTAAAATTTTAGTAATCAATGCAAAATAAAGGACTTATAAAGCTTTTCGCAATCCTTTTTGGTTTGGTGAGTATCTATCAACTTTCCTTTACGTTTATCACAAGTAAATTGGAAGATGATGCCGAGACCTACGCCCTTAGCCAAATTTCGGAAGCAGAGGAGGACTATGTAGCTAAGCGTGAGGCTTTAGAAGCATCGTATTTGGATTCCATCGGGCCTGCATCCGTTTTCGGGTTCACAAGCTATGATGATGCCAAAACTAAGGAATTGAACAAGGGTCTTGACCTCAAAGGAGGTATCAATGTGACGCTTCAGATTTCGGTAAAAGATATATTGAAGGGATTGGCCAACAATACCAAAAATCCAATATTCAATAAAGCGTTGGCGGATGCAGATGCTGCATCTAAAAATAGTGACAATACGTATTTGGAACTCTTTTTCGAAGCGTTCGACAATATAAAAGGAGAAACGAAACTAGCTTCTCCAGATATTTTTGCCAATAAAGGATTGAGTGACGATGTCAACTTTCAAATGACTGATGATCAGGTTAAACCGGTCATTCGAAGAAAGATTGACGAGTCTATTGTCTCCGCATTTGAAGTATTGCGCGAACGTATTGATGGCTTTGGAGTCACCCAACCAAATATCCAAAGAGAAGGAAATTCAGGCCGTATTTTGGTAGAATTACCTGGTGCAAGGGATATTGCAAGAGCTCAAGAACTACTTTCAAGTACAGCACAATTAGAATTTTGGGAAACATACCCACAGAGCAATCAAAGTTTGGGTCAATTCTTTATCAATGCGAATGAGCGTCTAAAGGAGATTTTGGAGCCAGAGGAACAGGAAGATGAAGAAGTTTCAAAACCAGAATCTGAGATTGATTCGTTACTGTCCGACGTTGCACAAGATTCGTTGGATTTGACCCCTCAAGTTAATCCAATATTGAGCAAGCTAATCCCAGCCAATCCAGGAAGTCATGCCATCGCTAGAGCTTTGGTAAGCGATACCGCTGAAATAGGTGGGTATTTGAGAATGCCACAGATAAGAAGATTATTGCCAAATGATGTACAGTTCGCCAAGTTTCTTTGGGAGCGACCCGCACAAGATGTGGAAGTGGCAGAATTATATGCATTGAAGTCTAACAGAGATGCCGTGCCACGTATTAGTGGAGATGTTGTTTCTGATGCACAAGATACCTTCGACCAATTCAACAAACCTGCGGTAAGCATGACCATGAATACCCGAGGTGCAAAAGAGTGGGAGAAATTGACTGGTGATGCATTCAATAACCAAACTGGTATTGCAATTGTTCTTGATAATAAGGTCTATACCGCTCCTGGAGTTTCTACGGGACCTATTTCCGGTGGACGTTCTGAAATTACAGGTACGTTTACCGTAAACGAGACAAAAGATATTGCCAATGTACTAAGAGCAGGTAAACTTCCTGCTTCTGCTGAAATCATACAATCAGAAGTAGTTGGACCATCTTTGGGTCAAGAAGCCATTGATAGTGGTTTTATGTCCTTTATGATTGCCATGGGCTTCGTACTGCTTTGGATGATTTTCTATTACGGTAAAGCCGGAATCTTTGCGGACATCGCTTTGATTTTCAATATTGTATTGATTTTTGGCGTGTTGACCAGCCTTGGTGCGGTGCTTACTTTGCCAGGTATTGCCGGTATTGTATTGACCATTGGTATGTCGGTGGATGCCAACGTACTTATTTTTGAGCGAATTAAAGAAGAGTTGGCACGTGGAAAAGGTAAGGCACAAGCGGTTGCTGACGGATTTAGCAATGCACTATCCTCAATTTTGGATGCCAACATTACCACGGGTCTAACTGCGATTATCCTTTTCGTTTTTGGTTCTGGACCAATTAAAGGATTTGCAACCACCCTTTTAATAGGTATTGTAACCTCTCTATTTACCGCGATTTTTATCACCCGTTTGATGGTAGATTCCTATATCGCTAAAAAAGGAAGAAGTCTGGAATTCTCAACACCAGTCACAAAAAGTCTATTCAAAGGTCTAAGCATTAATTTCTTGGGCAAAAGAAAAATTGCATACATCGTTTCAGTCATATTAGTTGGGGTAGGGGCATTCTCCCTATTTACTACTGGATTACAGGAAGGTGTCGATTTTGCTGGAGGACGCTCGTATCAGATTCGATTTGAAAAAGCAGTAAATGCTTCCGAAATAGCATCTGAAATGAACACCGTTTTTGGTAGTGGTACTATAGTGAAAACGTTTGGGGAAGCGAATCAAATAAAATTAACAACAACCTACAAGGTAGATGTAGAAGGAATTGAAGTTGATGCAGAAATACAGGACAAATTGTATACTTCGCTTCAAAAATACTTGCCGGATGGCACTTCTTTTGAGGACTTTACCGTAGGGGCTTCGGAGAAATCCATTGGTATTTTACAATCGGTAAAAGTGGGTCCAACTATTGCTGATGATATTCAGAAGAATGCCTTTTTGGCCATTATAGGTTCTTTGGCTGTGGTCTTTTTATATATCCTTCTTCGTTTTAGAAAGTGGCAATTCTCATTGGGTGCGGTTATTGCTGTATTCCATGATGTGATGATCGTATTGGGAATCTTCTCTTTGACAGGTAAAATTATGCCTTTCAGCATGGAGATAGACCAAGCCTTTATTGCAGCGATACTAACGGTAATTGGTTACTCCTTGAACGATACAGTGGTTGTGTTTGACCGTATTCGGGAGATTGTGACCTTGAAAGGATGGAACAATGGTGAAAACATCAATCAAGCATTGAACAGCACATTGAGCAGAACGTTAAATACTTCTCTTACTACATTAATTGTGCTTTTGGCCATCTTCGTTTTTGGTGGGGAAAGCTTAAGAGGATTTATGTTCGCTATGATTGTTGGTGTATTGGTAGGTACGTATTCTTCGGTATTTATTGCAACGCCCATCATGTTTGATGCTTTGAAGAAGAAAATAGGCTCCTTAGCTACAGCATAGACTTGATAGTAAATCGATAAGAAAAAAGGCCGCTATATAGCGGCCTTTTTTTTAATATTATGAAGTTTCGTAGCGATAAGTTGCATCAATAAAGGCAATAGCTTCTTTTTGGGACAATACTGCAAAATTTCTATACCGTTGGTGTACATCAATAATTTCGTCTAATGCTTTTCTGACCAAGATTTTATTGTCCCAGGAGTTAAGCGCTTCAACTACGGTTTGTAAACAACCTTTCTTATAAGAAATCTGTCCGAGTACATGTATTAGTGTGTTTTGAACGCGTTTGGTGGAGTCGTTTTGAAGTTTTTTTAACATGGGAAGAATATCCTGTGGGTGAGTACGTCCCCTAAGTTCAATGCCATGACAGATTTCCCGCCTAATTTCTTTTTCAGGATGTTCCAGATACCTAGAGGCCCACTTAAAAACTGGTTTTGGATTTTTTTCTCCCATTTTTTTGATAGATCCGATAACCGCATTACGAACTGAATGATGAGGGTCGAATAAACCCCTATCGAAAAAATTGCGTACTTCCTTAAAATTTGTTTTTCCAATTTCCCCAGCTGCATTCACCGTCGTCTGTCTTACTTTTTCATCCAAATGGTCCATAAGACATTCGAGTGTAGAGATGATTTTAGAAATTTCAAGGAGTTCCTTTTTATGAATTTTTCCGATAGCTTGGTATCCTGCCTTTCTGATATAGGTATCCTCGTCTGAAAAGACATCAAGAATGTTGTTGTACTTTTTGGATTTTAAATCCTTTAAAACATCTGATGCTATTTTCTGGACCCGTTTAGTACGATTTTCTTTTGACAAATCATAAAACCCCATTTTGAACTTCTATTTGGGTTGTAGCGACATCACATATTCATATCCTTTTTGCAATAGCTTGCCAATAATTTCTTTATCCTGAAGAAGCTCTTGAGGAATTAAGACGTATTCTTTCATTGTGGCTCCGTAGGACAAAAATGGCTTTACCCCATAATCCGAATCAAAGTCTAAAGTATCTGATTTGGATAGGCGAATACCTAACTCTCCCGCCTTATTTATTTGAGAAAACATATGTCCATTTGCAGAAGTGTAGGGCATGGTTTTTCCCTTTCGGTCAAAATTGGGATTTTTATCCACTACGTCATCTAATAGTTGTATTACATCTTCTCGTTTCATAATTATAGCGTTAATTGACTCTTTTGAACCCTCATTTTTTCTGCGACCTCGCGAATAACGTGTAAAAGATAATCCGTGGTCTCTTCAGATTTTCTATGGTTAATAAGGCAAGCTCGAATGGCATACTCTCCTTTTAGTTGGGTTCCCATGATAAAAACACGACCATCTTTTTCCAGCTCCGGCATCAGCATTCGATTAAAGTGAATAATTTCCTCTTTGGATTCCATGTTCCCGACATATCTGAAACAAGACACGGCCAGTTTGGAATCGGCTACCAATTCAAAATCATCTGATTCGAGTACTTGTCGATTCAGATACATGGTAAGGTCAATATCTTTTTGGATCATATCCCTCAGTAATTTCATACCATACGCCTTAATGCTCACCCAAACCTTAAAAGCTTTTGCATTTCTAGATAGCTGAAAATAATGTTCATTGTATTCCAAACGATTTCCATCATTGGCCAGCTCCGTATCTAAATACGCTGCTTTTTTAAAATAGGTCCTTCGCAGATTATCCCAATTTCGAACTAGGGTACATCCACCTTCAAAGGGCTGATATAGCCACTTGTGGAAATCAATAGCTATTGAGTCAGCAAGCTCCATACCTTTGTATTCAGGTTTTAGATCATCCAATAAAGCGGCCAATGCCCCATAGGCACCGTCTACATGAAACCACATCTCATATTTTTTCGCCAAGCTGGCTAGGGTTTCTAAATCATCAATGGCTCCCGTGTTCACAGTACCAGCATTTCCTATAATACAAAAGGGTTGCAGTCCGTTTGCAAAATCTATTTTGATTTGATTTTCTAAGGCCTCCGTGTCAATTTGGAAGGAAGCATTAGTTTTTACTTTTCGCAAATGATTTGTGCCAATTCCAAGAACTTCCACGCTTTTATCCACGCAACTATGCACCTCTTCCGAAGCATAAATCACAAAAGGTTTCATTCCAAAAAGTCCGGTTTTTCGAATTCCCTCTTTTTCAAAGAAAACATTCCTCCCCACGGTCAGACCCGTCAAGTTTGCTGCAGAACCTCCACTTACCAGAACCCCACCGGCATCTAACGGAAAGTCTAGCATCTGGGCGGTCCATTCAACAACCCGTTTTTCAATTTCGTTCATGGCCGGAGCCAAATGCCATTTGGTTTGGTTTTGATTGATGGTAGTTGCCAATTTTTCGGCAATAATGGCCATTTGGTTTCCGCCAGACATAACATACGCATACATATGAGGCCCCAAATTACCTGTAGCTGTGTTTAGAACCTTGGTTTCTATTTCAGTTAAAAGCGCATCGGGGTCCATGCCATCTTCAGGCAGTTCTTCCTTAAACCATTGCTCTACTTCCTTTTGTGGGTAATCATGATATCCTTTTTGGGTTTGAATAGTTTCAAATTGCCTCAGTATGAGTTCTGTACTCTTATCCAACAGCTTTTTGTACTGATTTTCAGAAAAATCTAAAGTGATAGAAGACATATCGGTCCAGGGTTTTAGCAACATAAAGATAAAATAAATTGAGTGTGAAGCTCTCTAGCTATAGGTGAGTATTGGATAGTATTTTCCCAATGGAACCTGAACTACTTGCTTCTAACACATAAATCATTTTTGGATGCAATCCCGGTTCTTTCCTATGCGAAACAAAAACAATGGTTGTCCTGCTTTCTTGTGCAATTTTGTTTACCAAACCCACAAAAAATTTTGCATTTGTATCATCAAGTCCAGCTGTGGGTTCATCCAGAATTAAAAGTGGGGGATGTTTGACCATGGCCCGTGCCAGCATAATCAAACGTTTTTCTCCTTGGCTCAGTTCCCTAAACTGGGTATCCTTCTTTTGTTGCAATTGTAAGACTTTGAGCCAAGACTTGGCCAATCTCAATTCTCCATCTGTAGGTTCTTGGTAAAGTCCAACAGAATCATGCAACCCAGAAACCAACATTTGGATTGCGGAATGATATCCTTTAAATTGGTCAATCATAGAAGGTGTGAAATACCCAATATGCTCCTTGATATCCCAAACGCTTTCACCAGAACCTTTTTTTCTTCCAAACAAGGTTAGGTCTTGTCCATACCCTTTGTGGTTATCGCCAGTTATTAAATTCAATAAAGTAGTTTTACCGCTACCATTGGGACCTAATAGTTGCCAGAATTCATTTCTTTTTATGGTCCAAGTTATTCCGTTTAGCACACACTTTTGATCGTAGCTCACCATAATTTCTTTAAATTCCACCAGCTTACCGTCCAACATGAAATCATTTTCATGTAAGGGTTTTGGAATAGCCTCTAAAGTATGGGAATGGTTATTTTTTGATATAGCTTTAAATGCTTCAATACCTGTGAGACGCGAAAAGGTGCCGTTTGAAAATGTGAAGAGAATATCGGTATTGGGGAGAAGGTCTTCAGTGCGATTCAACAATTGGACTAGCTCGATAGATTTGGAAATTTCATGTAATTTTTGTCGCAACTCCTTTTGAAAGGCAATATCTAGATTGTCAAAAGGGTTCACTAGAATTAAAAAATCTGGATTCAAGTTTAGAACGTGTTCCAGTAATGCTTTTTTTCGCTCTCCGCTGCTCAATGACCGAAGGGGTTGAAGCCTTTTACTTGCCAGCTCCCTTATATCATGTTGTTCTTCTTCCCAAATGAAGCGTTCAATTTCAGTATTAGAAAAAATAGCGCCTCTTTTCAATGTTATACTACCAAAGTGTTCAGCGTAATTACCCTTTTGGATTTGAATCGCCAACTGTTCAATTTGGGATTGGTTGTCTACAAGAACGGCATAGTGTTTTGGCATACTTTTAGAACGAAACTTGGATAATGAAAGTACCAATTATGGTTGACTCACCCTAAATATATGAACTGGATTATCATGATAGGTTGTGGTTTTATCCAATTGCATTCCGTTTTTGATGGCTACTTTTTGGGAAGGAAGATTGTCAATGTGAATAATAGAAATGAGGGATTTGACCAAATCATTGTCAAACGCATGCTTTTTACATTGTTGTGCCGCTTCAAACGCCAATCCTTGTCGCCAATATTGTGGTAAAATAGAATAGCCAATTTCCAATTCCCTTTTATAGTCCACGTATTGTAGCAAAAGGCCACAGAGACCAACTAATTTGGAGCTTTCCTTAAGGATAAGCGCATTCATACCGCCCAAGTGTTTTTCGTACCGCTCGAAAATCCGGTCAAACTGCTGTTGGCATGCTACTTTGGGATTGGAAGGTAAACCCTCCCAATACTTTGAAGATAAAGGCTCTTTATGAAAGGGAAGCCAAGCATCAAAGTCAGATTCGACTACCTTTCTAAATACCAATCTATCTGTAGACTGTCCTTCCAGAAGATAGTTGTGCATCTATATTCGATTAAATTCAATTTGGTCACCAACTTTTAAACCCCAACTGTCCGAGAGACCTCCTTTTACTTCCAGAACATATTGAATAGGAACACCAGATGGCAAACTGGATTCGTCGAAGGGTATAGTGTTTTTCTGGAAACCTGCAATCTTCAAATTCTCGTCGATATAGATAATATCAAGCGAAAACTGCGTATTCTTCATATAAAAAGCGTGTTTAGCTACATCCGTAAAGATGAAGAGCATACCCTGCGAATCTTCCATGCTTTCCCGATACATCAACCCGGTTTGAGTTTCGTATTCGGTATCTGCGATTTCAATATCTAATGCAACCAAGACATTTCCAGATTCATTTTGGGTGATGCTTAGTTCCCCTTCTTTGGTGAATGAGATAACCTCTGTCTTAATCTCCTGTTTTTTTTCGGTCTTACAGGAAAATAGGGTCAGTAGAGAAACAAAGATGAGTAAAGGGACACTTCGCATTTCGTAAAATTATGCTGTTTTTGTAGGTCTAAACATGAAGTATAATCCCAAAAGAATCATAGGTATGCTCAGCCATTGACCTGTAGATAAGAAATCGCCAAGGGAATCTTCAAAACCTCCTTGACTCTTTTTTACAAATTCCACAAAGAATCTGATCGTCCACAAACCTACCATAAAGAGCCCAAAAAGGAAGCCAGTTTTACTTCCCTTATCTGTTTTCCAATACAATTGATAAAGGACAAGGAATAGAATCAAATATCCCACTGCTTCGTATAGCTGTGCGGGATGCCGGTATGGGATAGATTCCAAAACACTTGAAAAATCAGGATTGGTTTCTATGGCTTTGTATGCAGCACTCGGTGTTTTTTCACTCGTTAACGACATGGCTTTATAGGACGGCATATCGTCAGAATCTCGAATAAATCGCGTAGCCAAGGCAAAACCACCATCCACTATTTTTCCATTGATTTCTGAATTGAAGAAGTTACCCAAGCGCACGAAGCTAGCACCAATGGCAGATACAACCACCATTCTATCCAAAAGCCACAACATTTTAATGTCTTTCCACTTTCTGCAGTATAGCCAAATACCAATAATGGCGGCAATGGTGGCGCCATGACTTGCCAATCCGGTAAACCCAGTAAACTCATATCCATTAATAATTCCAAAGAGGGATTCATTGGCACTGGCTCGAATAGGTAAAAGAATTTCGACCAGATGATTCTTGTAATAGTCCCAATCGTAAAAGAAGACATGGCCCAGTCGAGCTCCAAGCATGATGGAAACTACACCATAAATGAAAAGGGAGTCCAATTTTTCCATGGACTTGTCTTCCTTTTTGAATATTTTCTTCATCAGGAACCACCCCACGACAAAGGCCGCTATCCAAAGCAGATTATAATATTTGATTTGAATGAAACCCAGCTTGAGCAAGGTATCGTCAGGATTCCAATTGAAGCCTAGAAAAAACATAGGTAAGAATTTTGGACTAAGATAACCACTTTGAATCGTTGCTGGACTTGATTTAAGGTTTTTTGCAATTTTCTAATCACCCAGGTGCGTCTTGAAGCTAGGGAACAGGGTCATACCCTTTTCCTCCCCAGGGATGACAGCTAAAGATTCTTTTTAAAGAGAGCCAGCCTCCTTTAAAAAGACCATGCTTTTTTAAGGCCTCTAAAGTATAAGCGGAGCATGTGGGGGAGTATCTACATGTAGCGGGAGTATACGGCGAAATCAACAATTGATAGGCTCTAACCAAAAATATAAATGGTGCGATAAGAACCTTTTTTAAAGTCATTTCTTTGAAATTGAGGGTAAATTACGAAAAACACCTATTACTTACTTCATACTAAAGGAGGTTCCATCCTTGCCATCTTTCAATTGGATGCCCAGATTGGTAAGTTCATCTCTAATCTTATCGGAGGTTTGGAAATCTTTATTGGCTCTAGCTTGATTTCTCAAATCAATAAGTAAATCCATTACTCCGTTCAGGGTATTGGAATCTTCTTTTGACTGAGCAATATGCTCTATACCCAAGATATCATATACAAAACTTTGGAAAATACTGGACATCAATGTCAAATCTTGCTGGGTTATGGATTCCTTACCTTCTTTTATTTGATTTATGTGTTTTACTGCCTCAAACAATTGCGCAATTAAGATGGGGGTATTAAAATCATCATTCATGGCATCATAGCACTTTTGCTGCCACGCGTTGACATCAAAATCAGATTTTGCACCGGTATCCAACTTTGTCAAAATGGAAATAGCCTCCATAAGTCGATAATATCCCTTTTCTGAAGCTTGAAGCGCATCATCACTTAAGTCCAAAATACTGGAGTAATGTGCTTGCATCATGAAAAATCGAACTACTGCTGGCGTGTATGCCTTGCTTAATAGTTTATTTTCACCACTAAATATTTCGTGAGGATAGACATTGTTTCCAGTAGACTTGGACATTTTCTTTCCATTAAGCGTAAGCATATTGGCATGTAACCAGTAATTTACTGGAGATTTATCGCAGCATGCTTCGGCCTGAGCTATCTCACATTCATGGTGGGGAAATTTCAAATCCATGCCACCGCCGTGGATATCAAAAGTTTCGCCTAAATATTTTGTGCTCATTGCTGTACACTCCAAATGCCAACCTGGGAATCCATCGCCCCAAGGAGAGGGCCAGCGCATAATATGGTGCTCATCCGCCCTTTTCCAAAGCGCAAAATCTTGTGGATTTTTTTTCTCGCTTTGAGCGGTAAGCTCCCGTGTATTCGCAATCATGTCCTCCAGTTTTCTTCCACTCAATTTGCCATACTCACGGGTTTTGTTGAATTCCTGGACATCAAAATATACAGAACCATTTATTTCATAAGCAAAGCCCTTTTTTAGAATATTCTTAATGGTTTCAATTTGTTCAATGATATGTCCGGTTGCGGTTGGTTCAATACTGGGTGGCAGAAAATTGAACTTTTGTAAGGTATTGTGAAAATCTACGGTATACCGTTGAACCACTTCCATCGGTTCAATCTGCTCCAATTTTGCTTTTTTCGCAATCTTATCTTCACCTTCGTCTGCATCGTTTTCCAAATGCCCGGCATCCGTAATATTTCGCACGTACCTTACCTTATATCCGAGATGTTTGAAATAACGAAATATCATGTCAAAAGACATAAACGTGCGGCAGTTACCCAGATGGACATTACTATAAACGGTAGGTCCGCAAACATACATCCCAATATGGCCTTCATTTATAGGTTTAAAAACCTCTTTTTTTCCAGTAAGTGAATTGTAAACTTTTAGTGATTGATTGTTATAAAGCTTCATGGATGTTATAGAAGTTAAAACTCAGTTTCCAAGTTGATGTAGTCCAAAAACTCACGGCGTACGGATTCATCTTTGAATTTACCGCCGTATTCCGCAGTAACGGTACTACTTTCAATATCACGGATACCTCTGGAGTTCACACAGAGATGCTTTGCATCAATTACACAGGCTACGTCTTCCGTGCCCAGTACACGTTGCAATTCCTTTACCACTTGGATGTTTAGCCTTTCCTGCACTTGTGGTCGTTTTGCGTAATAATCCACAATACGGTTCATTTTTGAAAGCCCTACAACGGTTCCATTGGAAATGTAGGCTACATGAGCACGCCCAATAATAGGTAGCAAGTGATGCTCACAGGTGGAATAGACCACAATATTCTTCTCCACCAGCATTTCTCCGTATTTATACTTGTTTTCAAAGGTGGAAGATTTCGGTTTTCTATCGGGACGTAGTCCCCCAAAAATCTCCTTTACAAACATTTTGGCCACTCTTTTTGGAGTGCCCTGAAGGCTGTCGTCCGTTAAATCCAGTCCAAGGGTCAACATGATATCTCGGACGCTATCTTGAATTTTATCTATTTTCTCTTGGTCGCTTAGTACAAAAGCATCTTCACGAATGGGTGTTTCAGAGGCGGAACCGATATGTCCGTCTCCACGTTCCTCGTATTGTTCTTCCAAGGCCTGTTCTACTTTCATTTCTTTTTTCTTCAAGGGTGCAAAGATATATAATATGCACCTATTTAACATCTGATAGTCAGTGTTTGGAGATATAAATTATTGTTAAGCTAAGAATGGAAGTTGTATTTTTTACATGAGATCATGGTACCAATTTTCCAATAATTTAAATTGGATTTGCTAGTAGGCTGTGTAAGGATTATGTTCTGGGTGATGCATTTTGTCGATTAACTGTATATTTTTTGGGTTGAAGGATACTAAAAAGCATAAAAACGTAGTTATAGCTAGATAAAATACAGCATAACCTTTAGCCCCAAACCCTATGAGAGCTCTATTTTGCGCTATCTGTTGTTTCTCCCTGTTTTTTATGGAATTGAATGCCCAGAATTCTGGTGATTGTAGAACTGCAATCCCGGTCTGTGCAGATATGCCCATTTTATCCGTTACCGATGGCAGTGGGGATATCGATGATTTTGACCCCGAAGTCATTACGCAGTCTGGATGTTTAGAGAAAGGAAGTGTAGCCTCTGCCAATATTGAAAACAACACCTCATGGTATGTTTTTAGGGCAGGCACAGATGGACAAATTGGTTTTGATATTGAGGCTTTACCCGTTAACCCAGGTGGGATAGTCACTTCGGAGTTGGATTTTGCGTTATATGGACCCTTTGACCAAACTTTGGGTTCAAATTTCTGTACGATAATAGGGAACGGCAATGAAATTCCAATTCGATGTAATTACGAAATCAATGAAACTGGATTTACCGGAGTTGGTGTAAATCCTATAAGCGGACAAGTTGGAGCTCCTTTTGTCCGTGCAAGCCAAAATACCTATGATGAATGGTTGGATGTACAAGCCGGTGAAATCTACTACCTATTCATAAACAATTTCAACACAAATTTTGATGGCGACCCAGAGCCGTTTTCGCTAACCTTTACGGGAAGTTCTGTAGATGCAGACCAGAATACTGCCTTGGATTGTACCCTTCGGGATGAGTTTTTAGGATTGGATATCATTGCTTGTGAAGGAGACCCGGATATTGTGTTGAGTGCTTTGAACTCTCCCGCTGGACCAAATATTGCCAACATTACTTGGGAAGTTGATTTTGAAGATGACGGTACTTATGACCAAACCCTTGCTACTGGTGCTGGAGCCACTGAGCTTGTTGTAACTAGTCCAAATTCTGGAAGATATCGCGTAAGGATTGAAACGACTTTTGCCACAGAAATCCGTGATGATATTCTCATTACCTTTTTTGGGGTACCCGTTTTGGACGAGGTGCGCATTCTGGATGATTTGGTGAATAGCGACCAAACCGACCCATACAACATAGAAATTTCAGTATTGGGAAATGGCAACTATGAATATGCAATTAATGGTGGGGAATTTCAGGATGACCCCGTGTTTTTGGATGTGCCTCCGGGTGTGAACACAGTGATAATTAATGATGTAAACGGATGCGGAACTACCGAACCTATTGAATTTTTGGTGGTAGGATACCCTAAGTTTTTCACTCCAAATGGTGATGGAATACATGATAATTGGAATGTTTTGGGCGTTGAAACTTTAACTAATCCCAGTATTTTCATTTTTGATAGATACGGAAAGCTTTTAAAGCAGTTGGATACCAATTCGCTAGGGTGGGATGGAACCTTCAATGGTAGGCCCTTGCCTTCTTCAGACTACTGGTTCCGATTAGATTATGAAAGAGATGATGAAGGTGTCCTGGTAGCACGTTCGGTGCGACGACATTTCTCATTAATTAGATAATAAAAAAGCCAGGAAATTTTCCTGGCTTTTCTTTGTTTTAGCATTTTTTTGAGTAATCTAAAACTTAAAGCTATATCCTAAGGTTATATTCATGTTAACTTGATTGATATCTACCGAACTGCCGAGACCTGAAGCGAAAAGTAATTCATTTACATCGCGCTCTGTTCGCGTGAAGGCAACATCCAATCTACTTGGTCCAAAATTGTAGCCTATACCTCCAGAATATCCAACAAGGTCTCCAATAATCTCACCATTTTCATAAGGGCTTTCTTCAAAGCGATATCCTCCTCTTAGGCTTACTTTCTCTATCCTGAACTCACCTCCAATGCGATAACTGTTCACAATACCTAGCGTATTGGCAATAAAGTCATTTTCCGCGGCAAAGTTGGGGTCTGCATTCGGAGTAAGTTCGGCCTGGGAGAAGTCCTGATATCCGTAATCAAAACTTAGAAATCCATCTTTCCCGAATACTACTGCCGCGCTACCCGTTATTTTTCCTGGAGTTTTTATGTTATACTCTTCAAAAAGATTGACGATATTAAAATCAATAAAGTCGATATCCGTTTCTGCCAAAGTTGAATTAATTCTTTGGGATGTATCGTCGGTAAGTCTATACCAGGTTGGAGATTGATAACTTCCTCCAATTCTTATATTATCATTCAATTTAGCAATGGCGCCTACACTAAATGAGAAACCATATCCTTCTGTACGTAAAAAGTTGTCAAAGGTGGTAAACTGAACTGGCGATGAAGGGTCATAACCATTCTCATCCAATAAAGTCAATTGTTCAAAGAGTACTGAATGAAAGTTTAGGGAAGCCCCTACGTACAAATTATCCTGATACTGTCCGGCAAAGTTTGCCGTAAACTTGCTATTGAATCCAGATGTACTTTGTAAATACTCTTGGTTTACTGCACTGTATTGCGCATTGGATACATAAGAAGTATTCGTGTCCTCATCGGCAGTGGGCTCAATTAGACCTGCCTGAAACCCTAAAAAGGCCTGTTGGGCTCCAAATCCGAGTGAAGCGCCAATATCCAAATAGGCATCTTCAATAAATTCACCTTCTTGCACACGTAAAGGACCTAATTCCACGCCTTGGGCAAAATTGAGAAAGTAGTTATCTATTCCTTGTGTTGTTGAGCCGGATGCAGTAAACTCATTATCAAAGTTGCGAACTTGGTCATAATTAAAGGCTAGTGCCAGTTTCTTCCAAGGACTGTCTGAAGATTTAAATACAAATACTCCACCAACTTGATTCAATTTAACCGAATTGATATTCGTGTTTGTCTGCGAATTTCCAAACAACGCTTGATTGTCCCTATTGTAGTTAGAACCTGTAAGGGAGAATTCACTAAAATTAAATATAGCTGATCCCGCAGGATTAACATTCAAGGCAGACAAATCGCCGCCTAGGGCTCCAAAAGCTCCACCCAACGCCTGAAAACGGGCGGTTCCTTGTGTTTCTTCTAAACTGTAACGTAGTACGTCATTTATGTTCTGGGCACTTGCGAAAGTGCATGACAATACTATGACGAAAGTTAATAGTCTTTTCATTTTGAATAATTTTTTTGTCGATAAGGTACTTGGGAATTTATCTTCTTCCTCTACTTCGTCCACCCGAAGATCTTCCTGCCGAGGAACGACCTCCTCCAGAACTTCTGAAGCTACCTGAACTTCTTGAACTTCGGCTGCCAGAGCTTCTGAAACTACCGGAACTTCTACTTCCAGAGCTTCTATAACTCCTACTTCCTGCGCTTCGGTAACTTCCACTACTTCTTGAACCACTACCAGATCTACTGTAAGTGCTTCTTGGAGCTGTTCTACTCTGATAGCTTCGTGTGCTTCTATTTCCAGCATTGTAGCGGGATGAGCTCCGTACGCCATTACCGCTTCTATAGGTTCTACTGTTTCCATTGGGTGTAGATCCGTAAGAACGATAGGTTCTTGAATTGGAGCTATATCTTGGAGCCGTACGTGTACTTCTGCTAGACCTATAACTTCGGTTTCTTGCTGCGGCATCTGCGCTAACACTTCTTCTTGCGGTGCTATTGCTTCTGTACGTTCTACTGCTTCGGGATGCTACAGAGCTTCTGCTTGTTCCTGTTCGGGATACTCCAGCCCGACTTCGTGATGCAGAACTTCTAAGGGAACGGTATCCTAAATTGGAACGACCTGTACGTAAGGTTGTGCCTGGAATTGTTCTTGATGAATATCCTCTTCGAGATCGATTAAAGGCAACACCTCTATTAAAACCACGTCCATAGAAGCCTCTTCCATAATATGGGCCGTAAAAGCCACCGTAGAAGCCGGCATAGCCAAAACCAAATCGATTAAATCCAAAACCAAATCGGTTAAATCCGAAACCGCCATAGAAAGGATATCCGAAACCAAAACCTCCGAAGAAGGGGTTTCCGAACCCAAAACCTCCATAGAAAGGATATCCGAAACCATTCCAAAGCCAAGGATTATTCCATCCCCAACCAAAGCCACCACCCCAGTTGTCATATACATTTATGGTAACATTGTTTGGATTGTCACCCCAACCCGCATTACCATTATAGGTGTTTGCATTAATGTCAAAATAATCGGCCTGTGCACCAACGGCTGTACTATCAATTGCGCCATTACTTGAGTAGCTATCTACATCAGTAAAGATTTCATCATCCAATATCTCACCGAATTCATCTGCTTTTTGCCCAAAATAGTCACCATATATATCACTTTCCCTATTCTCTGAGCGAACGGCCTGAGGAGATTTCTTTTCGACTCGTACAACTTCATTTCCACTAGAATAAATACCATCATCTTCATAATATGAAGCTTGCTGGTATGATCCACATGAAGCGAGAATTAAGACAAGGGAAAGCACAGAAAAAAGGCGGAAGTTGTGGAGTTGTAAAGACTTTATCATGTCGCAATTTTTATTGTTGAACATACTAAAAAATAATTAGTTTTACCGAATTATTTTTCATGTACAAAGTCACAAGTTTTGTGCCAAACTAGGGTAAATGGGTAAAAATTTAACGAGTCGTAGCGAGGATTATTCCCGATGGTATAACGAGTTGGTGGTTAAAGCAGATTTAGCTGAGAACTCCGGAGTTAGGGGATGTATGGTAATTAAGCCGTACGGATTTGCCATATGGGAAAAGATGCAAGCGCAATTGGACAAGATGTTCAAGGAAACGGGGCATGAGAATGCCTATTTTCCATTATTTATTCCAAAATCTTATTTGAGCAAGGAAGCGAGCCATGTAGAAGGTTTTGCCAAAGAATGCGCCGTGGTTACCCATTACCGTCTAAAAAATGCTGAAGATGGTAGCGGCATTATTGTAGACGAGGAGGCTAAGCTGGAAGAAGAGTTGATTGTAAGACCTACCTCAGAAACCATTATATGGGATACCTATAGAAAATGGATACAGTCTTATCGAGATTTGCCCCTACTGGTTAACCAATGGGCCAATGTGGTACGATGGGAAATGCGAACACGTTTGTTTTTGCGTACTGCAGAGTTTTTGTGGCAAGAAGGGCATACAGCCCATGCCACCAGACAGGAAGCCATGGAAGAAGCGGAACAAATGATGCATGTGTATGCAGATTTTGCCGAAAATTATATGGGCGTACCTGTAATTAAGGGAACAAAAACAGAGAGCGAGCGCTTTGCAGGTGCTGAGGAGACCTTCTGCATAGAAGCCCTAATGCAAGATGGCAAAGCTCTTCAGGCAGGTACCTCGCACTTTTTGGGACAGAATTTTGCGAAGGCTTTTGATGTTAAATTCGCTACCAAAGAAGGAAAACAAGATTACGTTTGGGCCACTTCTTGGGGAGTTTCCACCCGATTGATGGGAGCATTGATTATGACACATAGCGATGACAATGGGTTGGTCTTGCCTCCAAAGTTAGCACCAACACAGGTTGTAATTGTTCCTATTTATAAAGGTATAGAGCAGTTGGATGTAATTGCTGGAAAAGTGGAACCCTTGATTAAATCCCTTCGGGAAAAAGGGATTTCGGTGAAGTTTGATAAACGGGATACCCATAAACCAGGGTTCAAGTTTAACGAATATGAGCTGAAAGGTGTTCCCGTTCGTTTAGCAGTTGGACAGCGCGATATAGAAAACGGTACGTTCGAAGTTGCTAGAAGGGATACTTTGGAAAAGGAATCAGTAAAAGCTGAAGAAATTGTTGATAGAATAGTGACACTTCTGGAGGATATTCAAAAGAATATTTACCAAAGAGCACTAGATTTCAGAGCTGACCATATTACCCAAGTGGATAGTTACGAAGAGTTTAAAAACATACTGGAAGAAAAAGGAGGTTTTATCTCTGCACATTGGGATGGAACTGCTGCAACTGAAGAACGTATCAAGAATGAAACGAAAGCAACCATCCGTTGTATCCCCTTTCCTGCTGAAAAAGAGCAAGGTAACTGCATGGTGACCGGTAATCCATCCACTCAAAGGGTGTTATTTGCTAAGGCATATTAAAACCGTCCAAAAAATAACGGTAACTGTTGCAATACTTAAAAATAGTTGTATTTTTGCATCCGCAATTATGCGACCTTACGGCCCGTTCGTCTAGGGGTTAGGACGCCAGGTTTTCATCCTGGTAACAGGGGTTCGATTCCCCTACGGGCTACTGAAGTGCTTAAATACCAATAGAAATTGGGAATTTTAGCAATTTGAAAATAATTGGCCCGTTCGTCTAGGGGTTAGGACGCCAGGTTTTCATCCTGGTAACAGGGGTTCGATTCCCCTACGGGCTACAAAGGAAAAATTGTAAATTATAAATGAAAAGTGAAAAACGGGTATCCCAATTTTCAGTTATTCATTATCATTTTTAAATTAAAATAATGGCGAATCATAAGTCAGCATTAAAAAGAATTAGAAGAAACGAGGCAGTACGTCTACGTAACAGGTATCAGCATAAAACTGTTCGAAATGCAATCAAAAAATTGCGTAACGAGGAGGATAAGAAGGCTGCAGAGGAGCTTTTACCCAATGTTGTGGGAATGATAGATAAGTTAGCCAAGCGTAATATTATTCACAAGAACAAAGCGGCTAACTTAAAAAGTAAATTGGCCAGTAAAGTTGCTGCGATGTAAACTGGCTTTAAAAATTATAAAGAAAAGCGCCCCGTCATAAACGGGGCGCTTTCTTTTTGTGTTGTACTATTTCAATCTTGTAAAGCGGATTCGTTTCGGTAGCCATTAGAGTCTTTGTACCAATCTTGAAATGCCGTACCTCCTGAAGTGGCCCACTCATTAAAGAAGTTATAGGCTTGGTTTACAGGTACATTTTCTTTAGGGGGTTTAAAGTTATGTACAATGTTAATGGCCCATGGTAACCCAGAGTCGGTTTGATAATTACCATCTACATCTCGGTTGACGCCTTCGGCTTGGGGGTCATTTGTCCCTAAACTGGTTCGAAACCTATTGGGCAAATGAATTTCGTTTCCTCTGTTTCTATCTACAATCAAAAATGGATTGAAGGGAGCAAGTCCCAATTGATTGGTTGTAATAGGTGTTGTGAACTTCACTTCTATTTTGGAGGGTATTCCTAACATGGTCTCGTGGTTATCGAATAGGATTATGACTGCCCTATCTTGGTTTTCTTCAACACCATTGGAAGCTACATTAATATATCCTTCGGTCAGCACAGTTCCTGTCACAGATTCAATCAAACTTGGGGCTATACTTTCCAATTCGATTCCAAAAGCATTAACAAAACCAGCACCATCGGAACTTACCTCAAAATAGATATCCAATTGCACAGCCATATTGTCCGAATTAAGAACAGCCACAAACCTGTAATTAATAGTGGTATCATTAAAATCATAATCTCCCAAGAACGGCCATAAATCTTCAAAGGCTACGGTACCCCAACCATACTTACTCGGAGTAAACTGTTCAAAAGCCTTGTCGGCATCCTCTGGAAAATCATCATTGCTATCCGTAATCCCATCTCCATCGGTATCTGGATCTACCGCATTATCGTTAAAAACACGGAAGGTGGTTAAATCATTTATGGTTCTATCAAAAGAAATCCCTGAATTCGAATTTGGTCCATAGCGGTATTCCCAGCCACCAGTTTGAGTATCCATTACAATCAAGTTACTGCTACCACCGTTATTGGCTAACCACAATTCATCATTGGAATCAAAAGTCATTGATGTAGGGCTAAATGGTAAACCTTCGCCACTGATTCGTGTGGTATCAAAATCACCTTCTACATTCAATTCAAGGCGATATAAACCAGAGAAAGTACACAAGAATAAGGTACCATCGGCGGCAAAAGCTAAATCACCCCCTTGTTGACTATCAAGACCGATAATGTCCCACTGTGATAATATGGAACCGTTTGTAGGATCAATGGAGTATAGCGTCGATTTTGTTGAGAAATACAACAATCCATCTTGCGCATTAAAATCTAAACGTGGGCCACCTATCCCTAAGTTTGCTATAGTAGTCCATGTATCGTTAGTGATATCATATCGCATCAAGGGATTGGGATTAGACCTACCTATAGAGTATAAAAAATTGTTTTGTTGATCAATAGCAGCTGTAAAGCTTCCCATTGGCATCGTAGAGATAAAAGTATAATCCCCGTTAAGTGGGTCTACCTGGAATAGTTCCGCACTTCCATTCACACAATACAGATAATCTTCCACCAGAGACTTGGTGGTGGATGCACCTTTGGCGCTTGGAGGAGAATAGGTATAAACGACCTGATCTGAAGATATGTTTACAATTTCTGAGGAATATGCAAAGCCTTCTTTCCTTCGGATGTACAGTTGTTCAAAATAATCAGGGACTACAAAAGAATGCTCAATTTTTCCGTCAGATGGGGCTCCACTAAGAATCAGATGGTTCAAGTTATCTACGAGGTAGTCAGTGCCTGTTACTTCTTCATCATCTTCATTAATGTAAGTGGTTTGTCCTCCAGTTGAAGTTTCCTGATATGCGTATACATCATATTTGACATTGGTAGCATTGTCATTAATGGTCAACTCTACTAGTCTTTCCGTCTTAAACTCAAAGCCAGAAGGAATTTGTAATTCTGTAATCGCCAATTCATCCACAGGAACAGGTGTATCAGGTTCTTCTTGCGCATCCGGTTCAATGGCTTCATTTAAGTCGTCTTTGACACAGGATGCAAGTAGTACTGTAAAAACCAGTACGGATAGATAGGTTACAACTTGGGACGTTTTCATTTTTGAGGATTTTGTAAGTTCTATTCAAAATTTTTAATAAAACTAGGTTTAGAATTTCTGTATTTTCTTTGTTTTTAGTTCGTAAACAACTAACCGTCGATAAACTGTAGGTATTTGTCGATTAACGATTATACATCATTTTATGAACGAAAAAACTTACAAAAAGTATATTTTATCGATGAAATACACAGTTTTGTTGTAAAATAGAATAGGTCTGTGGTTTGGAGGGGAAGATTGTGATTAGCGAAACGCTCTTCTTTGGGAGAAGACAAATCCAACACAAAAGAGCGCATACATAAGGGTTATCAAGATTTTGAGCACCAATTTAAAATCATAAAGAACCCATGTTTCATAATGAAGATATCCAATTAGAAAGAGGATAGGAAAGAAAAAATAAAAAACAACCAACCCTAAAGTAGTCCAGAACATAAGGTTGTTTTTATCAAAGCTCCATGCGAAGGGAGGATTTAAATTTTTAAAATACAGAATACCACATCCCACTAAGAGCCAAGAACCTATGGCATTTGCATAGATGAGATCGCTCATGAAAGGATTTTGAAAGAATGAATTAATAAAATATGCTACTAGTATGAATATGGTCCCTAGCTTTATAAGTCTTTCGATTTTTGCGTCCCTAATCATTTTTCTATAGACATAAAAAAAATATAGAAAAAAAATAATGATGTAAATATTGTAGATTATCTGGTTCGTATTAGTGGTCTCTGGAAAAAAGGCAAAACTTTCGTTGTACCTGATAAAAGTGCCCAAAAGTTCATTGAAAAAGGTATATGCTATGATTAGTGGAAAATATCTCAATGCCGTATCGAAGAATTTTTTGTAATTCAACATGGCCACTATTAAAGTGACAAAGTATATAGGCAAAAAGAAAAATTCTTTTAAAAACATAATGAACTCTTGGGCTCCCATTTTTTATTCAGAAAGTCAAAAATCTCCTCCAGGAGGAGGTCCAGAGCTTCCATGATTCACTATTAAACTTTGACCGCCTTGCAGTGCAGGGGCGGAAAAAGATGGAACGAAACTGGCTTGAGACTTATGTGTTTTGTCTTGAATAGTTCCATACCCTTGCTCTTGTCCCGACACAGCATTTTTTATAAGTTCAGCTTGTCCATCGGCTCCGATATAGAATCCCATGTTTTTGCCATCTTTCATTAGCGTTGGGAGAATAAATATTGAATTTTGTCTTGGGTGTATCACTTTTTTTCCATCACGGAATTTTTCTGAATTAGGATAGTTGGCAAAATACAGGCGGAAGGTGGAAACATCAACTTTCGCCTTTTTGGCTTCTTGTTCCACAAAAGCAATGTATTGCTTCATCATATCGTAATTGAAATCCACGAAACGGGCTGCTTCAAAATCTTCGTCATCGTTCATTTCTTTTTCGTGAGCCAATATGGGTTCAACACGATTTCTTGTGTAATTATCATACAAAGACTTCGAATCATCTATGGAAATGATATCCGAAGGTGGTTTTACCTCTTCGATTTCTTCTTTTTCTGGGTCTTTCTGTTGGGGTCTTTCTTGGCATGAGGTGGCAATAAGTAGCAAGCCTCCCAAAACCAATGTCAAGGCATTTTTCTTGGTGTTTTTCATAGTTATGTTTGTTAGAGTTTAGTGTATGGGAAAACTGAACTAAAGATATGTCTTTTCTTTAGAATCCCTACAAAAAAACCCTCCACGCTAGGGGGAGGGTTTTAAAATAAAATTGTATTTCGAGAACGAATTATTCGTTCATTGTTAGCAAAAACTCTTCGTTATTACGGGTCTGTTTTATTCTTTGTTCCATGAATTCCATGGCTTCAACAGGATTCATATCCGCCAAATACTTGCGCATAATCCACATACGTTGAATAGTGTTTTCATCCAAAAGAAGGTCATCCCTTCTGGTTGAAGAAGAAATCAAGTCAATCGCAGGGAAAATTCTTCTATTGGAGATTCTTCTATCCAATTGAAGTTCCATATTACCCGTTCCTTTAAATTCTTCGAAAATGACTTCATCCATTTTGGAACCAGTTTCCGTCAGTGCGGTAGCAATAATTGAAAGCGAACCTCCATTTTCAATATTTCGTGCTGCACCAAAGAAACGCTTGGGTTTATGCAATGCATTGGCATCTACACCACCACTCAGCACTTTTCCTGAAGCTGGTTGCACGGTATTATACGCTCTGGCCAAACGCGTTATGGAATCCAATAGAATTACTACATCGTGACCACATTCCACTAACCTTTTAGCTTTTTCAATAACAATATTTGCAACGCGAACGTGTTCCGTAGCTTCTTTGTCAAAAGTAGAAGCAACAACCTCACCGCGCACATTGCGTTGCATATCAGTAACCTCTTCCGGGCGCTCATCGATAAGCAGGATAATCTGGTATACTTCAGGGTGATTGGCGGCAATAGCGTTGGCTACATCCTTGAGAAGCATGGTTTTACCTGTTTTGGGCTGGGAAACTATCATACCTCTTTGACCCTTACCTATAGGTGAAAACAAATCAATGATTCTTGTGGAGATCGTACTTTGTTTCTCAGCCAACCGGAATTTTTCCTTTGGAAAAAGTGGGGTTAAATGTTCAAATGAAACTCGATCACGAACCACTTGGGGATCCAATCCATTTATTTTGGTAACCTTAATTAATGGAAAATACTTTTCTCCTTCTTTGGGAGGTCTTACATTTCCTAATACAGTATCTCCTGTCTTAAGTCCAAATAGTCTTATCTGGGACTGAGATACATAAATATCATCTGGAGAAGATAAGTAATTGTAGTCGGAGGAACGCAGGAACCCATATCCATCTTGCATAATGTCCAACACACCTTCACTCTCAATGATGCTATCAAATTCAAATTCAGGTTCTTTGTAGCGATTCTTTAGGTCTTTATCAAAATTGCTACTTTTCTTTTCCTGTTGGTTGTTGCGATGGTGTTGGTTGTTTCTTCGGTTGTTTTGGTTCTTTTGCTGCCCGTTTTGTTTGTGGTCCCTTTTGTTTTGGTGATTCGGGGCCTGTTCTTCCTTTTTTTCTCTGTTTTCTTGCGAAACAGGGGTGTCGGAAGAATTTGTCGGGGTTTCTTTTTCTTGCTTTTTCTCTCGAGAAACTCTAGATCTCTTTGGTTTGGGATCGCTTTTTTCTGCGGATTTTGGCGCACTTTCGGTAACCGCCTTTGGGTTGGAGGCTTGGAGATCTAAAATCTGGTAAACCAAGTCCAATTTTTTTAAGGATTTAAACTTGGGAACTTTTAGGTCTTTAGCAATTTCTTGAAGCTCTGGAAGCTTTTTAGCTTTTAGGTCTGAAATCTCAAACATTAAGTTGTAAATAAATTAAACGTAGTTGAATACTTATTTATGAAGTAAAAATTATTGGGGTACTGCGTGCGGGAAAGATTCCCTAGGTGAGCTTTACTCTAATAATGCAACAAGTATACAAATAATTTTTCAACATTCTGGGTAATTTGTGAAAAAGACCTCTATTTTTGCAGTCCGAAATTTGCCTTATACAATGATTCAACGAATTCAAACGTTTTTTTTAATAGTGGTAGCACTTATTTCGGGAGTACTACCATTCGTTCTGAGTTTGTGGGTTGTTGGGAAAGCAGGAGTTGAAATTTTTGCCAAAGACGAACTATGGATAAGCGCCGCGTTTTACGGTTCGGTAGTATTGGCCATTATTTCGATTTTCATGTATAAGAAAAGACAAAATCAATTTGTGTTGAACAGATTGAATATGATATTGAATCTTTTTTTACTAGGATTTTTCGTTTACCGATCACTAAGCTTATCCGGAGAGACCGAGGTTTCTGAGAAGGGTATTGGGATGCTGATTCCTGTATTTTCTATCGTTTTTCTGGTCCTGGCCAACAGGGCTATCAAAAAGGATGAAGATCTTGTAAAATCTGTAGATCGCTTACGTTAAACCTAACATCTTAGTAGTATTAGTGCGAAAAACCCCGGCCTTGGCCGGGGTTTTGTTTTTAAAGGCTTTGTGCTTGAACCAATTATAAGTTGTCCATCATATTTTCTTTTGTGAACCCGTTGTTGAATTTCACATCGGTAAGTGTTTGAACGATGTTTGGCTCATCACCATATCCTTGTTCACTCGGTAAAAAATAGGTTCGCTTGGTAGCAACTAATTGACCATCTACATCTTCATACTGGTAGTTTGCAATAATTACAGGATCATTAACCCCCAAAAACGGTAAAGAAAAGAAGAACCTGTCGATTACCTTGGTTTCCGGATTTACATAAAGTACGTAGATATCGTTTTGTTCCTTACCAGTAATCTCTGGATCATAGGTTACATGAACTTTATCATAAGTAGTTCCATTATAGTCCTCTTGACCTTGATAGGTGATAATCGTTCCTTTGTCCGTTAACTTGTATGGCATAGTAAACCAGAAATAGTTAGCCCTTCTTAAGAAGTCACTTACTCCCAATAATTGTGGATCCTCTACTTTTTCACCATCTACCATTACCATAGTTTCAGCCCCATTAAAATATTGGATAACCTCCCCCTTTTCACCGGGCATTACATTAATGTCGTGTTGGGTGTATTTTCCTAGGGAAGCTTCACTGCTAAAAATGTATCTCTCTGTAGAAACATCCGCCTTTCCATCGGGATAGCGATAATCATAGGTATACTGAACGTCTTGTTTTTTCCAAAGATCACCCCATCCGCCGTGTGAGTGGGCTACAGCTTTCAGTAAGGTCTCAGGTTGATTGGTATCATAAACAGGTGCTTTTTCAACCATTTTTTCAGATTCTTCCGCAGTAGTTTCAGCTTGCTTTGTTTTTTGAACGCATGCTGTAAACAAAGCGAAGGATGCAATTGCTACTAATCCTAAACTTTTTGTTTTCATGTTGTTGTACTGTTGTTTCTGGATTAGACGAAGAACCCTAAAAGGGCTTACGTTGTTTCCGGATAAAAACTACAACTGGAAAACATCTTTAAAAGTGGCAACCCTAAACCCTTTTTCAATAACGCTTTGATAGGCTTCACTGCCTGTATTCAATAAAGGGTTGGTATGATTGAAATGAATGAAATGAATTTTCTCTTTTTGGCTAAGCGCGAGATCTTTGAACAATTCTAGGCTTTCAATGACAAAAGGATGTGGAATTTCGGAAATATCCCGATGATTCACTTCTTCACCATCATAAAAAGTAGCATCCAAAAAAGCGAAATCCACTTTTTTAATTTCATCGATAATGTTGGTTTTCCAAATACTCCATTTATCTATATCTGGAATGAACAATGCCGATTTGTTTGGTCCGATGATTTTAAATCCAACGGTTTCCGAATACTCACCTCGGTGTGGAACCAAAAATGGAAGAACGGCTAAGTTGCCATTCAGTTTGATGGTTGATTTGTCTTCTAGAGGCTGTAGAGAAATATTTTCTAAATCAACGAGTTGATTCCATGGACCATTGGTTCTTAAAAAAGAAGTCATTTTAGGCATGGCGAAAACTGGAATGTCTTTTGCACCAAAAGCTTCCCTACCTAAATACATTAACCCGGAATAATGCCCAATATGTGCATGGGTCAAAAAGATACCATTAGGACCATCAGAAGATTTTCCAGCAACCTCACTAAGCATTCTAAGCTGGGAAGTCATGTCTGGTGAGGCATCAAATAGGTACGTTTCCTTAGAATTATGGTCAACCACACCTAAGCTCACTACTTTACGTGTTTCATCTGGATTTTCAAACAAAAGCTTACAGCATTCCCGCTGGCAACTGATATGGGGGCTTCCACCATCTTGAACCGTGCCTAAAACATGTAAGGTAATGCCATCCAATGCTATTGGAGATTGAATTTGTTTGTCAGGTTGGGCTTTTTTAGGATTTACACAGCTACTGATACTTATCAGAAAAATAAACCCGCAAATACATGTCTTCATGATGTTATCTCTTTCCCAGTTCAATAGCTTCAAGGTTCAAAATCTGGTCTTTATCAATACTAAACCGCAGCATAGTTCGTAAAGCATGAAAGCCATGTTTACCACATGCGCCAGGATTCATATGAAGTAATCCAAGCTTTTTATCATTCATAACTTTAAGAATATGGGAATGACCGCAAATAAACAGTTTTGGTGGATTATTCTTGATTTCGTCTCGTACCCTAACATTGTATTTAGTCGGGTAACCACCAATATGGGTAATCCAAACATCAACTTCTTCACAAAAAAATCGATTGTGCTCAGGAAATTCTCTTTGTATGAGATGGTCATCTATGTTTCCATGAACTGCACGTAAGGGCGCCACTTCTTTCAAAGCATCCGTAACTTTTAGGTTTCCAATATCTCCGGCATGCCATACTTCATCAACATGTTTGGCATACTTTAAAATGCTTTGGTCCATGTGGCCATGGGTATCTGAAAGCAAAAGAATTTTGGTCATACGCTAAAAATTTGCTAAAAAAAATTGGAGTCCATACCCCTGCGAAGGATTCGACTATCTTTAACCTTTTAAAAGTACAGGAATCCCTTGAGATATTTTATTAGGTTCTCTTATTTTGGAAAAAACTACCATGGATGGCAACGTCAACCCAACGCTGTTACAGTTCAAGAGATTTTAGAAGACAGTATGTATACCCTCCTCAGGGAACCTGTTGAAGTTGTAGGTGCAGGAAGAACTGATACAGGAGTCCATGCTAAGGAAATGTATGCCCATTTTGATTGGCAACTTGCTATCGATTTAAATGAATTTGTTCGAAGGATGAATGCACTCTTACCTCAGGATATAGCTATTTTGACCCTTACAAAAGTAGCTTCAGATGCACATGCGCGTTTCGATGCCATAGAACGTACATACGAGTATTGGGTGATTCAAGAAAAAAATCCTTTCTATGCCGATTTTGCCTATAGCCTAAAACAACCATTGGATGAAGACGCTATGAATCAAGCTGCTTCCATTTTATTGCAGTATTCTGACTTTGAGTGTTTCTCAAAGTCCAATACTGATGTAAAAACCTTTATTTGTGATGTTAGAAAGGCAGAATGGGTTTTTGAAGACGATAAACTCGTTTTTACCATTTCCGCAGACCGATTTTTGCGCAACATGGTTCGCGCCATAGTTGGAACATTGTTGGAGGTAGGAACAGGGAAGCGCAAACCTTTGGACATGCATGATGTACTAAATAGCAAAAGCAGGGCCAAGGCAGGTGTCTCCGTACCTGCAAAAGGATTATATTTAACCCAGGTTTTGTACCCCGAAAAAATATATGAATGAGCCAAAGCGAAGAGATAGGCAAAGCGTTTGATTTTGGTCTTTTTAGACGAGTTTTTGCACATACCAAACCCTACAGGATCATCTTTTGGGTGGTAGCATTGGCTGCTATTTTGTCCGCAGGCTTTGCTATTCTTACCCCTGTGCTAGTGCGGGATATTATCAATAAAGCACTGACCTTAAAGGATAGTGATTTGCTATTATTTTTGGTACTCGCCATGCTAGGTGTTTTATTTGGCCAAGTTATAACCCAATTACTGTTCAACTACTTCGCCAATCTTCTAGGTGAATCAGTAATCAAGGATATTCGCGTAAAGCTTTTCAAACGGATGATGGGTTTCAAAATGACCTATTTTGATAATTCTTCCATTGGAGTTTTGGTCACTCGGGCAGTTGCCGATATGCAACGTATAGGTGAAATTTTTAGTCAAGGGTTTTTTGTGATAGTGGCCGATTTACTGAAAATGCTATCCGCAGCCGCCATTATGACGATTACCAATTGGAAGTTAGCACTAATCGTATTTGCGATTTTACCTATTATTCTTATAGCGACCAGACTTTTTCAGCAAGCTATGAAAGTTGCGTTTATTGAAGTACGGGCACAGGTGGCCAATCTGAATTCTTTTGTACAAGAACGCATTGCGGGAATGAAAATAGTTCAGCTGTTCGACCGAGAGGAGATTGAAAAAGAAAAATTTCGGTCAATTAATGAAAAACATCAAAACGCTTGGTTGAAAACAGTTTGGTACAATTCTATCTTTTTTCCCATTGCAGAGATATCATATTCCATTGGTATTGGGTTGGTAGTATATTTTGGGGTTGTTCAAAATATTGAGAATACCGGATTAAATGATACAGGCTCCATCTTCGCTTTCTTTTTTCTGATGGATTTGTTGTTCCGCCCACTTCGACAGATTGCTGATAAGTTCAATACGTTGCAAATGGGGATGGTGGCTGCCAATAGGGTATTTCGAATTTTGGATACCGAGAGCCATATACCGGATATGGGAACTTTGGAAAAGTCAGATGTGAAAGGAGATATTGAGTTCTCCGATGTTCGTTTTTCCTATGTAGAGAATGAAGAAGTGCTTCATGGTATCTCTTTTGAAGTAAACGCCGGAGAAACCGTAGCTATTGTGGGTGCCACAGGGGCAGGAAAATCAACGATAATCAATTTGTTGAACCGCTTTTATGAAATTGATTCGGGACATATTTTGATTGACGGACAAAATATTCAAGAGTATACCCTAAAATCACTCCGCTCGCATATTGCTATTGTGCTCCAAGATGTGTTTTTATTTGCGGATACCATTGCGAATAACATTTCATTAAAAGATGAAGCCATTACCCAACAAATGATGGACGAAGCTGCTAAAGAAATAGGAGTACATGAATTTATTCAAAGTCTTCCCGGTGGGTATGGGTATAATGTAAAGGAACGCGGAAGTATGCTGTCCAGCGGTCAGCGCCAGTTGATTGCTTTTTTACGAGCTTTTGTGAGCGACCCAAGTATTTTGATTTTGGATGAGGCTACATCCTCGGTTGATACCTATTCCGAACAATTGATACAAAGAGCCACAGAAAAAATAACAGAAGGTAGAACCTCCATTATTATTGCGCACCGATTGGCTACAATCAAAAAGGCTGATAAAATTATTGTTATGGAAGCCGGGAAGATTGTTGAGGTTGGAACGCATAAAGAATTGCTTCAACAAGGAGGGTATTATAGTGATTTGTATGAAGCCCAATTTATGGCGGAAGAAGTAGCCTAAACTACTTTTTTGGGACAAAATCTTCGATATTGAGTTGTCCAGTAGTAAAAAAGATCATCGCGATTACTACGCCTATTGCAATCGTTGAGGCGGTAAGAAGTACCAGATAGGCTAAAGATCTAAGAAGAGCGCTAAAAAAACCTATTTTATGTATTCTAGCAAACACAAAAAACAAATAGGCCGTAATAAATAGAAGAGACAGCATACTAAAAAGGCCGTAATCAATATCAAAAAAACCAAAAAGTGGAAGCGATATCAATATCTGGAGAAAAGAGGTTTGGGCAGTAGCGTATGCATTTGCGACCAAATGTTCAGTGTAATTCATTTTTGCCTTATCCAAGAACAAAAGCCAGGTAATTGATGCATACACGGGCATTAGAAAGTAGGAGAAAATACCTTGATAATCGTAAATAAAGTCCAAGCTTGTTCCACTTGGATTCGTAGTGGTGTTTCCTGTCAAGGTTATTCCATACACATTTCTTAACACAAAGAACATAAGCCCCGACAGGGTTACCGCAATAGCAAAATAACTTATGGGATTCATATATCTTTTTCGAACACCGGAGATATAACTATCCACAACAGTTTCGGGTTTACTAAATAGGTGCCGAAACGTTTTGAGTAACGTATTTTCCAAATTGAATATCTGGAAACTTAGGTCTTCCCAGATATTTTTTATAGTAAGTCTATTCCGAATCACTTTGGCACCGCACGCTGGGCAGTAACTAAAGTCGGAATGGAGGCTGGAACCGCAATTTTTGCAAACCATAAACTATTCGAGGTCTTTTTCAATTAAGGCAGTCAGCTCAGTTACCCCCTTAAAAGGCACAAACTCTCCATTTTTGATGTATGAAATTGCCCCTGTCTCTTCACTTACAACAAGACAAACGGCATCGGTTTTTTCCGTTATGCCCACTGCGGCTCTATGCCTAAGGCCAAATCGAAGTGGAATATTACGATCGTTGGAAACGGGTAAAATCACTCGGGTTGCTGTGATATAATTGTCTTGTATTATAGCAGCTCCGTCATGCAATGGACTATTTTTAAAAAAGATACTTTCCAAAATAGGCTGGGTAATCTGTATGTTCATTTGATCCCCAGTGGATTTTACAAAATCCAAAGGATTATTTTTTTCGATAACAATCAATGCCCCCGTTTTGGTTAATCCCATTTTTTCACAAGCGGATACAATGGCAGTTACATTAGTGACTGAAGGCAGCGCTTCCTGCTTTAGGAATTTAAAATGTCTGATAAAATTCCGTTTTGTAGCAAAATTGGTAGAACCGATCATCAGCAAAAACTTCCGGATTTCCTGTTGGAATACGATAATTAAGGCAATCAACCCTATATTCATAAACCCACCGACCATACTACTTATCATCTTCATTTGAAGGAGTTCGGTTAGTTTCCAAAGCGCCCAAATGATAACTATGCCTATAAAAATGTTAATGGCAACTGTACCCTTGACCAACTTATAGATATAGTAGAGGAGGGCGGCTACAAGAATGATATCGATAAAATCGGTAATCTTAAATTCAAGAAAATTGAGGAAATCCAACCGCGCTGTTTTTGTAAAATTAACAAAAATCGGAAAATCAAAAAGGGTTAGGTGTTGGCCTTTAGCGTTTCAATAAGGGTTACGCACTCCATGGCTTCCTTCACATCATGAACTCGCAAAATATTTGCCCCTTTTAATAAAGCAACACTGTGTAAAACAGAAGAGCCGTTGAGTGCTTCTTTGGGTGAAGATTTTAAGGTTTTGTAAATCATTGATTTTCTACTAAGTCCAATTAAAATAGGCTTGTTTAGGTTTTGAAATAGGTCTAGATGATGTAGCATATGATAGTTTTGTTCCAAGGTCTTTGCGAAACCAAAACCAGGGTCGATGATAATGTCATTTATTTTCTTTGAATGTGCATTTCCAATTTTTTCAGAAAAGTATAGAAGCAAATCTTTGATTAGGTTATCGTAAATGGCTTTTTCTTGCATGGATTGTGGTGTGCCTTTTAAATGCATTAAAATATAGGGAACTCTGAAACGAGCAACCACGTCAAACATTTCAGGGTCTAAATTTCCAGCAGAAATATCGTTTATCATTGCTGCACCAACTTCCAGGCATTCGCTTGCAATGGAACTTCGAAAGGTGTCTATAGAAAAAAATGCCTCTGGGAAATGTTTTAAAAGAAGCTCCAGAATAGGTAGAATACGCTTCTTTTCTTCATTTTCTGGAACATGATTGGCACCTGGACGCGAACTATATGCTCCTAAATCAACAAAAGTAGCACCATCTTTAAGCATTTTTTCCACTTGGCTTAAAATGGCATCTTCATCTTTATACTTTCCACCATCATAAAAAGAATCTGGGGTTAGATTAAGAATTCCCATTACCTTGGGTACCCTTAGGTCCACAAGTTTTCCCTTACAGTTTATCGTCATAAAAAAGAGGTGCTTTAGTGGGTTTGATTATCTTTGGCACGTGCTATTACAAGCATACTTTGAACGAAATTTACATAAATTAAGACGAATAGATGCAGCAGACTTCCCAACAGTATGACAAAGTCATACAGCAATGCCGGGAACTTTTCATCAAGAAGACCAAGGATTATGGAACCGCGTGGAGAATTTTACGTCTTCCTTCCTTAACGGACCAAATATTTATCAAGGCACAACGCATTCGAAGCTTACAACAAAATGACACCCGAAAAGTAGATGAGGGAGAGCATTCGGAGTTCATAGGCATTATCAATTATTCCATTATGGCTCTTATCCAGTTGGACAAAGGAGTTTCTGAGCAACCAGATTTAAATGCGGAAGAGGCTATTGCGCTTTATGACGAGCAGGTAAATATTACCAAAACCTTAATGGAGAATAAAAACCATGATTATGGAGAGGCTTGGCGGGATATGCGGGTAAGTTCTTTAACCGACTTAATTCTTCAAAAGCTACTTCGCGTAAAACAAATCGAGGACAACCAAGGTGAAACTTTAGTAAGCGAAGGTATTGATGCAAATTACCAGGATATGATAAATTATGCAGTTTTTGCGCTAATTCATCTAAACGCAAATTCTAAAACTTAAATCTCAAATTCCAACCTCCAAAACATTGAATCTAAAACCCAAATCTTTAAATAATATCAAGCTCTATGATCTAGAAGAGAGAACATTTGACTTTGCATCTAATTGTAGAACTTTGGTCAAGTCTTTAAAAACATCAATGACTAACATTGAGGATGGGAAGCAGTTGCTTCGTTCCTCGGGCTCGGTAGGTGCAAATTATATCGAAGCCAATGAGAAACTGGGAGAAAAAGATTTTAAGTTCAGAGTAAAAATAGCACGAAAAGAGGCGAAGGAATCTGGATATTGGTTGCGTTTATTGAAAGAAGGAAATCCAACTTTAAATCAATTTAACGATTTGATTCAAGAATCGGATGAACTTAGAAAAATATTGTCGTCTATAATCAACAAAACCTAAATTAGAATGAGCCAAGAATTTGGTATTTGGATTTTGGAATTTTATTTTTTGTACGTATGAAATACATGGTATGGTTTTCTAGAGTATTCGTAGGTGTTCTATTTATTATCAGTGGATTAATAAAACTGAATGATCCTGTTGGATTTTCATTCAAACTAGAAGAATACTTTAGTCAGGGGGTATTGGATTTACCTTTCTTAATGCCTTTGTCTTTGGCCATATCCATTTTTGTGGTGATTTTGGAAGTAGTCCTCGGTGTATTTTTGCTACTAGGGTTCAAACCAAAATTTACGGTTTGGAGTCTTTTGCTAATGATTGTCTTTTTCACTTTCCTAACCTTTTATTCGGCATACTTTAATAAGGTTACGGATTGCGGATGCTTCGGCGATGCTATAAAGTTGACACCATGGGAATCCTTCACTAAAGATGTCATACTTCTGGTATTCATATTGATTCTATTCTTTGGACGAAAATTTATTCAACCTTTATTTCAAGGAAAGACCAATTGGGCTTTAGCAGGGGTGACCGTACTGGCTTGCGCAATTTTCGCGAACCATGTGTTGAAACATCTACCTTCAATCGATTTTAGACCTTATAAAATAGGAGCGAATATTCAAGAAGGGATGTCGGTTCCAGAAGACGCTCCTAAGCCTATTTATGAGTACGCCTGGCAATTCAAGGTAAATGGTGAAGAAAAGGTAGTGGTAACCCATGGCGATTATCCATCAGTAGAAGGAGAATTTGTTGGTGTTGAAACCACAGAAATCCAGAAAGGTTATGAACCTCCAATACATGATTTTACCATAGAGCAAAATGGGGAAGATTTAAGTGCTGAATTGTTGGGGGAAGCAAAGTTGGTAATGGTCGTGGCATATGATTTGGCGAAGAGTAATCAAGAAGCCTTTAAAGAGGTAAGGGAAATAACCAAAAAAGCTGCATTAAACGGATATAAGGTGATAGGAATGTCAGCTTCAAGCAATGATCAGGCCAACGCGCTTACGAAAGAACACGGTTTGGACTTTGATTTTTACTTTACGGATGAAACAACCCTCAAAACCATAGTACGCTCCAATCCAGCCGTTTTGGTGCTGGAACGGGGAACCATTCAACAAAAAGTACATCATAACGATTTAGATAAGCTTAAACTATAAAACAACACATCAAACTATTCCATTATGAGAACCCAAATAGTTGCAGGAAACTGGAAAATGAATAAGACTTTAAACGAGACAGAAGCTTTGCTTTCTGAACTTTCGGCCAAAGTTCCTGACACACACGCGCAGGTTATTGTCGCTCCCACTTTTGTCAATTTAGTGGCAGCAAGAAATAGCTTGCAATCATCTACCATTCAAGTGGCCGCGCAGAACATGCATTTTGCGGAAAGTGGTGCATATACAGGTGAAATATCTGCAGATATGCTATTGGATATAGGATTGGATACGGTGATTTTGGGGCATTCCGAAAGAAGGTCTCTTTTTGGAGAGGATGATGCACTTTTGGCCAAAAAAGTGGATACGGCAATCGCAAAGGGCATGACCGCTATTTTCTGTTTTGGGGAAGAGTTGGATGATAGAAAATCAAACAATCATTTTACAGTTGTGGAAAATCAACTGAAACAAGCTTTATTCCATTTAGAGGAAAAGGCCTGGGGTAGAATAGTATTGGCGTATGAACCTGTTTGGGCCATAGGCACAGGCGAAACAGCCAGCCCGGAACAAGCGCAAGAAATGCATGCCTTTATTAGAAAGACTATCGCTGGAGCATACAATGACTCCATTGCCAATAACGTGTCCATTTTGTATGGAGGGAGCGTAAAGCCTGGCAATGCAGCTGATATCTTCTCAAAACCTGATGTGGACGGAGGTCTTATAGGAGGAGCTTCCTTAAAAGCAGACGATTTTATCGCCATCATCAAGGCAATATAAAGTCTTATGGGTACGGTTTATATTGAGTTTACATTTGATATTGAACCAAGAGAGCCTTTTTCTGATATTTTAACGGCAGAATTGGGAGAACTGGGCTTTGAAAGTTTTGTGGAAACTGACACCGGAGTTCTTGCCTATATTTTGGAATCAGATTGGCAGAATGGTAGGCTAGATAACTTGCATGTACTCCAAAATTCAGAGGTATCTATTTCTTGGACCCAAAAAAACATAGCCCAGCAGAATTGGAACGCTGAATGGGAAAAAAACTTTCACCCTATCCATGTTGATGGAGTATGTATGGTACGTGCACCATTTCACACTTCGGAAAACGTGGAATATGATATTGTGATCGAACCTAAAATGAGTTTTGGGACAGGTCATCATGAAACTACCTATATGATGTTGAAAAGGATGCTCGATTTGGATTTTCAAGAGAAGACCGTTTTGGATATGGGTTGTGGAACTGGGGTATTGGCTATTTTGGCTGAGATGAAAGGCGCCAGCTATGTAGATGCCATAGATATTGATGAGTGGTGCTATATCAACACAAAAGAAAATATTGAACGCAATCAATGTAAGAATGTTAATGCCTTTCAAGGGGACGTGAGCCTATTGAAGGACAAGAAATATGATGTGATTCTTGCCAACATTAACAGAAATATTTTGCTAGAAGACATTCCTGCCTACGGTAAGTCATTAAAGGAAGGTGGGATTCTAGTATTGAGTGGATTTTACAATGAAGATTTAAACCATATCAAAGATGCTTGTGCTTCAATAAAAATGGATTTTATTGACAATCTCGAAAAAAACAACTGGGTAGCAGGTCTTTTTCAACTTTGATGACTGAAAATTAGTATATTAGATTTAGAAAGTATTGATTTTGGGTAGTAAGGAAAAAATATCGGAAGAGCTTTTATTAGAGGAAGACGTCTTAAAACAATCGGAAATAGTTCTCTTTAATGACGATGTCAATACATTTGATCACGTCATTTCAACCCTAATCGATGTATGTGACCACACTCCTGAGCAGGCGGAACAGTGCTCCCTAATAGTTCATTATAACGGAAAATGTACCGTAAAAACTGGGGATTACGATGATTTAAAACCGCGATGTTCCAAGTTACTGCAAGCAGGGTTGAGTGCCGAAATTATTTAAGACACTTCCATCATTTTCTACATCGTACATCGTAAACTTTGGGGTTTGTTTTTAGAGGAGGTTATTTCTATGTGAAATTATTCCAAGTACTCTTTTCAATTAATGATTTACGTTAAATTAGAGACCTTACAATAGGTTAATCTAGATATGGGCGAATTTTTAAATTCTGAAATTAAAGACCTCTTTCTTCAATATGCCCTGGAGCGCAGGGATTATTTTGAGGTAAAGGTGCTGTATGATGAGTTTCTACGTCCTAATTACAGTTTGGATTTTGCCAAAAAATTGATTCGAGAAATCCGTGATCATAATCCAAATCTATTGGATATTATGAGTGGTAACGGTTCTGAAATATTTATGTTGGCCTCCACTCCAAAGACCCAAGGTTTTTTGGGTGATGGAGGTTTTTTGGATATGCATGTAAAAGAAGAGGAAAAATGGGATACTTTTCTAAGTCAACTTTCGGGAAACAGGAAGCTTTCAAAAAATGAAAAGCAATTGCTCAAAAAAAAGTCCACCTCAATAAAACGAGAAAAAAAATTGTTGGTCATTCTAATTTCCGCTGTGGTAATAAGTTTTGTTTTTACGCTATACAGTATTCTGAACACTACTTTTTTTACACCTGAATACGTTCCAAAAGATGAGTTTAAGCGAAAACTGGAACGGATTCAGTCCCAATACAAACTGGAGAACGATAGGTTGAGCAATGAATTGGAAAAGGCCAAAGTCATCATAGATTCCCTAAAGAATTAAAAATAGCCAAGCCTCGATTTTCTTAGTTGGAAAGCTCAAAAAATACTACCTTCTCAAGATTATAAATCTACATATCATGGGACGTATTGGTTTGCTTTTACTTTTAATGGTTCTTTTTTCATGTGAGACTTTTACATCTACACCTGAAAATGATTGGCGGTTGGTGTATAGAAATGATGCCAATGGGGAAACACTGTTTGGCGAAAAACAGGAGTTGTTGAATGCGGTTCGTAATGGAAATCCGATAAAAATTGGCTATGGAGGGCAATTACGCAGTGACACTACGCTTACTATTGAACACGTTTTTGAAGCACATTTTTTTACCATTCTAAATGATTCTGAAGTGTACGCCCAAATGGCCTCTATAATTGGCCAAAATCCATTAATTGAAAAAGATACCACCAATATTCTTTTTAGAAACACGCAATGGAATATCATAGTAGGCACCAATGGCTTTTCAGACCGGCTGACCATGAGTCTCGCTCGGGATACTATTCTAGCTCAAAACCAAAGAAACATGAATGTGTCCTGGTTTGTAAAAAAAGGAGACCGTGCAAGTAGAAATGCTATGCCTTTGTGGAAAAAGTAATGGAATCGTTCCAAAATCATTTTTCTTGGGCAGATAGAATTCAATAGTATCAAAAAACAAGACGATTTTAAAAAAAAGATGCTGCTCTAGAGTATAAATTTACACTTCAACAAATCATGTTATGAGACAAGTAGATTGGAAAGGTGTATATCCCGCGGTCACCACAAAATTCACAAAAAATGGAGAGCTTGATGTTTCCGCCTTTTTAATGAATATTGAATTTCAAGTAAGTGCGGGAATAGATGGCGTTGTTATTGGGGGCTCTTTAGGTGAGAGCAGTACCCTTACCCATAAAGAAAGGCTGGAGTTGGCCCAAGCGGCATTAGACAGGGTAGGAGACAATATTGACATCATTCTCAATGTAGCCGAAGGCGCTACCCATAATGCCATTGAGTTGGTACGGAAAGCTAGTGAAATAGGAGTGCATGGTATCATGCTTTTACCTCCAATGATGTACAAACCTACAGATGATGAGGTGCTGGACTATTTTATATCCATCGCAAAGAGTACGAACTTACCTATAATGATTTACAACAATCCGATAGATTACAAGATTGAAGTGACTATTGAGATGTTTGAGCATCTGAAAGAAATAGAGAATATTACGGCGGTTAAGGAGAGTACTAGAGATATTTCAAATGTTACCCGTATGCGAAACCATTTTGGTGATAGGTTTAGAATTCTGTGTGGCGTAGATACATTAGCTATGGAAGAGCTACTGATGGGTGCTGACGGCTGGGTTGCAGGTTTGGTAGATGCATTCCCAGCAGAAACCGTAGCGGTTTATCGTCTGGTAAAAGCCGGCCGAATTGAAGAGGCACTCAAAATTTATCGCTGGTTTTTGCCGATATTGGAATTGGACATAAGTCCACAATTGGTTCAAAATATAAAATTGGCCGAAGTGATGACGGGAATAGGTACTGAACCTGTAAGAGCACCAAGAAAGATACTCTCAGGGGATGAAAGATTACGCGTTCAGAATATTTTACAACGAGGATTGGAAACAAGACCAGACCTACCTGACTATTTAAACATTTGATGTATTATCAAACTATGATTACTGAAAACTTAATTGCCTGTACACCAAGTTCCGAAGGAAAAACAACTCTACAATCCATAAATCCGGCAACCCAACAAATATTGCCTGAAAAGTTTACTATAGCTACACATGAGGAGGTAAACAAGGCATGTTTTGAAGCGAGCGAAGCACATAGAATCTATAGAAGCAAATCAGGAAAAGAAAAAGCTGTTTTCTTGAGGTCTATTGCCGATGAAGTGGAAAATCTTGGTGATATTTTGATAGAACGAGCCATGCTGGAAACAGGCTTGCCTGAAGGAAGAATAATAGGGGAACGCGGACGCACCTGTAATCAGTTACGCTTGTTTGCTGATTTAGTGGAAGAAGGGAGTTGGGTCAACGCTATTATCGACGAAGCCATTCCGGAACGAAAACCATTACCAAAGGTCGATATTCGAAAAATGTTGATCTCTATTGGCCCTGTTGCCGTTTTTACGGCTAGTAATTTTCCCTTAGCTTTTTCAACCGCCGGAGGAGATACAGCTTCGGCTCTTGCTGCGGGATGTCCCGTAATCGTAAAATCACATCCATCCCATATTGGCACAAATGCTTTGGTTGCTGGCGCTATATCAAAAGCTGTGGAACAATGCGGTTTACCCAAAGGAGTTTTTTCCTCCTTAAACGGAGAAATTGAAACGGGTCAATACTTGGTTAGAAACCCATTGCTAAAAGCAGTAGGCTTTACGGGGTCTTATACGGGAGGGAGAGCGTTGCTTGATTTGGCCAATAATCGCTCAGAACCTATTCCGGTCTATGCCGAAATGGGGAGCAATAATCCCATATTTATCCTGAATGAAAAATTGAAAGTGGATAGCCAACTTGTGGCGGAAACCGTAGCAAATTCGGTGAACTTAGGGGCGGGGCAGTTTTGTACGAATCCAGGTATTTTGGTACTTGAACAAGGCGAAACCACCCAAGTCTTTTTGGAAGACCTGAAAAAGGAGTTTGAAACCTTGGCCTCTGACACCATGTTGGGTGAAGGAATACATTCCAAATACCTTCTACGAAAAAGTGAGTTTTCAAATTCAAACGGGGTTTCCATGCTTTTTGATAGTGTAACTGAAAGTTGGAAAGCTGGACCAGCTTTGGCGATGGTATCCGCTTCTGCGTTTATCGAAAATAAGAATTTACAGGAGGAGGTTTTTGGACCTTTTACAATGGCTGTCCTATGCAGAAATAAGAACGAGTTGTTGGAAGTTGCCAATGCAATGCATGGTCAGTTAACCACAACCCTTTTGGGTACGGATAAGGATATGAAAGAAGCTAAGGATTTAGTTGAGATATTGCAGGAAAAAGCAGGAAGATTAATTTTCAACGGTGTTCCAACAGGTGTTGAAGTTTGTCCTGCAATGCATCATGGAGGGCCACTCCCCTCTACATCAAACGCCCTATTTACTTCTGTGGGTACTGATGCTATAAAACGATTTGCAAGACCTATCGCTTTTCAAAACATGCCTGAAGAATTATTACCTAATGAATTAAAGAACGATAATCCATTGGATATTTGGAGAACTGTGAATGGGGAGTTGGGAAAATCGTAATAGGTTTTTTATCCACTATTTATAAATGGCAAATGAAAAGATACATATTATTGGAGGTGGCATAATAGGTTTATGTGCGGCTTGGTATGCAAAGAATGAAGGATGCGAGGTTACAGTAATCGATAAAGGCAATTTTCAGGAAGGTACCTCTTATGGTAACGCAGGAATGATAGTTCCCAGCCATTTTGTACCTATGGCAAATCCGGGTGTTGTGGCTCAGGGATTAAAATGGATGCTCAATAGCAGAAGCCCTTTTTACATAAAGCCAAGGTTAAACACGGATTTAATTCAATGGCTTTGGCGTTTTTATCGCTCTTCCAATCAACAGCATGTGGAGCAATCTATGCCTCTTTTGTTTGAACTTAATGAGCGAAGTAAAGAACTATATCGGGAATTGTCCACACTAGAGGATTTTGATTTCGGTTTTGAGGAAAAGGGCTTGCTGATGCTTTACAAAACACAAAGGCAAGCTAAAAAAGAAAAAGAACTAGCGGAGCAGGCGCGACGTCTGGGAGTGCTGGCTGAACTATTGAATTTAGAAGAACTCAAAAAACTAGAGCCCCATATGGATTTGGATGTTCTGGGAGGACTTTATTTTTTAGGCGATGCTCATCTCCATTCCAATAAATTGATGTTTCAATTGACCAAGGTCCTTAAACAAAATGGGGTGAAGTTTATATCAAATACAAGGATTTTAGATTTTGGTTTGAGTGGTGCAAAAATTGAAAGTTTGCGAACAGATAAGGGTAATACCATTCCCGTTGAAAATGTGGTATTGGCTTCTGGAAGTTGGAGCGGTCTTTTGTTGAAAAAAGCGAACATCAAAATTCATATTCAAGACGGAAAGGGGTATAGCATTACGCTTAAAGACGCCAAGATAAGACCTAGAATACCAACTATCCTATCCGAAGCAAAGGTGGCCATTACCCCAATGGGCAGGGATTTACGAATTGGTGGAACATTGGAAATGAGCGGCTTGTCATCAAAAATAAATATAAAACGTATTCAGGGTATCAAAGAAAGTATACCTAGATACTACGGAAATATGGTATTGCCAGATACGGATGAGAAGGAAATTTGGAAGGGATACCGACCCTGCACCCCCGATGGCATACCCTATATAGGAAAATCAAAAAGCTTGACCAATTTGTATGTGGGAACAGGGCATGGCATGATGGGCTTGAGCTTAGGTGCGATAACAGGAAAGTTACTGAGTGAATTGATTGCCGAGAAAAAACCATCTTTGGATTTAACTCCGTTTCGATTGGATAGGTTTGCAAACTAGGCCCAGATTGTTTAGCACCTCAAAACCAAAATCCCTTTTAGTCATCTTTAATTCCATAGTTTTCTGAACTGAATAGGTGTAAGATTCTTTTGTTTCTTAAAGTGTCTCAAAAAATTAGACATGTTTTGGAATCCAACATCATAACAAATATGCTCTATGGAGTTTTGGTTGTTTTTTAATAAAACGCATGCATTTTCAATTCTAAGCTCATTAAGAAATTGAATGTACGTCTTTCCCGTATGTACTTTAAAAAAATGACTGAACTGGGCACGACTCAAATAGGCTAGGTTTGCAATTTTTTCAATGGTTATTTCTTGTTTATAATTTTCAAAAGTATAGTCCAGTACTTTTTTTAATCGCGTGTTGTGCTGTACATCAGAAGTCTGATTTAGTGGGGTATGGTTCAAAAATTCCTTTTTACACGAATTAAGTTGGGAGAGTATTTCTAGAAAGGCAATGATTCGTTTTTCATTATGTTGTTTGGTCAGTGAAATGATACGATTAAAAATGTGTTTTTGCGATGTGCCCATAATCCGAATTCCTTTCAAAGAAACTTTAAGAAGTTCCTTAAAACTATTCATCTCCTCGATATTGAAAAAGCCATCCCCAAATGAATTGTTGTTAAAGAAGAGGGATACCCCATGAATTCCTGGAGAATTATCTTTAAAATAAATCTCATTGCTTTTTAGTATGTGTGGAAGATTACTTCCAATCATAAAAACATCTCCTTCTGCGAATGGTGTCGTACTATTTCCAGCATATAGAATGCCTTTTCCACGAATGATTGCGATAAGTTGATGGTCTTCATGATAGTGAAGACGGTTGTAAAAATGTGGGCCAACATCCTCTTGGACCAACAATGCATGATTAGCAGATTTTGATATTTTAAAAGGGATGGCATTCCGCATTTTCTCCAATTCGAATTTTAGCAATAAATGTTAAAGGTGTTCTCAAATAGCCTGAATCAATTTAAAAAGATATCTTGTACCTATGCATACCAAATATCTAGAAGAAACTTTTTTTCTTGACTATAATAGCCCACAAATTCAGGATTTAATTTCAGAATTTAAATCGCTTGACTCCGAGAAGGAAAAAATATCAGGATTATATGTAAAAGTTAGGGATTCCTGGAGGTATAGTCCATATCACATAGGTTTTACCGATAAGCATTACCAGTCCAGCTACATGACTACAAAAGCAGAAGCACATTGTGTAGACAAGGCCATACTATATGTTTCGGGTTTGCGAGGCTTAAAAATTCCTGCAAGACTGCGTTTGGCTAAAGTTTCCAACCATATCGCCACAGAACGATTAGAAGCAAAATTGGGCTCAAATGAAATCGCACCACATGGCTTGGTTGAGGTATTTTATAATACTAAATGGGTAAAGTGTTCCCCAGCTTTTAATAAGGAACTATGTGAAATGTATAAGGTAGAGCCGCTTGACTTCAATGGAGAGAAGGATGCTATTTTTCAGGAATATAACAGGGACAGTGATAAGTTTATGGAATATCTAGAGGACTATGGTAGTTTCCCCGACGTTCCCTTGGATTTTATTAAGGACACCTTCAAGAAAAACTATCCTAGTTTATACAAGCTTTATGAAGGAAAGGAAGAAATTAAGATTTCCTAGGTAATTGTTAGGCTAATATTTTTTTCCCAATTTGACTCCAAACCTTAAATAAGAAAAACCCAAGAATCAATGCGCAGCCAAGCATTATAAAGGCCGTGCCCGTATTTCCATAAATGAACATTCCTGTTGTGAAAAGAATACAGTAAACCAGCAAACAACCTAGAATCATTGCCAAAAGGCCCTGTGGAACCATCCATTTCCCTGTATCGGTAACAATGGATATGTTTTTTTGTTGGGCAAGATTAATTACTCTTTTCCAACCCTTTCCTCCAGGTTGGATACGTTTGTAAAAATCAAAAAGTTTTTGATCGTCATCTGGTTTGGTTAGAAATGTAACCGTTAACCATATTATTGAAGATGATAGAACCACAAATGGAAATTCAAACCAATCAGGAAAAACACCTTCATCAACGCCAAATAAAACGGAATTTACCGAAGGAATGCTAATGGTGATGGAAATAAGCCCTGAAGCGAACATAGCCGAAATTTCACTCCAAGCATTGATACGCCACCAAAACCAACGTAAAATAAAGATGAGCCCAGTGCCTGCTCCAAACATTAGAATGTATTCGAATAGTTGAACAGCATTTGTCAATGCCATAGCAATAAGTGTGCTGACAACCATTAGTATGATTGTAGAGATACGGCCAACTGCAACCAATTTTTTTTCAGAAGCTTCTTTGTCTATGAATTCCTTATACACATCATTTACCAAATAGGAAGCTCCCCAATTTAAATGTGTAGAAATAGTGGACATATACGCAGCAACCATCGCTGCTACCACTAAGCCTAACAATCCCGATGGTAGAAAAGTTAGCATGGCAGGGTAAGCCAAATCATGCCCCAACTTATCTTTTGTTATGCCAGGGAATGCCGCTTCAATGTTTGATAATTCAGGAAATATTACCAAAGAACATAGGGCAACAATAATCCATGGCCAAGGACGTAGCGCATAATGCATAATATTGAAAAAGAAGGTTGCTCCAATGGCATGGTTTTCATTTTTTGCAGCCAACATTCGCTGTGCGATATATCCACCACCTCCAGGCTCAGCACCTGGATACCAAGAACTCCACCATTGTACGGCAAGTGGAATGGCCAAGAGCGTAATAATTGCATTAGTATCATTGCCTTTAGGCACTAATGCCAGTTTATCTTGAACGTTGGGATGTTGTATCAGGTTGGTAATTCCACCTATTTCCGGAAGATTTACGCAATAGTAGGCTGCACCAATAGCACCGGCCATGGCTACAAAAAACAATAAAAAATCAGAATAAACTACACCTTTAAACCCTCCAACAGCACTAAAAAATAAGGTGATCGTGGCGGCGTAACCAACGGTTTCCCATGCGGAAAGCCCAAGCATAACCTGTCCAATTTTAATGGCAGCTAAGGTTACTCCAGACATAGCCAGTATATTAAATAGAAATCCAAGGTATACAGAACGAAACACTCTTAAAAAGCGCGCAGGTTTTCCAGAATATCGGATTTCATAGAATTCCATATCCGTGTTAACATTAGACTTTCTCCATAAGCGAGCATAGATAAAAACCGTGAGTAAACCTGTAAGCAGAAAAGCCCACCATACCCAATTACCAGCTACCCCATCCTGTCTTACCAAATCGGTCACTAAGTTCGGAGTATCGGTAGAGAATGTTGTGGCAACCATAGAAAAACCCAGCAACCACCATGGCATACTGCGTCCGGAAAGGAAATATTCTGAGGTATTTTTGCCTGATTTTTTTGCAACTATAAGTCCTATGGCCAGGGTGGATAGAAAAAAAATGATAATAATTCCGTAGTCAAGATTACTTAACTCCATGCTTGGTTGTTTACAGGTTAGGTTTTATTTAAAAAGTTTGCTGCGTCAATATACAAGTATTTTAGAAGGGTTTATCTACTTTTTCGCTCTTAATCCTGTCGAAATGCTTTTGATACGGAAGCGTTTTTCGCTTAAAGCGGAAATGTAAATATAAGTAGCATGCATTTTTAACATAAATGGCACTGGATATATAGAACGACTGAATAAGTTTAAAGTAATACATTTGAGTATGTATCTACGAAGTATAACTTGAACCCATAGTGTGGATAAATGAATTGCTTCAAATCAATATGTAGAAATTACATGTTTCTATTGAAAGTTCCATTGGGATTAGTTTTGGTGATTATTTTTTTTGGCTGTTCTGGAAAACCAAAGAATTTAGAAGAATCTCAAATTGATACGAAACAGGAGATAGAACCTAATGTGATTAATAGACCAGATTCTTTGATTACTCCAAGAGGTATGGTCTGGATACCTGGAGGGGTGTTTCAGCAAGGGGCAGTGCATGGGGATGTTTTAGCTATGCCACATGAAAAACCAGCTCATAGCGTCACATTGGATGGATTTTTTATGGATATTCATGAAGTGACGAATGCACAATTCGCTCAATTTGTAAAGGAAACGGGGTACACAACCTTAGCAGAACGAGAGGTGGATTGGGAAGAAATGAAAAAACAACTTCCTGCGAATATCCCAAAACCAAATGATTCCTTATTGAAGCCGGGTTCTTTGGTGTTTAAAAAAAACGTTACCTCTATTTCAAACCTTTACGATTATTCACAATGGTGGAATTGGATGATCGGGGCAAACTGGCGTCATCCCAACGGTCCAGAGAGTAGTATTGAAGGGTTGGACCAACATCCTGTAGTGCATATAGCCTTTGAAGATGCGTTAGCCTATTGCACCTGGTCTGGAAGGAGACTGCCCACAGAAGCGGAATGGGAATATGCCGCTCGTGGAGATAAAAATAACACGGTTTACTATTGGGGTGATGATGAAACCCAACTGAACGGTAATGCCAACACATGGGAGGGAACCTTCCCAACATCCAATAGCAAAAAGGACGGTTTTGAGTTTCGAGCACCAGTTAGGTCCTTTAGACCCAATGCATTTGGACTTTATGATATGTCTGGCAACGTGTGGGAGTGGACCAGTGATTGGTATCATGCTGGTTATTATCAGAAGCTATATGGTAAGGGACAGGTTTTAAATCCGAAAGGCTCTAAATTCGCCTACAATCCATCTAATCCTAGAGCAAAGGAACGTGTTATTAAAGGAGGGTCATTTCTTTGCAGTAGTTCATATTGTGCAAACTATCGTGTTTCCTCCCGAATGGCTTCAACAGAAGATTCTTCTTTGGAACATTTAGGATTTCGTACAGTTTTATCTTTAGATATGCTAGATTGAGAAAAAATGTTTTCTATATCAAACACATTAGGATTTGATATAGGGAATATAGTTTTCCCATTCCCATGGGGTAAAAGTATCCTTTATAGCGACCTCAAGAAGTTCTTTAAAGATACTCTCGCCATTATCACTATTCGTCATAATCAAAATGCCTGTGCCTACTTCAGGAAACAAAATGGAATAATGTTGAAAGCCATCTCCATGTCCTTCTTTAAAAACCCCTTTGCCATAAGGTGTTTCTAGGTAACCCCATCCTAGGCCATAGCCCAGATTGATGTTGTTATATTTGTCGGTCTCAATAATACTTCCAGGTCCAAATTGGGTTGATGAGGTAATCCGTATTTGCGGAGAAAAGATTTCAGTATAAGAAGCCTCCGAAATGATTTTTTTGTTCAGCACAGCCTGTAGGAATTTGATATAGTCGGATAAGGTGGTTTCCAAAGTGCTTCCACTCCGAGGTTCATTGTCCTTATCCTTTTGATATTTATCACCATCCCGATTATGGCCGTATGCATAGTCTTTTTCAAATGCTTTTTTCCATTCATAACTGGAGTTTTGCATTCCCAACGGTTGGAAAATCCGTTGTTGTGCCAGTTCTTCCAGGGGTAAACCGGTTAATTTTTCAAGGACTACTTGTAAATAGACAAAACCCTCGCCACTATAACTATACTTTGTGCCAGGCTTATTTTTTGTTTTAAGTTTTCGGTCTTTTTCCATAAATCTCCAATTGGGAAATCCAGAGGTATGGGCAAGACACATTCGAGCTGAAATAATATGATAGAGGCTATCTTTCTGTAGGTCCGAAAAATTATCATGCCACCGTGTTTGTGGAGTATACTCATATATCTTTTTGGATAAATAGGACTCCAATGGTGTATCTAAATCGATAATACCTTCTTCCACTAAATCCATCACAAGAAGGCTAAAAACTGCCTTGCTGAAAGATGCTCCGTAGATATTTGTGGAATCAGTAAGTACTAATTTTTCAGGATAGTCTTTGTATCCAAATGTCTTCTGATATAGAGGTTCATTTGTGTTAAACACTGCTATGGCCATACCATGCACATCAGCATCTGTCATTAATTGATTGATTTTTTGGGTTAGAGAATCCTTAGAAATTGTGGTTCGGTCCAAGCGTTCAATGTCTTTTGAAGTCTCGCAGCCAAAAACGGCCCAACTAAGTAAAAGTGCTAATACATATGGGGTTCGGTGTTTTGTAAATTTCAAGAATGGAATTGCCAAAGGGTAGTAGCACTTATGATCCTTTACTACATAAATGATGTTTGCGATTACGACCAATATGCATAACGGAATAATCGATATGAAAATTAGAAAACCCCACTTTTCAATGGTTAACAGGGCTATGAATGACAATATATAGGCGATTAATACAGTAATCTGAAAATTTACAATTCGAACACCATGCTGATTATAAATGGTATGATCGTCCCTTTTATGAATCCAGAGAAATAAAGGAAAAAGCACATTGCAAAAAGGAAGAATAAATCCCAGAAGGGGTGTTCCATGCATCAATAACAACCATTTTTTGTGGAGAGTCTCTTCTTTTGGATTTTCCAATACGACGAGATCGGATACCTCTATGGAGAGAGCAGCTGCAAGAAGTTTTACCGTCTGCAAATGAGGATTCACCTCATCTTTTTCAATACGTTGAATGGTTCGTACGGTTACTTCCGTTTTTTCTGATAACTCTTCTTGCGTGTACCCTTTAAGTTTTCTCTGGTACTGAAGGTTCTTGCCTATTGATTGGTTTTCCATCGTTTTTGTTTGATGGTGTAAAGCTACTCAATACACATTGCTTTCTTTGTGACATATGCGTGTCACCTTTATGTCATTTTGTTGAAATCCTTGAGGTGAAAGGATACTATCAGGAGTTTTTGTTTAGTTCCACTTAGTTTTTTGATACGTGCCAATGTTCCGCAAGAAATACTGTTTTGATAAGTATTCCTTTTAGATTCCAGGAGTACGTTCAAAACTTTTAGAAGAACTGATTTTCCAAACATTGTTAAATTTTAAATGCTCTAGGCAGCGTATCGGAGTTTTTGCGCATTATTAGTTTAAGTAGTAACGTAAAGTAATCTGTCATGAAAAACCTACTAAAAAGAATTCTAATAGTCAGTGTGTTTTTTGGTTCATCGCTAGTCTTTAGTTTAACTAACAGTGATCCGTCCAACGATGTTGTAACTGTTCATGTTTATAGGCCCAAAAAACTTGTGGGCTTTGCATGGGTATTTAATCTGAAGGTGAACGGCGAAAATTACGGCAAAGTCAAAAATGGAGATCACCTGATATTGCAATTTAAACCAGGAACCACGACGTTTGGAGTAAAGAAGAAAACAATAACCTTAGATTTAAAACCGGGCAACACCTATTACCTAAGAACCTTTATCGCGGCCGGAGTGTATATTGGAAGTCTTGATATTGTTGAGGTTACTGAGACCTTTGCCAAAAATGAGTTGGAAAGAAAAGAAAAACAAAAGAGTTAGCCACCATCCGGACAGTTATTGGATTTTCACATATAAAGGATAACCGTTGATAAACGAATCGATAATTAAAAAATGTCAAAAAGGTAAAAAGAGGGCTCAAAAACTTCTTTATCAAACATATGCAAAAAAGATGTTTTTGCTTAGTTATCGTTACGTTAAGCAAAAGGAGGATGTGGAAGAAATTGTTTCTGAGGGATTTATCAAAATTCTCTTGAACCTTCCCAAGGTCGAGTTTAAGAGTGTAGCCAGCTTTGAGGCTTGGATGCGAAAGATTATGGTAAACGAGTGCTTGATGTTCTTAAGAAAAAGAAAGAAGACTTCTGATGATTTGAGCGCAATAGAATCCGCTTTGGATAGCTCAGATATTGAATTTGAACAGGAGGCACAATATTTACTGGAATTAGTTCTTAGTCTTCCCGAAGGATATAGAACCGTCTTTAATTTATATGTTATAGAAGGGTATTCCCATAAAGAGATTTCCCAAAAGTTAAAGATTGCGGAGGGCACTTCTAGGTCCCAACTTACCAAAGCAAGAAGTCTTTTAAAGAAAAAATATCAAAAATTCATGTATGACGGATAAGTTCGACAATTTGTTTAAATCTGCTATAGAGGAGCTTCAAGAAGTACCTCAAATCCGTTTTGAAGAAGAAAAAGTCTGGAAACGGATTGAGGAGAAAATTTCTAGTCCAGCTGGCAGCCAGTTCTATAAATTTCTATTCATCTGTGACCTTGTGGTATTAGGGCTATTTTTTTTAGGTATTTCATTGAATACCGTTACTGTTGAAGTCGAGACACCTGATTTTCTAGAAAAAATAAAGGTGTATAAAAAAGGGGTTGTTGTAGAGACCAAACACTCCATTGAAAAAAATAGCCCCACTATGGATCGTACGGAGGTCAAAGGAAGCAATTTCATGGTTAAGAATCCGCTGGATACTCTTAAAGTAAAGGAACTCGTTTCAATGCCTATTTCCAAGGTGATTTCCAATACTCCTTCTGTAACAAAACCATCAAAAAGTAGACAATTTAAATGGGCAGAAGAAACAAAATCATTGAACAAAGCTACAATCCACATTTATCGCCCAAGAAGATATGTGGGGTCAGCTTTGGTGTTTAGACTAAAAGCAAATGGAGTTCCCATACACAAAGTTAGAAATGGTAAACATGAAATTGTTGAACTACCGTCAGGACCGACACAGTTTTTAGTTGGCAAGCAAAAGCTTAATATGCAACTAAAGCCGAATGAAACGTATTATCTTAGAGTAAGCTACATAGGATTCCCAGTTGGTAAACCCAATCTGGAATGGATCAGCAAAGAATTTGCTGAAAAGGAGCTATCGGAATCTCATATTACTCTTACTGATTAAATAATCTGCGGCTATTTTTACTTTGGTACTAAAATGGTGTAATCAAAAATGAATTTTACAGGAACCTTTTGCCAAAAAAATGTAACCTTTTTTACTTTATAAGGTACTTATTGAAACCTTTAGGTATATGCTGATAAATAAACAAATGAACTATTCAAATATCTATTACAACCTCTACAAGAATCAGCATAGTGTTCAGCCTCCAAAGTTCAAAGAGGAGGAAAACTATATTATGCGATTCAATACAAAATTGCCGTACTACACCTATAATGGCAGCAGTTTGATTGTTATCTACTTTAAAAAAGGTCAGGGGAGCCTAATTGTTGATGGTAAAAAATTGAAAGTCTCAAGCCAAAAGTTTATCGTTCTTAACCCTACCAGCCATTGGGAGTATATTAACCATAGTGAGGAGGATATTGATGTTTTAAGCTTTGTGCTCTCTAAGGAAATACTGTCCAAGCAACAGTATTATGAAAATACGGATATCCAGCAACTATTAAATGCGCCTTTTGATTCAGAATGCCCAAACACCTTCTTTTTTGAACAGCATTTTAATGTCAGTTATCACAACTCTGGCAAAGTGTTGGAAAGAATTCATGCACTTTCCAATACTGAATCCCCCTTTTCATTAAATCCAGAAGAGATTAGCATTGAGGTTTTGGGGAGTATCATGGATGATCAATATGATTTTTATGAAAAGTCGAAAAGAATTAAGGCAATAAAAAGTTCCACACAAGTAGAAATTATGAAAAGGCTTTTGGTGGGGTTTGAATACATACACGACAACCTAACTAAAAACGTATCCATAAAAGAATTGGCAGTTACTACGTGTCTTTCCGAGTTTCATCTGTATGACTCCTTTAAAAATGTTTTTGGTAGTACTCCGCACCAATACATGATTGCGCAGAAAATGATTAAGGCTAAGGAAATGCTTCAAAATAAGTCTGCAACCGTCTCTGAAGTAAGTGCCCTCTTGAATTTTCCAGATTTACCCACATTTAGTAAACTATTCAAGAAAACCTTTGGAATGGCTCCAACTCATTTTAAGGAATAAATTCCTTGTGATAGGTTTCAATTATAAGTTTTTGACAATTCCCAAGAATCAATAAGCGCTTTATTTGATGTAAAGAATGGATTGATTTATGGAACCAATTGGATATCTCCTAGTTTTAAATGTCATCTTAGTGATGCTTCTAAAAAAAAGGAAGTCAATTGTTCCAAAGCTAATTGATCTCTCATTGGTGTTGCTATTGTTGCACCTTTTGTTTGAGGTGACCCGATGGCTTCTTTTCCCTATTTATGTAGTGGTTGTCACCTCAATTTTCTGGGTAAAGCCTAAATCGAAATGGATTGGCTTTGGTTTAAACGCTATACTACTATTGACTTTGGTATTGTCAATGGGATTATCTTATGTTTTTCCTCTTTTCAAACTACCTGAAACCACAGGCGCATTTGGGGTAGCCACAGAAAAAATAGAATTGACCTCCAAAGGTTACCCACTTAGAATTTGGTATCCTGTAAAACAGGAAAATCAGAACCAAGAGAAAGGAGTTTATTACGAAACTTTTGGTAGTAAGAACGATATTCTTGGTATACCCTCTTTTCTTTTTCATTATCTCAATCAGGTAGGGACCAATGCTTCCAAGAAAAGCACTATTACCAACGAAAAGTTCCCCCTTTTAGTTTATGCCCAAGGATTTAATAGCATTATGGTCGACAATACTGCGCTCATCGAGGAAATTGTCAGTCACGGTTATATTGTTGTTGCGGCAGAAAAGAATTTTATATTGAACAATTATGGAATTGAAAAGGACTCATTAAGGGTTGTAAATGCGGAGATTCAAAAAGAACTTATCAAAAAACTTATTGATGTGGTTTCACCAGATTTGGTGTTTTTTTATAAAGAAATATTAACAGTACTTGGTAGGACAAATACCAGGTTTGCACATCACTTAGATTTTGATACTATAGGCTTTATTGGACATTCTTTGGGCGGAACCGTTATGACATCTTTAGGGAAACAAGTTACTAATGCAAAAGCCGTAATTAATATAGATGGGCCCATTGATAACCAGGTTTTAAATGAGTATTCAAAACCCTTTTTATACATCAGTTCCTTTTCCCCGGATTTATCAGATGATGAATTGATATCGAAAAAGATACCAGTAGATTTTTATAGAAATGTGAAAAGCTATGAACTGGAAGCGGTTGAGCTATTTTTCAAGAGTAACATGAACGATTCCTATTGGGTGCGTTTCAAGCATGCGAGCCATTTAGACCTAACTGATATGCCCTTTGTTATCCCTCTTTTAAAATCTAAAGGGTATGATAAACAACTTGGACATAAAATCAAATCGGAGCTCATCGTTAACTTTTTGGATAAGTTTTTAAAAAAGTCCGAGAAAACGCTAGTGACAAAGAATAAAGAAATAGAATGGTTAAAGCATTAATGAGTGGTATCGTTTCGATGGTTAAGGTGGTTTTTGTGATTGCATTCGCTTCCTGTACCTCGAGCGATGCGACATCGCAATCTTTCAAAAACGGAATTGAAAAGAAAGTCTTGAGGATAGCTAAGAAGAAAGAATTACCATCAGTGGCCATTACCATTTTTCATGATGGTGATTTTTGGGATTTCCAGTATACAAATGAAGATGTGGATATTCAAGAGATTTATGGCATCGGGAGTACTACAAAGCTGCTTGCAGCAGTACTTGTTTTAAAATTGGTTGAAGAGGAAAAACTCTCATTGAAAGATAGCGTCAATACCTATGTTACAGGACTAGACCACATGATCAACATCCAAAGTGTTACTATTGGTGACTTGCTATCACACACAAGTGGACTTCATGATTTTACAAAACATCCCTCATGGATACAAAGGGTTATTAATGATAAAACCCCCAGAACATTTGGCGAGAAAATCGAACTGGTCGACAACCAGCTCAATCCCAGGGGTGTTTTCGAATACAGTAATACTAATTATCTGGTTTTGGAAAAAGTTGTGGAGTCCATAACCGGTACGAACTTCATAAAGGTTTTCAATGATTTTTATGCAGACCACAATCTCTCTGAGATACAACTTGGAAGACCAGATAAAGAAATTCAAGGTTTTTTCGCCAGGGAATTAGAGACCGTTGCCAATGTCTCAGGTTGGCGAGAATATTATGGATATGCGGGTGAGGCGTATACCACATCCATGGGTCTATATAAATTTTCTAAAGCACTTTTTATTGAGAACTCCATTTTGAACCAAGAGTCTATGAACCAGCTTAAAGAGTGGATTTCAATGGGGTCAAATAGTATTCCAATTGGTAGTAAAGGGAAAATTATGGACTACGGAAACGGATCTATGAGACTATTCTACGATGGCAAAGAATATGTTGGCCATTCAGGAGGAACCTTAAAATACCAGTCTTTTTTGTTTGTAAATGAAAAAGAAAAAACCAGTATTAATATAGTTACGAATTGTAGCGGCAGATATTACAATAACGTGTTTTTTCAGGAGGTTATTCCTGCGATACTAGAAGAATTGTAGCATAAACTAATGTTCAATGAAAAATAAACCAAAATCAAATGTGACCTGTGTTTTGTTTTGCATAGCTGTTGTACTAAGCTCATGTAAGTTAAAACAGGAGTCATCAGAAACCGATGTTAAAGGTGTACTTGATTTCCATGGTCAGAACCTACTTGAGGATACCAGTGCTTTTGCAACGTCGATATCTGTTATAAAAAACGGCAAAACAATTACAGAGCACTACGGTGAAATTGATAAAGGCAAGGGTAACAAGATTACAGATACCACCCTTTTTGAAATTGCATCAGTCACAAAGGTATTCACAGGTACGCTGATGGCTAAAGCAGTGGTGGATGGGAAAGTAAATTTGAATGATGACGTTAGAAAATTCCTGCCCGAAAAATATCCGAATCTTGAATATCAAGGGTACCCTATAAGAATTAGGGACTTATTAGGTTTCAAATCTGGTGTAAATAGGACATTTCCAGATGTTAGTTCTTTAAGAAAGATTGAGGATGATAGCACCGCCCTTAAACTTGAAGCTTTTGGATTGGGGTATACCAAATCTGATTTTTTTGAGGATTTAAGAAAAGTGGAATTGGATACTTTTCCAGGAACCATGTCTTTTTACAATGAGCTTTGCCCTGAGCTTGCTGGATACATCTTGGAAAGAACATATCAAGAGGATTATAGAACAATTGTTCAAAATGAACTTCTAGAAAAACTAGAAATGAAGACAACTTTTTTTACTAATCCAAAGAGTAAAAAACTACTAAACGGCTACAATGAAAATGAAAAGTTGATGCCCAATTTTGGATATCGTATCTGGGGAGCTGGTGGAATGTTGAAATCAACAATTGGTGACCTTAATAAGTTTTTGAAGTACCATTTAAGAACTGATGATAAGGTGGTATTGGAAGCCCGAAGCAATATTGAAAATTCGCTTGAAAATTGGAATGGATATTTATGGGATGATATTGGAATTACCCGATACGGTCTTCGTTGTATGAAACATGGCGGGGCATACGGGGTACAAAATATGTTTGTAATCTATCCCGAGCGGAATTTGGGAGTTTCTATCGTAATTAACCAAAGTACACCGATGACGCATGAAAAGCTTCGAATTGTTGTAAATTCAATTGTTGCCGACTTGTTTGACTCAAACGAAGATTTTGATAAAAACTACGGATATCGTATTGAAAATGAAAACGTTGTTTTTCAGTATACACACCCTAAAAACTTGACCCATGATTTAATCAATAGCATATCCGTGGCAGGAACCTTCAATAATTGGAATCCAAATAATAGCTCATACCAAATGAGCAGTTTAGGAGAGGGTGTGTATGAGCTATCGATTCCAAAAGCAGACTTACCAAATACAGGCGTACATGAATTTAGATTTGTGATTAACAGGAATAGTTGGCTAAGTGTGCCTAAGGCGATTCCAAACCGCACATTTTCAGAAAAGTACAATAATATTACTCTGTCCCTCGACTGAAAAAATCAATTTTTTGACAAACGTGAACCGTTAGTTGCTTTGTAGCTTTGGTTCTTTTTTACAAAAAATTCTTAAACCCAAATCATGAAAAAAGTATTCTTCCTTACAGTACTGGTGCTTTTTAGTTTAACATCGTGTAGTGATGATGACCAAGTTCAACTTAACCAAGAAAACCAAATTTTGACGTTTTCGTTTTTGTCAGAAGACAATGATGAAATTACAGTTGATGTCAATGGAGTAATTGACCAAGACAACAAAACTGTACGTATTGAACTACCTCAGAAAATTAACATAAGTGGTTTAAAGCCTACAATTACCATTTCTGAAAGTGCTTCCATAAGCCCGAACAATCAAGTAGTAGTAGACTTCTCAAATCCAGTGGTATACAAAGTTGAAGCAGAAAACGGTTCCATTCAGGATTACCAGGTTATTGTAAGCCTGCCTAAATCCAGTGCTAAGCAGGTGTTGTCATTTGCTTTTTTGGCTTCAGATAATGAAGACCTATTTACCGATGTTCAGGGTATTATTGATGAGATGAACCAAACTGTAACGATTGAAGTGCCTTATGGGATCGCTTTGGGCGCATTGGTTCCTACCTTGCAAATTTCTGAGAATGGGGAGGCAAATCCAGGGAATAAAGAGACCATTGATTTTAGTAACAGTGTAAATTATACGATAAAGGCAGAGGACGAGAGCACTGCTACGTACACCGTTATGGTTACCAATGCAGCCTTGACCGATAGGGATGTGCTTATAGCATGGTACAACCTTAACCCAAACAATACGCTTGATTGGGATTTTTCAAAAACTATTGATGAATGGGAAGGAATCACGGTTGACAATGGGAGAGTTGTACAAATCAATATCCAGGATAGAGGATTAACCACAATGACGCCGCTCATTGAATTCCTTACCGAACTAAATTCTTTAAGGCTTATAGGTAATAACATATCCGTTTTACCCATTCAAATAGGAAGTTTGCAAAAACTACGAGTGTTAAATTTGACAGCCAACGAATTAAAAAAGCTTCCCGTTGAAATAGGTAATCTTACAAGTCTACAATCTTTAGTGCTCCACAATAATGCAATTGATGAGGTACCTGCTGAAATAGGAAATCTTGAAAATCTAATTCAACTAGACTTCACATTCAATGACTTAAACAGCTTGCCAAGTGAAATAGGCCAACTCGAAGAACTGCAAAGCTTATCCGTGTACGGAAGTAGACAATTGGCAGCTATTCCTAGTACGATTGGAAACCTAACTAAATTGATAAATCTAGATTTAGGTTGGTGCAATCTAGCCAATGTGCCAAGCACCTTAGGGAACTTGACCAGCCTGACTGAGTTGCGCATTGACGAAAACGGACTTCAAGAAGTGCCAAAGGAAATCGGAAACTTGGTCAATCTTAAAACCCTACAACTTCAAAAGAATCAGTTGTCACAATTGCCCTCGGAACTAGGGGATTTGAGTAGCTTGCTGGTATTGTTTATTGAAGAAAATCAGATTACTTCGCTTCCACAGGAACTTTGTGATCTTATCGCTTTAAATGATATTTCACTAAACAAAGACCCAGGTGCATCTTGTCCATAGATTAAAAAGGTAAAAGTCGTAGAATAATAGTTCTGTCTGATAAAAATACTTTTTTAAAGCATCCAATGTAGATGTCAATTTTACTACTAAACTGAAATAAGTAAAATGAAGAAAAAGAGGTCTTGAATTACCGCTTTAAGGCCTCTTCACAGTTAAATACATGGTTTTCTTATGACCTTAGAGGGATTCTTGTGCTTTAGGGATACAAAAATTTTATCGAGTATTGAAAGTGCGTTGCAAATTCTGTTGATTGGTTTTTTTGGAGGTAAAATGATTTCATTTGACTTTTTAGTCCTAACAATACTGAACGTTAGCGTTAAGGTTATACCAATAAATCTCATTTAGGAATAGTTGTCAACTACAAAGTCGCCCCAATCTGCAATAGATTGAATTAGGGGAATTAACGTTTTGCCAAAATCTGTTAAAGAATATTCTACTTTTAAAGGAGGTTTGGAGGTATAAACCTTTCTTTTAATGAGACCATCTTCTTCCAAGGCCTTTAATTGAAGGCTAAGGGTTCTTTCAGTAACCGTGGGCATTGATTTTCTCAATTCATTATATCTCAGTTTTTCGTCCATGAGATAATAAAGAATAACCGTTTTCCATTTGCCACCTATGATACCCATGGTCAAGCTTGCACAGCAGGGGTAATCGTTCCCCCTAAAACTTAACTTTTTCGATTCTGTTTTCTCCATATGTATACTATCCTTTTTGACCGTTATTGCAAATGTATTGTACTATAATTAGTTTTGCAACTATAAAATTTATAGTAATAAAATCAACATGATATGAAAGCAATGATACTTAACAAATATGGGGCCAATACAATGTTTAAATCCGCTGAAGTTGAAGCACCAATATTAGAAAACTTCCAAGTATTGATTAAAGTTTCAGCATCAAGTATCAATACGGTGGATACTATGATTAGAACAATGGGGGAGGATTTGCCTTTTGCGCCTGCTATCCCAGCGATATTGGGAATGGACCTAGCAGGGATGGTTGAAGATGTAGGGGCAAATGTTACTGATTTCTCGATTGGGGATGAAGTTTATGGTTGTGTGGGTGGTCTATCAGATTTACAGGGAACATTAGCCGAATATGTTGCTGCTGATAGTAGATTGATAGCACATAAACCAAAGAACTTGACGATGAGAGAAGCTGCTGCTCTGCCGTTGGTTGGGATAACAGCATACGAAGGCTTAAAACGCGCAGGGATTACTAGCGGGCAAAAAGTTTTGGTACATGGAGGTACTGGTGGCGTAGGACACCTTGCACTGCAACTAGCGAAGTATTTTGGAGCTGAAGTATACGCCACAGGTGGCGGCGAAAAACAAATGTCAATCATTGAAAGTCTAGGTGCCGCACCAATAAATTACAAAAATGAACCGGTAGAAGATTATGTAAACAAGTACACAAATGGAGTGGGATTTGATGTTGTATTTGATTCTGTAGGTGGAGAAAATATGCTTAAATCTTTTGAGGCAGCTGCACTGAATGGTCAAATAGCCTCTACTGTTTCTCTTTGTGAACTTGATTTGAGCACCATGCACTTTAAAGGATTGTCGTTGCATGTGGTATTTATGTTGATTCCCATGTTACACAATTTCAAGAGAGAGGCACACCGTGAAATTTTAAAGGATCTTACCCAAATCGCTGAGGCGGGAGGTTTGAAGCCATTACTTGATGATGAACAATTTTTACTTGAAAACGTAGGTGATGCTTATGAAAAATTGGAAAGTAAAAAGGCTATCGGAAAAGTAGTCGTTGAACACTGAGATTTATTTCATGTGTTAAAACAACATGTATAACTCTTTTAGCTAAATGGTAAAAACAATCCACAACCTTTCAAACCCAGATGGCGCAGTATTGTTATATGTAAAACAAACGGAAGTATTAAAATTGATGAAAAATGAAAACTATTTTAATTACAGGAAGCACGGATGGTATTGGTAAGCTAGCTGCACTGAAATTGGCAGAAGATGAGCACCAAATACTTATACATGGAAGAGATTCCAAAAAAGTTGAGAGTGCCATTTCAGAAATCAAAGACCATACTGATACGGAAAAAATAAGTGGTTTTATCTCCGATTTATCAGATTTTGAAAGTATCAAGAAAATGATTTCTGATTTATCGAAAAGCATATCAAAAATCGATGTGCTAATCAACAATGCTGGGGTCTTTAAAAGCAGTGTTCCATTAAATAAAGAAGGTTTGGATGTACGATTTGCAGTAAATTATTTTGCACCATACCTCCTTACCAATGGTTTGCTACCGTTGCTAAAAAAAAGTGACTCAGCTAGAGTCATTAATCTTAGCTCAGCGGCGCAATCACCTGTTTCCCTGACCGCATTATTAGGACAGTGTCAGAAATCTGACCAAGAGGCGTATGCACAAAGTAAACTGGCCTTGACCATGTGGAGTTTTGATTTTGCAAAAAAGTATCCTGAAATAACAACTATCCCAGTAAATCCCGGTTCACTGTTGAACACCAAAATGGTTCAAGAAGCCTATGGGCAACATTGGTCTTCTGCGGATAAAGGTGCCACTATTTTATATGAACTTGCTGTATCTGAGAAATTTTCAAACAATAACGGTCAGTATTTTGACAATGATAAAGGTGATTTTAACAGGGCACATATGGATGCTTATGATCATGTAAAGATAGAAACACTGATTGCGGAAACTGAAAAAATAGTAAACGGTTAGATGAGTGTTTTTGATAAAGTAATAACTAAAGGCAAACTAACTTTGGGACTGGTTTTTCCAATTGAAGCTTACAACGGTGCTGTGGCAGAAATGAAAAATCAGGAAACCCTAGCCAAACGTGCTGAGGAATTAGGATTTAAGGCACTTTGGTTTAGGGATGTTCCTTTTAATGACCCTTTGTTCGGTGATGCAGGACAGCTTTATGATCCTTGGATTTATATGGCACACATTATGGGTCAGACAAAGGAAATAGCTTTGGGTTCGGCGAGTATTATTCTACCATTACGGCATCCTGTCCATACGGTAAAATCCATGAATAGTATTCAGGTGCTTTCAGATGAGAGACTTCTTTTGGGAGTAGCATCTGGAGATCGTCCAATAGAGTACCCTGCTTTTAATCAAAAATTAGATGATAGGTCAGAATTGTTCAGGGATAGTTTCTTTTACTTAAGAGCTTTACAGGGAGATTTCCCAGTGTATACTTCAAAATTTTACGGTAGTACAAATGGTGGCATTGACCTATTGCCCAAGTACTATAAGAAAACACCGATGTTCGTCACGGGACATTCTGGGCAGTCATTGGATTGGATTGCTGAATATGCGGATGGATGGTTGTACTACCCTAGGGACTTTACAACCTTGCAATTAGTAATGAATCAGTGGAAAGGAGCGCTGTCAAAAACAAAACAGGAATGGAAACCTTTTCTGCAATCTTTATACCTAGACATAACTAACGACTCAAAAACAAAACCAACCCCAATACATCTTGGTTTTAAGTCGGGAACGGAATACGTAAATACACACTTGAAACTGTTGGAATCGCAGGGTGTTAACCACGTTATTCTTAATTTAAAATATAGTTCTAGACCAGCATCGGAAATTATAGAAGAAATTGGAGAGAAAGTACTTCCTCAGTTTTGTTAACTCTAGACGGTTACGTTTGGAATCGTATTGATTCTTAGTTGGCCTAGTTTGATTGAATCCAATAAGATGCACTACAGTCTAAGTTTTAGAGCTCATTTTTATTTTCGTAACAGTAGTTTCCAGGGTACGAAAAACATGTCTCAATATTGTGACATATTCAGTAAATTTTTAATTTTGTGCCCTATGTTGATTAAAACTAAAGACCGTATTATCGAATCAGCTATTGAGGTTTTCAATCAGGATTTCTCGGCTCCACTTCAGAAAGTTGCAGATAATGCAAATGTTACAAGACGAACATTGCATCGATATTTCAAAGACCGAGATGAACTTGTTACTACCTGTGAACGCGAAATGGAAATAAGCTGTAAAAAGGCAATGATAGCTGCTATCAATAGCTCAGATGACTCTCTAGTGCAACTTGAGAATATGCTAAATGCTGGAATTGATTGCGGGGCTAAGTATTCGTTTTTTTATAAACTTCGTCAACGGGAAGGACATAAACATTCCAAGAGCAACAAGGACTCCGAAGACTATAACTACATCTATGATAGTTTTAAAAGAATTATAGCTGATTTACAGAGTAAAGGCATCGTAGATAATCATATGACAGTGGAATGGATTCAAAACCTACATGCAGGTATTGTAAATAGCACAGTAAATGCAAATGAAACAGATAATTCGAAAATAAAAATCATCAAGAAGTTTGCCTGGAAATCTTTTATAAATGGAATAAGTGCATAAAAAAATTTAAACAAACATGTCTCAAATATGAGACATTATAATTTTAATAAAAATGATAAAACGATAAAATGAAAGAAAAAAAAGAATACGATGTCCTACTTATTGGTGGGAGTTATGCAGGGCTTTCAGCTGCGATGGCCTTAGGGCGTTCCTTGAAAAGGGTTTTGGTTATTGACGCGGGTAATCCATGCAACAAGCAGACACCACATTCGCATAATTTTCTAACCCAAGATGGAAAAACACCATTTGAAATAGCCTCTTTAGCAAAAGAACAAGTAGTAAAGTATAAAACCGTATCCTTTATAAATGATGTGGCTATACATGGAAGCAAAACCAAAGAAGGGTTTGAAATAACAACTGAATCTGGAGAACTGATTTTGGGTAAGAAGTTAATTTTCTCAACCGGTATAAAAGATATTATGCCAGAGATTAAAGGTTTTTCCGAATGCTGGGGGATTTCAGTAATACATTGCCCATACTGTCATGGCTATGAATTCAATGGTCAGAAAACGGGAATCATGTCAAACGGCGATGTTGCGTTTCACTACGCTCAATTGGTGAACAACTTGACCGATAATCTAACAATTCTGACCTCTGGAAAAGCAAATTTCGCTGAAGAACAGTTGGTGAAACTGAAATCCCATAATATTGGTATAGTTGAGGATAAAATAGTGGAAATTGAACATGAAAAGGGTATGATTAACCATGTTGTTCTTGAGGATGGTACGAGAGTTTACTTTGAAGCCATATATAGTGGTCTACCCTTTGAACAAAATTCAGAAATCCCTATGCTATTGGGTTGTGAACTTACTGAACAGGGCTACTTAAAAGTGGACGATATGCAAAGAACCAACGTAAAGGGTGTCTACGCCTGTGGAGATAATGCAAAGCCAATGAGATCTGTAGCAAATTCTGTAAGCTCTGGTAGTTTAGCGGGTGCGGCCTTAAACATGGAACTAACGACTGAATCGTTTTAAATGTATCTTATTCCCTTCTTTGTTAATGAAAAATAAAGTTGAAAAAGTATGTGATGCTCTTAAAATCACCATCTTTAAGGTAAAATCATGTTATTATTCTTTAAAAACAACGAAACCTTGCAAAATCTATGATTTGCAAGGTTTTTTATCCGTTTGGAGTTTCTACTAGTTAGTTTGGCAGGGTCATAACTTATAATTTATCAATTTGATATTTAAAAAGTTAAATTTCTACAAATTAACATAAGCACCGAATTGTTCACTCGATTGTATACTCATAGTAAAAGAACATATTTCAAGATAAAATCACACATGATTCATTAATGCTATTTCTAGATTTTCAAAGAATCACTAACCGATTTTTAAATAGTCCATTGATTGTAATATTTTGGCATATATTATCAATCATGCACAAACCAGTTTTAGTTTATGAGGTGAAGTCCTGTTAAAAACAGGACTTTTTTTATTTCATCGGAAAAAAGCTACCATAAATCGATGCTATCCTCGCAAAACACTTGTTTTTATAAGGCCTTACAACAAATCCCCCTGTTCTTACATGGCATCTATGGCATCTAACAACAATTATCTGGAAATCACCTTAAAAGCTGCTTTTTTTGTTAAGAATAACTTCAACTTCCACCCCAAATGGACCGAATTATTGACCTATCAAGCAACACCTTACGTAAGTTAGGCTTGCTTTTCGTGCTTCTTTTTGTTTCCTTTTTTGCAAATTCACAGCTAAGTGATCTTCATTATTTACCTCCTTTGAAACAAGGACAGAACAATGCAGGGATAAGGGAACAGGCCATCTATCTTTCTACACCTGAACCTACAACTTTTACGGTAAATGCATATCAAGGTACAAACGCCACACCGGTAGCGACATTTAACATCTCCAATGTTAGCCCCGCCGTTTGGACCTTAAGCAATGGTGACAATAACATAATATTGGTGAACAATACCAATACTGGAATAGTCCTAAACAATAGTGGCCTACGTTTTGAATCACCAAGCGGAAACCGCTTTTATGTGAATTATAGAGGTAATTCAAGTGCACAGGCGGCTTCATTAACAGCAAAGGGTAGGCAAGCTTTAGGTACGCGTTTTAAATGGGGAGGCGTTCCAAACCTTGGCGCGCATCCTTCAAAATCCAATACCCTTGGAATTATGGCTACTGAAGATAACACTACAGTTCAACTTTATGGATATGATCCAGGTTGTGAGTTTCGTGTTGGAAACGATAGGGCTGGAATTACGGCCAACACCTACACTGTTACCTTAGATGCACACGAATCCTTTGTTTTTGAAACCTACATAGGCAATAGCCCAACACAAGCACATCAAGATGGCTGGATTGGTGCCACAGTTGAATCTGACAAGGATATTGTGATCAGCAATGGTTCCATCAACTTTGGTCGTGAAGCAGGCGCCAGTAATCGTGATGCAGGAATTGACCAACCGGTTCCTGAAAACCGACTGGGAAAGGAATATGTTTTTATTAGAGGAAATGGAGGGACGGACGGCCGTACGGAATTTCCACTAATCATTGCAACAGCGGACAATACTCAAATTTTTGTCAATGGAAGTACCACTCCGATTGCTACAATTAATAACGGTGAGTTTTTTGAAGTGCCGAGCACTTTCTTTTCGTCCAATTTGGTTGGCGCAAATATGTTTCTACAAACCTCTAAAGATGTTTATGCCTATCAATGTATGGCCGGGGCAAGTAGGGTATTTACGCAAGGGCTGAATTTTGTTGCACCCGTAAACTGCCTATTACCAGATGTGATGGATAACATCCCAGACATACGAAATATGGCAGGTACCACGGTTACCGGTGGAATGACCATTATTGCGGCAGTTAATACTCCAGATGCAAATATTGTTGTTACGGATGGTAACGGTGCGGTTACTTTGCCGCCATCAAATCCTGTGGCAGGTTCGTCGGATTGGAAAACCTTTTATATCCCTAACCTAAATGGTAATGTTAGTGTAAACTCTACAGGACCCATGGCAGTTGGTTTCTTCGGATTTAATGGAGCACGTGGGGTAGCAGGCTATTTTTCCGGCTTTGATACGCTTCCAGAAGTAACCCTTGAAATCCGTGGCGGAAGTGGTTGTTTTGTGGGTTCTGAAATTTTTGAAGCTACAAGCAATAATTTTGATGCCTTTCAATGGTTTGAGAATGGACAACCCATACCTGGTGCCAACGGCCCTAGTTATGCGCCCATGGGAGCTGGCGAATTCTTCTTGCGAGGTACAAAGGGTCCCTGTACTTATGATAGTAATGCCATACAGGCACTTTATTGTGACCCCGACGTTTTTGTTCAGAAGACGGTTGACAAACCCGAAATCATGGAAGGGGAGACCGCTACTTTTAGGATAAGAGTACAGAATTTAGGACTAGGCCCACTGACCAATTTGCAAATAACAGACGACATTCCAGCCGGACTTACGTTTGTATCAGCGTTTACCATCACAGGTAGCTGGAGTGGAAATACATGGAACATAGGAACTTTGGATGGAGGTGATGTGGCCATTTTGGAATTAGAGGTCCAAGCTGATGAAATAGATAGACTTCCACTTTTAAGCTTAACCAATACAGCAACAAACACTCAAGACCAAGTGGATACGAATTTAACTGAGGACGAACCTTCAGCTAGAATTGTGGTCTACAATGATTTTGATAATGATGGAGTAAATGACATTACAGATTTGGATGATGACAACGACGGGATTTATGATGGGGATGAATGCGATACACTTCTTTTCAATATTGCAAGTGGCGCTTCACATACTAGCGATTTGATTACCTCTGATGATTATTTGGTGCTTGATATTTTTAGTATTGATAATTCCTTCAATCTCCAAATTAATGGAAATGACGTTGCTGGAGAAATCCAATTGCAAAATGGAGAACCAGGTAACATCGCTTTATTTGAAGATGGAACACGATATGGACAAGGAGGTAATCCAAATATTTGGACCCTTACAGGTACACACGGAAGTCCATTGTTGAGAGTTGTTATAGACCAAGCTGGACAATTTCAATTGTTTGGTACTCGAAGCAATAATGGAACTTTAGAACCTTTGGTTTTAACCACTCCCGCCAATGTAGTAAGTTGGAATGCTTCTGGAACTAATTCTATTGTTATTGGCCAAACTGTTGCCGGTCCTACCAATATGCAAGGCGCTTTGCTTACGGCTTCCTGTGATACGGATTCAGATGGTTTTCCCAATCATTTGGATTTGGATAGCGACGGAGATGGATGTAGTGATGCCAATGAGTTTTATAAAGATAATAATGCAGATGGCGGGGATGGTGGAGAATATGGGACTGGAGTTCCCACCGTGGATTCTACCGATGGCACCGTGACTGCAGCTTCGTATGTGCAGGTTTTAGCTCCAGAAATAACCTTGAGCAATACTTCAGAAAACCCTGGAGGAACCGATATAACGGGCCAAGGTGTAAGTCTGGGTGAAACCTTTCAATATGTACTTCGTTTTCAAAATACAGGAGACGACGATGCAACCAATTACACTATCACCAATATTTTACCATCCAACGTTACTTTGGATAACGTTGATGTTTCCGGTGCCTTAGGGACTACCCATTCCCATGACCTCAATACAAATACAATAACCTTTCAAATCCCAGACAATCTTGTCCAAGTAGGTGACCCTCAATATACTATTCGCATCACGGTGACCATTTCAGGAAATTGTTCTGATTTTGTGGATGCCTGTTCATCCGATTTGGAAAACTTGGCTTATTCTACGTTTCAAGGTGTTAACAATCCTACCGTGTTTACCGATGAGCCCGGTTTGTCCAACTTTCCTTGTAACACCAACCCTCAAGTAGCCAATAATAACATTTTAGATGATTTGGCGAATTGTGGTCAGGCAAGAACAGTACAATTATGTGGTGACGATGTAGTCTTGACAGCAGGTTCTGGATTTACAACATACACTTGGGCTTTAGATAACAATGGAAATGGTCAAATTGATGGCGGAGATACTGTTTTGAACGATGGTGACCCTGACGCAGATCCTAGTACACTTAGAGTAACCGATATCGGAAACTATATTGTAGAGAAATCTTCTGGTGGAAGTTGTCCAGATTTAACTGAGCTGATTACCGTGGAGCGATTTGGAGCTACTCAAACAAATCCTATCATAACTTATTTTAATCAGGTAAACTCTGACTCAAATCCGGCAAACAATTTACAAGGAGAAATTGCCACTTGTGCCATAGATGGAAGTCTTTTGCCTAAAATATTTTTATGTGGGGATAACGATGAACCTACAATTCAATTAGGTATTACCGATGCTCAAAGCATCGTTTGGCAAAGACTTGACGAAACAAGTTGTGCAGATGCCGGGGATGATTGTGCCAATACCAACAGCACCTGTACTTGGAACGACCTGGTTACACAGGATAATTACACCTTAACAGATGGTGGTAAATACAGAGTGGTGATTCGCTATCAAAATGGATGTTTTAGTCGTTTCTATTTCAACGTCTTCAAGAATACCTTGGATATTACACATACCGCTTCAGATATCTTATGTAGTACAGATGGTAATATCCGAATCACCAACTTGGGAGCTAATTATGGGTTTCAATTAGTAGATGCTTCCAATGACAATATTGTAGTTCCATTTTCTAGTAATAATGGTCCTAATTTCGATATAAGCACAGGTGGAACATATGTAGTTCAAGTAACTCAGTTAAATCCAGTAACTGGTGTTCCAATTCCGGGAAGCTGTGTTTTTGAAACTGAAGAAATTGGCATACTGGAAAGAAATTTCCAAGTTAACCTTAGTGCGACTCCTGCGGATTGTAATCAATTAGGTAGCATATCTGTTCAAGCTTTGAATGTTTTGCCCAATTACAATTATGAGCTGAGGTTGGATGATGGTAGTAATGGAGGTCAGGGAACCTTTGTGGATAATCGTGTTGCTTCTCCAGACAATACCCATACGTTCACCAGTGTAAATCCTGGGAATTATATTGTAATCACCACAACGGATGATGGTTGTACGGATACGCAAACGATAGCAGTAAATGAGATTCCAGAGTTGACCCTTGTTGCTTTCACTACTGCGAACATTACTTGTACTGCTGGTATTGTTACCTTAACTCCAAATGGAGGTTCTCCAAATCCTGATTATCAAATGGCTATTTGGAGCAAGGACGGTATAGATATGTATGCTACACCCGCAGATGTGCCTGTAAGTGCTTTGCAGACGAATCCAAACTTTTTAAGAGGCTATCGCGGAACACCAGCTACATATTTCCCTAACGAAGATGGAGATTATGAATTCATCGTTTTCGATGGCAACGGTTGCTTTGCAATTTCCAATAGTGTTCGTGTAGATGAACCCGGAGGATTGAACATTTCAGCATCTGATAGTGGAATTGTCTGTGCTGATTCTGCTACAGCTTCTTTAACAGTATCTGTAACTGGAGGAACATCTCCATATCAATATAGTTTGGACGGAGGAACTACCTATCAGAGTAGTGATACTTTCGTGAATCTTCCAGCAGGTTTCTATACCATTACCATAATGGATTCAGGAGGAAGTGGAGCATCAGGTTGTGTTGGAAATTTTGATTATGAAATTGTTCAACCCTTTTTATTAAATGCTTCACCTGCAATTGTTGAAGATGCTTCGTGTAGCCCAAGTGGTGCTCGCGTTAGAATTCTGAATGCAAGTGGAGGACAAGCACCTTATGAATATAGTTTTGATGGCGGAAGTAATTTTGCTGCTAGCAATGAAAGAAATTTAGCCCCCGGAAATTATCAACTGGTTCTTCGGGATGCGCTAGGTTGTACCCATGATATGGATTTGACGGTTCCCAACCCAACCCCGGACCCAAATCTCAGTACTGCTGTAGACTACGCTTGTGATGGTACAGCATCCATTACCGTTTCCACATCAAATACAACTGATTTCAGTTATACTTATAGTCTAAATACTATAGCAAACACTCCAGCTAATAATAATATTTTTACAGGTGTTTCGGATGGTACTCAAACCATCACGGTAGGATATTCAAGCAGTATCGCACCTAATCAGAGTACAATTTTCTTTGAGGATTTTGGTGCGGGACCCACCACGCAAATTGCAGAAGTGGGAACTGACTATTGTTATGAACCTCAAGATGGTTCTTTGACCAATTGTAACAGAGGACCTGCTGGAATTTTGGTAAATGGTGAGTATACGGTTACGAATTTAGTTACCAATCCAGTTCCTTTTTGGACAAGTCCGCAGGACCACACAGGTTTGACCAACGGTAGGTTCTTGGCTATAGATGTAAGTACATTTTCTGATACGGGTAATCCTGTGTTAAATTCTATTCTATGGGCCAAACGTGATTTAGAGGTATTGCCAAATGAAGAAATCTCATTGAGCTTCTGGGCATATAACTTGATGAATCTTACCGGTGTAGGTAACAATCCAGAGGTCCTTGTTGAAATTTTCGATAATACAGGAACTTTGATTCACAGTGAGGTTGCCCCTGAGATTCCTAAGAATACTGGAAATACAGATTGGCACAATCGTACCATCACATTTAACCCAGGTACTAACACCGATATTGATATCGTGTTTAGGTCTAATGTGAACAGCAATGATGGTAATGACCTAATATTGGATGATATTCAAGTAGTCCAACTGCCTGAGATATGTGAAAGGACACAAGATATTACCGTAGTTGTTGAACCGGACCAAGCGTTTAACAGTCAATTATTGAGCGTAGCGGACCCTAGTTGTAATGGTGTGGCAGATGGAACTATCAGTTTTGAGGTAGCTAATTTTGATGCAGTTGCCGGTTTTGAATACTCCTTAGATGGAGGAACGACTTGGATTGCAGAAACAACATCTCCTGTTACCGCCGCTGCCAGCTTAGGTGATGGAACGTATACGGTACAAGTTCGTAAAGCCGATGATACAAGCTGTACTTCAAGCTTTGGTGCTACCTTGACTCAACCTACAACTCTGGTTCCTGCACTAAACCTTACAGGCCAATTTACTTGTTTTAATACAGGGGCAACTTTGGAAGCTTCGGCGACTGGAGGAAGCCCAGCGTACGAGTATCAATTGGAAGATACTTTAGGCGGTATTAGCGTTGCATATCAAAACAGTACAACATTTACCAATATAGCCGCTGGAGATTACCTGGTACGAGTACGTGATGTAAATGGTTGTTTTCAAATTACTACTACTCCTGTAACAGTAACTGCTCCACAAACCATAACGTTTACAACATCGTCTACGGCATGTTACACTGGAGCAAACAACGCAACTATAACCGCTACTGTTACTGCAGGGAATGGTGATTATACTTTTAGAATAAATGGAGGAGCTTGGCAAACACCAACACCTTCCACAAATACGGATTATACATTCTCAAATTTAGCGGATGGTACCTATACTATTGAGGTTTCTGATATTTTCGGATGTGTATCCTCGGTAGAAACTGTGGTCATAGCTCCTGTGTTATCCGCCCAGGTAGATGTGGCTGATGTTACCAGTTGTGGTAACGGTAGCATCACTGTGACACCTTCAGGAGGAGATGGAAGCTATTCGTATGCCTTTTTGACTACAGGTACTACAGTATCTGATTCGGATTTTGCCGCATCGAATTCTTTCGTCGTTACATCTGGAAATACAGGCGGGTATGATGTCTATGTTCGTGATAATTCTGGTACTGCCCCTTTTTGTCAATATATGGAAACTGTTACCGTAAACAGTGCACCCGTTTTAGCATTTACACCTACACCAACTGACCCAGAATGTCATGATGGAATGGGGTCAATAGCCATAAGTATAACTGCTGGTGATGGACCATATACACTTCAGATTGTTGATTTGGACAATGCGGGTGCTTCTGACCAAACGGTTACCAATGTTTTGACGAATACCTACGATTTTTTCAATCTACTATCTGGTGATTACACAATAATAATAACTGATACTTACGGATGTGCAGTTACCGATACTCCTATTACTATCATTAATCCAGATGAATTGACAGCTGCAATTGGTGGGGTGACCCCAGCCAATTGTACCGGAGATATCAATGACTTCGGTTTTGAGTTCACGGCATACCCTACCACCTTAGGTACTATTGAGTTTAGTGATGATGGGGGGCTTACTTGGATTGGTGACAATTCAACCCCTGGAAGCACGGACCGCTTGACAGGATATAACTCTGGGGATACGGTTAATCCTTCCATGAGGACCGTGGATGGTTCGGGAAACACTATCTGTCAGACTGATTTCCCACCATTCATAATTCCTTTTCCTTTGGATGATTTAGATATTACCATTCTGCCTATCATCGTGAACTGTAACGAACTACAAGTTACCGTTAGGGGACAGAACGGTACTGCGCCTTATGAGTATACTTATACGGATGACCCGGCCAATTTTGACCCAAATACAGCAACTTGGACACCACAACTGGCCTTAAACGTTACCCATACTTTTACCGGTTTGGTTCCAGGTAGGACTTACAGTTTCTATGTAAGAGATGATGCCGCTCCTACAGGTTGTGTGCGTCAAAGTAGTGTAAATGTAAACGACATTATCACTGCTCCGTTGGACATCACTTCCTCAATAACACCTTCATGTTCAGGGGCAAGCAATGGTAGCATCACGTATACAATAACAGAAAATACAGTTTCTCCAGGTACAGAGATGCAGTGGTCATTCTACAATGTGGCTACTGGAACACCTGTTTTGATAAGTGATAGTGGAGGTAATGTTCCTTTTTCAGCTCCTCAAACACTTACATTCAATAGTTTGGGTGCTGGCAGCTACTTCCTGGAAGTAACTAAAATGGATGGTGTAGTAGCGAGTTGTATCAGTGCTTCTGAAAACGAACTTTTAAACGAGTTGGATGCTTTGACGGGTACTCCAGCGGTACAACAAGATATTACTTGCGACCGACCTGGACTTATTGAAATTCCAGATATTTCAGGAGGTGGAGGAATATATACCTATAGTGTAACCGGACCAGCTCCTTTTACACCTATTGCCGGAACCTTGGATAACCCTATTGAGATTCCAGCAAATTCCCCATCGGGTACATATACAATTACGGTGACTGACCAATTTGGATGTTCGGCTAGTTTGGGCAATGTAAATATGAATCTTTCACCCAACCCAACTATAGATGCTATCGCAGTAGCAAATTGTGATGTACAAGCCGATGTTACTATAACGGCAAGCAGCACCGCTGCCCAGATTTTTTATTCCCTTGATGGCGGAGCGAATTATGTGGATAACGGAGGAACATTTAGCAATGTGGCCCCAGGAACGTACGCGGTAAGTATTATTGATAGTAATGGATGTACGGATACAGATTCCGTTACAGTACATCCACAACTACAGGTTAATGTGACCCTAGCAGAAGTTCTAGGATGTGGTGCAGGAAATGAAGCTGAGATTTTAATAGAGGTAACCAACGGTTCAGGTGGTTATGAATATCAGGTGGTGGGAACCTTAGGTACTTTGGTTTCCAGACAAGCTTTGGCTCTAAATCCAACCACAGTTTTGGCAACTGCAGCGGACACCTATACAGTTACGGTTTTCGATAGCAATACTTCGGGACCAGAATGTTCAAGGGTATTTACCATTGGAGTTCCTCCAGCCCTTACCCCAAGTTTTGTCCCAACGCCAACAGATGTTAGCTGTTCAGGGGCAAGTGATGGAATTATAGCGATTGCTGAAAACAACAACGGAATTAGTCCTTTAACGTATGCATTAAACCCAAATCTCGGATCATTTAATGCGGCTACCAACAGTTTTGAAAACTTGCCACAAGGAATCTATGAAGTAGTTGCCACGGGACAAAATGGTTGTACTACTACGGTAAGTAGTATTGCCGTTGGCGAACCAAACATAGTAACGTTTGACCCTGTGGTTGTTTCTCCTTTTGGTTGCATGGCTGGAAATGCGGTCAATTTGGCCACGATTACAATTGACGAAACTAGTATTGCCGGAGGTAGCGGAACTTATGTTCGATATGAGTTTGTTGATAATGCATCCAGTAGTGTTTTACAATCTGGGACAAATCCAGTGTATACTCGAACAGATTACGCTGCCGTAGATGTCTTGGTACGAATTGTAGATTCAAATGGCTGCTCTGCGCAAGAATTGGTGAACATACCTGCTTTTGACGAATTAATCAGCGCTTCCATTACTGTTGATGACATAATAAGCTGTTCAAATTTTGGTGAGGATATCACTATCAATGTAACAGGTAGTTTGACAAATTTTGCCTCTGGTAATTATGAATTTAGACAATTGCCATCCGTAACGTATCAAACGTCGAATGTATTTACAGACCTTGCACCGGGTAATCATACTTTCGGAATCATAAACGTGAATACAGGATGTGAATTGACCATTAATCATGTTGTGAATGAACCAAATACATTCGATTTAGTTGTTCAAAAGCTAGGTGATGTGGTTTGTTTTGGTGATACAGGAAGCATAGAACTTACTTTGGTCGACGCGACCTATGTTTCTGGATTTACATGGAATATTTATGATACCAACGGGACACCTGCAGATAGGACTGACGATGGTCCAGCTATACTATCCGGTACTTCAGCAAATGTTGGTCCGACAGGAGCTATAAACGTACCGGCGGGAGATTATTTGGTTGAAGTGGAACAAGATGCATTCCCAGATTGTAGTCAAGTGAGAGCATTTAGCATCACAACCCCTGCAGCAGCAATAACGCTTAATCCAATAGATTTGACTCAGGTAGGATGTTCCAATAACCAAGGCAGTGCCTTGATTGCACCAGTTGGTGGAGTTGGACCATACACGATTGCTCTTACTCACGACGGTACAGCAGTAACTACAACAGTGAATTCTGTAAGCAGCCACCAGTTCCTAAATTTGACGGCTGGGCAGTATTCCGTAAGGGTTACTGACAATTTAGGATGTATTGTGCCATTTCTAAATGCGTTTGAGTTGTTATTACCTGACCCAATTTCGGGGTCTATTAACAATACAAACTTGGTTTGTCAAGGAGATACTGATGCTTCAGTTGCGGTAACTGTCAATCCAAGGAATGTAGGTGCCACATATCGATATGTTTTGAATACATACGATGATGCGGTCGGTACACTATTGTTGAGTAATTCTACATCTCAAACCAATCCAAGCTTTGATAATTTAGGAGCTGGGTTTTATAGCATTACCGTGTTGGATGACATGGGCTGTACATACGAAACCAATATCGTTGAAATTATTGAGCCTACGGATGTGGATGCCCTTTTGGTTACCAATCAAACTTTAGGATGTAACACCAATGCAGAGTTATTACTGGTAGCTTCCGGTGGAACGGCTCCGTATAGCTGGAGTGTTGATGGTATTACATTCAACGCTATGAATGAGACAGTTTCTACGGATACACATTTGTTTACGAATGTGACTGCAGGAAACTATCAGTATTATATCAGAGACAGTTTTAATTGTGTTTCTACCATTTCTAATGAAGTGAGTTTAGAACCTATTGAAACCCTAACCGTGGCATTGGACACTTCTGCAGCAGCTGTTAGTTGTAATGGAGAAGACAATGCTTTAATAGACGCAGAAGCAGATGGAGGACTTGGAAACTATCAATACGCATTATTTACAGATTTAGCCTTGACCAATGAAATTCGCGCAAACCAGAGTTCAGGGATATTTATAGATTTACCAGCAGGCACTTATTATGTTCGCGTACAAAGTGAAGATTGCCAGGTAATATCAGAAGAAGTCATCATTGAAGAACCTGACGTATTATCCGTTGACCCTACTGTTACCGATATTAGTTGTTCAGGCGCTGAAGATGGAAGTATTTCACTTTCGGTACAAGGAGGAAGTGGAACCTATCAATATGCAATTTCACCAAATCTTAATCAGTTCGAGTCCGAAAACACCTTTGATGAATTGGCTCCTGGAAACTACCAAGTCATAGCGCAAGATGAAAATGGTTGTTTTGAACTGGTTGAGTTTGAAATTAGGGAACCGCAACCCTTGAATGTGGTTTCTACCGTTACAGATGAAATATGTTTTGATAGCAGTGACGGAACTATTTCCCTACAAATTACGGGAGGGACTATGCCATATTACACTTCCCTTGATAGTAATTCAGATTCGGACTTTGTTCAGGATATTACAGAATACAATGACCTGTCAAGTGGCACACATGTTGTTTTTGTGCGGGATGCCAACGGATGTGAATATTCTGAAATTTTCGAAGTTCAGAATGGTGCGAACCTAGAAGGAGCGGTAGAAGTTTTGTACGAATGTGACGGGAATGGATTTACTTCAAATAGTATTCAAGTAGTCTTAGAGGATGAAACGGTTGCTGGTGATGTACTATATGGTTTAGATACTAGCGATACATCTCAGATGCAACTAGAACCTGTCTTTGAAAACCTATCTGGAGGAGAGCATTTTGTGACTGTTGTGCATAACAACGGTTGTATCAATACGATGAACTTTGAGGTAACGATTTTTGAACCTTTAACTCTAGAGCTACGCGAAGGGGAAATCAATCAAATAGATGCTTTGGCCACGGGAGGTTCAGGAAATTATACCTTTAGTATTAACGACGGTCCTTCCGGAATTGAAGATACCTTCTATATTAGGGAAACCGCAGTCTTCACCGTAACCGTAACAGATGAAAACGGCTGTAGTATAAGTCAAGAGATTTTTATGGAGTTTATAGATATTGAAATCCCAAAATTCTTTACCCCTGATGGAGATGGATTAAACGATACATGGGCTCCGGATAATATTGACCAATATCCAAATATCTTTATAAAAATATTTGACCGATATGGAAGGGCCTTATTCTTCTTTAACGGTAACCAAGATAGTTGGGATGGACAGTATCAGCTAGAGGAACTTCCAACGGGAGACTACTGGTACATTATTCGTTTGAATGGTGAACAAGACCAAAGAGAGCTTGTAGGTCACTTTACCTTGTATAGATAATAGGTAACTCGTAAGAGTGATGGTCAAATGAAGTTCATTTTTGAGTATACCAAGGATATACTATACTGCTAGTCATTAACCAAACCGTATGACTTCAAACGATATCAAAACAGATTAAAACAAAAAAGCAACCTAGGGTGTTCCAGCTTGCTTTTTACTTTATTTTGTGACCTCGGCAGGATTACCTTTGGTGTTCCTTTGCGCCCTCTTCTGAAAATGCAAACTTGCATGACCCTGGCCTTGGTGTTTTGTCATTTCTTTGCGTTTGTAAAAAACACTGGCTTTTGAAACTTCCACAAATAACAAAACCCCGCATTTTCATACAGAGTTTGTGCTTTAAGTGACCTTGGCAGGATTAAGTCTAAATCCTCGGAGTCTTTTATTTTAAAAGAGATTTTAACCTCGCAAAAATCTGTTGACCAAATTGTGGTTGTTCAATTTGATGGCAAATAGTACTATTTAACTTGCACCATGAACTTATGAAAGAGTGTTTAATTGAGAAAATTGCTTTTTGATATTGTCCTGAAAATCGTTGGTTTTATTGAACCAGTAAAAAAGATTAAATTTCGAATTTGCTCAATTTAAACGAAAAGGTTTTTCATCCGAAAAGGGACATCTTTCTATCTCCTCATTGTTCATGGTCCAGGTGACCGATGTTATTTTCCAGAGATCATTGACCAACATCAGCGACCAATATTCTGTTCCCCAATTCTGGACTTTTGAATCAACGGATAAGGAATAATCAAAGGATATTGTCGCAAATTCTCCCCTTTGATCAATTTTTACATCGTAAAACTTTTCTTCGCTTTTCTCTTTTAGGTTTGTGTAAAATGTCTTGTAATCCGTTGAATGAAAATTGAAATCCGGCATCTGTCCCATAGCTGCCTTTTTTGTTTTGTTGGTAAAAATAGCAGCCCAGGTTATGGAGTCGTGCAGAAATAGATTTCCAAATTTTTCGATGCTATCATGTTCTATTATCGAGGTTCTAAAATCCTCAATGACCTGTTCCAGCTTTCTTTCCGAATTTTGGTTTTGGGCATTTGCAAGGACAGTTGCCATCAGTGTTATCAAACATAATAATCTATTCCCCATAATCGTAAATGCTTTAAAAGTTTATTTTCTTTTGGACTTCCTCTATCCTTATTTTTCGAACAAGTACAAAACCGATTATAAACAGAGGCAGAAAAATAAGAAGGGGTATCGCAGATGATATTATTTGTTCCGTTAAAGTTATTTCCAATTCAGGTGCTGTATTAACGCCGCTATTGGAATTCAAGTTTGGAAGTGAACCGAATAGGAAGAAAAAATTGATGAGCCCATGTGTTATTGCGAGTGGAATTAGCTTATTGGTCTTCAGCAAGATCACTCCAAAAAAGAATCCAATAAAAACGGCATATATCGATTGTCCAATTACTTGTGGTACATTGTCATTCACAGTGAGGTTCAGTAAATGAGAGGCTCCAAAAAACATGGCGGGAAACAATACACCCAGGAAGATGCCATTTTTGTGGGTAATGTACTTCTTTAAAAAAGCAGGCTGCAAATATCCTCTGAATAGAAACTCCTCCGCAAAACCTACCAATAAGCAGGCTGTCAAAAGCAGCAATACATTAGAGCTATTTATGGATGATAGGTCTTTATCTACAAAAGTCAGGATGCCCAACAAGAATAGGTAGCAGGGAATCAGGTTTAAATACTTGAAAGACCATTTATAGTCTGGGCTGATTCCCGATAAAGCTTTCTCATCTTGTTTTAGTACAAGTATCAGACCACAGGTAAAAATCAACAGCATTTTAACGGCCAGGATAAGATATTCAACTTGAAAACTAGAAAAATACGGGGTAGTAATTATTCTATCAAGTGGTACCTGCATGATAGCAGTTATGACCGCCAGCAATACAATTCCAGAAAAAAAAGGGGATATCGTTTTAATCATGGCCAAATAATCTCTATGGGTGTTTCTTAAATGGAAGACGATACAGTCGGACCATTGTTACCGGCATCTGGCTAAATATTTAAATCAATATCCCTCAAAAGTTCATCTGAATTAATAGGAAGTTGATTTTATCCACGAGAAACTGGAAAACTTAAATATCCAATTACAAAGTAGAAAAGAACGTGTAAGTCTTACTAGGCTTATGAATGAAGTGTAAATGGGCGAGTTAACGAAACATGTTGAGAATGAGAAGGAGATTCCCGAAAATGGTTCCATTTACGGTGCTGCAAAATTATCGCTAACATTCTCGGCCTTGATTCCAAGGAAGTCGTCCAATTTAGAAATCATGTATTTAAAGTAATGCTCTTTATGTAAGAGAGAAAGTAACGATAGATTACAGCCATTGTTAGGTACAGTTTTTTGTTTTTTGTAGTCTACGTAAAATCAAAGCACATTATAAAGGTTTTAGTATGAACGTCAAAGCCGGCTGACTAGTTAGCTCAGCATAGAAGGAGAAAACATATTGTATTACTGAAAGGTTTGCTGCCTTAAAAGTTCGCCAGCCTCGTTATAGACCTTCCACGTACCTTTCTTTTTACCGTGTTCGAAACGACCTTCGTCTCACAATTGAACATTGGCATGGTATCGCTTCCACGTACCATTTTTATTCTCATTATCATCGAAGCCACTGATACCCCTGGATTCACCATTTTTGGAGAACCGTTCTCACCGACGAACGATCTTTCCATTTTTGTGGTTGCCGGACGATTGCAACAGACTATTATTGAGAAAGTATTTCCAAGTTCCAGTTTTTTTTCCATCATCGAATTCGCCCTGACAAGAGACAAGTCCGTTCTTAAAAAACACCTTAAATGGGCCGTTTTTAGGTTTTCCGCTTTCATCGATTCCTGAGATATCTTTCATTTCTATTGTTTTTCATGGCAGAATCGGTGTTGCCACATGTTTTTATTCTTTTTTTATCTCATAAACCATTTCAACCATTCCATCTTTAAAGGCTGTAACATCTTTTAAATGCAACGGAATTTCCTTATCAATGGAATCGAAAAATAGGGTTCCACCTCCTAAAATGGTAGGAATGATCGTAATGTTTATTTCATCTGCAAGCCCGAGACGAAGAAATTCCTTTGTCAACATAGTTCCGCCCACCATCCAAATATTTTTGAATTTAGGTTTAATTTGATCAGATACAATTTCGATCAAGTCACCGGATAGGAATTGTACAGTATTTTTATGCGATTTCAGGGTTCTTTTAGTGAGCACGAAAACAGGAACTTCGCCATAAGGCCAGCCGAGTTCAACAGTGTGTTCATAGGTATGAGAACCCATAACGTAACAATCTATCGACTTGAGAAATTCAGCAATATATTCCTTTGTCAGTTCGATTCCTTTTCCATAGATGTCCTTTGAGTGCATCCACGAAACACTTCCATCATTCTTTGCGATAAAGCCATCAAGGCTGGAAACCATATGAATGGTTATTTTCGAATTTTGAGTTTCCATTTTTCTAATTGTAGCTATGTCCGGGATATTCCCTGTGGTAAGCGAAGTCGCTAGGCATGCTCATCATTTGTTGTATAAAGATCTCATCGATATATTCTACTTCTTCTTGAGAATGAAGGCGCTAATAAATGCCACTATAATTCCAATTGGCAATACTTCAATGTAAGTGATTAATATAGCGAATAAAGGGTTTTTATACATTTCCCTGAAGTTGTCCATTTGGGCCGTCTTGGCTTCAAGCTCACTTGGTGCGCTATTTCTAAGAACATAATCTGCATAAACATCTATGAAATCTGGTGCAAACCAATAATAATATGATAATCCAATCACAACATATATTGTGGAAGCAAAAAAACAAATAAGGGCACCTACTTTAAGAGCTTCGGCAAAACCGATTTTTCCATCCAGATATTTGTTCCGATAATTTCTGACGCCAAAATAAATAATAGAGAATATGATGACTATGGTGGCATATCCTGTAACATCATTTCCTTTGTAATCAGGGTTGGAATACATCATGTTCATATGGATGACCGCATTGGTGGATATAATCAAACCTATTACAGCGCCAAATGTTATAACAATTTTCTTCATAACTCTTTGAATTTCCCAAAACTAAAATAATGAACGATAAATTTGTTCATACTTTGGTACCGAAAAGCTAACAAGGAGCAATTTCATACCAAAGTACCAGAAGGATTATTCCACTATGTTCAAATTTTTAGCCTTGGCAATGGCATGATATCGATTTTTGACATCCATCTTTTTGTAAAGATTTGAAACATGCGTTTTGATTGTGCTTTGGGAAAGAAACAACTTTTCAGCAATGTTGGAATTACTGTGTCCTCGAACAATCAATTTTAAAACCTCATATTCTCGACTGGTTAAATTCAACTTATTAAAGACTTCTTCATTTAAAACAAATTCATGGGGTCTATGAACCACGACTTGTTTTTCAATAACGACTGTTTCTGTCTTTGGTTTTGTTATTTGGGAAGCAATCCATACTCCCAAAATTGTGAAGGTAAGAGCAATTAACCCAATATATATATCAATGGAGTTGTCCAGAATCAGAAATTTCCATTGCAACCATTTTAACCCTAATGTCAGAGTTGCCAAAACCAATCCATACAAAAAAATATGTTTGACCTTGTTTCTCAACTTTTGGATGAATTTTGAGTTTTCATACTTCTAATTGTGGCTAACAAAGCAATGTAGTTATTAACTAATATAGGAATATATCGTCATTGATTACATCCTGTCCATATTAATTACTTCTTAACAGATTGATTCCTTAAATCGGCAGTTTTACGGGACAAAAGTGTGAAACCAACTTATTCGATAAGATAAAGTCCTATGATTGATCTTTTTTAGTAGTATCGTTAATTAACCTTTTACGGGAGATGGCATGAGTAATTGTAATTCGGTCAACACTGTTGACGTTTAGAATCATATCAATTCAAATCGTATTATAGCCTAAAAACAACGAAACCTTGCAAATCATAGATTTTGCAAGGTTTTTAATTCGTTTGGAGTTTCCTCCTAGTGACCTCGGCAGGATTCAAACCTATTTACCGAAGCTCAATATTTTAAACGATTTTCAAATCTTGCAAAAATCTGTTGACCGATTTGTTGACGGTCTATTTGATTGCAAATGATGTCATTTGACTTTCATGTAAAATTTACGAAATAGTGTTTAACAAAGAAAATTACTTTTTGATATTGTCATGAAAATCGTCCTGTTTAAACGACGATTCAAAACTTGAACCAATAATTCTAAATAATTATCAATTACAGGTTAGAAGGTTAGATTTTTTTCGGACTGTCGTAGTGTTTTTTAAAAAATCGTTCAGGGTCTTCAAAGTAATCAACGACCATAACAGGGAAGCCCTGATGTCAACTATTGATACTTCGCACAGTGCAAGGAGGATAACAAGGGTACTTGACCACCAACAAGATTTTTGGAAATGCTTGGGAAAGTTGGCTTTCCCTCATGGCAAATGGATAACGATTTGCCAAAAGAAAGTATATTTATGAACGCTTCATTTTAGGTAACCTAACAGATAGCCATATACAGTGTTTATAGAGCCAATAAAATTCTTAACCAGTATAAACAAACAGTCTAAAAAAACAAGACTTACCTTCGGAAATCATATAATTACAAAAGCATAATAAAGTTTTGTCAAGTAAACCCTATCCATACCTGATTTTTATCCTCTTTACCTTCAACATGAATTACTGCTATGGTCAAGAAGTTGATATTGCGAAAAAGGAAGACCTTTATAAGGAATCTTTTGGAACGGAAAAGTTGGAGATTCTTAACGAACTGACTCACCACTATAGAAAAGTCAATTCAAGGAAAAGTATAAAATATGGAAAGTTAGCAATCCAACTTGGTGAAGAAATATTCTCTAAATCAAATGCACAAGTATCTGAAAAAGATGGACAACAACTGGCGTTGGCATATTTACAATTGGGCATTGTAATGCTTGATAAGGAAAGGTTTTATGATGCTAAGACTAATTTGGAACAGGCTTTTAAACTGGCGGAACTAATTGAAGAGGAGCCTATTGGAAACAGGTCTAAGTTTTTACTGGATTCGCTATCTAGAGAAATGGACACTACCAGATTAAAGCAGGGGCTTTTATCCAAAACCATTGGTAATCTTAAGATTGGTGAGGTTTTCAATAACACTACAAATGATTTAAGAGTCCAGGCCGAAATCAAGTTGGGGAATACCCAGGAAAGAAAGGGCAATCTACTCAAAGCTATTGGACATTATGAACGGGCAATTGACCTTCTCAAGAACCGTGGCGATTCCGAAAACATCACGCAACTTCAGTTAAGAATCGCTAAAATTTATAACAGCCTCCAACAACATACCAAAGCACAGGAATACCTGGGAGGAATCATAGCAAGTAATGAAGAATCGCTAACTACCGGAGATAACGAAAAACCTACCAACAAGGATCTGAAGTGGACAAAAGAAAGTCAAAATGATGAGTTGAGGGTTAAACAGAGAGAACTTAAATCCCTAGCCGAACGTTTTGCCGCGAAAGCCGATTATGAAACTTCCATAGCCTATTATAAACGCTATCAAGAACTTACTCTTAGAATAAAGCAAGATAGCTTAAACCAGGTTGTACAAAATAGGGAACGTCAAAATGAGATAGCTCTTTTAAAGCAACAAAAGGAAATTGCTGATATGAACGTTTTCGCAGCTGAACGTGAAAAACAACAAGAAACCAAAATCAAAAATTTCATTATCCTAGCAGGACTAGTACTTCTGTTGGGGGCCATTGGTTTGTTTTATCTCTATCTCTCCAAGAGAAAACAGCATACTAAACTGACAATCACCTACAGGGATTTAAACAGTACCAAGTCAAAATTGGAAAACGCTGAAAAACGCATAGTAAAGTTGTTGACCCAGCAGGTCTCAGCTGATGTAGCCCAAGAGCTTTTATCGGATTCTCCAGATGAACCCGGCAGACAATTTGTTTGCATTATGTTCCTGGATATACGTGACTTTACTCCGATGGCAGAAAAAATGAGTCCAGAACAATTAATAGAATATCAGAATAATGTTTTTGGGTTTATGATAAATACTGTTCAAAAACACAATGGCAACGTAAATCAGTTATTGGGAGATGGCTTCATGGCAACTTTTGGAGCACCTATTTCACATGGAAATGATTGCCAGAATGCCTTAAATGCAGCTATAGAAATTATTCGGGAACTTAAAGAAAGAAATAACTCCGGGCTAATTCAAAAAACGAAAATTGGAATAGGTCTTCATGCCGGTGAAGTGGTAACAGGAAATGTAGGGAATGAATCAAGGAAACAATATTCCGTTACCGGTAATGCCGTCATAGTGGCTAGCAGGGTTGAACAACTTAACAAAGAATATAAATCCCAACTTATCATTACTGAAGCGGTACAACAATATTTACATGTACCATTGGAAGACCATCCGGTAGTAAAGGAAATCAAACTGAAGGGACGTCAGGAGCCCATTAAGATATTCAAGATTGTTTGAAGTAATTATAAGATACTAATGGATAATCTTTTTAAAACCTGAACAAATTATTTGGTTCTGGGAACTGAGGAAAACCCTGGTATTGTGAATGGGAGTGGTCTTTGTTGGCTAACCCGCTTCAGGAGATTTTCATCTTAACGGCAATTCACCAATGTTAGGAACTGCAGAATTTCAATAAGATAGGTTATCCAAATAATCCATAAAAATCCTACACTTTTTGGGTATAAATCCACAAGAGCGATGTTTGTGATTTTATCCATTGTAGTCACTCTTTATCAAAGAGGCATAAAGCTGGGCCTTATCCTAAGTAGAAGCTCCTAAAGATTAATTTTTTTTCACATTAAACCTAATATTCCTATTGGTGATAATTGTACATTTTAAAGAGACTTGTGTGGTCAACGTAATGTTCAACAAAGGATCACCCGGAGTACCTCCGTACTCAACAACATAACCCCTTGAGGAATATAGGCCTCCACCTCCAGAATTCCTCAAATCGTTCCATGTTCCAGGGGTACTGGTAACTCTGGGGTCTGTAATATGGGCATAATTTTCTTGTCCTGGAGTACCTGGTCCACCAGGAAAATCATTTGGTTCATTTGAATTCCAAAATGCGAAGGTAATTTCCGTACCTCCAATTCCCCCATTCCAAAATAGGGTTCCAGCTTCGGGTCCTGTAACCCAACGCCATTCCCCTTCAACACCGTCATCACTTGCCCCTATCCATCCAACACCATTGGCCTGAGAACCTGAAAAATCGGCCTCTTCTTGGGAAGTTAGGGTGGCCAAATACCCTTGCAGACCAAAAAAGGTCCTGTTTTCGGCAGCAACACGTGCATCGGCCCACGTTATTCCGGAATCCTCTACATATTCGTAATAATGTTGTGTGCTGGGAAGAAAATTTGCTTCACCCACGGTAATTGAGAATTGCCTGTTACTTCCAGGTGATGTTGAAGTAGTCGTAAAAACAGTTCCAAGTATTGCATTTTCAAATTCCCCATAGGTAGCAGGGCCTTGTAAGGTGAGTTCTCCTTCCACAGGACTCCATATTGGGTTTATGTTTGGATGTGTACCTGTCAAACTCAATAAATCCTCTCCTGATAGATAACCATCGGATATCTGGATATAAACAGCTTCGGTAGAAGTATTATCTATATCCGAAATCGCTATCGTTTGTGCCACGGGCACTTCACGTCCTGGACAGAAAGACTGATTTCCAGTCCCGGAAATAATGGGTGGTTCGTTTTGACCAAATGCCTGTACAGGCAAAATACCAATTCCTATAAAAGCTAATAGACCTAAAAATAAACGCGGTCTTCGAAAGTTTGAATGGAATACTTTAAATACATCATTAAGTATAAAATAGATATGTCTTTGGTTAGCCATTAAAAAACGCTTTTCCCTTTTGATACAAAAACTTAAAGAGTGTGACTTCTTGTGTCAAAAAGCTAGCTTTTAAGACTAATTTATCTAGGAGTTAAAACTGCTTTCCATTCTCAATTATTTACTAAAGTTTAATAATTCCACTCTTTATGACTTGTCGATTTAGGTCAATAATTTGTCAATTCGGGTCTTTCAAAAAAGAAGCATTTATATATGCCCAAGTTTTGTATATATTTAAAATTTAAGACTCATTGCTGACACTCAATATTCTTAAATTTTGATATTACACTACCAGAAAAAAGAACTGTTATCGAAAACCGTTTTTGAATATGTTAAGTTTAAGCCTCCATTAAAAGCGAATGAAGTAATGGAAAACGAGGCATGCCTTATTTATTCATTGTATGGTGAATCAGAAATATATGGGGCGGACAGTACTATAAGGCTAAAATCTGAAGAAGGTGTTCTGATTAAATGTGGTAGGTATATCAATAGCTGGATGATAAAGGAAAATTCAAATCCTTACGAAGCTATTGGAATTCATTTTTATCCGGATGTACTACAACTTGTTTTTGAAGAAGGATTGCCCCATTATCTTATGACCCCAAATAATAAAAAGGGTAGGGTTTTTAAAAAAATAAAACAAAGAAGTATTTTAAAAGGTTACATCGACAGTCTGTGGGTATACTTTGAATATCCTGTTCTATTTAACGATGGAACCGCCAAGCTTAAGTTAAGGGAATTAATGGCACTTTTGTACAATATGAACCATAAAGGTATAAGGGAGATACTTTCAAATCTATTCATTCCCAATAGTTTTGAATTCGAAAAGGTGATTTCCGAACACATCTTCCATGACCTTACAATTCAGGAATATTCTACCCTACTCAATTTGAGCACTTCAACGTTCAAGAGAAAATTTAAGGTAATTTATGATTCTTCCCCAGGAAAATACTTTTTGAACAAAAAGTTGGAAAAAGCCACATAGTTACTCGCAAATTTTAAAAACAGGATAAGGCATCGTTCACACAAAAATGGACTTATTTAGCCAAATCCGTAATTCTCGATTTCCGATAAAAACCTACCGCCAGTACTAAGAGAATCATAAAAAAGAGCAAGTGAGTTCTTTATATGACAAGTAATTTATTTTTAAGCTTTTAGGTAAAGGTTCAGTATATGAAAAGTAGATTTTTTATGTTTTACTATTCAGAAAAACAAATGATAATAAAAAAGTGTAAACCAATAGCTTTGCACTAAATTCTACTAGTTTTCATATAAGGTGTTGTGCCTTAACTGTTTTCTTTTTTTTACATATCGTGTTCCAAAAAACAAACCTAAAATTATAAGTGCTAGGATAAGTCCTAGCAGGATGTAAGGCTTTGTTAAGTCAGGCCCTGTCAGTAAATAGAACATTAATTCATTTCCTAATTTTTCACCGAATTCTGAATTAGTAAACAAAACAAATCCCCATTTTTTGTCAGGGTCAATAGCAAAAAATGAAGTAAAACCATAATTATTCCCTCCATGCAAATAAACGTTGGTTAGAGGAAGACGTGGTTTAAAGAATCCTAATGTATAGTCAACTTTGATGCCGTTAAATTCATCAACATATGAATGTACTTTAAATAACTCTTTAAAACTGCTTTCTTTCAACCCTTTTTTATCCATTAATGCAATCAGCCATTTAGAAAAATCTAATGATTCTGAATGTATAGAAGCGGGGGCTCTAAATTGATATCTGAATATGCTATCAAAATCCCTTTCAGGACTTATCCATTTACCATTTTCATCATAAGGTTCTGCTTTGTTGTTCTTAATGTAGTCGTTTTGTATGAAGGTAGTATGCTTCATGCCCAAAGGTATTGCAACTTTGGATTGAAATTGTTTTTCCAAACCATCCCAGTTAGTTCGTTCAATATGCTTAAGTACTTTTGCCAGGTATTGATATCCTTCACCGGAATAGAAATAATCGGTTCCAGGTTCAAACTGTATAAACAACTTGTTATCGGGATGGTCACTTCTCCAATTCGGGAACCCAGACCTATGGCTTAAAACCATACGGGCAGTTATTTTTCTATATCTGTCGTCTTTGGCAATGTCAGGATATGCGAGATAGTTGTATAAAGGCCTGTCTAAATCAATTTTTTCTTCCTCAACATATTTCATTACGAAATAAGAAAAAATGGGTTTTGAAATTGAAGCTCCTTCAAAAATAGTTTTATCATAAACACGTATACTATCTTGAAGATTAGCATAGCCAAAATTATTATGATGAACAATTTTACCATTATTTATAAAGGCAATTGTCATTCCTGGTATATTAAACTTTTCAACTTGTTCTTTTAAATAGCTATCAACAACTTTATTGGGAATGTCAAATCCGATATAGCTATCAATAGCATCATTTTTTTTTGAACATCCGACTGCTAAGAACAAAGTAATTAAGAGACAAAAATTTATTTTTTTCATCATTCGGTTTTTGTTTAAATGAGGTGAAAAGGTTATTTCTTGGTTAGTTACTTGGGCTGGTACTTGATTTTTAAAGTACACACCAAACTGAGGATTCTCCCTGGTCTTCGAAAGTAGGCGAGGTGAGGCAATTACTTTTGGTAGACCTTAGCTGCTGGCACTAGTTACATTTTAACCCTTCAATAAATACTGATTCCCCCATTTTTCTATTTGTTTTAGAATTGGAACAAATGAATTTCCAAGTTGAGTAAGTTCGTATTCTGTTCGAGGTGGAATTTCTTTGTAGTCAGTTTTAGCTACCCATCCATCCTCGACCAATGCTTTTAGCTGCTGGGTCAACATCTTCTCTGAAATTGCTCCAATAATATTCCTCATTTCACTATAACGTTTTGCACCACTACTCAACTGATAGATAATAATAACCTTCCATCGTCCGCCAATAATTTTCATAGTAGATGTAATTGGACAATTATCTATAAATCCCTGTTCATTCTCGAAATTGGTGGATGTTGTTTTTCTCAAAACGCACTTTTTTGTATGTACCCTATTATTTGTATGCAAATATAGATTCATTGAATTTTGTAACATAATTAAATATCTAAAAAATGATGAAGGAAAAGAAAATAATAGTTATCGGTGGAAGTTCAGGCATAGGAAAAGCGGTTTGTGAACAGGCTTACAAATTAGGCGCACAGGTCATTTTGACAAGTCGTTCACTTGACAAAGCCAAAACAAGTGCTGAACAAATAGGTAGTTTAGTCATAGGGAAGGAACTTGACATAGATAATGAAAAGGAGGTTCTAGACTTTTTCGGCTCGCTAAATGAAATTGATCATATTTATATTGCGGCGGGTGCTACCAAGTTAGGTGCCGTAAGGGAAGGAACTTTGGAAGAGAATATGAAAGCATTTGACACTCGAATATTAGGTAGCTTAAGGGTTGTTAGAGCCGCAGTAGAAAAAATGGGTAATTTAAGTTCTTTTGTTTTTACTGGTGGAGTTTCGACTGATAGACCAATTTCAGGTGCTTGGGTTTCAGGTTTGGCGACTTCAACGGCCGAACAGCTCGCAAGAGTACTGGTTATGGAATTTCCCCACATTCGCTTCAATGCTGTGGCACCAGGTTGGACTGATACTCCAATGTGGGATGATATTCTAGGCGATAGTAAGGATGAAACACTGAAAAATGTTGCGGACAATTTGCCCGTTAAAAAAAATAGCAACTCCCGAAGAGGTCGCATCTGCGATTATTTTTTTGATGTCAAACAGTTCAATAACTGGGGAAGTGATTCATGTCGATGGTGGCGGGCGTTTAGTATAGTCAGGACCTTAAGAAATATTTTTTTTAATTCAAACAGATAAATCTTGTAAAACAATTTTGCTCAATTGTATTTTACCCGTGTTTGGATTCTATGTTCAATACTCCAACTACATACATGCTGCAAGATTGGAATAAAAGATGCTACTAAATTTACAATCTATATTCACTTCTTGGTGGAAACTGTTGATAATCTTTTTTCTTAACCCAGCCATTTTATATTTAAAATTTAAGTTGTTGGGTAAAGTATTTTTCGAGAAGTTTTTGGTAAAACTCGATTCAATTCAATTTCTCTAGGTTGGACAGATACTTTAATATGGGACCAAGTACTTGGTGATTCAATTACTATGTATTTTCAATGATAGTAGCAAAAGTTCATGTTAAAAAATTAACTCTACAGGAGTAGTATATGTAGTAATGTTATCATGGAAAGTTAATCTGTAAAAGGGGTAACCATCCATATTAATGGAGGCGCTACGCATTCAAAAAATCAAATTAATTTAAAGTAAAATCAAATGAAAGAAAATGAAATTCACTTAGCATTGGACAGTTTAATCCAATTAGTTACTGATGGTAAACCAATGGAGGCTTATGAAAAGTTTTATCACGAGAACCTTGAAAAAACCGATTTAGACGGGGTTACTTATAAAGGTAAAAATACCAATAGAGATATTGGCGAAACCTTTTTAAGCAAAGTTACTGAGGTAAGAGAATTTAAAGCAATAGACAAGATTGTAAAAGGTAATAGAAGCTTTCTAGTTTGGTCTTTAGATTTTGACCATTCAGAAAATGGTCCCACTAAGGTTGTTCAAGTAGCAATTCAAGACTGGGAGAATGGTCAAATCATTCGGGAAAGATTTATTGCCTAGCGTATTCTATTATCAGAAAATTTAAAACTGGGGCAGGAATAGCCCCTTTTCTTTTTTACCAGTATTAGTATACACGTAACGACCCGCTAAACATGATTCCCGAATCAAATTACGGTTTGGTGCCCTTCAATGGCAGGTTACCGCTTGAACGACTTCGTTACCTGAAACAGTTTGGTGCTCTGCGAACCATAATTTAGTTTGACGGGTCGTTAGGATGTACGTCTCTTTTGGGATTGGAGTGCACAACTGAAAGCAACGAAGGTCAGCCTATACCGGAATTTACCAGAACTAATGGATGTCCAACCAATACCAGATAACCATATCATTTGAGAGTAAACATAGTGCCTTTTAACTATAAATTAATATTTTCCATTTATCATGTTACTACCTGATTTTCTGAAAGTACTGGAGATTACGCGATAAAATAAGAATATCGTAAAAAGTTATTCTTCAATCGAAAAGATTGCAATAAAATTTTTCGAAAAGGCACTGAGTAAGATTTATAAAACCCGTCTTCACAGATACTTTTACCATGTGGTACAAACCAGGAAGTTATGCTATACTCATCAGGTACAGATTGCAGTGACTTTGAACCTGTATTGTCGGTAGATATGCGGTCAAAGGTGTAACATAGAAGTTCATTTCCCATTTAGAAAGCCGAACAAACTTCCCATGGTCATCGCTAAAGGAAATTCTTAATATTATTTAAAAAGCAACAGCACCAAGCATAATAGCATGATATCCGTGGTCTACAGTGCAGGCTTATAAGGGAAACTGGGTTAATTCGAGTAAAATCAAGGACATAAATTTATTCCCAATGTTGACACATATTAAATTAGTGAAGGGTAACAAGAACAGGCTAGTTGCCTTATCTGAAAAAACCTAATCAATGCTCCGTAAGTACCACAAAGAAAATGCCCCAAAACAATCTTTATTTGAAGACCAGAAAGGAGCTAGGTATTTTTCGTTAATTTTCAAAAAGCTTTTACAGGCCGCTGACAAAAAGCCAAATTAGATAAAAACATCATCCCTGTATACCTTGAGTCATTGCTATGCAACGTATTTATTTGAAAATGGCATCGATATCAGGGTTATTGGAAACTATTAGGACACGACTCATAAAAGACAATGATTATTTGTATCAAGGTTCGCGAGCCAATATTATTGAATTTCACAAATCCTTTCGTTGATTGACCAGTCCAATAAATCATTGGATTAAAGGCACCAAAAAAATTGCAATCTATCGTCACGCTATAATAAGTGGGATTAGATAACGCTGGTCTTTCGTTTTTCACGCTGCCATCGTTTTTAAATTTATTACTTAAGTCGGGCTTTCCAATTTTTACTAAAAATATCTTGACTGATAAAACCGCATTCATAGCACGTGTTAGTATCATCATTTATATTATTTCAGTTTTCTGCAAAAGTGATAGATTAACCCTTTACTTTAATCATTGTTTTGAATTAAATCTTAAGTATTACCTAGAATTAAAAATTGATATACAGGCTATTAAATATTTAATAGGGGACTAAATTAAGTTGATACCTCCATGATAATTGTAAAAACAAGAGTTTGCATAATCAATTGCTTATTTTCCGTGCTTATGTGGATTTTAAAATTTGATCATATGCCCAATCAACTCCTCAGGACCAATTGGCTTACCACTAAAATTCACTTGTTCGAAATATTCGTAAAACCCAACTTCTTTGGCTCCCTTTTCAAGCTCTTCGGATATTTCCTTGCTAGGTAGCTTCCATACTGCTTTGTATACGTAGTCTATTTTTTCTGCTGTTGCATTTTCGTTTATAGCAGCTCCAAGAAGCTCTGCTCCTTTGTTCATCATCTGCATGAGTAAAGGCCCCATCTTTTCGCTCAGATAGTTTTGTCTCTCATCTTCACCCAAGGACAACCAAGAAGCTCTTGGTTTCCAAATTTCCGTTAATAAGTAGTTATTGTTTTCCATGATTCTATTTATTTTAAAATAATCTAGTTGTACTGAGTGTTAAATCCTGCTTCAAACTTGTTTGGTATCTCCATTGAAGTATTTCATCTACTGACAAATGATCGTCATAGTCACTACCATAGTATGCCCTTTGGACCGTTTGATCTTCATTGATCAAAATTTCAGCAGGCAATACTGGGTCTTGAGGCACAGTTCTCAAACTAAAGAACCCTCCATTTATGGCTTTCCATACTTTGACCGGGTTTAACATGGTTTTCAACATACCCATATAAGATTGGCCAATGCCGTATTTTTCGTAGATTTCATTTTTTCCATCTGCAATAATTGGAAATGGAGCACTTTGTTTTCCTGCGTACTTCAAAACATCATCTTTTGTAGAGGCGAAAAGCGCAATGATCTTGATTCCCTTGCTTTCAAACTCGGAATGCCTTTTTATCAATTGCTGTATAGCCATATTACAAAACGGACAAGCCGCTTTCCTGAAAAAGCTGAGCAATACCTTTTGGCCTTGATATTTTTTTAAGTCCACTTTGTTCCCGTATATATCGGTACTGGTAAATTGAACTGCTGTTTGATTTGATTCAAGTTGCTTCATTTTGACCTATTTTTAATTACAAGTCAAAGGAAAGAATTGTAGGCCTTTATGAAATAGACGATACGTCCAAGTTACTGGATAATCAGATCACGACTGAAACTACTGTCTGTAGTTGCTGGGAGGAACACCTTCTTTTTTCTTGAAAATACGAGTGAAGTAGTACGGATCATTAAAACCTACCTCATAAGAAATTTCGCTGACCGATAGATCACTTACTTGTAGCAGTTCTTTCGCTTTTTCAATTTTCTTTAGGTTTAGGTAGTTGCCAGGACTATCATTGTAGATGTCCCGAAACTCTCTCTTAAAGGATGACACACTTAATCCGCATAAGGTGGCAAGTTTTTCAATAGATAGATTTTGGTATTGATGTAGATGAATGACCTTTTTTAGATTGGCAACTCTTGGAGAATATAATTCCTCGACCAATTCCAAAATAGAAGATGCATTTTCAGTTTGGATCAATAAGAGAATAAGCTCTTTAATTTTTAATTCAAGCAAATCATCATTAACCAAAATTGGGTTTTCAAAATAAAATTCAATTGATTCAATGAATTTTGTGATGATGTCATCAGGAGTAATGGTTTTGACTTGTTCTTTCACCTCTCTTTGCTGGAAAGATTTTGGTAGCTCATTTATGTACAGCTGTTTGAGTAAATCAGGATACAAGTGGATTGCTATGACCGTTACAGGCTTAGTAGCTCCTTTCATCCATTCTGCAAAGTAAGTACCGCACTTTATGAGAACGGCTTCTCTATCTTTCAAGTTAAGGTTAACCTCAGAGGATAACAGTTTAGTTTTGGACCCCTTTACATAAATAAAACAACCCTCATTGTGAAAAATCGCATTATACGAGAAGGGAGGCCGAATAACAATCTTTTCAATCAATTGTTTATCCTTATAGCTGAATACAATTCTATCTTCTATCATCAATCAGAGGTTAGAAAGTATTGTACTTCATTCTGCCTTATCAATTGGGCAATGCGACTGAAATACGGACTTAAGTCATACTTTGATAATACCATAAGGGCTTCTGTAATTAATATTTTAATTTAGGTCTCAAACAGTTCTAAACGATTGTACTAAAGTAGAATCACATTCTGATATGACATATTTTCCAACAGATTCAGAAATAGTTTGTTCGAATTCATTCCAGAGCTTTTCAAATTTCTTTATTGGTTCTTGAACACGCTTATCTTGGGCATAAGACTATACGCATGAAACTGCAAAAAGCATAGGGCGTCTTACAGTTTCATTGAGGATTCAAAGTTTATATACATTAGGTCGCCCAAATACATCGATACTTTCTAGTTCTATTGACTGAGGACGGCTGAATCGTTTTTGTATCCGCCAATCAATCTTCGTACTTGACATCGTAATAATTGTAAGAATTGGTTGCGTCCCTTAAAAATTTGCACTCAAAATGGAATCACAAAAAGTTCCTTTTAAAACACAACTTATACTATATCTAAGAACTATCGTTTTTTCGAAGTTTTCAATCTTTCCATAGATTTAAGCAAGAAGTGTTTAATCTCTGTTGGGGATTATCCATAAAACTAATAATTATTTCATTTTCACATGGGCCATAATTTCCAGCGTGACCGCTTTCATCAAGAATGAACAAATGTGCACCTGGTATTTTTTCCTTATAGGTAAGACCATTACTTGGCGGAGTAATCGGGTCGTATCTTTTTACTGTTATTAAAGTGGGAATACTGGATAGTTTAAACTCCTTTTTTTCCATTGCAATTTTAGGATTGAACCAGTCTTTGACGCCATAGTACATTGCTGAGAAAAACCCCATTCTAAATGGTACCAATGGAAATGATTCGTGGACTACATTAGCTTCTACCGATGCATTTTTTTCAAAAAAATCACTTCTTTCAATTGCCAACCACATGGAGTAATTGAAAACAGATGTAAGATTTGATTCTCCTGAAATGAGTTCTTTCAAAATTGGACCTCTCCCTTCAATGAGCTCCTTAATCAACGCCGGTAAGGCGTTTCTTGAATCAGGTGCATATAATTTACGCCTCAATAAATAAATGGCATCATGGGCATTGATAAAAAAGTCTTTGCCTTGGTGGGTTATTTTTATGGGTTTTATATCGATTGAGTCAAGGGCTTCAAAATATTTTTTTCTTAAATCAAACGAATTACTATCATATTCTTTTTCGAAATATTCAAATACCAGTTCAAGCGCATCGGAGTAGCTTTTCAATCTGTCCGTTAACATATCTTCACCAAAAAGTTTTGGGGAGTTGTAGATTACGGTGTTTAGATAATTAGGGTATAGGTCTTGCACAAGCCTACCTAAAACCGTTCCATAGGAAACGCCATAAATATTATATTTCTGGTAACCTAGTTCATGCAGTAATAACCCTATGTCTTTGGCATTGTAATAAGTGTTATAATTTTCAAGTTTTATACCCTTTTTATCACATTGGTTTTTATAGCCCTTGAGCAAGTACTTGACTAGTCGTTCCTCTTTATCAGGGCTTATATTGGAGGCCATTATCTCAAGGTATTCATCCTTGAATGACGGTAGAGGCGAGGAGAAGCCTATTCCCCTTTGGTCAAAAAGAATAATATCCCTTTTTTCCCTAACTGGATGTGATGACCAATATTCAATATTGGATGCAAAAAGTTGAGCCAGACCGGGACCACCCGATACGTGAACCAATGGGTCATTTGAAGTAATATTTGAGGTCGATTTGAGAACTAAGTACGCTATTGAAATTTTTTTTCCATTTTCAATATCATGGTCTTCTGGAACCATTAGTACTCCGCACCTGAAATTATCGTCTGGAACAAGATTTTTAACGCTATCACAAATATTAACCGACATACTGTTTAAATTGTAAGGAAGGAATAGGAAAAATAGCATTAATATTCCATTCACTACTTTCTCTTCAAAAACAGTTGTAGTATTTAACATGTATCACCCGGGTTTGAAGTGATTGTAATTAATTCATACATTTCTCTTAGTTGAATTTTCAACTTAGGCAAATAATTTAGAGGTGGTTTACAAACTTTCAAAAAACATTTGTTTTGTGATACTACTTCTTTACCCAGCACTTCGACCAATGATCATATATTCCGCATTCGTTGCCTTTGCTCCTCCAGAAAGTCCTGTATCGAGCGAATCTGTGAATCAATACTCTTAATCTTGGTGATCTGATAGATAAGGCTTCTCTTTTTGCCATCGGTAAGCTTTTTGAAAATCGTTTTGGATTCTGGTTCCTGCTCCAAGAATACACTAAGCACCTCTGGCATATCGACCCCTAGTTGGTCGGGATCTTCTTCTATTTGATAGTATACTTGGTCCCCCAATTCCTTTTCAATTGCATCAAGATATTTGGCGGCAACGATGACAAAAAAATTACCATCGCCCAAATGGTTGAGCCCGCAACGGTAAGAGACGTTTCCGTCCAATGTGCAAATCATCCGGGTCGCTCTTTTCCGACTGAATTGATTGATGATTGCAGCATCGATCTTTAGATAGAAATAGCCTCCCTTTCGTT
>JBCCXJ010000004.1:0-208500 GCA_039191905.1 Bacteroidota bacterium | reverse complement strand
TATCATTGGCGGATTGGTTTTCCTTTTAAGTTATAATAAATTCCCAACCTTGCTGAATACCAATACAGCTTTGATTGGTGCATCTGCAGGGGTCACAGCGGTTCTTATTTTTATCTGTGCCTATATTCCCAATCAAGAGGTACGGGTTGTTTTCTTTAATGTGAAGTTATGGTACGTGGGCGTTTTCTTCGTTTTAATTGATTTGATACAAATAGCTTACGGAGGGAACATAGGAGGCAGGCTAGCACATTTGGGAGGAGCACTTTTAGGCTATATTTATGCAAGGCAACTGCTGAAGGGTAATGATATTGGTACAGGTTTTACTAGAATGTTAAACAGTTTGGGAGACATGTTTAAAAAAAGAGAAAAGAAAGGGCCTCTAAAAACGGTATACAAGAAAGGTAAAAGCAAGAAAGGTAATTTTGATTATGATAAGGAAGCCAGGCAGCGTAAGGTTGACGCGATTCTAGATAAAATAAGCAAATCAGGGTATGAAAGCCTTTCCAAAGCCGAAAAAGATTTTTTATTTAAGGCTGGTAAAGAAGATTAACCCTCAAGGACCTTTATTAAAATGACCAAGCTTTTATTCTTCGTCAACATACTTTTTTCAAGTCTTCTTTTGATCTTGTCCTTTTTTTATTATTTCGAAGTAGAACGTTTTCCGGTTTTTTCCATTTTTAGCCTGTTTGTTCCCCTCTTATTTTTGGTTAACCTTCTGTTCTTGATTTTTTGGATGTTTCGAAAATCAAGAAAGCTAGTTTTGTCTTTAGGAAGTCTTTTTGTTGGCTATCTGTTTTTTGGTTCTTTTCTTACGATGTTTAATGAAAAAAAAGAAAGGACATCAGAGGATGTAGAAATAATGACCTTCAATGCATGGGGATTCAATCGATACGGTTGGATGAAGGAAGATGATATCGGAGACAAAATAATTGATTTTGTAAAAAAGGAAAATCCTGATGTTTTATGTCTTCAAGAGCATAATAAACCTTATTCAAGACAATTAACTCTATTTCCGTACAAAAGTATCTCCTCACATATCACATCTGAAATAAAAACAACGCAAGCAATTTTTTCAAAATATCCCATAGTCTCAGAAGGTTCACTTGATTTACCTAAAACCATAAACAACATTATTTATGCAGACGTTTTGATTAAAGGAGATACAATACGTATTTACAATATTCACTTGCAATCTTTTAATATTGTTCCTTCTCGCGAATCATTTTCCGAAGAAGAATCAGAAAAGAATGTAAAGCGACTTGTCGGGACCTTCGACAAGCAATTTGAACAAGCCAAGATTTTTGATGTGCATAGGAACTCATGCCCCTATCCTTATGTGGTTTGCGGGGATATGAACAACACTCAATTTTCAAATGTATACAAACGCGTTCGCGGTGATTTACAGGATACTTTTTTTGAACAAGGTTCCGGTTTTGGAAAAACGTATAGTCTTTTTGGATTGCCAATACGCATTGATTATATCCTTCCTGATTCTTCTTTTGAAATAATAAAGCACAAAAACTACAAGACTAAACTATCCGATCATTTTCCAGTGATGGCCACGCTACGGAGGAAATCCAATCCATAAACAGTCTACCGTATCTGCAATGATATGGATAATAAGCCCCAATCCTAAAATCCGGGTTTTTGGAAAGAATGGTAATAGTGCGTAAATCAAAATTGCCCAAACACTGTGCAAGGGATGGAACCCGATACTGCATCTATTGGCATCAAATATAGGGGTAGCCAGCAAATGATCTAAATCAATTAATAAGCCTGATAACAGGATAAGGATAACTTTTAGGCTATTTTTTTTAAAGAAAATGAATCCAATGAGTATAGGGACTATAAAATGTATTCCATAATGTGCTATAAAACGGAGCATTAGAAAAAATCTAGTGATTGATTTAAGAGATAGTCTAGAGTATTCGGTCCTTCATTAAAAAGTAGATCTAGTAAGCTAAGATTAGGAACAAATCCATGTCTCTCTTCAAAAACTTGTTCATACCCTTGATTGGAAATAGGTAAAGGTTTTTTAGCGTCAACTAAGAATCTCCCGTCTATCAAATCTTCAGATTCAAGCTCAACCTCATATTTTTGGGTACTTTCAAATTTCTTTTCTACGCCCAAACACTTCATAATAGTTTGAATAGACCTCAAGTTGAAACTGTACAGACTCCCTTCCCTAAATTCATACAAAGGTTTTATGTCGTCTTCATAAAATTCAAAATAGGGGGAGGTCCGATATGCGGTTTCAAGAGTTCTCCAATGCTGCTTTTGCCAAGGCATACTAAAATCTAGGATCACATCTGAGTATAATTGTCTACCCTCGTTAACTCCAACATGCTTTATGGGAATATTCATCATATGTCTACCTTGATCGGTACATATGAAACATCTATTGCGATAGGTCTGTTTCTGAAAATTATCAAAAGCTTCCCATACAATGTCCTTTTGGATAATTACCGCAAATGTGATAATACTGGGAAAATAGGTAGGATGGAGTACTACGCTCAAGTGTTCTTTTTATTTTTCCTCTTCCTGAAAAAGTCAAAAACGAACCATCCAACAACCACGGCTAAAAAATACCATCGATAGGAAACAGGTTCTCCACTGCCGCCAACTGTAGTGAAGATACGCTCTCCTCTGGGTCGCCAGTTGAAAAGACGTTCATCAAAGTTGTCAAAGCTCATCCATAGAAAAACAGGTTTTCCAACAATATGATCGGCAGGTACATATCCCCAGGTTCTACTGTCCTCCGAATGATCACGGTTGTCACCCATCATCCAGTAATAATCCTGTTTAAAGGTATATGAATCTGCTACTTCACCATTTATGTATACTGTATTCCCATCTACCTTCACATCGTTGTATTCATAATCCCGAATAATCTTTTTGTAAAGGGGAATGGTCTTATAGTTTATTTTGACGGTAGCTCCACGCTCTGGAAGGTAAATAGGACCAAAATTATCATTGTTCCAAGGATAGAAATTGGGTTTTTGTGGAAACGCTCCGCTATAAACCCCTCTACCTTCATTGGTTTTAATTACAGAATCTATGCCTTGGTTAGCTCGTAATTTTGCCACCATATCGTCAGTCATGTTGGCAATACGTGCAAGAGGTTTTTCTTCACTCAACGCCAAGCGTAATTGCCGAATTGCCTCGGCAGGTATGCCTTTTTCTGGAGTTATAATTTCATAAACACCGCTTTGATTCTTGTAAGCTCCTAAAATATAAGGCGATAGTGCCTCATATTGGTTTGGGCTCAAAACTTCAGCAAAATATTTTCTTGTATAATCTGTGGCATCTACTTCATTCAAAAGTCTGCTGGAAACTCCTTTTTTTGAATAAATCGTATAATTATACATTACTTTGGCTCTATCTGATAGTTGCAATTTCTGTCCATTTATATGGACAAATCCATCAATAACTTGCAAAGAGTCACCTGGAGTGCCCACACAGCGTTTTACGTAATTGGATTTTTTGTCTATGGGTTTTTTGACCGCTTTTTCAGCCTTGAAGAATTGATACAGTGTATCTGATGGCAAACTAAAGACTACAATATCGTTTTTCTTGATCTCTTGAAATCCAGGTAGGCGTAAATAAGGCAAACGAAGCTTGTTTATCCAAGAATCCTTGTAGGTTTCAGGATTCACATCAGCCAAATATGAACGTTTTTTTAAGCCAGGGATAGTGTCATGAACCATTGGAGCTGCCAAAGTGGTCATTGGGACACGGGCTCCATAATGGAATTTGCTTACGAAAAGAAAATCACCAATTCGCAATGTACGTTCGAGAGATCCAGTAGGGATCACATAGGGCTGAATAAAATACGTATGAACAAACGTAGCAGCAACGATGGCAAAAACTATAGAGCTTACCCACTCTCCAAGTCCTGTTCGAGGCTTTAGGCTGCGATCTTCAATATAGGAGACATCCTCAGCATAATTAATGTAATAAATGTAAAAACCAAGGGTAAGGATTACCAACCAAGTATCCAGAAGCTTGTTTTTTCCAAAGCTTCGTATGGTCTCCACCCAAACCACTGGAAACATCAAAAGGTTAATGATAGGAATAAACAAAAGGAGTACCCACCACCATGGTCTATTGATTATTTTCATCAACACAACACCATTGTATATGGGTATCAATGCTTCCCATGCTTTTCTACCAGCTTTTACATAAAGCTTCCATGTTCCTAGGAAATGAATGACCTGGATTATCAGAATAAAAATCAACCACTGTGTACCGTTCATAAATTGTTTTCTTTCTTAGACCCTGTTTGCTGTGTAATGTTACGGATTTAACTTAAATTAAGCACATCTTTCATAGTATATACTCCTTTTCTTCCAACCAGCCATTCAGCCGCCAGCACTGCTCCAAGTGCAAAGCCCTTTCTGTTGTGTGCGGTATGCTTTATTTCAATGCTATCAACCGTGCTCGTATAATCAATGATATGGGTTCCAGGGATACTACCTTCTCTTTTGGAATGAATGGAAATCGTGTTTTTGGCGCTTTCATCTAGTTTCCAATCTTTGTATGGTGTATTGGCAATAAGTCCTTCTGCTAGAGATATTGCTGTTCCACTAGGGGCATCCAACTTTTGGGTATGATGGATTTCTTCCATCGAAATCTTATACTGGTCTAGTTTGGCCATCATTTTAGCCAGTTTTTCATTGAGTTCAAAAAAGATATTGACACCCAGGCTAAAATTTGAAGCATAGATAAAACCTGAATTGTTTTGATTACATACGGATACGGCTTCGTCATAGTTTTCTAACCATCCGGTTGTGCCAGAGACAACAGGAATGCTATGTTCAAAACAAGAAATAATGTTTTTAAAAGCAGAATCGGGTGTGCTAAAATCAATAGCGATATCAAAGGCTGAAAAGTCAATTTCTTGTTTTCCTAAATCAATCTTTGCAGCGATTTCATGCCCTCTTTCAACGGCGATACCTTCGATCATCTTACCCATTTTTCCGTATCCAAACAATCCAATTCTCATACATCAAAATTTAAAGACCATGGCCATTCCATAGTTGGGTTCGTTGGTAAGGGGGTTGAGTTCTAAATACGGTTGAAAATCAAAACTCAATTGTGTACTAACGTTGTATTGCGCCAAATGAGCAGTTACATTGGCTTCGATGATGTTTAAGGAATACCAAACTATAGTTAATACCAACCATAAATCTCTATCCCGCTGTACGCTTTCCTGAACGCTTTGAAGGGATTCTGGAGATATATCTGGACCCTGGCCATCACCATTTACATCAAAAAATTCATCATCTGTAAAACCGGCCTGTCTCCTTTTAAAAGCATCTCGGGCCCTTTGAAACTCATCATTATTAAAGCTGTAGAGGGTGACACCAGTAGCAAGACCGCCATAAATCACAGGTATTTTCCACCATGCGCCCCGCTTGTTATAAAGCTGACCCAATCCTGGCAAAACAGCAGAATAGAAAGCAGCTTTACTAGGAGCCAAAGGATTTATTTTTTCTTTTGTGTAGGTTACTTCTTGGATGACTACCCCTTGTCCCTCCAATTGTTGCGCCAAGGTATCGACTGCGGTTGGCGGCAGTTGGGTTTCACCTTCTTCTTGGGAAAACAGGGTAGTAAATGCTAAAACGAAAAAGAGTACTAAGAAAAAATACTTATTCACCAGTCAACAATTTTCTTAGACGTTGAAATTCTTCTTTGGAATGGAAAGGAATTACAATTTTTCCCTTTCCGTTAGAAGAAGTACTAATGTCCACTTTGGCAGAGAGATGTTCTTTTAGGCTGTCAACACCTTTAGAAATATAACCTGGAATTTCCTTTGAAACTCTAGCTTTTTTGGCACTGGTGGACGAAACATCGCCTTTGGATTCCTGATACGTCTTAACCAATTGTTCCGTTTCTCGCACAGAAAGACCATTGGAGACCACACTTTCATACAAATCTATTTGGTCCTTTTTCTTTTCTATATTAATTAAGGCTCTACCATGTCCCATACTGATAAAACCATCCCGCATTCCGGTTTGGATGATGGGATGTAGTTTTAATAGTCTTAGATAGTTGGTAATTGTTGATCGCTTTTTACCAACACGATCACTCATTTTTTCTTGGGTGATTTTGATTTCATCAATCAATCGTTGATAGGAAAGTGCAATTTCTATAGGGTCTAAATCCTGACGTTGAATATTTTCAACCAAGGCCATTTCCAATGATTCCTGGTCATTTGCAATTCGGATATAGGATGGAATGGTTTGTAACCCGACCATTTTGGAGGCACGAAAACGCCTTTCCCCAGAAACCAACTGATATTTATTAAAATCCAGTTTTCGTACGGTTATAGGCTGTATAATCCCCAACTCTCTAATGGAGCTGGCCAGTTCCTCAAGTGCTTCATCATTAAAGTTGGAACGAGGTTGAAAAGGGTTTACCTCAATCGCTTCAAGGTCTAATTCCACTACATTGCCAATAACCTTGTCCGCATTCTTATCTGAAACTGACTTGATATCATTTTCAGGATCTTTTAAAAGAGCGGACAGGCCTCTACCCAAAGCCTGTTTTTTGGTTGCTTTCGCCATCTAAACTATTTCCTTGTTTTTCTTTAAAATCTCATTGGCCAAGTTGAGATAATTGGTAGCACCTTTGCTGCTTGCATCATATTTAATGATACTTTCTCCATAACTGGGTGCTTCACTCAGCCTTACGTTTCTTTGAATTATGGTATCAAAGACCATATCTGCGAAGTGCTTTTTGACTTCTTCAACGACTTGATTTGATAATCTCAATCTTGAATCATACATAGTGAGTAGCATTCCTTCAATATCCAAGTCGTTGTTATGTATTTTTTGAACACTTTTTACGGTGTTTAACAGCTTGCCAAGACCTTCCAATGCAAAATATTCACATTGAATAGGAATCATTACGGAATCTGCTGCTGTAAGGGCATTTAAGGTTAAAAGACCTAGAGAAGGGGCACAATCGATGAGAATAAAATCGTATCGGTCTCCCAAACGCTTCAGTGCCTCTTTCAGCATGTATTCCCTGTTGTCCTTGTCTACCAATTCAATCTCAATCGCAACCAAATCGATATGGGCAGGAATAAGGTCTACATTGGGCGAATCCGTCTCCATGATTACATCTTCTACCCCTAAAGTGTGTTCTAAAAGCTGATAAGTTCCTTTATCCACACTATCCACATCTATTCCTAGTCCAGATGTAGCGTTGGCCTGGGGGTCAGCATCAATGAGAAGCACTCTTTTTTCCAGTACTCCGAGAGATGCAGCCAAATTTACTGTGGTCGTGGTTTTTCCCACGCCACCCTTCTGGTTGGCAATAGCAATAATTTTGCCCATTTCATAGTAAGTTAGGTGCTAAAAATACGATTATTTGCGTTGCCAAAAAATGTATTTTGTTAACAGGAAGTGGATAACGTTAACATTAGAGGTTAAAGAAAGTTAAAGTTTTAATTATAAGATGGTTAAGTAGGTTTAATCCATCAAAATATTTAAGATTTCTATGGCTGCCTCGCTAATCTTTGTCCCAGGCCCAAACACGGCTACTGCTCCGCTTTCAAATAGACTATTGTAGTCCTGTTTTGGGATAACTCCGCCCACAATGACCGCTATATCTTCCCTGCCATAATCCGCTAATTCTTTTATCACCGCAGGAACGAGGGTTTTATGTCCCCCAGCCAATGAAGAAACTCCCAAAACATGTACATCATTTTCAACGGCTTGCTTCGCCACTTCGGCAGGAGTTTGGAATAGGGGACCAATATCCACATCAAACCCAAGGTCAGCATAACCTGTAGCAACCACTTTGGCTCCTCTATCATGCCCATCCTGACCCATTTTTGCAATCATGATACGTGGCCGTCTGCCTTCTTCTACAGCAAAATCATCTGCCATTTTCTTAGCTTTTTCAAAGCTTTCATCGTTTTTGATTTCTTTGGAATACACGCCTGTAAATGATTGTATTTTTGCTCGATACCTTCCAAAAGCTTCTTCCATGGCGTCACTTATTTCACCAAGAGTAGCCCTGTTTCTAGCCGCTTCAACAGCTAAAGCTAACAAATTATTTCGCTCATTATCTTGGTTCATCGCTTTTTCGGCAGCTTCTGTTAGGTTATTTAGAATCTCATTTACTGCCTCGTTTTTTCTGGTGGATTTAATCTGCTCCAAGCGTTCTACCTGTTGGCGTCGTACTTTGGCATTATCCACCTCCAATATTTGGAGGTCATCTTCATTCTCCAAGGCATATTTGTTTACACCAAGGATAGTATCTTGACCACTATCAATCCGTGCTTGCTTTTTAGCTGCAGCTTCTTCGATTCGTTTTTTGGGAATACCAGCCTCAATTGCTTTGGTCATTCCGCCTAACTTCTCTACCTCTTGCATTAATTCCCAGGCCTCATCCGCAATTTCCTTGGTCAATTTTTCTACCAAATGACTTCCAGCCCAAGGGTCTACAGTTTTGGTTATATGGGTTTCCTGTTGTAGGTATATTTGGGTGTTACGTGCAATCCGTGCAGAGAAATCCGTGGGAAGCGCTATAGCTTCATCCAGTGCATTAGTATGTAGACTTTGTGTACCCCCAAATACCGCAGCCATAGCCTCAATAGTGGTGCGTGCCACATTATTGAAAGGATCTTGTTCTGTTAAGCTCCAGCCGCTGGTTTGACTGTGTGTACGGAGCATTAAAGACTTTTCGTTTTTAGGGTCGAACTCTTTCACCAATTTCGCCCAGAGCATACGACCAGCCCTCATTTTGGCAATTTCGGTAAAGTGATTCATGCCAATCCCCCAAAAGAAAGATAGTCTTGGAGCAAAATCATCTATTTTAAGACCCGCTTTAATTCCTGTTTTTATGTACTCAATACCATCGGCTAGCGTGTATGCCAATTCCATAGCGGCTGGCGCACCGGCTTCATGCATATGATATCCGGAAATACTGATACTATTGAATCTGGGCATGTATTTGCTGGTGAACTCGAAAATATCAGCTACAATTTGCATGGAAGGCATGGGCGGATAGATGTAGGTATTCCTCACCATAAACTCTTTCAAAATATCATTCTGGATAGTTCCGGATAGTTTTTCCATAGGAACGCCTTGTTCTTCAGCAGCTACGATATAGAAGGCCATAACGGGAAGAACGGCACCATTCATGGTCATGGATACCGACATTTTATCGAGTGGGATGCCATCGAACAAAATTTTCATATCCTCAACGGAATCAATAGCCACCCCTGCTTTCCCAACATCACCGATTACACGCTCGTTATCGCTGTCATAACCCCGGTGCGTAGGGAGGTCAAAAGCTACAGAAAGCCCTTTTTGGCCTGCTTCCAAATTTCTTCTATAAAAGGCATTGCTTTCCTCTGCGGTGGAAAAACCAGCGTATTGGCGTATAGTCCAGGGTCTTCTCACATACATGGTAGAGTAGGGGCCACGAAGAAATGGAGGTATGCCTGCCGCAAAATTCTGATGGTACAGTTTTTTTGAATCTGAGTTTTCCTTTTTAGCAAGGTCGATATGTTGTAAGTTCTTTCTACTCATCATCCAATCTTTTTTGTTCCAAGTCTTCTGCAAGTCTTTTTTCAATAATGGGTATGATTTGTGTTTTTTCTGAGCGCCTTTTTAGGAAAGGATAGAGTTCCATATCATCTTTCATGCGGTCATTTGGATTTTCATATTTATTGGTTCCTACCAAAGTAGTTTGGCCTTCATCAAAAAGGGCTTGTTCCTTAAAGGCACTCTCATTCAGTTTTTGCTGAATTTTCCCCCGATAAAGCATATCCAAAAATCCTCCTGACGCTTCAATTTGTTTAAAGAGAACCAATGCTTTTTCCGCTAGTTGTTGCGTAAGGGATTCCATATAATAGGCTCCTTCAGTGGCATTGGCGGTTTCTTCAAAATAGCTTTCCTCCTTTAGTAGAACCAATTGGTTTCTGGCAATACGTTCTGCAAAATCGTTGTCTTTATGATAAATCCCATCATAAGCAAGATTGCAAACCGTATCTGCTCCTCCCAAAATCGCTGACATGCATTCCGAAGTAGTGCGAAGCATATTAACATTATAATCATACAGTGTCTTATTTCTTTTTGAAGGCGTCGCCAAAATATGGCATTCTTGGGTTGCATCGTATTCATTCGCCAAAATAGACCACAACCATCGCAAAGCCTTTATTTTAGCTATTTCAAAGAAATAATTTCCACCTACTGCAACTTTAAAAGTTGGTTTGGGAAAAGCAGATTTGTAAAGGTTTAAATATTCGTTTGCATGTGCTATGGCGTAAGCTAATTGTTGAACTAAATCTGCCCCTGAATTTTGCAAGACTGAAACATCGACTCCTAGAGGGAATATCGTTTTGTACGGTTTTGTAAGGCTTAAAAGCTCTTGGAGTTTAGCAGCATCTTCCTTTTGGGATTGATACCAATTTCCAGTTTTACCAAGATGACCAATACTGTCTATATGAAAGAACACTTGACAATCTTTGTTTTCCAGAAAAGTAACCAACTCTTTGATCGGATTGAGGTCAAGAAATTCAAAATTGAAATGGATTGGAATTTTAGCTAAATCAATTCCCTGTAGCAAATCTATCAGGTTGATTTCTAGCTTTGGAATAGTGAAAACCAAACTTTCTATTCCTTTACCAAGAATTTCTTTAGCTTTTGTGTTGGCCTTTTTGCTGTCTGTTGCAAATATGGGCTGGGCAATGTACCATTCTTTGGATTCCTTGTGGGGACTGGTATTGCTTCCTAAATCCTCGGCGTGATAAAACGGTTTAACCTTAATGCCCTCTGGAGACTCCCAAACCAAAGTCTTATTATAGTCGGCGCCTTTCAGGTCAAACTGTATTTTCTGTTTCCATTGTTTGGCAGAAACCTGGGGAAACTCATCAAACAAATCGAAATCACTCATTTTTCAAGGTCTTTAGACTGTCTTCGTATTCAATTAAAAAGATCTCCTCATTTTCCTTTTTCATATAATATTTCTCCCGCGCATACTTTTCCAATTCGCTGGAATCTGAGAATTTTTCAAGTATTTCTTTGTCTTTTTCAATTTCCCCTTTCAAAAACTCCTTTTGTTTTTCCAACTTTTTTATCTCTTTTCTTAGCTCTAAGTGAATTAACAAAGAGTTGGTATCAAAAAAAGCCATCCAAATCACAAAAATTGTTAGGACCAAAACATACATATTGGTTAGTAACTTGAACCATTTTTTTTGTCTAAGTTCTTTCAGTCCCATTTACTGCAACTTATCGTTAATAATGGTCCTTACCATATCAACTGCTACAGTATTATAATGGTTATTTGGTATAATCAGATCTGCAAACTCCTTTGATGGTTCAATAAACTGCTCATGCATGGGTTTCACGGCATTTTGATACCTAAAAAGCACTTTTTCCAAATCATGTCCACGTTCTCTAATGTCTCGTTGTAATCTTCGTATCAGTCGTTCGTCCGAATCGGCATGGACAAAGATTTTTATATCGAATATTTCGCGAAGTCTGGGATTGCTTAAAACCAAAATACCTTCAACTATCATTACTTTTCTAGGTTGAACAGTGATGGTTTCCTCCAAACGGGTTTCTTCAACAAAAGAATAGATTGGCTTTTGAATGGATTGTCCTTTTCTAAGTAATTCCAGATGCGAAATCAATAAGTCAAAATCAATGGAATTGGGATGGTCAAAATTTACTTGCCCCCGTTCTTCCTTGCTCATATGAGCTAGGTCGTTGTAATACGAGTCTTGCGAAATAACACCGACTTCATTTTCGGGAAGTTCTTCCACAATTTGATTCACTACTGTGGTTTTTCCACAACCTGTACCTCCAGCAATTCCTATAATGAGCATTGATAAAAATTTGATACCAAAAGTAAACATTTGATATGTTTTTCTTCCATCGATACGCTTTGCATAGTTAGAATTTCTTTTTGTCGAAACACATGACACCTGTCATAAAATAGGAAAGATTGTACACTTAGATTTGTGCTGGATTATCGTGTAAAGCGTATCTTTAACTAAATAACAAAAGGCCACCTATTCCATGGAAGAATCGTATTCCATCATGGTCAATGAAGACCATGAATTTCAACTCACCCAAGATGATATTATCCCGATGGATATCCTAAAAACTGGAGAAAATGGTTTCCATGTCTTAAAAGATGGAAGGTCATTTCATATAGAAGTTATTGAAAACAATTTCAATACGCTACAGTACAGTATTAAAGTGAACGGGACCGAATATCAAACTTCGGTAAAGACTCCTTTACTTCATCTTATAGACAAAATGGGATTTGCAACCAATGGCGCTAAAAATGTAGCTTCCATTGAGGCACCTATGCCCGGCCTTATCCTGGATATTCTGGTCAAAGAAGGTCAAGAAGTGAATGAGAATGACTCTCTGCTGATTTTAGAGGCTATGAAAATGGAAAACAGTATTACTTCGCCAAGAAATGGAGTAATACAAAGTATATCCGTACATAAGGGAGAGGCAGTTGATAAAAAACAGGTTTTGCTAACATTTGAATAAAATTCAATGAAAAAAATATTGGTAGCCAATCGTGGAGAAATAGCCCTTAGGGTTATGCGAACTGCAAAAAAAATGGGAATTGAAACAGTGGCTGTTTTTTCCGAAGTGGACCGTAATGCGCCTCACGTACGTTTTGCAGACGAAGCATTCTGTATTGGACCAGCGCCTTCAAATCAGTCTTACCTATTGGGAGAAAAGATTATTGGAGTGGCCAAAAGCTTAAACGTAGATGGAATACATCCAGGGTACGGTTTTTTGAGTGAGAATGCAGACTTTGCCGAGGCAGTGGAAAAGAACGGGATTACCTTTATTGGACCCAAATCCAAAGCCATTCGGGTGATGGGGAGCAAATTGGAGGCCAAGGAAGCGGTGAAGGATTACGATATCCCCATGGTCCCAGGAATTGATGAGGCCATTACAGATGTTAAAGCAGCGAAAAAAATAGCCGCGGAAATTGGATATCCCATATTGATAAAGGCTTCTGCCGGAGGAGGGGGTAAAGGAATGCGCATTGTAGATGACGAAGCGAATTTCGAATCGCAAATGGAACGAGCGATTAGTGAAGCTACTTCTGCTTTTGGAGATGGCTCCGTATTCTTGGAAAAATATGTGACATCACCAAGGCATATCGAGATTCAGGTGATGGCCGATACACATGGAAACGTGTTACATTTCTTCGAACGAGAATGTAGTATTCAACGAAGACATCAAAAGGTGGTGGAAGAGGCTCCCTCTTCGTTATTGACACCTGAGCTTCGCAACGCTATGGGAGAAGCGGCAGTAAAGGTTGCCAAAGCTTGTGACTATGTTGGGGCGGGAACCGTAGAATTTCTGATGGATGCAGATATGAATTTCTACTTCTTGGAAATGAATACACGTTTGCAAGTGGAACATCCGGTTACTGAAATGATAACTGGGGTGGATTTGGTAGAACTCCAGATTAAAGTTGCCCGAGGCGAAGAATTACCCTTAAAGCAAAGCGATTTAACCATTACGGGTCACGCTATGGAATTAAGAGTATATGCCGAGGACCCCTTAAACGATTTCTTGCCCAGTGTAGGGCGGTTGGAGACGTATACGCTTCCTGATGGAGAGGCAGTTCGAGTGGATAATGGATTTGAGGAGGGAATGGATGTGCCCATTTATTATGACCCCATGCTTTCCAAATTGATTACCTATGGTGCGACTCGCGAAGAATCGATTCAGTTAATACTAAAGGCCATTGAAGATTATAAAGTAATTGGAGTTCAGACTACATTGCCTTTCGGAACTTTTGTTTTTGAACATGAAGCTTTCCGCTCAGGAAATTTTGACACCCATTTTGTAAAGAATCATTATTCTCCTGAAGCTATCAAAGAAAAAAGCACTAAGGAAGCCGAAGTGGCTGCTATGGTAGCACTAAAACTATATTTCGAAGACCAAAAAACAATTCAACTCCCTACAAATTAATAGCATATGGATTCCAAATTACGGACCTTACAAGAACGAATTGACCAAGCCCATTTAGGAGGAGGTGAAAAACGAATTGAAAAACAGCATGCTAAAAAGAAACTGACCGCAAGGGAGCGGATTGCGTATCTGCTGGACGAAGGTTCTTTTGAAGAAATGGGAATCTTGGTTACCCACAGAACCACTGATTTTGGAATGGATAAGGAAATCTATTTTGGTGATGGGGTAGTTACGGGATATGGAACCATACATGGACGATTGGTATATGTGTATGCCCAGGATTTTACCATATTTGGTGGGGCGTTGTCTGAAACCCACGCGGAAAAAATCTGTAAGGTTATGGATTTGGCTATGAAAGTAGGGGCACCCATTATTGGTTTAAACGATTCAGGAGGGGCTAGGATTCAAGAAGGTGTAAGATCATTAGGAGGCTATGCTGATATATTCTATCGCAATGTTCAAGCATCTGGCGTAATCCCTCAAATTTCAGCTGTGATGGGACCTTGTGCTGGAGGTGCGGTTTATTCTCCTGCAATGACGGATTTTATTATCATGGTAGAAGAGACCAGTTATATGTTTGTTACCGGTCCTAATGTTGTGAAAACCGTGACCAACGAAGAAGTTAGTTCGGAAGAATTGGGAGGTGCGAGTACGCATGCTGTCAAATCAGGTGTGGCTCATAAAACTTCGAGTAATGATGCCACTTGCTTGGACGATATTAAAAAATTGTTGGATTATCTTCCACAAAGCAATAAAGAAATTCCCAAGCACAAACCTTTTGAACTGGGAGAGGAAGTTCGTGAAGAGCTGTCCAACATTGTTCCAGACAATCCGAATAAGCCGTATGATATGCATGATATCATAAATGGGATTATAGATTATGATTCCTTTTATGAAATCCATAAGGATTATGCTGAAAACATCATTGTAGGTTTTGCCCGTTTAGGAGGAAGAAGTGTTGGAATCATAGCAAATCAACCCATGTTCTTAGCTGGTGTTTTGGGGGTAAAGAGTTCCCAAAAAGCGGCGCGTTTTACCCGTTTTTGTGATGCATTCAATATTCCGTTGTTGGTTTTGGTCGATGTGCCGGGATTCTTACCAGGAACTGACCAAGAATGGAACGGAATTATTATGCATGGTGCAAAACTTTTGTATGCTCTCAGCGAAGCTACAGTGCCGCGTGTTACCGTAATCACAAGAAAGGCTTACGGAGGTGCTTATGATGTAATGAATTCCAAGCATATTGGAGCTGATTTCAATTTTGCATGGCCTACGGCGGAAATTGCAGTAATGGGTGCCAAAGGAGCCAGTGAAATCATTTTTAGAAGGGAAATCGCAGTTGCAGATGACCCAGAGGCAAAGTTAAAAGAGAAGGAGGCAGAATACGCAGACAAATTCGCAAATCCGTATCGAGCAGCAAGAAGAGGATTTATTGATGAGGTTATTCTACCGAAGAATACAAGGCGAAAATTACTCAAGGCTTTTGCCATGTTGGAAAAGAAAGAGGTTCATACGCCTAAGAAAAAACATGGGAATATACCCTTATAAAGCATTGTTCCTAAGACTAGATAAAAATATCCAGTACCAACACACCCAATAATCCCATAACTCCAACTGTTGTTTCCATAACGGTCCAAGAGGCTATGGTATCTTTTACTGATAAATTAAAGTATTCTTTGAATAGCCAAAAACCACTATCGTTAACATGGGATAACATTAAACTTCCCGAACCTATGGCTAAAACCATTAATTCTGCACTTACATTGCCTTTGGAAAGAACAGGAAGTAGGATGCCAGCTGTAGTTAGTCCGGCCACGGTTGCTGAACCGATTGAAACACGTAGTAAAGTAGCAATGGTCCAGGCCAGAACTAATGGCGATAGTCCAGAATCGGCAGCTACCTTTCCGATATAGTCGCCTGCACCGCTATCGATTAAAACCTGTTTCAAAGCCCCTGCCCCGGCAATGACCAAAAGTACCATAGTAATACTGGATACTGATCCGGCTAGGGATTCCATTAAAGCCTTCATTGATTTGCCTCTGCGAAGTCCCAAGGTGAAAATTGCAACAAGAACCGCTATAAGCATGGCCATCACAGGATTGCCCAAAAAGACCAAGATTTGTACAAAAAGTGATTCAGCATTCATGAATTGTTCAGCCAGGGTTGAAAGTACAATCAATAAAACAGGTAAAAGTGCTGTGAGTATACTTAACCACATTTTTGGAAGCTCATCATCTTTCAAAACCACTGGATTATAAAATTCTTTGAGCGGTTTGGCTTCTATTTTTTTTACCAAACGCGAAAAAAGAGGGCCTGCAACTATTATAGCCGGTATAGCAACTATAATACCATAGATGAGGGTTTTACCAATATTTGCCCCAAAAATGGTAGCAATTGCGGAAGGTGCTGGATGTGGAGGTAGATAACCGTGAGTTACCGAAAGTGATGCCAGCATAGGCAATCCTACATAAAGTAGGGGCAGTTCCGTAGCTACGGCAATGGTAAAAACTAACGGAATCATCATTACAAAACCGACAGAATAAAACATTGGGATTCCGACAATAAACCCTGTTAGCATTAGGGCCCATTGTATATATTTAAGTCCAAATATGCTTACCAGCTTGGTGGTAATGCGTTGCGCAGCACCACTTTCTGCAATTAACTTTCCCAACATAGCACCCAAACCTAAAATCAATACCAAAAAACCTAGGGTGCTACCAATTCCATTCTGAATTGATGTTATAATGTCATTCATAGAAATGCCTAAGGCCAATCCCACATAAATGGAAACTACGATAAAGGAGATAAAAGCATTCAATTTGAATTTAACAGTAAGTAGGAGAAGTAATAGAATTCCAGATGCAATAATCAATAATGGCATAGTATTTTGCTAGGTTAGGATGAAACAAGTACGCAAAATAGACAATCTTGCCCAATACCATCGTTTTTTGAGTAAATCACATAATTCACTTTAGATTCTATTGAAATGATTGTTCAGTAAAAGTGATGACTAAGAGGTGTAGTTAACAAAACTATCACACAAAAATGATTCTTGGTCTAAAGAGTAACTGTACTTTTGCAGGATGCAAAGTACCCAAGACAAACCAGGAATTTCTGACAGCAAACCCAACTTTGAGTTTATCGCTTTAATGGCTGCTTTGATGTCAATTGTCGCCCTGTCAATAGATACCTTATTACCTGCAATTCCAAACATTGGGCAAACCATAAATAGTTTGGATCCAACAGATAATCAAATGTTGATTACCATGATTTTTTTGGGATTGGGTGTTGGACAATTGTTCTTTGGACCTCTTTCTGATTGTTACGGACGAAAGCCCGTTGTTTATGTAGGAATGGGCGTATTCGGGATTGCCAGTATTATTTGTTTGTGGGCACCAAACCTAGAATGGATGGTCATAGGGCGTATCCTTCAAGGTATAGGACTCTCGGTTGCTCGAAGTATAGCCATTTCCATTATCCGTGATACTTACAGTGGGGATTTGATGGCGAGAGTTATGTCGTTTGTCACGGCCTTTTTCATATTAGTGCCGGTTGTAGCTCCGTCTATAGGGAAAGTTATCTTGGATGTTGCGAATTGGCAGGCTATTTTTTATGTTCAATTGGTTTGTACCTTAATTGTAGGTATTTGGTTTTGGAAAAGACAGCCTGAAACTTTGCATCCAGAATATAAGATTCCATTCTCAAGCCGGGTTTTTATAGATGGCCTAAAAGAGTTTTTACGATACAGGGAAACCGTAGCTTTTACTTTGGCTTCTGGATTCATAACTGGTGCTTTTTTGGTGTACCTCAGTGCTTCACAACATATTTTTGAAGACTTGTATGGACTAAAAGATTCATTTCCATACATTTTTGCAGGATTGTCTATTTCCATAGGATTATCTACTTTTTCGAATGGTACCTTGGTGCTTCGTTATGGAATGTGGAAATTGTCCTATATGGCTCTGCTTGCTTTCTGTGGTGTAGCCATTTTGTTTGTGACGCTTTTTTGGAACACAGGCAATCCTAGTGTACCTGTTTTAATCGTATTTCTTTCCCTTCAATTTTTTTGTCTCGGTTTTATGTGGGGTAATTTTCGTTCCATTGCCATGCAACCTATAGGTCATATCGCTGGAATTGGAGCGGCGATTAATGGTTTTATTTCGACCGTAATCTCAATTCCTATAGCAACCTTTATAGGAAGTTTTGTTGAGGATGAGGTATTGCCTCTTTTTATAGGCTTGGCCATTTGTGGATTAATATCAGTTGTTATATTCCAGATGGCGAAAAAAAATCGGCGATTGGTTACAGCAAAGTAAATAAGAGGTCAAGACTCAGAAAGAAACACTTCACCACTACAACTATTCTGTGTTGCACCAGTAACGGACGCAAAAATATTGGTTTCGTTTTCTTCTCTCAGGATACCCATTAAAGCAAAAACCAAAGCTTCTTTAAAAGCAATTAGAGTTTTGTCAGGAATCTTTACCTCAAAAGAATCTCCAAGTTTCTCTTGTAGGGTTTCAATAAAAAACGAATTAAAAGCGCCACCTCCAGTTACAAAAATCGTATTACTTGTTTTGGAACTGAATTTATTGATTTCCCGAGCGATTTGTTCACAATTATGCCGAATCAAGCTGTGAAGCAAATCTGGGATGTTTCCCTCTGACTTTTCAAGTAACGGAACCACTTCAGCAAGAAACCATTCATATCCAGTAGATTTTGGATGTGGAAGTTTGTAATATTCCAGCTCGTCCAAAGCAGAGTTAAGTTTGGGAAGGAGTTTTCCACTTCGGGCTAACTGTCCATTTTTATCATACTCCAAATTGATTTGCTGGGTAAGAAAATTTAGGGGCATGTTGGCCATACCAATATCCAAGGCTTTTCTGAAACCATCTTTTTCAAATGAGACATTGCTGATTCCTCCCAAATTCAAGCAAAAATCATATTCTCCAAAAAGCAAATGATCTCCAATCGGAACTAAGGGTGCCCCTTGTCCTCCTAATTTTATATCTTTTGTTCTGAAGTCACAGATTACCTTACACCCAGAAGTATTGGCGAGTAATTTTCCATTGCCCAGTTGAAAAGTGAATCCTTCCTCTGGCCTATGATGCGAAGTGTGTCCGTGGCTAGCAATAAAATCAACAGCTAGATTGTTTTCTTCCAAAAATTGTTTGGCTTGTTCACCTAACCAAACCCCATATTCTTTATCCAGAATGGTATGGTCTTCCTCACTTAAGTGAATAGCATTTTTCAAACGATTTTTCCAGTCGCTATTATATGAAATTGCTTTGGTCTTTTCTATGGAGAAATTCCATTTCCCTTGCTCAGTCTTGGAAAAATGACAAAAAGCTAAATCGAGACCATCCAATGATGTCCCGGACATCATCCCTAAAACCTTGTAAACCTTCATGGATGATGGGTTATGACTGATTTTTTAACTTCATTATACGCTGGTAGCTTTCTTCTATCCGGGATTCCGATATTTTTCCCTCTTCAACCAAAATCATGATGTGGTCAATCGCTTTTTTAGCAATATTGGGATCAAAAGGTATTTCTGTACAATCATCAACATCGTGTTGACAAGGTGCCGCGTTATTTGAAATTAAAAGCACATCCACTCCCGCCAAGATGGCTTTTTCCAGTGCTTCTTCAAAGTTGTAGAAATTAGATATGGCCCGCATTTGCATATCATCTGAAATAAGGACCCCATCAAATCCAAGCTCACCACGTAATGTTTTATTAATAATTTTTGGAGAAAGGGTAGAAGGTAAAGTGTCCAAATGAGCATTATATACATGCGAGGTCATCATCACATGGGCTTTGCCATTCTGAATTAATTGTTTGAATGGAATCAGTTCTTTTTCAGACCATGTATGGGTAACATCGGTGAATCCTTTATGGGAATCACTTGTGGAGCTTCCATGACCTGGAAAATGTTTAGGAACGCACAGAATACCTAACTTCTTATGCTCCTCCATAAAAATAGAACTATGCTCGATAATGGTAGGGATAGAATCTGAAAAGCTTCTTTCTCGACCTCCAATAATGGGATTTTTTGGATTTATGTTCACATCTACAACTGGGCCAAAATTCATGTTAATGCCCAATTCTTTTAGTTCCGAGGCCATAGTATTGGCCCAGATTTTAGTAGAATCTGACTTGTGAATTTGCCCTATAGCCTGATGTGATTTATGCCCTAAAAATCCGTTTTCAGGAGATAATCGTGTCACAAAGCCACCTTCCTCATCTATAGCAATCCATAATTTTACGCTATCAATTGATTGAAGTTGCTGATTTAATTGAACAAGCTGTTCTTTGGATGTTATGTTTCTGCCCATTTTTTCCTTAGAAGGTAAATCTCTGTTGTACAGGACCACGCCTCCTAAGTGATAGTCTTTTATTACTTTATGGATAGCATCGTTTTCAGCGACCGAGGTTCCTCTGAAGCCCACCATGAGCATTTGGCCTACTTTTCTTTTTAGAATATCTGTATCAAGCGTATCCACTTTTTTTGGTCCCTGACCACAGGATACAAAGAACAAAAGACTTACTAAAAATGCAGAGCTATACGTTAACTTCATAATACAACGGATAAGAATTTGTTGAAACCAAACGAGGTCTAATACCTATCCGAAGATACTAGCTTTTATTGAAAATGGTACTCTACAAAACCTTCCATAGCTTCATACTCTGCCATACCAAGTGCATTGTAGCGGTTAGCGGTTTCAGTATTCCGTTGTTCGGCACGTTGCCAGAACTCCCGTTCGTCGTTGCCGGGAAACATGGCACTATCTTTTTGGGATTGATGTTTGAAAATAGCGTTGATTTTTCGTTTCATATCCTTAGGACCTATAGGGACCGCCATTTCCATATCAGCTATATCCCATTCTTGCCAAGCTCCCCGATATAACCACACGCGACAGTCTTTTATCCAATCTACATTGTTGGCAACTAATCTTTCCAGGGCTTTATAAATAATTTGAAGGCAAACCCTATGGGTGCCATGAGGGTCTGAAAGGTCACCAGCCGCAAAGATTTGATGGGGTTGTACTTGATTTAGTAAATTATAGGTAATCTGAATGTCTTTTTCTGAATACGGTTTTTTCTTTACTACCCCAGTTTCATAAAAAGGTAGATTCAGAAAGTAGGCGTTTTTTTCACGAACACCGCAATATCGACATGCGGAAAGTGCTTCTCCCTTACGGATAAGCCCTTTAAAATCCTGTATTTCCCTGCTATCAATTTGTCCCGGTCTTTTTGAAGCTAGAAATTTTCGTACTTCCTGAAATTTAGCTTCTAAGGTCTCATTGTTTTCTTGTATCTCTGTCGCAAAATCTAAAAAGCGGATTACCTCATCATCGAATACAGCGATATTCCCAGAAGTTTGGTAAGCGATGTGCACATCATGTCCTTGGTCTACCAATCGCAATAGTGTACCGCCCATGGATATGACATCATCATCAGGATGCGGACTAAAAATAAGGGATGTTTTGGGGTATGGAAACGCACGTTCTGGTCTTTGGCTATCGTCAGCATCTGGTTTTCCTCCAGGCCATCCTGTAATGGTACGTTGCAGTTGGTTGAATACCTTAAGGTTGATTTGTTCAGCAGAACCAATTTCAGCAACCAGACTGCCCATGCCATATTCATTGTAATCTTCATTAGTCAATTTCAAAATGGCTGTCCCCAGTTTTTCTGAAAGCCAAATGGTCGCTTTTTTGATGAGTTTATCATCCCACTTGCACTCAGTTACCAACCAAGGAGTTTTAACCCTTGTCAGGAAGGATGCTGAAGCATTATCCAAAATAAAGTCGCAATTCGAATGGTGTTGTAAAAAGGTGGCGGGCACAGATTCTTTGATGTCTCCTTCCACAGCTTGATTGATAATATCTGCCTTTCCTTCACCCCATGCCATTAAAATGATTCGCTTACTCTTCATAATGGTTCCTACCCCCATGGTTATAGCACGTTGAGGTACATTTTCTTGTCCGAAGAAGTCACTTGCAGCATCTAACTTTGTCACACTATCTAAGCGAACTAGTCGGGTTTTACTTTGCATGGATGAACCAGGCTCATTAAAACCAATATGTCCCGTTCTACCTATACCCAAAACCTGGATATCTATTCCACCCACATCCAAAATTTTCTGTTCATAAGCTTCGCAATACGTGCGGATGTCACCTAAATCCAAATTCCCTTTGGGGATATGGATATTGGCTTTTTCTATATCGATATGATCAAACAAATGCTCATTCATAAAACGCACATAGCTATGAATGGAGTCGGGTAGCATTGGGTAGTATTCGTCCAAGTTGAAGGTGATGACGTTTTTGAAACTCAACCCATCCTCTTTATGGAATTTTACAAGGTAATCATACACTTTAGTGGGTGTAGAACCGGTTGCCAAACCTAAAACTACTTTTTCTCCCTGCTGTTGGCGGAGTCGTATCAAGGAAGCTATTTCATTTGCAACATAGAACGAGGCACTTAAGGCGTCATCGTGGATGAGCGTATTTACTTTTTCGAACTTACGGATGTCGGGATATACGTCATCAGATTTCTTTTCTTTTTGGAGAACAACATTGGTCATGATTGCATTTGAATTATGGATTAAAACGGCATAAAATTACATTTAAATTCTGTATTTTGCAATATATTGCTTTTAATTATGCAATTAATTGCAATATTTTAAATTTAATTTATATTAAAACGGATAAAAACAGCATTTTTAATTTTTATGTATTTTTGTAATAAATTCTGCAAATGCTCAAAGAAGAACGCCAACAAGTCATTCTAAATGAAGTGGAGCTTCACAATAGAATCCAGCTCAGTGATGTTGCCGAAAAACTAGATGTTTCTATTGACACTATCCGAAGGGATGTAAAGGAATTGGATTCTGAAAAGCGTTTACGGAAGGTCCACGGTGGTGCCGTTTCTTTAGGCTTTGCAACCTATAGCCCGGCTAGGAATAATGTTTATGCCCTGGAAAAGAAAGTAGCCATAGCAGAAAAGGCTTTGGGATTGCTCAAAGAAAACAGTGTTATATTGATAGACGGGGGTACTACCTGTCTTGAACTCGCTAGATTACTTCCCCATGGAATCAATATTACTTGTTTTACCTTAAGTCTCCCGGTAGCACTGGAATTGTTAAATAAACCCAATGTGAGTACTATATTTATTGGTGGAGAACTTTCCAAGGATTCACAGATTGCAATTGGGGCCAATACAATCCATAATCTCTCACAAATTAAGGTTGATTATGGTTTTATTGGGACAGGGTATGTGGACGCAGGGTATGGATTGACCGAATTTGACTGGGCAATTGTCCAAACTAAAAAAGCGGTCATTAAAGCATCGAAAAAGACGGTACTTTTGAGCATATCAGAAAAATTAAACTCGCAACACCGTTACAAAACTTGTGATCTGAGCGATATTGATGTAATGGTCACGGAACTCCAACCAGACCATGACCTTTTAAGTAATTTTAAAAACCAAGAGATTCATTTACTTTAAATATGCCTGATTTTATTAAAATTACCGAGACAGGATCATTATATGATAGCCTAGAAAAGATGTCTACCGATACTTTGTTGAGAAGTATTAATGAAGAGGATAAAAAAGTTGCTGATGCTGTTGAAAAAACACTCCCCAAAATCTCCCAATTGGTAGATGAGATTGCCACCCGATTTGAAAAAGGGGGACGTTTATTTTATATCGGTGCAGGCACAAGTGGTAGGCTTGGAATTCTTGATGCCTCTGAGATTCCACCTACATTTGGAATGCCGCACGACCGTGTTATTGGTCTTATTGCCGGAGGAGATAGTGCCATACGAAAAGCGGTTGAGTTTGCTGAAGACGATACAAAACAGGCTTGGAAGGATTTTGAGCTATATAACATTAACACTAACGATGTTCTTATAGGTATAGCGGCGTCGGGAACCACACCCTATGTTTTAGGGGGTATTCGGGATGCAAAAGATAAGGGTATACTTACGGCAGGTATTACCAATAATCCCGGCTCCCCATTAGCTTTGGAAAGTGATATTGCCATTGAAATCGTGGTAGGGCCCGAATTCGTTACGGGAAGCACTCGTATGAAAAGTGGAACCAGCCAAAAAATGGTACTCAATATGATATCTACTGCACTCATGATTCGTATAGGAAGAGTAAAAGGGAACAAAATGGTAAACATGCAATTGAGCAATACTAAACTTGTAGATAGGGGAACGCGATATTTGGTGGAAGCATTGGAACTTAGCTATGAGGATGCTGAAAAAGCGCTCATCAAGTATGGATCGGTTAAAAAAGCTTTGGAGGCGTTAAAAGAAAAATGAGTTTTGAAGACCGACTTAAAGGAGGACATCCTAATTCATTGGGAAACACGGTAGAGATTGTAGAGCAGGTTCTCCAAACACCATCGTTGTTCAACGAATTCTTTTCATGTTATTTTAGTAATGATGAAGTTGTACGGTTGCGCGTTTCCAATGGAATGAAACGCATTTGCAAAGCCGACAAATCCATTATTTTGCCCTATGTGGATAGACTTTTGGATGAAATATCAAAAATTGACCAAGCCTCAACCAAATGGACCTTGGCCCAATTATTTCTAATATTGGAAGGAGATTTATCCGAATCCCAAAAGGCTGCTGCCCAAAGTATATTGAAAGAAAACCTGACGACCCATTCAGATTGGATTGTTCTTAATCAAACCATAGAGACTTTGGGGAAATGGGCTAAAAAAGATGAAGCATTAAAAAAATGGTTTATCCCACATTTGAACCGGTTAGCCCAGGATGAGCGAAAATCGGTATCAAAAAGAGCGACCAAAACCTTGGAGGTGTTGGGTTAGTTTACTTTATTTTACTTGGGAACTAACTTAAAGATTCCTTTTCCCTCAATCCCGACGTAAATGTACCCATCAGGACCTTGTTTTACGTTTCTAAGCCTTCCTTGCCCATCCAACAATTTTTCACGAAACACTACTTTATTGTTTTTTAACTCTAAACGCTCTAAATATTGAAAGGAAAGTGACCCAACCAATATATTATCCTTCCACTCAGGATATTTATCAGAAGTAACGAATGCCATTCCACATGGCGCTATTGAGGGTGTCCACTGATAAACCGGTTGCTCCATGCCCGGTCTCGCCGTCTCATCCGTAATCTTTGTTCCTATATAATTGATACCATATGTAATTACAGGCCAACCATAGTTTTTCCCTTTTTGAATAATGTTGATTTCATCTCCTCCTCGTGGTCCATGTTCGTGTTCCCAAATTTGACCAGTACGGGGGTGTTTAATTAAACCTTGCGGATTTCTATGCCCGTAACTGTAAATTGCTGTTTTTGCGCCCTTTTTACTTATAAAGGGGTTGTCTTTAGGGATATCCCCATTATCCTTGATTCTATAGATTTTGCCACCATCTCTGGTAACATCTTGTGGGTTTACATCACGATTACCACGGTCTCCTATTGAAAAATAGAGAAAACCATCATCGTCAAATTCCAGTCTGCTGCCAAAATGTTGTCCTTTTGTCGTATTTGGTACGCCTTTATAGAGAATTTGCCTCTGAACGAGTTGATTTCCTTGTAATTTGGCTCGCATAATGGCTGTATTACCTCCTGAACCTTTCCCTTCACTGGAAGAATAGGATAGATAAATCCATCCATTGTCGCCATATTTGGGATGTAGTTCTACATCCATTAGCCCCCCTTGTCCTCTAAAATGAACATCTGGAAGGTTTTGTATTTCTTGAACTTTTCTCGAATTAACCAAAAAAAGTTTTCCAGCTTTTTCGGTAATTAATAAGCTCCCATTGGGTAGGAAAGCCATCCCCCAAGGATTCTGTATTCCATCTACCACAGTTTCAAGGGTAAAAAGGTCTTTTTCAGGTAGATTTATGGCTTTATCTACCTTTTGTGCACAAGATGTGGTGAGCAGTACAACGAAAAAATAAGGAACGAGCGCACTTTTTTTCATAATTTTACGTTGAAAAGTTAGATAATGTAGACAAAATACGGCTAATTACGGTCGAACGACAAATAGTTTATTATAAGTTTAGAAAATTACAATTGATAGAATAGAGGGTCCCAAATCTGATATTCTAGCCATAACAAGACTTAACCTATGCTTCCTCGAAAAACAAGGCATTTCATCTATGCCGTGTTGTTCATATCAGCCTCAATATATGGAACCACGGTACTCGCAGAAACAAGTGTCAATAGCATTGTTTCCAAAGCAGTTTCTGTTATTTCCAATTCCGGCGTAGAGAATAAATCCAAAGTATCTGAACGCAATCAAAATACTTTTCGAAACAATTCTTTAAACATGGCTAGTCCCATGTTCATGACTATAATACAAGGAGCAGATGAACAAGTTGTCTGTCCCAATGATGGTAGCACTCTTGCCAAATTCTTTCTTTGTGGTACCAGTGATACAAGAACACTTAGTCTTTCCCAATCGGGTTCAAATTATGAATGGCAACAGTTAGACCCCAACACCTGTGCCCCTACCGTGGTGGAAGATTGTCCTACGATAAATGCATCTTGTACTTGGAATACTGTTGGAACCGGTCCAACTTTCAATCTTACTACGGATGGAGAGTTCAGGGTTCGTGTGGATTCAGGACAATATTTTTATTTTAAGTCTACTTTAAATCCTTTGGACCCTCAATTGATACATGAGGATATCATTTGTGGAAATCCGGGAAGGGTAGAAGTGACCAATGTACCCGCTGGCTACGAGTATAGTCTGAATAGTCCTGCCGGCCCATATCAAGATGACCCATTTTTCGATATTACAGCACCTGGAGATTACCGGGTTTTTGCTCGTTTAAGAAATTCGCCCTCAAGTGCCTGTATTTTCCCATCGAATTTGGTTACTGTACAGAACTTGAACATAAATGTAGACGTTACTGCCAACGATATTCTTTGTAGTGGGGAATTGGGAAGTATTGATGTACAAGTATCAGGTGTTCCAGGATTTTATACCTACCGTTTGATTAAAAGTGGAATAACCGTGGATACCTTTGGACCCGATGCTTCGGATACTTACACATTTGCCAATGTAAGTACAGGAGTGTATAACATTCGGGTAGATACCAACGATTGTTCAGAGACCATAAATCTGGACATTAACGGTGACGCTATCGAAATTGGAAATGGTATTAGTCCGTTGGATGTTTCGGCCACAGCTTCTGACAGTTTTGGATGTGGTGCCACCTCTATCGATGTTGATGTGAACACCTCTGGAGGTACAGCTCCATACAGTTTTAGTGTGGATGGTGGCCCTTTTGGTCCAACTTACACATCAACCAGCTCGTTTGCGGTTACTACTCCAGGAACATATTCCATTTTGGTGGAAGATGCCAATGGGTGCCAAAGAAGTGCATCAGTTGATGTACAGGATATCCCACCTCCAACGTATACCCTTACTGAAGAAGATGCCAATTGTGGTGGTTCTAACAATGGTCGTGTCACTGTCAATATTGTTAATGGATTTGGTTATGAAATTCGATACAGTATTGATAATGGTGTTAGTTACCAAGTGAGTAATGTTTTCTCAAATCTAGCTCCAGGCACCTATGATATTGTTTTGGAGTATCAACAAGATTCCTTTAGTTGTACCACAACACCACAGGTAGCTACTATCGGAACCCCTTCCAATATTACAGCGACTGCAACACCTGATTCTGTACCTACCTGTCTTAATGAAACAGGGGGCCAGATTACAATTTCTGGAGTATCTGGCGGAACAGCACCCTATGAATATAGTATTGGAGCCGGGTTCGGAACAAATCCGGTATTTCCCAACTTAGGGGTTGGAACCTATACCCCTTTGGTACGGGATTCCAATGGATGTGTGCAACCTCTTCCAGATATCACATTCAATAGTTTGAACAAACCTTCGGATTTGGATTTTGCGATTTCTAGTCTGAATTGCATTACCACTACAGCCACTATTGATTTAACCGTAACGGATGGTACAGCTCCGTTTAACTACGAAATTATTGCACCAGCTTCAAGTGCCATTAACAACGGGACCAACAACAGCTTCGCTGGTTTGGGATTGGGAACCTATACATTTAGGGTAACAGATGCTGAAGGATGTTCTTATGACGAAAATTACGCTATTACTGACATTAGTTCCATTGGTGTTCAGGCGCAACAAACTAAAGTAGTTACCTGTGTTGGAGATTTTGATGGAGAGGGTAGATACTTGGTAGATGGATTTAATACGACCTATAGCTATAGCATTGATGGCGGAACCGTTTTTACAGGACAAACCAATAGCATTATTCCTTTAACGGGTCTTGCTGCAGGAAGCTATGTGATTACGGTGACCGACGAAGAAACAAATTGTACGGATACCTCTACTTTGGTAATTGAACAACCTTTAGTTGCATTTGCCATAGATAATCTGGATGTAACGGATATGAGTTGCCAAAATGGGAACATTGGAGCGGTTCAGGTGAATACCGTAGGTGGATGGGGAGGTAATCGATATACACTTATCCAACCAGATGGTACACCACGGGGCCCTAAAAATGGACCTGTATTCTCCAATCTTTCACAAGATGGCTCATATCAAGTTATTGTTGAAGATGCTAACGGATGTAGAATTACCGATAACTTTACTTTAACCCGCTTGGCAGCTCCGACATTGACTCTGGATTTAGGCGCTTCTGACTTGTGTTACGATAATTTTAACGCAGCTACTTTAGTAGTGAACGCTGCTCTAGGTGCTGCGCCATATCAATACCGAATCAATGGTGGTCCATTGGGAGCTAGCAACACATTTAATGGACTTACTCCTGGAACTTATACCATCGAAGTAGTAGATGCCAATGATTGTAGGGATACCGTTACCCGTACTATAGAACCTCAGGTAGTGGCCAATGCTACTATTATTCAAGAACTGGATTGTGCTGGACCTCCTGCCCAGATTCAAGTTGATATTAGTAATGGATATACTTCGGGTGGGGATTATGATATTTATGAGGTCAGTATAAACGGAGCTCCTTACACTTCGAATAGCAATAACATTACCGGAAATTCCTTTGTTTACAATATTCCTAACGATGGTTCAATTTCCTCAGATACCACGTTTCAATTTCTGGTTACGGACAGTCAAGGGTGTACTACAGAAACCAATGTCGTAACCATAACTCCTCCGGAAACCATTGCTGGAAGTGCAGTCGGAACGGATACACAATGTGGGGATTTGACCAGCGGAATTGTAGAGTTGATAGCGGATACTACCCAAGGGGTACCTCCTTACGAATATAGTAATGACGGAGGGGTTACGTTCAGCTCACAAAACATTTTTTCAGGATATGGTCCTGGACTTCAAACCGGTTTTGTAATTCGTGATAGTAGAGGGTGTGTAAGCCCAGTTTACGATGTTACCATTGGAAGTAGTGTACCATTGGATGCTACACCAACTCCTGTAGATGCAGTCTGTTCTTCAGGTACGGTTGAAGGTTCAGTATCCACAACAATCGCTAACGGTGTTGCTCCTTTTGATTATGAACTGTTTGATGCGAATGGCGGGCTAATTGCCTCATCAATTGGAACAACAAGTACCACGGTTACCTTTCCAAACTTGCCATTGGGTAACTACACCATAGTAACTCGCGACTCTGAAGGATGTGAAGACCGGGATGATTTTGTAATTGACCAAAACCAGCTTGATTTAATACCCATAGATCCTGACCCATTATTATGTAATGATACATCCTTCCCATTTAGGGTAAGAGCGGTGGGCGGAACGAATCCATATGAATTCAGATTGGTAGGTGATCCTGCATTTCAACTCGGCACCGGACCAAATAATGATATTTTCGATGTTACAGGGTTGGTAGTTCCTGGCGTAACCTACTTTGTTGAAGTTAGGGACGCAAATGGATGTACTTACATCGAGGAAATTGGACCCATCGGTCCAACTAACCCAGTAGCTGTTGCGGCTACGGCTACAACGGCATCCTGTAATATTTCAGGAAGTGGTGTGATTAATTATGACATAACTGGAATTCCTGGTGGAAACTTTGAGGTTACTTTAGAGAATACGGATACGGGAGCGACGGTATCTGGGCCACAAACATTTTCGGGTGAAGCAATGCCTTTTAGTGATACCTTTACTGGTTTAGCTCCAGGAAACTATCAAATCATTGTAACCGACACGGATACTGGTTGTGCTGGAAGTACCCTAGTTTTTATTGGATTAAATTCACCTTTTATTGCAATAGACAGTAATGTGAACGCTACCTGTAACGCTGGAGCATTTGTTACGGTAAGAGGTTTTGGAAGTACTGGCCCTTACGAATATGCTTTTGTTCCAACAGGGGACCCAACTCCATCCACATTCTCAACGGATACTACTTTTGAAATAGGTGCACCATACCCTACAGACTATGATTTTTATGTGCGTGACGCAAATGGATGTACAGCTTTTACAACTGCTACCGTTGCACAAGACCCTGGTGTACCTACACCGACTATTGACGTAATTAATCAATGTACTGCCACAAGTGGGTATCAAATAAATGTTACCTCACCTTTGACGTCTGGACCTGCCCCTGAGACAACCTTTCAGTATGATATTGGAAGTGGTTTCCAGGATAGCCCCAACTTTGTTGTTCCAAACCCAGGAAGCTATGTGATTACAATACGAGACGGTAACGGATGTACTACAACAGTGAATGCAGATGTTTTCGATTTCTTTGCAATTACAGCAGATGCTACTTCTTTACCAACTTGTAATGCAGGGGATGGAGAGATTACGGTTAATACTACTGGAGGAAGTGGAAACTTTGAATTCCAATTGAGGGATGCAGCTACACTGACCAATATAGGACCAGCACAAGGTTCAAATACCTTCACGAATGTCCTGCCAGGCGACTATAACATTTTGGTAACTGACTTAAGTTCCAATACAACGCCATTATGTACAGATGAGGCTGTTGTAAGCGTATCCTTGGTGGATACACCCATAATAACCGCAACTCCCAGAACAAATGTAAGTTGCTTCAATGCAGCCGATGGTACAATTGCGGTTGAGCTTCAACCTGGAAGTGATACAGATACACCCTTGAGCTATGTATTGTATAATGGTGCTAGTTCAACTATTGTTGCTGGTCCACAACCTATAGCCCTTTTTGATGGTCTGGGACCAGGTACGTATCAAGTTGAAGTTGTTTCGGATAGAGGGTGTAGTGACCGTTCTGGAAACGTAATTATCACCCAGCCCACTGAGCTACTGGTAAATGCTGTCAATACAGACTTCACTTGTAATCCAGCAAGTAATCAGTTTAGTACTGCCACAATAACCATTTTTACAGATACTAATGGTGATGGTACTGGTACCGCAACAGGAACAGGACCATACACCTATAGCATGAACGATGGAACGCCTCAATTTGATGGTACAAACTTCCAAACTAGCAACACATTTGAGGTTATTGATAATGGTACAAACCAAACCATAATTCTAACGGCAAGAGACCAAAACGGATGTGAAGACACGGCCACCGTAACAATAAACACACCTACGGATATCACATTTAGTTTTAGTGTTAACCAAATTACCTGTGACGCATCAGGAACTGGTGTGAGCCCAGGTTCTATCGATATCATTATAAATGAAGGCGCTGGAAATTACGAAGTTGAGATATTGCCGCTAGGCTCAGAACCAGCAAGAAATTCAGGCGGAACGGATAGGGTAACTTGGGATATTTCTACTCCTGGCGATTACATTTTTGCTGTTACCGATATAGGTAGTGGCGGATGTACCTATCTCACTCCAACTGTCAATATGCCAGAATATAATACGATTGAAGCAATAATTGCCGAAGTAAGTCCGGTTACCTGTTTTAATGGAAATGATGGTGAAATTAGCATAGAGGTAAACAATTATAATGGGCAATATAATTATGAAGTCTTTACGAGAGATAGTGCTGGGGTTGAAACCTCTACTGGAGTTACCGGAAGTTTTGATACCACTGCACCTATAAATACACCTGAACTAATTACTGGATTACCTGCAGGAAATTTGGTGGTTAGGGTAGAAGCTTTGGATACACCATTCTGTGATGTGGTAAGTAACGTAACCACGGTAAGGTCTCCAGATAGGGAATTGACAGTTCCTTTGGTGCAAACGGGAGAAGTAACCTGTAACGTTCCGGGCTTAGGTGAGATTACTGCCGCTGGTGACGGAGGTTGGGGTGGCTACGAATACCAGTTGATTGCTCCAGACGGGGTAACTGTTTTGGTAGATTATCCAAATACAAATCCTATTTTTCAAGGATTATCTACCGGTACGTATAGAGTGAACATAAGGGATGCGGAAGGATGCGAAAGGTTCAATACCATTAATTTACCATTACCAACTCCTATTACTGCTGATATTCGAGTGGTACAACCCTTGCGTTGTAACAATGACAACGATGGAATTATTGAAGCGCATAACATTCTAGGAGGACAAGGTCCAGGTAATTACTTATATCAATTGAACCGAATTTCAGACGGTACAAATAGTGGTTTACAGACCACACCTACGTTTGCCAATCTATCCGCAGGGGATTATACCATTACCATATTTGACGGATGGAACTGTAGTTTCACTACCATCCCTATCAATGTCCAAGACCCAGAGATTGTGATTGCCCAATTAGTTGAGCTTCAACCTCCAGGTTGTGGTGATTTGGGTAGAATGGAACTAACGGTTACAAATCCAGAGGTTGGAGTAGATTATTTTTACAGAAGGTCAGGAAGTTCGGACCCATTTACTCCATTTGGAGTGGGAATGGCCAGTATTGAAATCTTAGCTGATATTACATTAGACCCAGGTCCATTCCAATATGATGTACAGAATTCCAATGGATGTCCTTTCGAACGTTCCAATCAAATTTCATTGGATCCAGCAGCTCCTTTGGTAATTGCTCTTGACTTGACCAATGCTACGATTAACTGTGCTGGCGAAGCAACGGGAATCATTCGTTCTGAAGCATTTGGAGGTATAGGTAGCTATATGTATACCCTATTGGATTCCAATACGCCACCGAATCCAACTGCTGGAAACACGGTAAGACCTGCTCAGGATTCGGGAATTTTCAGGAACCTTCCACCTGGAACCTATTATGTGTACGCACAGAGTGGTGGTTGTGAGGCCATTTCCACACCTATTGTAATTGAACCTAAACCGCCATTGGTATTGGAATATCTTGAGGCCGTACCTGTACTATGTGCAGGAGATAGTAATGGGCAAATCATTATTGAAGCCAGTGGGGGAACAGGAGCTATTCGGTATTCTATTTCAGATAATTTGAGTGAGTTCTTTGTTGGGGATGACCCTGTGAATCCTAACAGACGCACATTTACAGATTTGGCCCCAAGAAGCTACGATGTTATTATTCAAGATGATTTAGGTTGTACCATCACCCGAACTGTAGAAATTACGCAACCAATGGAACTTTTAGCCGGCGTAGTCTCAACAACACCCGAAACATGTTTGGGAGACGAAGACGGTACAATGACATTATCAGTGACAGGTGGAACCGCACCATATTTTACCAGCGTGAATTCCACAGATGACGCTGATTTTGTCCAAAACGATACCATGTTCTTTGATGGTCTAGCGGGTGGTGAGACTTACGTAATATTTGTTAGGGATGCCAATGGATGTGAAACCAATGTAATAGCCGAAATAGATTTTGGAATAGAAATAATGGCAGAACCCATAATCGAGTATGGCTGTGAGGGAATTTTCCCAAATAGTACCACTACCATTTCAATTCAAGATAGTTCACTATTGCCCAACTTAATGTTCTCTTTGGATGTAGAAGATATTCAGTTGGCATCTGACCAACGTACTTTTGCAGACTTACCACCCGGGGAGCATACGGTCTATATATATCATCAAAATGGTTGTGTGACTTTTGTGGAGTTTGAAATTGATGCGTATGACCCACTAGTTTTAGAAGCTGAGAAAACAGGCCCTAACGAAATTACTGCGACAGCATCTGGAGGGTTTGGAGGATATGAGTACTTTTTCCAAGGAGAATCCACAGGAGAAAACAATGTATTCAATATTATTGAAGACGCTACAGTCAACATTATGGTCATAGACCAAAATGGCTGTGTAGCCAACTTCGTATTGCCTTTTAATTTTGAAGGTATGCCAGATTTCCCTCCTTTCTTTACGCCAGATGGGGATAATATGAACGATTTCTGGTATCCAGAAAACAGAGAATTCTTCCCAAACATCGATGTCATTATCTATGATCGTTATGGTAGGGTAGTGGCTCGATTAGACCAAGTTAGAAAATGGGATGGTACATATGAAGGCTCTCCCTTACCGACCGGAGATTACTGGTATGTGGTAAATGCCAATGATACAGAAAAACAGCAATTCGTAGGACATTTCACACTACTTCGGTAATCAAAAGCGTTTTTTACTATATTTAGGGAATATTAAAACACGGTCTCTGACCAAAACAAATAGCCAATCGTTACATAATATCTTTTGATTCGAAACAAAGCATAGTTCTGAAAGCAAAAGAGCAGTAAAATACAAATGAGTAAGAACCTTAGCTCCCAAATCTCATCGTTTCTGCTTAATGAAACGCAAAATTTAGAGTATTCCATCTTTCGTTTAAATCTGTACCTTAATGGATATAGTGAAGCGTACAAGCCTTATAAAATTGATTACAACACTATATTAACCAGCTATTACCTGTGGGGTGGTCAAGATTTAGAAGAGTTTTGTCAAGACCAAACCTTAAGTTATTTTTTGATGAATCCAATCAACGATTCCCCTGAGGCCCGTGAGGCTTTTAGTCTGGAAATCCGAGAGTTTTTGTCTGGAAAATAAACCTTGGGAATAATTAGTCGATTGGTCTCAAAAGAAAGCCCTTAATTCCTTAAAATTTTTATTTTTGCATTCCCTTTTCGGGATGTGGCGCAGTCTGGTAGCGTACACGCATGGGGTGCGTGTGGTCGCTGGTTCGAATCCAGTCATCCCGACGAACCACTTCTCAGTGGATATCAAAGCACTGTCAACTGACTGATTGACAGTGCTTTTCATTTTTATTGCATTCATCTGATATCATCTAAAATCATATAAAAGGTGTAGAGTTCGGTGAATGAATTGGTACGTTCCTTGTGCATAATTTTGATAGCATATAAGGCTATTTAGGGTCGTCTTTGCAAACAACCAATGTTTCATCTAAAAGACCTGTATCATGCGGAACAACAGTACATTAAAGGTGCTCATCTTTACCAGAGACCACACAAACAATCCAGAAAGACTTACCATCTATGCACGGATAACCGTGGACGGAAGGCGAGCTGAAATCAGTTTGAAACGCTACGTTTCGGTGAATGATTGGGACGAAACCTGTGGCAGGGTCATCGGCTTCTCACAGAAAGCACGACTCCTGAATAGTTATCTGGACGAAGTATATGTGGAGATCATGGACTCCCATAAACAGTTGTTAAGCGAGGGGAAAGTTATTACAGCACAGGCCATCAAGGCCCGTTTTCTAGGACAGGACGACCAAAACAAAACTTTAAAAGAACTTATAGAATACCATAACAAGGCACAGGTATTGGTGCTTCGACCGGGTACTATGAAGAACTACTATTCAACGGAAAGGTATCTGCACAAGTTCTTGGACGAGAAATTGAAGCTCCCCGACATCTATTTGAAACAATTGAGCTATAGGTTTATTTTGGATTTTGAACAGTACCTCAGGACTTATCAACCCAAAAAAGCGAGAAGGACCTGTTCAAACAATGGGGCCATGAAACATCTGGAAAGGCTCATGAAGATGGTAAAACTTGCGGTAAGACTTGAATGGTTGGCAAAAGACCCGTTTCGTAATTACAAGCTCAACTTTCACAAAACAGAACGAAGCTACCTTTCCGAAAGGGAACTTCGTCTTATTGAGGAAACAACTTTCAGTGGAGCCGGCTATGAAAAGATAAAGGATGTATTTCTCTTTTCTTGTTATACCGGGCTTTCCTATATAGATGTCAAGGAATTGAAATCCCAACAGTTGGTTCTTGGAATCGACGGAAACCTCTGGATACATACCAAAAGGGAAAAGACCAATGAAGTAGTAAAGATTCCATTATTGCCCAAGGCAAAAGAGATTATTGAGAGGTACGCAAAAGATGGAAGAACTGATGTTTTGGGAAAATTTCTTCCTGTTTATAGCAATCAAAAGACCAATTCATATCTAAAGGTAATAGCCAAAGCCTGTGGTATCCATAAGCATATAACCTTCCATACAGCAAGGCACACTTTTGCCACTACAATAACCTTGTCCAACGGCGTACCTATTGAAACTGTTTCCAAGATGTTGGGACATACGAAACTGACCACCACTCAGATTTATGCAAGGGTTTTGGAAAGAAAAATAGGGGAGGATATGAAGAAACTTATTGCAAAAATGGAAACCAAAACCAATACTGAAGAAATAAGATATCTGGAAAAGTGAAAAGGCATTTCATGTTTTCTGGATTTGATAGTGAAACGGCCAAATTCGGAAAAGCAAGAGGGTAACGCGCTAAAGCGACGTTACGATTCATAATTTTATTTTAAAATATTGAATATCAATAATTTATAATCAATTTAAAAAAAGAAGAAGAAATTCAAATTGTAACAATTGGCAATAGAGGTCTCATAAATAGGTCTTTGGATTGTAACAATTAAAAGGAAAAGGTAGAAAAATGGATGGATTTGGGACCATACGGCTACATCATACAACCATAAAGAGGTTTCGAAGATTTTCAAGAAAAATGACAAAGTCTTATTCTGAAACTTTGGAAGCGATAATGGACTTCTTTGAGTGGCATGGCATTTCCTTGAGTAGCAGGTTTCCAAAGCAAATAAATGATGATGGCGAAAAGACAAGAAAAAGAATAAATGCCCTAATTGCCATTGTAAGGGATATCGAAAAAACCCAAACAATACCAACCAACGCAATGCTCTTGGCTCTTTTTGGCCAACATGAAATTGTAAAGAAGGGAAAGAAACCTAAGAGTGTCGAGAAGAAATTCCAGAAGCTCACGAAAGAAGAATGGAACAAATTGGAGGGAATGATACCAAAGGAGCAGTTAAAGCAGTTAAAGGAAAAGCATCAAAAAGAGAAAACGGAGATTTTAAATTTTCTATTGAAAATAAAATTGGTAAAGCCGTGGTTCGGGAAACAATATTGGAGTATAGCGACTAGTGCCAATGAAATTGGACGCCTTAAAAGGATGATGAGAAGGGATTACTGAAAAAAAGATGCCTCGCTCAATAGTATTAGTTACGGTAAGCTTTGGGACGCTTGCAGCACAAAACTTAGTTTTGCTCGCTCAATTTTCCGCCTTTTATTTTTGTCAATTCTATGATAATCAAAGTAGTAAGGATATCAAAATAGAAATCTATTTAACATTTAATCTAAAAATCTATTGTTATAAACTTGGAATTTAACAACAGGTTTTCCTATGTTTGATTTATATATAGTTAAAACATCAATTTAATGGCTGTACAAAAAAGGGCATGCCTTCAATTGGTAAGTTCCCTGTCTATGATTTTGATAGCAAATAAGGCTATTCGGAATAGTCTTTGCGAACAACCAATGTTTCAGTTTAAATAGCCGAAAAAGATTCCCCATAAAGTGAAAGGCTTATAAATATCCTTTCTATACAATTACACAAAATATTTCTATTTCTCTGTAGATAGCGATTATTGTTGATTTTCACCCAATAGGGCTATTTTATCCAACCATTTTTGTCTAAACTTAAATGTAGAATTCTTAATAGGGGCGATGTAGGTAACTTTTACAGGTTTTATACCACAAAAGTTCAGAGTTCCTTTTTTGAACTGATTTATTACCGGACTTTTCATAAAAAGAAAATCATACCATCTAGGGGAGTCGGATGTAACTATGATTCGTGCCGTTTTTCCCCGTAGCAATTTCTTGGGCAAAGAGTTTCCTTTTAACTGTTCAAATGTTATCCCTGGCAGAAATGTTCGGTCAACGAACCCTTTCATTATTGCTGGATACCCATACCACCACATAGGGAATATCCAAACAATGTGTTCCGCATTTTGAATCATATCGATGGCTGTCCTCAAATCGGGTTCCAACTCCATTCTTTGTTGGTAACCGTACTTGAGATTGGGATTGAAGTTCAATTCAGCAATATTAATCTGGGATAACTTAGCATTTGTTTTCTGTCCCCCCCTTTTGTATGCCTCACCCAAAGCATGATTAAAGCTGTTTTTATTTGGATGGCCGTTTATTAGAAGAATTTGTTTCATTTTTTATTGCAAAGAATGAAGTTTTTGGGCAGAACAAATAGGACATATGTCTAAATCGAAATAGCTTTTCTAATTCTGCTCAAATGCCGTTGGGTGATACCTAGGTAAGAAGCCAAATAGAGCAAGGGAATATGTTGTAAATACTCTGATTTGTTTTTTAATAAATCCTCATATCGTTTTTCCGCAGACTCCTTTTGCAACAAGAAAATTCTTTTTTCCATTTTTACATATTCTTGCTCGGAAATAAGCTTAAACAATCGCAACCAATTGTCACTGGTCCTTTCAAGCTCCAAAATAGATTCTCGAGAAATCGAAAGTAACTTAGTATCCGTAAGGGCTTGAATATTTTCTAAAGTTTTGGTTTGCGTCAAAAAGGAGGAATATGCCGTAACAAATGAATTTGAAAAAGTAAAACAGTAGGTTGTTTCTTCTTCCTTGGAATTATGATAGAATGATCGGAGTATGCCTGAATTAATGAAAGAAATTTCTTGTGATATTTTACCCTCTTTTATATAAAAATGCCCTTTTTTAAGCGTTCTTGGCTTAACCAAGTCTTCAAAAGATCTGATTTCATTTTCCGTTAAAATGTCAAATGATTTTAAATAATTTTTCATTTTCATATTATTGGTACACAAGGTTCAACGTAAAAGCATAAACGATTTTCCACTGGTAAGTTTTGGTTTTTGGCATGAATTTTCTTCGCACTTTAACAACTTTAGGTACTTTCAAGTTTACATGTGTTTTTTTGATTCAAAATTAAGCCATGTTTTATCATAATAGTACAATATCTCTTTTTCGTTCGAAACAATTTCTTTAGGAAAAAAGGTTTTTGATACATTTATGGAAATAGTTACGGTTCTAAAGAAAGGCGATGCTCGGATTAGTAATCCTGTCTTTGACGAATAGGATCGTTCTTGCGGTTTAAAAAACTAAATTTATTATGGTATAGTTCCATTGTGACCTTAATTTTTAAGTTTTTGTGAATCTACGACCAACCCAATATCTATGTAAATTCGATTCAATTAGTTTTGTTGGGAAACTTTTTGGCTTAAGGATAAATTATTAATAAATGGTTGATTTACTTCTATTTTTCTTTGCCCTCCTGGGCGTATTTAATGCCTTGCTGTTAAGTCTGTACTTTTTTTTTAAAAAAAATAGAGGAATACGTGATTTTTTTAATGGTATTTTACTTTTTCTTTTGTTTGTTAGAGTTGGAGTTTCTTGCTTTTACTATTTTGACACCGTACCGATTGCAATTATAAAATGTGGTCTGTTAGCAAATGCGCTGCTTGGTCCAACTGTACTTTACTTTTGTTGGAGTTCAGGGGATAACTTTAGCAATATGCTATTGTTTTACCTAGTCCAATTGGGCTCAATATCCTTGATTGCCATTCTTTTATGGTTTGCATTTGATTTTGAAACTTGGGACCACCGTGTAAGGTATGGAACCCATGCTCTATTATCAATTTATTTGGTACTGACCGCAATTACTCTGCGTAAACCCATACATATCTTTTTAGGGAAGACAAGTTCCTTTGAAAATCATTTAAGGATCGTCGTCTTTATAGCCGTTCTTCTTGTTTGTTTGGGGTTTATTGTTTCTTTAAAAACAACATATATATTGGGCCCTCTTGTATTTTCATTGGTTTTCTATCTAACATCGACCTATTTGATGCTGCACAAAACAAATAAACCAAAATCGTATCTCAAAAAAATTGATTCTCAAAGGTTTGCTTTGACCAATAATGAGCTCCAAAGGGTTATGGAAGAAGACCATCTTTACCGTGATTCTGACCTAAGTCTTGATTTACTTGCAAGTCGATTAGGTGTCAGAAAGCATTTTTTATCTCAAATGCTCAACGACAACCTGAAAAAAACCTTCCATCAATATGTCAATGAATATAGAATTGATGAAGCCTGTCGAATGCTTATACAAGAACAGCACTTCAGTATAGAAGCCATTGGTTATGAGGTTGGTTTTAGCAGTAGGTCCGCTTTTTTTGCAACCTTCAAAAAAATTAAGGGTACAACTCCATCAAAATATAGAACAAAAACTTAGTATACTTTTATTAACAAGGAGTACTAAAATATCTATCTGGACTTTTTTTTGTCTTAAATATTGGATTTTCGCTGAAAAATCAAAAACGATGAAAAACGTTCAAGTTCTCCTGTTTTATAGTCTAATGGTAGCAAATGCACTTATGGCACAGGAAGATATGGAGAAAAGTGATATGGTTTACAAAATTCCAAAACAATTGCTTGCCGGAGAGGGGTTGGAATTTATTCAGCAAAAGGATTCCACAAGAAAAGTTTATCAAAAAAAAGTATACGACGGGGAGAGCATAGCAGTTTATATTATGGCCATAGGTACGGGAATTACTAATGAATTTGATGACTTTCCTATGGAGGAATTTATATTCTGGATGAACGGGAAAGCAGTTGTAGAGCCAGAAGGGGAAAATTCTTTTGAAGTACATTCCGGAGACTATTTTATTCAAGCCAAAGGCTTTAAAGGGAAATGGAGTTTTGTAGATAATGGAGGACTGCATCTTGAGTTAGCATTGATAGCGAAGGAAAGAGAGCGATTAGGTGTAAAATCGCCTATATCCAAAGCACTTGTTATTGATAGAGATATTCTATCTGGGGTATCAAGTTCAGGACAAGAAACAGAGATTGTATACGAAGGGGCAGAACTAAAAGTTAATATACTTCACAACAAAAAAATGATATTCGACCAAACATCATATGAGCGTATGTTTCATGTTATAAGTGGATTGGTCACAGTCACGAACGAATCTTCAAGCTTAGAAAAGAACTTTTATCCAGGTGATTTCTTCATTGTTCCTGAAGAATTCAGAGGGGCATGGCATTCCAATAGTCTACAGGATTTAAGGGTAGTTGAGGTATTTCGAAGCCAGCTTAGGAAGTAGGTAAAAGGTAAATTAATATTTACTGCCAACAATTTTACCTGTTTTACCACCATTGGGGCGAAGAGTATTCAAATAGGTTAACAATCTAGCAATGGAAGACTTGAAAGGAGTAAACAATGATAAGCTGGACTTTGATATTTCGGTTTAGCAGTTTTTTAACTTGATGGATGTCCTTGTTTCGTATCCGTTCGATTAATTTTAACATGACTGAATTCAATTTTGATAATGGAACAACTTAAAGGAGTTATAACACAATATGTGTCCCTTAATCATGATGATTGGAGGCTTTTGGAAGACAGTTTTGAAACACAGAGGATAAGACGTAAAACAACATTGGTTTCGGAAAACCGGACAGCAAAATATCTATATTTTGTTTCAAGCGGACTTCTAAGGGCATATCATTTAGAAGACGGGGAGGAAATCAATACGTACTTCGCCTGCGATTCCCAATTTATCACTTGTTATGCAAGTTTTATATCCCAGAGTCCTTCTTTTGAATATTTAGAAGCAATGGAAGATTCACTTGTGCAAAGAGTTTCTTATGAAACTTTATATGGACTTTATGAGCAATCCTCACAATTGGAAAAAATTGGAAGAATCCTAGCTGAAAAGAACTATCTCTGTGTAATTGATAGGATTTATACGATGCAGACCAAAAGCGCGAGGGAACGCTATTTGGATTTTTTGATATCCCATGAAAAAAAAATAGTTCAACAAGTTCCTTTGCACCATATTGCCAGTTATTTGGGGATAGCTCCTCAATCACTTAGTCGGATTAGAAAACAGGTTCCATTTTCTTGATAAATGGGAGTTTAATATAGGTTCTTAAAAAGTATTTCAACAACTTAATAGCCTGTCAAGCAAAAGTGTTTGTTTGTTTTGACAAATTTTCCTTCATAAATGGGTTTTAGCCCATGATGGAGTTACCAATAAAATTTCATATAAAAATGTTCAAAAAATCATTAACACTTATTGCAATTGTAAGTTTTGTATTCGGTTTTGAACCGATAAGTTCCCAAGAATTAAATAATAATATTTCTTACCTGGATATTGACGAGCTGCCGGAATACGTAGTGGTGATCTGCGAAATGTCCACTTCGATTGCAGGTATTATGCTCGTAATTCCCTCCAAGGGTTCCGAGCATGAATCGGCTTTAGATAAATTGGAAGAATATTTGACCGCGAAGAATAAACTCAATGTTAGGAACCAGACAGATCTTCTGAACCATATGTCCAAACTTGGTTTTGAATACGTGGATGCTTACACTGCTTCCCAAAGTTTCTTTAATAGAACAGGCATGGTTTTTAGGAAAAAAGCAAGGCATAGGAAATGACGTGTAGAACACTTCAGAATTTTTTTGGGATTACACCTCCCTCTTAAACATAAATTGGAATACCACTTTACTTTTCTTAACAAATGTGAATTTTTAATCTAATCAGTAGCACTTTCTTTACCCCGATAATAAAATCAAATACTGGAATGAAAAAAGTGTTATTATTTTCTGGGGCATTATTGCTCCTAGTTTTTATTTTTTGGTCAATAAAAACATACATATCCATTCAGCCATTAGCTTGGAATCCCCAGGAAAGTCCAGAGTTGAAGGGAGCTCTTGCAATGAACTCCTTGTTAGAATCTTCAAAAAAAATTGATTTGAAGGGTTGGCAAGGACCGGAGGACATCGCAATCGATAAAGACGGAAACCTATTTTCAGGGGTACATGGCAAGGATGATTTTGATACCGGTATAATTGTTAAAATCGATACCAATGGTAAGCATACTGTATTCTGCGATACGAAGTCATGGGTAAGTGGACTTGAATTTGACAACAATGGCAATTTAATAGGTTGTGATTCCAAACGTGGACTTATAAGTATTGATAAAAATGGGCAACTCAAGGTTCTGGCAAGCAAAGACGAAAAGGGTAGAGATTTACTTATTCCCAACGATGTAGACATTGCAAGTGATGGACAAATCTATTTCTCTAATACATCTTCTGAGATGAGATTCAGTCTTGAAAATGTGATGAAGATAATTTTGGAATCAAGACAAGACGGGGGACTCTACAGATACGACCCAAAAACGGAAAAAGTAAAAACTTTGATTGACGGCGCTCTATTTGCCAACGGTGTAGCGGTGTCCAAGAATGATGACTTTGTTCTTATGGTAGAATTGACCACATATCGTGTGCTCCGTTATTGGCTAAAAGGTAGTAAAAAGGGCAAAATAGATGTTTTTATTGACAATCTTCCTGGGTTTCCCAACGGAATATCGCGTAGACCTGACGGGAGTTTTTGGGTAGGATTCTCAACAAGTAGAGATGAAAACCTGGATAAAATACATCCAAATCCTCTTATGAAAAAAATAGTATTTGGTCTTCCGCAATGGATGCAGCCTCAAAATGTGCCTTATGGTATGATTATGCATTTATCCGAATCAGGAGATATTCTTAAGATGTATTACGACACTACAGGGGAATGGGTTGCCGAGGCAAGTTCGGTAGAAGAGAGCAATGGATTCATTTATATAGGCGGAGACTTAACTAATGATATTGTTAAATACCAACTGCCATCCTCCGAATGAACAGAAATGGAAAGGATTAAATAGCCACCATGACAAGGTCAATGGATTTACAATTGGTAAGTTTCTAATTTTACAATTCAATATTTGATTGAATATGAAAGAACAGAAATGTAAGTTTAATTATAAATGAAGCAGGTATATACCAATACATACTATGATCACTTTACTCAAAGCTATCATAAGGAAATACCTGAATTTGTTGCTGGTATAAACTATATGATGCGATTCAAAGCGCCATTGAAGAGCTATACATATATGAACAATAGTTTAACCATCACATACCTAAAACAGGGTAGCGGGCAACTCATTTGGAAAAATGGGACCAAAAAAAAAATAAAAGTACATGACAATAGGTTTGTTGTGGTTAATGCGGAATGTGGTTGGGAATATCTAAACCTATTTAATGGCAATTTAGATATATTGAGTTTGGTAATATCAGATGAAATGAGGAGGGAATTCAATTTTTATGCGGTTTCTTCCGATAGCCAATTGCTCGACAATCCCTTTTATCGAATTGATGGAGATTTTTTTTACTTGGAGAATGCATTGAATGCTTCACACTTCAAAGTGGGACAGGTATTGAAAGCCATACATGGCAAAAGTCATTCAAAAGATTTTGAATGGTCATCTGCCATGGAAATGAGCTTTGAAGTATTAAAGGCTCTATTTATAGACACCAATGAAGTACTCTTTCTTGCAAAAAAAGTAAATGTCAAAAAAAAGTCTACCCAGATAGAAACATTAAAAAGACTCTCTGTTGCCAAAGAGTTTATACACGATAATCTTTTTAATGTAATTTCTTTAGGTGATATCTCCACAGTGTCATCACTTTCAAAACATCATCTATATAATTCATTCAAAAGAGTATATGGTCAAACTCCCCATCAATACATCAATCATTATAAAATAAAAAAATCCATGGATTACTTACAGAACGGAAACCTGTCTGTCAACGATGTTGCATCTTTATTTGGGTTTTCGGACTATTCTGTTTTTAGTAAGCTCTTCAAAAAAATCAATGGCGTGGCTCCTTCCTACTATCGCGATTCTTTTTAGGAGTAGTGAAGAAATTGTCCATGCACTTTACCAATTTAATTGACAAAATATTGATTGGTTAACTGAAAGTTTTACATGCTTTAGCTTTTCTACCCCTTCCTTACCTTGGTTACTTCTAAAATTTTCTACAAACTGGGCAACTACGATAAGCATTCTGCATAATAAATATTGCAAAAATCCATTTATCGATTTTGAAAAATTGAGAATTTTTCACATGTCACCGCTCACGTTGAAGGCTAGTTTTATAGCTGTTTTATCAATTCAAAACAAAATGGTTCCAAAGGAAATTCAATTTCTAAATGTAGCGTTTTTTATGAACTGTACGTATCGGTAATATACAATACAAAACAGAAGTGTTTTGTAATGGTTTGATATAAGATATGTGTACTAAAAGTATGCTTCATGAGCACAAACGTGCTGTTGCTTTTTTTGAACGGTTTTAGATCGTGTCAAAAGGTCTTCTTTCGGATGAATGGAATTGATTTCTGTCCTATTGGAATGATATCGCCCAACTAGCTGTAAAAAAGTAGAGAATAGAAAAGAATAATGGGCCTTCGCACTTTTGGAACTTCTGTTGGGATTGGGTAAAACGTCATAAAAAAGGAATGCGCAAATGATTTTTAACTGTAGACCTTAAAAAACCATCACATCTCAACCTCATACCATTGAAAATACAAAAGGATATTAACATAACCCTACCGATTCCGATAGAAGAAAAACAAAAATCGAAAGAAAAAAAGGAATCCACGGTTGATGAAACTGATATCATTGAAGGCTGCAAGAGTAGGTCTATAAAGTATCAAGAGCTATTGTATAAAAAATATTATGGCTATGTCATAGCTATTTGTTTGGCATATTGTAAGGACAAGGATATAGCAAAAGAAGTTGTTAATGACATTTTTATGAAGGTTTTTGATAATATACAGAGTTATGACCCAATGCAGCCGTTTAAAGGATGGTTGAGACGGATTGCGGTAAATAGTTCCATTGACGAATTGAGAAAAAACAAAAAACATATGAATCACTTGAATATTGCAGAACCTGCGACAGAACTGCCATCAATTGATTTAGTGGATAATTTGACGGTTGATGAGATTTATCAATTTTTAAGTCAACTTCCAGAAATACTTAGAATTGTTTTCAATCTATATGAAGTCGAAGGTTATTCGCACAAAGAGATTGCCAATTTAATCGGAATCGGAGAAAGTTCTTCAAGAACCTATCTTGCAAGGGCAAAAAAGAACCTTAGAAGTATTGCTTCGAAACATTGGAAATGATAGATGGGAGAGGAATTTGAGAAAAAACTGGCAAGTAAAATCAAGGATACCTTATCCAATCATTCCTTTGAATATGACAATGGGGCTTGGGAAAACTATCAGAATTATATAAAGAAAAGAAAAAAACGCGGTATTGTTTGGTTTTTTGTGGGTGCCGCCTCCCTTGTTTTACTTTTGACCTTCATAGGTTTTCAATTTATAAACAAAGAACCATTTTCAAATCTCCAGAACCAAAAACTAACGAGACAACAAGAAGTACGACCGTCTCTTAATAATAAAATGGAAGGTGATAACTCGGAAAAGAAAACCAAAGACTTAAGGCAAACAAAGAGTGGTAAGTTCCCTATTGTGCAACAGGTATATATTAGAAATGCAAGCCCAAAAAAAGAAGACAGAAAAGGCCCATTTACTCGATTCCATAACAATAAAATCAATCCTCTTGAAAGTTATGGTCCTGTACTTTTTACAAATAGCTTTAGGACTTCATCCCTTAAAAAGGAAATGCTCACACCTCTGGTTTTTAATCCAGATGAAGAATTTGATTCACTGTTTTTAGAAGAAAATGATGATTCATTTGATAAAAAAACAAAATACCCAGTGGAGATAGGGCTTCAGTTTGTGCCTGCTTACGGATTGGGCAACGGAGGTGGGGAATCATTTACCTCTACGAATATTGGAGGTGGAATCGATGTGGAAATTCCTATTAATGCCTCGTGCTTTTCGATAAATACTGGAGCTATTTTCAACAGTATAAACCTATCCAATGAACAGAGTATGATTGCTGCAAGCGGCTTCTCTGGAGAGGTTGAAACTACAACCAATAGTGAAAGTGTTAATCTTTTAAGCATAGATATACCTTTTAATCTTAGATATAATTTTACTCAGAAAAAAAATAACTTTTATTTGCAGACAGGTTGGTCTTCTTACTTGACCTTTCAAGAAGATATTGAAATTCTTGAAAGAACCACTATTGAGGTTGATGAATTCGATGTTCAAGGCAATGAAACCGGAAATAGTGAGATTATCGAGCTGTTTTCCTCAGAAGAAACTTCAAAAAATACACAAATACAACTTGTCCCTTTAGGCACTATAAATCTTTCCATTGGATACCGTTCAAAACTCTCGAAGGACTTGGTGTATGAATTGCAACCATTTTACAAATATCCCCTTAACTCACTATCCTCAGAAAATATAAGAATACCTACAGGAGGGATTGCCCTTAAGATTGTCTTTTCAAGATAATCTTCGAAGTCCTTCGAAAAAAATCAAGATTGTTGTAGCGTTCTTCAGAATTCCAACGTACAGTAAAAGAATCCAAAAAAACACTAAGACATCAAGAACTTGTAAGCCTTTGTTGGCAGCCATTCTCTTTTGGAAACAATGAATTAGACAATTAAACCCAGTTCAATAGATAATCGGAACTAATAAATAAAATCCTATGAAAAAAATCAGCATACTACTTTTAAGCCTGTTCGTATTAGCTGCTTGTAGCAGCGACGACGATGACAATATTGCTCAACCCGAACTGACCGATTTTGATGTCCTTGTGGCTCTTGATAAGGCCAACCCAGCCAATACCATGGGTTGGGACGTGGAAGAGAAAGACCTCTCCAAATGGAACGGGGTCACCGTAAAGAATAATAGGGTAACCAGTATCGCGGTGGGAGAAGAGAAGGGTGTCAAAGAGTTGCCAGAGGTGATTTCCGTTTTGACCCGATTAGACTCACTTATCATCCCCAAAAATAGAATCCGAAGGCTTCCGGTGGAAATAGGAGAACTCACCTCCTTGAAAAAATTAGACCTTTCAAACAACTTCTTGACAGAACTCCCCAAAGGATTCAGCAGACTCAAAACGAATTTAGTGTATTTGAGTATATCAGGTAATGACTTCAAAGTATTTCCCAAGGGAATCAATGGATTTGAAGGTTTGGAACATTTAAGTATAAGCAACAACGAGCTTGTTGAGCTGCCAGGGGAAATAGGTAGTCTTGCCAATTTGAAGGAATTATTCCTTCAAGGAAATAAGCTTGTGACATTGCCCAAGGGAATAGGGAATCTATTAAAACTCGAAATACTTCAAATGTATTGGAACGATTTCAAGTCTTTGCCCGATGAAATGGGGAAACTGGAGAGCCTTAAGGAGATATACATAAGCGGTAATCAGGATGATCTGTTTCCACAGTCCCTGGAGGACTTGATCAATAAAAACCAGGTAAAGGTTCTTGGTGTTTTTAACCGATTATAAATATGACTAACCCAAAAAACATGAAAAAAATAAGCATATTGTTTATAAGCCTGTTGGTGCTTTGCGCCTGCAGCAAGGACGACGATAATAATACTGGTGGTGATGCGAAAAGCGACGCCAAGGAAATTACGGCCTTTACTTTTCTGGCCAGTGAAAACGAAGCACTTGACGAGGATGTAAAAGCCACCATAGATAATGAGAAAAAGACCATTGCGGCTACCGTGCCTACTGGAACGGATATGACTGCCCTAAAACCTACCCTGACCATTTCTGAAAAAGCTACCGTAAACCCAAAGGATAAGGACGAGGTGGATTTTAACGATAAGGTGGAGTTTACCGTTACCGCTGAGGACGGAAGTACGCAAAAATATGTAGTTACCATAAATACCATTGAAATCACCTCATTTGGGTTTCTTGCTACTGACAATGAGGCCTTGGGGAAGGATTTTCAGGCTGAGGTAGACGAAGATTCTCGTCAAATAAGTATAAAACTACCTTTTGGAACCTCACTTAAATCTTTGGCCCCAACGATTGTATTTACGGAAAATGCTACCATAAATCCTAAGAATAAGGTGGCGCAAGACTTCAATGACGGAATGGAATACACGGTAACAGCAGCGGATGGGAGTACTGCGTTATATGTTGTAAACATAACTTTTCTTGTCAAAAAAGAGGATAGAGATATACTTATCGCGTTCTACAGCGCCAACGAAGGAAATCGCTTGGGTTGGAATTTGGACGCTGAAGACATCACTGTTTGGAAAGGTGTTACCTTAAATCCGGATGGTAGGGTATTGGGTATCGCTTTTTCAAGTGATAAAGGTATAGTTGACCTACCTCCCCAAATGGGGGGATTGGATAGCTTGGAACGTTTGGATTTAAGACTTAATCAACTTACCGCTTTGCCCAATGAGTTGGGCAACCTTAAAAACCTTCGCCGACTCTATTTGCAATCCAACAACATAACAAATTATCCTTCGGCCATTTCTGGAATGACAGGACTTACTCAGCTCAGTCTCTTCGATAATGGAATGTCAACCTTGCCTTCATCCATTGGAAACCTAACTAATTTAGAGGAACTGACCTTGGCTAAAAATGCATTTACCACTTTGCCAAGTACCATCGGAAATCTAAAGAACCTAAGAAAATTGGTTATTGATAGAAATCCATCATTGACTAGCCTTCCTACTGAAATGGTCAGTTTGGCCAGTTTGAAAGAGCTTTTCATAGATAAGGATAAGGAAAATCTAATCACCCAAGAACTACGTGATTTTTTTAATAGCAATTCTGTGAGAATCGTCTTGGTTGAACCCGAGCAGGATTAAACCACTAAACCATACATGTGATGAAAAAAATCAACATTCTATTTTTAAGCCTGTTCGTACTTGCCGCTTGTAGCGGCGATGACGATGAAAATACTGGTGGTGCCATGAAAAGTGATGCCAAGCAAATTACCACCTTTACTTTTAGGGAGGTCGATAACAATGATTTGGACGAAGATATTTCGGCCACCATTGATAAAGAGGAGAAGACCATAACCGCCTCAGTACCATTTGGTACGGACGTAAGCGCCCTAAAACCTACCCTGACCATTTCTGAAAAAGCTACCGTAAACCCAAAGGATAAGGCGGAGGTGGATTTTAACGATAAGGTGGAGTTTACCGTTACCGCTGAGGACGGCAGTACCCAGAAGTATGCGGTAACAATGAGCGTTGGAAAATCAAGTGCCAAGGCTATCCTTTCCTTTGTTTTCAGGGCAGAGGACAACGAGGCGTTGGAAGAGGGTTTGGAGGCCAATATTGATGAAGAAGAAAGGAAAATCACCCCAACATGGGGAAGTGCCTCGTTCTTACCAGAGCTTTTGCCCACTATCGAGATTTCTAGGTCGGCGACCATTAGCCCCAAACCGGGTGAGGTAACGGATTTTACAGAACCGGTCGAGTACACGGTGACCGCGGAAGATGGGAGTACCGAAAAGTACACACTGTCCTTTGCCTACCGCGATTATACGCAAAAAGAGATATTGACCGCTTTTTATAAGGCCAACCCCAATAACAAGTTGGGTTGGGATGTGGAAGAGGACGACCTTTCAAAGTGGAAAGGTGTAACCTTAAGGGACAATGTAATAGTAGCATTGGATATTGGAACCAAAAACCTGAGTAAGTTAAGTCCAGAGCTTACGCTGCTTACCAAATTGGAAGAGCTTCACATGGATTTCAACACGGAAATACTTGAAATTCCGAAAGAAATTGCAAGATGGACCAAATTAAAGATTTGGAAACTTTACGGCAATTCCATTCCTTCAGGTTTTCCTGATGAGATAGCGCAACTCAAGTCTTTGGAAACCTTGTCTTTTGGTGATGCAAACATCACCGAATTACCAAACTCCTTTGTTGAACTTTCCCCAAATCTCAAATTCTTGGGTATGTCCGCCTGTGAGTTCGTGGAATTTCCTGTTGAGGTATTTGAACTTAAAAATTTGGAATTCTTGGGTCTGAGTCATAACAGTTTTGCCGTACTCCCAGAAGGATGGGAAAACTTGGAAAATTTAAGGGAACTGAATATCAGATTAAATGCAATTCAAGGGCTACCGCAAGATTTATGTCAACTCATAGCGAAAAATGATATTAAAGTAGATAAAGATGCCGAAGTGGCAGACTGTCCACAGTAAAAGAACAAACCACATGAAAAAAATCAGCATACTATTTTTAAGCCTGTTCGTATTTGCTGCCTGTAGCAGTGACGATAATAATACTGGTGGCGATGCGAAAAGCGACGCCAAGGAAATTACGACCTTTACGTTTCTGGCCAGTGAGAACGAAGTTCTTGATGAGGATGTAAAAGCAACCATAGATAAGGAAAAAAAGACCATAGCGGTTACTGTGCCATCCGGTACGGATATAACTGCCCTAAAACCTACCCTGACCCTTTCTGAAAAAGCTACGGTAAATCCGAAAGATAAGGCCGAGGTGGATTTTAGCGATGATGTTGAATATACGGTGACCGCTGAAGATGGGGGTACGCAGAAATATATAGTTACAGTAAACGAAGAAAGGCCTTTAACGGAAAGAGAAGCACTCATTGCTCTGTATAAGGCGAATCCGGACAATCAACTTGATTGGGATATAAATGAAGAAGATGTATCCTCTTGGGAAGGGATTACATTAACCAATGGTAAAGTAACAAAGATTGTTTTAGACAAAAAAGGAATAACCATCCTACCCAAGGAAATAGGATGGTTGCGAGAACTTGATACACTAAACCTTCGCCGCAATGAACTTCCTGGTCTTCCTACTGCTTTAAAACGATTGACCAAGTTGAAACTATTAGATTTGAGTAGTACCAAGATTCAAGATTTCCCTAAAGCCCTAATTGATCTCAATAAAGAGCTGGAATTTTTAGATTTGAGCAATAACGGCTTTGATAAGATACCTGAGGTGGTATTAAGCCTAACGAACTTAAAAGTACTATCGATAGGGAATAATCCTCTTGGAGAGCTGCCTTCTACCATAGGAGACTTGGAAAATCTTGAACGACTTCGATTAACGGGAACTCAGCTTTCAAGCCTGCCCAGAGAAATAGGAAACTTAAAAAAACTCACCTCTATTGTGCTGGATTACAATAGACTTAAAGAGTTGCCGCAAGAAATAATAGAGTTGGAGAATCTTAGGGCTTTATGGATAGTTGGAAATAACTTGAAAATTCTTCCTAAAAGGATATTTGAAATAAGATGGTTGACCGGCCTGAATGTTTCCGAAAACCCTCTTACAGAATTGCCCCCGGAAATTGCAAACCTAAGCAATTTGATAAGCCTTCAGGCCTTTAGAACAGAATTGACCACTCTGCCGAAGGCTATAGGACAATTGAAAAAACTAAAGAGCCTGAATATTTGGGATATTGATTTTGAGAGCTTTCCAGATGAAATGAGTGGTTTGGAAAGTTTGGATTTTTTGAACTTGAATAAAAGCAATGAACCGTTGATTCCGCCTGCAATATTTACCATTGTTAAGGCCAATGGAGGCCAAATACTATTTCAATGATTAATGGCGTACTTAAATAAAGGTTCAACCCCAAGACTTGTAGGATTTAAGTTTTATGAACAATACTTCAAACAAATCATAAAAAATAGATTGGAATTATCTAACCGCCCCCCTTCATGTTCTGCGACGTTTCACAATAAATGGGTGCCAAACTCTTAATCGAAGATTAGTATTATGCAAAAGCGATTCTTAACATTTTATTTTTTTCTTTTAGTCATCCCTTTTTACACTTCTAACTGCCATGGTCAAATGATATGGGGCAAAAAAAGTGCCCACAAATACATCATAGACGGGGTAAAATATGTAGGATATAGTTGGCATGAAGATGTTCCTGAACAAGGGATAACCAGTGAGATGCATCGTAAAAATATTGGAAAAATTTTGTTTTCCAACGACATCATACCCTTTCAAAAAGAGGATGCTTCAAAAATTAAATCAAGGTTTACCATAGGAGAAAACATCTATGGGCGGATGTACCTCATCTGTTCCATACCAAATGATACGGTATACAACTCTAAAGATGCTACCAAAGACCGAAGACAGGGTCTGGATAAATTAATTGGCAAGCAAAAAGTTGAAGTAGCCCGAGGATCCACGACTCCTAGAACCGCCGCTGCAGAATTTCGGGTTTTTATTAATAGAGAATTATCCAGTTGGGTGATTGAACAGGTCCGGTTCACGGAAGAGACCCTAAAACATACCACACGCCAAGTTTGGATTTCTCCAAATCCTGAAGACGAAAAAGTCTCCCGGTACTGGTTGGAAGAAATTGACAAATTGCCCGAAGGTGAACACACCGTTCGTATCGAGTATGTACCTGCGGGACATGATATCATAAGACCTTTGGCGGCTGGAGAATTTACCCTGATAAAAGACAGTAATATAACGGTCACTACGGGAGTAAAATTTTCCGATTTGGAAGAAGGTAGAAAAGATGCTGAGTTGGCCAGTGAAGCACTTAGCATAATGCGCCAAAAATATGATGAGAAAGGTTGGGACGGCGAGGTCACCAAAGTAAAATTCCGAACGGATTGGTTGACCTCTACCCAAATAGGTAACAGTCAAGTCTCCCGAATACGTGAAATTAGAATGTACGTATATACGGAACATGGCAATGGTAAATGCATGGTAGAAGAGCATACCATCGCACAAAGTATGAACGGCATTCACCCAACAGGCCCCTATTTTTACAGAAGGGTGATACCAAGTAGTAAACAACGGGTTGATTGTGATTGACCTTCCACTGGTTATATGGCAAGAAGAACCTCATAGGATGCTTGATTTAATGAATCTACTCTTAGAGGTTGGGTAGTGTGTTTGGTAATGTCGCCTGGCCACATATTGATGGCTGGGTGGCATTTCATCATAAAAAAACCTGAACAAAATGTGAAAATAGAAACAATGAGATTCCTTTTAATGATTTTTTTGACAATCTTCTTTTTTTCCTGTTCTGAAGAAGATATGGCAATTGATAATCCAAACAAGACTGGAGGTGAAGCACCTATTTCAGAAGAACAAGATAAACCCAAGGACCTTCCTGATGAGAGTGGAGAAAGATTTGTGCTTGCGCAAAAGTATTTTACCCATGAACTATCTGCAAAAAAGATACCTTTCAGTTATTTTGAACCAATGGCGGACGTTGAAAAAAATGAAAAATATCCCTTGGTTCTAGCATTGCACGGTGCAGAATATTTTTTAACTCCGGATACCATGTTCCTAAAGGGTCAGGAAAGAACGGCCTATATGGCTCTAGCCTGGTTGGAGAAAAAGAATCAGGCAAAATATCCTTGTTTTGTTATCGCTCCCAATTTGCATCAAGGCTTATGGCAAAGTGGAGCTGATGAGCGATATTTTGGTTGGGAAAAAAAATATCCTGCTGATTTTGTTGAAAAGCTATTGGATTCCCTTTTGGTTAATAACCCAAAAATAGATGAAAATAGAGTGTACCTCACCGGGCATTCCATGGGAGGAGATGGAACTTGGTATTTGGGTTCAAAACTCAGGGAAAGGTTTGCGGCAATAGTACCGCTTAGCAGTGCTTTTGATTCAGAAGATAGCATTTACCAATTTGTCCAATCGGAAGTATGCAACGGTAATTTAAAGGATTTACCTGTATGGAGCTTTATCCATAGTGTGGATGCTAATTCCAAACGTAGCAATGATAGCGATAGGGAAGATGGAAGTCGGGCTTTGGCGAGCGTGATGGATAACTGTGAAGGTTACGACTTGGTCTATACGCATAAGAAAGAAAATTTAGAGAATAACTTGAACAGGCAGGAGATTTTCGAGAAGATTGAAACCGGTGGAAAACACTTTTATACCGAATATTCATATCCATGCCAATCGGTTGGGGACTGTCATTTTGCGCAAGAATATGCGCTTCAGGAAGATTTTCTCTTACTATGGTTATTTAAGCAGAAAAAAAATTGAACAAATGCAAAACACTACTAAACAAATCAAATTCTTAAAAGGCTATTGTTTTTTTTCCAGCCTACTTTTTTTAGGCTTATTCATCTGGTTTTTTAACAAGGTACAGTTTCAGACAAAAGAACTGACTTTGGAGCGATTGAACATCGTGGAATCAAATGGCCAACTGTCGTTAATAATTTCAAATGGTGAAAGGATTGATATTGGTGATCATCGAAAATATGCGCCTAGAAGATTTGATCAAGGAATGCTTTTTTTTAACGATGCCGGTAGAGAAACAGGTGGGTTCGTTTTTAGCAGTGAGGAAACAGATTCCACCTACACCAGTTTTCAGCATTTGTCATTTGACCAATATAACGGTGACCAAAATCTAGTGCTTGCCCAATACCAAGAAGAGGGATATCATTTTAAAGGATTGATTCTGCAAGACTATCCAGATGATAGGATAACAGAGGACTATGAAAGGGTTTTCGATTCGGTATACAATAGCGAAGGGGAAAACGACAAAGCCTGGAAAAAAGCACGTGCCTTTGCATTTAATATGCTTGCTAAACAAAACCGATTGGAGAAAAGACGGTTGGTTATTGGTTCGGAAAATACCATTCCAAAAATTCAACTTAATGATAAACAAGGAAACCCTAGAATAAAGATTTATGTAGATAGTACAGATAGTCCGGTAATGGAATTCTTGGGCGAAAAACAAGAAATCATTACGCGTATTCCAAGCTACTAATTTTTTTGAGTTTTTAGGGGCTAAATGCGTATGTACCCATGAGGTATTGATAAGACCAAATCAAACGACTTTAACAAAATTCTAATTTTAATCGGAGATAATGGTATGAACTAATTTTACTCAATTTCTAAGAATTACGATAAAACAATTATCGAAATTGCTTCCTAATAATTAATTTATGACAACAAGTGTAAAAGTGAAGAAAAAAGTTAACCAAATTGAGTATTATGAATCCCCAATCGTATCATGGTTTTGGGCGGGCTTCCTTTGTATTTTATTGGTGATTGTACCCTTTGATAGTGTTACGGCTCAATCCGAAATCGAAATTTCAAAGGAAGTCACATTTAAAAGTAAGGGAGTAACCCTAGCGGGAACCATTTATAAGCCTAAAAACCCAATTGCCGCCATGGTTATCGTGCATGGTTCGGATTCTGTTCCAAGAATGAATGATTTTGCTGACCTTTTGGCCCAAAATGGAATTTCAGTTTTAACCTATGACAAACGAGGTGTAGCGGAATCAGGAGGTATTTATGTGGGCCCTGAGGTAGGTACCAACAACATTTCTCAGGAAAATCTAGATCTATTAGCGGAAGATGTCAGTTCTGCAGTAGATTTACTAAATCAAGAAATCAAAAATATACCTATAGGTTTGGTGGGCTTCAGCCAGGCAGGATGGATAATTCCTATAGTGGCCAACAAAAACCCTTTGGTGCAATTTATGGTATTGTTTAGTTGCCCCACAATCAATACCCTTGAACAACTTAGATTCCAATTTTATACTGATGGGAGAACGGATTTTTGGGACAATCATACTGATGAGGATGCTAGAGAGCATGTGCACAACGACCCTGATAAATATCAGTTCGCGGCTACGGACCCTAAGGATTTTCTAGGTAAACTTTCGATTCCTGGACTATGGTTGTTCGGCGAAAAAGATATACAGATTCCTGTGGGAATGTGTATAGAACAGCTCAACTCCTTAAAAGCTAAAGGGAAACCATTTGAATACGCTTTGTTTTCGAACTTGGGACATAACACAGCCTTTGCCACAAGCTGGTTACCCTTTGATATTTCGACTCACTGGATTCGGCAAAAAGTGATGGATCTGCAATTGAATAACACGAAATAGCAATAATAAATCTACACTTTAATAAATGAATAAGGTTACAAAGTCTTATATTTAAGAGGGCAAATACGATATTTTTTGCATAGGATTGTACTAATTTAAAACAAGTGTAGAGTTCGGTGAATCAGTTCAGGAAAACAGTGTAAAACATTGATATTCAAAATATTGAGATGACTATTTAAATCCAGTCATCCCGACGAACTAAAGTGTAATGGCTTCTTTAGAAAGCTCACTTTCTTAAGGAAGCCTTTCGCTTTGGAGTAAATTAAAGCAAGGCTTTAATTTACGACTTTGGAGATATAATTGGATTATCTAAACTCAAACCATAATGCATATCTATTTTTAGGTACTTTATCATTTTAAGGTATTACTCCATGATCACCTTATGAGGGCCCCATCACTCAATTCAATAATCCTGTCACTATTTTTTGCAAAGTCATCATCATGGGTAACAGTTATGATTGTCTGTTTCTTTTCTTGGGCCAATTCCTTTAAGATACCAAAAACGATATCAGTATTTTTACTATCCAAGTTTCCTGTTGGCTCATCGCCCATAATCACTGTGGGTTCGTTGATTAATGCTCTGGCTATGGCAACACGCTGTTGTTGTCCCCCAGAAAGCTTATTGGCTTTTTTAAGTGCTTGGTCATTGATTCCCAAAAGTTTAAGACCTTCGTATGCGCGTTCTTCGACTTCTTGCTTGCTCCTTTCCCCAAGTTTAAGTGCCGGGAGCATTACATTGTAAAGTGCGCTAAAATCTGGAAGCAAATAGTGAAACTGAAAAACAAAACCGATATGCCTATTGCGAAACTGCGCTAGGTATTTCTGTTTTTTTCCTGTTAGGTTTTCTCCATTGATTACAAGGTTTCCTGAAAAATCCGTGTCCATGGTGGACAGTACATACAATAGGGTAGATTTACCTGAACCTGATTTTCCCATTAAGGAAAGAAACTCCCCTTTTTTTACTTCGAAGGAAATATCCTTGAGTACCTGAAAGGTTTCCGGCTCATAGAAATATTTTGAAATCGAGTTGACTCTTAATGCGATATCTGACATACTTAAGATCTTATAATTGCTACAGGGTCAATGCCGGATGCTTTTTTTGCGGGCAAATACCCAGCAATGAAGGTGGTCATTAGTCCAAATAGAAAGGACTGTGCATAATAAATGATATTAAAATCAATGGGAAGGGTTGCTATTCCGGGCATTTCGAAAGGGATGGTATTGACAATAAACGAGACTAAAAATCCAAATAGGAGTCCCACTAATCCGCCAAGAAGGCCAACTATTATGGACTGCATCAGAAATATTTTGCTAACGTCCTTGTCTTCAAAACCCATTGCCTTAAGAATGGCTATTTCCTTGATTTTCTCATTAACGGTCATGGTCATGATATTGTAAATCCCAAAACCGGCTACCAGGAGGATTGTCAAGGAAACGGCCAATGCTATGATATCTCGTAGCACCTTGCCCGACTCCAATTGTCCATTGGATTCTTGCCAGGATTCAACGCTGTATTCGGTTAAACCCTTCAACCTGTCGGAAACTTGGCGCGCTTGCTCAAAGTCATTGATGTTCATTAAGACATCGGTAGCATATCCGCTGTTTTTGGAGAGAAGACTCCTAACGGAGTTGATCTGAACGAAGGCTTTTCCATTATCCACGGATGCGATGGACGTTTTGATGAGCCCAACCACACGATAACTTTTCATGATATTGTCTGCAGTGCTCAGGTTTACATATTCGCCCATCCCAACGGAAAGTCGCTCTGCTAAGCCTACGCCTAATATGATTCCGTTGCTCCGTTTGTTGAGGTCTTCCCATTTTCCCTCCTCCATATGGTCCGAAATCTTAAAAAGGATATCCTCGTTCTCCACGTCGACCCCAGACAATAAACCATTGATTTTTACAGCACCGTTTCGGTAAAAAACATTGGTGTTTACTTGAGTGGTTATACCCACCTGTTCCGGTGTGTTGACGCGTAAAAGGTTTACTATTTTATCTGAGTTCTTTATCCCTTCCGTATACTGGATTCTCCTTGGGTTTCTGACATTGACCCAATGGTTATCTTTATTGGCAAGGGATTCAAAATCGGTATTGTATTCCGGTAAATCATTATACACTCTAATGTTTGCCAAAGTGGTAAACGCCAGTTCGTCTTGGGTCGAGTTGACCCCAGACATGAAACTGTTCATGAAAATGTACATGGAAATCCCAAAAGTGACACTCAATCCGGCAATTACCGTTTGTTTGATTCTTGTGGTCAAATGGGTAATCGCAATAATGTGGTTCGTTGAATTCATCCGCTTAGTTTTTAACACCTTCAACCGCAATGAGGTCATCTTCGGAAAGGCCACTCAGTACTTCCAGCCATTCATAGTGTTGCACACCGAGTTCAATATCCACAAGTCCTTTGGCCTTGGTCATCACCTTGTTTCCGGATATCAAACTTTTAGCTGGGATGACCAACGTATTTTCTTTTTGTGCCACCATGATGTTGGCCTGTACTTGGGTTCCTGAAAATAGACGTTCAGGTGTTTCAATAAACCGGGCTTCTACAATAAAGGACTGTTCCTCTTCATCAAAGGCAGGTTGAATTTGGGTAATCTCGCCTTCGAATAACCTACCTTCATAGGTGTTTACCGAGAGTGCTACTTTTTGCCCCAGGGCAATGCTATTGATATCCCCTTCCTCAACGAAGAGCTTTACTATGGGGGTTCCCTTTCCCATTTCAACAAAAGTTTCGCCCCGCCTAATGTATTCACCTTCTTTGTGGTATGTTTTTAGTACTTGACTCCGACCAGTAGCCTTTAGACTGTATTTGCTGATATCGTCCCTTCTCACCTGAACAAGGTTATTTGCATTCTGAACGCTTAGGTTTAGGGAACGCATCAGATTTTCCTTGGAGTCTTTTAGGATGGTCAGGTCTTTTCTCGAATTTTCGGTTTTCAATAACTGATTTTCGTAGTCTACCTTTGAAACTGCTTTGGTTTGCACTAATTTTTCATAACTATTCAGCAATTCTTCATTTTGAGCCAGTTCTTTCTGGGCCACTGCTATCTGGACTACCATTTCTTGTATTTTGGGTGAGTCCGGGTCCATATCTGCTTTGGCGTCTTGATAACTGGCCAAAGCATCATTCAATTGTGCTCTTGGGGCGTCTTTCGCGATTTCTCCAAGTAAGGTTCCGTCTGAAACGACCATACCCACCTCTGCAAAGACCTTTTCTATATAGCCATCTACGGCAGCTATGATCAAATACTGATCTTCCGTTTCGATATGGCCGCTTGCAAAGACAACTTCTTTGATATTTTGTTTTTGAGGTCGAACGTATTTTTCATTCGAGCAGCTCAAAAAAACAAATGCGAGCAGTACCGTGGTCCATCCTGTTTTTAGCGATTTATATTCCATGTTTCTAAATTTTAAGATCTTGAATAAACTTTTGCGCTGTATTGATAATAGGTTGTCAAGGCATTCAAATAGGCACTTTTCGCATTCAGATAATCTTCAAAGGCATTCAAATAGATTTCCAATCCTACCAATCCTTCTGTGTATTTCGAAAATTCCAAAGCGACAATTTCTTTGTGCAATTGATAATTTTCCAAACTGGACAATGCCATAGATGCGGTCAGGTTTTGATTTTTGAGCAATAGTGCATCCTCTGCCTCCAATCGGTCTTTTTCCTGTTTGAAGTTCAATTCGGAAACTTCAGCATCCAGTTTTGCGATTTTCACCTTCCTTCTGGTGGAAAAGCCATTGAAAATAGGAACGTTAACACTGAGGCTGGCATACTGTACTGGCGCCCAATCCTCATGGGTCAAGGAAAAGTCAAACTCATCTTGAAAAAGTTGGGACCCAAAATAGGAGTTCAATGAAATTTTTGGATAATACTCGGAACGAGCCTGTTTTAAACCAAGGGCTGCCTTTTCAGTTTGCTGTTCACTCTTGAGTATTTCAAGGTTTTCACTCAGACTTTCTGTAGTTGGAACTTCAAATCCGTTCAATCTCAATTTCTCTGTTAGTGAAAGCGTCTTACGATGGGCAATCCCCAATGCTTCTTTGAGTGTTTTGTGGGAATCTTCATAAACCAAAACGGCTTCATCCAAATCTTGCTTCACGCGATTGAAATTCACTTTGGAACGGTTCAAGGCACCCAAATCCAAAAGCCCCTCATCAAATTTGGATTGTGTAATCCGCAATACGCTATCTGCCACTTGTATATCTTCTTGAGCCAAGAGCTTTGCCTCTTCGGCCAAAAGAAGCGCATGATAGGAATAATTAATGTGGCCAATAAGGTACTCCCTATAAATAGCGTTATCTGAAGCTACGATATCAATATCCTTGTTTCTTTCCTTGATAGACAATCTATTTGACAGATCAATTAGAGACTTGTTCACGGTTACTCCTGCAGTGTATTGATATTCTTGACCAAATTGTGCTGCCACCGTTTCTCCAGGTTGCCCAAAAAGCTCACCAGGAACAAAGGTCGTAGGCAATTCCAGGTTTTTCTGTCCTGTAAACGAGCCACTTATTTGTGGTTTTGCTGCACTTTTCGCCAATTTTAGCTCCATTCTTGCCCTTTCCAATTGTAACTCGTTCATGGTTAAGGTCAGATTGCGATCTGTAGCCAAGGAAATGGCTTCTTCCAAAGAACTTATTGTAACAAGGTTCCCTTCCTGAGACCAACAAATTGAACAAATAAATAAGGAAATTATGAGCGATTTAATTTTCATTGGTAACCATCGATTTTTCATATCTCGTCCAATTCTTGGTTGCTGATAGCAATCCTCTTTTGACTTTGATATTTAAGAGTTGTTGATCATCCCCTAAGGATAGGGTACATTTGGCACGGGTAGAACCGTCTTTAGGGTTCAATATCCTTCCATTGACCCATTCTCCATTTTTATAGGATAAATCCGTTAGGATCAAGCGCCCTTGCATTTTTTTCTTTCCTTTCTCCAACTGGGCAGCAGAAAAATCTTTGGAATCGTCTTTTGGAAACTTTAGGATTTCGTGAATCCTACCATAGTACATGCCATCTTCTTCATAGATGTTTATTACGGTGCTGGCATCATCATTTAACCAAAGCCCTTCAATATCATTTTTTGAAGCTTGTGCCTGGGTAAATAGCGTCCCCAGGAATAGTAAGGTGTAAAAAAAACGTGTTTTCATCTCTTTATGTTTATTGTTTTAATTGTCCATGTACTGCGCCAATGATCATTTTGGTGGGTATCACCGTATTTATTGGGGCGTACTTCATTTGAAGACAAAGGTGCATGGAACACTGAGGGTTTCTCACAGAATTTTGGGTGAAACGGAAAAAACAAAAGGTGAATTATCGTAATAAAGTGGCGAATTTTAAAAAAGAAGAAATAGGAATGTATTTTAAATAATTAATTGATAATCAATAATTTAATAGATTATAAGCCTTACCAGAAGAGCTTCACCCCCGAGTTTTGACGGTTCGCCGCCCAATATTCCTTTTTCACCTTGAAAAAAAAGAACCAATGCTTTAATTTTCCCTTCTTGGAGGCGATAGCACGCTATATCTTGTATTTTTGGATTACTAGTGGAAGAGGGATTCTTAAAAAGAGATAGCATAGAATTTTTGGCAACCAACACCTAGTAAAATGAAAAAAACATTGCTGAAAGAAATGTTCACTATGGAACATAAGACCTTGTTTTATGTTTCGTTCTTCATAGCATTTGCTATGAATGCCAACCGGTTGACTCCTTTGGTCCATCCAGAAATCGAAGTCGTTTTTGATATTCCATTGGCCTTTGACCTTACTGAATTTTTGTATCAAATTATAGTTGGCTGGCTTATCTATTTTGTCTTAGGTATATTATTACTAAAAAAAATGGGGGTTAACGGTGCCGATACTCCTCAAGTAAAACTCTATAAATATGGATTAACCGTACTCTTTTTAACGGCTTCTCTTTTATTTTTCATCTACTCTCAAAAGTTTTTTTTTGACAACTTAATGAATTCTCGAATCTTCTTGACCAATTCCGTAATTCGGTTTTTGGTAAGCGCGGCATTGATTTTTGTTGTAGTCCAGGTATTAAAAATGACTCAAAAACACCGTGCCAAGGAATTAGAGAACGAAATACTGAAGTCCGCTTACTTTAAAGCACAATTACAAAATCTTAAGGCACAGATCAATCCACATTTTTTGTTTAATTCCCTTTCTAGTTTAACCGGACTCATTGCGGAGAACTCGGATACCGCCCAAAAATATGTAAAGAATTTGGCCAAGATATTCAGGTATTCCTTAGCGGAACATCCATCTTCCTTGGTTAGCCTAGAGGAAGAGATGGAGATGTTCCACGCCCATGTAGTGCTTCTAAAGATAAGGTTTGAGGATAATCTTAAGGTGATCGTTGCTATAGATGACATGGCGCAGTACAAACTTCCTTCCATGTCTTTGCAACCCTTATTGGAAAACGTAACAAAGCACAACCACATTTCGGATAAGCATCCCATAAATGTCAACCTCTTTATTGCTGATGGTAAAATTCATTTTATCAATGGTTTGACGCAACCAAAATATGATACCCCTTCAAATGGTATTGGGCTTTTGAATCTGAACGAGCGTTATAAGCTACTGTTGGATGAGAACATTACAATACAAAAAACTGACGATGAATTTAGGGTGCAATTGCCCCTTGTCGCTAAATAGAAAAAATGAGTCTTAAAGTTATCATTATTGAAGACGAACCGTCCATTGCCAGACACTTGAACCGTATCCTATCCAATTCAAAGGATGGTGTAAAAGTTTTAAAGCTCTTAGATACGGTTGAGGATTCCATTGTCTGGCTGGAAAGTAACATGGAAAAATGTGATCTTATTTTTTCCGATATCCAATTGTTGGATGGACTTTCTTTTGAAATTTTTGAGCAGGTCATTCCCACAAAGCCGATAATTTTCATAACGGCCTTCGAACAATATACCTTAGACGCTTTCCAAACCAATGGAATCCATTACGTTATAAAGCCTTTCGACGCGGAAGACATTTCAAAGGCACTTGAAAAGTATCGGGTATTGATAGCGAATACGGAAAGTGGTCCCAATCAAGAAAAGTTGGATGCAGTGATGAAAAGTTTGAGCTTGGGTAATCCTTTGAACTATAAGCAAGCGTATTTGGTGCATTTCCAAAATAAGCTGATTCCCTTACAAGTGGAAGATATCGCTTGGTTTTATACCGAAAATGAAGTGGTTTATGCCCGTACGTTCAAAAATAAAAGCTACACCATTGAGTCTACGCTGGAACGGATTTCTTCTGAAATACCCCCAATGTCTTTTTTTAGGGCAAACCGGCAGTATGTGCTTCATAGAAACGCCATTCACGATATCGATTTTTACTTTAATGGGCGGTTGATTGTCAACGTAATTCCACCTGCAGAGGAAAAAATTGTGGTAAGTAAGGCGAAGGCTCCCGAATTCAAAAACTGGATTGGCAATGTGTCGTAAGTGACCGTTTTTTTTGCATTGGGTTTTAAGGTATCGATAAATTCTCAACTTCTCCATGTTAATTGCCATAGAGGAATTGCCTACTATTCTTATAATCTTTAATCATCCTGCGACACATAAAAAGAGACGCTTCTAATCAGTGCCTCCCTGAACATAATGGAGTAAGGCGATACGAATTTTCAAATGATTTTTCTAATTGCTTTATTGAAATCTAGTCTACAATTTTCCGATATGTATTCTACATTTTAAAGTGTAAGATAAATCATCACAATATCCCTTTTCCAGCATCTAATCTATAATTAATCTAATTAAATTTAGGATATCTAGTTTTAGGAAACTAGTTTCGTTGTAAAATTGCTTATGGCGGTCTAAAAGTCTTTACTGCCAGCGCATACGGAAAATGAAAATTGTCTTCAATAAAAATAGAGAGTTAAAAGCATCCGATAATTCCCCTAAAAAAACAATTCACGGGGCAAAGGATTTTGAAGATTTTTATAACAAAAGTATCAAGAAGCTGATTTACATTGCCTATCAAATTGTTGGCGATAAAGAAATTGCAGAAGGTGTAGTTCATGATATTCTTATAGATATTTGGGAGAGGCGAAAAGAAATTGTAATTACCGTTTCTTTGGAAGCCTATGCAATTAAGGCAGTGAAATTTAAATCTTTCGACCATCTCAAAAAGCGCTTGAAAACTGAAAAACTGCAGAAGGAGATTTTACACTCCAATCCAACTTTCCATAATAATGTAGAAGAAAAGGTAAACGTTCAAGAGCTCCAAACTAAGGTCAACCATTTGACCAATCTACTCCCCACACGTTGTCAAGAAGTATTTCGTTTAAGTAGGGAGAAACGTCTTAGCAACAAGGAGATTGCCAGAGGATTGCAGATTTCTGAAAAAGCAGTTGAAAAACATATAAGCAAGGCAATCAGGCACTTGCGTCTCGGTTTAGAAAAATTCTGATTTTTTTTTTCATTTAAGGTAGGGTTGTCCCCTTTTTTTCAGACAGGTTTATAGAGAACAACTATAAACACTAGTGAATGAAAATATCGGATGAACTCCTTAGACGATACATATCCGGGGAATGTACAGAGGAAGAACGACAATTTGTCGAAAGATGGATGAACTCTGAGGAAGGGGTAGACTCAGAACTTTCTGAAAGAGAAGTTTCCCAAATTGAACAAAACATACGGCAACGTATTGAAAAAAGTCACCCTTTTCTTTTAACAAAAACATCTAAAACAAACTGGAAGCAAATCACTCGATATGCAGCTGCTATAGCAGTATTCTTGATGTTGGGCGCAAGTACTTATTTCTATTTAAACCTTGGTGACAACCAAACGATAGCTACCGTAGTTTCTTGGGAGGGCTATTCAACGTATGAGACTCAAAGAGGAGAACGCCCAAGCATACTCCTACATGATGGCTCAACCGTACAATTGAATTCAGAAAGTAGATTAAAATATCCAGAGAATTTCACCGATACGGAACGGGTGGTGTTTTTGGAAGGGCATGCTCATTTTAATGTTACCAAAAATCCGGATAAGCCTTTCGTTATTTACACCGAACACTCTAAAACTCAGGTTTTGGGAACGTCTTTTGATGTAAAAACCAACCATAAACATGGAGAAACAGAAGTAATAGTCACTAGCGGTCAAGTGGCTTTTTCAGAAAAAGATGAAGTAGGCAAGCCCGTTTTGCTTAGGTTCAACGATCGGGCGATACTCTCAGCGGATGGAAACATTTTTACTGATAAAGTGGATGCGCTAACCTTGACGGCTTGGACAAAAAACCAACTTGTTTTTGAAAACCAAACGTTGGGAGAAATTATGAGAGTAGCTGAAGGATGGTTTGACATAAATGTGTTGATTGAAGATACGGAACTTGAGAATAAATCATTTACCTACGCTGCCGAAAACCCTTCCCTTGAAGAATTTCTTGAGTTTATGGGGGAGGTCGCAAATTTTGAATTTCATCTTGCAAATAAGGATGTCACCATTGTCCCATCCTCACTTGAAGAAAAATGATAAGTCAAAACATGGGGCAGAAGATTTTGATGATGTTCTTTGCGTTAGGTTGCCTTCAACACGGATTTGGTCAAAGTGATATACTGAATAGGAAAGTCAGTATTTCTTTTGAAAATCAATCCGTAAAAGATGCTTTAACTCAACTCAGAAAACAAGAAAATTTCTTCCTGATTTATGCCGACGATGACATTAGTAATCGTCTTATCAATGAAAAATTTCAAGAAGCCTTACTCGGCGATGTAATCCAAAAAATTTGGGGTAAAAAAAATGTTAGATTAAAGACATCCGGTAAAACCGTTAGCATTTTATCTCTACAAAAGGGAAACGTACGCGGGCGCCTAACAGATAATAAAGGAAATACGATTCCTTATGCCTTAGTAACTGTGAAGGGAACAACCCTTGGTTCAGTAACAAACGAATTTGGAAACTTTGAAATCCAAGGTGTTCTTGAAGGCTTGCAGGTGCTGGCCGTTTCTTCCATAGGATATACACCAAAGGAAAAAGAAGTACGGATATTGCCCAACACTACAAATTCGGTCAACATCGAATTACCCACAGCGGTAAGCGCTTTAGATGAAGTTGTGGTAGAAGGCCTTTCTGTTTCAAAAGAAATTGCGCAAAACCCTATAAAAGTTGAAGCAATCGATGCGAAGAGCTTTGCGCTTCAATCCGTGGGAGCTGCTGAAATATTAAAGACCGCACCTGGAGTTCTGGTACGACGTTCGGGAGGACTAGGAAGCAACGCCAATGTAAATTTGAATGGATTACAAGGTAATGCGGTAAGGATTTATATCGATGGTTTTCCAGTAGAATATCTTGGAGGTGGATATAATCTTAACAATTTACCGGGTGGCGTAATCGACCGTTTGGAAGTATACAAAGGCGTGGTACCCGCAGATAAAGCAACGGATGCTTTAGGCGGTGCGGTCAATATTGTTTCCAAAAGACTTTATGATGATCGGTTAGAATTAAGTTATCAAGTTGGCTCGTTCAATACGCATCGCGCTTCCTTTTTGGCAAGCAAAAAAGTAAAGGAGGGTTTTGCCATCACTTTAGAAGGATACTACAACTATTCGGATAATGACTTTTTGATGGGTAATGTCCGGAACATTGTGGTCGATTCCATCCCAGATCGTTTTGGTAATGGACTTATACCATCTACTAGAGCGGATACGCTTGACAGGGTGAGGAGATTTCACGATACACACCGATCATCCTTTTTACAGGTCGGATTGTATTGGAGCGATTTAAGTTGGGCAGACCAGCTTTCATTTAGTAGCAATTTTTCCAACCGATTTGATGAAGTACAAACACTGAATATTACTCAAGGTTTCGCCCTTCTTGGACGAACCGGTGAAACAACCGCCTTTAATCAAAGCCTGAATTACGTAAAAACCCTTCTTGATAAGAAGCTTGAACTAAAATATAGAGGGGTTGTTTCGAATTCAATACAGGCCATTCAAAACAACAATACAAACCGTGTTAACTGGAATCGAGAGATAATACCTGCACCACGCCCCATTGACACCTTGGATTTAGAAACGGAAGGATTTAACCACGCGCATCGATTTAGTGCAAGTTATAAGGTCAATGAAAACCATGGTTTAAGCATTTATAACTTCTATGCTAGGTCACGGTTTTTCAGAAAAGATAACCGGAATCCATTTATAGAGAATGATGGGGAATTAATCAATAGAAATGAGCTGCCCTCCTTCTTTACCAAAAATGTTGCCTCTATTGAATGGAGAGGAGATTGGCTTAATAAAAAGTTGAGTTCAGTAGTTTTTGGCAAGTACTATTTCTACAATGCAGAGACCATTGTTCCTTTTAACAATAGCTCACCAAATTTGGAAGTCAAAGACTCAGAGCTAGGCTATGGGGGTGCCTTGAAGTATGCATTTACAGATCGTTTTTTTATTCGGGGTAGTTATGAATTTGCCGTGCGCATACCTACAGAAAGAGAGGTATATGGTGATTTTGTAAACATTAATTCCAATTTTAATCTGAGACCCGAGCGATCTGACAATTTTAACTTAGGAATCACCTATGAGAAAAGTTTTCCTAAGGTTTTCAGAATTAATACATCACTGGATGGTTTCGTAAGGGATACCAAGGATTTAATTTGGTTGACTCCTGACGGGGCCTTTCAACAATTCAGAAACAATAGGGCAGTTAGGTCTTTAGGAGTAGAATGGAGTTTTAAGGCCACAAGGGACGACTATTCCAATATTGAGTTTAATCTAACCACTCAAGAACGGACATATCAAGGTTTTAATTTTGATGAGCTCACTCGTCAGGACCCTGCTTTTATAGGGTCTCGTTTTCCGAATACGCCCTCTTTTTTTTACAATCTCCAACTAAACGTGGGAATTAAAAGTATCAAAAGCACACTCCCGAATATTGTGGTGTACGGGTCATGGTTCCATGTCCAGGAATTCAGTATTACGGATGAACCCATCAATGGTGAGCCAGAGCCATCTTCCCTTGTTCCGACCCAAAATGAATTCAATATTGGAGTGGGTTACTTTTTACCTAACAATAGACTCAGCCTGTCCTTTCAGGTCAATAACCTAACCAACGACTTTGAACTCTTCGACAATTGGAGAGTGCCCAAACCCAACAGAAATTTTCAATTCAAAATAAATTATCAAATATTCTAAAATTATGCATACACCTTTTTTTAATCGACAGATAAAGATGCCATTCATGGGCTTTATCATTACCGTAATGTTGATGTTGACAGTTCTAGCATGTAATAATGACGATAACAGTCCTACAACAATGTTACCGGATGCGGATCAAGTTATCCGCTTCTCCCTTGTAGATCCCCAAGCCGAGTCTTTGACCATTCAAAATTTTGGCACAACACAAGTAGATATCTCTGGGTATCAACTCTGCCTGGGACCTAACCAGTACAATGCACTAAGCAATTATACCCAAGTTACGGGTAGCTTAAATCTAAATGCCAATGAATCCGTCACTATTGACTTAACTTCTGGCTCAGAGAATGTAACGGCCCTCCCTGATGAAAATGGTGGCCTTGGATTGTTTTCCACTTCAGGGGATTTCGGTTCCTCTGACCCAGAAATACTTCGGGATTATATGCAGTGGGGTGCTGCAAACCAAAACAGAGTGGATCAAGCAGTCACTGCGGGAAGATGGGATGATGCTGCCAATTTTATTTCTGGATTTGCACCTTATACCTTTTCTGGTCCCGTCGCGCAAGTAGGTGCTACTTCCTGGCAAACTTTGCCACCTGAAGATGCTCGGTTGAGATCAGGGTTTATTGTTATAGCTGCCACCCCAAACAATGATATCATAGCTAAGTATTTTAGTGAAATGCCTTCTGGGACTGCTGACTTGACAACAGGGGCTCAGGTATTTGAGGATTTTCAACCCGAGGATGTTTTGGATGGCTACCTCTATACTACTGGATCTACAGATGGAAACGGTGGTATTGGAAGAGCTAGGGTAAATGGAAACGGCCAAATTGTGGATGATGGGAATATAGTGGCTGTAGGAAGTAACAGAAGGGTTTTAATTGTTGATGCTACTACTGGTATTTACACAACTCAGGCCAGCCCAGCGCAGGTAGGCATCTTTAACCCATTGACCATGCAGCAGGATGGCCTTATAGATATGAGCGATGAAGGTCTGCCTGGCCCTCAGCGAATGCGAGGATTTGTAATTCGTGGAGATGAGATATTTACGCATATTGTCTCATTGACTAGAAATCAGGTGCCGTTTACGTCCTTCTATGTGCAATCAGCAAATTATAGAACAGGTCAGTTTACTGGAACTACAGAATTTCCAGGACGGCCTCTGGTCAATTGGCCAAACGCCCCTTTTTCAAACAGTGTTGATGAAGACGGCAATGTCTATATGCTAGCAAGTGGTAATATACCGTCTGGCAGTACTCAAGGTACTCTGCATAAAATACCTGCCGGTTCCAACGAATTTGACCAAACCTATGTTTTTAACCCTGCCTTACAAGTTAATCCAGGTAACTTCATACTTCCCAATACCTTTTTCTTCCATTATTTAGGTAATGATATAGGAGTTGCTCTTTCCATTACATCAGTGCCGCAAGCCGTACAGGATTTATTGCAGTCTGTTGGTGGGGATCCAAGAAATCTATCTGAAGATCAACTTTTATTGGCTTTAGCCTTATTCAATCAAGAGGATACGGGCAATTGGGTAAGAATCAATGTGGAAACCCAAGAAACGGAACGTATTGCTGGAATACCTGGTCAAGGAGGGCTTTCGCCTGCGCTATCCGTTGTTATAGATGGCGAGGTTTATCTATCCATCAGCACTGGTTCAGAAAATGCATTCTACAGATATAACCCGACTACAAATACGGTAGAAAAAGCATTTGATGTTGTCGGCGGCGGAACCATTTTGGGATTGGTTGACTTGTCCTGGTAGCAGAGCCAATACTTCATGAGCAAAGTCTTTCCGTCTCACGAGGCGGAAAGACAGTTTTTGACAACCTGTTTCCATAAGGGATACGTTATTTATGCTTTTGAAGATAGGGTCCGCTTCATCAAGAGTAAATGAAATAAAAGCTTTAAGTCAAATTGTTCAATTCAAAAAAAGTAAATAAGAAACTTTGGAGCATCCATAATTGGGTAGGTCTTTATGCTGGTATAGTCATTGCTGTTTTAAGTGTGAGCGGGGTAGTCGCCTTATTCAAAGTTGAAATAGATGAAGCGCTTAATGTAAAGTACTTCAAAATTGACAACCCTTCCCAAAATATGAAATTTCATCCTGAAGTTGGTGCGTTAATAGATAGTCTTAAGGTGGAATATGGTGCAGCGAATCTTTTTGATATTTCCCCTTCTTTAGACAGCAACAAAAACTGGGTAGCTCGTTTTAATGTTATAAAAAGGAAACCTGTTCCAAAGGCCTTCGCTTATGAAGTTTTCTTTAATCCCTACACGGGAGAAGTTGCAGGAAGTAGGGACTATTTTAAAACCTTTGGCCATTATATAAGGCATTTGCATGTAAGATTGTTCACTCGTCCCTTGGGCCGTATTTGGGTTGGCCTTGGTGGTCTTGCCCTTTTAATATCTACAATTACAGGGATTCTAATTTATGGTGGGTTTATGAAGCGCCAGTTTTTTGGTGCTATCCGAAGTAAAAACCTAAAGCTTAAGTCTGCGGATTACCATAAGATGATAGGGATGACAACCTTGTTGTTCAATCTTATGATTGCCATTACAGGAGCATGGTTGGGACTACAAGGTATTTTGCAACCCGCTTTACAGATAAAGAGCCCAGAGCGCTACAAAAGAGCAGAAAAGCCTATTTCAAAAGAAGAGGATATTGCCTATACGGTTGATTATACGGAAGCCGTAAAAGTATCTCGGAGGCTCTTCCCAGAGTTAAAACCGATGTCCATTCTACACTCCAAAAATGGCAGCCGTACAATTACTGTGCGCGGTAACATATCCAAGACAGCTTATCAAAACAACATAAGTAATATAGTGTTGGACAAAAAAGATATGAGCGAACTATCACGTTACGATATCCGAGAAAAGTCCCTTCATGATAAAACCTATTATGTACAAGAAGGATTGCATTATGGAGACTTTGGTGGTATTTGGGTCAAGGTCATTTATTCCTTTTTCGGCCTTACTTCCGGGGCACTGTCCATTTTGGGGTTCGTTCTCTATCTGGAAAGAACGAAATCCAAACAGAAAAGTAAAGTTAGATTTAAGACTACAGGAAGAAAAGTATGGCTATGGTCCTTTTGGATTACGGCAGTTTGTGTTCTGTTCTACATTTCGACCATTACCATAGGTGCTAATTTGCCAACAACAATACTCTCTTGGACAATCCACCTGCTGTTGCTGTTCTTTCTGATAAGACCTTTGGTCCTTTTTTCAAAAAGAAAAATTACGACATTGTTAAAAAAACGCGTATAATCCTCTATGGAACTGAAGCAAAAAAAAATACCCAATAAGCTAAATGAGCAGTACATTCTACCTATATTTTTTTTGTTGGTAAACATTACGGTTATCCTTTGGTTTTATATAGTTTATGAATACAGTCAATCGAATAGGGTATTTGAAAACTATTATAGTTTTGATCAATCCTCAATAGAGAACTACAAAAGGGAACTAGAACTTCAGATTCTTCTATTAACTCTAGTACTTCTGATTTCATCGTTATGGTTAAAATATAGGAGGAGATGGTTTTTGGTGGCCATTACATTGGCGCATGCAGGTTTTATGTATTACTTTTTCTATATGTAATAGAGGTAAATGAGTTAAAAAAATAGGAATTGAGTAGCGCAAGAAATTTAAAAATAGTGAAAAAGGCTTTGGAAGATTACCTGGAGTTAAAAGGTCAGCGGAAGACCTCTGAGCGCTTTGTTATTTTGAAGGAGATGTACAACTGTGATGAACATATGGATGTAGACACGCTACACTTTAGGATGCGATTGAAAAACTATAAGATAAGTAAGGCAACCATATACAATAACCTAGATATGCTCATTGATGCAGGTTTGATCAGAAAGCATCAATTTGGAAGGGGAAAAGCATACTATGAAAGGAGTTTTTTTCGAGGAAATCATGACCATGTTATACTAACCGATACGGAAGAAATAAAGGAGTTTTATGATGCTCGAATAGAGACTATAAAGGAGACTATAGAACAAATCCTAGATGTTACAATTGAGTCTCACTCACTTTACTTTTATGGAACACGAAATACCTGTGATTCTGAACAAAAGATAGCTTGATGAATCTTCACCTTCTTTGCTGGAATCATATCAAGATATACATAACAGAAGATGATATGGTTTTGTGTTTAAAACAGAATAACTTTTTTTGAAACAATTCTTTCTGTGATAGTATTCAAATCACCCCGGCTAGCGATATTTAGATACATATGTATTACAAATTGTCTTTATACATACATGCGAACTGTAAAGATTTGCCATTCAAAATAGGCCAATCTTTAGTTTAAGGATTGACCCTTCTTAGAATAGATTAATAAATAATTGTGATTCAGGTAAGATAGGGAGCAATTTCTTGCTTTATTTCTTTTAAAAAAGTTTCCAATAATCTTTGTTTGACAAAGTGTTTGTGAACCACAAGACGTACCGTACGAGCCGCAGTTTTCTGATTGAATTGACTCAAGCGCTTTTTTTCATTTTCATTAAAATCAAAAGTGGCCAACTTAGGCAAAAGTGTGAGGCCTTTGTTCATTTTTACGATTCGAATTAAGCTATCAATGGAGCCCGCTTTAAAATTTACATTTTGATAAGTATCAAGATGGCGATGGGATAGACTGCATACGTTTTCAATTTGTGAACTTAGACAGTGTCCATCTTCCAACAGATACATTCTATCATAGTTAATTTCCTCTAGATTTATGTTAGCCTTTACGTTGTTAGAATCATAGTCGAAAAGATAAAACGGTTCTTCATATAAAATGTGTTCACTTAAATCTTCAATATGCGTTGGAGTTGCGGTAATTCCCATATCTATTTCCCGATTGAGCAAACCCTGTTCGATGTGTTGGGTAATAAGTTCCCTTACCTCAATCTTGACCTTGGGAAAACGTTTGGCAAACTTCCATAAAACCCGAGGCAGTAAAAATGGTGCTACTGTTGGAATGGCAGCAATGGAAAGTTCCCCGCTTACTTCACCTTTTATTTCTTGGACAACTGAGGACAACATTTCCAAATCCTTTAAAACCATACGAATTTGTCCCAACAATGCTTCTCCTTCCTTTGTTACAGAGATTGGTTTTTTAGTACGGTCGAACAATAGCAGTCCCAGTTCATCTTCCAACCTACCAATCATAGTGCTCAATGTTGATTGACTTACGAAACACTTTTCAGCTGCCCTCTCAAAATGACGTTGCTCGGCCAACGAAACTACATATTCAAGTTGTTTGATATTCATCGTTTTGGGAAATGTGGATTTACTCTTCTTATTCCAATCTATAATTATGATTAAAAATACAATTATAATCTACTTTGTCAATATTGCTATCGATACAATTCATAGGATTTAATAGGTATTGCATACCATTAGGAAGATCTTTGTAGGGTAATTGTAAACAAGATAAATAACTAAAAACAATACTATGGAAACATTAAAATTGAACCAAATAGGTCTGGAAATTGAGCAAACTGCCCAAACCGCTGAAAAGCTAAACCGGTTGTTGGGTAACTATCAGATTTTTTACAACAACGTACGGGGACTGCATTGGAATATAAAGGGTATTGAATTCTTCACATTGCATGATAAGTTTGAAGAGCTTTATAATGATACTTCAATAAAAATTGATGAGATAGCAGAACGTGTCCTGATGCTTGGATTTACCCCGGTACATACATTAAGTGCTTACCTTGAAAATCAGAATTTAAAGGAGGTAAAGAACATAACGGGCGGTAAACAAGCCATTCAAAGTGTATTGGAAGGTTTACGCGAGCTCCTCATTTTACAAAGGGATATTTTGGAATCCACCAATGAAACCAATGATGAGGGAACCAATTCGTTGATTGGAGATCACATAAGAGATAGCGAAGCTTTGGTTTGGATGTATTCTGCGGCATTGAGATAAATTGGGCAGTTGTCACAATAGAATTCCTGCAAAAAAGCCATTGAAGGAGCCCAAGCCGACAATGGCTTTTCTCATGGAGTTAATTTTACTTTCTAAGTGTTTTTGTTTAATCAACACCCTACTTTATGCTTAAATCGGTTGAAAAAAGAAATTAAAACTCATAAAACATGGTCACTGGGTTTGAATATTTTTTCGTAATATTCCAGTTCCACACTTCATTCAATTATGAAATTGATTTCTTTTATTAAGAAACTAGAAGAGATTAATTCTCTTTCCAAACATGAACAATTAGTATTGGGTGTAGTTGAAGCCATTGATTCGGGATCATTCACCTTGGGAGATCAGCTACCTTCTATAAACGCAATGGTAGAAGACACCGGTTTTGCAAGAAAAACCATAGTCAAGGCATATGATGAGTTAAAGGAAAGAGGACTGGTAGAGTCAAAAAAAACCAAGGGATATTTTATTGCAAACAACAACACCAAAGTTTTTCTTAAAATAGCCTTGTTGATGTATTCTTTCCAAAGGTTTCAGCAAGAGTTTTACAATACGCTACGAGCTGAGCTAGGGGACAAAGTTCAAATTGATATTTTCTTTCACCACAATAACGAAGAAGTCTTTGAAACCATTTTCCTAAACATAAAAGGGAAGTATGGAATGTATGTTGTGGCTCCCATAGAAAGTGATAAATCCAGAAAAATCCTAAAATCCTTAAACCCTGAGAGATTAATAATTGTAGATAGGTTTTTAAATTTAGGAGTAAAATATTCCTATATCACACAAGAATTTGTGGATAGCACCGAAAGAAACCTAATGGAGCTTTTGCCGCGGATTATGAAGTATCAAAAGATGATACTCTTTTTTCGGAATGATATGGACTATCCTGAAGGAATTTTGCACGCCTTTAAGCAATTCACAAAAAAGCATTATATCGATGGCAGAATCTTTTCAAGTTATGCGCCTAAGACGGTGGAAAAAGATGTTCTCTATCTTTTTATAGGAGATTCAGATTTATGGCCTTTACTAAAAGATTGTATCGGTTCAGGATTCCAATTGGGAAAGGACATAGGGGTACTTTCATTTAATGACCATTTGGTAAAAGAGATTATTTTGGGTGGGATAACGACTATTTCAACTGATTTTAATGCTATGGCCGTCAGGACCGCCAAGAACATTAAGGACCCTAGTTTTTCCAAATTCGTTGTACCAACCAAGTTGATAGACCGAAACTCCTTATAATTTCCTTTCTACAATATTTTCAAATTCTCTTTTTTAGTTTATTTAAAATCACATATCATTAGTTTTTGAGTATTAAAATTTTGTTATCATAAATATTTTAATACTTTTGTTTAGTAGCATAGACTATCATAGTACAGATAAACTAATCTAAACTCAATTCTCATGAAAGAAAACCACCTTAAAAGACTCCTAGTCTTATTGGTTTTTGCTTTTTCTACTTCCGTGATTGCACAGCAGGTCACTGTATCTGGTAAAGTATCGGATAATGTTGGGCCCTTACCCGGTGTAAACATTGTTGAAAAAGGAACCACAAACGGTGTAACTACCGATTTTGACGGAAATTATACGATTTCCGTAGGAGCTGATGCGACTCTAGTGTTCAGCTACATTGGGTATACCACCCAAGAAATACCCTTATCGGGTAACACTACGCTTAATGTTACCTTATTGGAAGATGCACAGGCGTTGGATGAAGTTGTAATTGTAGGTTTTGGTTCTCAAGCAAAAGTTGACGTTACGGGTGCCATTTCGCAAATCAAGCAACAAGAAATCAAACAAATTGTGAACGCAGACCCTACCAATGCCTTGCAAGGTAGATTGGCAGGTGTTCAAGTGGAAAGTGGGGGAGGACAGCCTGGTGCTCCTACCAACGTAATTGTTCGGGGAATTAGTTCGTTAACAAATACCTTTCCTCTGTATGTTGTAGATGGGACCATTGTTGATGATATCTCAAGAATCAACGCCAAGGACATCGTCGATATCCAGGTCTTAAAAGATGCAACTTCAGCAGCCATTTATGGTACGAGGGCTGCGAACGGGGTTATCATCGTTTCTACAAATAGAGGTAGTGCCAATACCGGTCCAAAAATTTCCGTGGATATACGTGGTGGTGTCAATACGGTTGGCAGAACGTTGGATTTCCTTGATGGGCCTGAATTTGTAACCTTCCTTAATCAAAGGGCCACAAATGAAGGTCAACCAGCAAATATTGTTGATAATGGTGTAAATACGGATTTTCAAGATTTGACCCTTAACTCTGGAATTATCCAAGACTATGGTTTTAATATTTCTGGAGGTGGAGAAAATTCCTCGTATTACTTTTCTGCCAATTATTACGACGAGGAAGGTATAGTGACCAGTACGGACTTTCAGCGTTTAAATGTTCGCTTCAATAGTCGATTTAATCTTGGGAAATTATCCATTTCACCCTCATTTGCCTACAACCAACGTAACCTTGACCAAAACCCATTTTTTGGCAATGGTACTTTTACGGCTCCAGTAGTTAGAGCCGAAGCCCCTGAAAGGTTAGGTGGATTTGAAGCTATTGATTCCAACTTATTTGGTGGTTCGGGAGGTACCAACAATTATGCACTAGCTCAATTGGTGGACGACCAGCTAACAGAAAGAAATATTCTTGCCAACGTCAATGCGAGATATGAAATCATTGAGGGACTTACTTTAGGACTGAACGTGGGTGTTGATTATAGAAACACCTACATCAATGTATTTGCTCCTACGTTTGATTTAAGTCCGACAGACCAACAAGATAACCTCAATGAACTCAATGACTTGACGGAGAACAGAGGCGAAATTATATCAACGAACATAGAACCGACTATTAACTATAAAAAGACCTTTGGCAAACATGATATAGACGTACTATTAGGTGGTGCCCGTCAGGAAATTGATAACAACTCCTTGGTTATTCTAGCGGAAGGGCTTCCTTCGAACAACATTACCAATGTGGCCTCATTTGCAGACCAAATTGTAAATTCCGGAGGTGGAAGATTCCTGTCAAGAATTTTCTCTGTCTTTGGAAGGGTAAACTATAAGTTTGATGATAAGTATTTATTCACTGCCATCGTTCGTCGGGATGCTTCCTCGAGGTTTTCTGCGGAAGGCGACTTCAATAACATTGTACTTCCAGCATTTTCAGCAGGTTGGGTAATTAGTAATGAAAGTTGGTGGCCTGAAGATTCTTTGTTCAACACACTTAAAATTAGAGCAGGTTATGGTGAACTCGCTTCACAAAATATTGGAGACTTCTTGTTCCAATCCGTGTTGAATCCATCATCAAATGTTAGCTTTAATAATACAACCGCTGGTGGTTTTGCGATAACTTCTCTGGTAGACCCGAATATATCTTTTGAAACAGCACAGTCCACAAGTGTAGGTATCGATGGCGCGTTACTGGATAACCGTTTGACTTTTGGTGCAGATTATTACGTCCGAGATAATAATGATGTTTTGGCCCCAGTTGAAGTTCCGTCCACAACAGGTTCTGCTGAACCGGTTACTCAAAATGCAGCTTCCATTAGAAACTCCGGTTTTGAACTTCAAGCCAACTACAATCATGATACGGGAGGAAATTTCACATTCAATGTAGGCTTTACGTTTGCCACATTCGACAATGAGTTGACGGAACTTCCCAATCCTTTGGTAGGTCCATCAATAGATGAAGAAGGTAATACGCCGAATAGATTTGAAGTTGGACAACCTATAGGTTTCTTCTTTGGATTCCGAAATGATGGAATTTATAGAAGTCAGGCCGAAATTGACAATGACCCAGGAGTTGCCAATGACCCGGAAAGAAGAGCAATATTACAACCTGGTGACTTTAGAAGAGTAGATATTGATGGTAATGGGATAATAAATAATGATGATAGGGTTAACCTTGGTTCACCAATACCTGACTTTACCTATGGTATCAACTTTAATGGTACCTATAAGAACTGGGATTTTGGACTAAACTTCAATGGAGTTCAAGGTGTTGAGATATTTAACGCCAATCTCTTCACAGGAACATTCTTCTTGGATGGTAACAAATTTGGTTTTGTACAGGACTCTTTTGTGCTTGGCCAAAATGAAAACACAAATATTCCAAGAGCCTCTTTACCAAATGCAGCGGGTAATCAGCTGCCTTCTGATTTTTATGTGGAGGATGGTTCTTATCTAAGATTGCGAACGCTGGAAATAGGATACAACTTAACGGATGCGATTGATTTGCCATGGGTAAGTAACGCAAGAGTATTCTACAACATGCAAAACGTATTTACAATTACAGATTATAGCGGTTATGATCCCGAAGTTGGTTCAACACTGAATGGAACAGGTGGTGGATTTTTCGGAAACCCCAACAATACTCCTCCAATTTTGGGTAGAGGTATTGATTTTGGCGCACAACCAAGACCAAGAACTTTTGTCTTAGGATTGCAGGTAGCTTTTTAAAATTGTTATGAACTTGAAAATTAAAAAAATGAAAACTAAAACAAGTAAATTTTTGATAGTGACAATGTTGCTATCAACTTTGCTGATTACGTTCAATGGATGCGACGAAAGTCAGCTCGAGATTTCAAATCCCAATACAGTTTCGCAACTAGATTTTTTCCAAAATGAAGCGGACTTTAGGGTAGCAGTGAATGGAATGATACATCCCATTACGGCTGTATTCTTCTGGGGACGTGTGGTACATACTGGACCAATGTTACGTTCTGATGCCTTTAATGTTGTTCCTTTTGCAAACAATACCACCATGTCAACATTGCAAGGCGTACCTGGAGTAAGTCGTTGGTCAAGTGATATGTTTCCGCAACTATATCAAGCTATATTTAGAGCGAATACCATTCTGGAAGAAGCCAATGATGAAAATCTTCCTGCTGGAAATGCAAGAAATGAAATTCTAGGGCAAGCATATTTTATGCGAGCGTTTTCCAATTGGTATTTAGCAGCATTTTGGGGCAATGTACCTTTAATACTTGAAACCCCTGACCCTGATAATCAAGAGTCGTTCTTTCCAAGCCAGTCTACACAGACGGAAGTCTTTAATTCTGTGATTGAGGATTTAACTATGGCCGCCGGTATGTTGCCACCAACATGGTCAGATAATGATTTAGGCAGACCTACAAGTGGTTCAGCCTTGGCACTAAGAGGGAAAACACATCTTTATTTGCGTAACTACGGCCAAGCAGCTGCAGATTTACAGGCGGTTGTAGACAGTGGGGTCTATGATTTGCTACCAGCGGCCCAATATGAAGAAAACTTTACTACGGCCAACGAAAATAATATTGAATCCGTTTTTGAGCTTCAGTTTGCTCCGCAAGATAATTTTGTCTGGGGTTCAGATATTCCTCTAACAGGTTCGCAAAGTAATTTCTATATTGATTATTCCCCTCCAACGGTAAGTTTGGATAGAGGCCATTACATCAACCCTCACATATTACAGGTTTTTGAAGACAATGGGGATACGGTTAGAAGAAATGAAACCATAGTTTTCGATTATCCTGGTGCTACCGGTTATGCAGGAGAACCTTTCTTGGAAGATTTTGCTCCAGATATTGAAGCTGCGGGTGTTGCCGGAGTGGAGGCATTATTTACTAAGAAGTACGCGTTTTTGTTTGCAGGCACTCGTCAAGAACTTCCAGGATTTGGTCAAACCACTGGGGTTAATTGGAGAATAATTCGATATTCGGATGTTCTTTTGATGCTGGCTGAGGCAGAAAATGCAGATGGAGATCAGGCTGGAGCGATTGCATTGATAAATCAAGTAAGACAGAGAGCGGAAATTGCAGATTTGCCCGCTGGCCTATCGCAACAAGAAGTTTTTGATGCTATTGTAAACGAAAGGATAATGGAGCTTACAGGTGAAGGACACCGTTATTTAGATTTAGTCAGATGGGAATTGGCCGATGACGTAATGGGACAAGGCTCTACAATTGCAGACGGAAGACATCCAAAATCATTGGCTGGGGAATCGGCTTTCTTTACTCCAGGAAGAGACGAACTGCTCTGGATTCCAGTACCTCAGTTAAATGCCAATCCTAATCTAGACCAAAATCCCGGATACTAGAAAGCACAGTTTGAGTTAGTTTAAGTTCAATTTTCAAGGAAAGAGCCAAGTAACTGTTTTATATTGCTTGGCTCTTTATGTAAGATTTCAACCATTAAATGAAGCACACGATTTTGTCTTTCCTATTGACTGTCGGATTTAGTTCATGCACTTCTAAGGCAAGGGAGGTACTTTTTGTTGAAATGGATGCGGAGGATACCAATATCCACTTTGTAAACAGTATCAATCCCACGGATGAAATCAACATTATTGATTTTCAATATTGTTACAACGGTGGTGGAGTTGGTGTGGGAGATTTTAATAAAGACAATTATCCAGACCTTGTTTTCACAGGAAATCAGGTCAGTTCAAAAATATATTTAAATCAGGGTTCCTTTAAGTTTAAGGATATCACCGAAGAATCGGATTTTACAACTTCCGCATGGATAACTGGAGTTTCAATTGTTGATATTAATGAGGATGGATGGGATGATATCTATCTTAATGTCGGCGGCTCTAATTGTTCAGGAGATTGCAATAATTTGCTTTTTGTAAATCAAGGATTAAATGCTGATGGAGTTCCAACCTTCAAACAACAAGCACTGCAATATGGATTGGACGAATCGGAATATGCGCAACAAACGGTATTTTTTGATTTTGACCTTGATGGAGATTTGGACGCGTTTATCTTAAGAAACGGGAATGTAAAATTTGATAAAAATGCACCATTGCCGAAAAAATATTTTCCAAACCACCTCACCGATATTCTTTTAAAGAAAGAAACGGATAGTTTGGGTCAGATGGTGTATCGAGACATTTCTAAAGAAGTAGGAATTGATAAAAAAGGATTTGGATTGGGACTAGGTATAAACGATTTCAACAATGATGGTTGGCCAGATGTCTATGTGGGAAATGACTTTATTACCAATGATGCTATTTACATCAACAGAACAGACGAGCGAAGTCCGGGCTTTGATGATAGAGCTGCCCACTACATGTCGCATCAAACCTATAACTCTATGGGGGTAGATGTGGTCGATATCAACAATGACCAACATCCGGATATTACTGTACTGGATATGCTTCCAGATAGATATGAAAGGCAGAAGAAGATGATTGGTCAAATGAACTACGACAAATATCAACTTGCCCTTAACAACGATTACATTCCCCAATACATGAGGAATACACTGCACATTCATAATGGTACAATTGGAGAAGAGCTTTTAAAGTTTAGTGAGATATCCTTTATGAAAGGTATGGCCAAAACAGATTGGAGTTGGGCTCCTTTATGGGCGGATTATGATTGTGATGGAAACAAAGACCTTTTTGTAACTAATGGCTATGGGAAGGATATAACAGATCTCGATTTCATTAACTACACACAACAAAACAATGTTTACGGCACGGTAGAATCTAAGAATAAAAGACTAAAGGAATTGGTTGCTGGTCAACCAGAGGTAAAACTTCAAAATTTCTTTTTTAAGAATGATTCTATTTTCAATATTCAAGATGTTACCTCAGATTGGATAACTACAAACCCTTCACTCTCAAATGGAGCCGCTTTTGCTGATTTGGATTTGGACGGTGATTTAGATTTAATTGTCAATAACTTGGACCAAAAAGCATTTGTTCTCCAAAACCTTCGTTCGGAAAAATTGAATTATCAGTATTTGAAGGTAAAACTCCTAGGGACTCAAAAGAACAAGGATGCAATTGGAGCCAAGGTAAAACTATGGTCGAAAAGAGAAGTGCAAGTCCATTATCAATCTGTGGTACGAGGTTACCTCTCTTCAGTGGAGCCCGGCGCCTTTTTCGGATTAAATGATTCAGTGGTAGATTCTCTTCAGGTAATATGGCCAACTGGGGAAATTTCACAAATCATAAAGCCAGATATCAACCAAACCATTACTTTTTCCATTCAAGATGCTAGAAAGCGGGTAAAACAAAACAAATCTGACAGAACAATTTTTCACGCAGCGGACAAAATACTCCCTTTAATTCATAAGGAAAATCAATCTAACGACTTCGTGTTTCAAAGTCTTTTATTATCCCAACAATCAAAATTGGGCCCCTGCATGGCAAAAACAAAACTAAAGGATTTGCAAGGAGAGGTACTTTTTGTTGGAGGTAGTCATGGAGAACCTGGGAATCTATTTGCATTGAAAGACGGTAGCTATGTAGCCACAAATACGTTCGAATCAGACTATGAAGACACCGCTGCGTTGTTTTTCGATATTGATAATGATGGAGACAAGGATTTGTATGTAGGCAGTGGTGGCAATGAAAAAGAACCACAGTCAGAATATTACCAAGACAGAATTTATGTGAATCTTGGCAAAGGAGAATTTAAGCAAGAACCTGACCTTCTTCCAAAATTCACATCAAGTACCAGCTGTGTTCGTGCAAATGACTTTGATAAGGATGGAGATATAGATCTTTTTGTGGGTTCGGGTATTGTTCCCAGAAATTATCCAAAAGCTCCGAAAAGCAGAATTCTGGTAAATACACAAGGAAAGTTTGAAGAAAAAGTCAATTCCGAGTTAGAATCCTTGGGTATGATAAAAGATGCCATTTGGCAGGATTTAGATGCCGACGGTTGGGATGACCTTATAATTGTAGGGGACTGGATGCCTATTGTGGTTTTCAAAAACCAATCAGGTAACCTAAAGCGATGGGAAGTTAACTTCTCTAACTTATCTGGCGAAAAAAGAGAAACCAGTGGATGGTGGAACTGTATTGAAGTAGCTGATTTTGATAACGATGGGGACCCAGACTTTCTTATTGGAAATCAAGGGCTGAATAACTTCACCAATCCAAGTGAAGGCTATCCAATGTACATCTATACAAAGGATTTTGATACTAATGGCAGCATAGACCCTTTGGTAGGTGCATTTTCTGAAACTGAGAAAGGTTTGAAGTTAAAACCCCTTCATTCAAGGGATGATGTAATGAAACAACTGGTTCTTCTTAAAAACCAACTCCTATCCTATAATGACTTTGCTTCAACTGATTTTGTTGAGCTACTAAACATTAAATCCTTATCCGAAGAAACGCTGTCAGCGACTCTTTCTAAAAGTGTTTATGTAGAAAATTTAGGAAACTTTAATTTCAAAATCCAACCGCTCCCAAACCAATGCCAATATGGACCTATAAATGATTTTCTTGTAAATGATTTTAATGAAGATGGCGTATTGGATGTTTTGGCCGTTGGCAACGATTTTCAGTCAGAGACAAATTATGGAGGATATGATGCCATGAACGGCATATTTTTGGCAGGCAATGGGAACGGATTTTTTAATGTGGTGCCTACCTCAAAAAGTGGCTTCTATGTACCAGGGCAATCAAACTGTCTGATTGAATTGGACACCGGGAATAAAGAATCCCTTGTTGTTGCTGCCCAAAATAATGACAAAGCAAAAGTATTTCTAAGATATTGAGATAACTCAAATGAACAATATAGTAAACCAAGAACTGGAAGATGTGACAGTCAAACAAAATGGAAACCACTTTGACTGCACACTCATTCCATTGGAAAGTGATGGAAAAATTTCTTTATACCGTCTGGAAATAAAAGGAGATGATGATTTTATCCCGCAACCCGTTGAAGTAGAATGGAAAGTGCCTGCTATTGGAGTAAAAGGGTATTGGAGGCCCACTGCAGATTTTTCAAAGCGAATCGAAGCAGATTGGGAGCTTCAGTCTCATGAGTCACGCGTTTCAATTGATGCTCCGGTCCTTCAACTTTTTGGGAATTCAGACGAAAATATTGTTTGCTTTTCTTGCTCCAATGCCATCAATAGAATCGAAATGGCAGCCAAATACAGGGAAGAGGATAATCATTTTTATTGTCGTTTTGTTTTTTTTACAGAATGCAAGTACCCCATAAGGAATTTTAGTGCTGAAATCCGAATTGATTATCGTAGTATCCACTTTTCCCAAGCATTACGAGAAACTACGCTTTGGTGGGAAGGGCATGAACACCTGAATCCCGCTTTTGTACCTGAAATAGCGAAAAAACCGTTGTACTCAACCTGGTATCAGTTTCATCAAAACCTTGAAGAAGATGTATTGATGCGTGAGTGTAGGTTGGCCAAGGATTTGGGTTTTGATGCTATAATCATTGATGATGGTTGGCAGACCAAAGATAACAATAGAGGGTACGATTATACCGGAGATTGGCGACCTGACCGATTTGATGATATGAAACATGTGGTCCAATCAATTCAGGATTTGGGAGTAGCTGTAGGTCTTTGGTATTCAGTTCCGTTTTGTGGTCGTAAATCTGAGGCGTATAAAAAATTCAAAGGAAAGTTTTTGACAGAGAACCATAGATGGGCACCTGTTTTTGACCCACGTTTTCCAGAAGTACGCCAATATCTGGTTGGAATTTATGTGGATGCGGTCCAGAACTGGGGACTCGATGGACTTAAATTAGATTTTATTGATGATTTTAAGGCGTATCCCGATACTTCATTCGAGAAGAATCCAAATAGAGACTTTGCTTCAATAAATGATGCTGTAGACCAACTTCTTTCCGAAGTAAGTCAGGAGCTTAAAAAAATAAACCCGAACATATTTATTGAATTTAGGCAGAAGTATACAGGACCTGCCATGCGAAAATATGGAAACATGCTCCGCGCTTTTGACTGCCCTGGAGACTATGTAATGAATCGAGTACGGATTGCAGATATTAAAATGATGAGTGGCACCACCGCCGTGCATTCCGATATGATAAAATGGCATTTTGAAGAGCATGTGGAAACTGCAGCTATACATTACATGAATGCTCTTTTTGGAGTGCCACAGATTTCCATAATGTTGGCGGATGCCCCGGAATCGCATATCGAAATGGTCAAGTTTTATACGCAATACTGGAAAAGCCGGTCTGAAGTTCTACTATCTACAAACTTTATTCCTTCGGCCCCGCTTTCAAATTATCCGATACTTGAGGCAAGTCTTACTGATGTCTTGGTAGCAGGTATATTTGAAGATTCGTTTTACACCCTTTCAAAAAGATACAACGAAATTGATGTTCTGAATGCAAAGTTTTCTAGAGAAATACCCATTTTGTGTCGAGAAAACTTTGGGGAATACAACTGCGTTTTCTTTGATTGTAAAGGAACTATAGTTTCCACAGAAAAACTTGACTTTAAAAAGGGAATGCTAACACTTTCAATACCTCCAGGTGGAATGTTGGCTGCTCAAAAAATATAGGCGTAACAACTGTGAAGTATTCTAGGTTTTATAGATAGTGTGACATCCCAGAACTTTTTATTACCCATTTAGTACCACAATTGTTGGTAAAAACAACAGTAAGATGAATTGGAAAGATACAATTGAGACAAGCGAAGTGACCATAGAATCGCCTGGCAGAATAAACCTAATTGGGGAACATTTGGATTACAATGGCGGGGTGGTGCTTCCGGCCTCCATAAATCTGAAGGTAACCCTCTACTTCAAAAAAAACACTACGGAATTGTGCCATATTTATTCCAAAAATTATGCGGATGGTTTTAGCATTGATTTAAGGAAAATTGCAATAAGCGAATCGGAGTGGCACAATTATTTTCTTGGTGTGATACATTTTATAAGTCAAAAGTATCCGGATAGTATTGGAGGTTTTGATTGTGTAGTAGATAGTGCGTTACCCATTGGCTCGGGCGTTAGTTCTTCGGCTGCATTGGAGTGTGGCATAGCGAAGGGAATCAGCTTACTTTTTAATATAGGATTGGATAATTCCGAAATAATTACCATGTCCAGAGATGCCGAACACTATTTTGTGGGAACCAAATGCGGTATAATGGACCAGTTTGCCGTGGTAATGGGAAGAGAAAACAGGCTCATACAACTGGATTGTCATACCCTGCATTTCAAATACGTTTCTGCAACTTTGAATCCCTACACGATTCTATTGCTCAACTCCAATGTTTCTCATAACCTAGCTACAAGCGAGTATAACCTGAGGCGACAAGAGGCTGAATCAGGATTTAATGCCATACGCAAAAAGTATGCGGATTACGAAGCTTTGGCCCATGTTCCTTTGGAGGTCATGAAAGAATTTAAATCGGAACTTTCAGAGGTGGTCTTTAGGAGAATCTGCTATGTGGCAAAAGAAAACAGTAGGACACTTTTAGCTAGTGAATATCTAGAGAATGGAGATTTACAAAAGTTTGGAGAATTAGTATTTCAATCTCATGAAGGCTTGCATAAAGAATATGAGGTAAGCTGTCCAGAAATGGATTTCTTGGTGGATTTTGCTAAAGATTTCGATGGAATTCTTGGTTCTCGTATGATGGGAGGCGGTTTTGGAGGTTGTACCCTGAATTTAGTTCACTCTGCGGTTGTGGATAAATTCATTCAAGAGGTATCTAAAGCTTATAAAAAGAAGTTCAAAATAGAGTTGTCTCCATTCAAAGTATCAATTGGTGACGGAGTAAAAAGAAGATAAAAATAATGGACAGTTTTCTAAATGAGCAACCCCATAGAAGATATAATGCCCTAACTGGTGAGTGGATTTTGGTTTCTCCACATAGAACCAAAAGGCCATGGCAAGGAAAACAAGAAAAAAGAATATTACAAACCTTACCTGATTATGATGAGAACTGTTATTTATGTCCATCAAATACAAGGGCCAGTGGAGCAAAAAATGCGGATTATAAATCCACCTACTCTTTTGTGAATGACTATGCAGCCCTTTTGATGGATGGGGGAGAAAAAGAGTATACTACAGGTTTATTGAAAGCGAAGAAGGAAAAAGGGATTTGTAAAGTGTTATGTTTTTCTCCAAATCATAGCCTAACCTTACCATTGATGGAGGTTAATGCAATTGTAGAGGTGATACAACTCTGGCAAAATGAATATTTGGAACTAGGTTCACTCCCAGAAATAAACCATGTTCAGATTTTTGAAAATAAGGGTGAAATAATGGGGTGCAGTAACCCTCATCCTCATGGGCAGATTTGGGCACAATCAACTATTCCCGAAGAACCCAGAAAAAAGATGCAACAGCAAAAACTGCATTATGAGCACCATGGCAGGACTTTGGTATCAGATTATTTACAACAAGAACTTGAAATAGGTGAACGAATTATTACAGAGAACACAGATTTTGTGGTCCTGGTTCCTTTTTGGGCAACATGGCCCTTTGAAGCCATGATCATCCCACGAAAACCACATCAAAACATAACTACCTTGACGGAAAATGAAGTTAGCTCATTCGCAGAGATTCTTAAGTTAATAACAGTAAAATACGATAACCTCTTTGAGACATCTTTTCCCTATTCTGCAGGTATTCATCAAGCGCCTACGGATGGAAGGGAGCACCCAGAGTGGCATTTTCATATGTCATTTTACCCTCCTTTGCTGCGCTCAGCTACAGTGAAAAAGTTTATGGTGGGTTATGAAATGTTTGCAAATCCTCAGCGTGATATAACTGCTGAGTATGCGGCAAAGACCCTTAAAAATTTAGAAACAATACATTACAGCAAAAAAGCTTAGATAGTATGATTATGAGCTGTAGCTCTAAATCGTTGGAGGTATTTTGATAATTGGCTTATATAAAATATTTTGCCAAGCCAACCGTTGGAACAAAATCTTTGAAAAAAGTTTATTCCATACGAAATAACCTCCAAAAGTTACCGAAAGAATAAGCCTTAAAACCTATCTATAGGAATAATGATTGGTAAAGGAAGTTAACCAAATCTTAAAGCAAGACCCCCATATTAATTTAGAATCAATAAGAATAATTATTAAGTTTGTTTTCTGTACATTATTTCTATTAAACGAATTAATTATGGGAATAGTTCTGATTTTTTTGGGTTGTTTTTTGCTCTATGCAAAGTCAAAACATTTCCCCAAAAGATTCGAGACAATTGGTGATAAAATGCGGCATAAACCAGTGCTTACGCGATGGATAGGCTATCTATTGTTTCTAGTATCCGCTTCTATATTTGTCTATCAATTTGGACTTGGAACAGGTTTGATTGCTTTTTTTATAACCGTTCTTTTAGGACTATGTCTCACCATCATCCTTTTACCATTAAATAAAAAGTATGTTTATGTGCTTGGAGCACTTAGTGTTATTGTAATAGTTATCGAAAATATTCTTTGAATGCCAGCAAATAAAAAGCATTTATCAAGTCCCGGTCAGCGTGTTTTAAAAATTACTGCTGGAATTTTAGGTGGCTTTTTTGTAACCATCTTTTTTCATAATGCAGTCGGAAGCCTCATTGAACAGAAAGGTGCACTCATAATTACAACTGCTTACACCTCTTTTATTTTATGGGCTGCTCTGTTGGTTTTGGCGTTTATTGCAAAGAATGGATGGAAGGTTTGGGGAATTTATCTGTTACTAATCATAATATTTGCAGGAATTATCTTTTTGAATAAATAATCAATCATGAAACTAAAGGCTCTTAAACCCAGATTACACAATGCAATGTTTCATACCCATACGGTTTCGGGTATTGTAATCAGTTTTGCCCTTTTCATATGTTTTTACTGTGGAGCGGTTGCCCTTTTCATGGATGAACTGTATCAATGGGAAAATCCTCAAGCCAGAGTGGATTACATTGAACCTACTACAGTGGATTATGACAAAGTGATAAACCTTGTCGATGAAAAAACCAAAGACTTTGACAAGAGCGGTTTTTTTGGGATTGTCCCTCCTTCAAAATCTAACCCTCTTGTTACTTTTTACGGAAGAAGCCAAAGAGAGGATGGGGGATTTGACAGACTAACTGCCGTGTTGAATCCAAAAACATACGAGATTCTCTCGGTTGGGGAAGAACCTAATACCCATATGGCTAGAACTGTATATGAACTACATTATTTTCATCAAATACCTGTTATTGGCATTTATCTGTCAGGCTTCGTTGCGTTTTTCTTCTTGTTCGCTATTTTCACTGGGCTTCTAACACATTGGAAAAATATTATAAATAGGTTTTATGCCTTTACTACAGAAGGTAAATGGAAATCGATATGGACAAACGGTCACCTATCTCTGGGGTTGATAACACTTCCATTTCAAATGATTTATGCGGTTACAGGAGCACTTTTAGGCCTTTCAATACTCTTGTTGGCACCTAGTGCCATTTTAATGTTCAATGGGGATACTACCGAAGTTATTAAAGCAGTAGTTCCAGGTGCGGGAATTACGTATGACGAAAATGCAGCGCTAGTAGACAATGGCGTCAGCTTCAATAGTGTTTTTGAAAAGGTGAGTACGGCTTATCCAGATAATAAGGTCACCTACATTTATGCAAACAATTTTGGAAAGGAAGATGGAACCGTTTCTGTTCGTGTTGATGACCATACCGGAATAGCCGGTGATGGAACCTTCGTCTACGGGTATAACGATGGAGTTCTCATAGATGCTATCGAACCGGAAACCAAATCATATACAGAAGGTGCCTATAACGTATTGATTAAGTTGCATTATGTAACCTACGGAGGTGTTTTTCTCAAAATCATTTATTTCATCCTCGCAATGATTACCTGTTACATCATCATGAGTGGGGTAATGATTTGGCGTACCGCAAGGGATAAGCCTACCTATACGGATAAGCAACGAAGATTCCATCACAGAGTGACTAAATTCTACCTTGCTGTTACACTTTCTTTGTTCCCAGCAGTTGCCCTTATTTTCGTCGCAAATAAACTGGTACCGCTAGAGATGGCAGGTAGGGTTTTTTATGTAAACTCTATTTTCTTTTCAGGTTGGCTTCTGCTGATAGTATTAGGATTGTTTTGGAATAGCTATCGAAAGCTTAATCGGAATTATGTTGTTATAGGTAGTATTTTTGGCCTATGTATTCCAGTGTTAAACGGCGTTGTTACTGGTGATTGGTTATGGAACACCATTAGTAAAGGACAGCACTTCGTATATAGTGTGGATATTACTTGGCTGATTATTGGAGTTTCTGGCTTGCTGATTAGTCGATACTATTTGAGCAGTAAGGCCAAAGCTGAGGATACTATGGTAAAAAAGAAAAGGGTTAAGCAAGTTAAAACGGGCCCAATCATACAGGAAGAACCACAACCTGTCCTCCAAAGTTTCTCAAAGACAGAGTAGGGGAATTCTCTAAAAAGATTTTAAAACTACGTCGCGAGGTTTTTATTTTATTTTTATCTATTCTAAATTAAAATAAAGCACTAAATTTGCCCCGCAAAAACGTAGAACCAACCCTAAAATGAAAAGACTACTCTTTTTATTGTTACTCGTTCCGGTAACAATTTTTGCCCAAAATAGATTTAATATCACAGGTCAAGTAAGGGGAGAAAATGGAGAACCCATTGCCTTCTCAAATGTTGTTTTGGACAAAAACAACAAATATGATGTAGCCGATGAAAATGGTAATTATCGTATCCAAAACGTAAGAAGAGGAAGTTATGTTATCACAATAACCTCCTTAGGATATGAAACCATAACTCAAACCATAGAAGTTTCTTCGGACCTGGAGTTGAACTTTACGATGACGGAAAATGTTCAAGCATTGGATGCGGTTGTTGTAGAGGGTGATAAAGCTTCAACACAACAAGAACAAAAGGCAATAACCGTTAGCAGTTTTGAACTTGCTGACGTAGTGTCTCAGACGAATATACTTGCCGATGCCGTAGATAAAATATCTGGTGTCCGCATTCGTCGCTCTGGTTCTTTGGGAGATGCAGCGAATGTATCTATTAATGGCCTTGAGGGCACTGCAATACGCACGTTTGTTGATGGGGTACCTATTGAATTTCTATTTCCTGGTACAGATATCGCAACCATTCCACTTACAGGTATTCGGAGAGTTGATGTTTTTAAGGGTGTATTGCCTGTAGATTTGGGCTCCGATGCTTTAGGAGGAGGTATAAATATAATTACAGAAGAGAATACTGTAAACCGTATTCGAGCGTCTTATAGTCTCGGTTCGTTCAATACCCATTTTGGTGATTTGAGCGTTACCTTAACGGACGGAAATGAGAGTTTCGTAAAAGTTTTTGGAGGAACCAACTATTCAGATAACGACTACACCTTTGAAGCCCCGCTTTTGGTAAGGAGACCGGACAATGGTCAGTTAGTCGATGCGGGTACGGGAAATATAAGACGATTCCATGATTTATATAGGTTACAGTATAGCTCAGTTACCTTAGGAACCTACAACAAAAAATGGACAGATCATGCTGAGATAGCATTCAATTATTTTGATTCTTTCCGTGAATTTCAAAACAATTTGCAGATATCAAATATTGCCATTGGAGAAGCAGAAGGGGAGCGCGAAAATGTGGCTGTAGTGGCGAAGTATGACAAAACCTTGATTAAGGATAAATTGAAATTGAAAACAATTTCGAATTATAGCGATTTGTTTGTGCGTTTTGTAGATACCACGGCAAATCAATACAATTGGTTAGGGGACATCATTGCGGTTTCAGAAGCCAGTCGAGGAGAATTTGCTGGCGCAATATTGTCTGAGACTACAACAAAAAGTTGGGTAAATCGAACCACATTGGAACTTCAACTACCCAAAAAAAGCACTTTGACATTTAGTAATCTTTTTGCCTTCCAAGATCGGGAACTAAAAGAGTTTGATATTGATAATCCTACCGAATTTGGCTTGGCTCCTGAACAACAAATAACTAAGGATATTGCTGGTTTGCAATATGACAACCTTATGTTCAATGAATCTGTTGAACTATCAGCAGCGGTAAAATACTATACTTATAAACTAACTGGATTCAGTAGACTGAATGATATCCCTATCGAAGATAGCGAAGGATTTCTTGGATGGAATGCTGGAATAAAATATCAAATTTATGATGACCTGTCCATTAGAGGTTCTTATGAACGTGGGTTTTTAATTCCAGAGATAGTACAATTTGCTGGTGATGGTCAAAATATAGATCCAAACGGAGAATTGCAACCAGAAGAAAGTGACAATTTCAACCTAGGATTTCGATATAGAAAGCGCTTTAATGATGACTATGCGTTGACCTTGACCGCAAATGGTTTTATACGAAAGCGGAGGGATTTCATCTTTATTAATCCCAATGCAGCTCGACAGCAAAATGAAAATATAGGGGATATTGATACTGAAGGTTTTGAAACAGAACTTAAACTTAAGTTTCTGGGTAATTTCAATTGGAATACCAATGTGAGTTATGTAGACAATACGATTGCTAGGTTTGTATTGCCAGGTGAGAATACAGATGATGCTGTAGGGACACCATTACCCAATAGACCTCGCTTTTTTTACAATACAGAGTTATCCTGGGGTACCGATAATATTTTCAATACAGGAATAGGAGTAAATCTGTTTGGTCTGTTCACCCATGTTGACGTTTTCAACATACGGCCCATCACTACTGGAGATACCATTGACAATACACCAGATGCCTTTGTTCCCGAACAAAACCGTCTTGATTTTGGAATATCCTTACGATTATTTGACGATAAAGTGACTGCTGCTTTTAATGCGGTGAACGTTACAGATGAAGACTTATTCAACAATTTTAGCATTCCACTTCCAGGACGCAATTACAATTTTAAACTGATTTATGAGATTTCAAATTTTTAATGTTATGAGAATGAAAATCAAACACATCATCGCTCTGTGCGCGATTTCCTTGACTATTTTTTCCTGTGAACCAGAAGAAGTGGTTTCTGAGGTAACCGTAAATCTGGTAGAAGGCGAACAACTGACAATTTCGGATTTACCTTACCAGAAAAGTGGATTTGTAACAGCTTCCATCCTAAGTACGCCCACAGCTTTTTCATATTTTACCAACTATTCCGAAGACCAACCAACCGGCGCTTTAGATTTGACCTCTGGGAATGCAGCTTCCTTTAGTAACTATTTTCCACAAACATTTTATAAGTTTTTGGCATTTGGAGCTTCATTGGATTCTGAAAATCTGGAATTGAACCGTTATGCGGTTGACCCCGAAACCAACCAAATTACAAGTGCTGGGTCCATTGCATTGGAAGCAAGCTTATCCCAAGTGTTGATCATTAATGACAATTTAGGAGTATATACCATTTTTGATACGCCAAGTCTGTTTCTATTTAACCCCACTACTATGGAATTTATACAAGAAATTCGCATGCCGAATGCTGTACAAATAGAAGCACTTCCTGACCAAACCAATTCGTACTTTCATATAATCCATAGGATTCATGATGATAGGGTCTTCTTACCTTTGACAACAAACTCAGGTGCTTCACCTCAGTTTTACGATGCCAATGATGTTTATGTGGAGGTCGTTAATTTGAACACCTTATCATGGGAAAAAACAATGGTCTTCGAAGAAGCAACCTACCCACTCACTAGAGGTATGGAAAATGCTATGGTGGATGAAGAAGGAAACATCTTTCTACTGACGCAAGGTCAGTATAGTTTGGATTTTCAGTTTGGACCTACCGCTCCGGCAAGATCTAGACCTCAAATATTAAAGATACCAGCAAACAGTATTGATTTTGACCCGGAGTATGCTTTTAACCCCGTTAATTTTATTGGTTTTCAGAACTCGGTGGCCCAACTTTGTACAGGTTCGATATACGATAAAGATGGTATAGCTTATGCGGTTATGACCGCTGAAGCCGATGTTCCCAGAGTAAATGAACTCCTAGCGCTTCTGGCAACTGGAATGATTACAGATGAACAATTCAACGAATTGGCCAACCTTGTGACCAACAGTCCCAATATGCGATGGACCAGAATAGATTTAAATGCACAAACCGCAGAGGTACTTCCTGGCATACCCACTACTGCTGGTTTTGTCTATCCTTTTTCCTATAAATCTGATGGTAAACTTTATTTTCAAGTGTTTAATCCTGACCAAGCTGCTAATGGGTATTATGAATATGATCCAGAGACGAATACCAGTACCAATGTGTTTACTGTAGCCGCTGGGGGTGTGGCCACGCAACTTTTTATATTGGAAGAGTAATTCTTTTTTGAGTTAGTTATAATTCAGTTTGAGCCCCTTAGAAATAAGGGGCTTTGTTTTGCGCAATATTGATTTCTACTTCTTTAAAAGAAATTGATTCATATTTTTCAGGAAGTCAACATCCATTTTCAGATTTTTCTTTTTGAAAGTATCAAAATCCTCTTGATTATCCCATTGCGAAATGACCATATAATCTGGGTTATAGGTATACCCTTTGGGGGATTTACTGTTCGCTAACTCTATTTTTAGGGTACCATTGGTTTTTTTTACGGCTTCTTTCCATTCGCCAATCAAGCTATCGAACTTAGATGTTGCATTATCTTTTTTCCAAAAGGCTGTGGCTACTATTGTTTTATCGATTTCCAACTGCAATGAATGGTCTTTTTGAACTTCATAGTACGTTACACTAAAAAGGGACCATATTTTTTTTCGCATTTCATGAAAATTTGGAACGCGTCCTACTATTTCGTCCAAAAACTTCTCTCGCATAGCAAGGCTTGTCCATTTTCCAAAAATCATGCCTTTGGGTTCATAGTTCCCTTGGGTAGTTTCAGCGATACTAAATCCTGGAAGGGGTGTATAACCCATTTCTGCCGCAACAGGAAATGCTTTTTCCCTATACTCTTTAAACGTATCCTTGCTACCTTTCTTTGTGGTTAACAATAGAATGTCAAAGGCTTCTCCTTTCTTAAGATTATAGTTGATTTTGTTGTCTTGTCCATAGCATAAAAGTGAAAAATTAATTATCAGAATGAATAGTAGACTTAAACGATTTGAATTCATAATTTAAAGTTTAATATGTGTGTTTGTGTTTACAAAAAGCGGTCTGCTTTGATATTGGTGTTCCTTTTCTTTCGAGTACGTGAAGACAACGTACCACCCATGCGATAGGAGAGACCAAAGAAAAGTTGCTGGGTGTCTCTCAAGAATTCACCTTCCTGAAACACGGTCCTAAACGTCTCAAAGGCGAAGCGTCTCGTGCCAAAAATGTCATTGGCATTTAAACTTAAACTCCCATTTCCGTTAGCGAAACTGTATCGTAAACCAGCATTTATGTAGTAGTTGGGCTTTAATTCGTACTGCAGAATTTCTTGTGGACCAATATAAAACCCGAAAAAGGAGGCGCTGAGCGTATCACTTATTCTGTAATTCTGCGTCAATTTGATATTAGTCAAAATGTTTTGCACTTCGACCGCTTCGTCTTCAATAAAACCACGCTGCTGCCTATGGTATAGTTCCAGGTTGATGTTGGTGCGCCACCAGTTGGTTGGTCTAAGGTTACCGCCTATTTCAATGCCGTAAGCATTATTGTTGTCAAAATTATCATAGCTTAACCGTAATAGGTTTGGGTCATCTTGGTCAAAGATTCCAATTCGGTTGATTTCATCCTGAATATAGCGATAGAATACCCCTGAACTAAGTGAACCTTTACTAAATCGATACAAATAGTTCGCCTCAATGGTATTGCTGAACTGAGGGAAAAGTTCAATGTTACCTGTAGCTAAAATCTGTGGTGTTGTAGTTTGTCGTATAGGATTAACTTGATTGAAGGAAGGACGTTCAATTCGTCTACCATAACTTAGTTGATATTGATGAGGACTTTCTTCTGAGGTTTGATAGCTGAGAAAAGCAGAGGGAAAAACATTGAACAATTCTTGATTAAATTCTTCTAAACCAGATAGTTCTTGACTGAATTGGGCATTCACAGTATATTGCTCAAATCTAGTACCCAAATTGAGTTTGAACTTTCCTAAGGAACGGTTGTAAATAAAATAAGATGAATAGATGTCCCGATTGTATTCAAAAGTGGAGTCTTCCAATTGAAGGTTCGTAGAGGAATACTCATTTTCAATACGATTAATACGGCCCTCAACCCCAATTTCCAGTTTTGACTTACCGCCTAAGGGTACGCTATAATCGACGTTAAAAGTCAATATAGAACGAGTATCATCAACGTTTTCGATGTAAGAAGGTATCGTTGTGCTCCCCGTAAAATTGAAATCGTTTACCAAATCACCTTGGAATAGATTGTAATTTCCTTCAATTTCAAGGAAGTGGGATTCACCATTAACCTGCCACTTATAATCTGTGTTATAGTTTTGGGTATAGTTATCCCTGGTCAAAAAATCGTTTAAGGCGAAGTTGTCCTGTGTTTCCTCAGCAAAAACCACATCTTTCTGTCCATCAAAAGCGGCCTTGTATAAATTCTGGCTCGTAAAAACGGAAAGAATAGATTTTTCTGAAGGATAGAAATCTGCACCTAGTTTTATAAAATGAGACTCTCGATTGTTACTATTACGGGTGATTTGATTGGAGTTCAAATCAAAACGATTGACTATGCCATCGGTAATTTGGTCCCCAAAACCGTTGCTATATTCCAAATAGTAGTTGGTTTTGCCAGGTTTAAAATTCAGTGAAAGATTACTATTGTATCGCTCCCTTTGCGCTATAATTGAGTTGGCGCCGAAGGCAACGTTCCAGCCCTCTTGAGCCGTTTTTTTGAGTATAATATTAATAATGCCATTAAGTCCATCTGGATTGTACTTTGCTGATGGATTTGTGATAAGTTCAATTTTTTTTATGGAATTGGATGGGATTTGTTGCAGAACATCCGCTGGGTTTTCCAGATTGCTCAGCTTTCCGTCAATTAATATTCGAACATTATCACTTCCCCGAAAAGAAATGTTTCCATCGGACCCTATATTGACTGAAGGCAAGTTGTTCATTAAATCGATTGCAGATGGTCCTTGTGAAATCAAATCTTTACCAACATTCACGACCTTTCTGTCCAACTTTTGTTCTATGGTAGATTTTTGACCTGTTATGGTTACACCCTCAAGAGCTTCAGCACACTCCGAAAGTACTAAAACAGGTAGCTTCAAAGTTTGTTGGGATTTAAGTTCGACAGGGATTTGTAGAGAGGTATATCCAATGAATTCAATTTCCAAAAAGTAGCTCCCAGCGGCCAATTCGGTAAATCGAAACGTCCCTTTTCCATCAGTGATGGTGCCGTTGATTATAACATCACTCTGATTTTTAAGAACTACACTTGCATAGGACAAAGGCTCGCCATTGGTTTTGTCCGTTATCAAACCGGAAATTGAACCTGTATTTTGACTTAAAATAGTACCACTTATTAAAAGGGTGAGATATATAATGACTTGCCGCACGCTATTCATTTTTTGTTTGAATCAAATCTAGTCGGGAAGTTGATGCTAAATTTGAAGAGGAGACAAATGATGGATTGCCAAATAGTAATTACTCTTTTTAGTAGATGAATTGGTTTTTTTGGGATGAATCACTCTTTGTATGCTTAAATGGTGTATTCGTCACCTACTTGAGCGTTTTTGGTGAAATACCAGTATATTGGAATGGTTCTCTGTAATCCACACGCAATGAAACCGATATATTCAAAACAGGAAGTACTCCTCCATTTTCTATTCTGGAGCTGTGTATTCATCTTCTCTACAGCTAGTGCAAATTGGTATTATGCTGAAACGCGTGAGCTGTTCGAGGTATATGGTTTTAGAGTATTTCTGCAAATGGTTGTGGCATATACCACAATAGGTTTTCTGGTACCAAAAGTTCTGAATAGAAAACGTTTTTTTATGTTCTCAATTTCCCTATTGGCCTTGTTTGCCTTAGTCCATGCCATTTGCACATTATATTTGGTAGAGTACCTGGTCCCAAATTATCCTTCATCTTATGAGGTGTTTCTAAGAAGATTCGACAGTACTACTTTTCAAGGCATTTATTTTAATTTTAATCAATTCTTCTCCAAATCACTTTACTACGCCTATCCCAGTATTATTTTGATGGCTATTTTGTTTTATCGAGAAAAACAGGCTTTGCTTGTACTTCACGAAAAAAAGCGAGAAGCTGAATTGAATGCGCTAAAGAACCAACTCAATCCCCATTTTCTATTCAATACCTTGAACAGTATGTATTTACTTGCTCTTAAGAAGTCTGATAAAACAATTCGGGTGATAGAAAACTTGTCTCATATCCTGGATTATATATTGTATCGATGTGATAAAAAGTATGTTTCCCTAAAGGATGAACTAATACTTATTAATAAGTATATAGAATTGGAACAAATACGATATGGGAAAAAGGTGAGTATTTCTTTTGATGAATCTATTACTGGAGAAGAAAAAATAGCTCCACTATTACTATTGACTTTTGTTGAAAATGCTTTTAAACACGGAGTCTCAGAGGCCATTCAAAATGCTGCGATTACCATTCAGGTGGAAAACAAGAACAACAAACTGTTTTTTGAATTGAATAATACCAAACCGGATTTGAAGCCAGAAATAACTGAACGAAAATCACTGGGCTTATCCAATGTCAAAAAGCAACTTGAACTCCTATACCCCAATAAACACCAATTAAACATCGTAGAAAAATCGGATACATACACTACAGAACTGGAATTATGTCTGTAAGTTATACCTGTTTAATTGTAGATGATGAGCCCTTGGCACAAGAACTCATCGCGGAATATATCTCTAAAATACCTGAGCTAAAAGTGGTTGGAAGATGCAGTAATGCCCTTGAGGCATCCTCTTTTCTTGCAAAAAAACAGATTGACCTTTTGTTTTTGGATATTAATATGCCCGTAATAAAAGGGATTCATTTTTTTAAAAACTTAGTGAATAAACCTCAAGTTATATTCACTACTGCCCACCGCGAATATGCCCTTGAAGGCTTTGAGGTAAGTGCTTTGGATTATCTCTTGAAACCTATAGTCTTTGAACGATTTTTTCTGGCTATCCAGAAATTCTTTAAGGTGATGGAAAGAAAAGATCATAAGCCTATGGATAAACAAAGAAATGCAAGCATTCAGGAGGAAGAAATTGTATTTGTAACCCAAGGTCATCGGAAAATAAAAGTACAACTGAATGAAGTCAGATATATTGAGAGCTTTAAGGATTATATTCAGATACATAGTACTACTAGTGTGATACGCACCAAGGAAAACATCGGAGCTTTTAGCAAAAAACTGAGTAATAAATTTCTAAGAATACATCGCTCGTATATCGTAAACTTGACCTACTTAACCGGATACACAAAGTTGGATATAGAAATGAACGAACAGGAACTTCCAATAGGCTCGAGCTACCGGGAAAAGGTTTTGAACTTTTTGGAAAATCAATATTTTTCCTAGGATAGTGGATTTATAAAAAAGTATAAACCCCAGTAGCACTATCGTTTAAAAAACTTAATAAATAATTCATTTTCAATTAGTTAAAATCTAATACGCTCTTGGATATAGAGAATTTTTGATTGTTGATAAGATTGTGAAGAACCCGATGAGCTTACCATAAAATTAATGTGAAGAAAATGTGAATTTTACCTAACGTTATTTAGAACGTTTCCGCTTAAAATCATTTTCTTTATGGAAATTATACATATCACTAAAAGGGATTTTAGTACAAAATCTTTTGAGCTTCACAAAATAACCAACGCGGTTTTAAAGGCAATGACAGCCGTCGAGCATGGGGAATTATCTGATGCTCAGGTTATTGCAGATAAGGTCCATGTGGCGCTTTTGGAAAGAAAGAAATTGGAACCTAAATATGTTCCGACCGTAGAACAGGTCCAAGATATTGTAGAGACCAAATTAATGGCCAGTGAATTTCAGGATGTTGCTAAGGCCTACATCATCTACAGGAATCAACAAGCCCTAAGTAGGAAGTCAAACATTTTCGAAAAGCGAATCAATCTTAAACCATATGAATACCCTCAATTGTATGAATATGTGCCCGCTATTCGACATTCCTACTGGATTCATACCGAGTTTAACTTTACGAGTGATGTGCAAGACTTCAAGTCGCGCTTGACAGATGTAGAACGAAGTGCCATAAAGAATACCATGTTGGCTATTTCCCAGATTGAAGTTGCCGTCAAAAGTTTTTGGGGAGATATTTACCAGCGTATGCCTAAACCAGAAATAGGTTCAGTTGGGGCTACTTTTGCCGAGAGCGAAGTACGTCATCACGATGCCTATTCCCATCTTCTTGAAATTTTGGGATTAAACAAAGAGTTTGAAACCTTAAAGAAAAAACCTGTAATCATGAAACGGGTCCAATATCTGGAGACAGCTCTTAAAAATGCCAAAAGTGAAGACCGCAGAGAATATTCGGAATCTATTTTATTGTTTTCGCTTTTTATCGAACATGTTTCTCTGTTTTCGCAGTTTCTTATAATCATGGCTTTCAATAAGCACAAGAATATGCTAAAGGGTATTTCTAATGTGGTAGAGGCAACTTCAAAAGAGGAGCAAATTCATGGCGATTTTGGAATTGACGTAATCAATATAATAAAAAATGAAAATCCTGAATGGTTTGATGAAAGCTATCATAGCACGATTCAGGAATTATGCCAGGAAGCCTTCATGGCTGAAAGTAAAATTGTGGATTGGATTTTTGAAGAAGGAGAAATTGACTTTTTGCCCAAAGCAGTGGTAAATGAGTTTATCAAAAATCGTTTCAACAACTCATTGGAAAGCATAGGTATTGCAAAAACCTTTGAAATAGATAAGGAACTCATAAAACAAACAGAGTGGTTTGATGATGAAATTATCGGCACAAAACATGGCGATTTTTTTGTAAAGCGCTCAATCAATTATAGCAAAAGAACACAAAGTATAACTAGCGACGATCTTTTTTAAAATATGGAAAAAAACATCTCCGAAAAAATGGATGCCCAAACCAAAACAACAACTTCTAATGAACTTGTAAAAGCCAGAAAAGAGAGCCTTACCAGTCTAAAGTCTGTAGATGAGGAAAAGGGTTTTTCATGGCTAAATGAGTATAGCCGAAAATTTTTGGCTTCCGGATATTTAACGGAAGGAGTAACTCCTGAAGAGAGAATTCGGGAAATTGGTGATAGGGCAGAAGGTATTCTTCAGATTCCAGGGTATGGAGATAAGTTTTTCAAATATATGTCTGAAGGTTTCTTCTCTTTGGCATCACCTGTATGGTCCAATTTTGGAAAGGAAAGAGGTTTGCCAATTAGTTGTTTCGGCTCCCATATTGATGACGACATGGGTAACATTTTGTACACCCAGTCCGAGGTAGGTATGATGTCAAAATTGGGTGGAGGTACTTCAGGGTATTTTGGAAAAATACGTCATAGGGGAGCAGCCGTTAAGAACAACGGAGAGGCTTCAGGTGCTGTGCATATTATGCAGTTGTTCGAGTCTATGGTAGATGTTGTTAGTCAAGGTTCTGTTCGAAGAGGGAGATTTTCCCCCTATTTGCCTATTGACCATCCGGACATCAAGGAATTTTTGGAGATAGGCACGGAAGGAAATCCTATCCAACAACTCACCCACGGAGTCACAGTGTCCAACCAGTGGATGCAAGAAATGATTGATGGGGATGTTGATAAACGTACAGTATGGGCCAGAGTTTTGCAGTGTAGAGGAGAAATGGGATACCCTTATGTATTCTTTTCTGACAACGCAAATAACAACAGTGCAGATGTATATCAAGATAAGAACCATCAAATTTATGCAAGTAACTTATGTACTGAAATAATGCTGCCATCCAACGATGATTGGTCGTTCGTTTGTGTGTTGTCCAGTATAAACTTGCTTCACTATGATAAATGGAAAGATACCGATGCGGTTGAAACCATGGTATACTTTTTAGATGCCGTAATTACAGAATTTATTGAGAAGCTAGAGGTATATCGCGATTCTTCCAATAGAGATGATAGACAGACCTTTTTGTTCATGGAACGGGCCTATAATTTTGCCAAGGAAAATAGAGCCCTTGGGTTAGGAGCGTTAGGGTGGCATTCATTGCTTCAATCTAAAAGGATGGCTTTTGATAGTCAAGAGGCGTATAATTTGAATAATGAAATTTTTAAGACCATGAAGGAACGGTCTTATAAGGCATCTGAAGAATTAGCGACACGCTTTGGGGAGCCCAAAGTGCTTGAAGGATACGGTAGAAGGAATGCAACTTTAAATGCCATAGCACCAACAACATCCTCAGCTTTTATTTTGGGGCAGGTTTCCCAAGGTATTGAACCTATATGGTCCAATATTTATGTAAAGGACATTGCTAAAATCAAAGTGACGATTAAAAACCCTTATCTGACGGAAGTATTGGAAGAAAAAGGGCAGAATACGGATGAGGTTTGGAAGAGTGTTCGGGATCGTGATGGATCAGTTCAACATTTGGATTTCCTTACAGATGAGGAGAAGGCCATTTTTAAAACATATTCCGAGTTAGATCAACTAGATGTGGTATATCAAGCAGCAGCCAGACAAAATTATATTGACCAAGGACAATCTGTGAACATTATTGTTCATCCCGATATGCCAACAAAAGACATCAATAAAATTCATGTGACCGCTTGGAAAATGGGCTTGAAATCATTGTACTACCAACATAGTATGAATGCTGCCCAAAAATTCAAACAAAAGAAGGAATGTACCAGCTGTGAAGCCTAAAAGCTTAAGTAGGGAGCGTACATAAACTTTTTTTAATTCTTGTAAATAGTTTTTCAAGCCTTACCGGTTGTCCTTTAGCTTTTTGTTTTCTAGTACGAGGACGTTAAGAATCAGATTGAATTCCATCGTAGAGTGGGAATTGCTTTGTCATTTAACAAATCCAAACAATTATATTGTTATTTTTAAAAGACGAAAACAACGACACTGTATGAAACGATTTTACCTGTACCTAATCTTGGTACTTTTTGCATTTCCAAATGACGACATTTCTGCGCAACGTAAGCGAAGCAAAAAGGCAAACACTGAAAACTATTCTGAATCCTTGTATAATTCCATTCAATGGCGTCTGGTTGGGCCATTTAGAGGAGGACGCGCCGGAACGGTCTCTGGGGTAATTAATAATCCCAACCTCTACTACATGGGCACTGCCGGTGGAGGAGTTTGGAAAACCACCGATGCTGGTAGCACTTGGAGCTGTATTTCTGATGGATATTTTGGAGGGTCTATCGGTGCGGTTGCAGTTTCGGAATCGGACCCCAATGTAATTTATGTGGGAGAAGGAGAGCAGACGCTTCGGGGAAATGTTTCTTCAGGTAATGGACTATGGAAGAGTCTTGATGCTGGCGAAACATGGGAATTTATAGGCCTCGAAGGCTCTGAACATATCTCCCGGATTCGTATACATCCCACAAATCCCAACCTGGTTTATGTTGCGGCCATAGGTAATCTCTGGAAGCCTAATGAAACTCGGGGAGTATATCGTTCTAAGGATGGAGGTAAAAGTTGGGAAAAAATACTTTATGAAAGTGATAAGGCGGGAGCAGGTGACTTGATTTTAGACCCTAATAATGCAAGAATTATATATGCGGCTACCTGGCAAATGAAGCGAAATGGATATCGTATGGACAGTGGAGGACCGGATAGTAAAATGTACAAGAGTACTGATGGAGGTGATACATGGACGGATATTTCGAAGTATTCAGGTTTGCCCAAAGGTCCTTGGGGAATTGTTGGGATAGCAGTATCTCCAGTGGATTCTAATAGGATTTGGGCCATTATTGAAGCAGAGGATGGAGGGGTTTTCCGTTCTGAGGATGCCGGTAAAACCTGGAAAAAAATAAATGAAAATAGAGCCTTGCGGCAAAGAGCCTGGTATTACAGTAGAATTTATGCGGATACCCAGAATAAGGACAAAGTATACGTGATGAACGTGAGTTATGGAGTGTCAACAGATGGAGGAAAAACCTTTACGCTGAAAAACGCACCGCATGGGGACCATCATGATTTATGGATTGACCCTCATAACAACAACAGAATGGTGATTGCCGATGATGGGGGAGCTCAGGTTTCAAATGATGGTGGCGATAACTGGACCACATATCATAATCAACCCACAGCTCAGTTTTATAGGGTAACTACAGATAACACCTTCCCCTATAAAATATATGGAGCTCAGCAAGATAATAGCACAATTCGCATTACGAACAGGTCTGCTGGCTCAAGTATTACAGAACGTGACTGGGAACCTACTGCTGGGGGCGAAAGTGCACACTTGGCACCTGATCCTAACAATAGTGATATTGTATATGGAGGGACTTACAAAGGATACATGATGCGGGAAGATCATTCCGTAAATCAGACTCGCTCCATAAATGTCTGGCCAGATAATCCGGCTGGTTCTGGTGCGGAAGTTATGAAATATCGTTTCAACTGGAATTTCCCTGTCAAATTCAGTATTCACGATAGTAATAAGTTATACGTAGGGTCCAATTTTCTGCATGCCACTACAAATGGAGGACAATCTTGGAAAACCATATCGCCTGACCTTACCAGAGGTTTGCCCGAAACCATAAAATCATCAGGAGGCCCTATTACTCAAGATAATACAGGCGCTGAGTTCTATTCCAATCTTTTCGCTATCAATGAATCTCCCTTGGAAGAGGGTGTGATTTGGGTAGGAAGTGATGATGGTTTGATTCATATTTCTAGAGATAATGGTGCAAATTGGGAAAATGTTACGCCTCCCGAAAGCATCAGTCCAAAACTAAATATGATCAATTGTATAGATCCAAGTCCGTTTAAAAAGGGTACGGCATATGTGGCTGCTACGTCGTACAAGTTTGGAGATTATACTCCCTATTTGTATAAGACTACGGATTATGGAAAAACATGGGAGGTAATAACCAAGGGCATTAAAAGTAATTATTACACAAGGGCCATTCGTTCGGATAAGGTGCGCGAAGGATTATTATATGCCGGAACCGAGTGGGGGATGTATGTTTCTTTTGATGACGGCGCCAGTTGGTCTCCCTTTCAATTGAATTTGCCTATTACATCAATACGAGATTTGCATGTTAGGGATAATGATTTGATTGCAGCTACCCATGGGCGTAGTTTTTGGATGATTGATGACCTAACACCTTTACATCAACTTTCAAACGAAATGGCCAGTGCACCATTTTACCTGTACAAGCCTGACAAGGCATACCGTTTACAACAATCCGGTGGGTGGCGAAAACCAAATACTAAATTGGTAGGCGAAAATCATCCGAACGGTGCCATAATCAATTACTACATAAAGAATCTTGAGAAAACAGATAGTGTATCCCTAGAAATACTGGAAATGGATGGAACCCTGATTCAACGTTTTTCTTCGAATGTGGCTAAGGAGAATAAGTTAGACCCATCTGCAGACAAACCCTTGAAGGTAGAATCAGGTGGGAATAGATTGATTTGGAATATGAGATATCCCGGCTACAGAGCCTTTAAGGGTATGGTGTTTTATTCATCTCCCAATATTGGTCCAAAAGCTGTACCTGGAGATTATAAAGTGCGTTTGACCTACAACGGGCAAAGCTCAGAGGACGTTCTGACTATAATAAAGGACCCAAGGATGCCCAATACGGATAGTGACTATAAAAAGCAGTTTGACTTTTTGATGGAGGTGCGAAACGAGGTGAGCAAGGCCAATTCGGCGATTATTGAAATACGAAACGCTAAAAAGGACTTGAGCTATCTTAAAGGAAAATCTGGTCTTAAAAAAGGGTTGAAGGATATGATAACGGATTTTGAATCGAAATTGGATATTATTGAAAACAACATTCACATGACCAAAAACCAAAGTAGACAGGATCCGTTAAACTACGGGATTCGAATAAACAATAGACTGGCCTTTTTAATGACAGATTCACAAAGAGGTGATTATCCCCCAACCGATCAGGCGCAAGAATTCTTTGCTGAGGTAACTAAAGAATTGAACGTTGAGGTTTCTGCCCTAAACCGATTGATGGATGAATACGTTTCGAAAATCAATGGTGAAATTTCAGATGCGAATGTGCAAATGATTTCTTTAGAAAAGTAAAACGAACAGGACTGGGAAATCACTGTAAAATTCATATTACAGCGAATTCCCAGTCTTTTTTGTTGTGGATAGTAAAAAGCTTGATAAATAGGAAACAATAGCGGAAATTTATACCCTTAATCCATTTACCTAAAAAATCACTGGTTTGATAAATTTCTCTATATCCGTATTTCGGATAAGAACACTCCTTTTACTTTTCGTATCATTACTCTTTTCTAAAGTACAGGCTCAACAAGATACAATCCCAACAATTGAATTGGATACGGTGGTTATAGAAGCCGCTCGATTGTCTATTTCAAAAAACGAACTTCCTGCTTCCGTCTCGGTAAGCACATTTGGAACTGTGCAACAAAATTTGCAACAACTTTCTGCCAATGATTATTTGCAAGGCGTACCTGGACTTTTCGTGCTGAACAGTAATAATTTTGCGCAAGACACCCGAATTTCTATTCGTGGTTTTGGGGCACGCTCCGCCTTTGGTATAAGAGGCGTAAAGTTGGTAATTGATGGGATTCCAGAAACTACTCCAGACGGACAGGGACAGGTGGATAATCTCAATTTGGGATTGATTGAAAAAATTGAGGTTCTTCGAGGGGCGTCATCTTCCCTATATGGAAATGCTTCGGGAGGCGTCATCAACGTAAATTCAAAGTCAAACTTTACGAAAGATTTCGTAGAGCTTTCCTCCGCTATAGGAAGTTATAATTTCCAAACCTTTCAAACTATTGCTGGATTGGGCAACAGCAAATCCAAAACCGTACTTTTTGCCAATAGAACCACATCGGATGGTTTTCGTGCTAATAGTCGATTTGAGACTAATCAATTCAATCTTAGAACCAAACTAAAAACAGGAAATGAAACCAATATCAATTTCCAACTCAACTTTACCGATAGCCCTATTGCTCAGGATGCAGGCGGAATTACGCAAGAAGATGTGGAAGTGGATAGAACCCAAGCCAGGGACCGCAATGTGGATTTTGATACTGGAGAATCGGTACGTCAATTTAAAACAGGGACGGCTTTTCAATGGAATCCTTCAAATCTGAATTTGAATTCATTTGTTTACTACTCCTATCGTGACTTTGCTAATAAACTACCCTTTGAATTTGGGGGTGCAGTCAATTTAGTTCGAAATTATTGGGGTCATGGGTCAAATGTGAGTTTTGATTTTTTTGAAAAGAAGGGGCATCTAAAGGCTCAATTAGGATATGAAATCGCCTCACAAAATGATAGACGTACTCGTTTTATGAATGATTTGGGAGAACTTGGAGCTGTCACGCTTCAACAAAATGAGATTTTTAGAAACTTTGGCACTTTTGCCATCCTTCAATCCCGAATTGAAAAATGGATTTTTAGGGCAGGACTTCGTTATGATAACAATGTGCTGGAGATAGAAGATGATTTTTTGAGCAATGGAGATGCTTCTGATAAGATTGTTTTGAATACGGTGAATCCAAGCGTTGGGTTACGTTATAAGCTGGATAAAAAACAATCTTTGTTTGCCAACTTTGCGACTAGTTTTGAAACTCCAGTACTGAGCGAGCTTTCTGCGAATCCTAGTGATACGGGTGGGTTTAATCAAAATTTGAGCGAACAGACGTCCATTACCTTTGAAGGGGGTTATACGTATTCCAAATCAAAACTCACCTTAGAGGCCACTGTTTTTTACATTGAAACCGAAGATGACATTGTGCCTTTTGAGTTGGAAGCTTTTCCCGACCGTACGTTCTTTAGAAATGCGGGAAGCGCTGAACGATTTGGAGTAGAGATGTCAACAAACTTTTGGTTGAGTAATTCGATTCGACTCAATGCATCTTATGCATGGTCCAGGTTCACATACAATCGGTTTGAAATTCCTTTAGGCAATTTCAATGGGAATAGGTTACCGGGAGTTCCAGAACACCTAGCCTTCTTGGAGGGATTGTACCGTTCAAACAAGGGTCTGGTTATACGCTGGAATACACAATATCGAGGAGACTTTTTTGCCAATGACAGCAATGCAACTAGGGAAGCATCTGCAATTATCTCTAATCTGAGCGTTTCCCAAAGGTTGAGTTTTAATGGATGGAACCTCCGTCCTTATTTGGGTATCAATAATTTGTTTGATACAGAATACAACGACAATGTTCGTTTGAATGCCTTTGGTGGTCGATTTTTCGAACCTGCTCCCGGATTAAATGTGTATGGAGGGTTAAGAATATCTATTTAGTCTCTTTTTAAAGACCTACTTAAATGTCGATATTTAAAACTGCTTTAAAAAAGTGATTTTACTGATGAATTGAGTGCTTTGCTGTATAGGGTCAAAATTTTCCGTCTGTGTATCATTTAAAACAACATAGATAAATGATAAGGGCATATATTCCCAACTGAATCGAACGTTCCATCTTCCCTGTTCATCAAAGCTGTTATACTGATAAAAAGTGGATAGTTGCACTCTGGGATTTAATGCGAGACGTAAAGTTCCGGTATACAAGTCGGTGTTTAGATTTTCTGATAGAATTCCTACGCCATTTATATTGTTGTTTTCGTAGTCTATATTCATTGCGATGTGGGGTAGGGGTGCATATCTCAATCCTGTTGTTACTGAATTTCGAATGCCATTATAAAAATTACCAAAGTCATACCGTATTGAACCTGAAAACTTTTTTGACCGGTCAGAATTGTATCGAAGTGTGTATCGGGTATAACTATAGCGGCCCTCTTCAATTTCAAGCCCTAAAGGGGCAAATGCAAAATTGATGTTTTGCCAGGTTGGCCTTAAGGAAGCCTCTAAAAAACTATTGTCCTTAAACCAAGTGTAAATTGGGAAAATATAAAGATTGGACTGCTGAAAATTTCCAAAATCCTCAAAGTCATGAAAATAATCAAAAAATGCTCCGGGGTCCCAACGACGGACAAATGGTAGCCATTTGGGGCGGACAATTGCGTATCCACCAGTGGTATGGTACATCACATCCTTTTGGAACACGAAGCCCATATCTGGATTATAGTCTTCACTAATGAAGTAGTTGACATAACCCAAATAATAATTATTCGTCAGAGCACCTGCAAAGATTCGGCCTGAATATCCCTGATTGTCGGTTTCACTATCAAGTGATGTGGATAACAAATACGAAAAAGTAATTTCACTTTTGGGACGAATGAATCCATCAACAGAAATTGTAGTGTTGTTTTGGCTTTCTAAATCAAGATTATTGAATGCATCATCCCTACGATAGGTTACCATGGCACCGATGTTGTTTTCCTTGCCATAATTCTGAACAAAACGCGCTACACCAAAGGTGGCGCCTGGACTATCATCGGTTTCCCGTTGGCGTACTGCAAGTGCGGCAATGGTACGATTTTCATTTCTATCCGTATACCGTGCGCCTGCATCTAAGGGCGCAGGTGTCGCGTTAAAAGCATTGGAAAGCCCAATGGCACGACTAAAAAAAGGCCGTACAAAGTTATTGCCTGCTCCAGCCCAAATCCCTGAATTTTCTAAAAAAAACTGTCGTCTTTCAGGGAAAAAGATGTTAAATCGTTCCAAGTTATTTACGGCCTGGTCCACATCCGCTTGCGCAAAATCCGTATTGATTGTCAAATCCAGTACGGCATTCGGACTTATCGCCCATTTGACATCTCCTCCGATTTTGGGGTTGTTTAATTTATCGACCAAAACGTCTCCTTCCCTATTTTCATCATATTGATATAGCGCATAAGGCTCAACACGAATATTGGATGAAGGTGGCGGAACCTCTAGACCCGTAAGCTTGGCGGCATAGGTCATGCGATTTTCAGAAAAAGACTGGGGGATGGCCGGAAAAACAGTTTTTTCATAATCTTTACGAGCAAGCCGAAAAAAAGTAATGCCCCATTCAACCGGCACACCCTCTACCGGTTTGTCATATCGAATGGATTTAAAAGGTATAGCAAATTCGGCAAAATATCCTTTATCTGTTCGTTGCGTGCGTACGCGCCATAAGGCGTTCCAATCTTCATCTCTATTGTTATCGTTAAAATTTTGTACGTCCTGTTGATTGCCATAAGGGGTGGTTTGAAAAGAAACCGCGTATTGTTTGGTATTTTGGGCATCAATTTGAATTCCAAAAACATCGTTCTCCAATCCATTGAAATCTCTACTTAAATCCTGCATTCGAACGCCTCTTTTGCCTAGTGAATCCAGCGCAAAAACTCCAAAATAGATGTTTTTGTCATCAAACAAGATGCGGACTTCGGAGGGATTTTTGATGATACCTCCTTGCACAGGCTCCACACGAAAAAAGTTGGTTACGGGTTCTGCTAGATCCCAATCGGATTCATCCAATCTTCCATCAATAGTTATTACCCCTATAGCTCTAGAAGCCGAAATAGTAATGGGTGTTTCAGGTGGAGGAAAGTTATCCGCAGTCTGCTGTGCTATTCCCATCCCAGACGCCAACAGTAAAAACAAAAAAACCAGCCTTTTCATGTCAGTTTGAAGAGAGTATAGTAGATTTATTGGTTTGCCTGGTAAACAAAAACCCAAAGGCAAAAAGCGCAATAGAAATCAACAATACGATGGGAACTGCCCCAAAGGAAACATAGGACTTTTGTTCATATTCAAATTGCGGCAACCCCTCATAATCCTTTTGGGAAAAATCTTGATTATTGAATAAAAATGGTAAAAAATGATCTCTCCATGTCCCAGCGAAACCAATGACCTGCTTCCTATAGCTTTCGTAATCCTGTGTGGAAGTGCCCGCTATCTGATTTAAGGATTCCTGTACAATTACGGCTGGGGAACTCCATTTTAAGGAACTAACCCAATTCTGTTGTTTTACCAATTGGTTTTCGTACCCATTGATAAGTGGCGACAATTCTTCTTTAACCAATTTTTGTGAAGCCATATAACGGTGGTAAAACCCTCTTGCCTGTGTGGTATCATTTAAAGCATATTCAGGATGGTCACGCAAGTAGTTATCCAATATTTCATCTTGCTTTTGGGCCAAGTCTGCCTTAAGAGTGCGCATTTCGTTGATCATTAAGGTGCGGGAGGGCATAGGATATAGCGTATTGCCTAGTTGGTTCAGCATAGATGGTACTAAGAGTACAAATACTACCCAAAGGCCCAGAAGAACTACAGCATTTTTAGCAGAGCTACCCACCCATAGGTTGATTAAAAACGTAAGAGCGAACCAAAACAGCATGTAAACCATTACAAGTGCCAGTAGGCCGAAAAAAGTAGCCAGCTCCGTAAAGGGATTAACGCCCACACTAAAAAATACTAGGGTCATTGTTAAAATGACAAGTATGGAAAGCCAGAAAAATCGTAATCCTAATTTTTGCAATACCCAGGTTTGAATACCAATGGGTTGGGAAGCCAATAGGCGAAGAATGCCACTTTCTTTTTCTGCTGAAAGCACATTGTAGGAAAAGGCAATGATAAGAAGAGGCAATAGATAAACGATTACGAAAGCCAAATCAAAACTGCCAAAAAGCAGTTGAACGGGACTAGTCATTTCGGCAAAGTTGAGCACAAAGTCGTCACCAGATACTTTTGGTTTGACGTAATGTGTAAACAAATCTCCCTGACCCGTAGCTACAAATGCCATGGGCTGTGGGTCCATTGCAGCCACTCTAGGGTGATAGTTGCCCACTGCCATAGGTTGCGTTGGAATGGTCCATCGAGAGGCGCTTACCTGCATTCCTCTTTCCACGGAATCGAGCAACTTTAGCATCATTTCGTCATTTTCTTTAACCTCAAGAAGCGCATCGGCAATATCTTTTTTTCGTTTTTCAACTTTTTGTAACCCATTGTAGGTTGAAAAACCAAAAAGCAAGAGGAGGATAAGACTTAGCAATTGTATCCATCGACTCCGTAGAAGCAGTTTCAATTCGTATTTGAAATTATATGATAGCATGGTTAGATTTTTTTGATTGATAGTATGAGAAACCCGAAAGAGCCAGCAAACCATACACCCATAATCCATAGGTTGGAGGTGTTTCTGGAAAGAATAGAATTCAATTCAGGAGGGTCGTACTCGAAAGTGGGTAAATCTTTCCAAAAGCTGGCATCAGCCTGATATCTCCAATTCCCGTACTCCGAGTTTTGTGCAAAGTTGTCATTTAAGAATTTTTGTGTTGCAATACGGTATTCCTCCGCAGCATCAGCAAAGTCCCAATGCGTTGCATAATCCGTATGCGCAATGGACATACTTAAAAAACGTGTAGGTAAATAAGGCGAAATTGCCGCCAAGCTTTTATATACATTGGATTGTTGTGTGTATTGGTCCTTCAAGTAGTTGTAGTGCTTAAAATAGACCTCCGCTTCGTGTTCCTCGCCTTTTTGCATGCGATATGCATCAAAATTGAAGGGTAATTGATGGAGACTATCTACACCATATTGCTTCAGTACTTCTTGTTCCAGTTGTTTTGCTTCTTTGCTCCATGGATTATGTCCATCCAATCCCTCTTTTTTATCCTTTAAAACATTTGCGGCAAACTCTTGTCTTGTGGGATAAGGGTGTTTGCTTTCTGCAATATTGCTAGCTGCTTTAGGAGCTGCCAAACAGGCCACAATCCATATGCAAAGGGAAACAACGAGGGATATACCTGACTTTTTAGTAATAGCCGAAATAAATAGTACCACATTGGTGAAGACCATGTAATAGATGGTGAAAACTAAACACATCATAAGAAGGGAATCCCAGTTGAATACACCGAAGTCATTTAGATTGGCCAATAAGATTCCTGCTGCAAAAAACAAAACAAGTGTTATGCATAAAATGGGAAGGAAAAGAGCGAACCATTTGCCCAACATCCATTTCCAATTGGAGATTCCTTGACTCTTTAAAAGAGTCAGTGTTCCCATTTCCCGTTCTTTGGTAAAACTATTATAGCCCAAAAGAATAATAAGTAGGGGAATAATGAAAAGAAGGATGAAATCGGGGGTTAAGTCACCAAAACGAGCAAGCCCTGTCTGATCGGTTGCCGCACTAAATTGCGATTCGTTCCGTTTGTGCGCCTCCAGAAAAATTGATGTTCCTGCATATTTGTCTACACCTTGGTCTACCAAAGACAAAGGATATTTTGGCTTGAACGCATAAGTGCCATAGTGTGCAGCGGAATGTGGATTTTTTTCTCCTTGATTATCCCATAATCCACGCTCGATGGTTGTGGCTGACTCATACTGTTCGTTTACATTTTGATATTGTTTTGTGCTTATCCATACGGCAATCCCTAACAAAAAGATCACAATAACAAACGCGATACGAACGCGACCATCACGCAGTAATTCTTTGGTTTCTTTTAGAAAAGTTTTTAAAATCATGGCGCCAGTTCTTTATATTCCATAGTATTGAGGTAAGCCTCTTCCAGCTCCTGAAGTGTAATGTCCGCGGCCACTAATTCTTGTTTTAATTGACCATCTTTCATAATGCCGATATGCGTGGCAACCTCCTTGGCTCGGAATAAGTCATGGGTAGCCATTAAAGTAGCCACTCCCTTTGTACGAAGTTTTTGTAGCAGCAAACCAAATTCATTACTTGCCTTAGGATCTAACCCAGAAGTAGGTTCATCTAAAAGGAGCACTTTAGCATCTTTTGCCAAGGCAATGGCGATACCTACTTTTTGGCGCATTCCTTTTGAAAAACTGGAAATTCGCTTTTCAAAGGCCTCCGACTGCAATCCAGCTTCCTCTAAAAAGCCCATAAGTTGTTCTTTAGATAGCCTTTTACCGGAAATCCCTGAGAAATAATCCAGATTCTCAATTGCCGTGAGGCTTGGATACAACATCAAGTTCTCTGGAATGTATGCTAAAAATTGTTTTGTGGATTTTATATTCTCATGTACATTCAACTGATTGATGAATGCGGTTCCAGAACTTGGTTCGATAAAGCCCAATAGTAAATTAATGGTTGTTGTTTTTCCCGCTCCATTCGCCCCCAATAAACAATAAATTTCACCAGATTTTATATTGAGGTTCAGTTGGTGGAGTGCTATCTGGTCTCCGTATTTTTTTGACAGGTTGTTAGTTATAATCATTGGTTTCTAAAAAATGTTCGTTAATAAAACGCTTCAAGCCATAAGTCCTTTTGGAGATTACGGGATGTAATGTTAATAATCGAATTCTATCAAAACTCCTGATTTATATATTAAGGAGTGCAATAGTCTAGGCATATCCCAAAAAGAGGGAAGTTCAAAAGAAAATATGTAACGGTTTGAAATTTAAATCAGCACACGAATTCAGGTGGTGGCCTCGAAAACAAATACGTGGACAATGGTGTTCTAATGTCTCGGTAGTCAATTGTGCTAACTTTAACTTGAGTATTTGGACGTACTGGCTTTTCCTGAATGTAATCAAAAATGAGGATAAGTGTGTCTGATTGTTGGGAAGCAATTAAGAGTACACAGAGCTCACAAGGATTTTCGTGTTCTTCAGTCGTGTCGTCATGATCGTGAACATGGAAAGCAGAAGTTTTTATCAGCAGTAACCCAATAAAAACAACCACTCCAATATGTTTTAACATAAACTTCACTGTTTCACAAATCTAGAAGATTTGGTAAGTTGTTGTGTTAATGATATTATAATTTTCTTTCTCTTTTAACACTATGAAGAATACTCATCTTTTAGGTTGGTTTAATATACATCCAGGGGGTTTCTTTTTTAGGTACACGATTGTAACTAATACTACATCTTTTTATAACGAATAGTTTTTTTACTCCTGGTAAAAACCAATTTTGAAGATTTGGATAGGTTCATTTCTTAATTTGGATTAATGCCCAACAATGATTTCAACAATAAGTTTGAGACCTATGAAAACGGTTTGGGTAAAAAAGGGACAAATCCTGCAGCGGCAGGGGGATAGGGATACCAAAGTTTTTGTTGTTCGAAAGGGACTGCTCCGCTGTTATACTATTGATGAAAAAGGAAAAGAACATATTTTTCTCTTTGGGCCAGAGGGAACGGTAATAACGGACCATCTTCCTCCAAACGTTCCTGCAGACCTTTTCATTGATGCATTGGAAGACTCAAGAGTTCTTATCCGGGAAAAGACCTTGGCGTTTGCCAAAAGAAATACCCCCAAAGTAATCAATCGAATGATAGCCCTTCAAAAACGGGTTATCCTTCTTATGAGTTCGTCCATTATAGAAAGGTATAAACATTTTATCAGCACTTATCCCCAAGTTGCTGAACGTATTCCTCAAAAAATGATTGCTTCTTATCTTGGGGTAACACCGGAGGCCTTAAGCAAAGCAAAAAGTCGCTATCTGCAGTCAAAATAGCTCATTTCTTAATCAGGATTAATGCATAGGATGTATTTCTTGGCAAACTTTACGTAGTCTAGGAAATGAACCAATCAACTTGTGGAAATGAAAAGATTAATTCTACTACTTGGTATTTTAATGCTGGTATCCAATACGCATATTTTCGCACAGGAAGAGGAGGTGAAGAAAGAAGAACCTCCAGCATTTATGGACGACAGTGCAGATGAGGATTACAGTTATTTAAGGGATGAAGAAACGGCTGAAAAGTATGAGAAAATGTTTGCTCAGGAACTTAAACTTATACCCCTTGGAAGGAATAAAAATACATATTTAACTCTGGGAGGTCAATATCGACCTCGTTTTGAAAGTACAATAAATGAAAATTACACGGAAGAAGACGATACTTATTACTCCCAAAGGCTGAACCTGCATGCCAACCTACATCTTGGGAAAAATGTACGGGTGTTTGCGGACCTCTTCCACGGCCTTACCAGTGGCGAGGGAGATAGAGCATTGGAAGATGATGAGTTAGCATTTCACCAAGCTTACGTGGAGCTCACAATTCCTACTAAGGAAAATAGTTTTTTGCTCACATTCGGTCGAAAGCAATTGGATTATGGTGCTGGAAGACTGGTTTCGCGCAGGGATGGCCCTAACATGCGTAGAAGCTTCGATTTACTCAAAGCAGATTATGTGTTTAACAGGAATACTTTAGAAGTATTTTATGGCAAAGAAGTAGAACCCGACTTTGATGCTTTTGACAATGATTTTGCTTTGTTTGATAGTGGTTCAAGTGACCCAACCTTTTGGGGTATTTATACAGATTTTAAAGTAGGAAAGATTCTGGGAAAAACGGAATTATACTATTTGGGTTTCCATTCTGATTTTTCCAGTTTTAGTGATGTAAGTGGCGAAGAAACTAGACATTCCATAGGAATTCGTCGTTATGGAAACGTTGGAAAACGGATGGTATTCAATACGGAACTAGTGTATCAATTTGGAGAATTGGGCAATGCATCCATAAGCGCTTTCAATTTTGAGTTTGATTACAAGTATATACTGATTTATACCCCATGGAAGCCAACTTTTGGATTAAAGTTTGACTACTCTTCTGGGGATAGGGATACCGGAGATAACAAATTGAATTCTTACAGTCCATTGTTTGTGAATCCTGCCCTGTATAGTTTGGCAGCGGTCAATACCCCTGTCAACCTTAATGGATTGCATCCCAATTTCAAGATTTATCCCTTTATGGATTTTTCCATCTATATGGATTACGCTTTTTTCTTTCGATCCTCAAAAGAAGACGGATTATATACTCCTCCACGTTTTCAAATTCGTACTGCAGATAGTGGTTCTAGCGCTTACATCGGTAGCGCAATTGGTATGAAAGTGCTTTACGAAATAAATAGAAATATTGAGTTCGAATGGAGGTCAACCTATTTTATTGCGGGAGCTTTCATCAAGGAATCCGGAGAAGCTAATAATATCTTCTATACTGGGCCAACTCTAGAATTTAAATTTTAATCAAGAATACCTATGTGACATATTATTAACCTTAAAATGAACTCATTATGAAAACTAAAAGAAACTTGAGAAAGATTGCAACTATTTTTTATGTGACCCTGTGTATGAGCAGTATTTCGGCATTGGCTCAGGATACTGTTCTTGCTGAGGCAGAAAAATTGAATACCGGGATGAACAAAGAAGTCTATCTTTATGTGACCGAACCTGTTGTGTCTTTTGATGAGGTTGCCAAAATCTTGCCAGACCATATGGATTTTGTGCACAAGATTGAAAACCAGGGCACTATGATTATGGGTGGACAGACTACCATTGAAGGAGCTGATAATGCCGGAGGCTATGGTGCTATTATGATTCGTGCCAATTCTTTTGAAGAGGCCCGAAGAATTGCAGACCAAGACCCGATGCATAAAACGGGAGTACGAAAATACACCCTTTATAAATGGAATATCAATGAGGGTGAGATGAACGTGAAGTTGAAACTTTCGAATGCATCTTTTACAATAGACTAACGCAATACTTTAAAGACGAAAAAGATGAAATTTAAACAAACCCTACTTGGGCTCTTTATTTTGTTGGCCGTATCCTGCAAGCAAGGTCAATCAAGCAATTTAGAAGACTCAGGTGTTGATTCAGAATCTACACAAGAAATCGCCTTTTCCAAAAGTGCCGAACTATCGGGAGCTTCCATTTTGGCCTTCGGACCGGACAACGTTCTTTTTGTCGGAGATAGTAAAGGAGCGAAAGTACATGCTATCCCCACACAGGCTGAAGAATTGAAAGATGCCATTCCATATAATATGGAGGGTTTTGATAGGAAGATGGCCAATGAATTGGGAATGGCTCCTAGGGATATTATTATCAACGACATGAAAATTCATCCCCTAAGCCAGGAGGCCTATGTTTCAATAAAGTTAGGCCATCAACCAGATGCCAAATCGGTGATTGCCATAGCAAATCCTAGAAGCTCAGAGATTCGTTTTTTGAATATCACTGGTAGTACGAGTGTATCTATAAAGGAACCTGCTTCTAAGGACCTGTCGTTTTGGAAGGAAACCCCTGCAAGCGCATTAAATATCACGGATATTGATTATCATGACGGTTTTATCTATGTCGCGGGGTTGACCAATAGTGAGTTTGCATCAACCTTAAGAAAAATACAATATCCTTTTACTGAGTCGCAGGAAATGGTAAACAGTATCGAAATCTATCATGCGGTACATACCCAAAATGAAACGCGCGCACCCATACGAACCATGTTATTTGATGAAGTGGATGGACAATCAACATTGTTGGCCAGTTATACCTGTACGCCATTGGTTACTATTCCCACCGAACAAATTCAGAGTGGGGCGGATATTAAGGGGAAGACCATAGCAGAGTTGGGTTATGGAAATGCACCTATCGATATGATTACCGTAATGACGCAGGGGATGGATGGCTCCATTACAAAAAATCTTCTAGTGACCCACAAGAATAGGGGAGGAACCATGGTTCCCTTTGCTTCAGTGGTTGCTGGGGCCAAAGGAAATGGAATGGAAGGCCAACAGGCCATGTTTGCCACAGGATTGGAAGGGATACAGGAAATACCTACTGCCAATGTGATGCAGATAGATGTTCAAAATCAACAAATGTTGGGTGTGATGCGAAGAAATATAGAGACTGGGGATATCGATTTAGTTTCGGAGTTAACTGGAATCTACTTGCGGTTAAGTGATTTCATTTCAGAATATGACTTTCCCGATTACCAGTATCCCGAGTCCCAAGCTTTTACCAAGCAGTATCATGATATGGCCAAACAAATGGAAGGATACCCGGAATTGGTATCTGAAAAAATGGGAAGATAAACTTCAAGATTCGTTTTTCAATGAAGGGTAAGAAATTCTATTATTTGTTTCTTTTCATACTAACACTATCAGCTTGTGAGCAAGTGGTAGATGCACCTGTTGTCCAAGCTGTTTACCCCTCGTCCCAAGTAGTTCCCGAAAACCTACTTCGGATTTACGTTCAATTTTCATCGCCTATGAAAACGGTTGGGAACATAGAAAAGATTAAGCTATTTGATGAAAATGACAAAGAGGTCAAAAATGTGTTTTTCAACAATGCATACGAACTTTGGAACAAAGAGCAGACACAGTTAACCCTTATTCTTGACCCAGCGCGTGTAAAGTCCGGTTTAGCTGCCAACGCCACTTTCGGTCGAGCCTTAAAACCTAATAGAAAATACACCCTGACTATTGACGCGTTGGAAGATGTGAATCATCAAAAAATGCAAAAAGCTTTCAAAAAAGAACTAAACGTGGTCACTGCCGATTATCAAATTCCGGATACGGAAAACTGGCAGTTCGATGTACCCAAGGCGAATACTCGAGATACCTATATCGTTCATTTTCCACAAATGCTTGATTACAATTCCCTAAAACAGCGTCTGATCATCACGGACTCGAAAAAAAACCCTATCGATGGATTGGTAGAAATTAAAAAACAAGAAACCGAATGGCATTTTTCTCCCAAAGAACCATGGCGATGTGGAAACTATATATTGCATGTGAATTCACGTTTGGAAGACTCGGCAGGAAATAATATGAACGGTTTGTTCGATCATAAAGTAGGAGAACTGAAGTATGAAAAAGAAGGTATCATTCAAACTATTCCATTCGAAATCTGTAAAATAGACAAAGAGATATAAATGAAAAGTATACTAGCCTTTGGAGCAAGTAACAGCAGGACATCCATTAATAAACAATTGGCCATATACGCGGCGAATCAGCTCAAAAATGTTGAGGTCACGCTGGCAGACCTCAATCATTATGAATGTCCTCTTTTTTCGGTAGATGATGAAAACGCATGTGGAGTGCACGAAAATGCTATCCGATTTTATGAACTTGTTAAAGAGAGTGATGCTATAGTCCTATCTGTTGCTGAATATAATGGACTACATACCTCAGCCTTTAAGAATCTTTGGGATTGGATGTCCAGAATACCTATGGAACAGCCTATGAACATTTGGAATAATACCCCTATGTTTTTGTTATCGACCAGTCCAAGCAAAAGAACTATGAACAATGTGTTACGTGTTTCCAAAGAATTGTTCCCTCATTTTGGTGCTGAAATTATCTCCAACTTTTACTTACCCTCCTTTCGCCATTTCTTTAAGGACGGTCAGATTATTGAAGATACCTATAAGGTAAAATTTGAGGAACAAAAAAATCAATTTCAAAAGCATATTGACAAGATGTAAATACAACACCATTTTATGGAAATAGGAATCGATAGTTTTGCAGCCGCACCCAAAGGACATGATAATAGCGCGAAGGCTATACAAGAACTGCTAGAACGCATAGAACTAGCTGACCAGGTTGGTTTGGACGCCTTTGGAATAGGGGAGCATTATCGCGAAGAGTTTTTGGATTCAGCCCAGGCAGTCTTGTTAGCCGCCGCTGCGGCGCGAACCAATTCCATTAAATTGTCTAGTGCGGTTACCGTATTGAGTACTTCAGACCCTGTCCGTGTTTTTCAGAATTTTGCCACCATCGATTTGATCTCAAATGGGCGGGCCGAAATTGTTGTGGGGAGAGGTTCCTTTGTTGATTCGTTCCCCCTTTTTGGGTATAACTTAAATGATTACGATGCAATTTTTGCTGAAAAATTGGATTTATTGCTAAAAATAAGATCAAACAAGATGGTAAGCTGGTCCGGTCTCTATCGTCCACCACTACGGGAGCAAGCCATATATCCAAGACCTGTGCAAAAGAAATTACCAATTTGGCTTGGTGTAGGTGGAACGGCTACATCATTCGCAAGAGCGGGAAAACTTGGTTTACCCTTGATGTTAGCTGCTATTGGAGGAAGAATAGGACAATTTAGGGATCTAGTAGAAGTCTACAGGGCTACGGGGCGCAATACCGGTTTTACTTCGGAAGAATTACAAGTAGGACTTCACTCCTTTGGATATGTAGCAGAAACCAAAAAAAAGGCCATTGACATCTTCTATCCGCGTTATGCCGAAGTCATTGCTTCCATGAGCAAAGAACGCGGGTGGATTCCTCCCACAAGAGAACAGTTTGAAGAATTGGCCAATGACGAACAAAGTGCTATGGTAATTGGCAACCCGAAGGAAGTAGCTGCGAAAATCCTTAGACATCATAAAACTCTAGGTGGAATTACAAGATTTAATTTTCAGATGGATGTGGGAATGTCCCATGAAGAAATGAAAAGTGCCATTGAAATAATAGGAAAAGAGGTTGTTCCAGAAATTCAAGGGAGTAAGAATACACTGTAGGAAATTTGGTAAATGAAAAGTTAGATAGATAAAGAATGCTGAATAAACTACTACCTGTACTTAAAAGGAAAATTTATTTCCCGTATCTTATGAGGTAATAACTTTTTAAGAACGCGTAAACCTTACAAATTGAAAACAAAAACTACCCTTCTGGTTGTTGTAGCAATCATGATTCTTACAGGATTCCAGCAAAAAGTTACTTCTTCTGATACTTCAGAGATTAAAAAGGGAATGACCAAAGTAACCATAATGTACCCTAATGAAGAGAGAAAGACCTTTGATATGGATTACTACGCTTCCAAACATATGCCTCTTTTGTCAAGTTTATTTGGGGAGGATTTAAAAGCCATACATATAGACAAAGGAATTTCAGGAAGAACATCTGATGACCCTGCTCTTTATGTAGCTATTGGATATTTGTATTTTGATACATTGGAAGATTATCAAAACGGTATTGGGAGCCATATCGATAAAATTCGAAGTGATATTCCAAATTACACAGACATTCAACCGGAGATTCTGATAAGTGAAGTAATTCAATAGAGTACCTGTATGTTTCTTTTCATTTCTTGCCGATTGATTACAAAAATCTGCTTGTAGTCAACCGAGCATTTCACACCTTCTACTTTTTGACTGTGTATGGATAGGTGTGAATAAAAAAACACGCAATAAATTATATTGATCCAAAACCATCATTCGTGAATGGAAAAGCATCATCTGTTAATTTATGCTATTCCAACTTACCGTTGAGCAGTATGTTTACATCGTAATCAGCAATTACTTTAAGTTCATCAAATCTTTGTCAATAACGTCAGCGGTAATATTTGAGCTCCAAATATGTGTTCTTTACCTGAATAACTGACCGATAAGGGTTTACGTTGCGCCAAGGGGTTTTGAGGTTGAGCTCCTTGGTTGTAACGGTTTTTTGAATCCAAAAATAACTCTAGACTTAATCTACATGTTTGCTAAAAAAGAGCTGTGCCCCAAAGCAGCTCTTTTTTAAATTAGAGCCTCATTTGCATTTATGCTCCAGTATACTTCTTCACAATTCAGTTGTTGACAACAGGTTGAAAACCAAATGTAAGTTTTTGCCCAAAAAACCTACTTTTGTACTAACAACTTATTACACGAAGAATTCGATTATGTCAGAAGCAATAGAAAGACTAAAAACATTGATAATAGGTTCGGGACCAGCTGGCTATACTGCTGCGATTTATGCGGCAAGAGCCGACCTGAAACCTGTAATGTATACGGGAATGGAACCGGGAGGTCAGTTGACCACAACGACAGAAGTAGATAATTTTCCCGGATATCCTGAAGGTATTGACGGGCCAACTATGATGGTACAACTCCAACAACAAGCAGAACGCTTTGGCACCGAAGTCCGAATTGGGATGGTTACCTCTGTTGATTTTAGCGACGAACCTGGAGGTATTCATAAAGTAACGGTGGACAATTCTAAAGAAATAGAGGCGGAAACGGTAATAATTTCTACAGGAGCTTCAGCTAAGTATTTGAATATTCCCAGTGAACAAAGATTGAGAGGTGGAGGTGTATCTGCCTGTGCCGTTTGTGATGGGTTCTTTTATAAAGGCCAAGAAGTAGCAATAGTGGGGGGTGGTGATACTGCCGCAGAGGAAGCTTCCTATTTGGCCAATATCTGTAAAAAAGTGACTATGTTGGTTAGGAAAGATCACATGCGTGCTTCAAAAGCGATGCAACATCGGGTAAACAGTTTGGAGAATATAGAAGTGCGGTACAACACTGAAATTGATGAGGTACTTGGTGACCAAGTAGTTGAAGGTCTTCGTATGGTGAACAATCAAACAGGTGAGAAAGAAGATATTTCAATCACAGGTCTTTTCATTGCTATTGGACACAAACCTAATACGGATATTTTCAAAGGACAATTGGAAATGGATGATACGGGATATGTAATCACAGAAGGAAAATCTACAAAAACCAGTAAACCTGGAGTTTTTGCCAGTGGCGATGTTCAAGATAAGGAATACAGACAGGCCATTACTGCTGCGGGAACAGGTTGTATGGCAGCACTAGATGCAGAGCGGTATTTGGCTATGGTAGAATCAAAGGAAGCCGTAGCCTCCTAAAACGGTAGATTAACAATAAAATAAAAAGGCACCTTTTAGGTGCCTTTTTTGGTTAAAGTTTTTGATCGGTTTTTTCAGTCTATTCGTCTATAGTTCTCAGATGAGGTTCTGTTTCCTTCTTCGTCCAGTGTGATTTGACTGAATGTATCTTCCTTAAGAATAAGTTCAAAAGTGAAATTTCTCATAGTATCCAAAGCCTTCATCATCCCATCATCCCCGTATTCTATAGTTTCTATGAGTTCATTTTCGGTAATTCGATAAGAGCCATATCCGAACCTTCCGTTAGGTTCATCTGGAACATAGCGAGTCCACATGATTTTCCCTCTTGAATACATCTTTACTTGACGATATCCATCAGCTTTTTCAATTGTGTCACTGATGTCTTGGCCGTCGAAACTGTAAAAACTATCTAACTCCCATGTACCTTCGATAGAATGGAAAGGTACGGGTTTTGGAGATGCCCATTTTGTTGCAGAAACTAAAACGAGCATCAAAAGAACTAATCCTAGTATTTTTTTCATGGCAGTGATTTAGAATTGTTGATGATATTTCTCTAATAAGATACGATAAAATTTATTAAATGTTTAAAAAACAACTAATTATATTGGTGATATGAAAAAAGGCCCAAATATTTTTTGGGCCTCTTGGCATGGTTTGGTTTGTTTAGTTGACTAACTCTTAAATTCCATGCTTTAGAAACTTCGCTAAAAAGATTTTTTTAATACTTGTGGACACTCCCTGAAACTGATTTCTTTTTTTGCACGCTTGCTTCTCCTGTATAGGAAATATCGGCTCCACTACTTGCATCTGCAACCAACGATTCGGAAACATTTACGGAGATATCGGAACCACTACTGGCTTCTGCACTACATATTTTTACTTCCAGTTCCTTTGCTCTAATATCCGCACCACTACTGGCATCAACATAGAGTGTTTCAGCATTCCCTGATAACTTAATGTCTGCACCGCTGCTTGCATCTGCCTCAACTTCAGAAGCACTAAGCTCAACATGAAGGTCAGAACCACTACTGGCGTCCAGTTCCAGTTTATCGGCTTTTATTACGTTCTGAACAATAAGGTCAGCTCCGCTAGAACTGCGTAAACCTTCAATTACGGGAAGGGAAACATATATTTTTTTGGTTGCTCTTCCAATGTTCTCGGTGGTATGTATGCGCAACTTCCCATCTTTGATATCCGTAGCAATAAGGTCAATAATGTTTTCATCAGCTTCTATAGAAATGTTGAATTGCCTGTCTTGGGTTACAAAAACATCTAATCCCTCTGCGGCGGAAACCACTGTAAAATCCTCAGAAACTGTTCGGGTTTCTTCCACAACGACCCCGTTCCCTTTTTGTCCGTTGCCGAAGTTAATATCAAAATTGCAGGATGAGGCAAAGATTGCCATTAGTGCTGCGATTGCTATTCTTGCTAGTGTTGTCATGATTGTTGTTTTAACGATTGATCAAATTTGTTGTTTTTCTGTATATATATTGAATTGTTTTTACCCAACTGTCAAAATTGTTGGTTCAATTGTCATTTTTGTCACCGGCTTTGATTCGAACGCCGTCTTCATCAATTTTCATTTTAAAGGAATCGGCGCCATCTTTAAGGTTGATGTCTACTCCATCTTCATTTATGATTATTTTTCCACTTTCATCCTCATCTTCACTGTCTTGGTTTTCTTCTTCTGGGCAACCTTGACATTTTAACTCACCATCTTCTCCCATAATCCATAGATAATCTACCATATCATTGCGATAGTAACCCCTATCACGCTTAATTCCTCTTCCAATATGTCCCAAAGTTGAGTCATCAATTTTAACCACTTTTCCTTCTGGGATATAGATGGTTGTGGTTACTTCTTGGTCTCGTGCTTTGTTGGAAAGGTCAGTGGTAAAGTGGTCATCCAAGACCACGGTACCTTGACTTAAAGTATATCCATAATTGATATTTTTTGCTTTTTCCCTTGCTTTTACCGTGCTACTGCCATGTGAATCTTTTCGTATGTTGATTTTCACATCATTGTCTTCAGACTTTCGGATTTTAAAACTGACATCATCAGAGATAAGGAAGCGTTTATCGTTTTCGTCAAAAGCAAAGGTCATTCTCCCAAAATGTACGTCCCCACGGTCATAATCCGAATCGGAGTTGTTCATTCTAATGACCAAAGTGTCCGATGGGTTTTCCATAACCAACTCATCCTTTACATTGACACTTCCTACGTTTGCAAATTCAGCAGCTTGTCGCACCCCCAGTGCAAATAGGGTTCCAATGGAAATCAACCAAAGTCCAAGCAAAGAAAACTTAGCTATGTTTCCTATGGATTTGAGATTGTTTACAAGGATTTTCAATCCCAAATACATTAAGAAAAAGAACGGAATACCTACAGCTAAGAAAACCAAGAAGGAGATGAGCCATACTGGGGCTCCCGTTGTGCCAACTATTTCATAAAAATCTATTCCAGGTACATTTACAGCATCAAAAATACCTACAGTAAACAGTGCGATAAACAATCCAATCAAGGTAGATGCACCTATGATTATGAGTAAGACGCCGATGAACTTGCCAAAGACTTTGAACAAGAATAGGATAATCTCACCGATGGTATCGAAAAAGGTCTTGGAGCCGCTTTTGACCTTGTTGCCTACTTGCTCGTAGTCAACACTTTTTACTTTGTCTGCAACATCATCAAACCCCTCTTTAACTTTGCGTTCTATATTGCTGATGTTGATGGGCTCCCCCGTCATGTCCAATTTTTGGGAAGTAGTAGCTGCTTCGGGTACCAAAATCCATAATAGGATATAGGCGATAAGGCCGAAACCGGTGAAGATAGCCAGAAGAATAAAAATCAAACGAATCCATAGGGCATCTATACCCAAATAGTGCTCCAATCCGGCGGAAACCCCACCTATATATTTTTGGTCAATATCCCGGTATAATTTTTTAGTCCTTCTGGAGGTTGTTTCTTTTCTTTTGGGTTGGTCTTCAAAGATGTCCTCGTCAACCATATAATCTTCAGGCTGACCCATCACCGCTATTACCGCATCAACTTCCTTATGTGTGATAACTTGCCTTTCGTTCTCCATTTTTTCTAGGAAGAGCTCGGCAACCCTTGCTTCAATATCAGCAATAATCTCGTCACTGCCAGCAGTCCCGGCAAAGGAACGCTTTATGGATTCCAAATAGCGCCTCAGCTTGTTGTAAGCATCATCGTCTATATGAAAGAGCGTGTTTGCTAAATTTATATTTACTGTTTTATTCATTGTTACTTTTATTTTGTGTTGGTTACCAGATTTACTGCATTTCTTAGTTCATCCCAGGTACCGTTGAGTTCGTTTAAGAACAAATGTCCCGTTTCCGTGAGTGCATAATACTTTCGGGGAGGCCCTGAAGTAGACTCTTCCCAGCGATAATTCAGTAGTCCTGCGTTCTTCAGTCTTGTCAATAAAGGATAGATGGTGCCTTCCACTACGAGCATCTTGGCATCTTTTAATGCGCCCAGAATCTCTGAGGCATACTTGTCGCTATCCTTCAAGATAGACAGAATACAGTACTCTAGAACCCCTTTTCGCATTTGCGCTTTTGTGTTTTCTATGTTCATATCGTCATGGTTCTATTTTGTTAACTGTTCGTTTTTGATTAATGATTCAACTTGTTTTGATTGATGGTTGATGATTGATGATTCGTTTTTTGATTGATGATTAAACTCCTTTTTTTGATTGATGTATTATTGTGATTGATGATTGTAACTTAATTCCCTCTTTAATTTCCATTCGTTTTCCTTAAGAATCCAGACATGCGTGAATTTGGCAATATCTCCCTTTTGATATGTTTTGTTTTCATCCAAGAATTCAAAACTGTGGATTCCATGCTGTATGGCACCATATAAGGTTCCGTTGTTCTGCAATGGGTAAACTTCCAAACTGCCCGGTACCAAAATACGCTTTGCAGGTTGAGGACCTTTACCTTTCCAACTATTGCAGCCCTTGGAAATCTGGTCTATAAAAGCATGCTTTCCATCGGTAATGCCAACTTTGTCATGATAAAATTCAAAGTCTTCCGCAAAAAGTAAATTCAAAACTTCAATTTCGCATGAGTTAAAGGCAGCATTAAAAAGAAGACTATCTTTTTTCTTCAAGGTTAGGTAGAGTTCGGAATTACTAGGTGTTTGCGAAAACCCAACCGAAACGAATGTCATAAACAGGTATACTATGTAATATCTTTTAACCATTACTTAATGAATTTAATGGTCAAAGGATACTTGAACGTTTGTCCTTCATTGGTTCTAATTGTAGCCAAAATGGTATATACCACATTAATGATGACTAAGGCCACATGCAAAATTCCTGTGATACCAGCTGGCCAAAACAAACGTCCAAATCGAAAGTCATCACTGCTGATATGAATGTTCAGATTGTTTAAATCACTTAATCGGTGGATGCCTAGAAAATTCCAGTCAAATAAGTCAGGTAGGAAACCTATAAAGAAAGGAATGGTTATCAAGCCTACCACGACAGAATATAAAAACATACTAATTTGAAAATTCAGGGCTTGTTTTCCATTGTAATCCACAAACTCATATTCTTTTTTGTTGGCGGTCCAAAGAATAAGAGGTAAAATGAAATTACCAAAGGGTATAAAATACTTCGAAAAAGTCGAGGCATGTATGATGGCTGACAAATTTCTTTCATGTTTGGTTAAGGTAGCTGCCATGTTTTTGATTGATGATTTTTAACAATTATATGGGTTTACCCATTAGCTTACGATGCAAATATATATCCAAAAGATGGTACTATGCAAAACAAAGTACTATAAATTAACTTTTTATTAACATTTTGAATTGAAAATATTTTACCTATTTTTAGCTTCCAAATAGTTATCTTATGGCCGCTTCTCCCAGCAAATTCAATACTTTCACTTTTTTTAAACTTCCATCGGCATGGTGGTGTGGCGTTCGTCTTAAATACATTGATGATAAAAAGGCAGTGACCACAGTAAAGCATAAATGGGTAAATCAAAATCCTTTTAAGAGCATGTTTTGGGCTGTTCAGGGTATGGCTGCGGAGCTGAGCACAGGGTCCATGGTCATTGACCAAATTCAAAAAAGTGGGCGTAAGATTTCCATGTTGGTTCAAAATAACAACGCATATTTTGGAAAAAAGGCTACAGGTCGTATCACTTTTACATGTGAGGATGGTCATAAGATTGCAAACGCTATTGCTCAAACGATAGAAACCGGAGAGGGACAAAAGTTTTGGATGAAATCCATAGGGGTCAATGAGGATGGTGTTGAGGTCTCTACTTTTAACTTTGAATGGACCATTCGTTTAAAAAACTAAAAAGTTTTGTGACTTTTTTTATGGAAAAGTGTCAAACAAGCGTTGAATATTGAAAATTATATGATGTGTTCTCGTTCATAAAGAGTAAGAGACATTATTTTTTAGTAATTTCAACTTTAACTATAACACTAATTAGAAATTAAATACCACAATGGGAAAATTCGAAATTAAAACAGGTAGCTCAGGAAAGACCATGTTTAATCTAAAAGCAGGTAATGGGCAAGTGATATTGACAAGTCAAAGCTATGAAAGTAAAGATGGTTGCAAAAATGGGATTGAGTCTGTAAAAAAGAATTCACAAGATGATGATCGTTTTGACCGTAAAACCGCTAAGGATGGAAGTCCTTTCTTTACCTTGACGGCTACCAATGGTCAAATTATTGGAAAAAGTGAAATGTATTCCTCCAAGGATGCTATGGAAAACGGAATTGCATCCGTAAAGAAAAATGCTCCAGATGCTGAAGTAGTGGATAACTCATAAAACTTAATCCACATATAACAAGACAAAAACAGTCCTTTGGGCTGTTTTTTTTGTTTTAGGATCTAAAAGGTTGAGCATACACGCATGTAACAAAATACTAAAACCACCAACTAATTACTGTCAACAAAAACACACGCAAATGAACGCACACGAAATAGACTATGAAATTTACGGGGAAGAAATGCAATATGTGGAAATTGAGCTTGATCCCCAGGAAGCTGTAGTGGCAGAAGCTGGAAGCTTTATGATGATGGATACCGACATTCAAATGGATACCATCTTTGGTGACGGCTCCAATCAAGAATCAGGAGTTTTGGGTAAGCTTTTTTCTGCTGGGAAACGCCTACTTACAGGAGAAAGTTTGTTTATGACAGCTTTCTTGAATGTGGGAAGTGGAAAAAAACAAGTCAGTTTCGCGTCACCTTATCCTGGTAAAATTGTTCCAATTGACTTATCTGAAATAGGGGGTAGGTTCATTTGCCAGAAAGATGCCTTTCTATGCGCAGCTAAAGGGGTTTCTGTTGGAATTGAATTCTCCAAAAAGCTAGGACGTGGTTTATTTGGCGGCGAAGGCTTCATTATGCAAAAGCTGGAAGGCGATGGTCTTGCATTTGTACATGCCGGAGGAACTTTGGCAAAAAAAGAATTAGTGCCTGGAGAGGTGTTGAAGGTAGATACGGGTTGTATCGTAGGGTTTGACCAGAGCGTAAACTACGATATCGAATTTGTTGGAGGCATTAAGAACACTGTCTTTGGTGGCGAAGGTCTGTTTTTTGCAACGCTTAGAGGTCCTGGGACGGTGTATGTACAATCGTTACCCTTTAGTAGATTGGCCGGTAGGGTTCTGGCAGCAGTCCCAAGAGGAGGAAAAGATAAAGGAGAAGGAAGTATTCTGGGAACCCTTGGTGATATTGCGATGGGGGACCGTGGGTTTTAATTACGAGAAACTTCGAAGAAGTTGCATGGCAATCCCTTAATTTCTGTTAGATATAAATTCAATAGAGAGATTGCCCTGCTTTTTTTACCTTCGATAAAAAGCTCGCAATTTTGGACTTCAAAAACCTTTTTAACTTCCTCGAACAGCTTCAAAAGAATAATCATAAAGAATGGATGGACACCAACAGAAAATGGTATTCGTCGCTCCGTAAAGAATTCATTAGCTGGTTGGACGATTTGGATTATGCTATGGCGCAATTAGACGATGCGTATTACCCCACACCCGGAAAAAAGGGAATAAACCGAATTAACAACAATTTGATGTTTCACCCTAATAAACCCATTTACAAGGATCATTTCGGGGCTGGATTGGACAAAGCTCCCCAATCTGCTGATTTTTATATCGAAATAGGCACTAAACAATGTCTTTTGGCAGGCGGGTTTTGGCGACCAGACCCTAAGATTCTTAGGAGCATACGAGATGGTATTGACTACAATGGGGAAGAATTCCAAGCAATTCTGGATAAACCAAAATTTAGAAGACTTTTTGGAGAACTCTACGAAGATGAAAAATTAAAAAACCCACCAAAGGGATTTACAAAAGACCATCCCCATGTAGAACTTTTGAAAAACAAAACCTTTGCGGTTGTTCACGAGTTGCCTAAGGAAGAGGTATTGAGTACAACTTTCAAAAAAAAGGTGAAAGACGTCTATCTAGAAATGTTGCCTTTCCGAAGGTATTTAAATGAAGCAGCTTCGCTTTAGTCATATTAGATATCATTTATGAAAAGTAGGTGATGGATACGAATGAAACCAAACAAACCGAACCACTTCTTTTTTCCAATATTAAAAAGTACGTGGACATAGATGCTTCAGAAGAAAACCAATTGAAGACCTTTTTCTCTGTAAACCATGTGTCCAAGAAAACTCTGCTTTTAACCCAAGGTAGCCTATGCCAGAAGTTCTATTTTGTGGAACAAGGTAGCTTGAGGGCCTATCATATAAACAAAGCAGGAAAAGAGTCCACTATCATGTTTGCCGTGGAGGATTGGTGGATAACGGATATGTCAGCCTTTATCAATAAACAACCGGCCAGCATTTCTTTAGAAACTATGGATGACTGTATTCTCTACGAAATTGATTCAGTATCCTTAGAAAAAATACTAGAGAATATGTCTAAATTGGAAAGGTATTTCAGGATTCTATTCCAGAGAGCCTATGTAAGAGAGCAAGAACGGGTTTTGGGTATTATATCAAATACTTTGGAACAGCGATATTTGGACTTCGTTGAAAACTATCCCCAGATTGTCAAAAAAGTGACTCAAAAACAAATCGCATCTTATTTAGGCGTTACCCCAGAGTTTTTAAGCACAATCAAGAATAATATCCCCTCTTAAAGTATCTTAATGTTTTTTTGGGAACAAACATGTTACTTTGGAAAAAGAAAACCATGATGCTAATTATGATATCAGGTCCCTACCGAAGTGGTACTGGCAACAATCCGGAGTTGATACAAAGGAATATGGATAAATTGGAAGCTATGGCATTACCAATTTTTCGTAAAGGACATATTCCAATGATTGGAGAGTGGGTGGCCAACCCGCTCATTGAACTCGCAGGTTCAAAACAGGTTGGAGATGCTATTTTTAAGGAATTGCAATATCCAACAGCACATCGGCTACTTACCAAATGCGATGCCGTTCTTCGTATTAAAGGGGAATCCAAGGGAGCAGACCAGGATGTAGAACTAGCCAAAGAATTAGGGTTAAAAGTGTATTATAGTCTAGATCAAATACCTGACGTAAATGGGTAAAGTACGAAACATTAGAAAAGAACTACTCTCAGACAATTGGTATTCCCTTAATAAAGTGACTTTTGAATACCAAAAGGAAGATGGCGAGTGGGAAACCCAAATCCGAGAGGCCTATGATAGAGGAAATGGCGCAGTGATTCTTTTATATAACACCCAAAAGCAGTCGGTTGTGCTCACCAAACAATTTCGGATGCCTACCTATTTAAATGGAAATACCGACGGGATGATGATTGAGGCCTGTGCTGGAATTTTAGAAAAGGGCAATGCAGAAGAAACCATCAAAATGGAAGTAGAAGAGGAAACAGGCTATCAAATTGATAAAGTGAAAAAGGTATTTGAGTCTTATATGTCCCCAGGTTCCGTAACAGAGATTCTTTATTTCTTTATTGGCAAATATGAAGACCACATGAAAGTAGGAAGTGGTGGTGGAGCAGAAGATGAGACCGAAAACATTGAGGTTCTTGAACTAACTTTCAACAAAGCATGGCAAATGGTCATTAGTGGAGAAATAAAAGATGCTAAAACCATTATGCTGCTTCAATACGCTAAACTTAATGGGATTATTCCATAATCTATGTCCTTCCCAGATGGCTTAAGAGTCTTAAATAATATCATATTTTTATAACATTACTATCAAAGAAATAAATTAAAAATCTGTAAACTTCTGATTTTTAATTAGTTGAAATTATCACTTTTTTATTTCATTAATTCCTTACAAAAAAGTGCTGTAAGTAAGGAAAGTTCTGGGCGTACCAAATAGTAGTTAAAAACAGGAAATCACTTTTTTGTTTTTCCGAAGAAAGCATTTGGCCAAATCCTTTCAATTAATCAAGTATGCCGTACACCTTAGATGTACCGGAACATTAGTGCGTGTATTCTTGCTAAAAGAAGATATAACTCTAAAAAATTGATAATGAAAACTTCTAAACTTCCTTTACTACTATTTTTGGCCATTGCCCTATTTTTTGTATCCTGTAGCCCTGATGATTTTTTGGGTAGAGGAGATGATGACGATGCTACTGGAGATGATCCAGATGAACAAGACGAATTCGTTGGTGCCGTATATGCCATGACCAATGGAGAGGGACAAGTGCCCGGCACTACCATTCAAGGTCCAAATACAGTTGTGGCCTATGGTCGGAATGATGATGGTACCTTAACTCCAATCGGACCTTTTGCAACAGATGGAAACGGCGGTGATTTCGATGGCGGAGAAGGACTGGACCCACTGATTTCTGCCTATGCTTTGACCAAAACCGATGATAATCAAAATCTACTAGCGGTCAATGCGGGGAGCAACACGATTACTTCCTTTAACATCTTGGAGGATTTCTCTCTTGAGATAGCAGGTACACCACAGCCTACGGGAGCTCTAGGCCCAAATAGCGTAGATGTTTACGAGGTGGATAGAGATGGCATAAAAGGTTTGGTGTATGTAAGCAATATCACCCGCCAAGAATTTTTAGCTGGAGGAGAACCCGAACATCAAGGGACTGTAACAGGTTTTTGGCTTTTGGATGATGGTTCTCTCAGCCCAATTGCAGGATCAACAAGAGATTTAAAAAACAGACCTTCGGCAGTACAATTTTCTCCAGATGGGAATTGGTTGGTGGTTGCATCAATCAACTCTGGGGCCGCTGCTTTGGCTTCAGGGAATGAAGACGAAATTGTAGTGTATGGCGTAAATGATGATGGTACCTTGACCCCATACAATATTTCAGCTGCTACTTCTACATTAAGAGGAAATGAAGAAGGAAGAAACCTACCTTCAGCCATTGGTTTCCAAATTGTTGGAAATAACTATGTCGTGGTCACAGAAGCCCGAGAATTTCAACCTGATGGAACCCCTCCTGCCTTCCCAGCATTACAAGACGGTTCTGTATCCACTTGGCAGATACAAGGAGATGGAAGCTTAACACCTATTAGCTTGGATGTTGCTGCTGGTGTTAACAATACAGGTAGAACGGCTTGTTGGTTGGATTTTACGTTAGACGAGAATACATTCTTCGTTTCAAATGCAATTGAAGCAGGTTTGGCCTCTTTTAGCTTTAACAATGGAGTGGTTCAATTGATAGATCAGACTGCCGCCCAAGGACAAGGAACAGGTGGTGCTGACAATGGGCCTGATGCTTTTGCAGTGACCGAAGGATGGATTGATATGTGGATTAGCGATGATGGTGAATTCCTATACCAATTGTTTGGTTTGGATGGCACTATTGGAATTTACAGAATCAATGGACAAGAACTTGAGTTTGTCGGTGAAGAATCCGGTAACCTACCAGATACCAATACTCAAGGTATCGTTGCGATTTAGTTGTCGTGCTTTTTAAGTTGTTTTGTTTGATGGAACCGGGAAATTTTCCCGGTTCTTTCTTTTTGTAGGTACCTTGCGCTAAGTTTGACAGATATGGGTAGTAAAAAAATTGGGTTAGGAGGTGGCTGCCATTGGTGCACCGAAGCCGTGTTTTCATCGCTAAAAGATGTGATTCATGTGGAGCAAGGATTCATTAGTTCAAAAGAAGAATCAGCATTTTCTGAGGCCGTTATTGTTACGTATGAAAGCTCAAAAATTACGTTGAAGGACCTTATCGAGATTCATCTATATACCCATAAGAGTACCTCAAACCATAGCATGCGCACAAAATATCGTTCCGCGGTTTATGCCTTTGATTCCTTGGATTATGAAAAATCAAATGAAGTAGTAGGGGTGCTTAAAAAGGAGTTCAACAAAGATTTGATTACCCGAGTTTTGCATTTTAGAAGCTTCAAATCTTCCGAAGCGCAATTTAAAGAGTATTATTATACCAATTCGAAAAAACCTTTTTGTACAACTTATATTGTACCCAAACTTTCTTTTCTTCTCAAGAAATATGGAAAATTCACAAATACTAAAAAAGTAGAATCTAGTATCGCTCCCTTAGAGACATCAAAATAAGCTCAATTTCTTCCCTAACCTTTGCACTTGGTATCCTAAAGTGGTTGTTCATACTACTAAAAATTAGCATTCGTCCAGATTTGGTTTTGAGATAACCGCTTAAGTTATACGTATTGCCCATACTGCCAGATTTGGCAAAAACGTATCTGGATTCTTCAGGTTTATCCCATACTTCGATAGTGCCATTTCGGTCCCATGAGGGAAAAAGAGAAAACAATTCCCCATGTGGAATTTCCTGATACATGCGCTTCAACACATGCACCATAGATTCTGGAGTGAACAAATTATATCGAGAGAGGCCAGAACCATCAACCCATCTCGGTGGATTTTTTAAGTCCTTTAGCTCATTTTCCAATAAATGGGATATCACCTTTTTGGTACTCAAGGTATCGGATAGGGTAGAGGAGCACATTAAGAGTAATTGTTCAGCTAAGAAGTTATCACTCACTTGCATCATTCTCTTAACTATGGAATCGGTTTCCAAACCTTCCAAAACACTTTTGTTTCCCTTTGGAAAGATGTTGGTCACAGAAATTTGTTGGCCCAAAGCATTGGCCAGTTTTTTTTGGGTTAAGCCAGATGAGGTAATAAATGGTAAGGTCAAGGTATCTTTATGATTAGGGCCAGCATAAAAGGTATTGGAACGTTCTTCTCTGCCTATTTTTACTTTTTGATAATAGATACTGTCTTTGAAAATGGGAGGGACAGCATTTTTTCTCTTCCCGGGGTATATGGTCAATACATTTCCATAAAGTGGAAAATCGTTGTTTTCAGGAGAAAAATAAGTATTGTAATCTTCCCAAGCCCAACCCGGCCCAAACCGTGGGATTTGATTTTGTGCGAGAAATAGGGAAACCTTTTTTTTGTTTCTCAAAAAGGAAAAAATAGTGCTATCCTTAAAATAAGGATGTAATGTGGCTGGATAACCGGTACCTTTTATATAGGTGGTATCTTCTTGAGACACATAGTGAAGGGCAGGCGCCTTTCTGGGCAGCAGTTTCTTTGCGGCAAAGAGTGTAAATATCTTGACATTGCTTGCAGGAATAAAAAAAGTGCCGCCATTTGTGTTGTGCAAAACTTTTCCCGTGTTGGCATCAAGTAGTACTAATCCATGAAAGGAGCTGGAGAAGGAATCTTCATGGGATACGGATGAAAATTTTGTTAAACGGGAAGAAGCGCATCCAGTAAGGGTAAAAAGAAGGATAAAAGTACTGATAAACAGTATCTTATGTAGTCTTTTCTCAAAAGATGACATTAAGTATTGTTCAAGGTTTAACACGAATTTATTCAATTTTTAACTGCCTTCCTTTTCAGAAAAGTGGGTTTTTTCTTAATTTTATCAAATAACCATTTAATTAAATAAGCATTTTTCCATGCCCAGAGCTATGTTAGATTACACCAAAACAGTCCTTCAAAAGGTTAGTTTTGATGCGAAACTCTTTGCAAAAGAATTGAAAAAAGCGGTTTCTAGGTTATTGCCTAATGAAATTGAAGAACTGAAAATCTGGTTACAACAATTTATTATTGACAAACCAGAATTACAACCGACGTTATTACTTATAAAACACAATTGAGAGAGCCGCGTTAGCGGCTCTTTTCTTATCTGTCAATCTTGGGTTAAGCACCAGTTAGCGGACTTATGATTTGTACATCTTGAAACCGAATCGCTCCTCGAACAATACCTGATATTACATCACGTAAAGCTTCGGTTATCTGAATTTTCAGCTCACTTTTATGGTAGATTAAACTAATTTCCCGCGCTGGATTAGGTTTAGAAAACTGCTTTAATCTGTCTTTTTTCAGGGAATCTATTTCCAAACTATTTAAATAAGGAAGTAATGTCATTCCCATTCCCTCCTCAGCCAAATTGACCAGAGTTTCAAAACTTCCACTTTCAATTTGGAACTTTTCCTCTTGAAGATTTCTTGGGGATTTGCAAAGGTTGATGACACCATCCCTAAAACAATGTCCATCCTGCAGCAAAAGAATATCCGAAACGTCCAAATCATCAGTGTTCAACTTTTCTTTGGCTGAGAGCCTATGGTTTTTTGGAACATATCCTACAAAGGGTTCATAATATAAGGGACGTTCTTTGATAAACTCAATTTCTAATGGAGTTGCTGCTATTCCCGCATCCAAATGACCATCCAAAATATTACGTATTAAAGTATCTGTGGACTGTTCCTTGATGATAAGGTTTACCTTAGGATACTTCTTTATAAACGTGTTCAGGAACATGGGAAGCAGTGTTGGCATGACCGTAGGAATGATGCCCAAGGTGTAATCCCCGCCGATAAAACCCTTGTCTTGATCCACAATATCCTTAATGCGCTCCGCCTCGGCAACTATATTTTTGGCCTGATTGATTATTTTTTGACCTACTTCGGTTATGGAAATAGGTTTTTTACTTCGGTCAAAAATGAGGATATCCAATTCGTCCTCCAATTTTTGTACTTGCATGCTGAGAGTAGGTTGAGTAACAAAACTCTTTTCGGCAGCCAAAGTAAAATTTCTATGTTCTGCTACGGCGAGTACGTATTGCAACTGGGTTATGGTCATGATATGAGTCTATAGACGTGCAAGTATAATAAAAAACTATTTAAAAATTATTAATCATTAATTAAACTTATTATAAATAAGAAAAAAAAACCGCTACTTTTTCAGAGCGGTTTTGTTTTACTTGAGATAAAACTTAAAAACGAATATTGAATTCTAGGTCTTCTTCTGCCACATCGAACTTAGCATCTACAAAATTCGGTGGACCAAAACTCATATCGTTTCCAGACATGCCATAGCTTTCTTTGGGCATGCCATTTGCTTCATAATCCATTCTTCGGTTTTCATTGGCATCATGAAGAGCCATAACTGCGTATACCCCAGGCGCTACGTTTTTAAATACGAAAACGGCTTTACCCTCTTGAATGGTACTTTCTAGGTTTTGAATACCCGGTCCTTTCATAAAGGTGTCTTCAGTATGAAGTGATGCCATGATTTTCCCATTGTCGTTGAGAACATTATCAATGGTTACGGTAATATCAATCCCATTGGTTTCTTGGGCTTGACCAATAAAATTTACAAGTAAAAATGCTAGTGCAAGTGCTACAGATTTCATGATTTATTTTTTTGTTGTTACTGATGCCCCAAAGATTCTCTGATTGTCCAAGCCTACAAATCAAGAATAACCGAATTGTAGTTTTCCGTTACCGAATTGTAATCGAAAAATTAGTTTTCAATTCAGTATGTCCTTTTAACAGTTCAGTCATTCACTTTCGAAAAGAAAAGTGGCTTGTTTCAAATTTGCTTCATCAAATAACGAGCAACCATGAAACACATTATTTCACTTCTTTTAGCACTGACCAGTATCAACTTTATAACAGCGCAGATCATAGTATCAGGTAAAGTAACCGATACAAAGGATACACCTATCATAGGAGCCAACGTATATATAGAAGGTACATACGATGGGGCCTCTACCACGGAAGATGGCAGCTTTAGCTTTGAAACGTTTGAAGAAGGTACCCAAACTTTGATCATTTCCATGCTTTCCTATGAGGCGCATTATGAAGTAGGTGATGTAACCTATCTAAATAATCTGAATATCCAGCTTCGTGAAGCGGTAAACAGCCTAACCGGCGTAACCTTAACGGCAGGAACTTTTGAAGCTGGGGATAACTCCAAAGTATCTGCTTTAAAACCTTTGGATATTGTTACCACAGCCGGCGCTGTGGGAGATTTTGTGGCAGCACTTCAAACTTTGCCCGGAACAACCTCGGTCAATGAAGACGGGCGTCTTTTTGTACGAGGGGGCGACGCTACCGAAACGCAGGTATTTATTGATGGATTACGCGTTTTTCAACCTTTTAATGCTACAGCAAACAATATCCCTACACGCGGACGTTTTTCTCCCTTCCTTTTTAAGGGCATCACCTTCAGCACAGGGGGGTATTCCGCAGAATATGGCCAAGCACTTTCTAGTGTGCTGCTTTTAAATACTACGGATTTGCCCGATCAGGATAAAACGGATATCTCCATCATGTCTGTAGGAGGAGGAATTGGTCATACCAAAATCTGGGGGAATACTTCGTTGAGCGTAAATACGTCCTATGTTAATCTATCTCCCTACGAAGCATTGATTCCATCTACACAAGGTATACGTTGGAACAGTCCATATGAGTCTATTGCTGGAGAAGCTGTTTTTCGCAGCATAGGTGATAGAAGCGCTTTTAAAATGTATACCGGGTTTAATAGGGCGAACTTGGATATTGAGCAGGAAGATATCAACTTCGATGATTTTGTACGCTTTCAGTTGACCAATAGCAATCTTTATTTCAATACATCTTATAAACACTTTTTTGAAAATGATTGGACGCTCAGCTCTGGAGCAGCAATATCAAGGGATGGAAACACTATTGGCCTTCAGGAGAATTTAATTGATGCCAATGAAACCGCATCCCACCTAAAACTTAAAATGAAGAAGAGCTTTAGCAATCGCTTCAATTTGAGCTTTGGTACCGAGTTCTTTTTAAAGGAATACAAAGAAAACTTTTCAGATAATACAGGATTTGAGATAGATAATAACTTCAATGACAGTCTTTGGGCAGGTTTTGCCGAATCGGATATCTTTTTTAGTAATCAATTTGCCGTGAAGCTTGGTTTACGGGGCGAACGTAGTAGGATAATTGATTCTTATACTTTAGCACCAAGGGTTTCTTTGGCCTATAAAACCGGTGAGAAAGGACAATTTTCATTGGCTTACGGTGACTTCTATCAGAATCCATTAAATGAAGTCCTGCGATTCAATCCGCAATTAGATAGCGAGAAGACATCCCACTATATTTTAAACTATCAATACTTGAATGATGGGATGACCTTTAGGGCAGAAGCCTATTACAAGGATTACGATGATTTGGTGAAGTTCAATTCGGAACTACCGATGTTCAATTCGGAGTTCTCAAACTCTGGCTTGGGCTATGCAGCAGGCTTGGATGTATTTTGGAGAGACAATAAGAGTATTACCAATTTAGACTATTGGGTTTCCTATTCATATCTTGATACGGAACGGGATTATAGAAATTTTAGAGACCAAGCCACTCCAAATTTTGCACCGAGGCATAACTTATCCATCGTTACCAAATATTGGGTAGATGATTTACGCTCACAGATAGGATTATCCTACAGCTATAACTCAGGTAGACCGTATGACAATCCAAATACAGAAGAATTTTTAGCGGAAAAAACACGTTCGTTTAACAATATCAGCTTAAGCTGGTCTTACCTTATCGACCAACAAAAAATTCTATTTATATCGGTAAACAATGTTTTAGGGTTTGAGAACATCAATAATTATCAGTATGCCAATACGCCCAATGTGAATGGTGTTTTTGACCGAAGGGCGGTTACTCCAGCTGCGGATAGTTTCTTTTTCGTAGGATTCTTTTGGACCATTAGTACCGATGGCAAGAGCAATCAGTTGGATAATTTGTAGAATTAAGCTTATTGAATGGCGTAAACCATTTGAATATCGCAACGCTCATACGGAGAAACAAAACCTTTTATTTCAGTAAAACCAAGTTTTCTATAGAGCTTAAGAGCGGGGATGAGCTTGGTATTACTTTCTAGATAAACGGAAGAAGCGCCAAATTGCGCTGCCTTTACCAAAATGTGCTGCCCTAAAAGCAATCCAATACCTTGGCCCTGTTCCGAGGGGGAAACTCCCATTTTGGCCAATTCAAAGTCGTATTCGGAATCTTCCATTTTAATGAGGGCACAGACACCTACAACCTTTTCTCCCTTCAAAGCTATGGCTATATACCCTCCTTTATCTAAGATATATTCTTTGGGATGATCTAAAGCCAGATAATCCATACGTTCCATTCTAAAGTACTGTGAAATCCAAGCTTCATTCAAATTTTTAAAATCAGAAGCATACTTCATTTCAAAAGGAGCAATATGAATGTGATTTGAAGACACGGGTGTGTATTTGGTTGCAAAATACCAAAGTAAAACCTTTAAATAACAAATACACTGGGCTTTAGGGAACAATTCTTATCAAAAAGAAACGTTTAGTATAGGAATGAATCGTAATTAAATCCGTTTTAGAATGTTAATTAACAACCATTCATCGATAAAATTGGTTTTTTACCGAAAATATATATAAACTTACAATAAAGTTAATAGAAAAACTCTTACAAGAAGTCCCAAACTTACTGATGAGAAAACAACAGAATAACATACCTGTTTCCCCAGGTCCCGTTAACCTACATAAAAAAGAAAGGCTATGGTTGAAAAACTACTCACCACCGATTATCCTATACCTAAATGGTTTCTATATGGATTGGTAGTCTTTATATTTTGTGGTGTTGGACCTAAATCCCATGCCCAAGAGACAAATCCTTATGTGAGCTATGAGGTTCCTTTTCAAAATCTGCTGAAATTCAATCGGTTTTTAATAAACCCTACTTTTTCAACGGTTAGGGAAGATAAAACCTATGTAAATCTTTTTCATAGAAGTCAAGGAGCCGATTTTAACGACAATCGTCAAAATTACTTCTTGAGCTATAGTGGTCGAATTAATGAAAATATTGGTCTTGGCCTGAGCCTTTACAATCAGCAAGAAGGTGTAATCACCAATTTGGGTGTGATGGCTAACTATGCCCATGGTATTCAATTAGGTCAAAAGAGTAATCTTAGTTTTGGAGTCAACATTCCATACTATGTAAGTAGTTTTGATGCCGATAGGGCAATTGCCTTAGAAGATGACCCTGTATTAAGTGATGCATCGGAGAGTGCCATCATCTCTTTTCAACCAGGTATGAACCTTTCTTTCGGAAAGTTTGACTTTGGTGTGTTCGCCCAAAACCTTTTTGATTATGATATTAGAACGGGAGAATCTCTTTCCACATTTAATGAAAAGACCTTTTCAAGTCATATCCAGTATGCCCATGAATTCGAGAATGGAGCTGGAATCTTTGAAGATGGGCGTTTGTTGCCCTTAGCTAGAGCTCGTTTTGAAGGCTCACAAGACCCTGTTTTTGGAGGTGGATTGATTTTAGACCTACCTAAACTGGGATGGTTACAAGGAGGTTACGACCAATTTTATGGTGTTTCAGCTGGAACAGGATTTAATCTAAATCGTAGACTTTCCTTTGGCTATAACTTTGAGAAAAACATCAATAATAATCTTAGCAATCTTGGTGTGACCCATGAAGTTTCCATTGCATTTTCTTTCATCCCGGTCAATTCACAAAGTACATTGGTTTCCGATGAAGAAAATGCCAATAAAGTTGTTCAAGGTACATTCGTGGGAGATGAAAAAACCAAGAAAAAATCAGCAAAGAATAAACTGAATGCCAAAACCAAGCTTCGTCCAACCAATAAAGAGGAGTTGGCTTATTGGGAAGCACAGGTTAAAAAACTTCAGGAGCAACAAGCAGACAATTATGCGGTTATCAATGAATTGATTTTCCGTTTGGATTCCTTGGAGGAAAATAGACAAAAAGAATTCGAGCAGCGGTTTGAACTGGTAATGCGCATGGTAAAGCAGCAAACAGGGGATGAACACCCTAAGGTGGAAGAAGCTGCAAAAAATTTATACTTGGCTAAAAAAATGGATTTGGATTCGCTCAAAAAGGAATATTCAGAATCCAGTTTAGCCGAAAATGAAGAAGTCAAAAAAGAGGCAAAAGGCACATTTAATGGTGGAGCTTTTAAACCGATTGAAAAATACATCAACCTGGATGGAGTGGGTAAAGGTCATTACATCGTAGCTAACGTTTTCAAAAACGAAGTGTATCTGAAGAACTTTATGAAAAAGCTAAATGACCAAGGGTTAAACGCCAAATACTTTAAGAATCCCGAGAATGGGTTGAATTATGTCTATTTGGCAAAATACCAGCAGAACGAAGGGGCTTATGAAGCGTATCGCTCCAAGATGAACGGCAAGTACACCGATGATATTTGGATTATGCATGTTGACAGTCCTAGGTATTCAAATTGGGCCAAAAACCAATGGTTGGATAATGAGTAGCCGATTAGGAATTTGATTTCTTTATGGCTTTGGCAATGAGTTGACTTCCTGCGTCCTTTCTTTCTTCTAGTTCTTGAACAACTCTGGCATGATCTTGTGGACGGGTCTGTGATAATTTGTAGGCAGCCTGAATTTCTTCAATTTTTATTGAAAACCCAACAACGCCTCTAACTTGCCTTAAGGTTTTTGGAGACATGTCATGTAGTGATATCGGATTTTTGGAATCCTTTTCATATTTATCTACCAATTTATGAAGAAAGTACATGGTTTCATCTTCGCTCAAAACCTTGAGTGTACCATACACATGAACCGCAATATAGTCCCATGTGGGTACTTCTTCCTCCTGATACCAAGAGGATGATATATAAGAATGTGGCCCATTAAATATGCATAGCACCTTATTGGAATCAAAAGCACGCCATTGGGGATTGGCTTTGGCAATATGCCCAACAAGAATATCATTCCCCTCAGCATCCGTATCAAGCTCAAGGGGGGTATGTGTGGCCCATGGTTTGCCATCAGCTTGATTGATAAGGATACCAAAGCTATGCCGGGTTATGAATTCCTTGATTTCACCAACGTCTTCATTTTTATAATAATGCGGTATATACATCGTTTCAAAACAATTTCTGCCTGCAGGTTGAAATATACATAAAGGTTTTGATTCATCTCATCAATACGTTTAAAGGAGATATGGACAACATACTGATGATTTCAGGTCCAGATTAATTCAATTCCTGTTCAATCATGGTGAGAATTTCTTTTAAATCCTTTCTAAGACCAGCATAGAAAGTATAATTTGTGGTTTGGGTGACTTGTTTGTAGAGTTCTAGATTGTTCTCTAGTTCCAGAATGCTGAACAGTTGTTTGTTGCTTTTAGGTCTAAAAGATGATTCTTCCTTCGGTCTATTTTCCAGTTCAGCGAATAGTATCGAAAAACTTCCGTTTTGACCCGTAATTTGCATGATGTTATTCCGTAAATCTAGCGTGATTTTTTCTTGATTCTCTATTCTTTTTAGGGTGTTGTCGAAAGATGCAATTTTCTGCCTAAGCTCGTTATTTCGGATAAGTTTTAGGTTGCCTGAGCTAATAATGTCACTTGTAACACCACGACTTGGATAATACACCACTTCTTTGGCCAGTGGGCTTAAAAAAAGCGCCACCTCCTTTTCCGAGATGTTTTTTAAGGTATCCTGATTAAATAAATGGCTTAATTTCGCTAAGGCATTAATGAGGTCTTCGTTTTCCTTCATAGTATTTTCCAAACTAGTCAAGTTGATGGAAAATTCCCCTTTCAAAGAAGTTAGATAGCCTTTTTCTGCCTCTATGTCCTTCTTTTCAGAATTCCAATTATCAATTTGGAGCGCAATCAAAATACCAATTACTACTAGAATTATTTCCCCTAAAGCATAAAGCAGATATTTGGAAAAATTACCTTCTATCAAAAGGTTTTTACGGATTTTTCGAAAAAATTTTAGCATGGAAAATATAAATCAAAACCCAGATTATTGCTGTGATAGCAAATCATGACCTTGAAGTAAAGATAAATGTTATCCGCTAAAAAGAACTAGGAAAAGTATTTGGCGTATTCATCACTATCTAAACAATACATTTCTATTCTGGAGTAATTCTTTGCCACAACTGGATGTACCGACCTCCCAAACTACAATTCGTCCTTACAATTCTACAGTTCGGTACTTCCTTTTATTTCTAGGATACCCTAGCCTGGATATTTGTCTCAGAAATCAATAACGAACAGTCGCTTAATCCAAAACTAGAAGACGAATCTAAAATCAATTGAACAAATGAAAAAAACAGTCATCGTAGCGTTATTATTTATGGGATGGGCCCAAGCCCAAGATCAATACACCAAAGGCATGGAGAAAGCATTTTCTTTATGGAAGGACCAAAAAACAACCCAGGCTTCCAATCTATTTGAAAGAATTGCCATGGCGGAACAAGATAATTGGTTGCCTCATTATTATGTGGCACAAATAAATACGGTCATTTCTTTTGGTGAGCAAGACAAGGAAAAGTTGACACAACAACTTGAAAAGGCCAAAGAGTACTTGGATATGGCCAAAGCGATATCACCGGATAATCCTGAGTTATTAGTTCAAGAGGCTTTGATAAACACAGCTTGGATTTCGTTCGATGGAGCGACGTATGGCATGACCTTATCGGGGAAAAATGTACAATTGTACCAGAAGGCCATGGAATTGTCACCAGATAATCCTAGAGTGGTATACTCCAAGGCTAGTTGGGATATGGGAGCTGCCCGCTACTTCGGAAAAGACACCGCCCCATATTGCAAGGATGTGGAAAGGTCCTTGGAACTTTTTGCTACCTTTAAATCTGATATTCCCTTTTATCCCAGATGGGGAAAAAAAGAGGCTAACCAGATTTTGGAGCAGTGTAAGTCATAATTCATGAAGAAGTTTCTAAAGGTTTTACGATTTTCTTTGATTATTACCATAATAGTCGCCTTCCTAGTCATTTTTGTCTTTGGGGAAGGCGATTATTCATTTGATAGTATTTTAAGAGACACGATTATCAGTTTTATTTTTTCTTTTGGTCTTACCGTAGTCAATTCATATTACTATGATGGTTTAGATATCCGATACAACTGGGAAAAAACCCCAAAAATGCGTTTGTTGGTTGGAGCAATCGGTTCTTTTGTGCTTACCATACTCACCTATGGAATTTTACGCTATCTCATCCAATTGTATTTTACAGGAATTTCTTTCATCGCATTTTTAAAAGAAGAACGTTTTGACACTTATGTCTTTCCTTTAGTAATTACTATTATTGCTTCTTTATCCATCCATGTTTTTTATTTCTATAGGGCTTTACAAAAGCAGGAGGTAAAAAAACAACAAATCATTGCAGGAACCGCATCCGCCCGTTTTGATGCTTTAAAAAATCAATTAGATCCCCATTTCTTGTTCAATAGCCTCAATGTTCTCACCAGTCTCATTGATGAAGATCCCAGACAAGCACAAAAATTCACCACTTCTTTGTCCAAAGTATATCGCTATGTCCTAGAGCAAAAAAACAAAGACCTGGTAACGGTAGATGAGGAATTGGATTTTGCCAAGACCTATGTGGGTCTTCTAAAAATGCGTTTTGAAGATAGTATTGTGTTCGATATTCCTGAACGGGCTACCAATCCGGAGACTAAGATAGTTCCTCTTTCGCTTCAACTCCTTTTGGAAAATGCGGTCAAGCACAATGTAGTGACCTCTTCGAAACCATTACACATTAAAGTTTTTGAGAACAACGGTGAGCTAGTGGTTAGTAATAATTTGCAGGAAAAACAGGTGGTTAAAAAGAGTAGTGGGGTCGGTTTGCAGAACATTAAGCAGCGCTATGCCATTCTTACCGATAAAGATATGGGTATCCAAAAGAGCCATTCAGATTTCAAGGTATCCCTTCCTATGCTTACCAAGCAGGTGTCCGTTATGCCGAAACAGGAAGAGTATATTGAGGAGAAAAGATATTTAAAGGCAAAAGAACGTGTTGAAGCCCTTAAAGGGTTTTATGGCAACCTCATCTCTTATCTTTTTGTAATTCCTCTTCTTTGGTGGTTGAATTTTAGAACTACAAGTTTTCTCTGGGCCATCTTTCCAACAGTAGGTTGGGGATTTGGTGTTATTGCTCATGCGATGGAGGCCTACGGTTATAATCCACTTTGGGGCAAACGATGGGAAGAGAAGAAAATTAGGGAACTCATGGAGAAGGATGATTTTTAAAGAGGAATCATCTTTGCTTTTTTCTTCAATTCATCCTACAAAATCTACAGATGGGTCAAGTACTTTTCCAAAATGATTCACAGATACAGAAATTTGGTATGTAATTAAAAATCAAACGCAAAACATATCAAAATGGAAAACAGTAGAGATTATAAATATCAAAAGGCAAAAGAGCGCGTCGAGTGCATTAGGGGATTTTATTCCAATCTTACGGCATACGTCATTATCATTCCATTGTTGGCCTATGTGAATTATATAAGCACTAGCTTTCCATGGGTTATTTTTCCTGCAATTGGCTGGGGAATAGGACTTGTTGGACATTGGATGAATGCCTACGACAAAAATCCTTTTTTGGGAAAGGACTGGGAGCAACGCAAAATCAAGGAATTGATGGAGAAAGATAGATTTTAATGTAATTTTAATACCCCCTAACAACACTAATCAATTATGGAACCTAATACAAACGAAACCAAGTACCTTAAAGCCAAGGAGCGTGTATATAAAATGCGAAAGTTCTATGGTCACCTAACCACTTACTTAATTATAATAGGCGGTCTCGCAGCATTAAATTACTATGTGAATGAATGGAGTTATATGTGGTTCCTTTGGGCTGCATTTGGTTGGGGAATTGGCCTTACTTTTCAAGCCATAAAAACATTTAGCTTAAATCCTTTCTTTGGAAAAGATTGGGAAGAACGAAAAATACGGGAGTTTATGGAAAAGGAAGAAGATAACGAAATCAAAAAATGGAGATAATCATGGAAAATTTTGAAAACGAAAAATTTAAAAGGGCAAAGAAGCGTGTGGATGAGATTAAAGGTTTCTACATTCATTTAGCGGTCTACGTAGGCGTAAATGTGTTTATTCTTGCCAATATTGTAGCTAGGTCCGATTCGTTTTGGGAGTGGGGCCATTTTATAACTCCTTTTTTTTGGGGGATAGGTCTACTTTTCCATGCGGCTCACACTTTCAAATACAATCCCTTGTTCGGTAAAAATTGGGAAGAACGCCAAATTCAAAAGTTTATGGACAAGGATAGGGAAGAAGCCAAAAAGTACAGAAGATAATTCCATAGCACTAAAAAACATTTTATTTAGAGGTTCAATTTGAAAGACATGAAGGTAATTATCATTGAAGATGAAAAACCAGCTGCTAGACGATTAAGTAGATTACTGGCGGAACTTGATGTACACGTTTCAACAATGCTCCATTCCGTCGATGAGGCGATCGAATGGTTTCAAAGTAATCCACATCCTGACCTTATCTTTTTGGACATTCAATTATCTGATGGCCTTTCCTTCGAAATTTTTGAAGTGATTGAGGTAAAAAGTGCCATCATTTTTACTACTGCTTATGACGAATATGCACTGCAAGCATTTAAGTTAAATAGCATTGATTATTTGCTTAAACCTATCGATGATGAAGAGCTGGAAAGCGCAGTTAAAAAGTTCCGTGAATTAAAGCCTGAGCATCAAAAAATTTCGGTGGATTTCAACGACATTAAAAAGTTGTTGACCAACCCTGTGGAAAGGGAATACAAAAAAAGATTCACAGCTCGGGTAGGGCAACACCTTAAAATTATAAATGCCGATGAAGTAGAGTGTTTTTATAGCGAAAATAAAGGTACCTATGCAGCCACACTGGATGGAAGAAATTATCTATTGGATACTACTTTGGAAAACTTGGAGGAAGAACTGTCACCTCAAAATTTCTTTAGGGTGAGCCGTAAGTTTTATGTAAACATCAATCACATAAAAGATATCATTTCATACACCAATTCAAGGCTTCAAATCAAGCTAAATCGCTTTGGTGAGCAAGAAATTATAGTAAGTAGGGAACGTGTCAAAGACTTTAAGCTTTGGTTGGAATAAATTAGTTCAATTAATTGGTAATCAAAACTATAAATTGGTTAAAAAACTATTATAAGCTTTTCTTATAGGTGCTATTTTAGATGAAAAACACTAATTTTCTTCGATTCGATTGTCATCAAAAGCAGAAGGCAATAATTTAGGAATCAATTTAATAAAAATTGGTAATAAAATCGCTCCTCCGGGTAACATAAAAATAGCTAAAGAAGGAATGGTTTTAAAAATATCCAAAAGTTGGTTTTGCATTTTTCTTCGTTCTTCCGGGCTGAGTTCCTTGACTGTTGATTTAGATAAAAGTGATACCAGTTCCTTACTCTCTGTAAGTTCTTTTTTGAGCCTCTTACTGTTTCTTAAAATAAGTTTACTTACATTTTTGGACATGCCTTGATAGAATTGAAAAGCCACATTTTTTTCACTTAAATATCCAATTCTTGTCTTATTCTTTTCGAAGAAATCGATAACCAAATTCATTGAAATTTTCACTTCATTTTCTGACTTTCCCAAGTCTTTTCCAAGACGGTAAATATAATCGGATTCGGTTAGGTCAATTGACTTATCTTCCCAGATGGTAAGACAGGCCATATCCAAAAAATAGTTTCGTTCCTCTGGGGTAAAATTTAGTGCTAAAAGGTCAATGTAAGTGCCATCGAATTCAGCTTCATTTAAATCGACATAGGTCAATGAGGAAGCCAATAATTGTATGAATTTTGCATCATTCTTATTCGTCTCTTTAGAATTTAAACTATGATATGCAATATTCATGGTGACATACTCAAGCAGTTTTGCATGTTCCATTCCCGATTTTTCACCATTCAAATACGTTCTAAAAATCAATACATCAACAAAAAGTAATGAATTGGTTATGCTGTTTCCGAAAGCTCTACTAAAAGCACTTCCTCCTAAATAGATACGTGAATCAATCAGCTTTTCCAGTTGGGATTCTGTATGTTTTGCACTCAATATTTTGTTTAGAAAGGATATTTTACCAACCTCTAATGATTTATAATACGCAAAAACCGTGTCCACAAAATCGTCGAAATCTGAATTTTTTCGCTCCAAGGCATAGGTGAGGTACAACGCAACCAGCAAGTTGATTTTCGCGATTTCATCTTCCGTGAGCTTGAGTTCAGTAGATATCAAAGGAAAAACATCGATATGAATGCCATAGACAAAACCAATCTCCTTGAGTTGCAGGTATAGCTCATCCTGACCTGAAAGATGTATTGGTTTTTGCTGGACTAAATGTCCAAATTTATTTATCCAGCCAGTAGCAGAAGGATTCATGGGTCAAGAAAGCTCATATTTAGGAGCTACAAAATAGCAGATTTTTCTGAAGGTATGCACAGAAACGCATCAAAATTATATTAAGAAAATTTTAACACACCTAAAACCAAACCCTCCCTTTTTAGCTTCCGTAGGTAGGGTCGTATTAATATAAAATCTAATTACTAAAATGAAAAAAACAATTAAGTATCTAATGGGGACTTTTGTCTTGTTATTGGCCACAGCAGTTTTTGTTGCAGCGGACCATATTGATGCACCAAGTTCCACAGCGACTACATCGGATGTTGCCGATTTTTTCGCATTTGAGCCTTCTGAAGGTTCTGATAATACGGTTTTTGTAGTAGACCTGCAGTCAGATGTACTTCCAGAACTTCCTTTCGGCAGTTTTGATGAAGATGTTCTAACCGAAATCAACATTGATCTTGACGGGGATTTAGTTGAAGATCGGGTTATCCAAGCTATTGCGAGAGATGGAAGAATGTATTTTTTTGGACCTGTAGCTCCTGCGCAAACTGGTTTGAATAGTCACGTTCTTACCGATGCTCCGCTTGGAAATGTGGAGATTTCAGATGCAACACCAGTGATTGAAACTACCACAAACGGTGTTTCTTTATTTGCGGGACCAAGACAAGACCCATTTTTCTTTGATTTCTTTCAATTTAATGCGGTGATTTCTCCAGAGTTGGATTCTGCGGTAGGCGGATTCTTCCCTTCTGATGAAGCGATGGACACATTCGATGGAGCAAATACCTTGTCGGTAATCATTGAAATTCCAAACTCACTTTTAGGTACCCCTACGGCTACCAATCCTTTAGGACTAACCGTGTATAAAACTTGGGTTACAACCAATAGAAAACAATAATTACAAAATTGAATATAGAAATGAAAACACACTTGATAAAAACAATTTTTGCGTCATTTTTAATAGGACTGTTTCTTGTGTCCTGTAGTAATGATGATGATGTCACTGTACCCGATGATACTGGTATGCAGGACGATGACATGATGGACGATATGATGGACGATGACGATATGATGGGTATTGATTTTTCAGGAACGTTTGCCCAAGTAGACCATATGGGGAGACCTGGAATAAACACCACGCTAAGTTTTGATATGGACGGAGCACCAAGTGTAAAGGATGCCCATAATGTGACTATCCCTTCGGAAATGGTGACTACCTTTCAACTAGGTTTCCAAGCACGGTTGGAACAGTACCATGATGTATATGCATTAAAGTTAGGCTTGGACCCTGCGGCCGTAAACTATGAAAATAACATTTTAGGTCTTACTGCCGAACAATTGACAACGGTTCTAGCTGCTGATGCGTTGGATGTAGCTCCAGACCTACCAACCACCTATTTTAATCCGGGAACAGACCTTGATAATGATGGGATTATTTTGGTCCCTGATGGTGATGAAGTAGCGTTGACAGGTAGAACACCCAATGATGATATTATTGATGTTTCCCTAATTCTATTTTTTGGCGGTGCTGAAGGAGATAGGTTCAGCGGACAAGATTTGGATGATGATGGTATTTCAGACCTTCCTCGATTAACGTCGGATGGAGTAGGACTGACTGCTGATATCTCAACGGCTTTTCCGTATCTAGGGGACCCAGAGTAAGAAATTGCTATGAAGGAGAGGGGAGGAGACATAAGAACCCTCCCTTTTCATCTATAAAAACAAAATCAAAACGAATCATGAAAAAAATAATTACCCTAGCCGTATTGACACTTTTCTTTTCATGTGCTAAAGAAAAAACTTCAATCACGAATGCTGAGGACTATAATACATACCTCACGATTTCACCAGTTAAGAATACCTCCAAATTTTTTGAATTGTGGAATGGTAAAATCAAATCAGACAGTTTGCAAACGCTGGCTTTGGGAAATGTAGCAAGCGAATATGGCCGTTTTTTTAAAACTTCAGGAGAAATAAAATATTTGAAGGATGCTGAACGGGCCCTACAAAAGGCTTTGAATGAGGCTGCCATTGGAAAATCAGGATACCTAAGAGCACTGGCTAGAAATAATATTGCCCAACATCGATTTAAGGATGCCCTGAAACTAGCACAACAAGCCAGAAAAATGGGGAGCGGTGCAAATGCTTCACAGAGCTTGTTGTTCGACATACATATGGAGTTGGGGAATTACAATACTGCTTCAAAATATCTGGATAGTATTCAAAACATGTCAGATTTTGGATACCTCATTCGTGTGGCCAAGTGGAACGACCATAAAGGTGATTTGGAAACTGCCATTCGATTTATGGAAAAGGCCAAAGAAAAAGCAGACTCCTCGAAGAATTTGGGGCTGCGATTATGGGCGTACACCAATTTAGCAGATTTCTATGGACATGATGGGCGCATTGAAGATGCATATCTGCATTACCTAATGGCACTTCAATTGGATTCTAACAATGCCTATGCAAAAAAAGGAATTGCTTGGATTGTATTTTCATATGAGCGTAATGCAACCGAGGCACTTCGTATTATTGAGTCCATAGAAAGAACAAATCGGTCTCCGGATTTAGATTTGTTTAAAGTCGAGATTGCCGAGTATTTAAAAGATGATGCTGCAAAAACGAAAGCCCTGGATGATTTTCAGGCAAAGGTTCAAAACAAATCGTATGGCGTGATGTATAACACCCATAACATCGAATTTTATGCAGAAAACGAAGAGACAATAGAGAAGGCCCTCGAAATAGCAAAAGAAGAAATTACCAATCGCTCTACTCCAGAAACGTACGATTTGCTGGCATACAGTTATTTAAAAGATGGAAATGCTGGTAAAGCTCTGGAATTAATGGAAAAATATGTGCAGGGGAAAACCTTTGAACCAACGGCACAATACCATATGGCCCAAATTTACAAGGCCAATGGAGACATAGAAACCGTTGATTCTATAAAAAAAGAACTGGAAGACGCCTCTTTTGAGTTAGGACCAAATATGGCAGAGGCTATTCAAAAATTGTAGTGATGATATAGTTAAGCGGTAATGTCGTTTTGATTAGGTTATTTTAGAGAACGTCATAATTTCGATTATGACGTTTTCTCATTTTCAACGGATACATCTTTTATTCCTTCGCTCGTATGGGAAAGAATTTCAATGCCCTTCTGTATTACAAGGTTGGTAGGTATGGTAATTCTTCGTCCATCATCGGTACGCATAAAAAGGTAAAATCCGCTAATGTCTTCTACAATACCCGTCCAATCAAAGTCTTTATCCTGTACCTGAACCCGGTCACCAAGGCGAAGAGGATGATTAAAGAAAAGAATGACACTGGCCGTTAAGTTCGAAAGAATGGACCATTGGGCCACAAATCCAATACCCACTATAGCAAGAAAAGAAGAGATAAAAACCGAGAATTCCTGTAAATCAACTCCCCATACCAAAGTAATGGCTATAATAGCCAGGCCATAGAAGATAAGGTTGCTCAAGTAGAAAATAATCTTTCTACTATTCATATTGATAGCACTGTTTTTTCCAAATTTTCTAATAGCTCTCTTTGCCAAAGAATTCAAGGCAAATATGATTAGTAGCAAAATGACGGTGGTCAAAATTTGGAATTTATATGACATCAACCCTTCCATAAGAAATATGATTTAACGTCATGCAAATTACCTATTTAATTTTTGTTCGCTTTTTTCTTTAATCTTGGTTTTTGTGGCATTTTAAAAAGGTGTAAAGTATAATTATTTGGACAATGATATAGATCATATTCTTTGATGATATCCTAGGCTAGTTTTGGCAAAACTTTAAAAACGCAACGATGAGAAGACTATGGATTTTTGCAATGATCGTACTTTTAGGTACTTCTAATTATATCCTTGCACAGGATCAACCAGCAAATAATGATGGTAGCAAATGGCAATTTAGATTACGGGGAATTGTGGTAACACCTGATGAAAGTGCGGATATAGAGGCAATTGGTGGAGATGCTTCTATTTCAACGGCTTTTGTACCGGAATTTGACATATCCTATTTTTTTGATGAAAACTGGTCTGTGGAGTTGATTTTGGCCACTGCCAAACATGATGTGGAAGCAGTAGGAACCGCAGCGGGAGATTTGGATTTGGGTAGCGTATGGTTGTTACCACCAACTTTGACAGGTCAGTATCATTTTACTGGGGGGAATTTTGTACCCTATTTAGGCGCAGGGGTAAACCTAACCTTGTTTTATGGAGTAGATGAAGGTCCTATCGCGGATGATGTGGAGTATGATACCTCTTTAGGCTTCGCTCTCCAAGGGGGACTTGATTATATGCTCAACGATAAATGGTTCTTGAATGTAGATGTTAAGCACCTGTTTTTAAGCACAGACGTAACGGTTGATGCAACCACTGCATTGGGAGCTACTGTAGGAGCCGACGTAGACATTAATCCTTGGATTATAGGTTTTGGAGTAGGTGTGAAATTATAGGGTTAGCACTCACACTGGAAAGGCGGCTTGGTATACCAAGTCGCTTTTTTATTCCAAAAACTTCTGAAAAGTATTAAGGCCCAACAGTACCTAAAGTATACAATTGCTCCAAAGTAGGTGTTTCACTTCCGCCTTCAGGCTCCAAGGTAATACCAAAAGCTTGCGATTCGTTTGCATTTTCTAAGGTGAAAAGCTTTGTCTCATTGGAATCGAAATCCGACAACACTCCGAGGCTAGTAGGTGTCAATGGATTTAAGGTCAAGGACCAGACCTGATAATCGTAGCCCTCGGGAGGCTCGGGAAGTCCTTGCACATCAATGGTCACCATTTCATCCGAGGTATTCCAAAATACCTTAGCATAGGAGGTGGGCGAAACTTGTTGGCCTTGCAGTAAGACCATGCTAACATCCTTATTTCGAAGTTTCTTAAGAATACTTTCTTTATCTGCTATATCGGACCTGACGTTGGAGAGGGTATCCTCCAACTGCTCCAGTGTTTGATTGGTGATTTCAATATCAGACTTTAATTGGTCATTTTGAAAATAGGTCCAAATCAAACCTATAGACAAAACTATGGAAGCAGCCCATCCCATATAGGAGCTCCAATGCGATTTGGTTTTGGTGTCCATTACAATCACCGGACCATCATCAATCTGAATCTTTGAAGATATTTTTTCAAATCCATTTGAGGGCATGCCAGGCGAGGTTTTTTTTATCAAATCTAGGATGACTGCCTCAATGGCTTCAATTTCTTTTTGGATTTCAGGATGTTGACGCGCATAGTTCAGTACCTCCTCATTTTCCTGAGAAGACAAGGCTCCTGAAACAAAAAGTTCCAGAATACCGGACGCTATGTACTTTTCAACATCCATTTACAATACGTTGTTTTTACGTATCTGGGAAATACAGTTTCTATTTCGGGTTTTGACCGTTCCAATTGGAATTTCTAGTTCTTCTGCAGCTTCTTTTTGCGTATAGCCTTTAAAATACAACAAACTGATAATCTCCCGGCAAAGCTCTTTTAAACCTTTCAATACTTTGTTTAATCCAATTACGTCCACCTTGCTGTCCATCTCCTCAGTACCTTCCAAAATACCTACGAAGTAATCCATACTCAGGTTTCGTTTTTGCTCTTTATTCGATTTAGAGCGTAATTCATCGATGGCTGCATTCCTCGCTATATTTAAAATCCAGGTAAAAAATCGCCCTTTTGATGCGTTGTAACCATCCGCGTTGTTCCAAATTTTGACAAACACGTCTTGACATATTTCTTGAGAACGTTCTGTGTCTTTGAGAATAACATTGATTACCCCGCAAATATTCTCTGCATACATTTGGTATAGCTTTTCAAAAGCAGCTTTATCTTTTTTTTGAAAGTTTTGTATGAGCAGTTCGAGGTCCATAAGGTTGAAAGACCTAAAATAGAATAAAATTATGGGTCTTAACGGAAATTACAGATTAAACATGCTGATCGATGAGGATGGTATTGCCATCAGGGTCTGTTACTACAATACTTCCAGGTCCAGAACCTGTCTCATCCGTTTCTGAGGTTAATGCAATATTGTTTTCCTTTAAGGTCTTTTGAATATCACGAACGTCATCAAAAGAATCTAGCGTCTGGGCATTTTCATCCCATCCCGGATTGAAGGTCAAAATATTCTGCTCAAACATACCCTGAAAGAGACCTATTAAGGCATTGCCATTTTTCATAATGAGATAATTCCTTGTCATTTCTCCTGCAAAGACGGTGAACCCTAATTTTTCGTAGAATTCTTTGGAAACACCCAAATCCTTTACGGCCAAACTGATTGAAAAAGCACCAATTTTCATAGTAGTATAGATAAAAAGAGCGGTTCAAAACCGCTCTAGTAATTTATGGATGATAATGTTTTATGGCTTTAAGGTTACCGTTCGGGTAACGTTATTAAAAGGACCTGCAATGGGATTTCCATCTCCATCTATAAGTTCAAGTTGTACGGTCACTTCGCCCATAGGTAGACCATTGATTACGTACGGAGCCCATTCAGTCAGTATAAATTCTTCACCGTTTATGGTTGCTTTTACTTTAGTACCGTCTGCTGATAGGGTAGTGTTTAGCACAAAAAAGTCAAGCAGAAGGTTTTCCGTATCCTTTCCGGCGTATTCTCCTTTTGGTCGACTGTAGATTAGCGTCGGTGCATCAATATCTATTCCTATGGAATCAGAAGGATTTGGTCCAATCTCCATTTTTTTCACAACCACAGAGTTTTCATTTTTTACGGATTCATGATATGATCGGCTTAGAAAAGCAACAAGATGATGAACACCGTTTGGAATTTCTTTCTTAAAAGCAGGCTCATAATGCGCTGAATACGGTTGGTTGTTCAAAATGAAGTGAATATGTTGACCTTTACCAGAGTTGGCCAGCTTTTCTGCATTTGGGCTGTCGGTCTGTGCACCAAGTTCATAATTGTTCACTGCAAAGTTAAAATCAACCTCACCACTTTCGGCTATTTTGGTATTTGAAGGAGAATCCAAAACTAGTTCAGCATCAGCATAGTCTGGAGAACCTTCTAACTTGGTTAAGGTGATAGCTTCCTTTTTTTCTTCGACCTCTGCCGCTGTTTCAGAAATATCCATGCTATCGGAATCGGAATCCATAGTATCTGAATCTCCTTTTGCTCGCTTACAGCTGAAAGCAACGATTAAAAGAATTGCCAGTGGTAGTGCTATAATTTTTTTCATTTTATGTGTTTTTTGGGTTTGGTCTAAGGTACTGATTATTTAAGGAGGTGTCAACCTAAAAGGGCTTCAATAATTCTTTATTTTCCCGAATCCCTCGTTTTAAATTTTCACAAAGTAGAAGAGACTTGTCTATACGCGTCTGAGAGTTTTTGTATCTGGTTATCATATAAATAATTCCCCGTTTCTTACCACTTGATAATCCTTCGAAGATTTGATAAGCGCTGTAATCGCTCAGTAAAACAGCTTCAAATTCCTCTGGCATTTCTACTCCATATTTGGAAGTATCTTCAAAGAACTGCATTGTAAAATAATCATTAGCGTATATACCAAGTGCTTTTTGATTGTTCCTGCTAAACATCATATAATACTTCCCATGTCGTTTTAGAAGAGCAGCATAAAACTCAATGGAATTTTCTTGGAAAGAAGCAACAACCTTTACCCTTTTAAGGCCTTTTTGAATAAAGGGTTCTATAATTTCGTTGGGAAGTAAAACTGTATGGCTACTAGTGAATGCCCCTGCGATACTTATATCAAATTTGGGGCTTTGCATTTACCTGATGAGTTTGGTAATAATCTGAGTTTCGCTATGAAGTGTTTTATGCACAGGGCATTTATCCGCAATTTGGAGGATTCGTGCTATTTGCTTCTCATCCAAATCTCCCGTTAGGGTTATCTCACGATGAAATGTATCAATTTTGGCGGAATCCATTTCACAGTTTTCACAGTCCTCCGCATGGCTTTTACTGTATGAGGTATGCACTTCAATATTTTCCAAAGGCCATCCTTTTCTCTTTGTGTACATTTGGACAGTCATCACCGTGCATGCCGAGAGTCCAGCAGAAACATATTCATAGGGAGAAGGACCAAAATCATTTCCCCCAAAACTTTCAGGTTCATCTGCCAACATATAGTGATTGCCTACTTTCATTTGCGTGGTAAAACCATCTGTGGCACCTAGACTTGCCATGACCTGATGTTTCGTTCTCAACGAAGAATCTACGCGTTCTTTTGCAGGCAAGTACCGCTTTGCCCAGCCTGAAATCACTTCGCCCACATATAAAGAATCTTCTTTTTTAAACAGCAAGTGGTCCGCCCCATCCAAGGAAACAAAGCTTTTAGGGTGGTGCGCGGCTCTATATATTTCTTCTGCATTTTTTATGCCCACAGTGTCATCTTGGGGCGAATGCATGATTAAAATAGGTTTCCGCAAAGCCTTTGCAGTATCGGGCAAAGATTTAGTTTCCAAGTCATCAACAAATTGCTTTTTGATTTTAAAATCACGCCCACTAAGGTTGACCACAGCCTCACCCGTAGCTACAATTTCTTGCAACCCACTTTTAAACAAATGTTTTACATGAACTGGATTTGAGGGGGCACCAACCGTAGCAACCGCTTTAATGGATTCAATATCCGAAGCAGCAAAAATAACGGCTGCACCGCCTAAAGAATGCCCAATAAGTAAGGTGGGAGCTGTATAGTTTTCTGTGAGAAAATCAGCTGCAGCAACCAAATCATCAACATTGCCTGAAAAGTTGGTGTCCGCAAAATCACCTTCACTTTCACCCAAACCAGTAAAATCGAATCGAAGTACTGCAAATCCGTTTGATGTTAATGCCTTACTAATATTTTTTACTGCCAACAGATTTTTGGTACATGTAAAGCAGTGGGCAAAAATCGCAAAGTTATGCGGATGTTGGTCAGCAGGTAATTCCAACCGCCCTACCAGATGTTGTCCTTCTTTATTGCTAAAAGATACTTTTTGTAAGCTCATTTCCCTTTTTTAAAGATACCTCTTAAGTCGGGATTAAAGAAAAAAGCTATCTGAAAACGGTCAAAAACGGCATTTGTAAATTGATTTCTCAAATACCCCACTTGTAAACTACTAGTATCAGTTATATTAACCCCCACGGCACCATAAAGTCGGTTTTGACCAAATAAATCGTCTTGTAAATTGATGAATAGCTCGTCATAAAAATTCAGAAAGAATGTATCCGTAAGTGGCAAAGTAACCTGAATACGATATCTTGCGCGGTGTTCCGTCCGCGATAAATCTTGTTCTGGGTCACTTAGAATATCTGTCTGGTCTATAAATCGTTGTTCAAGACGATACCGATGTTCAAAAAGAAATTCCCAGACCTTGTTTTTCAGAATAAACTGTTGGAAAATCCGATTTTCTATAGGATTTGCTCTATCAGGACTTTCCTGAAACGTAGGGTCAGTATCGATATAAGCATATCCGAAAGTGGCGATAGCATTGGAATTGATGTGATAGTTCAACCCCGTTCGCAACAAAAGTTGATTAAAATTGGACGTGAATTCATAAAAACGAAATTGCGCTTCGGTATGAATGCTAAAACGTTCAGATATTTTGTTCGTCCCAAAATACATGTACCAGGCCCCAAATTCGTCTTCGCCATTTTCCTGTCCAAGTCCCGTATATGAAACAGTCAGGATAAAAAGAAAAAGAAATCTTTTCATAGGTCTAATCCAAGCTAAAAGTTTCGGTTTTCTTGAAAGGAGAAAGGTCTAACGCTTCAATGGATTGCCTGTAGGGCTTCCATTTTTCCTCAAAAAAAGTATTGGTTTTGCTTAAGGCAGATTTTAAGTCATCTTCTGCATGCTGCACTAGCCTTTTTTCCGTAGAGGTGATTCCGGCTTTCCGTGTATTCACATAAAAACTTGCGGTATTTAGGCGTTGCATCACAGAAATTTCAGGGTTTCTTGTGATTCCTTGACGCTTATCTTCTTTGCCAATGTAAAGTGCTACAACAGAATCAATTTGTTTCACAATATCTTTTGAAGCCTTAATGTGTTCCTCGTACTTCTTTTTGTCCATTTCCTTTAGTTCCGTGGCATACTTATTAGCCAAATCTTTGCTCTCAACCAACTGTTTTACAGCATCCGCAGCAGTCTGCACAAAGTCATTCAATTTTTTTCCTGCCGTATATACCTCATTAATAGAGGCCGAGGAAACATTCAGTCTTGGGTCTGTTTTTACAGTTACGATTGTAGAATCCACAGCTTCTCCAAAATGAACTTTTACTTTATAGCTTCCAGGTTTGACATTGATTCCGCCATTCTCGTTTTTGGATTTGGTAATTTTTCTTGCCGGCCTATCTGCACCTTTTTCATTCAACCCCCAATAAACTCGATGGAATCCTGCCTTTTTTGGAGCCTTAAACTTTAAAGTTCTGATTAAACGGTTTCCATCATACACCGTAAACTGAACGGAATCTTTCTTTTGAACTCCAGTTAGTTCCTTTTTATCCGTCGATGATTCCTTTTCTTTAGTTTCGTCTTTCTTTTCAGCATCCTTTTTTACCTCTTTTACATAATAGGTAATCATAGCACCACGTTTTCTGTTTTCTGCATTGTAAAGTGCATCTGCGCCAAATCGGGTTCCATTGGGTTGTTGATAGGCGGCCAAGTAAGCATCTGGACTAGTAAACAAGCCTACTTCTTTTTGCAGTAGATTTTTGTTACTGGCTAAAGCACGTAAAGGTCGGATGTCATCCAATACCCAAGCTGCTCTTCCGAAAGTACCAATGATCAAATCGTTCTCCCTTGGATGAATTACCAAATCCTTCGTGGAAACTGTTGGGAATCCTTCAGTCCATTTTTGCCAAGAACTTCCTGCATTTAGGGAAAGGTAAAGCCCATCATCTGTTCCCAAGAACATGAGATTGGGGTTTTCCGAATCTTCTACAATAGCAAGTGTATAGCTTTCCACATCATTTCCATCCACTATTCTGGACCAAGTTTTTCCGTAATCTTTGGTACGGTACGCGTAGGGTTCATAATTGAATCTTCTATAATCATTGGCAATGAGTAATGCTTCCCCTTTATTCTTTTTGGAAGCTTTTATCTGAGGAATCCAACTGCCAGCGGGTAATCCTTTAATGTTTTTGGTGACCTCGGTCCAGTTTGCTCCACCATTTTGGGTATAGTGTACCCTACCATCATCCGAGCTTACCCATAACATATCTTTTTCAACCGGGGAAGGCTCTATTACCAGTATGGTGCAATGATTTTCCGCACCTGTTGCATCCATGGTCAACCCTCCACTTTCGCTTTGTTTTTGTTTTTCCGGGTCGTTGGTGGTCAAATCCGGAGAGATAACTTTCCAAGTAAGCCCTTTATCTGTGGATTTATGTACAAATTGACTTCCAAAATAAACCGTACTATTATCAAAAAGATCCTGCCCAATACCTGCGTTCCAGTTGAAGCGCAACTTGGTTTGTGCATCTGGAGATGTTGGGCGAACCGTATAATTATTTCCGGTTTTCCAGTCATAACGCCTTACGAAACCTTGTTGGCTCATGGCATAGCCGTATCGACTGTCATCCAAATCTGGAACTACATCAAACCCATCTCCAAAGGCAATTTCCTGCCAGTAGGCGTTTCGAATACCCTGGTCTTTCCAAACGTATGCAGGCCCTCTCCATGAACCGTTATCTTGTAAACCACCATACACATTATAGGGGAATTCATTATCCACATTGATGTGATAGAACTGAGCAACTGGAATATTTCCAATAAAGCGCCAAGTTTTTCCTCCGTCTTTGGTGATATTTACACCACCATCATTCCCATCAATCATAAACTGTCCGTTTTCTGGGTGAATCCACCAGGCATGATGGTCTGGATGAACACCATTATTGGCTCGATAGGCTGGCATTAATTGGGTAAAATTCTTTCCGCCATCTTCCGATACATTTACATAAGTGAAAATGGAATAGACCCTATTTTCATTTTGTGAATCCACATAAATTTCTGAGTAATAGAAAGGACGATTGCCAATATCGTTTTTATCGTTGATTTTTTTCCATTTCAATCCACCATCATCAGAGCGGTATAACGCATTCTTTTTGGCTTCAACTAAAGCGTAAACCACATTAGGTTTGTTTTGTGCAATGGCAATACCAATTCGACCTAGTTCACCTTTGGGCAATCCATCTTCATCCGTTAGTTTTTTCCAATTCTCACCTCCATCATATGTGATGTAAAGTCCACTTCCTTCACCTCCGGATTTAAAGAACCAAGGATCCCTTTTATGTTCCCACATTGCGGCAATTAATTTATTGGGATTGGTAGGATCAATGACCAAATCGGCAACCCCTGTTTTGTCATTAGTGTAGAGGATTTTCTTCCATGTTTTTCCCCCATCGGTGGTTTTGAACACACCTCTTTCGGGATGAATGCCCCAAGGCGAACCAATGGCGCCTACATAAACAACATCAGGGTTGGTTGGGTCCACAACGATTCTGTGGATGTGACGGGTTTTTTCAAGTCCCATGGATTTCCAAGTTTTACCACCATCCAAGGACTTATAAACTCCGTAACCTCCATTAAGGCTGTTTCTGGGATTACCTTCGCCAGTTCCCACCCAAATTACTGAAGGATTGGATTGTTGGATTTCAACAGCTCCAATTGAAGCTGTGACTTCCTTGTCGAAAATAGGTTCCCATTTTATACCTCCTGAAGTAGATTTCCACAGACCTCCTGAAGCTGTACCTACATAAATCACATCTGGATTGGTAAGAACAACATCAATTGCGGTAACTCTACCGCTCATTCCCCCGGGACCGATGTTTCGAGGTTTCATGTCCTGTACAAGGTCCATGTTAAAATCTTGCGCAAAAAAAGAAAGTGATGCGAAGCACATCACAAGTGTGTAGAGGTATTTCATTGTTAGCAGAATTAGTCGGTTAAAGATAGGGAAAAGCCTAAGGGGATTTCTTAAAGAGGTGTTAACGTGGTTTTCTAAATTATGGGTTAGAAACGTAACATACTTTATATTTTCTTGTCTAATGTAATGGCAGCAACTTTCATTATGCTAAAGACTAAACCATGACATTCTCAAAAAACAACCGAATTCTCATTACTCTTTTAGTAACAACACTAGCACTAATCCATATTCTTTGGGACCATTTTAATGGAGGTATCCCTGTTCATTATTTATTACATGATAAAAGCCTGCCTGGTATTCCCAATTGGTTGGGTGCTTTAGTATTGCCATTTTTCACATGGCTTTTATTGTATCGTATTGGGAAAAGAGTAAACTCGACAAATTCCAAGGATAATCTAAAATTGGTTGCGCTTCGTTTTTTAGCGGCATTAATCGTCTCTATTATCATTGCTTTTTGTTTTACCCATGACATTGCTCTTATAGATTACATCATGCTTGCGATATTCGTTCTGGCCTTTATTTTCCCTTTTTATAAATCAGAATTTTTATTAGGTTGGGTATTGGGAAGTGCTTTTACTTTTGGTGCGGCAATACCAATGGGTTTTGGAAGTCTTTTTGCCCTGGTCTGTTTCATTTTTTATCACATAGGCCGCTTCATAAAAAAACTGCTTGGGATTAAGGTTTAATTTTATTTACCTTGGCCTCAATGAAGCAGAAGGCGCCATGGTATTATCTTATTCTCTTGATACTTTCTGGGGAGGCCGTATTTATCCTTCCCTTTGTACTTCCCAGAATTTTTAGACCTACTGTACTGGATGTGTTTGATTTAACTAATGTTGAAATTGGAATTTGTTTTTCAATTTATGGATTGGTCGCGATTCCCTCATATTTATTTGGAGGTCCTTTAGCTGATAAGTATCCACCGCGTAAACTAATTGCAACGGCCCTTTGGATGACTGCGTTAGGGGGAATACTTTATGCACAATACCCGGGTTTCTCTACACTAAAAATCCTTTATGGGTATTGGGGCTTTACCACGATCTTTTTGTTTTGGGCTCCTATGATTAAGGCAACACGGGTATGGGGAGGAGGCTCTTCTCAAGGAAAAGCCTTCGGGTTTTTAGATGGGGGTAGAGGAATGACTGGAGCTCTTTTTGGTCTTCTTGGTGTTTTAATATTCTCTTTTTTCTTAACAGATGATGCCAATGTTGCCTCTCTTTCCGATAGGAAAAATGCTTTTACCTATGTGATTTATGTGTCTTCCGTTATCATTTCCATAATAGGCATTTTGACGTGGTTTTATATGAAGACCGGTTCGGATGAACGGAAATTGGTTTTGGAGCGAATAACAGCTAAGGAAATTAAGGAAGTACTTCGTTTACCTTCGGTTTGGCTATTAATGATAATTATACTTTGTGCCTATGTAGGCTATAAAATCACAGATATCATTTCCCAATATGCAGAAGAAGTTATGTTGTATAATCAGGTTGAATCTGCAGAAGTGGGTACCTTCCTCCAATTTTTAAGACCAATCACGGGGGTCCTGATAGGTTTGATTGTTGATAGATTCAAAATAACCTTATGGTTGGTATTCAGCTTTGTGTCTTGCATCATTGGAGGTCTCCTTTTTGCTTCAGGTTGGATTGCTCCAACAACAACACTGTTGTATTTCTTATCGGTCTCTATCATAGGTGTGGGGGTTTATGCCGGTAGAAGCCTGTATTTTGCAGTGATGCGAATTGGTAAAATACCAATTGTACTTACTGGGACTGCCGTAGGTTTAGTTTCCTTGGTGGGGTATACCCCGGATATTTTTGCGGGTTTGCTTTCTGGTTACCTATTGGATTCCCATCCCGGTGAAGAATTGGGACATCAACTGGTTTTTTTGATGTTGGCGTGTTTTTCCTTCGTCGGAGGTGTAGCTGCAGTACGGTATTATCAATTGTACGAACGAAACTAATTTAACGACCTCCAAGGCCACTCTTCATATTGTTTTTGCAGTATGCGATTATTTCCTTTATTCTTTTTAGTCGGGTCTCTTGCCTTTTGGCATTGTACAGCCAGTAGAGATAGGTCTTACGTTGCCCGTGAGTGAAGTTTTGGAAATTGTTCCATGCCTTTTTGTTCTTGTTAAAAGCCTTTTGCAAGTCTTCAGGAACCACACCATTTTCTACATCATCCAAAGCTGTCCATGAACCATTTTCCTTAGCAATTTCAATACTTTTTAGACCACTTTCATGCATCAAACCTGCTTTGGACAATTCTTCAATATGAGTCTTGTTGACCTTGCTCCATACGCTCTTTGGCTTCCTTGGGCAGAAGTATTGGCGTCTTTTGCCATCACCAAGGCTTTTTACCGTACTATCTATCCATCCATAGCATAAAGCCACACGGACGGCCTCCTCCCAGCGCATACTTTCCATCTCGTGGTCTACTTTGTAAAAAATAAGATATAGGCCAGTTGCGATTTCATGATTTTTATGAAGCCAGTCGCGCCATTCGGTATCGTTTTTAAAATAAAAATGTTCAATGTCCATGTAGACTTCTAAAGTACTGAAAAGCCCCAAGCAATCTTGAACCATACCATGAAAAATATTCCCCGTCTACCAGTTTTACTTTAACCCCCAATTCTTCCTGTAGCTTTTTTTGATGTGTTTCCTTAAACGGAAAAGGCTCAGAAGAAAGCAAAATGAGGTCCAAGGATAATTGGGAGAGTTCTTCCAGCGTAGTGGTGGGATATCTATTCTGGTTTGCAAATACATTTTCAAAACCGTTGATTTCCAACATATGGTTTATATAGGTGTCTTTGCCAGCAACCATATATGGTTTTTGCCAAATGAAATAGGCTACCTTTTTTTTGGCTTGGACCCTCATAAGCTTGTCAAACTGTTCTTTTTCTGAGTGAATTTTTGAGCTTAGTTCCTCGGTTTCTTGGCTGCAATTGAAAAGCTGCCCATAGTGTTGCAACATTTCCAGTGCATCTTGAAGATTGGAAACATCCGTTACGTGGACAGGATATTCCTTTTCTAAGGTCTCCACAATTTCTTGGGTGTTTTCTTCCTTATTGCAAAGAACAATATCGGGATTCAGCTTTCGAATCTTATCAAAATCAACTTTTTTAGTTCCTCCTACAACGGTTTTGGCCTTTCTTAAATGGGAGGGATGGACACAAAATTTGGTAACTCCAACAATACGTTCTTCAAGTCCTAAATCCACTAAGGTTTCCGTTTGGGACGGGTTTAGGCAGACAATTCGTTCTGGAGTTTGCTCAAGGACAACTCTGCGTCCCATTTGGTCCAATAACTGTAACTTTTGCATAAGTTAAAAACGGTCAACAACTAGTATTCCAGAGTTTGAAAAGGTATTCATTTTGGGCAACTTTGTAATGGTATCCTCTAAGGTAAGAGTGCGTTCTATTAACTTTTGTGGTTTGAGCAGTCCTTTTTCAATCATTTGCAGCATTTCCGGGTATTTATGCGCTTGCATTCCATGACTGCCTAGAATCTCCAATTCATCGGCCAAAACCTTGTCCATAGGCACCTTTGGATGTTGATGGTCGCCTGTCATCAATCCAACTTGAATATGTTTTCCCTGTTTTCTGAGGTTTGCAATGGAGTTGAAACAGGTTTCAGTGCTTCCTAAGGCATCCAACGATACATGGACACCTCCCTTGCTCAAGGCAATAACTTCAGCAACAACATCATGACTTTTTGAAGCATTAACTACATAGGAAGCTCCTAGCTCTTTAGCTAATTGTAATGAAGGTTCATGAATATCAATAGCAATGACTTGGGCATCTATGGCATTGGCAATCATGATGGCCGATTGTCCCACGCCTCCACAACCATGAACAGCTACATATTGCCCTCTTTTAGCCTGCCCTTGTTCAACAATGGCTCTAAAAGCGGTAATGAAACGGCACCCCAAGGCGGCAGCTGTAGTATCCGATATACTTTCTGGTAATTTTACCAAATTTATGTCAGCATAATCAATGGCAACATATTCGGCAAAAGACCCCCAATGGGTGAAACCTGGTTGTGATTGTCTATCACATATGTGATGATTGCCCGTAGCGCATTGTGGACAATAGCCGCATCCACAAACAAAAGGGAGGGTTACTCTATCACCAACTTGGAATCTTTTTACATTTTTACCCTTGGATTGCACAATCCCAGCCAATTCATGGCCCGGAACATGAGGTAAAATGATATCTGGGTCATGTCCCATCCAACCATGCCAATCGCTCCTGCAAAGGCCGGTTGCCGTTACTTGAATAACAACACCATCCTCTTTTGCTATAGGGTCAGGAACATTTCCCAAACGTAAGGGCCCTTGGAATTTTTCAAAAACAATAGCTTTCATGTTAAGTCTTCAGTTTCATCAAATAGCTCGGGTTGGTCCTTGACATTGAATTTAAAGATATCATTTCTTGCATAATGGCCTACCACATCAAAGTCCAAGTTTCCTTGATGGATTTCATCTAAATCCAATTCAGCAACCAAGACTCCAGCTTTTCCGAACAGCGGGCCTTTAACAATTTTTCCTGATGGGGATACGATTAAACTGCCTCCAGGACAAATTTCTTCATCTTCGTTCGTAACCCAACGTTGGTATGCTTTAGGGTACATGGATTTGGTATAGAATTGATTGCATGCCAACACGAAACACCTTCCCTCAAGAGCGATATGCTGCATGCTGGCGGTCCACTCTGGCCGAGAATCTGCGGTAGGAGCAATATACAATTCCACTTTTTTTTGATACATGGCCATTCGGGCCAAGGGCATGTAATTTTCCCAACAAATCAGTCCGCCGAGTTTTCCAATAGGTGTCTTGAAGGTAACCAAGGATTCTCCTGAAGCTTCAGCCCAAACAATTCGTTCGGTCCCTGTTGGTTTTATTTTGCGGTGCACTCCCAGAAGTCCATGAGTAGGGGAGAAGTAAGCCATGGAACAGTATAGGCTCCCATTTTCATTGGTCTTTTCCGTTATTCCTAAAACTAGATATACATTACAGGCCCTAACAAGTTTTTCTAAAAACTCCAAATTATCTTCCTCCAGACAAATACTATTTTCATAATAATGCGTGTATAATTGTTTACCCGCATCAGTACGTTTGCCAACCGTAGCTCCGAAGCTGAACCCTCTCGGATAGCCGGGCACAAAAGATTCCGGAAAAACAATCAGTTGACAACCCTCTTCCGCGTATTTTTTGGTGAGGTCTGCCACTTTTTCCAGTGTTTTCTTCTTGTCAAAGAAAACAGGACTTTCTTGTATTAAGGCAACTTTTACCTTCATCCATTCAATCGTATTAGTTATTTTTTTCGATGGCCTTTAGGAAGGGCTCCATCTCCAACAGTTCAATATCGTCTCTTTTTCGTAATTCTCGTACGAACCAGCTTTTGTGACCCGCACCATAGGTGATTAAAAATCGTTTGCCTGAATAGCGATGTTTTTCAAGGGCTTTCTCAATGTTCCAGTAGTGGGCTATATTGATGTTATCCCATCCACCTAGGCCCAGTTCAACATTAAAAAGTGTATTGTATACCTGCAAAGCAATATCTTGAATGCTGTCGTAAGCGTCTGTGTGGATAAAATGCGGGTCATTAACTTTTCCAGTTGCCTTGTACACGGAATCAGAACGTTTTCTAGCTTGGGTATAGGCGGTCCAATCCCCCATTCGGGTGGAATCTTGACTTATCGCCTTCAGTTTTGCGCTTCGTTCATCGGCCATAGGTTTGGTCCAGCCTGCGGTGGGGATGATTTCGAAATCCATTTCTTTGGTCAATGGAAAAATGACATCGACATATTCAGGGAAACGCAGCACTCTTGGTTCAGAAATACTATCATCTTTTTTAAAACCATCAACGGCAGCTTGGAATCTATCTGGTGGAATTTCAGCCAAAATATAATCGGGATTAATTTCGCGAACCAGTTTATTCAAATAATCCAAATTATACACACTATCCGTTAGGTGCCCGCTGTGTATTGTTCCTAAAATGAGCACTTCATTTTTAAGAGGTTTTTGCTCTTTTTCTGCGCAACTCGCCACAACGAGCAAAATCATAATCACAAGAACTCTTTTCATACCATCAATAGATTTATGATTTTTTCGATAGGTTCAAGTTCCTCAACAGATGGTGTTGTTGATTCCAAAACACTGGTGCCAACTACATTAAAATTGGATTTTAAGGCTTTGATACAAGAAACCGCCTCTTTAATGGTAATACCTTTAGGAACATTGTAATAGGTTTTGTTATAATCGTTGGGTTCCAAACAATCAAAATCGAAATGCAGATAGAGACTTTGTATTCCCTTACTTTTTAGGATGTCAATAAGTTCGGTGATATTCACTTGTATTGGGTGATATATGTTACCTTCTTTTAATCGTATTTTCTCAGTCGCATCAATATCGCGAAGTCCTATATAATGGATTTGTGAAGGTTCCAAGTTGCTAAACATCAAGTTATCCATTTTTGATTCTCCTTCTCCCAAAAGGGTTCTAAGTGGCATTCCATGAAAGTTACAACTAGGGGAATCGCAAGGCCGATTTATATCTGCATGAGCATCGAACCAAATAACCCCTAAATTGGCATACCTATCATTGAGATACGATACGGGAACAATCTCCAGACCACAGTCCCCTCCAATGGTAGCTAATTGTTGAGGTTGTTTCTCTTTTAGAAATTCTTTGAATCGAGCTAATTGTTCAGTAATGGCATCGTAATTATTGATGTTGAATTTTTGTTCTCCTTTTTCTCCTGCTGGAACATCGGAAAGGGGGATTTTTACAAATTCAGGGTCATCCAAATACTGTAGAACCGCAAGCGCACCTTCTTCTATGTTTTCTCCAATACCGGCACCTTGCCATTGAGGGAAATAAATTTTCAATTGAGATACGTTTGCGTTATAATTTTTCTGATAGTATCGCCATCATGGTCTTGATGCCTTCCCTATAGTTACCTAATCTTAGATTTTCATTGGGACTATGTTGGTTATTATCTCGATTCACCGTGGGAACGGTAACCGCGGGAATACCTAAGGTGTTCACAAATGGAGAAATTGGAATAGAACCCCCGCTCATACGAATCATAATGGGTTCTGCCTCAAAGGCTCTTTTTAACGCACTTCTTAGCCAAAGCCCAACTTCGGAATCAAAATCGGTTCGGAAGGATTGATAAGATACTTCGTAAGTAAAAGTGGCTATTTTTTCATGTTTCAAACGTTCTTCTTTGGTAGGTTCTCTGTCCAAAACAATATACCCCTCGCCCTTAATATGGTCTTTCACCAGCTGAATCAATCGTTCTGGGTCGGATTCCAATACTAATCTGATATCAATTTCTGCTCTGGCCCATCCAGGGATTATAGTTCGTACTTTTTCGTTAATATACCCAGATTGCATACCGCGAATGTTGAGGGAAGGAAACTGAATGGCCTCCTGATAGTAGCTACCCACTTTATCGGTAGTAGCAATTTGTAAACGGTCTTTGATTTGTGCTTCATCATCGGGTACTGCCTTCAAGATTTCTTCGGTTTCACCACTAATGTTGATTCCATCGTAAAAACCTGAAATGGTGACTAAACCATCCTCATTTTTCATGGAAGCTAATAATTTTGCCAATCGCAATGCAGGATTTGGCGCATAATTTCCGAAATGTCCGCTATGCTGAGGAACAACAGGGCCGTATGTGGTTAATTGCACGGTAGAAATGCCTCTGGCCCCAAAAGTCAAGGTAGGTTTGTTGGTAATGTGCCTTGGACCGTCAAAAATGATGAGCATATCAGCCGTAAGTAATTCTTTGTTATCCAAAACGGCTTGAGGTAGGTTGGGTGATCCCATTTCTTCCTCGAAATCCATGATGACCTTGATATTGAAATTGGGTGTTACGTTTTCATGTTTTGTAGCATCCAGTGCTGCCAAGAACATTGCTACCGGGCCTTTTGCATCGCTAGCAGCCCTGGCGAAGACTCGCCAATCATCCTCATAGTTGGTAATGGATTCCCATGGAATTTCCTGCCATTCCCCATTAACCTCTTTTTTAAGTGCCGGGATAAACGGATTTTTTTGGTTCCAGCGAGTAGTATCCACGGGTTGCCCGTCTATTTGGAGATAAATGAGCACTGTTTGTTTAGCTTTTTTATGCGTTCTTTCTGCCAAAAGAAGAGGTGCACGTTTGGTGGTTATGCGACGAGTAGAAAAACCACGTTCAGCAAATTCGGTTTCGCACCATTTTACGTTTTTTTCAATATCTTCCAGAAAAAAGGCATCATTAGGAATACTTAATATGTCTCTTAATATAGGGAAAGAGGATTTTGCAAAATCTGCAGCACCCTTATCTAGTTGGGCTTTAGATAATTTTTGAGCGCTACCTACAAGGGAAATGGTCAGGATTACTGAAAAAAGTAGAACATGTTTTTTTGAAAAGATGGCATGTATTGTTTTCATGGGTAGAGTTTTTGTCAACTAAGGCTCCAAGGCTATAGTTTCTATGTAAAAGTTGGAATCAAAAGCAAGGTTTGTACCATTTAGTTTTTCGGTCTTCCATTCAGAGTTTGGAAAAATCCAATGTTCTTTTTCATCAACAAATATGCGGATGGGCATATCAAAATCCTCTACAACATCCACATACCGAAACTTGAGATTTTTGCCTACCATTTGATATTCCAATTGTGGAATCATTGTAGTGCGTAAATACTGATTGAAAAAAGCACTTAAATCTTTTTTGGTTTCCTTACTCAGATAGTTTTCAATTTGCTCCGTAGTCACTGTTTGATGATAGAATTCTTTGTTTATCCCCCTAAGTATCTTTCGCCATAGCTCATCATCTTCAATCAATTGTCTCAATGTGTGCAACATATTGGCACCCTTGTAGTACATATCTCCCGAACCCCTCTGGTTCACCCCGTAGATGCCAATGATGGGTTTATCATTTTGGATGTTTTTTCGGGTTCCAATCACGTATTCTGCAGAAGCTTGCTTTCCAAAGTGATAATCCAAATACAGATTTTCGGAATAGGCAGTGAAGCTTTCATGAATCCACATGTCTGCAATGTCTTTGTACGTAATGTTGTTGGCGAACCATTCGTGGCCTGCTTCGTGAATAATGATAAAATCGAACTTTAAACCCCAACCAGAGCCCGAAAGGTCGCTACCTAAATAGCCATTCTGATATTTGTTTCCATAGGTTACCGAACTTTGATGCTCCATCCCTAGGTAAGGCACCTCCACCAATTTGAAACTATCCTCATAAAAAGGGTAGGGGCCAAACCAGTGCTCAAAGGCTTCCATCATCATAGGAGTTTGCTTGAACTGTTCTTTGGCTTTTTCCAGGTTTTCTCGAAGCACATAATAGTCCAAATCCAAAGTGCCTTTTTCTCCGTTGTACTTTTCTCCAAAGTAAACATAGTCTCCAATATTAACATTGACCCCATAGTTATTGATTGGATTGGAAACGAACCACTCATATTGCTTGAAGTCTCCGTAACCATACTCATCCTTGAGTCTCCCATTGGCTACGGCCACTAAATCCTTTGGAACGTCAATAGCGATTCTCATGCTATCGACTTCGTCATACATATGATCCTTATTGGGCCACCAAACACTTGCGCCCAAGCCTTGGCAGGAGGTAGCGGCAAAGTACTTTCCGTTTGAATCTTTTTTCCAGGAAAAACCACCATCCCAAGGTGCGCGAACCGCTTTTTTTGGCTTTCCGGAGTACTGTACATAAAGCTTATTAAATTCACCGGGTACCTGTTTCTTTTTTAGTCGGATAAAATGAGCCGGTCCTTCTGAAGTATAATTTAAGTCTTGGCCGTCTTGAGAAACAGCATCTATCTTTAAGGGCTGCTGTAAATCGATTTGGATGACATCTGATTCTTCCAATACTTTGTAGCGGATAATGTTGTAACCCGCTATAAACTCCTTATCCGGTTGCACCTTTACGTTTAGGTCGTAGTAATTCAAATCCCACCAAGCTCGTTCTGGTGTGATGCTGCCTCTAAGTGTATCCAATCGGGTGAAAAACTGAGCATTAGCACAGAGCACCGGAAAGAGACAAAGTAAAAGAAGCCAAGAATATTTTTGAGATAGTTTCATCGAAAAAGAATAGAATTAGGAAATACAATAGGGCTTTCATGACCATCTTTTCCGATGGCAGCAACTCCAAAAAAGAAATTGTCAACCACGATGCCTTCCAAAACATGTCCGTTTACATTGCCAACATATTTGGAATAGTCCCAAGTTGGGGATGTGGTATCCCTCCAATAGACTTTGTACCCCGCAGCCCCTTCCACGGAACTCCAAGTCAGTTTTACCGAAGGCTCAACAATTCCGCCAATTTTAACCGTTTTTGGTGAAGGGGGTGCCCATGCAATCGACGCCATGTTGATGGCATTTACTGCGGTTAGTTTTTTTACATAATCAAAATTGACATGTTCCAAAACATCCCCATACGCTATACCGTTTTCCACTCGAATATCCTGATGCTGCTGTGTGTAATTTTCATGGGCCTCCATAATTCGTATTCCAGCAAAACCGGCATCATTGAAAGGTCGGTGATGACCTCCACGACCAAATCGGTCCAGTCTGTAAATCATGATTGGATTCATTTCGGGCATATATTGCTTTGTGGTTTTGTGAACATAGCGCGCCAGTTGTCTTGAAATTCCGTCTACTTCACCTCCGTAAAAACGGCGAGCTCTTCGTTGCTGTTCAGTTTCTGTTGGCGGAACGGGTTCTGAGAAAATCCTAAAGTCGCGATTGCTTACGACCCCATCGACACCAGTGATGTTGCCAATCATGTCATTATTGAAAATCCCAATAATCTCCCAGCCTTTTTCTTTAGCGTATGCCGCTAAACCTCGACCCCCATAAAGACCTTGTTCTTCTCCCGAGAGGCCTACATACATGACACTGTTTTCAAATTTATATTTGGATAAAACCCTAGAAGCTTCAATCGTACCTGCCATACCCGAGGCATTGTCGTTAGCGCCAGGGGCATCTGAGGTAAAATCATTGGCATCACTTACCCTGGAATCAATATCGCCGCTCATAATGATGTAGCGATTGGGATATTTGGTACCTCGTTGAATGGCCACTACGTTAACCACCCAGACATCTTTTGTAATTCTTCTACCTTCTCCTTCTTTCACTAAATCCTTTTGATAAAATACCTCAAGGCAATTGTTACAATCCGAAGAGATTTTGTCAAATTCGGATTTTATCCAACGTCTGGCAGCTCCAATACCTCTCGTTTGTGATACCGTATCACTTAAGGTGTGACGTGTTCCAAAATTTGCCAAAGTCGTTATGTCCTTCCCAAGTCTTATAGCCGAGACAGAATCTATGATATCATAAATTCTTGAATCGGATTGGGAATACATAATGAATGAGGTTAGGGAAAAAAAGAAAAATAGATGTTTTTTCATTATGAAATTTATATTATCGTAGCCCCTAAGATAAGGTAAAGTGAAACAATTCAGTAGCCTCTTAAAGTCTAATCTGGTGTGCTCAAATGAACTTGATTGCAGTGATTAGGAAGGGGAGTTGAATTTAGTTTTAGCGAAGGAAGGTGACCTTGGAAATTTTTCCATTTTCCACTTCATAAACGGCCACCGCGCTAAAGTTTGAACCATTTGCTGTAATATACTCTTCATCAATAACCTTGTTTCCAATCACTATTCGGTTTTTGATTTCGCAATTTAAATCTGCCGTGCTTTCAAAGAAAGCTTTGTACTGTTCCCGCATTTTCTCCTTTCCTTCGGAAAATTGGTTGTTGGGGAAATTACAAAGCTTTATATCATCCGTATATGTTTCCATAAAAGCATCTATGTCTCGTGCATTGTAGGCATCCAACTGTTCCTTTATTACTGATTCTGCATCGCTAGTTTCTTGATTGGGAAAAATAAAACTCATGGTTTGTATGAGTCCGTTCTCAACTTCATATAGTGCCACTTGGTGTCCATTCCTACCATCAACGAACGTCACTTCTTCGTCTATAACCGTATTGCCAACAGCGATACGCTTTACAACTTTTACTGTTGTATTCTTTGTGTTGGCAAAAAACCTCTCGTAGCTGTCCAACATCTTTTCTTTTCCAACATACATGGTATCATTGGGAAATCGTCGCGCCAGAACGTTTTCAGAATAATTTGACACAAAACGGTTTAGGTCCCTTTTGTTAAATGTCTCCACTTGGCGTTGCACAATTTCTTTTGGCGAGACATCCGTTACTACGGCCAATCGAGTTCCTCTTGTGTTCACGGCGATACGGGATATATTAAACACCTGATTTTTGTTAAACACATGGAAATCCTTCCAAATACTATCTTTTTCAGGGTGATACATTGCAATTCTATTCCTGTCAGGTGCCAAAATGGTTCCGTTTGGAAGCCATGCCATATCTTCAATTGGAAAGAAAGAATTCAGTATGGTATCCTTTTTTTTTGAGGCAATGTCCAGCGATACAATCTGCCAAAGCTCCTTTTTTACAGTGTCTTTGTTGATATAACTAATTAGACCGGTCCCTGGAATTTTGTGTAAAGAACGTCCAACATTTTCGGCGACAGTTACCTGGCTACCTTTATCAAAATCAATTACAACAAGGTCCATTTGGTTTTTTACCAAGACCGTTGCTACTAATACATGGTCGTTATACCAAACATGGTACCCTATTTTTAATTCGCTCAAAGATTCTGACTCACCCGTGCTCGAATCATATTCATAAAGTCGTTGAAGACCATTCAAATCTAAACGTATGGAAGAAATATTGTTGGACTTGGGAATTCTTGTGGGGGAATATTCACTACCGGTTGGAGTATTGGTAATCCATTTTGAGGTGCTGCCTTCGGTAACACTAAATCGCTTAATATCTGTTTGGCCTGCTCTTGTTGATGAAAAGAGAACTACATCATCATTCCAAAACGAAGGTTGATTGTCATACCCATGATTGTTTGAGATGTTTTTTGGATTGGACAATAGATAAGCGCCGTCTTTTGAATCCAAATCAAAGAGATACACTTCTGTATTACCTTGGGCATAGCTTGTCAAAAGGGTGAAAAAGAAAAAGACAGATAAAAATCCTTTCATCATGATTGTGCAAATTGCTTTAAAATTTCCCGCACTCTTTTTGTACTCTCCACATGGTACTTTGCTTGGGTTTTCTGAAGACCAACTTTCACGGTAACAGCACTTTGAGGAAGTTCCTGGAACATGAATTCGTCTGTCCAATCGTCGCCAATTGCAAACACAAAGTCATAATTGGCCTCTCCTAACATTCTAACGGAAGCTCTACCTTTATTGACATTGCTGCTTTTTACCTCCATTACCTTATTTCCATTTAACACGCTAATGTCGTCATTTCCAATTAGGCTGGTTAACACCGTATTGAGTTCGGTAGCTCTTTTTTGGCCAAAATCAGGGTCAGTATTTCTATAATGCCATGCCATGGAATAATTTTTCTCTTCAATAAAGGAACCTGGAGTTCTATCTACGAAAGATTCCAACACAGGCCTTATTTTTTCCATCCACTGGTCTTTTACCTTTTCGAGAAGTTTAAATTCTTCACCATTTCTTGAAATCCATACGCCATGTTCCACAATCATGTTGTATTTCTTGTGTAAAAACCATTTCGTGAAGGTTTGTTTGTCACGTCCACTGATTAAAAACAGAGTTGTATTCTTCTGGGAACTTATCTCGTCCAACAACGCATACAATTCTTCATCGGGTGAAGCTTTTTGCGGATCTTTATGAAAACCAGTCAAGGTACCATCATAGTCGAAAAAGAGCAATCGATTTTTGGCCTTTCCAAAATCTTCCATAATTCCTTCAGTTATGGAAGAAGAGAGTTTTCTGGATATATTGATATCATCGATGTCGCTCTTTTTACGTAAAGCTCCCATAAACTCATTGGCCCAAACTTCCACATTGTAACGTTCCAATCGTTTTTGAAGGAACATATTGCGTGCAATCTGTTCTTCCTTGGGCATGGTTATGGCGTTTTTTAGCGTATCTGCCTGTTGTTCAAAATTATTTGGGTTGATGAGTAGTGCTTCGTTCATTTCATACGCTGAACCGGCCATTTCGCTTAAAATCAAAACCCCGGTCTTATCCGTTCGCGTAGCCACATATTCCTTGGCCACTAGATTCATACCATCTCGAAGAGGTGTTAACCATGCAATATCACTTGACGTATAGAGATCAATAAGATTCTCAAAGGGCAAAGAGCGATAGAAATACCAGATTGGAGTCCAGTTTACCGTGGAGAGCTCACCGTTGATACGACCTACAAGTTCGTCAATTTCCCGTTTAAGAAGTTGATATTGGGGAACATTGGAACGGGAAGGAACAGCTAAAATTATCAAGCGAACTTTTTCTTTGTACTCTGGGTATTTGTTCAAAAAATATTCAAAGGCATTTAAGCGTTTAGCAATTCCTTTACTGTAGTCCAAGCGGTCAATGGAGAGAATAAGCTTGGTGTCTGGCGCAGATGCTTTGTGATTATCCAGTTTTTGTTGCAAATCACTTTTGTTGTCTTCTCCCTTTTCTTCATGTGCCAAGGCAGCATCCCTGAATTTTTTGTAATCGATGCCCATCGGAAAGGAATCCACTTTTATTACTCGATTGTCTAAGTAAATATCATTGAAACTCACATCGAGACCGAGAAGCCTTCTTACGGAACTTAGAAAATGCCGTTCATAATCATAGGTGTGGAAACCAATTAAATCTGACCCTAATAAACCTTGTAATACTTCTTCACGCCAGGGAAGGGTTCTAAAAATTTCGTACGATGGAAAAGGTATATGCAGGAAGAATCCAATTGAGGTGTTTGGACGTTTCTCCTTTACCATTTGTGGAACCAGCATTAGCTGATAATCATGAACCCAGATGATATCGTCTTCACCTGCTTGCTCTAAAATAGCATCTGCGAACTTTTGATTCACTACTTTATACGTATTCCAGAAATCGAGCTCAAATTCTGAGTATTCCAAAAAATAATGAAACAGGGGCCATATGGTCCTATTGCTAAAACCAAAATAAAACCCTTCAACATCTTTTTCGGTAAGACAAACTTTAGCACATCCATGATTGGCTAGGGCCTCATCTATATCATTTTCGAGGGATTCAGGAATCTCTTCATCCGTAAGACCTGACCATCCTATCCAAAGACTTTCACCACCGCTGTGAAAGGATTTCATACCAGTTGCTAAACCTCCCACGCTAGGAATGGCACTTAGCCCACCATCACTTATTTGCAATTGTACTGGTAGTCTATTGGAAATAATTATAGTTTTACTCATGGATGGGTGATTTTAGGGCAAAATGTAATAAAATTCCTATTTTTTCGATTTATGATTAGGTGAAAACTTGAATTTTCAACAGAAAAATACTCCTAAACTATGGATAACCTAAATTACGGAATAATTGGTAACTGTCGAAGCGCTGCGCTTATTTCAGATACCGGTTCCTTAGACTGGTGCTGCTTACCTCAATTTGATTCAACTTCTGTATTTGCAAAACTTTTGGATGAAAAAAAAGGGGGTAGTTTTGAAATAAGGGCAAAGTACAATTATGTAATTCATCAAGAGTATTACAAAAACACGGCAATCTTGGTGACAAGGTATTCGGATGGGGAAAATACGTTTGAGGTCCATGATTTTATGCCACGTTACTACAAACTTAATGGCAAAGGAAAGTACAATGCGCCTCCAGAAATCATCAGATACATCAAGCATGTCTCAGGTAGCCCCAGCTTTAGCGTTTTGTACGACCCAAAACTGGAATACGCTCTGGGTACGACCAATAACTATGCGAAGGACGATTTCATTGTGAGTCTGACCAGCAAGCAAAAATTTGATACGCTTTTCATGTATACCTCTTTCGATAAGCAAGCCATTTTGGATGGAGAGGAAATTACACTGAAAGAAGACGGGTATTTTATGATTTGCTACAATGAGAAAATACTTAAGCCTACAACCGCTAAGATGTCTTTGGAACTGGAGAGAACCAAGATTTACTGGTTAGATTGGGTGGATAGAACCCCTACCTATAAAAAGTTCAATGACCAGATTATGCGAAGTGCCATTACGCTCAAGATGTTGACTTATGATAAAACTGGAGCAGTTTTGGCAGCAGCAACCACTTCTTTGCCCGAGACTATTGGTGAGGTGCGTAATTGGGATTATCGTTTTTGTTGGATTCGAGATGCTTCCATGGTCATCAAAGTAGTATCTGAATTAGGACATAAAAACTCTGCAAAGCGCTACTTGCAATTTATTATTGATTTGATGCCAGATAAGGATGAAAAACTTCAAATCATGTACGGAATTAACAAGCAAAAGAAACTTACCGAGAATACACTAGATCACTTAGAAGGGTATAAAGGCTCAAGTCCGGTGAGGATTGGTAATGCAGCCTACAAACAAAAACAGAATGACATTTATGGTATTCTGATGGATGTTATTTATGAGCAATTGGTAAAATTCAGCAATGATATTGAAAATGGCGAGGAACTTTGGAGTATTACCAAAGGAATTGTTTGGATTGTAGATAAGCATTGGAGAGAACCGGACAAGGGAATTTGGGAGTTTCGTGGCGAAGACCAACATTTTACATTTTCAAAAGTACTATGCTGGGTAGCGATAGATAGGGCTATCAAAGTAGCCAAGATATTTGGGAAATCAAGAAAAATTGAGAAATGGACTGCTCTTGAACAAGAGATTAAATCGGATATTCATGAGCATGCTTGGAATCCGGAAAAAAATGCATTTGTGCAGTCGTACGGTTCAAATCACCTGGATGCATCAGTATTATTAATGGAATCCTATGGTTTTATTCATGCCAAAGACCCAAAATTTGTCAATACGGTTCATGCCATAGAGGAAGAATTAAGTAATGACGGGCTCTTATATCGCTACAAGAATGAAGATGATTTCGGATTGCCGTCCTCATCTTTTACCATTTGTACTTTTTGGTTTATCAATAGTTTGTTTAAAATAGGCGAGGAGGAGAAAGCCTTAGCTCATTTTGAGCGCTTGTTGGGTTATAGCAATCACCTGGGCTTATTTAGTGAGGATATTGATTTCAAGACCAAACGCTTACTGGGGAACTTCCCACAGGCGTATTCGCATTTGGCCTTGATTGAATGTGCTATTAACTTTTCCAGAAAAAAGAGCGAGGAAAAGATTTTAGAATCCATTGCCTGACCACCTTCATATTTGAGAATCTCACAATGAGAGCTATTTGATTATTCAGTCTCAAAGTCAATTTTCGCTTCTATATTGGATAATATGGTCTGGGTATAATTTCCTTTTGCGCTAAGGTTGATTTTAATCCTTCGTTTGGAAAATACACGAACCGTCACTTTTTCCGAATTATCAATAAGTACTACACGTACCAACTCACCCCAACTCCATGCTGAGGTCTTTGCTTTACCGATAATCATATAGGTTTGAGCATCTATTTTTTCGGAGGATTCTAAAATCAGTCCGGCCTCTGTGACAGCCTCACGGGCATATTTTACCATGGATTTATATGGGGTTTTATAAGTTCTTGATTCTCCAGAGTGTAAGGGTGCGCTCCGAATTTTGTTGATTCCATTTTGTTGGGTAAACCCCAGGTTTGCACCAAGGATTAAAAAAAGTCCGATAAGGGTGATGTTTTTGTACATGATTTCTATTTTTTTGGTTTATAAGTCTTTTTTTTGAAGTTGATTTGAGGGTATCAGTTTTGAAACTTGGTAGGAATGATGGACTTCACAGCATTAGTGGTGCCACGGCCATTGGCTCCTTCATTACCTCCAACTATGATGATGCCGCTCGAGTCACCTGGTAGGTCGGTTTCGTAGGCTACGCAACGGGCTTCATTCACACCATAGCCCAAGTCATCATTAGACAAAATCCACTCCTTTCCATTGGTGGAATACCATAGGTCAAAAAGAGGGTTCCCATTGTTGGGATCCGTGCCACTAAAGAGCCACAGTTTGTCATCGAAAACAGTTACACTGTGTTGTCTTCTATTGCCAAAAGCAGCTTCATCCGTTTCTATATTCCATGTAATTCCGTCCGTTGAACTGAGTACCGTATTGTTGCTACTGGCTATTTTCCACATTTTGCCTTGAAAAACGACAACATCAAATGCGCTTCCCGTCCCAAAGTTGGCGTTGTCGGTAACCAATGTCCAATCTTTTCCATTATTTGATTTCCAAACTTCTGTCCTATTAAGGTCATTATTAGCGTTTCGTCCGCCAATAAGCCACAGTTGGTTGTCAAAAACTACTACACGATGCCCGTACCTTGCAGCAAAAGCGGCATTGCCCGTTTCTTGGACCCAAGTATCACCATCTTCACTGCTCCATATATCATTAAGCTCATTTCCAACAGTATATGCCGTATTTCCCCCTATTACCCATATTTTGTTATCAAAAACTACTGTAGCATTCCATAGTCTGGGAGTAAATTTATTGCCGGTATCCAGCTCTGTCCAATTAATCCCGCGGTCTGATACCCAGACATCGTTATAGCGACTGCCTCCAAAACTCCTTCCACCACCAACAAGGAATAACTTGTTATTGAACCAAACCAATCCGTGATTATCACGAGCCTCAAAAGGTGGGTTCTCGGCAAGGTCAAAAAGTGCGGTCTCTTCCACTGTTCTATAACTGAAGGTTTCGGAATTGGTAGAAAGTCCTTTGCCATCTTTAGCTTCAACATACCATGAAATTGTTGCAGCAATACCGGGACTATCTTCGAACAAAAAGGTTCTATCCGATAGGTTTTCGGCTAAGAGAAAAAAGTTGTTTGAAAAACCGTCCAGACCGTTATAATTCACATAAAGATCATAAACAATAGTATCATTTTCAGCATCTATAGCAGGTTCCCACTGAAAAGTAACAGGTCCTCTTTGAATACTATTGTTTTCCGGTTGATTCAAGCTTCCAGTTTGTGGAGCTGAATTAGGGGCCTCCAAAATTGAGAATTGAAAATTGGATGATGATTCCAGGCCTTCTTCATCTTTTGCAGTAACAATACCGTTATACATGCTTTCAAAATCAAGATTGGCAATTTGATAGGATGTAGTCGTAACTCCTTCAGCAATTACTTCAGAATTTATGGATATCGTATACGTAATTTCGCCGCCTTCTGGATCTTCAGAAGCAGACCATATAAGATTTGCCAAGTTTCCTTCAATCGTAGTTGTGACCGTAAAATCTGTTGGCGGTAGATTCTCAGGTGTTGGGTTGCCTTCTTCTTTTGAACAACTGAATAGTAAAAGAATCCAAATTAAAAGTGCTGATTTTTTCATCTATGTGAGGTTTATGGTTACTCGTGCAAGATGAAAAATGTATGTATTCGAGGAATCGGTTAATTATTGTATTTGAATAGCTTAGGGAAAACCCTAAGTTTTGGATTCTTAAGAGATCAGCCCAGCGTTCATTGCGGATTTTACCAGACCGGCAGTATTCTTAACCCCAAATTTTGAGAGGAGGTTAGTACGATGACTTTCCACTGTTTTGATGCTGATAAATAGCTTTTCGGCAATTTCTGCGTTGGTATGTTCTTCAGATATGTATATTAGAATTTCTTTTTCTCTTCGCGTCAGTTTTGGAATACTACTTCGGAGTTTGGGATACCCAAGGGAGTCCTCCAACAAGATGTTTTCAACCGTTCGTGGAAGGTAGCGTTCCCCATTATAAACAGTTTGTATCGTTGTTATCAGTTCTTCTCTGGATGTGTTTTTCAACAGATAGCTTTTTGCTCCACTACGAAGCATGTTCTTTATAAAACTACTTTCGTTGTAGTTGGAAACAGCAATGATACTCATGTTCGGATAAGTTTTGGATAGCGTTCCACACAATTCAATACCATTGGCGTTTTTAAGATTAATATCTAATAAAAGCACATTAGGGCATTGTTTTTTAAGGTCTTCCAAGCAATTCGCATGGTGAGTCCAACATCCATGAACTCTTATGGTTTCACTTTGTGAAAGCATAGTGGCTAGGCCTTCCAAAATCATTTCGTGATCATCCAAAATCCCTACTGAAATCTCCATACTATACTTTTTTCGGTATCCGTACGGTAAAGGTACTCCCTTCTTTTGACGACTCAATATGCAAATCTCCTTTCAGGAAAGCGACACGTGAAGCTATATTTTGAAGTCCAATTCCATTTTTAGAGATTTTAGTATCAAAGCCTTTTCCATCGTCTTCTATGACAAGCTCAGTATGTTCTTCCGTATGATTTAACTGGATTAAGGTTTCTTTGGCCTCTGCATGCTTGATGATATTGTTCAGTAATTCTTGTACTATTCTGTACAATGCCGTTTCTTCGTCGGCCGAAAAGTTGGGTATTTCCCCAAAAGTTTGAAAATCAATTTCTACACCATGTACCGTTTGCATTTTGGAAGCGTATTGTTTAATAGCTTCATCCAAATTGAAATTTTGCAGTGAGGGTGGCGCTAGGTTATGGGAGATTCGACGTACTTGATTTATGGCATTGTCCAGCATATTCATAGCTTGGTTCAATCCTTCAGTGGTCGTTCCCGACATCTGCTTTTTATCCACGCCATCAATTTTAAATTTAATGACCGAAAGGTCACCATTGATGCCATCGTGGAGGTCTTGGGCCAAGCGAATACGTTCCTTTTCTTCGCCAGCCACAAGGGATTCTAACCGGACCACTTCTTGTTGTGTTTTTAGATGTTTAATTTCTTGTTCTTTCCTCTTTTGCCGCTCTTTTCCAGTCCAAAAAGTGACTCCAAGCAGTAAAACCAGAATACCACCAACACCACCCCAAACTGCAATTTGGCGCTGTTTATTGGCTAAGTCCAGCTCTTGTTCTTTTATGATTACTTCTTGTTCTGCAATTTCTCGTTCTTTTTTCTCCGTTTCATACTTCTTTTCAGAATCAATTAGGATTTCCCTTTTTTCTTTGGCAAAAACTGAATCTTTCAAAGCTTCCCATTTTAGTCTAATTTCATACGCTTTGTTATAATTCCCAAGAGAAGCTTCGTACACAGCCCAAAGATTGAAGTTTTTCATTCCCAGGTCGGGGTCTGGACTGGACTGGTACAGACTATCAAAAACCGCAAATGTCTTAACAGCTTTTACTTTGTTTCCTAGCGCATACTCCATGCGTGCAATCATGGCCGTGGTTTCCATGATATCTTCGGAAAAATTGATTTCTTTGGCTATAGCATTGGCTTTTTGGTATTCTTGCAATGCCCTATAAAATTGTTTTTGTTTAGCGTTATAGGATGCATTGAGATAGCTTAGGGAATAGCAACTGGAGGGGTTACCATTTAGGGCGCAGAGGGAATCAATTTCTTTAATATATCTCCGAAACATTTCATCATCTGAATTTTCCAAGCCATAATAGGCTAAGTTCGCCGTTGCATAGTCGAAAACAATTTCCGTTTTAGACCTCTTGCTCGTTTTGTATGCTTCTTCAAGATATTGCAGGCCCTTTTCTTCAAAGCCTGAATTCATATAAGTGCGAGAGAGGTTGTAGTAAATAGAACATACTTCCTTGTCATTTTGTTCTACCTGACTAATAGCTTTTAAGTAGTATTCTATTTCCCTTTCCGTGTCAAGAAGATTACCATACATCAGAGCCATATTGCAATAAACCATGGATTTAGTAATAGAGTCATTGTTTGTGCCCAGTGCTTTTAGGGCTCCTTGATAATAATAATCGGCTGAGTCCAAACTGGATTGGTAAAAATGACAGGCCCCCATATTATTGTACGCCTCGGCAAGTCTATATCCATTTGTTGACTCTGAAAACTCTGCGGTTTTTTTGGAGTAGCGTAATACAGAGTCGAGGTTAATGCTTTGATATAGTCTTGAAATCGCCATTAGGTTATCTACCTTGGCACTATCACTGATTTCCTGCAGAAGCAATTGCTTAAGACTATCAATTTCCTTTTGTTGCGAAAATCCGTTTCTACCGGTGGCTATAAGGAAAAAAACAATGACAAATTTGAGTAGATAGATATGGTTTTTAAGGTTGGTCTGTAGCATACCATAAAAGTATAGTCCTTTCAAGATACGTATTTCGGCAATTAAACCGAATTTAGCATACTGGGGTAAACCCTGAATTAGACCATAATCTTTACTCGAGCCACAATTTTTTGTAACAGCTTTTCAAGATGTTCTATTTGCGTAAAAGGATTCATTAAGGATGTTCTTAAATAGGTGACTCCATGCAACTTGGTCTGCACCAAATAAAACTCCCCGTCCTCCAGCAACACCTGACGAATATGGGAATTTATAGCATTTAATTGAGACGTTTCCATCTCCTCTTCATCTATCCAACGAAAACAAAGGATATTTGACATCGGTTCGGTAGCTAGCTCAAAATGGGGATGTCGCCGAATCATTGTGGCAAACGCTTTTGCCAAATCATATTGTCGAGAAACATAGGAATCAAACAATTCTTCCCCGTACATTTTCAGTAGCAGAAACCAATGCATGCACATCATAGTTTTGGTGCATTCAAACGTTCTACGACCGCTATTGTACCATTCTTCTTCCTTTGTCTCGTTAAGAAGGTAATCTGCATTTAAACTAAAGGTATGGTCTGCATGAATCCTGTTTTTAAAAAGTAGAGCAGTGGTAATGGTGGGCATCATCATCATTTTATGTCCATCAATAACCATGGAATCTGACCTTTCCGCACCCTTGAGTAGGTGTTTGTATTTTTCAGAGAAAATAGCTGCGCCGCCATGGGCACCATCAACATGAAACCATAAATCATGTTTTTCTGCAAAGGCTTGAATTGCCGCTAAATCATCATAAGCCCCAGTCGCTGTAGAAGGTGCGCTGCCTACAATGGCAAATATTTGAATGCCCTCTTCCAAGCTTTTTTGGTAATAGGCTTCCATCTGTTTCACATCCATACCGAAGTTCTCCATTGCGGGAACCTTAATAATTCCTTTTTCACCCAAGCCCATAATTTTGGCGGCTCGGTCTATGCAGTAATGAGCTTCTTCGCACACCATGACGCCTAAGGGCTTTGTATGCCCTTCATTCCAAACATCATGAGCTACTTTGGCTTTTCTAGCAGAAAGTAATGCAGTTAGGTTAGCTAAGGTTCCACCAGAGGTAATGAATCCGCCTGATTGGGAACCATAACCAATGGTATTACATAACTTTTCCGCAACTATTTTTTCAATGGCATTTGGAGACATACCCATTTCATAGACCGCCATACCATTGTTAAGCAAATTGCTTAGCATGCCCGATAAAAGGGTAATGGGTGCGGTAACCCCTACTTGGTGTCCTACATATTTTGGATTATGCGTGTGGGTAGTTCTTTCTAGAATTTCTTTGAAGAACTCGTCTACATTTCCATTTTCAAAGAAAGCTCTCCAAAACTTTAGTTCATTGTCAGGTTCATTCCAGGAAAGGGTGTTCTTTTTTCTGTTATGAATGGTTTGTTGAAAATGTTCCAAAACCAAATCCAGCAACCGCTTGGTTCTTGATTCAAAATCATCAATATCGAATACTTGGTGAAATATAGATTCATTCATGAAGTAAAGTTACTTCCTTTTTTAAAGACCCTTTTAGTATTGAGAGAAGGACACAGTTAAAAAAGACAAAAAAACCGCTCCTTAGAGGAGCGGTTTTCCAAACAAGCTTTGTTTCAAGCGTTATTTGAATTAGTCAAAGGTATACCCATTATCTGCAGCAACTTTATCCGCAATTTGTGTGCGTAGTGCGACTACATTGGGTTGATTTGTATATTTCGTAAATCGCTTAAGTCCCATAAGCATCATCCGTTGTTCATCGCCTTCTGCAAACGATACAATGGCTTCTTTTCCTTTTTGCTGAATAATATCAATAGCTCTATACAAATACAGTTTGGACATAGCTATTTGCGTTGCTTGGGACTCTTCGCCAAAACGTTTTGCATTTTTCTCTGTTCTTAGGATAGCAGATTCGGCCAAGTATATTTGAATCAGAATATCAGAAGCGGCCATTAATAGCATTTGATGCTTTTCAAGGTCTGGACCGAATTTTTGGACTGCACTACCTGCTACCATCAAGAAAACTTTCTTGAGTCTGGCTACCAAATCCTTTTCCTCTGAAAAAAGAGAAGAAAAATCAGGAGAATCAAAAGATGGTATTCCCATTAATTCTTCGCCTACCGCAGTAGCGGGACCTAGCAAGTCAACATGGCCCTTCATAGCCTTTTTGACCAACATGCCTACAGCAAGCATTCTATTTATTTCATTGGTGCCCTCATAGATTCTTGAAATTCTGGCATCTCTCCATGCTGATTCCATAGGCGTATCGGCACTAAAGCCCATTCCTCCAAAAATTTGAATACCCTCATCCGAAGTATGTTGAACATGCTCAGAAACAGCAACTTTTAGAATTGAACATTCAATAGCATATTCCTCAACACCTTTAAGTTCCGCTTCTTGATGCGTATTTCCTTCCGACTCACGAATCGTTATTCTATCTTCGATGTTCTTAGCAGCACGATAGCACGCAGCCTCATCAACATACGCATTTGTAGCCATGTCAGCAATTTTTGCTTTTATGGCTCCGAAATTCATAATAGGTGTCTTGAACTGAATACGTTCGTTAGCATATTTAGCTGCTTCGTTTATAACGCGTCTTTGGGCTTCCAAGCAAGCTGCTGCTAGCTTGATTCTGCCCACATTCAAGGCATTCATGGCAATTTTAAAGCCGTTACCTCTTTCAGAGAGCATGTTTTCAACCGGCACTTTTGTCTCATTGAAAAACACTTGACGTGTAGAGGAGGAGTGAATCCCTAGTTTCTTTTCCTCATCCCCTAGGGTAATCCCATTGCTCGGGTCGTTTTCAACAATGAATCCAGTAATGTTTTTGTCATCTTCGATTCGGGCAAAAACAATGAATAGATTACAAAAACCTGCGTTTGAAATCCACATTTTTTGTCCCGTGATGTGGTAATGCTTTCCATCATCTGATAGAACAGCTTTTGTCTTACCAGAGTTAGCATCAGACCCTGCCCCTGGTTCTGTAAGGCAGTAGGCCCCAAACCATTCTCCCGAAGCTAGTTTTGGTACATACTTCTGTTTTTGTTCTTCTGTTCCGTATAGCGTAATAGGCATAGTCCCAATTCCAGTATGGGCACCAAATGCGGTACTAAACGAACCGGTAGCCCCTGAAATGTAATCACAAACCAACATGGTAGAAACAAATCCCATTCCCATACCTCCATAAGCTTCTGGGACGGCGACACTAAGCAATCCAAGTTCTCCTGCTTTACGCATGGTTTCCTCTGTGTAGGCATAATCCTTTTTTTCGAATCGTTCCCAATGCGCCCAAAGTTCACGGTCTACAAATTCTTTGGTACTCTCACGCATCATTTGTTGCTCTTCAGATAAATCTTCCAATGTGAAAACATCCTCACAATCCGTCTCTTTTACCAAAAACTGGCCTCCTCGTAGTATTTCTTTTTCTAAAGTTTCAGTACTCATAGCTAATAGTATTGTGTTGTTTTTTAATTTAGAAATTCATAGATGCCCGCAGCACCTTGTCCCGTGCCCACGCACATGGTTACCATTCCATATTTACCCTTCATGTCTCGCTTTCGCATTTCATCAAAAAGCTGGACAGACAGTTTTGCACCTGTACAACCCAATGGGTGTCCCAATGCTATTGCACCGCCATTTACATTTACAATTTCTTGGTTCAATCCCAATTCTCGAACAACTGCAAGGGACTGGGAGGCAAAGGCTTCGTTGAGTTCAATTAATTCAACATCATCTTGTTTTAAACCGGCTTGTTTCAAGGCTTTTGGAATAGCTTTTACGGGTCCAATTCCCATAATCCTAGGTTCCACTCCAGCAGCGGCATAATTTACCAAACGAGCAATGGGTTCTAAGTTCAATTCCTTAACCATCTCCTCGCTCATCACCATGACAAAAGCAGCGCCATCACTCATTTGTGAAGAATTTCCTGCAGTTACACTTCCTCCTGCAGCGAAAACAGGCTTAAGCTTATTTAGAGTTGGGATATTTGTTCCTTTTCTTGGTCCTTCATCTTTGTTTACGGTGTAGGTAGTAGTTTCTTTTTTCCCAGATGAGTTAATGAAGGTGTGTTCTACTTCAATGGGCACAATTTGGTCTTGAAAACGGTTTTCTTCTTGTGCTTTTAAAGCCTTCATATGAGAATTGTAGGCAAAAACATCTTGATCTTCACGAGATACTTTGAATTGTTGGGCAACAGCCTCAGCAGTGAGCCCCATGCCCCAGTAATAATCTTCATTACCTTCTTTAGCGGTAGCATAGTCAGGCGTGGGTTTATATCCACCCATCGGAATGTAGCTCATACTCTCGGACCCTCCGGCAATAATACAATCTGCCATGCCCGCTTGTATCTTTGCTGTGGCAATCCCAATGGTTTCAAGGCCTGAAGCGCAATATCTGTTAACAGTAACTCCTGGAACATCATCAATATTCAATCCCATCAATGAAATTAACCTTGCCATATTCAAACCTTGCTCTGCCTCTGGCATTGCATTTCCTACGATAACATCGTCAATACGTTTTTTGTCTAGCTGGGGCAATTCCTTCATCATGTGTTCAATGGTCTCAGCGGCCAACTCGTCGGGCCTTTTGAATCGGAATAACCCTCTAGGTGCTTTCCCTACTGCTGTTCTATATGCTTTGACTATATATGCTGTTTTCATTTTGTTAGCTTTTGGCAATAAGCTTTTAGCTTAAAGCAATTTTTAATTTCTTAGAGGTTTTCCAGTTTTTAGCATATGCTGAATACGTTCCAAAGTTTTTCTCTCTGTACATAGGGAGAGAAACGCTTCTCGTTCAATATCCAATAGATACTGTTCCGAAACATAACTGGCCTCTGAAAGATCTCCACCGGCCATAACATAGGCGAGTTTATTCGCCATTTTTTTGTCATGCTCGGAGATATAATGCCCCGCTTCCATGGAGTCTGTCCCAACCAAGAACATTCCGAGAGCTTGTTTACCCAATACTTTTACATCTTTTCGTTTTGGAGGCTTGGTATATCCGGATTCCGCCATTAATTTTGCATACGCTTTGGCGGTAGCAATTTGCCGGTCTTTGTTGACGACAACCACGTCCTTACCTTTTTGAAGAATACCTAAATCAAACGCTTCATAAGCAGATGTTGATACTTTTGCCATTCCAATAGTCAGGAAGTACTCTTGAAGTACATTTAGTTCCACATCATTTTTTTGGAATGTGTCTGATGCACGAAGCGCCATTTCTTTGGAACCACCACCACCTGGGATAACACCAACACCGAATTCAACAAGCCCAATATAGGTTTCTGCTGCAGCAACTACCTTATCCGCGTGCATGGAAAGCTCACAACCACCACCCAAACACATACCGTGTGGAGCGGAAATTGTTGGGATTGAAGAATAGCGCATCCGCATCATGGTATCTTGGAAATATTTGATGGCCATATTCAATTCGTCATACTCCTGCTCAACGGCCATCATAAAAATCATACCTATGTTGGCACCAACAGAGAAATTTGCTGCTTGATTTCCAACTACAAGACCCTGAAAATCCTTTTCGGCAAGATCAATAGCTTTATTCAATCCTGCTAAAACATCACCGCCAATCGTATTCATTTTGGATTGGAATTCAACATTCAAAATTCCATCACCCAAATCTTCAATTACTACCCCACTATTTTTGAATACTTCATTCGATTTTCTAATGTTGTCCAATATGATGAAGGAATCCTGACCAGGTACCTTCTCCATCGCCTTTTTAGGAATGTCATAGTAATATGTGGCACCCTCTTTAACCGAATAAAAGGAAGTAGTGTCTGCTGATTTCATCTCAGCAACCCAAGGAGCTGCTTCCAAACCTTCTGCTTTTATGAACTTTAGACCTTTGTCAAGCCCAACGGCATCCCAAATTTGAAAGGGTCCGTGTTCCCAGCCAAATCCGGCTTTCATGGCATCATCTATTTTGTAGAGCTCGTCTGAAATTTCTGGAATTCTATGGGAGACGTACGCAAATAGGGCACCAAAACTTTTGCGGTAGAATTCGCCAGCTTTGTCTTTCCCACCAACCAAAACAGGAAAACGATCAATTACCTTGTCGATGGTCTTGGTAAGCTCCAAGGTTCCGAATTTTGCACTCTTCTTGGAACGGTAATCCATAGTGTCCAAGTCAAGCGTAAGGATTTCGCTTTTACCGCTGTCATTTTTCACTTTTTTGTAGAAACCTTGTCCCGATTTGCTACCTAACCACTTCTTTTCCATCATGGTATTGATGAAATCCGGGAGTTTGAAAAGTTCTAGTCGCTCATCATCTTTACAATTTTCATGAATCCCATTGGCTACATGGACCAAGGTATCCAATCCCACGACATCCACTGTTCTAAAAGTAGCGGATTTGGGTCGACCTATAACCGGACCGGTCAATTTATCGACCTCTTCCACGGTCATACCTAAATCTTTTACTGCGTGAAAAAGACTTTGAATACTGAAAATACCTATTCTATTGCCAATAAATGCAGGAGTGTCTTTAGCAACAACTGATGTTTTACCCAAGAATTTTTCACCATATCCATTAAGGAATTCCAGTACCTCATCAGAGGTGTTCGGGCCAGGGATAATCTCAAAAAGTTTTAAATAACGTGCGGGATTAAAGAAGTGAGTTCCACAAAAATGCTTTTGAAAATCGTCGCTTCTTCCCTCACTCATGAATTTTATGGGAATACCAGAAGTGTTTGAGGTGATAAGGGTACCTGGCGTTCTATATTTTTCCAAGTTTTCAAAAACTTGTTTTTTGATATCCAATCGTTCAACAACTACTTCTATAATCCAATCGACTTCGGCAACTTTGGCAATGTCATCTTCAAGGTTGCCCGTAGTAATTCTACTTGCAAATTTTTTATGATAAATGGGGGAAGGCTTTGATTTAAGGGCCCCAGCCAATGAATCGTTGACCAAACGATTGCGAACTGCCTTATCGGTTAAACTAAGACCTTTAGCTTTCTCTTTTTCGTTGAGTTCTCGTGGAACTATATCCAACAATACTACTTCGACACCGATGTTTGCGAAGTGGCATGCAATACCGCTTCCCATGATGCCTGAGCCAATTACGGCAACTTTATTGATGTGCCTTCTCATGTAAGAATTGAAATTAATTAGTTGTTGTTTTCGTATATATTTTCTTATCTAGGATAAGCTTATTAATGATTTCCATGGTTTTGAAGAACCCGATTAAGTCAGACTCGTCCAAGTGCTCTTTCACAACATCATTGAATCGTAGGACCACATCTTTGGAATCCCTACGTTTTTGTAATCCCAAGGCTGTCAAATGTATGAGTACGCCACGTCCATCCTTAGGGTTGGGCCTTCGTTCAATGTAACCTCGCTCTTCCATGTTCTTAAGAATACGTGACAGACTGGTGGCTTCCATTCCCATTTTTGGACCTAGGGCTGTACTAGGTGTTCCTTTTTTTGGGTCAATGCTTAACAGGGTAAATCCCAGGGCCATGGTCAATCCATAATTCTTAGCTTCCTCATTGTACAGTTTAATCACTGCTTGCCAAGTGGCTCGGAGGGCGTGGTCAATGGTCATATCTTTCATAGAACTCTCTTGGTTTCCAAATATAGGGAAATTTATTATGCATGCATAATAAATATTTGTGAAATGAATTTCTTCAAAACAAAAAATCCTGCGCTTAGGCAGGATTTGAATTTTAGGTGATTAGATATTAATGACCGTAGATGTTGTTGTAGAGGTCAATGTATTTTTCCTTGACAATTTTTCTGCGAAGTTTCATCGTAGGAGTAAGGTGGCCATCATCTACGTTCCACACATCTGGAGTAAGTCTAAATTGCTTGACCTTTTCCCACTTGGCAAAGTCGCTATTTGCCATATTCACCTCCTCTTGAATCTGTGTTATTACCCTTTCTTCCTGTACGATTTGTGCATGTTCTTTGAAGGGAACATTATTTTCTTCCGCCCATTCCTGTAAAAACTCAAAATTCGGTTGAATTAAGGCCGACGGCATTTTCTCTCCTTCACCCATCACCATTATTTGTTCTATAAAGCGGGATTGCTTGAATCGGTTTTCCAAGACTTGTGGAGCAACGTATTTACCGCCGGAAGTTTTAAACATTTCTTTTTTCCTATCGGTTATTCGTAGGAAGCCTTCTGCATCAATTTCCCCGATATCTCCCGTATGGAAATACCCATCTTTCAATACTTCATCAGTTTTGGCAGCGTCCTTATAATAGCCTTGCATGACTTGCGGTCCTTTAATACAAATTTCCCCATCCTCCGCTATTTTAACCTCAGTTCGGTCAATTGGTCTTCCAACAGTTCCAATTTTGAAACCTTTCTGGCGCATGTCGTTCACCGAAACCACGGGAGAGGTTTCTGTAAGACCGTAACCTTCCATAACTCCGAGTCCAGCGGCATTAAAAACCCGAGCCAGTCTTGCTTGTAATGCGGCACTTCCTGAAGCAATAAGTGTTAAATTCCCTCCAAGACTTTCTTTCCATTTGCTGAAAATAAGTTTACGGGCCAACGCCAATTTCTTTTCGTACCACCAACCGTTGTTTCCGTAGGGTTCGTATTGTAATCCTACATCAACAGCCCAGAAGAATAGTTTTTTCTTAATTCCGGAAAGCTCGCTACCTCTTGCTATGATTTTATCATAAACTTTTTCCAGAAGTCTGGGCACTGCTGTCATAACATGTGGACAGATTTCTTTAAGATTGTCACTTATGGTTTCTAAAGACTCTGCATAATGAATGCTCACCCCTCTATATTGATATAGATAAATGAGCATGCGTTCATACACGTGACAAAGTGGGAGAAAACTTAAGGATTTGGTTTCTCCATCTACAATTGGAAACCGCTTTGAGCTTTCTATGGCATTGCTTACTAAATTGTCGTGAGACAACATTACACCCTTGGGTCGTCCGGTTGTACCTGAGGTATATATTAATGTTGCAAGGTCATCCGGTTTAACGGATTCTTTAATTTTTTCCACGTCGTGCTGATTGGATGGGTCTGCCCCAAGTTCCAGGACCTCATTCCAATTTTTACAGTTGTCCAAGGCATCAAAGGAATATACATCCTTTAATTCTTTGACATTTGAGGCCACATCCAATACCTTTTGCAAAACTTCTGAACAGGAGACGAAGCAATATTTGGCTTCAGAATGGTTCAATACATACTCATAATCTGCAGCGGATATGGTAGGATATATTGGCACGTTTTGGGCTCCTATTTGTAGAATACCAATATCCATAATGTTCCATTCGGTTCGATTGTTCATGGAAATTACAGCTATTTTATCGTTAGGTTTTACACCCATACGTAAGAGTGCCCTACTTACGGCGTTAGCCTGATCAATATAAGATTTGGTAGAAGTAGTTTCCCATTTGCCATCATATTTGGTCGCCAAAGAGACCTCCAAGGGAAACTTTTCCATTTGATAGTATGGAAAATCAAAGAGTCGAGTTACTTTTTGCATAGTAAGTTTCTGTTATGAAATTGCAAAATAGGGAAAGGAAGCCGGATTTTAAAATGGCATCCCCAAAAAAAACATCAAATATTTGCCGATGTGCTAATCGTTGTTTTGGGTTTTAATCCATTTTTTTGCATTGATGAAAGCCAGAATCCAAGGGGAAATAGTATCGTTTCTATCCTTTGGATAATGAGCCCAATTCCAAGGAAACATGCTCCTTTCAATGTGTGGCATGGTTACCAAATGTCGACCCGTTTCATCACATAGCATGGCTGTGTTGTAGTCACTTCCATTGGGATTGGCTGGATAAGATTCATATCCATATTTGGCGACAATCTGATACTTTTCTTCAGCAAGCGGCAAACTGAATTTACCTTCCCCATGAGAAATCCAAACGCCCAATGTGGTGCCTTCCAGTTCCGATAGCATCACGGAATTGTTCTTTTGAATTTTTACAGAAGTAAAGTTGCTTTCGTGTTTATCGGAATCGTTGTAGGTCATTTTGCCATGTTGTTCACCATGTTCCGGATTGATTAAATCCAGCTCCATGAACAATTGGCAACCGTTACAAATACCAACAGACAAGGTATCAGGCCTAGAAAAGAAGCTTTCTATCACCCTTTTTGCTTTTTCATTGTATCGGATAGCTCCGGCCCAACCTTTGGCGCTACCCAGAACATCCGAATTTGAAAAACCACCTACAGCACCCAAAAATTGCACATTTTCCAAAGTCTCACGACCTGAAATCAAGTCGGTCATGTGAACATCTTTAACTTCAAAACCAGCTAGGTACATGGCATGGGCCATTTCGCGTTCTGAATTACTTCCTTTTTCCCTGAGGATGGCAGCTATCGGTTTTTTGTCACTTATGGTTCGAGTAGGATAGTATTTTGCACTGTCGAAGTCTACGGGGAAATTGTATTGCAAAGGCTGGCTTTTGTAATTCGCATAGCGCTCTTTAGCAAGACCTTTAGCCGTTTGTTTGCTATCCAGTAGGAATGAGGTTTTGTACCAAGTATCTCTTAAAGAAGCAATATTCAGTCCCATTTCGACACCGTGATTCTTAATTCTCAACTCCCCTTTCGCAAGCGGAGAACCAATCTTGAAGGCGTTCAATCGCTGAGCGGTCTCTGCGTCAGTTTGGAATACAATCCCTATGTTTTCCGAGAACAGAAGTTTGATTGTATCGGATTCTCCCAATTCGGTCAAATCTAATGCAGCTCCCAACTCATTATCAGCGAAACAAAGTTCTAGTAGGGTAGTAATCAAACCGCCAGAACCTACGTCATGGCCTGCCTGAACATTTCCCGCTTTAATTTCCTTTTGTAAGGCGTTGAAGGTTTCCTTTAAGTAAGATGCATCTTTTACAGAAGGAGCTTTTCCACCAATAGCATTTAGGGCCTGATAAAAACTAGAACCTCCTAGTTCATAGCTATCTTGACTTAAATTGAGGTAGTAGATACCCCCACCATTTTTCTGAAGAACCGGTTCTACAACCTTAGCCAAATCGGAGCAATGCCCGCCCGCAGAAATGATAACGGTCCCCGGAGCGATCACTTCTTGGTCCTTGTATTTCTGTTTCATACTTAAGGAATCTTTCCCTGTAGGGATATTGATTCCCAAGCTGATGGCAAATTCGGAACAAGCTTCCACAGCTTCGTATAAACGGGCATCTTCTCCAGGATTTCGGCAGGGCCACATCCAATTTGCTGAAAGGGAAATGGATTCCAATCCTTTTTCCAAAGGTGCCCAAATGATGTTGCTCAATGCTTCCGCAATACTGTTTCTGCTTCCCGCTACGGGGTCAATTAAGCCTGAAATAGGGGAGTGTCCAATACTTGTGGCGATTCCTTCCTTCCCTTTAAAGTCTAGAGCCATTACGCCACAATTATTTAATGGCAATTGCAATGGACCTGCGCATTGTTGCTTGGCAACCCGTCCACCTACACAACGGTCCACCTTGTTGGTCAACCAGTCTTTGCAAGCGACTGCTTCAAGCTGTAAGACCTGTTCCAAATAATCATGAAAGTGCTCAAGGCTATAGGGCGCTTCAGTGAAATCACTTTTTGTAGTGCTATCCTCCATTATGGTTTTTGGAGAACTTCCAAACAAGGCTGAAAGTTCCAAATCCATGGGCTTTTCTTTTTTTGTGGCCGATTCAAATGAAAAATGATGATCCCCGGTAACATCACCTACCTTATACATAGGGGAGCGTTCCCGTTCGGAAACACGTTCCAATAAATTCAAATCCTCTTCTGAAATGACCAATCCCATACGTTCCTGGCTCTCATTTCCGATAATTTCTTTGGACGAAAGCGTTGGGTCGCCAACTGGAAGCTTATCTAAATTAATCTTTCCACCCGTATCTTCAACAAGCTCGGATAGACAATTTAAATGCCCGCCTGCACCATGATCATGAATGGATACGATAGGATTATCATGACTTTCAACCAATCCGCGGATCGCATTGGCCGCTCTTTTTTGCATTTCAGGATTGGAACGTTGAACAGCATTTAATTCAATAGCTGCTTCAAATTCTCCAGTATCTGCGCTGGAAACCGCTGCACCACCCATTCCGATTCTATAATTGTCCCCACCAAGAATAACAATACTGTCTCCTTTTTTTGGGGTGTCTTTTAAAGCCTGTTCATTTTTACCATACCCAATTCCTCCTGCGAGCATAATGACTTTATCGAATCCTAACCTGTGTGCGTCTTCCTGATGTTCAAAGGTTAGAACTGAACCTGCAATTAAGGGTTGTCCGAACTTATTTCCAAAATCTGAAGCCCCATTGCTTGCTTTAATCAAAATATCCATAGGAGTTTGATACAGCCAATCTCTTTCTGCAAAGGCTTTCTCCCAGGCTCTGCCCTGAGCGGAGTCGAAGGGGCTATCCTCTAATCGGGAGTAGGAGGTCATATATACAGCGGTTCCAGCCAAAGGAAGAGCACCTTTTCCTCCAGCCAAGCGGTCGCGGATCTCACCTCCAGAACCGGTAGCGGCTCCATTAAAGGGTTCCACGGTCGTTGGGAAGTTATGGGTTTCTGCCTTTAGGGATAAAACTGAATCAAAATCGGTTTCTTCATAAAAATCAGGTTTATCAGCACTTTTAGGTGCAAATTGAACCGCTTTGGGACCTTTTATAAAGGCTACGTTGTCTTTATAAGCGGAAACAATATCATTCGGGTTTTCTTGGGAGGTTTTCTTTATCAATTTGAATAAAGAACTAGGCTTTTCCTCTCCATCAATAATAAAAGTACCATTGAAAATTTTATGTCGACAGTGTTCAGAATTTACCTGGCTGAATCCAAAAACCTCGGAATCTGTCAATTTTCGGCCCAAGGATTTGGCCAATTCCTCCAAATATTCAACTTCCTCCATATTGAGTGCCAAGCCTTCTTGTTGATTGTAAGCCTCAATATCATCTATCTCCATAATGGCTTCAGGAACAATATCAATATCGAAAACCGTTTGGTGCAATCCCTTATATTTTTGGGATAGCATGGGGTCGTAGTCTGTAAACCCTTCCTGTACAGATAAAAATTCTTCAATTCTCAAAATGCCAACTATGCCCATGTTTTGGGTGATTTCCGTGGCATTGGTACTCCAGGGCGTGATCATTGTTGCGCGAGGACCAACAAAAAAGGCGTCAAGTGACGCCGTGTTTATCTTGGGTTGGTTGCCGAACAACCATATTAGTTTTTCAATGTCTTGTGGAGCAATTTCTTGAGCGGTCTGGACGGCAAAAACCTTTTTTGTTTCGTCCCCAAAGAAATGAATCATACAATCTGTGAATTGAACGGTTTAAGAAAATGCGAATTTACAGTATTCTATCCTTTTTTCCGCTCTGACTTCAATAGTTATTCAACGAATTGTCAACGATGTTTTCAAACCTTCTCTTTACACAAACATGCCTCCTGATGCCTCAATACGTTGCCCGTTTATCCATCCAGCTTCTTCAGTACAAAGAAAAGCGACCACAGCCCCTATATCTTCACTTTCACCTACACGGCCAAGCGCGGTAAGCGAGGCAATCATATCCACCACTTGTGGTGCAGCTTCAAAGCGTTCTTTGTTAAAATCGGTATTAATGGCGCCGGGTGCAACCGTATTGGCCTTAATTTTTCTTCCTCCCAGTTCTTTGGCTAGATACCTTGTATATACTTCAATGGCACCTTTCATGCTGGCGTAGGCCGAATATCCGGGGAATGAAAACCGAGCTAGACCACTGGATATGTTTACAATACCCCCACCATCATTGATTGAACCCAATAGTTTTTGGGTCAAGAAGTAAACCCCTTTAAGATGCACATTGTACAAGTCATCAAATGCTTTTTCCGTTGTGTCTGCTACGGAACCATTGTACCCGAAACCAGCGTTGTTTATTAAATAATCAAAGTGCTCTGCTCCGAATCTTGTTTGTAGTTGTTCTTTCAAATCAGATGCAAAGTCCGTAAATGACTTTACATTTCTCGCATCCAATTGAATAGCGAAACCATTTCTTCCTTCGTTTTCGATTAAACGTACGGTTTCTGATGCAGCTTGGGTATTTGAATTGTAGGTAATGATTACATCTAATCCCTTTTTGGCCAAATTGATGGCCATATCCTTTCCTAATCCGCGGCTACCTCCTGTAACCAATGCTATTTTTTGCGTACTCATGTTTTCCTGTTTTTACTGTATTATTGAATACTGCAAAGTTGGCCATGAAGTACTATAGGTGTGTTACGAAGAAGAATCCAATAGTTGTAAAAATCAAACAAGGTTTTGCTTTCGAAACGCAGCGGGCGAAATAGACGTATTTTTCTTGAAGAAATTGGAGAAATGGGCGGTTTCCTCAAATCCCAAGGAATGGGCTATTTCAGAAACGTTCCAATTGGTATGCCGTAATAGGATTTTAGCCTCTTGTATTATCCTAGAATTGATAACCAACGACGTATTTTTTTGCAAAGTCTCCTTGAGAGCCCGGTTTAGATGGTTCACATGTACACCCAATTGCGTGGCAAAATCTGAAGGTGAACGTAATTTTATACGCTGCATGGGGCTTTCCATTGGAAATTGCCTTTCCAAAAGCTCCGTAAAAAGACCTGAAATACGTTCCGAGGCATTGGAATAGGAATGTTCGGTGATTTGTGCCGGTTGCATTTTTATGCCTGCATGAATCAGTTCAAACACCAAGTTTCGCAAAACGTCATATTTAAAGGCATAATCCGACTCAATCTCAGAAAACATTCGCTGAAAAATGGCGGACATCTTTTCCAATTGCTCGTCTGTAAGTTGAAATACGGGATTTCTAGAAGGCTGGAAAATAGGATATTGGGTTAAGTTTCCAAATTGATGAAAAAACGTTTCTGTAAAAACACAAAAATAACCTGTTAGTTGTTCATCAATCCGCTCCCAGTTGTAAGGTATTTGAGGATTGGAAAACACCATAACTTGTTTATCCACCTGAACCACTTTATCTGCATAATGTACCTTGCTTTTGCCCTTTACCAAGCTGATTTTAAAGTAGTCCCTTCGGTTAAAGGGCATGGGCTTTGGTTTAGGACCGGCAAATTCATCCAATTTGAATACGTTGAAATGTCCAATTCCTGAACGGACACTTTCGGGAACATAACTGTGTGTGGATTCGTAAAACTCCTCAATGGAAACTCGTTTCTCCATACTGCAAAGTTATAGAATTCAAATAACTTGGTGCTTGGTGCTTGGTGCTTGATGTTTGATGCTTGAACTTGAACTTTTTTGGTCGTAAGTCTAAAGCGGAAAGGGAAAAGTCAGGTCATTTCGAGCGAAACGAGAAATCTCTTTTGAATTGGATTTCTCACGCTCCCGTTGGTCGGTTCGAAATGACATAGTGGATGTTTGGATTCTTGGATTTTTGGAATTTTAGCTATTTGATGCTTGAACTTGAACTTTTTTTGGTCGTAAGTCTAAAGCTGAAAGGGAAAAGTCAGGTCATTTCGAGCGAAGCGAGAAATCTCTTTTGAATTGGATTTCTCACGCTCGCGTTGGTCGGTTCGAAATGACATAGTGGATGTTTGGGTTCTTGGATTTTTGGATTTTCAGCTGTTTGATGCTTGAGCTTGAACTTTTTTTGGTCGTAAGTCTAAAGCTGAAAGGGAAAAGTCAGGTCATTTCGAGCAAAGCGAGAAATCTCTTTTGAATTGGATTTCTCACGCTCCCATTGGTCGGTTCGAAATGACATAGTGGATGTTTGGATTCTTGGATTTTTGGAATTTTAGCTATTTGATGCTTGAACTTGAACTTTTTTTGGTCTAAAGAAAGCCTATTTCTTTTCCAACAGAGCCATATAAAACCCATCATACCCACGCTCAGAGGCATAGATGTTCTGTTCTTTCACGAATTCAAAGTCTTTTCCAGCTTCGGAAGCCAAAAATGATTGCACTTGCTCTGAATTTTCCTCGGGAAGGATAGAACAGGTGGCATACACCAGTTTCCCACCGGGTTTTACCATTTTGGAGTAACGTTGCAGAATGTCTTGTTGGACTCCTTTTATACGTTCCAAAAATTCAGGTTCCAGCTTCCATTTGCTATCTGGATTCCGTCGAATTACTCCTAGACCGGAACAAGGGGCATCTAGTAAAACACGGTCTGCCTTTTCATGTAGTTTTTTGATGACCTTGCTGTTTTCAATGACCCGGGTCTCCATATTATGAACCCCATTTCTTCGGGCACGAACTTTAAGTTTTTTGAGCTTACTCTCATAAATGTCCATGGCGATAAGTTGCCCTTTGTTTTGCATGAGTGAAGCCAAGTGTAATGTTTTTCCACCCGCTCCGGCACAGGCATCTACTACGCGTTGGCCTGGTGCAACCTCCAAAAAGGGAGCAACCAATTGAGAAGAGGCATCCTGCACTTCAAATAGCCCATCTTTAAAGGTGTCTGTAGTAAACACGTTTTTACGTTCGGTCAATTTTAAAGCGTCTTCATAGTCAGGTACGGGAATGGTTTCAATGCCCTCATCGGCTAGCGCTCTTTTCAAGGTGTTTTTGGAAGTTTTCAATGTATTGGTGCGCAAAATTACCTCTGCTTGTCGGTTTAAGGCTGCACTCTCTTTGGTCCAAAGTTTGTTTCCAAGCGCTTTTTCACCCAGTTCATCCAGCCAATCCGGAAAAGATTCACGGTATTTTCTGATTTTGGAGAGTTCATCAAAACGACCTTTGATTCTACGCTCTGGTGTGGCTTCCAGTTGTTTCCAATCCGGTAATCGAATACCACGCAGTACACACCAAACGGCAAAGAGTCGAAAAAGATGTGGTCTTGAAAAGGGTGCATGCACCTCTGCAATTTCCACGTAGAGCCTTTTCCAACGCACAATATCGTAGGTGGTTTCCGCAATGAAACCTCTATCGCGAGCGCCCCAACGCTTATCATACCGCAATACTTTTTCTATTACTTTATCCGCGTATTCCCCTTCATTGAAGATGAGATTGAGTGCGTCGATTACGGCGAAAACCAAATTTCTGTGGAGGCGCATAGGTATAAAATTAGGATTGCAAAGGTAGACTTTCCCTTATATTCCCACTACTTTTGATAAAACCACTTTTTCATGCGCTATTTTACTCTCTTTTTGGTTTTGGTCCTTATTGGATGTTCCGAAAAAGAAAAGCGGCAACCTTTTTTTGGTGTAACCGTAGAAAATGTATTCGAAGACTCAGTAAGCATCCGGGCCATTGAGTTTTTGGATGCGAGAACTTTGGCTTTTGCAGGTAGCGGTGGCCTGTATGGAACCTTAGACGTTTCTTCCGATAAAATACGAACTGCGATTATGGAGTTTGAGGGAAAGAAACCTGAGTTTCGAGCTGTAGCCCATACGTCTTCCGATTTTTTTATGCTTTCCGTAGCTAGTCCAGCTTTGCTCTACAAAACAGGGGATGGTGGAAAAATGGAACTGGTCTATACAGAACAGGGCGAGGATGTCTTTTACGATGCCATGACCTTTTGGAATGATAGGGAAGGGATTGCCATTGGGGACGCCACCGATGGCTGTATGGCCATGCTCATTACCCGGAATGGTGGCCACTCTTGGGAAAAAATTCCATGTGAAGAATTACCCAAATTAGCGAGTGAGGTGGGTGCCTATGCGGCAAGCAATACCAATATAGAGACTGTAGGCGATAAAACATGGATAGCTACCTCCAAAGAGCAGCTATTGTTTTCTGGGGACAGGGGTAAAAGTTGGGAGGTGATAGAGATGCCCATTAAGCTGATAGGGGAGTACCACGGTATTTACTCTATTGATTTTTATGACAAGAATTTAGGTTTTGCCATAGGGGGCGATTTTAGTAAACCTGAGGTAAATCAGTTCAATAAAATGAAGACTGAAGATGGAGGATTAAGTTGGGAATTGGTGGCCCAAGATGCTTTGCCTGGATATAAAAGTTGTGTTCAATTTGTGCCAAACTCAGAGGGAAGAGGTTTGGTAGCCGTTGGATTTACTGGAATTGATTACTCCAAGGATGGAGGAGGAAGTTGGGTACACTTTAGCGACGAAGGTTTTTATACGATACGCTTTCTGAATGATAGTACTGCTTATGCAGCAGGAAAAAATAGAATCGCTCGGTTGGAATTTCAATAGGAAAAGCGTGTCATTTCGAAGAAGCGAAGCGACTGAGAAATCTTAATTGTGTGGAGATTTCTCACGCTCCCTGCGGTAGGTTCGAAATGACATAGTGGAGGTTTGGTACTTGGAATTTGGAATTTGATGTTTGGTGCTTGGTCTTCGAGGTCTAAGGGTGAAGGGCAAAGCGTGTCATTTCGAAGAAGCGAAGCGACTGAGAAATCTTAATTGCGTAGGGATTTCTCACACTCCCTTTGGTTGGTTCGAAATGACAGTTAGAATAGTTTTGAACCTGAACCTGAACTTAAAATTGGGCTTTCACTGAAGTCTCTTGTCCAATAAAAAGCCGGAAAAATAATATTCCCGGCTTTCAAGGTAACTCAAATACTCAAACTTAAATTCGTATGCCAATTTTAAAGTGGGTTTGGGAAAATAACGCCCAAGTAGTGTTTTGTGCCTCCAAAACCGGTAAACCAGGGGCAGGCAATTGCTGACTGCGCGCATGGATGAAAGTTACTGGACGTACTTCAAAGCCCATGTACAAGCCTTTAAGCAAATAATAGTCGGCACCGCCGGTCAATTGGAAGCCCCAACCATTTACCTTGGCTTGTCTTTGCCCCACATCAATAATTAAGGGTAGGTTATTGATATTATCAGTGTCAATACCATCCGAATCTGGAAAGATTACTGTTGGATCATAGAGAACCCTTCGGGTATTGTAATAATTCAAGTTAAGGCCCACATAAGGAGACAGGCGCTTAAACCGGGCGGGAAAATGATATTCCCCTCCTGCCGTGATGTACAATTCCGTAATCTGGTCCTCAGCGATGGAGGAATAACTCGGAATCCAAACGGCATTGGATGTGTTAGGGTCGTTCCCAGGCTGCAATTCGCCCTCGGAATCCACATAAAACTGCTGTATATTCTGTAGAGCGGGTGTACTTCGATTGATAAACCCTCCGACCAACTTTACGGCTATGTTGTCTTTGATAAAGTACCTAGCTTCGCCACCGGCAATATTGGTAATGGAATTGGAATTTCCATTTATGTTGGTTGCGTTGGGCGCTCCTCCAAAAACTGTCCAAAATTGATTGTCACCAGGACTATTTGGGAGACTTACATTGTTCAGATAATTGCCCCGCCCAAAGAGCACGGCTCCTGTAAAGTCACCTTTTTTTGGGGTGTATTCAGATGCTGCGCTCTGCTCAGTAGAATTCTCTTGCGCAAGGGTAATGCCCAGACCAAGCAAAAGCATACAGCATATTGTTATTATTGTTTTCATTTTATTTTTCTTTAGGAAATTTTAGGTTTGTTTTTGTCCGTTTCGTCTATTTTTTTTGAGATGCTGAAACGAGTTCAGCATGACGGTTTCTTTGGTGTTGACACGAATTTTCACCAATTGGATTTCTCAATCGCTTTGCTCGTTCGACGCCAAAGGCTCTGACCGACGGCCGTCATTCGAAATGACATTTTCGTTTTGGCACGAATCCTACGAATTCTCACTAATTGAGATTTCTCACATTCGTTCGAAATGACAAACATGAGTTCTTCACGTTTATTCGAAATGAGATTTTTGGTTCATTTGAATGAGATTCTGAAACGTGCTTCGACTTCGCTCAGCATGAAGCGCAAAACGGACGGTTTTCTTTAAAAAAGGCAGTGCACGAATAGTATGGCGCACTGCCTTTTGTTTTTCTGTTAGGTCCTAAAGACTATTAACCAGCGCTGGCCATAGCGGCATTATAGGCTGCCAAGTAGGAGTTGGCCAATGCTATATATCCATCATATTCTGCCTGCAAACGAGCCAGTTCTGATTGCTCACGAGCAATCTCAGCCATCCACTCGGTTTCGCTGATGGTGTTGTCATCCAACATTTTCATTTTCGCTTCGATGGATGTTTTTGTTGATTCGATGTCATCTTTCAACTCTTCTATATCCTCATTGAGGCCATCAATTTGAGCATTTAATGCAGTGATTACATTTTCCAAATTAGAAATCATAGTGCTGTTAGCTGTCTTTTGAACACCTAAATCATCCAAAACGACTTGCGCAGCTTCATCGGCATCTTCCAATGCTACTAAGCCAGCTACGGCGGCATCATAGTCAGCTTGTAGGTTGTTCACATCAGCTTCTTTATCTGCTAGTGTTTCCTCTAGCTGAGCCAAATCAGACTGCAGGTCAGTTAAGTCACTGTTAGCAGTAGCTATATCCTGAGTAGTGTCATCTACTTTTCCTTGCTCCGTATCTCTGTTGCCCAGTGCCACATTATAAAGGTTCTGCGGACCAACAGCGTCATCCTCAGCATCAGCTAATGCTTGCTGTGCATCAGCAAGATCTGCCTGAGCATCATTAAGTGCTGTCTCAGCAGCATTTAACTCTTCTGGCGTAGCATTACCGTTATTAAAATCATTACTTACAATATCAAAAGCAGCTTGGGCTGCATACTCGGCATTTTCAGCAGCTTCTACATCCGCTTCAGCAGCGATGATTGCAGCCAGATAAGGAGCAAGGGCAGCTTCTGCATCATCCAGTACTTGTTGTCTTACAGCCAGACTGGCATTTTGTTCAACCAAAAGGGCTTCAAGTACTACTATTTCGTCTTGCTGATCTGTTATTTCATCTTGCTTTTCAGTAATGGCTTGTTGTGCTTCAGGCACAGCGGCTACTGCATCATCATAATCTGAAATAACGGTTTCGGCATCTATAAGTGCTTGTGATGTGGCTGATTTGTCTTGGGTAGCTTTCTCAATCTCCACGTCCAGTGCCAAGTTTTGATTAGTCAGATCCTGAATGGTGCGATTAGCCTCATCAATTTCGCTCTGGGCACTGCTAGGATCAACAGAAACGGCTTCAAGAATAGCTAAAGCCGCTTCCTGAGCAGCCAAATCGGCATTCAGGTCGTCGAGATCGCGCTGTATAATTTCGGCAGCAATCTCAAATGATATAGGGCTATTTCCTTCATTAGGGTTATCCGCACCAATGGCCAATTGCCTTTCTGCAATCTCTGATTCTTTTTCTATAATATCTCCAAGAACATCATTGGCATCGTCTTGGGCATTGGCATACATAGCCAGGTAGTCAGCTGCCTCATCCAGGCCTTGCGTGCGTAGGTAGTCAGCCAATGCATCTGCAGCTTTTTGTAGTTCCAGGTTGGCTTGAGCAATTTGTACAGCATAACCTGCAGAGTCCGCAGCGTTCCTCATTGCTTGTATTGCATTGTCCAAGCGTTGTTTTTCTACGCGTTGGGCCAAAAGGTCGGCCTGGGTCTGTCTTAGTGCCGCTACTTCTTCGGACACTTCGGGTTCACTACAGGCTACAAAAAGCGTTGGAATACCTAACATAGCTGCAATGAAAAGTTTGGTGATTGTTTTCATTCTTCTTTTTTATAAGATTATTAATTAAGACTTGGTGTGTTGTAGGCTTCCTATAATCATGCTTAAAAGATGCCATATTATCACATAAAACAGCACCAAAACTATTTTAACTTTTATAAAGAGAGAGGGAGAATTCATAAATACCTTATATGAATTGACGAATGCAGGGAGTGGGTTGATATGGGGTGTCAGATATTAGATGTCAGATGTCAGATGTCAGATGTCAGATATCAGATGTCAGAAGTCTGAAGCGAGAAATCTCTTTTGGATTGGATTTCTCACACTCCCGTTGGTCGGTTCGAAATGACAGGGTGATTTTTCCGGTTTCAGTTGTTGGTTGTCAGTTATCGGTTATCAGTAAACGGTAGTCTGATCCGAGTTCAGAGGTCTGATGTTCTGTTATAGCGGTTTTGACCTTACACTTGAACTTGGGTTTTTTGGTTGAATGGCAAAGGAGGAAGAGTTAAGGTCGTCATTTCGAAGAAGTGAAGCGACTGAGAAATCTTAACGGAGAAGGGATTTCTCACACTCCCGTTGGTCGGTTCGAAATGACTGGGTGAGCGGGTTTTTTTATCTGAGGTCTGATGTCCAACGTTGGATGTTTGGTACTATGTGTTTGCACTTGAACTTGGGTTTTTTGGTTAAGGCTTAAAGTGTAAACGGATGTCATTTCGAAGAAGCGAAGCGACTGAGAAATCTTAACGGAGAAGGGATTTCTCACACTCCCGTTGGTCGGTTCGAAATGACAGGGGGTGTCTGAGGTCTGGATTCTTGGATTTTTGGAACTTGAGCTTGATGCTTGAGCTTTTTTTGGTTCAAGGGCAAAGGTTCAAGGGCAATGGGTGTCATTTCGAGGGAGCGAAGCGACTGAGAAATCTTAACGGAGAAGGGATTTCTCACACTCCTGTTGGTCTGTTCGAAATGACAGGGTGAGCAGGTTTTTTTATCTGAGGTCTGATGTTCTGTTATAGCGGTTTTGACCTTACACTTGAACTTGGTTTTTTTGGTTAAGGCTCAAAGTGTAAACGGATGTCATTTCGAGGAAGCGAAGCGACTGAGAAATCTTAATCGTGTAGGGATTTCTCACACTCCCGTTGGTCGGTTCGAAATGACAGCGAGAGGTTATGCCGTTTATTTACAACCACTTATCGATACATTCCATATGTGAAAGCACTTCGGAAATTACTCGAAGTGACAGAATAAGGTAAATCAACAAAAAAAGCGACCCAAGAGCCGCTCTTTCTCAACTAATTAACCAAACTAACTAAACCGTTACCACAACAAAATTCCGTCCTGATTTTTTGTACCAAATGCCTTTGTAGCTATATAACCTTCTTCCATTTCTCCAAACCACCTTGTACCCTCTCGGAAGCGTTCTCAACGCAATTCCTCTTGGTGCAACACAAACTACGTATCTCCTTCCTCGGGCTTTGTACCAGATACCGTCGGCAAAATAAAAATTGGTCTTTTTGTGCACCACAACTTTGGGTCTATTGATGGTTGTGACCACTGTTCCCTGTTTGGGATAAACGCGCACCACTTTGGTCTGTGCACTACAGGCTACCATACTTCCAAGAATCAAAAATATCATTATTAGGTTTCTCATATTTTTCATCGTATCGATTTTTATGGGTTTCTGTGCTTTTGACTCAGGTTTTGGAGCAGGGTTTAATGGTGAAACGGGTGTTTTATCGATTTTTTTGCCCTTTTGGTCTGAGGTCTGAGGTCTGAGGTCTAAGGGCAAGGAGTGTCATTTCGAGGAAGCGAAGCGACTGAGAAATCTTAATTGTGTAGGGATTTCTCACGCTCCCTGCGGTCGGTTCGAAATGACAGGGGGTGTCTGAGGTCTGGATTCTTGGATGTTTGGATTTTTGGAACTTGAGCCTGAGCTTTTTTTGGTTCAAGGGCAAAGGTTTAAGGGCAAGGGGTGTCATTTCGAAGAAGCGAAGCGACTGAGAAATCTTAATTGTGTAGGGATTTCTCACGCTCCCTGCGGTCGGTTCGAAATGACAGGGGGTGTCTGAGGTCTGGATTCTT
>JBCCXJ010000003.1:0-214415 GCA_039191905.1 Bacteroidota bacterium | reverse complement strand
GTTCAATTACTGGAGGTACCACAAAAAACCCGGCAGACTGCCGGGTTTTTTGTTTTTAGGCCATATTTACTAAACTTGATAAGACTTCTGATACGCGCATCTTTCAAAACCTGGTGTTGGAGTTCTTATTAGGCGGAATTTGATTGCGTTATTCGAATAGTATCCTGATTGTCATTTTCGACGTAGTTTGTACTCCAGAGGGTTTCTTTTCGAGATAACGGAGTGAATCAAAATTAGAATCCCATTAATTTTAAGCAAATAGGAAATTAAACTATTTTTAGAAATGGTTCCATATGAGTTCATTTTAGATTTGTTATATCCATTGCCCATCTTGACGAAGAAAATGTTCGGTACAGAGGCCATTTATGTCGAGGACAAAATAGTTTTGGCACTTAGACAAAGAAATGATAATCCAATTGATAATGGTGTATGGATTGCCACCAAAGTGGACTATCACAACGAACTAAAACAGTTGTTTCCTTCCTTGCGCAACATTAGAACATATGGTATCAAAGCTTGGCTCCTGTTACCTGAAACCGCTCTTGACTTCGAAGAAACCGCTAATTCAATCGTTGAAATGATTAAGTCCGGAAATCCATTGATAGGTACTGTTCCAAAAGGACGAAAGAAAAAACCTTAACGATAAACAACATTCAAAATCCAGTTGTCGATTCTATAATTATACATCACATTAACTGATGAGCAGCATATCCACAAGTTAATTTCCAAGGTTTTCCTGTCCCTTGCCAATCTCTACTAGGGATTCCACAGCATCTACAATTATGCCGGGCTCGTCAAAGGTCACATAATGTCCACTTTTTTGAGCTATAATCTGCTTACTTTTGGTTGAAAGGTTTAATAGGTCCCTTTGCAAATTGGTATGTAATTCGAGATATTCCTCCTCCAATTCTGGGGTATTTACCCATTCGATTCCATTGGGATAGGCTGCGGTTATAACTGTCAAGGGTATCTCTCCGAAATCCTTTATTTCTTCTGCCTTTTCCATCAAAATTTCGTCATTCTCCATTTCCTGTAAAAGCCCAGGCATTATACGATGGAAATGGTTGGCAGCATTCTCATTGAAAAAATGGTCCTTTGGCAAGGAGCTGTTGAATGGAGTTGAATTGTATAGGAGTCTTGCGAGACCCAGACCATTGGCAAATCTTATGAGCCATACCGGGGGTGGCTTTACGGACGCTCTAAGTTCTTCAGAGACCGTCTTAAGCTGACTTGGATGCGCTACATCTACGAAAACAATGCCCACGATATCCTTTTGATGCCTTTTAATAAATGGACGAAGGGTAATACCAGCAAAGGAATGACCGACCAAGACAAAGGGTTTTGGACAACCACTCTGTTCCAGGACAGCGAAAAGGTCATTTTCATATCGTTCCAGGGAAACCTCTGAAGTCTCATCACTCCAAAGGATGTTGGCCCTATCGTAGGACAATGTGGTGTACTTTTTGGACAGTTCTTTTTGAATTTCTTGCCAGTGCACATGATCTCCCCCTAGGCCTGACTCAAAAACAATGGTTATGGGCCCATTTCCCATTTTTTTGAAATGGATATCCCTTTCTCCAATGGTAATAAAGTTATCCTTGTCAGGTTTTTTGCTATCATAGTGAAATCTTGAGACTTGCTCGTAAATGATTCCAAGGACACACAAAAAAAGAAGTGAACCAAGAATAATGTAAATGAACTTTTTCATCAATTTCATTTTCTGGATAATACTGGCTTTGATTTATGAAATTATACATTTTAGCAGGAATATCCAGTAGGGTTACCTTTCCAAAAAAAGCTGCTCAAACTTTAATTCATACTGCTGAATGCTATAATGCTGTGCGCCAAATTCGTAAATATATTGGTATTCATAAAGAAGAGGTCCCCCAAATACTAGGTTTCCACTCTTCCGCGAGAATACTCGGGATGCTTAACTTGGTCCATCCCTACTCCACGCTGAAGTATTGGACCGAACATGCCCCACCTGTTTTTCATTTGTAAGAACGCTTTGTAAAATGGGTTATCCAAATGGAACCCAACTGCAAAGAATTAGGGAATCCCCCTTTTCAAATCATCCGGAAAAAACCCAATCCATCCAAAACTTTCCGGGTTCATCGTGTTTCGTTACCACACCTTTCTTCCCAAGGGTAGTTTTGCCCAAAGACACTTTAAGTTCATCTAAACAATCAAAAAATGAAGAAAACAGTCTTTTGTATCCTAATGTGCATCGCCCATTCGGTCTGGTCACAGAATGAGTACACCATTAGCGGGTACGTAAAGGAGTTCAGCTCCGGAGAGGCCCTCTTCGGCGTTAATGTGCTAATAGACAATACCATGGGGACCACTACAAACGAGTATGGATTCTATTCGATAAGTTTGTCGGGGGGACCACATACTATAGTGGTCAGCTATCTGGGCTTCCAGACCATTACTGAACCCATAACACTGGAAGGTGATAGACGGATTAATTTTGACCTTAGGGAGGAGTCCAATGCCTTGGACGAAGTAGTGGTGACCAGTTCTAGTAAGAGTAATGATGTACGGTCAGTGGAAATGAGTGTGGCCACTCTGAAGACAGGCGTCATCAAAAAACTGCCGCCTGCAATCGGTGAAGTGGATGTCTTGAAGTCTATCCAGTTACTCCCAGGAGTATCCAGTGTCAGCGAAGGCTCATCGGGATTCAATGTCAGGGGCGGTTCCAGTGACCAGAACTTGGTGCTTCTAGATGATGCCACTATCTTCAATGCCTCCCACCTTTTGGGTTTTTTCTCCGTGTTCAACGCGGATGCGGTAAAGGATGTTAAATTGTACAAGGGCGGTATCCCGGCCACTTTTGGGGGTAGACTTTCCTCAGTACTGGACATCAAGCAAAAGGAAGGGAACCTCAAAAAATTCGGAGGGGAACTGGGCATAGGCCTTATTTCCAGTCGAGCCCTTATAGAAGGTCCTATAGCCAAAGGGGACAGCGATGAGGGAAAGGGAAGCTATCTACTTGCGGGAAGACGCTCCTATATTGACCTTTTCGCGCCATTGCTCGATGATTTGGAGGATACACAGCTTTATTTCTACGATATCAACCTCAAAGTCAACTACAACCTTAACGAAAACAACAGACTGTTTCTTTCCGGGTATTTCGGGCAGGACAAATTTGCCGTGGAGAACATATTCGGGAACACCTATGGAAACTCATCGGCCACCTTGCGATGGACCAGTGTATTGAGCGATAAGCTTTTTCTCCAAACATCTGGTATATTCAGTGACTACAATTATGAGGTGGACGTGCTCACTTCAGGAACCGAGTTCCAGTGGGAGTCAAGCATAGTGAACTACAACTTCAAGCCCCGTTTGAGTTGGTTCATCAGTTCTGGGAATACCTTAAAGACCGGCGTCGACTTTACCTACTACGAGTTCAATCCGGGAGAGATATCCCCTTTGAACAATTCGAACACCACTCCCCAGGACTTTCAGGAAAAATTTGCTTTGGAGACGGCTCCCTATGTAGATTTTGAACAGAAGATTAGCGAGAAACTGAGCCTACAATATGGTCTTCGCCTTTCCTTTTTCCAAAGAATCGGAGAAGAATCGGTACCAGTCTACGAAAATGGGGAACCGCTGACCTATAATCCGACCTTAGACTTATTTGAGGAGAATACTATTCTTAGTGAAACACAATTTGGCTCTGGGGACGTTATCGAGTCCTTCACCAATCTGGAACCAAGGGCCTCGGCCAGGTTCCTTTGGAACGAGACCACATCTGTAAAGGCAAGCTATAACCGAAACTATCAGTATCTGCATTTGATATCTAATTCAGCATCAGCCACACCCCTGGACATTTGGGCACCTAGTGGACCTTTTTTGAGACCACAATTCTCCGACCAATATGCGCTGGGCTACTTCAAAACCTTTAAAGACAATACCTTTGATTTCAGTCTTGAAGCCTATTATAAGGACTTACGGGATGTAACGGATTTTGTTGACGGGGCGGACCTTTTGTTCGAAGAGGACGTCGAGACCCAAGTAGTGCAAGGGGATGGTCGAGCTTACGGACTGGAATTCCAGCTCAACAAGAACAGCGGCAAGCTTACCGGATGGCTTAGTTACACCTTGTCCCGTACAGAAAGACAGATACTGGGCATTAACAACAACGAATATTACCCGGCCAACAACGACCAGACCCATGAAGTGAGCCTTGTGGGAATCTACCAGCTAAACGACCGTTGGGAATTCGGAGCCAACTTTGTGTATGGCTCGGGAAGGCCCGTAACCTTTCCAACCGGAAAGTTTGAACAAGAAGGCCTAATCGTGGCGGACTTTGACAATAGGAACGGAAACCGCTTGCCAGCCTTCCATAGATTGGACCTTTCTGCAACCCTAAACCCGAAAAAAGGAGGTAACGGCACATGGATATTCAGTATTGCCAATGCATACAACCGCCAGAACGCGGCTACCATATTCTTTCGGGAACGCACCCAGGAAATCAATGATGTAGATATTCCTTTGGGGACAACGGAGGCCAGTAAGTTCTCTTTTTTGGGCATTGTACCTTCTGTGACCTACCAGTTTAAATTTTAAAATCAAAAAACATGAAAACGATAAAAAGAATCTTTGGATTGAACATCATGGCCCTTGGGTGTGTGTTCTTCCTTGCGTGTGAGACCGACGTCACAGATGATATTGATTTGGCAAGCTCCCCTCCAAAGCTGGTGATACAGGGCGGACTGGAAAGAAACCTAACCAGTCCGTTGGTTCAGCAGGAAATCTTATTGACCGTGACAAATGATTTCCTTTCAGAAGAACCTAACCCGGCCGTAACCAATGCACAGGTAAGCATAACAGATGGTACAACAGTGTGGCAGATGAACCACCAGGGTAGCGGTGTGTATTCAAATACGGAGTTATCTCCTCAAATTGGCACCACCTACACCATGATCATTGAATGGGAGGGCGAGACCTACCAAGGGTCGGACACCTTGAACGAGGTTCCTCGTTTTGATCGTTTCTTCACGGAATTTGAAGAGGGAACCATATTTTCGCCAGAAGGGTACTTTTTGAAGTTCGACACCACAGACCCCGCCAATGTTGAAAATTATTACTATTATAGGGCGTTCCGAAACGGTGAGTTCGTCATAGTCCCAGACCCCGGAAATGCCCAGATATTGATTGCTTCGGATGAGTTCAATGATGGGCAACAAATTATTGGGGCGGATATCAATGGTGAAGTACCGTTCCAGGTTGGGGAGTTGGCCACGGGACAACAATTGGGGATATCCGAGGAATATTTTGATTATCTGTTCCAATTGTTCACACAGACCGGGAACACAGGTATAAATTTTGGCGGCAATCCTCCACCAGCCACGATACGGAGTAACCTCATCAACCTGGACACCCCAGGTAGGAGGGCTGTTGGGTTCTTTTATACAGCAGATGTTGAGGAAGCCACGATAACAATAACTGAGTGATAATTAACTCTTGGGTTTTGAAAAAAATCAGGTTTGCACTTTATCTTTCCATTGCCGCTCTGGTTACGGTTATAGACTTTATGAACGGAATCAGGGACAAAGCACCGCAGGAAGAACTGTTTTTGGCTGTTTATGCCCTACCAACTGTACTTGGAGTCTGTTACCTACAATACTATATCAGAAGATGGGTTTTAGCCTCACCCCAATATGGAAGAATTCGTTCCAGGACAATGAGTTTTCGTTGGCTGTTTTGGTCCATATTGGTTATTGCACTGACACTTTTTTTAAGCATAACAGCTCGGTTCATGTCTTCCATGATATTACCAAATTATGAGAGTGGTGTTTTTTTTGATTTTTTATACTGGAGTTTTTTCACCGTAACGCTTTGCATATGCCTTTTTGTCCACGCTATGGAATCTTTTATTGAGTTGCATCAAGAAAAGCAGACCTTTCAACTTCGATTGAAGGAATATGAGAATGAGAAACTGATTTCCAAATTCCTCAACTTAAAAAAACAATTGAATCCCCACTTTCTTTTCAACAGTTTTAACAGCCTTAGTGGTTTAATACACGGACACCCTGAAAAAGCAGAATATTTTGTAAGCGAACTTTCAAACATATACCGTTATACCTTGGACCAGTCAGATGAACTCGTAGTGCCTTTAGAACGGGAACTTGGACTAATCCGGTCCTATGTGGCACTGCAGAAGATACGTTTTGGTGAGAGCCTTAAAGTCACCTACAACATCGCCCCAGAAGCACTAAAAAAAATGCTCCCGCCCATGACCCTGGAACTTTTAATAGAAAACGCCATAAAACACAATGTGGTGGAACTTGAAAGACCTCTGGAAGTCATGGTTCATGACACGGGAGATTGCGTTGTGGTGACCAACAATTATCAACCAAGAACCAACTTTGGCCAAAGCAGCGATTCCACACAATTGGGCCTAAAGAACTTAAAGAACCAATACCGGATGATCCATACCATAGAGCCCCGTTTCAATGTTAGGAATGGCAAATATGTTGCGGTCATCCCTTTGATAGAACCTGAATGATAAGAACCGTTATTATAGAAGATGAAGAGATTGCCGCCATCCGCCTACAACGCATGGTACAGGAAGTAGACAGCAATATCGTAGTGGCAAAGCACATCGTCTCGGCCAAGGGTGCCATTGAATATCTGAGGTCTAATGTTCCAGACCTAATATTTTTGGACATCCACCTTTCCGATAATAATTCTTTTGAGATATTCAAGGAACTGGAAGTAAACTCACCTATCATTTTCACGACTGCATATTCAGAATATGCCATCCAGGCCTTCAAACAAAACAGCATTGACTACCTGCTCAAGCCCATCTCAAAAGATGCGCTAAGCGCAGCACTGGAAAAGTTCAAGAAGTTTGCTGGAGCGAAAGTACCCAACTATAGGGCCATGCTGCTTGGGGAAAGGGAACCTTATAAGCAGCGCTTCCTTGTCAAGATGAACAACACCCTTAAGACCGTAAACACAGAGGAGATTGCTTATTTTCTTTCCGAGGACAAGATAACCTTTATAAGGCTGAATAGCGGTAAACGGATTCCCATCGACGATACTCTCAATGCCTTGGCAGACCAACTGGACCCTCAACGCTTTTTCCGTATCAACAGAAAATACCTTGTATGCATAGATGCCATTAAAAAAATGTACTATACTTCAAAATCAAGGATACAGGTTACCTTGGAACCAACGCCAGATGATGTCAATGTAATGGTCTCCGTGGAACGTTTGGGCAGGTTCAAGAAATGGCTGTCCCTATAACTTAAGTCGATTTTGTCCTGAGGCAAAAGCGTTTATCAGTAAAATCCTTCCCATCATTTCGCCCGTGACATACCATTAAAGAACAGCTTTATGGTTTACAAAACAGGCTTTTTAGCATAACTTTAATTATATTTCATTTAATTATGAAATATCTTTCTTAATTTTGAGAAACATAAAAATATCTGATGGAATTAGAGGATTTGGGATATTTATCTGTAGGCTCTCAAATGAGAAGAATCTACGAAAAACTGCAATCCGAAGGAGATAGCATTTATAAGGCTGTGGATATCAAGTTCAAGTCTAGTTGGTTTCCTATATACTATACGCTTTCCAAAACCAACAGGGCACTAACTGTTTTAGAACTCACCAATAGTATTTCCTACAGCAGAATTACTGTTAAAAATGTTGTTAGGGAACTGCAAAAAATAGGGTATGTGGATGTGATTCCACACCCGACCGATAATCGTTCGAAATTGATTCAACTAAGTGAAAAAGGAAAAAAAATTGAGCCTGAGTTACAGCTGATCTGGAGTACTTTCTACAATCAACTAAAAAATCTATTTGGGGAAAGTGATTTTCTCAATCAGCTTACGAAAATCAACCAAAAACTCAATTCAAGCTCTCTTAAAAAAAAGGTTTTAAAGGAATACTACGGCTATACCGTTCGAAATGCGGAGGAGAGCGAATTCGAAAGAATTGGTGAGCTTCTTGTCGAGGTTTATGCTGCATTACCAGGTTTCCCTAACACTCAAGAACAGCCCAAATATTATGAGATGTTAAAAAGTGTTGGAAAACTAACCCAAAACAAAAATGTGGAATTACTTACTGCTGTATCCGAACAGGGCACTATTGGAGGCGCTGTTGTCTATTTCAATGATATGATTGACTATGGTTCCGGAGGAACGGCTACCCAGGAGAAAAACGCTTGTGGATTTAGGTTGTTGGGCGTTGATTCCAACACGAGGGGGTTGGGCGTTGGTAAACTTCTAACGGAATACTGCATAGCAAAAGGAAAAAAAAGCGACTCCAAAACCATGGTGATTCACACCACGAAGACAATGAAGAATGCATGGGAAATGTATGAGAAATTAGGTTTTAAAAGAGCCAACGACTTGGATTTTATGCAAGGGAATCTACCCGTCTTTGGATTTAGGTTAAAACTATAATCACAAGAAAGAGCGATGAAAGTGACACTAAAGAAAGTAAATCTTAAAGATTTAGCGGAACTACGAGAAATCGCCATGCTAACTTTTGAGGAGACATTTGCTCCAGATAATACAACGGAAGATATGGTCAAATATCTTCAGGATGGATTTTCAACTGAAAAATTGAAGGCAGAACTTATGGATTCAAATGCCCAATTCTACTTTGCATCGCATCATGAAAAGGCCATTGGATATTTAAAAATTAACACGGGCGAATCACAAACCGAAATAAAGGATAAAAATGCACTGGAAATCGAACGGATTTATGTGTTGAAGGAATTCCAAGGAAAAAAGATTGGTCAACTTCTTTATGATAAGGCAATGGAAATAGCCAAAGCGAAAAAGGTAGAATACATCTGGTTGGGAGTTTGGGAAAAAAATCCTAGAGCCATTCGGTTTTATGAAAAAAATGGATTTGCGGAGTTTGGCCAACATCTATTTCAACTTGGCAGTGATCTACAAACAGATTTGATGATGAAACTAAACCTCAAGTAAGGGCTTGCCATTCAACCAATTTGGCTGAAGGAATTTATAAGGTATTCAATCTTGAACAGATTGCTAGGGCAAAAACTGACCGGTTTGAACCATAAGAAAACAGTATGAACAAGGAATTTGTAATACGAAGAAAGATTCGTTTTGGGGATTGCGACCCAGGGGGCATTCTGTACACTCCGCGAATAGGATACTTTGTTGTCGAGGCAATTTTGGATTTTATATCCGCTTGTTTTGGTGCGCCGGCGGAAAAAGCGATTCTGGAACTGGGGGTTTTGCCGCCAGCCCGGTCCTTAAATGTTGAGTTTTTAAAACCAATGGCTTGGGATGATGAAATTGAAATTAGGGTTGGTCTGAAGGAAATACGGAAAAGTGCATTTGTTTTCACGGTTAACGGATTTGTGAAGCTTGAACACACTTTCTCTGCCGAGTTAACACAAGTCTGTATCGATGCTGAAACCAAGCAACCAGTAAAGGTTCCTGATAGATTAGGTGAAGTTTTGGAAAACTTTGATAACGTAAAAATGAAAAACCAATGATGTATCCAATCCGTCAATCTACTTTTAGCATTTACCATAAACAAAGAGCATGACAATGAATGCAGGATACCCTAGAAACACCAAGATATACATCATAGGTTCAGGAGCGATAGGTAAAGCATTGGCCGTCTTCTTGAAACGGGAAAACAAAGAGGTGGTCCTTATTAGGGGAAGTGTGGATAATCTATCCAGAGTAGAGCATGATATTACAGTCCTCGGAAAAAACGAAACCTTTAAAGAACGTATTACAACCTCAACATTCAGCACACTTTCCGCAATTGAGGGAATTGTATTAATCACCACCAAAACCTTTGCAAATTCCCAGATTGCCAAAAAGCTCAGTGAGGTAGGAGGAAATTTTTCCATTGTCTTACTTCAAAACGGACTTCATGTAGAACGACCCTTTAAAAATTTCAACAAAGTCTATCGTTGTGTTTTATTTTCCACTAGTCAGGTCACAGGGGAAAACGAAGTTACCTTTAAGGCGGTTACCGCTTCACCCATCGGAAACGTAGCGGGGAAAAACGAGGAGTTGGAAGAATTGATTGCGCAGATAAACACTTCCAATTTTATGTTTCGGAGTGAACCGGATATTGTGAAATATGTTTGGAACAAGACTATAGCCAATTGTGTATTCAATACCATTTGCCCTTTGCTGGAGACGGATAACGGAATTTTTCATCGAAACCCGAGTGCGAAGCAAATTGCCGAAACCATAATAGGAGAATGCGTTTCATTGGCCAAGCTGCAGGGTGTGCATCTTGATGAAAACAACATCTTGGAAAGTCTCTTGTTAATTAGTCAAAAATCCGACGGACAACTCATTTCAACCTATGTGGATATTCTCAATAAAAGACAAACGGAAATAGAAAGCCTAAACTTGGAAATCGCTAGGATTGCAGATGAAATGGGTCAACCGGAACTCGTCGCTAAAACGCAAATGTTGGGTCAATTAATACAGGCCAAATCATCTTTGAACATCCAGAATTAACAATCCACTACATTTTACAATTTATCCGCAGAACCTTTAATTTGTGTGGCCCCTACCTTCCTTTTAACCCTTTTCTTTTGAAAGAAAAGCATGGCTAAACCTAAAAAAGTTATAGAAAGCGCAAACACCTTCCAGGATGATGCAATACCTAAAAAACCTAATTGTTTTTCATTGTCAAACTTACTGGGTTTCCAGTTTGCAACGCGCTGCTCATTCGATAATACAAATCGAGCGGTCTCTCCCTGATGTCTTACAAAAACAAAGTTTTCCAATTTGGAATAGACATCTGTTAGGCTGTTGACCTCTATTTCCAGTCCGCATGGGGCATCTATGGAATCGGCCAGAATAAATGTGATAAATGCATTATGAGCAAGTAAATTCATTTCGCCAATGGATAATCTTCCTTCCAAATTGGCTTTGTTCAATAGGATGCGTTCACTAAAATATCTTAGAAAATCATCTTTATGGCCATTCAAATTAATGCTCGAAGCACCCTTCAGTTCAGGTTTCACAGACTCCAAAATATCTATCAAGGTCTTTGGTGTAAAATGAATTGTTAGAGTAGATACATCCTTATCCAGTTTAAAAGTATAGGTAAGTTGGTTCGGTTGATGCGAATGCCCTGTTTCAGAGAAAAGCAAAAACAGTATTGCCAAGGTGTACAGAATGATTTTTTTCATGACCTATAGCATTATCTAAAGGAAAAACTAGCATCAGGTGTACCTGAAAAACAAAGTGGGGAGGAAGGAAAATTATCCGTTATCACATAAAAATACTCATTATCCGATTCCGGTGTTTTCCCGAACGTGCCATTGCACTCGTCCAAACTGGACACGCCATCCACATACTCATAATCTTGAAAATAAAGTCCATTGGGGCATCCATCAGGTGCACTTGTTCCATCACCTCCCCGTTCTGTGGTTCGCAACTGGTACCCGCTACTTAACTCCACTAGGGTAGCGCCATCATCGGCATAAGCATATTTGTAATAAATAGGAAAACCATCCGCCGCATATCCAACTTTAACCATTTCGGTTCCATCTATGCCTTCCAATGAGATGTAGTTGGAGGGGGTGCCATGATAGTGGTACCGACCCGTAGGTTGAACATGGGCATTGTTGCAATCCAATCCCAGATTTCTTTCTGATTGCAAGGTTGTCATATTCCAGTCTCGGTTAACCGTACCGTCAGAACCTATAAAGTATTCTGCAGTATATGGCTCGCCAACCACTCCTGAAAAATAAACTGCCGTGGTGTATCCTTGGCCAGTGGTAACATTGGCTGCAAGCTCAGGCTCGGTGGTCATGGAATAATTTTCAATGGTTGTGGCTATTGTGCTGGGATTGCCCGAATTGGGAAATTCACCCACCAAGTGGTTAGCTACACCGTTTACCGTAATGGCTCTAGTAGTGCCCGAAATGGATTCTGAATACAGAGAAGAGGTTCCCAACTCGGTTTCAATATCAACATTGCATGCTGCAGGGTCTAGGTTAATGGTAAAAATACTTGAAGGGTTCGCACAATCAAAAAGCGACACCGAATCATCTTCCAATACGAAGATTTCGGAATCGTCTGAAGTAGAACACGATACTAGAGTTGCAAAGGCTATGGAATAAATAAATCTTAGGTAATTCATTGGTAAGTTGTTTTAAGAATTATGCCTCTAGGACTGCGGCATATTCCATAGGTTTAACGTAACAATTGAGTTTAAAGTTTATTTAACATCTCGAACTTTATAAACTCCAAAGGTGCTTTCAAAAAAAATCTCAAGATTTCCGTAACATTCTGTCTTGAACCTCATCTTTCTTTAAAACCTTCGAAAATGAAAAATCTAATTGCTTTACTTGTTATCGCTATAGTAGCACAACTTTCCTCTGCACAAAACACTTCCGCAAAAAAGACCAAAGCGGATTTTTTTCCAAAAGAAAAGACCAAAGTACTGGTTGTGGGCATGTTCCATTTGGACTATCCAGGCTTAGACGATCACAAGACCAAAGATGATAGCAAAATTGATGTACTAAAAGAACCCAAGAAAACCGAAGTGACCGAGCTTGTAGAATACATCAAAAAATTCAAGCCTAACAAAATTATGATAGAAGCTGATACGGACTGGAATGACCGTTATCAGAAATATAGAAAAGGAGCTTATCGGGATAAAAGGGACGAACGTTATCAAGTGGCCCTACGTATTGCGCATGAGTTGGACATTGACAGCGTGTACAGCGTGGATGCCGAAACCTTGCAAAGCGAACTTTTTGAAAAAGATTCTGTTCTATCCAAATCTTTACTGGAGAACATAGATTGGAAGGCTAGTGATCCTTACTTAGAAAGCGCCTTCCAATGGTATGATTACCGAGATTCCCAAGTAAAACACAAGCACATCTTGACCTATATAAAGGAAATGAATACGCGAGAGTCTCACAACACCAACTTTGGATTATATCTCACCGGGCAAATGGCTACCAAAGATTATGATGGCGCGGATAATTTCACCATTTGGTGGTACAATCGAAACGTTCGCATATTCTCAAATATCTTGAGGCTAACAGAAGGGCCGCAAGACAGAATATTGGCCGTATTTGGTAACGGTCACGCCTCTATTTTGAGACAATTGTTCGAAGCCTCCCCCCAATATGAATTTGTGGAGTTTGATAGTTTGGAAGATTAAGAGTATTGGAAACGAACAATCTGTAGTCCAAAGCCGTCGCTTGACTTCTTTTAAAAACATCAATCATCTATTCCGTGTAAGGTCTGCACGATGCGTATCTCGAATGCTTGGGTATTGGTCTGTATTTCTCTTTTTATCATTTGCATGAGCCGTTCCTTTTCTTCCAAGTTAAATTCAGCCTCATGCATCAGCTCTAAGGCATTGGCACTTTTCAATATTTTCTTATAATGGTCATTACGTATTTCAACAACAAAGTTCACCAAGGTGTCCACATCTTTTTTTCTTGATGTCTTTAAAATCGACACAATCTTAGCAATAATGTATCTGACAAAAAATATGGCCAACAGGAACGTCGCCGTAAAAACCCCAGAATATAATAAATAGTAATCACCTTGTATCCATTCTTCATCCCAGAAAACATAGGACAATTGTACCGAAAAAATAAAAAGTGGAACTAAAAGAGACCACCTATACGGCTTAAAGAAATAAGCAGAAACCAATAACAATACTACCAAGGTCTGACTGATAGTCCACAAAAAAACATCCAAACCAACATAGTATTTGAACTCATATTGAATTTGGATGTCAAAATACTCTACTATCTTATCGGCATATATTAAGATGCCGGATAGTAAAACTAAAAATGTACCAAAAGCCCTATTACTTATGTGCGTTACCTGGTCTTCTGATGTTCTTTGGCGTAACCGTACCCGTAGGTTTGATAACATCAAATAAATCTTTTTTTGTAATCTCATTGTAGTACCTCTCTTCTTCGGCAATTGATGTGGCTTCACAAGACACCATCATAAGTACAATACCGATAATTAAAATCAACGTTTTGTTTGACTTTCTCATAATAAATTAGATTTAAGATTAGCGCCGAAAACCTAATTCGAGTGACTTGTTCTGAAAAGAGGTTGAGGAAATAAGTAATCAAGAATATCCTCACAATAAAAAAGCCTCGGCAAATTAATAAAAAAATGAACTATATCAAGACGACCTTTTACTTTTTTTAAGGTCAATTCTTGTCATTAATAACTAATAATGAAGTTGATGTAAAAAGAATTGATAAAGAGAGGTTACAGTATTTTCAATTCTAAATTGGTAAGAAAAATAGTATAATTTTTATAAAGTTATACTATTTTTCTTATTCTTTTTTCCCTAAAAGTATGACAAAAGTAGCTCTTCTTTGGTAGTAGTTTTTGAGCAAACCACCTAAAGTTCAGCAGTAGAAGTAATTTGTGGAGTTTGAAGGGTTGGGGATTGAGAATTGCAGAATCAAAAAAATATCGACGACTAGCTACTGCTAATACTTTTTTATCTCAACAACACATTATTAATGTAATAAAACACCTACTTTTAAAGATATGTTGTCTAAATGGCACCATTTTTGTAATTTTGCACGTAGAAACGCATCGCCTCGTCGTTAGACTGGGTACAGCTGTCCGGTTAAGGACAGCTTTTTTTTTATATAGTAATGAGAACAATAGTATATGTTGATGGGTTCAATTTTTATTATGGACTCAAAAAGAAAAAACGTAGGGATATTAGATGGGGAGCGTATTACTGGATTGATTTATATAAACTTTTTGAACAATTTCTGGATGCGGACGACACTCTTGTTACGGTAAAGTATTTTACCGCCCCACCATTATCAATTGGTAAAAGAATTAGGCAAAGTGCTTTATTCAAAGCAAATGATATAATAAATGGAAGAAACTTTCAGGTAATCAAAGGAAAGTACATTGATAAACCCATTCATTGTACTAATTGTAAGACTGACTTTACCAAACCTGAGGAGAAAAGAACAGATGTTAATATTGCCGTGAACCTTATTGGAGATTGTGCTTTAGACAATGTAGACAAACTTATTCTGGTAACTGCAGATAGCGACTTGGTTCCGCCCTTAGAGTTTATCAAAACCAATTATCCCAACAAAAAACTTCGAATTTTCTTTCCACCTACAAACTACAGCAACGATTTAAGAGATATTGCTCCTAGAAGAAAAGTAACTTTATTGGAAAAAAGCTGGCATTTTTTTGATAGGGCAAAAATGCCTCAGATTGTTACTAAAACTGATGGTACCGATTCTGCGGTGATTCCCCCAGAATGGATATGAATAATGCTATTCTAGAAAGCTAAACAGCAATTATAACTTAAATCCTTCTTTAAAAAAATCAGATAATTTAATGTCGAAGTATTCAGCGACCTTGACTAGAGTACTTAACTTAATATCACTATTTGCCCGCTCTATGCGCCCAAAGTGTATTCCAGTATCATTATAGGCGTCTTCTTGGGTTAGACCTCTACTTTCTCTCAAGGATTTAACTCTTTTTGCCAAATCAAAAAGAAACTCTCTGTAGGTATCTTCATTTATCAAATGACAATAATTCCGAAGTAGTTATTCCAAAGGCATCTGCAATTCTTTTCATCATGGAAATTTTCATCTCCTGCTTGCCTAATTCATATTTCCTGAGATTTTGAGCATCAATTCCAGCTTTATAAGCAATTTCTGCAATACTCAAATCCTTCTCTAAGCGCAGTTCCCTTATATGTTTTCCAAATTCAATACAAAAAGCTGGGATTTCCTTTTTTCTTTCTCGCTTTGACATGAATCAAAGTTGCAAATCATAGGGTTTATTCAACGAATTGTATACAATGGGTTGTTTACAACCTTTTTTCTATATTTGAAAAACCCAATCTTACATTTAAAACATGAAACATGCCCAAAACGAACCTACTCAAAACATTGAACCAGTTTCAAAAAGAAAAGCAAGATACTGCCCTGCAAATCACATTTAATAGCCTAGAAATTACAAGCTACCGCAATGGTGAATTTTTGGATAAAAAGATAAGGTACCAAAGCCAAATTACGGTGCAAAAGACTCCAGATGGGCCCATGGCCAAAATTGTGGTATTGGACGATTACATTTTCCGCTTTTCATTTCAGGTCCGGATTCCTAAAATAGGAATGTTCCAAAGAAAAAAGGTAATATACCTGCCAAGGCCCTTAGATGAAGGGTATTTAAGAATACTTCCCCACCAAATGGAGTTATCCTTTAGGATAAGAACCTTAGACCCCAGAGTAGACCTACAGATAGGGCAGATATATAAAGGCCCCTTTAGCGTAGAAAAAATTCCTGCATCTGTTATAGTCAAAAAATACAAACCATCTTTATAGTACCCATTTTCCCGCGTTTGCAGTGCACCTCACCTATACATTACCTCTACAAGCAGAAAAGAAAACTCGAACAATTTTGAGCTGAATGGAAACCCAAAAGCAGGAAAAACCTGGAAAAATGCAGGTTTTCTTTTGTAGTCGATGGACTACTTTCTTAAGATTTTCATAAATCTATAAAATGAATAGTGCAATAACTTTTTTATATCAAACTAAGGTTTATATTTACCCAATCTGGATTACTTTTAAATAAACTGGATTAATTACACACAAAATGACGGAGCAGTTATTACTTCAAGCAGAGGAGTTCAACAACAGGACTCTCAGCCATATGTCCACCAGCGACCGCGTAAAAGCTTCAAGAGAAGCTAAGCAACTTATTCTTTCCATTAACGAAATCTACAAGAAGACCAAAGATTCTAAGCTTATGGATGTGATGAAAAGCATCACCGAGAAGAAAAGAAAAATAGAAAAACGACTTAAAGGTACGCCGCTAGTCTAATTCTTTCTTTGCTTCTTTTTAGAAAAAGTTCCACCCAAAACCAAGGCAGCAGAAATAATCATAACATTTTTGATGATATATTGACCTTCCAAAGTAGGTAGCAGGTAGTTCCCATCCTGAAATGTAACTTCTGGCAAAAATACCAGCGGCATAAACGTGCCTAACATTTGCAAGAAAAGAAGGGCAATGGCAATTCTAGTGGTCTGCCTGAAAAGGAAGGTAACCCCAATGATCACCTCCCACCAACCAATGACGATCAACCAAGTGTCGGGGTCTCCAAAGGGAAGCCAAGCCACGGTCGCCTTTAACAAGTCCGTCGCTGCAGAAAGCCCAAAGGGCTTTAGTATACCGAACCAAAAAAAGATAATGGCAAAGGAGATGCGTACCGCGGGTATACCCCATTTACGCATACGTTGTGCAATGGCCTGATCTATATTTCTTATATCGGTCTCCATAAATTAAGGTTTGTTGGAATTCCAATTATACGTCTTTTTTTACCAATTATGACTTTTCTCCAACAGGGAGTAAAAAGGTAAAAAGATCTCCCTATACTTTTCGGTAATTTCGAAGTGAAATCAAAATTAAACCTTTACTAATCCATCCAAAAAAATGAACACTGTAGAACAAAAAATAGGCTATGTATTTTGGTACTTGATGGTGGCCTGTTCCGTTATTGCACTCATCAACAGTCTATACCATTACATGAACTAATCATGGAGTAAGACCATGAACGAAGCCCTCATCCTAAAGGGATGTCTCATTTACGCTAACAACCAACCAAAAAGAGGGGGAGCTAATTGCTTCCCCTCTTTTGTTTAACGGCTATCCTTTAATTTCCAAGATTTGCCTCACCATTTGATTGGTAAAACCCCATTCGTTGTCGTACCAGGTCATCACCTTCAGCAAATCTCCTCCTACAACCCGGGTCATTCCCAAATCTACTGTTGAAGCATAAGGACTCATTATAATGTCTGAAGAAACAATAGGCTCATCCGTAGTGGCCAAAACCTCTTTGTAGCGGTCCGTTTCAGCTTCTTCCGTCAAAATCTGATTTACTTCTTCTGGCGTAACCTCTCTTTCGGTCACAAAAGTCATATCCGAAATAGAACCTACGGGTACGGGAACGCGAATAGCAACACCATCAAATTTACCAGCATATTCCGGCAACGCCTTGGTAGTAGCTATTGCAGCTCCAGTAGTAGTGGGAATCAAATTCTGTGCACCGGCCCTACCCATCCTAAAGTTCTTTTTGGATGGCGCATCTACCATACCTTGCGAAGCGGTATAGGCATGTACCGTGGTCATAATCGCTTTTTTGATACCAATACGTCTGCCCAAAACCTCTACCACTGGACTAATATTGTTCGTGGTACAACTAGCGCATGAAAAAACACTGGTTTCACCATCCACAGAGTTTACGCCATGCACCACGGTAGGTGTATCTACACTTTTGGTTGGAGCCGATATGATTACCGTCTTTGCCCCAGCTTTCAAATGTCTTTCCGCATCTTCACCTTTGGTGAAAACACCCGTACTTTCTATTACCAAATCGACTCCATGTTCGTCCCATGGCAATTCTTCCGGTGTTCTAATGGATGAGAAATGAATTTTATTCCCATCTACTATTAAAGCATTTTCTTCGCTCGATACTTCCTTATCATATACCCCATAGACCGTGTCATATTTTAGTAGATAGGCTATGTTCTCAACAGGAACAATATCATTTACAGCTACTACCTCAAGGCCTGGTGTTTCGTTTATCACTTTCAATGCGGCTCTTCCAATTCGGCCCATTCCGTTTATTCCAATTTTCATATTAAATGTGTTCTTAAGTTACTATTTGTTTACTGCGTATTTAGTCTGAAAACCAAGCTTTAAATTACACCTTGCCAGTCCTTCTGATAAAGCGCGAAATGCAATAAAATGGTTATTAAATCCCTAAGTTTATAGGCTGTCCATTTTTGGCCACAATCCCTCTTTCTTGCTGTGTAACTTCTCCATGCTTTCCAATGTTTTATCCAAGAGCGAAATGGCTTCATTGATGTAAGGTCCTTTGTTGAGCATCACACATTCAGCCCTTAGGGAAGATGCTACGTCTGTAATTTCGGAACGTGAGGGCAGTCCTTTTTTGGCTAATCCCTCTAAAACCTGCGTAGCCCAAATTACAGGTACATGGGCAGCACTGCAGATGGACAAAATTTCTTCCTGCACCTTCCCCATATTTTCCCATCCAACCTCTAGGGCCAAGTCTCCTCTGGCAATCATAACCCCAACAGGACCTGTTTTCATTGCTTTTAATAAAATCCCCATGAGATTTCTGTATGCAAAACGGGTTTCTATTTTTAAAACGATTCCCATTTTATCCTTCACACCCAAATCCTCAAGGGCTTCCAGTAATTCTTCCACATCTTTCTCAGTATTGACAAAAGAGAAGTTGACGATATCTACATATTTCGCTATAAATTTTAGGTCTTCCCTATCCTTTTCGGTCAATCCGGAATACCCTAAATCCAAGGTGGGAAAATTGATTCCCTTTTCAGATTTTAACCGTGACCCATTCTCTCTCGCCTTTACAATCTTTACCTCAAAGTAGTCCTTATGGACTTTTTGGATGTTGCCTTCTATTTTTCCATCATCAAAGAGTATAGGCTCTCCCTCTTTCACTTTAGTTACCAGGGAGGAAGGCAAGCATGAAATACTACCAGATTGAGTCAAGTTCCCTTCGGAATCAAACTCCGGCAAAGTTCCTACCGAATTATCTCCTTTAACCAGCAAAATATCATCTGTATGCACTTCAATAGATTGTTCAATAGGAGTTATTTCTCCTATGATTCCTTTTGGCAAAGAGGGCCTTTTTGGAATTAAGTGCATGCCCGTTCTAAGGTATACCGTCTTCATACTGTGAAGTAAAATTTGGTTCTCCTCTATGGTGCTTACAACCAACTTACGGGTTTTGCCTCTTGTATCCTGTACTGTAAACTTATCTCCCATTTGAACCAATTGCATCCACTCTGAAGCAACTGGAATTTCATAAGGTGCTCTGTTTTCTTTTTCTTCCGGAACCAGAACAATCGTAGCTGGGCTTTCAACTATACCTTCATCGTTTCTTTTTGGCCTGAATTTTTGTACTCTCGGGCCTTCGCTCAAAGCTCCGGTTCTAATTTTTGGACCCGCCAAATCCATGGCAATCTTCACCTCGGTTCCACAAACACTTGAAGCTTTTCTAATATGCTCTACAATCTTCTTCCATACTTCTGGAGCGTCGTGGGCGCAATTGATACGGGCACAATCCATACCGTTTTTTACCATTTCCAGAACCAGCTCGTAGTCTTTGCTGGCTTCTGTAGGCATAGTAACCATGATTCGGACTCTTCTGTTTTTGCTTGCATCTGAAAAAAGAGTATCCGTATGTTCTTCCAATCTTTTTTTCCCTTTTCCTATTCCAAGCTGTTCATTCTGCTCAAATGCTTCATCTTCATGCAACATAAGTTTAAGCAGATTATGGGTGTTTATGAGACTCTCCAATATATTGCCCTCTGCATTGGCCAAACGGGAAAGACCCAGTTGCTTTAAATTGGTTTGTATTTCTCGTAAATCATAGGTTCTAACTACGCTATAGTGCAACAGATTTTTAGCACTTTCAAGATATTCTGGACAAACTTCTGCCAGCAGTTTTGCATTCTTTTGTTGATGGGTATTGACCTCTTCTATCAATCTTCCTATCTTCTCTTTTATTGAGATGAGTTGTTCTGGTGCCACGCCTAGTTTTAGGGATTTAATTCCACAAATTTTCTATTACTACCGTTAAAAAAGCATGACATAAGTCACGATAATTATCTAAATGCCACCTTACCAAACTGACTGCATTCCAGATATCACCAAATCCTGAACAGGATGTTCGGCATCTGAGTTTTCTATAGTGATTTCGTTGAAAGGTTCAGTGGGGAAAATTTGGTCCGTCATAGCATAAAGCCCCCCATCAATAAAAACCTCTATGGAAGACCAATCCAAAAAAATACTCACACCATAGGTGTCATTTTCAAGTTTGTCCATAGGAGCATGATGCTTTTTATTTCCAAATTCCGATTGAAAACTCACGTGACCAGATTTCATGCGATCTAACAACAACGATTTGGTCTTGGAATCCATAGTCAAATCCACCATCTCCCCCAACGCATTTTTTATACTGATTTTAAAGTCTTTGGAAGATGTTCGGAATTTTATGTGGGACTGTTTCAATCCATCCAAATACAAGGTTTCTTCTTGATTAGGTGATATGACATCCACCCTAGCCAAAACTGATTTCGCGATATTGTCTACAGATTTTAAAGGATAATTGACCAAAAAAAGGTCTTCATCCACTTTTCGTAAACTCAAATTTCTTGGTAGCGTCATGGCGCTTCGCCACTTTTCGGTGGGTGTATCCCTTGCGTAATCCCAATTGCTCATCCAACCTATAAATATGCGTTCACCGTTTGGCGTATTGTTGTAGGTAACACCGGCGTAATTATCGGTTCCATAATCGAGCCATTTAGGCTTTCTTTGATCAGATGTAAAGCGTTTTCCGTCAAACTCACCGATAAAATATTGGGTTCCACTTCCTCCATTTGGTGCACCGGGGTTTATGCTAATGATTAATACCCATTTTTGTTCTTCAGCGCCTTCCACTGGTAAAGCAAAAAGGTCCGGACATTCCCAAACCCCACCATGGGCACCCTGCCTTTTTCCGAAATCACTTAGAAACTTCCAATCCTTTAGATTGGGAGAACTGTAAAACTTAGCATGGTCTCCTGCAACCAGAACCATAATCCACTGTTCTGTTTCTTCATGCCAGAATACTTTTGGGTCCCTAAAATCTTTTATTCCCGAGTTACCAATAACCGGATTTCCTTCATACTTTTCCCAAGTTTCCCCATTATCCAAGCTGAATGCAATCCCTTGCGTCTGAAAATCATTTCTTCCAGATTTCTCCCCCTCCATCAAATGATAAGTAAACATAGCTACCAGTGGCACTTCATTATTTTGGGCAAATCCAGAAGTATTATTGATATCAACCACAGCGCTTCCAGAAAAAATGAGCCCGTGTTCATCCGGATAAAGCGCAATGGGCTTATGTTCCCAATGAACCATATCCGTACTTACCGCATGGCCCCAATGCATCGGGCCCCAAACTATTTCATCCGGGTAATATTGATAAAACAAATGATACGTCTTATCACAATAGACCAACCCATTTGGATCGTTCATCCATTTTTCTTCAGGGCTAAAATGATACTGGGGGCGATACATTTCAGTATACGCATGAGCTTGCTCAATATTTTCCTGTTCCACTTCCTTTTTTGATTTACAAGCCAAAACTAAAGAAAGAGCAAAAAAAGAGATTGAAATTTGTTTCATGGACAATGGAGCTAAATCACCCTTAAGATAACCATAAATGTTATGTCCAGAGTCAAAAATATAACGCCAAGTCTTTATTTTTGAAGTCATGGTGAAACCCTATCTTTTTTTTCTTAGCCTATCTTGTGGCTTCTGTGTATTTTCACAATCTCCTATCCATGAATCCTTGGATACTTTAAATGTAGGAAGTGTTGCATACATTCAACCTCAAGATTTAAAAATCCTTAAGAACATTGTGATTTTGGATGCTCGGGAGCAAGCAGAATTTGAGGTTAGTCATCTTAAAGATGCCATTTGGGCCGGGTATTCTGATTATGAATTGGAACGAATCAAGTCTTTCTTACCAAAAAAATCATCGCACATAGTGGTATATTGCTCCATTGGAGCCAGATCTGAGGATATTGGCGAGAAGCTGGAACAGGCTGGATATAAAAACGTCAAAAACTTATTTGGAGGAATTTTTCTCTGGAAAAATCTGGGATATCCGGTTTTTGATTCACAAGAAAGAGAAACCGAAAAAGTTCATGTTTTTAGTAAGGAATGGGAAGGGCTTTTGACCAACGGAAACAAAGTTTACACCTCAAAAAACGATACCCTTGAGCACAAAAAAAACTGACCTATTACTCGTTTTTACTAGAAATCCAGAGCTTGGCAAGTGCAAAACCCGTCTTGCTGCCAAAATAGGTGACTCTGCCGCGCTGGACGTATATAAATTCTTGCTTAATCACACAGTAGAGTTTACAAAGGATTTGAATGCCAGCAGGTTTGTATATTATTCCGAAAATATTTGGGAAAATGACATTTGGGACAATACACGATATGGGAAGAGAATACAGGAAGGTGAAAATTTAGGCAAACGGATGGAAAATGCCTTTGCCCATGGTTTTGATTCTGGTTTTAAAAAAATCATTATCATTGGAAGTGATATGTTCAATTTGGCCCAATCCGATTTGGAAGAGGCTTTTTCACAGCTAGATGATCATGATTACGTAATTGGGCCAGCAGAAGATGGGGGATATTATCTCTTAGGAATGAAGGCCATGAATCCCGCACTATTTCAAGATAAGGCATGGGGCACGGAATCGGTTTTGAGCAATACCTTAAAAGACCTCGAAAAAGAAAGTGTTTTTCTGTTGCCAGAAAAAAATGATATAGATTATTATGAGGATATTAAGGACATTAAAGCCTTTCAGCCTTTTATAAAACACATAACCAATGACTAAAAAACAAGTAGAAGAATCACTACAATACCTTAAGAAGAAAGGTTTTGAATCTCCTGAAATTGGAATTGTTCTCGGTACAGGGTTGGGGCAATTGGTGGATGAAATTGAAAACCCAATTGAAGCGCATTATAACCACATACCGTATTTCCCTTTGGCCACGGTGGAATTCCACTCTGGTAAGTTGATATATGGTACCATTGAGGGTAAAAATGTTGTGGTGATGCAGGGGCGCTTCCACCTTTATGAAGGTTATGATTTCCTTGATATTACCTACCCTATTCGAGTCATGCACGGTTTAGGGATTGAACGCTTATTTGTTTCCAATGCGGCTGGTGCCATGAACCTCAACTTCAAAAAAGGGGATATTATGCTCATCGAGGATCATATCAATATGCAGGGCGGTTCACCATTGGCTTTTAAAAATGTTGTAGAATTCGGTGATCGTTTTGTAGACATGAGTGAACCCTACGATTTAAAAATGCGTAAGAAAATAGAGGATATCGCTTCCAGAGAGGGTATCTCCCTTCAAAAAGGAGTATATGTATCCGTTGTTGGACCCCAATTGGAAACCAAAGCCGAATATCGTATGTTGAAACTTATAGGAGCCGATGCGGTGGGAATGAGTACCGTTCCAGAAGTAATTGTGGCCAATCATTTACGACTACCCATTGTAGCGGTTTCCGTTTTGACCGATGAATGCGACCCAGATAATCTTCAACCCGTTAATATTCAGGAGATTATTGAAATAGCAGGGAATACAGAACCTAAGATGATACAACTGTTTAAAGAATTAATAAAGGAAATATGAGTTATTTAGATGCAACCCAAGATTTGTACAAAGAGGCAGCTTTAACGCCGGATGTGGGTTTATGCTGTACTACAAATCCGGTATGGCAGTTCCCCGGATTGTCCATCCCGAAAATCATGCAAGAAATGAACTATGGCTGTGGAAGCACCGTTTCTGCTCAGGACTTGGTCAATGACCCTAAAGTACTTTATGTTGGTGTTGGAGGTGGAATGGAATTACTTCAGTTTGCCTATTTCTCTAGACAAATTGGTGGTGTTACAGGAGTGGATTCCGTAGACGAAATGTTGGAGGCATCCAAAAATAACTTCAAAATTGCCGAAGAAGAAAACGATTGGTTCAAGAGTGAATACGTTAACCTTGTAAAAGGAGATGCGCTTAACCTGCCTGTTGAAGATGAAAGTATTGATGTAGCCGCTCAAAACTGTTTGTTTAACATCTTCAAGATGGAGGATTTGAAAAAAGCCGTATCTGAGATGTATCGCGTACTTAAACCGCACGGAAGATTGGTCATGAGCGACCCTACTTGCGAGCAACCCATGAACGATGAACTTCGTAATGATGACAGACTACGTGCATTGTGTTTGAGCGGAAGCATCCCAATCAAAGATTACGTAAAAGTATTGACTGATGCTGGTTTCGGAACCATAGAGATTCGTGCCAGAAAATCATATAGGGTATTGACCCCTAACCATTACCCTACCGGTGAATTGATTCACATTGAATCTATTGAAATTGCAGCAATAAAAGACCCAATGCCTGCCGACGGGCCTTGTATGTTCACGGGGAAAACAGCCATTTATTATGGGGATGAAGATTATTTTGATGATCACAAAGGCCACGTGCTTCAACAAAACCAACCTTTAGCAGTGTGCGACAAGACTGCTGCCGCCTTGGCTGAAGCTTCTGATGAGATTCACATTAGCGAAAGTACCTGGCATTACGACGGCGGAGGCTGTTGTTAAAAGATTTTAAGAGGGCAAAATGAAAGTTTTGCCCTTTTTTAAAGACTTCTGTTATATAAAAACCATAAAATCTTTTGCTATGAATTTTTGGGGTTACACATTACTTTTCACTTCATTCTTTAATTGCCAGCCCGAACTTACCCATGAAACCGTTTTTGAGTCGGAGGCTTTGGTACAAAACCTTACTGTTAAAGCTGAAAAACCAAACCATACGGCATGGAACGATTTGCTAAAAAAATATGTTGACAATGACGGTAATGTAAACTATAAAGCTTTCAAAACGGATATAGCATCCTTAGAGGCTTACATCACCGATTTATCCAACACCCCACCGACCAGCTCATGGACCAAAGATGATAAACTGGCTTATTATATCAATCTTTACAATGCTGCGACCGTAAAATTGATTGTGGACAACTATCCCACCAAGAGCATAAAAGATATTCCCAATCGATGGAAGAAAAAATGGATTACCGTTGGGGATATTACCACATCCTTAAACGATATTGAACATGAAGTACTACGTAAAATGGATGAACCTAGAATTCATTTTGCTATCAATTGTGCTTCATATTCTTGTCCTAAATTGCTCAATACAGCCTTCACTCCGCAAAATATGGAAAGCCTTCTTTCCAAAACAGCTGCTGATTTTGTAAATGATACAAAAAGAAATCGCTTTCAAAATGGAAAGGCACAACTTTCCAGAATCTTTAAATGGTACAAAGGTGATTTTACAAAGAACGTCTCTCTTTTGGAGTACATCAACCAGTATTTAGACAAACCAATAGACAAAAAAGCAAGTATCAGTTATTTGGATTACGATTGGAGTTTGAATGAGGCAAAGTAATCAGAAAATAAGTATCATAATCCCGGTGCTGAATGAAGAAAAGGGTCTAGGTGCCATTTTAAGTCATATTAAATCAAGCATCACTTCTTCACAGGTGGAAGAAATCATTTGCATTGATGGTGGAAGCACTGATAGGACTGTTACTTTGGCAAAATCGTATGGTGCTACTGTCATTTCTTCGGCTAGAGGAAGGGCCAAACAGATGAACTTCGGAGCCAAATACGCTAAAGGAGGTATTTTATACTTTTTGCATGCTGACACCCTACCTCCCAAGAGTTTTGATACGATTATTTTGAATGCAGTGGAAGAAGGAAACCAGTCTGGTTGTTTTCGAATGAAATTTGATTCGAGAAATCCCATACTCCGTTTTTTTGCTTGGCTCACCCGAATTAACCATACGCTTTGCCGGGGAGGTGATCAATCGCTTTTTATTCAAAAAGACCTTTTTGAGCTAACACAAGGCTTTGATGAGGACTATTTTATTTATGAGGATACGGAGTTTATACAGCGATTATACAAACAAACCGAATTTAAGGTACTTCCCGAATATGTGATAACTTCTGCAAGAAAGTATCGAGATAAGGGTTGGGTGAGGGTTCAATTCCATTTTGGGATGATTCACTTGAAAAATTACCTAGGTGCCGGCCCTGAAGAATTATATCGATATTACCGAAAAAACATTTTGACCTGAACGATTCTTATAGAGTAAATAAGAGGAGCTATTCTTCTATTTTGAGATCTGCATAGTCTTTAAGAATGCCATTGGCCAACCATTGCGCCAGAGCTTTTTTGTTGGACACTACTTCAATGCTTTTTGCTTTAGATTCTCTCGAAGTACCATCGATATCTAATAAGCTCACTGCAGGCAACACATTTTTGGCAAGATAGAGGGTGTTTTCATCTTCAAAAATGGCCTCAATACTTTTGTAGGAACGATTCTTAACACTATGTTTTTGAAAAACTTCTCGAAGATTTTGTGCTAGTCGTTGTCCTTCTTCACTTTTTTCATGATGAAATACGGACACGTCCATTTTTCCTTTTATCTGACCGTTTGCACGAATAATCAAAAGTCGTTGGTATTTTCCCGTATGCTTCAGGTATCTTTTGTTTATAGCCTCCACATAACTCCCCATCAACTCAATTCCTTCATTTTCTTCACTTGAAAGTAGCCCCTTTTGTTCAAGCACAAAAACATGGGCACCATTTTCAAGAAGCGTCTTGGCCAAATTGAGTTCAACGTCCTTAGCAAAACCGTTCGAAGTTCGTTCTTTGTTTTCGGTTATCAGATAATAGACCACGTCTTTGAGTGCATCGCTTTTCTTGCGTAAATTCTGTAATTCCTCTTCAAAAACAGGTTCTTCCTTATCTGAAGCTAAGAATATCCGAACACCTACATTCTTGAAAGATTCTGAGGCATAAGGAATAAAATATTCCCTCCCTACATGAAGAAAACTGCCATCTTTAATGTTCTCCTTATTGAGTTCGATAAATTCTTGGTAGTGGGCAACTGGGTCCAATCCTTGTTTTCTAAGAAGGGAATAGATACCGTCACCGGGTTCGGCAACAACTTTATATGACTTTTCTTGGGCAAACAAAGCGCATACCAGAAAACCCCACAATACGAATGCGAGTTTGTATTTCATGAAGAGAAATTTTGCTGGGATGCCTTACAAATATCTAAAAAATGATGGAACTATTGGATTAAAAGTATTGCCCTATCCCAAAAACCACCCCTCGTGATGAATTCGTGGTTATTCCCTGACCGTAATCAATCCTAAAAATAGCATTGAAAATTCGTTTATGAATAAAACGCAGACCTATCCCTGGATAGATGCGTAAGTTTTGGTCATCACCAAAATCACTGAAGTCTCCACCAGGATTTCTCCATGAGCCTCCATCAATAAAAACATTACTTTGCAGTACAAACCAATCCTTATCGATTAAGGTATGTCTGTACTCTGTATTTAGTACAATAGCGGCCGTACCCCGATCAATAGTATTTCCAACACCACGAATATTCAGATTATTGTCCACCGCAAAGGGGGCAAAAGGTGTATCGAGGTTACTGGATAATCCTAATCGCAGTCTACTTGCCCAGTTTCCTTTTTTACCAACTCGCATAAAGTAAGTGAAGTCGTTAAAGCCAATCCAAAAATCTGGAAGTTGCCGATCATCACTCTGAACATATTGGAGATTTAATGAACTTTTAAATCCTGACAAGTATTGGTAATGGAACTTTATTGCATCGTAATTGTAAAGTAGTTTTAATAAATGCTTGTTGACCCTCAGCGCCTGAGGAACATTTGGGTCAGTGTCCCCAGAAAGAAATTGGTAATCTTCAGTAAAAAAGTTAATCCCAAATTCCAACCTATTCTTAAAATTGAGCTGGTATAAAACTAGGGCTTCAATCGATTCATTATTGTACCGATAATCGGCACTACCATTATCCAAAAACACAGGTTCTTCAGTTGTCAAATCTTGATAGCTGATGGCTAAACCCCATTTTCGACCAAAAATATTGGGAGCTCTAATGTGTGCACCAAACGAATCAAAAATATCCCGTTGATAAAACCCTCCCAGGGTAATATTCCGCCCGAGCACATTAAACTCCTGTAAGCCCACTCGAAACGCAAACTCATCATCATTGGAGGTGAAAATACTCGCAAAAGGAATCAACGTAAAGTTTTCCTCTATGCCGTAGACCACATCTACATGGTTTTCCTTGAAAGATTCAACAACTTGGTAATAGGCGTGGGAAACGGATGGTAATCGCTTAAGCCGATACATGTCCTCTTCCATCTTTGTGGTATCTAATGTGGCACCCGCTTCAAGCTTAATAATTTTTTTGAGGAAAGATGTTTTGGTTCTTTCGTTACCTTGAATTTTTAAACTTGACACGATAGGTTCCTGCCCGTATCCAAAAAGCACGCACAAAAAAAAGGTGAAGGTAACAACGCACCTATATGTCACAGCAGTTTCTTTTTGGTTAAAGCTAACCTATTCACCTCAGAAAATCTAAGTTCTTTAGCTTGATAAGTGTTAAAACTGAACTTATTCAAACTCAAAAGGTATTTCTGAGAACAAATTCACCCAATTGTCTTCACTTACAGCCAGCAGTGTGAAATTATATCGTGTTTCTGGGGTTAAAACTGGAGGTGTTTCTTCTGTGATATTTAAAACCACATTGTCCAATTTGTAAAACTGGAACCTTCTTTCAAAAGTATACGTACCAGACAAAAAATCGTTGGCAGCATTGGTAACCACGTGAAAATAAATTCTAGAATCTGTGAAAACTCCATCCATCCAGGTAAATTCGGGCATGTTTCCCATGGAGAAATCTGTCATTACATTTTCAGACAAATATTCCGTAGGTTTTGAAAGTTGTTTTAGTCGAATTGGGTTTGAAATGTGGACAGCACCTTCTTCTTCAAAGCTAACAATTACCCATTTCTCCTGTTCAGGTTCAACCTCGTATTTTAATAAATAGCCATTGAAAACATCCAATAATGGAAGTTCTCGCCGTGCGTATAGGGAAAAATCATTTTTATCCACTTCTGCGTTCGCTGTTTCGTAGTATCTGATATTGGTAGCACCAGGCCTAGGGTAAAGAAAAACGCTAACCTCTTCCGGATTTCTATTGCTTGCAGCACAGGCGATAACATTATCCAAAACCACTTCTCTACCTTCTAAAAAGGTATTCAGTTGATTATCATCCAAAACAATACCTTCCTCGTCATTCGAAGAGCAAGATAACATCGTTAGTATGATAAGCGTAAAAGTGGCTTTATAATGCTTCATTAACTTTTTGCAAAAAAATCTCGTATAGTGTCTTCCGCAGGTTTGTTTTGAGGTGTAAAGCGGTTATCTTCTGCCCCACCAGACTTATCATGATGTATAAACCATTTCCAAATAAAACCTCCTGCAAACCAGTCCTCACCCCAAAATTCATTAAAGACTGTCTGGGTCGCATCTGCTTGCGCCTGAAGATTCACATCCATTTGATTTCTATCGACCAGCCAAGGTTTTTTCGCTGTGTAATCCATACTTCGGTATCCAAATTCAGTAAAAAGAATAGGCTTGTTCTCCGTGTTTGACAAGGTCACCAATTTCGCTTTCCAAGGTTCCCAGCCGGTTTTTAACTCATCCATGGTTGGGTATCGCTCCGCAGAAAGTGGAAAATAGGCATCAACTCCAATAAAATCCAACTCGCTCCAGAATGGCGTCCTCGTAAATTCGTCCCAATTGGCTGCATAGGTCAATCTTCCAGAATACACTTTTTTTATTCGTTTGATGAGACTTTCCCAATACGCCGGCCTGTTCTTCACAAACTCTTCCAACTCAGTGCCTATACAAAGGATTTCTGACTTGGTTTCTTCTGCCAATTTTGCATAGGTCAGAATAAAATCGTCATAGGAACTTTCCAAGGTTTTCCAATCTTCTTCTGATTCCATGATCATATCCCCTGTAAACTCACCACGCCAAATCCATATTTGAGGTTTCATCATCACCTTCACCCCATTCTCTTTCAACATTTCAATGTATTGTTTCGCACCGCTCCTTGTTTCACCATACCATTGCCTATCCGTGTCAAAAATTATTTTGGGAGAATTTAAATTTCTCGCAAATCCGAAAGGCATCACCGCGGCATAGTTCGCATTGACCTGTAAAACAGGGTCTATATGAATTTGGTCGACTTTTTCACGTGACCCTACAAAACTGACTCCATTTATTTTTTCCTTTTTTTGACTAATACACGAAAACTGGAGCATGCATAAAAAAAGAAGTCCTAATTTCTTCATAGCTTGAGAATTAAGACTTCTAATTTAGGCTTTTATGTATGGTTTTGGCTAGAAAACTGCTCGTAAACCTATGTTAAATGTCTCTCCAAGACCTGTATCCCTTCCTCTTACAAAGTTGGTATACAAAAATTCCACATTCAATTCTTTTGTCAATTGATACTTAGCACCACCTCCAAGAGCTGTAAAATTCTGGCTGAAGTTGTTGCCTAAATCTATTAACTCTGTATGCTGACCCAAGACCAAAACAGTAAATTTGCTGCTTGGGAAATAACTCAAAAATACACCTGGGGTCAAACGAAGGCTATTGTTTGCAAAACTCCCTTCAACCGTAATGCCGTTGGCATCTTGAACCGCATCTTCTCCAAAATTGTACTCAGAATTTATTTCGGTGAATATCTGCCATTTTTTACCTGGGAAAGTATAATCGTAGAAAAAGCGGTTTTGCCAAGTAAAGCCATCTTGATCCAAGAACACCCCATTGTCATCTACTTCTTGGCTTATTAATGGAATGGAGAATGAACTCAAAATAGAGAAGTTACCTACTCTTTTAAACGGAACAATTTTAATAGATGGGGCAATAGAGGTTAACCCTGAGGTATTTCGCCTTTCTGTTGTGCCATTTTCCAAGTTGAAGTCCCTTCCGTTAGCTCTATACTCGGCGATAATCCCAACGTTTACCCTTTTGGTATCGGATACACCAGTGAACACTTCTAAGGTAGAGGTGAAGAAATTTTGACGAATTCCATCCTCAGCTTCAAAAGTACTTTCGTTTTGAGTGTAAAAATTGTTGAACAATTTTAAATCCCACTGCCCTTTTCCAATAAGTTTAGAGGGCGTTAAATTCTGAATATTACTCCCGGACTGGTCGTCGTCCTGTGCCGAGATAATGGCTGCACCCAAAAAAAGAGCAGCAAAAATTGTGTTTTTAAATATTGTTTTCATGATGTTTGAATAGTTGCTGTAATTCTTATTTGCTTTCATTTAAGGCCCAATCGTAGCTATAGTATCCTACCTTAGCTTTAGGGTCTAACTTTTCTTTACGATATTGATTTACATACTCAATAAGGTTTTTACCTCCTTGTGTAAAATCTTTGGTATACCACTCGAATATTTGGGAAAGGTTTACTTTTTTCCCTTTAACTCTTATGAAGTTTGGATTGTTCAAAGCCAGTTCTGTTTGTCTTTGCAATTGAGCTTCTAATTTATCTGGAGTATATGCTGAACTGATTATTGGGGGACATCCCAAACCTGCACAAACCAATACAAAGTGAAAACGGGATTCTTTTGGAAAAACCGCACGAAGCAATTTGTTTTCAATATCATTCAACGTGGTATTTTTTCCTCCTATTTCATAGGTCTTTTTATCGAAGAATCCAGCCTTGTCCAAAGGAGATTTTATGGGGTAATTATCTACAATTCCCTTAATTACGGAAAGATTGTATCCATTAATCCAAAAGGCCTGATAGGTTTTTGCATCACTTTTTGTAACTCGAATGCCCTTTGTCAAAGCTATTAACTCATCCAATGAAGCAGGGTTAGCTTTTATTTCTTTATATGCTACTTTACCATTACTCACATATGTATTAAAAAAGGCATCCGCTTTGGTGAAAAACTTGGAAGTTTCTTGGCCATGTCCCCATTGAACAGCAGCCAGAATCATAAGTACGATTAGTGTTTTATTTGATTTCATTGTTTATGGTTTTCATTAATCAAAACTGCCATTTCTGTCGGCCGTTCAATGGACACCATACATGAATGTTACTTTTTTATGATTAATTTAAGATTTTAGCAATCAACACGTTAGACGTTCGGAATTTGTAGTAATTCCTTATCAATACATCCAATATTTATATCCTTTCTAAATTAAACGTAGAAGATAAGTTCTTATATTTAAAAACGACACACCCTTCAACCAATGTTAGTTAAATGGAAACAATTGTAATCATAGGCAATGGAATTGCCGGTGTCTCAGCCGCACGTCACATCAGAAAATTGTCTGATAAACGCATCGTCATTGTTTCCGCGGAAACAGAATACTTTTTTTCCAGAACCGCCCTTATGTACGTTTACATGGGGCATATGAAGTTTGAGAACATACAGCCTTATGAAGATTGGTTTTGGAAGAAAAACAGAATAGAACTTGTAAACGCTTTTGTCTCTAAAGTTGATGTAGCGAACAAAACATTGATTTTGGAAGGAGCACGATCCTTGCAATATGATAAGCTGATTTTAGCAACAGGTTCCAAACCTAACAAATTTGGATGGCCCGGACAAGATCTTCATGGTGTGCAGGGCCTTTACTCCAAACAAGATTTAGATTTATTGGAAGTCAACGCCCCTAATAACAAGGTATGTAAACGAGCAGTTATTGTTGGAGGTGGTTTAATCGGTATCGAAATGGCAGAAATGCTTCGTAGCAGGGATATCCCAGTTACGTTTTTGGTTCGAGAGACCAGTTTTTGGAATGGCGTACTTCCTGCTGGGGAATCAGCTATGATTAATGAGCATATTTTCGAACATCACATAGATCTAAGATTAGCTACGAATCTTAAAGAGATTGTACCTGATGAAAACGGCAAGGTAAAATCCATTATCGTAGCAGAAACCGATGAAGAAATCCCTTGTGATGTTGTAGGGCTGACTGCGGGTGTAGCACCCAATATCGAATTTTTAAGGGAATCTGGTATCGAACTTGGAAGAGGCATCAAAGTGAACAGATATCTAGAAACCAATATACCAGACATCTATGCTATTGGTGATTGTGCGGAGCAACACGAAGCTATAGGTAACAGGCGTCCCATTGAAGCAGTGTGGTATACTGGAAGGATGATGGGCGAAACCGTGGCACAAACCATTTGTGGTAACCGATTGCAGTACAAACCTGGACATTGGTTCAACTCTGCTAAGTTTTTGGATATTGAATATCAAACGTATGGTTGGGTATTTTCAGAACGGGGCAAAAAAGACTATGAAGCCCATTTTCATTGGAGACATCCCAAAGAAAAGATATGTATCACCATGGCATACCACAAGGAAAGTAATCTCTTTCTTGGACTCAACACCTTTGGCATACGAATGCGGCATGAAATATTTGATCGTTGGCTCTCTCAAGGTAAAGACGCCAATTATGTTATTCAGCATTTAATTGATGCCAATTTTGACCCTGAGTTCTTTAAACATCATGAAACTGCCATTCTAGCCGCATATAATAAAGAAAGAAACACGGCCCTCAAGCCAAAAAAGAAAAGTCTTAAACGCATTTTTGATTTAGTATAATATTATGGAATCCTTGGATGTAGAATTGAATAAAACTGGTGGTTACGAAAGAAGCATGTCGCTTGCCGGACCGGCCAACCACATAAAGTGGAACCAAAAACTGTCTATTTTACTAGGTGTGTTTGGTTTATCCATTATCCTACTAGCAGGTTTTAATGTTGAATTTCCAAATAGAGGGGTATGGTTGACCACAGCACTGACCAGTATTTTTGCAGGTACGGTTTGGTTTTCATGGGACTTATACCGAGGAAAATATCCTGGCATCAAAAATGATCAGGTCTGGTTCAGGTCAATGACCAATCTGGGGCTGGGTGGATGGTTGCTCGGTATCGGAATTACCACCTTTTACATTATCCTCTATTTCTATCCTGAATATTTAGGGCTTGCTAAAAAAGGTCCAAATACGGGAATCATTGCCCTTTTCGACCCTTTAAGCAGAGTACTGAGTGGGAATCCTGCTAGTCAATGGTTTGTTTATGGAACACTTTACACCGTTGGAATACTTGCATTCGGCGTTAAGTTTATGTGGAAATACAGGCATAACCGGTATGAACGTATTCGTACAATGAGCGTTATGTTTTTTCAAACCTCTTTCGCTTTTCTTATACCAGAATTTATGGCCAGGTTAAACGGAAGTTCTGTACTTCAGGGTGGCAGTCTGCCCTTTTTGGACTTAAAAAACATTTGGCCTCTTAACTATTACAATTTTGAAAGTTACCGGATAAAAGGATTTTTGAGCTCAGGCGATATTGGTTTTGCCATGCTCATATTCGCCATCGCATCCGTGTTTATTATTACTCCATTTTTAACCTATAAATACGGAAAACGTTGGTATTGTTCATGGGTTTGTGGTTGTGGAGGCCTTGCCGAAACTGTAGGGGATTCCTTTAGGCAACTAAGTGACAAAAGTGTACGTGCCTGGAACATTGAGCGCTGGGTGGTACATAGTGTAATCGTATTCGTAACACTAATGACCACGGCGGTTATATATTCGTATTTAGGCAACGATACCAGCAAATATTGGCTTACTAAAAGTACATTCCTTATAGGAGTGGGCGTACTTCTTACTGCAGTTTTTGCTTTAGTCATGATTTTTAAAAGAGATGAGTTCAAGAAAGATGCAAAGTATGGTGCAATAGGATACTTAATTATTATTCTGGCACTTATCGGTTTTCATTTTTACAGTGGTGACGGTCATGTTTTCCTTTTTAAATCAGGCACATTGCGTAAAACTTACAGCTTTTTAATTGGTAGTATATTTTCTGGTGTGATTGGAACCGGTTTTTATCCCATATTGGGAAACAGAGGCTGGTGTCGTTTTGGTTGCCCAATGGCAGGCATGATGGGTTTCCAACAACGCTTGTTTTCCCGATTTAGAATCACCACTAATGGCGGACAGTGTATCTCTTGTGGAAATTGCTCCACCTATTGCGAGATGGGTATCGATGTACGGGCCTATGCTCAGAAAGGAGAGAATATTGTGCGTTCTAGTTGTGTAGGCTGCGGTATTTGTTCTGCAGTTTGTCCAAGAGGAGTATTAAAACTAGAAAATGGTCCTTTAAAGGGAAGAATAGACAGTAATCAAGTGTTGTTGGGGAATGATGTAGATTTGATGGAATTGGTGAATTCAAAATAACATGCTGCGCTTTTTACTGGTTTTCATTTTCTTAACCTCTCCTGCTTCCCTAAAAAAAGAGTACCATCGCGAGTACCATGAAAATGGTGTGATTAAGGCCCAAGGTTGGAAAAAAGGAGATTCCAAAGAAGATTTTTGGAAGTTTTATTTCCCCAATGGTAAAATCATGGAGCAAGGCCATTTTAAGAATAACCAAAAAGTAGGATATTGGTACTTTTACAATGTTGACGGCAAATTGGATATGGAAGGGCACTACGTCAAAGGAAATATGACGAAATGGTGGCTCTTTTATGATCAAAAAGGTAAAATCAATCACAAATGTCAGCTTCACAAGGGGGTAAAAAACGGCTACTGCCTCAAATACAAAGACGAAAAATTGAAATCTGCACAAAAATATAGCAACGGAAAAAAAGTAAAAGAGTGGTATGATTTCCGTAGCTTCAAGAAAGAAAATAAACTTTCCGATTTAAAATAAATGGCAGATATCAAAGTTATTATCCCTGCGGTGAACGAGGGAGATTCCATAGCCAAAGTAGTAGAAGAAATCCCAAATTCTGTTTCTGAAATAATCGTGGTGAACAACGGCTCCACAGATAACACAGCTGAAAAAGCTGAAAAAGCTGGCGCTACCGTTCTCACTGAAAATAGGAAAGGATATGGTTATGCCTGCCTTAAGGGTATCGAATATGTAGATGGACAATCCAAAGAGCCCTATATCATCGTATTTATTGACGGAGATTATTCTGATTATCCTGAAGAACTGGATAACATAGTAGCTCCCATATTGGAAAAAGATATGGATTTTGTGGTTGGAGCGCGAAAAAAATCACTTCGTGAACCCGGGAGCATGACCCCACAACAGGTTTTTGGAAATCAGTTGGCCACTTTTTTGATGCGGCTGTTTTTTAGGGCAAAATTTACCGATTTAGGACCTTTTCGTGCCATAAAATATGAAAAGCTCAAAGCCTTGGAAATGGAGGACAAAACCTATGGCTGGACTGTGGAGATGCAATTGAAAGTTTTACGCAAAAAAATGTCATATATCGAAGTACCAGTACGTTATAAACAACGAATTGGCGTCTCAAAAGTTTCAGGAACCGTAAAAGGTACTATATTTGCTGGCGTAAAAATCTTGGGTTGGATCTTTAAATACAGTTTAAAATAATGGGACTAACAATCGCTTTTATCATCATTGCCATTTACAGTACCGCGCTGATATTGATTTTCTTCTACAGCCTATCGCAGTTAAATTTATTGATCAATTATCTTGGCCAGAAAAGGCAGAATGAAGAGGCTCCCAAGTTTAATTTGTTAGATCCCAAAGAAATCCCTTTCGTTACCATTCAACTACCCATCTACAATGAAGAGTATGTAATGGAGCGACTTTTGGACAATATTGCCAAAGTTGAATACCCGAAAAGTAAACTTGAAATCCAGGTATTGGATGACTCCACAGACGATTCTGTACTAGAAACCGCAAATCGTATCGAAGAGTTACAGAAAACAGGTTTGGATATCCAACATATCCGAAGAGAGAATCGACAGGGCTTTAAGGCTGGTGCTCTTAAAGAAGGTTTGGAAATAGCCAAAGGAGAGTTCATCGCTATATTTGATGCCGATTTTTTACCGGAAACTGACTGGCTAAAGAAGACAGTACCTTATTTCAAAGACGATGAAATTGGTGTGGTTCAGACCCGCTGGGGACATATCAACAGAGACTATTCCACGCTTACCCGCATTCAGGCTTTTGCTTTGGATGCCCATTTTACATTGGAGCAAGTGGGCCGAAATTCAAAAGGGCATTTTATCAACTTCAATGGTACAGCCGGTATTTGGAGAAAGGACTGTATTCTGGATGCAGGAAATTGGGAAGGTGATACTTTGACCGAGGATTTGGATTTGAGCTACCGCGCCCAATTGAAGAACTGGAAGTTCAAGTATTTGGAAGATGTAGAAACCCCTGCAGAACTACCCGTAGTGATAAGCGCAGCACGTTCACAACAATTCCGTTGGAACAAAGGTGGAGCAGAAAACTTCAGAAAAACGGTTTGGAGCGTTATCACTGCCAAAAATATTCCGTTCCGTACTAAATTTCATGGGGTGATGCATTTATTGAATAGCTCTATGTTTTTGTGTGTGTTTATAGTGGCTCTTTTAAGCATACCCATGCTTTATATCAAAAACACCTACGGACATTTAGGTTGGATTTTCGAAGTGACCAGTTTCTTTATAGTAAGCACCATAATTTTGTTCATTTGTTATTGGTTCACCTACAAAAGTATTCAAGGTAGCGGCTTTGATAATTTTGTGGACTATATCAAATTATTCTTTACGTTCTTCTCGGTAGCCCTGGGCTTTTCCCTTCATAACTCCATTGCTGTATTGGAAGGTCATATGGGTAAACGCAGTGAATTTGTAAGAACACCAAAATTCAATATCAACAGCCTTACCGATAGTTGGAAAGGGAATAAATACCTAGCCAAAAAACTGTCGCCAAATATGGTGATTGAGTTTGCCTTGATGGTTTATTTCCTATTTGGAATGTACAGTGCAATTCCTTTGAATGACTTTGGGTTATTTCCATTCCATTTGATGTTATTCTTAGGTTTTGGATTTGTATTCTTTAAGTCTTTGACAGCGAAAGCTTAATTCACAGTTTTTATAAAGCTTTTTTTCTCTAAGACTGTTTTAGCATCTTGTCATTTCCGCTAATGAAACCAAAATAGCTACATTTATCCTATCAGATATTAATTTCTGATGTGGTATGGAAGAAAAACCAAGACTCTCTAGACTTACAGCTATACTGACCCAATTGCAGTCTTCAAGGATTGTAACAGCGAAGACCTTAGCTGATAAACATGGTGTCAGTATCCGGACTATATATCGCGATATTCGAACCCTGGAAAAGTCCGGAGTACCCATTGTTACAGAAGAAGGGAAGGGGTATTCCATGATGGAGGGTTATCAACTTCCTCCTGTAATGTTCACGGAAAATGAAGCCAACGCGTTGATAACTGCAGAACAATTGGTATTGAAAAACAAAGATGCCTCCTTCGTACAATACTATTCTGAAGCCATTTTAAAAATAAAGGCGCTGCTGAAAGGTTCGCAAAAGGATAAAGCTAGTTTATTAGAGGATCGAATCTATTTTACCGATAATTTTTCGCGACAAACCACCAGTAGTTACCTTATGCGAATTCAATCGGCATTGACCAATTTCCAGGTCTTAAATATTGACTATCACTCTCTGGAAAACAAGTCCACCAATAGAGATATAGAACCCTTTGCGCTATACAGTACCCAAGAAAAGTGGTTGTTGATTGCCTACTGCCGATTACGGAAAGCATTCCGGGTATTTCGAATAGACCTTATCCAAAAAATCACGAATACCTCTGAAGTATTTGAATCTCATAATATGACTTTGGAAGAATATTATAAATCTTATGATAGATACGATGCAGATGAAAAATAACTACACTTAAAAATCACAATCAGCAGGGGGACCTCCGGCCCTCATGATTACATAAAAAAACCACATGTTCGCAACTAGATAAAGTTTTATCAGAACATACAAAAGAATTAAAATTCTTTATACAATTTTTTTCCATAAACTTTAAAAAAGACACGACAACATGTGGAATAGAAGTGGTCATTAATAGTATCGTTGTAACATGATAAACTTTATCGGCAAAAACGATTTCTTTTTCTTCACTTGTTAGCGAAAAAAAAGCATACAACATTAGTATTCCTATCGCAATAAATAGAAAAACCTCAACTGCTATTAAAATCCTAGTTTTTCTTAATAACCTCACGAACATCGTTTGTCAAAGTATAATGAAAATGAGGAATTTTCATTTTAAATACCTATCATATTTGACGGATATTGGATATAAATTGACCAATAAGAAAACACCCCTGACACACCCTTGTCATAAACCAAGTTTAGTTTTGTATACATCTTTAAAACTATTCATCATGACAAACACAAAAAAAGAAGAACTTACCATTGTTGGAATTTCCGTTAGAACATCTAATGCTCCTGGAAAAGGCGAAAGGGATATTCCACAATTATGGGGGAAATTTGTGGGTGAAAATGTCAAAAATCGTATTCCAAACAAAACGGATGATACAATTTATGCCATATACACGGATTACGAAGGAGATCATACCCAACCCTATACCTTGGTCATTGGCTGTAATGTATTCAGTTTAGACAATATCCCTGAAGATATGACCGTAAAGATGGTCCCAGCATCCAACTACGCTCAATTTACGGCTAAGGGAGATTTGACCAAAGATGCTGTCATTAACACCTGGATGGAAATCTGGAATACAAATCTGGAAAGAACCTACACTGCAGATATTGAAATCTATGGGGAGAAGGCAATTGACCCTACCAATGGAGAAGCTCAAATTTTAGTGGCTACAGCATAAAATTCATCTAATCAAAAACGAACAGTCTTGAAAACTAAATCCCGTAAAAATCATCAGTTCGAGTTTTTCTGTATGGCAGACCGTACAGCTTTCGGACACAGTACTCGGGGCAAAACGAACCAAAGTGCTGAAAAACATCGCAAACATAGTTTGAAACAAAAACGATGGTTCTCCATACATTTTATCAAGGCATCACCCTAGATATGATTTCTCGATAAAGCCATTTCTACCTTTGGCCAAAGGTTAAAACCCTATTTTTTCTTTTTTCCTAATTCCAGTACATAATCTATAGTGTCTTGTAGAGCAGTGCTATCGCCATCGTACGTATAGTTCATTGCAATACTGCAATTGTATTCTGGAATATGCATAAAAAAAGTACCCCAAAAACCAGAGTGCATATAGACTTCTAAACCCGATTTCTTTCCTGTAATACTGCCAAAACCCAATCGTTGCTCAGGTAATTCTTCCCCTTGATTATCAAATCCCTTTTTAAGTAACATGATATCCAACGTATCTGGATGGTCAAAAATCCTTCCATTGAAAAGGGCCTGAAGAAAGACATTCAAATCCTTGGTGTTAGAAACAAGTCCACCTCCACCGTATAAATCAATGGAATTATCCCAATCGGATGCATCCATTGCTCCCATGTACCTTTTTACGTTGGGCAGCAAACCCTCCGGTCTCTTTTCCAGACTCTCCAAGTAAGTTGCCGACATGCCCAAATCATCAAATTTTAAAAGTTCCCGCAATCCTTCGGCAAGACCGGATTTATTAAGTTGTTCAATGATTTCACCTAAAAGCACATAGCCAGTATCACTGTAATGATGTTCCTTACCAGGTGCTGCATGGGGTTTCCCATTATCCATGGCAAACTGGATTTGTTCCGTTCTGGTCCATCTTTTATTAGGGTCTTTTGAGGCCTCTTTAATATATTCAGGGCCACCTTCCGCATAGTCATAAAGACCACTGGTATGGGTAAGACAGTGTCGAATGGTAATGAGCTCTGGGTTATAACCTCCATTCTTCAAAATTGCTACATGTTCTTCTGAAATGTGATTTGAAATAGGGTCTTCCAAAGAGAGTAAACCTTTCTCGTAGAGTCGCAGTATTGAGGTCGCTACAAAAACCTTGGTCAAGCTGGCAATTCTAAAAGGTTGTTCTACGCGCACTGGGTTTCGTTTTTCTGTACTGTCAAAACCACTGCTACCAGAAAAATCAATTTTGAGTTCGGGCGAACTTACGCTTAAAGAAACACCAACAATGGTATTTTTTTTCTTCTTACAGGCCTTATCCAAAATACCTTGCAAAGCGATGTTATGATTTTCGACCTGGGCAGTGGCCATTACTGAAGACATCATCATCGCTATTAACGCCCAACCTTTTAAACTTTGTTTCATTCGTATCTTTTTTGCAAAGATTCGTATTTAAAGTAAAGTTACATTGTAAAAATTCGTCAGTTGTAATGAGGGCGAAGCTTTATAAAACTAGGCATATGAACCAATTCCGAAGGGCTGTAGCCCGTAAACCTTTTCATTTCCTTGATAAAATGACTCTGGTCATAGTACCCATGCTCTAAAACATAGTATTGCCAATCCAAATTTGTTGAAGTGTAAAGCTCTCGCAGCACTTTTTTGAAACGTTGTAAGGTCTGAAAACTTTTAGGAGTCAATCCTGTTTCTTTTTTAAAGTACCGTTCTAAAGTAGAATAGGAATATCCGGTAGCCTCCATAATAGCACCTAGATTACAATCTTTGCTCACTTCTTGTGACATTTCGACCACAAATCCTTCATCTTGCTTTCTGTAGCGTTGTGCGAACCAATTGTCCAACGCAAAGACCAGATTTTTGGGGTCACAGGTTTTCAGAAAATCATTCAGCCCATTGAATTCTGCTCCGAAAGCATCCTCGGTAAATGCCACGGGGTTCTTCATAATGGTATCAGTATTAGCGCGAACAAACGGTTTTATTGACGAAAGTCCCCTTGATTTGAACTTTACCACTATACAACGTTTCAAAGCCGAAAAATCAATATGGACTTTTTCATGGATAAAACTAAACAGGAGACTTCGATGGGAACTGAACTTTTTACCCCTGTAGGAAAGAGAATAATGCCCCTCAAGTACAATGATCATGTCAGGCGTAATGCCTGGGTAGGCGTACATTTGAGTACTACCCAATGCCAAAAGATCGGACATATTTAATATCCAGTAGTGATCAATATGTCTTTGTACTTCTAAAAGTTGAGGTTTATAAACCATGAAATAGTTAAAGTGTTGTGGTAATAGACGCTTACGTCAGCTAAATGTTACGTATAAATCCAAGAATAGTGGCAAATACCATGAAAACAAGCATTTCTATTACTATATAAGTTGAATGCTTCATTTTAAAATCATTCTAAAGGTCTATTTTAGTAAGCCTTAAGCCTTCCATAAATGCCAAACCGGGTGCTTACTTATTTTAGGTTGCACAAAATACCTTTGTTGCTTTGCTTGATAAGCATGTTGTTTTATCTAAGTTTTGCCTATGAGCTAAATCGTGAAGATTTTCCAAAACTTTTTGGGTTGCATGCTGCCCTATTTTTCATGTATTATACATTGGTCAAACTTCAACAGTGGAATTTTAAATTCCTATTTGCAGTCGGAGTAATTTTGCGATTGATTTTCCTTTTTGCAGAACCTAATCTTTCTCAGGATTTTTATCGTTTTATATGGGACGGACAATTGATTAAAAGTGGCCTCAATCCATATCTCTATACACCCAATCAGATTTTGGAATGGTCCCAAATTCCCATCGCCAATTATACTACTTTGTTTGAAGGCATGGGGGAATTGAGCGCCAAACATTTTAGTAATTATCCACCCTTAAACCAAATAACCTTCACCATTGCCGCTTTCTTAGGCGGAAAAAGCATTCTAGGTAGCATTATTGCCTTAAGGGTCCAGATTATACTCGCTGATATAGGCATTCTTTATTTTGGAAGAAAGATGTTGAGGTATCTAAAGATGGACCCCAATGCGATATTCTGGTACTTTCTAAACCCTTTGGTGATAATTGAACTAACTGGAAATTTACATTTTGAAGGAACTATGCTATTTTTCTTTGTCTGGGCTTTGTATTTGTTGGTAAAGAAACAATGGATAGCCGCGGCTCCTGTGTATGCATTGTCCATTCTGGTGAAATTGGTGCCTATTCTGTTCTTACCGCTATTTTTAAGATACCTCGGGTTTAAAAAAAGTGTTGGGTTCTATATCCTGGTCATTGCCACCTGTGTTGTCTTTATTACGCCTTTTTATACTTCGATTTTTATTGATAATTATTCCGAAACCGTCGGGCTTTGGTTTTCAAATTTTGAATTCAATGCCGGAATCTACAACATGGTCAAATCCGTCGGAGTTACCTTTTTTGAAGCAAAACCATGGGAATTAATAAAGACCTATGGTAAGATTATGGCGCTTTCGGTAATCGTAATAGCCTTAGCCCTTACTTTCTTTAAGAAGAATGAAAACTTCAAAGTTTTAACCCAATCCAAGCTCTGGGTACTTTTTGCCTATTTGACGCTGTCTAGTACTGTACATCCCTGGTATATTATATTCCTACTGACTCTAGGTCTGTTCACTAATTACAAATTCCCTATCCTATGGACATTGGTAGTAATATTGAGCTATTGGGCGTACTCCAATCCAGATTTTACTGAAAACCTATGGCTTTTGGGTATTGAATATTTTGCGGTCTTTGCCCTTTTCATTTATGAATTGACCAGTAAGTCCACAAAAAAGTTAGATTTCTTCAAAAAAACACCTACAAATTAGCGTGGTTGGAATTAATTTGTACATTTAACCCGTAATGAACGGACAAAACTACATGGTAACTTCTTTGAGCGCTCTAGTTCCCGTACGTCCTTTCGCTCCCCGTCGTCGCCCGTAAGGGTGCACTCTAGTTATGGAAATAGGTGAGTCCATTTCCGCAAAATCAACAAATATTTAGTTCAAATTCTAGTTTAAATCGAATTGGCAATGGAAATTGTAATTGCTAACGAGTCACATTTTAAATACGCACAGATTATCAGCGACACCATTACCGAATCCGCGAAGGTTCGTGGTACCGGTATTGCCAGACGTACGCCTGAGTACATCATTCAGCGTCTTCAAAATGGGAATGCTGTAATTGCTTTGGATGGGGATGATTTTGCTGGTTTCTGTTATATAGAAGTGTGGGGCAATAAAGATTTTGTTGCCAATTCCGGCCTTATAGTACATCCGAATTACAGGAATCAAGGATTAGCCAAGAAAATCAAAAAAGCGGTTTTTGATCTCTCCAAAAAGAAATTTCCAAATGCGAAAATATTTGGTATAACCACGGGTCTGGCGGTGATGAAGATGAATTATGAATTGGGTTACAAACCCGTTACTTTCTCTGAACTTACAGATGATCCTGAATTCTGGAAGGGCTGCCAGACTTGTAAGAATTTTGATATTCTCACGAGAACAGAAAGAAAAATGTGCTTGTGCACAGGAATGTTGCACGACCCAAATGATGCAAAAAACAACACTAAAAGAGTTAATGGAAAAGCATTGCAACGATTAAAAGAAATTAAACAGACGCTTTCCCTTAAAAATAAAACCAAATGAAAAAATTAGTACTGGCCTACAGTGGCGGACTTGATACTTCATATTGCGCCAAATACCTGTCCAAAGAACAGAACTTTGAAGTACATGCCGTTAGTGTAAACACAGGAGGATTCTCAAAAACGGAAATTCAAGAAATCGAAAAAAAAGCCTTGCAGCTTGGAGCTATATCGTATACCCCCATTGATGCCATTGCTACTTTTTATGAGAAGGTGGTCAAATACCTCATCTTTGGAAATGTTTTGCGGAACAATACCTACCCCCTTTCTGTAAGTGCGGAGCGAATTATACAAGCTATTGAGATTGTACATCATGCTCGAAAAATTGGAGCAGCATATATCGCACATGGAAGTACAGGGGCAGGGAATGACCAGGTGCGTTTCGATATGATTTTCCAAATTATCGCTCCAGAAATTGAAATTATCACCCCAATTCGAGACAACAAATTGTCCAGAGAATCCGAAATAGAATATCTACAACAAAATGGCGTGGAGTATTCTTGGGAAAAAGCAAAATATTCCATCAACAAGGGCCTTTGGGGAACCTCCGTGGGAGGAGACGAAACCCTAACTTCCCATTTATCACTTCCAGGTGAAGCTTATCCTAGCCAGTTGGAAAAAGAGATTTCCAAAGTCTTAAAATTGACTTTTGACAAAGGGGAACTTGTTGCTGTGGATGGAGAAAAGGCAAGCCCTGTTGAGAATATTGAGAAATTATCGGAAATCGCTTCTAAATATGCCATTGGGCGTGACATTCATGTAGGCGATACCATTATTGGTATAAAAGGCCGAGTAGGTTTTGAAGCTGCGGCTCCATTGATTATTATCAAGGCGCATCACCTTCTTGAAAAGCACACTTTGAGCAAATGGCAACAATACCAAAAGGAACAACTGGGCAACTTTTATGGCATGTTGTTACACGAAGGGAACTACTTGGATGAAGTCATGCGAAATATAGAAGCCTTTTTGGCCGATACCCAGAAAAATGTATCTGGTGATGTTCTGGTTACTTTACATCCCTACCGATTTGAGTTGAATGGAATCAATTCTACGCACGATTTGATGAATGCTTCTTTTGGCAGCTATGGTGAAATGAACAAAGGTTGGACTGCAGACGATGCGAAGGGATTCATCAAAATCCTGTCCAACCCAGGAAAAATAGCAAATCACGTAAACAAAAACATTGAATAAACGTCACCCTGAACCGGTTTCAGGGTCTCGCTCTAATGAGATGCTGAACTAAATTCAGCATGATGAAAAAGAGTAAAAAATGATCAAAGCAGGAATAATTGGAGGTTCCGGATATACCGGTGGAGAGCTGATACGAATACTGCTCAACCATCCTGAAGTCGAAATTGATTTCGTCTTTAGCACAACACGAGCAGGAAAACCTATTGCTAGAGCACATCCAGACTTGTTGGGGGTAACTGAACTTGAATTTACAGGTGAATCCAACCCCAAAGTTGATGTGGTCTTTCTTTGTCTGGGTCATGGGAATTCTTCTAAATTTTTAACCGAAAACGAATTTAGCGCCCAAACCAAGATCATTGATCTCAGCAACGAATTCCGGCTGGAAAATGATGCCAAATTTCAAGGTAACCAGTTTGTGTACGGTTTACCTGAGTTACAAAAAGAGGCCATTGTCAAAGCTAATCATATTGCCAATCCAGGCTGTTTTGCCACAGCTATCCAACTTGCTTTACTGCCATTGGCTAAAGAAGATACACTATCCCAAGAAGTCCATATCAATGCAATGACCGGGAGTACCGGAGCAGGAGTTGGCCTATCTCCCACCTCCCATTTTAGCTGGAGAAACAATAACATCTCTTGGTACAAACCCTTTACTCATCAACATTTGGGCGAAATTGGAGAAAGCTTAAACTCTTATGGGAATACAATTGGCAAATTGTGGTTCTTGCCCAACCGTGGCAACTTTACCCGAGGCATTTTGGCTACGGCCTACACAGCATATGAAGGCCGCTTGGAAGAAGTAAAGTCAAAGTTCCAGGAATTTTATCAAGAAGCTTTGTTCACGCATGTAACTGATGAACCCATCCATTTAAAACAGGTAGTGAACACCAATCAATGTCATATTCATTTACACCAACATGAAGATGTTCTATTAATCACCTCAGCCATTGATAACTTGTTGAAGGGTGCTTCAGGACAAGCCGTTCAAAACATGAACTTAATGTTTGGATTGAAAGAGGATTTGGGATTACAACTGAAAGCAGGAGTTTTTTAAAAAAATACAAATGAAAATAGCAATAATAGGAGCAGGAAATTTAGGTTTATCCATAGCCAAAGGAGTGTTGCATAGTAATGGTGCTACAACCATGTACTTAACCAAAAGGAATTTGGATGAAATCAAAGATTTTGAAAAATACGGGAATGTAACCGTGACTTCAGACAATCGTAAAGCAGTACAACATTCTGATATTTTGATTTTTGCCGTTCAACCAGGTCATTTTCAATCCATATTGGAACAAGTCAAGGATTTGCTCACAGAAAAACATGTGGTTATCAGCACAATTACAGGTTTCAGTATTGCCAAAATGCAGGATACTATTGGTTCGGATAAATATATCATCCGAAGTATGCCCAATACAGCAATTTCTGTTAGTAATTCCATGACCTGCTTATGTAGCAATGTTTTGGGCAAAAAACGAATCGATTTGGCCAAGGCTATTTTCAATAGAATGGGACATTCCTTGGAAATCCCAGAAGAACAAATGCAGGCAGCTACGGTTATTTGTGCCAGTGGGATTGCCTTTTGGATGCGACTAATCCGAGCCACAACCCAAGGCGCCATTCAATTGGGTTTTGATGCTAAAGAAGCCCAGGAATTGGCCATGCATACCTGCAATGGAGCAGCTAATCTATTGATTGAATCAGGGACTCACCCTGAAGAAGAAATTGACCGGGTAACCACACCAAAAGGCTGCACCATTGAAGGTTTGAACGAAATGGAGCATCAAGGGCTAAGCTCATCATTGATTCGCGGAATTGTCACCTCGTTTGAAAAAATAAGTCAAATCAGAAAAGGATAGTATGGAATTGTTCGATGTATATCCATTATACGATGTTGCTCCGGTTTCCGCAAAAGGAATTGAGGTAAAGGACGACCACGGAAAGACCTATCTGGATTTTTATGGAGGTCATGCGGTCATCTCAATTGGTCATTCGCATCCGCATTATGTGAATCGAATTAAAACGCAGCTGGAAAAAATCGCTTTTTATAGCAATTCCGTACGAAATCCGTTGCAGCAGGAACTTGTAGACCTTTTGGGCAAGCTTTCGGGTTGTGAGGATTATAATCTGTTTTTGTGCAACTCAGGAGCCGAAGCCAATGAAAATGCCTTAAAATTGGCTTCCTTTCATACCGGAAAATCAAAAGTAATTTCATTTTCCAATGGGTTTCATGGTAGGACATCGGCCGCTGTAGCCACCACGGACAATCCTGCTATTAATGCGCCAATCAACAAACAACAACAGGTCACTTTTTTGCCTTTGAACGATTTTGAAGCTTTTGAAAAGGCTATCCAATCCGACAGTTATTGTGCCGTTATTTTGGAGGCTATTCAAGGTGTGGGTGGATTGGATGAACCTACTACGGAATTCTATCAGTTTATTGCCAAAAAATGCAAAGAAAACGGTGTGGTACTTATTGCTGATGAAGTACAATCTGGATTTGGACGTAGTGGTGCTTTCTTTGCATTTCAGCATCATGGAATCCAACCCGATATCATTTCAATTGCCAAAGGAATGGGCAACGGATTTCCAGTGGGCGGAATCTTAATCCATGAATCCATAGGGGCATCTTATGGTTTGTTGGGCACCACATTTGGTGGCAATCACTTGGCATGCGTTGCCACCTTGGCCGTATTGGAAGTATTGGAGCAAGAAAACTTGATTGAAAATGCCAAAAACTTAGGCGTGTATTTTAAACAAGAAGCAACAAAAATCCCACAGGTGAAAAACAGTAAAGGTAGAGGATTGATGCTGGGGCTAGAATTTGATTTTGAAGTCGCTGACCTACGTAAAAGGTTGATTCACAACCAACACTTCTTCACTGGCGGTTCCAAGAACAAAAAACTGTTGCGCATCTTGCCTGCTTTGAACATTTCCAAAGACCATATTGACCAATTCTTTGAAGCTTTAAACAAAGAACTTTCATGAAACATTTTCTCTCTTTACAAGACATCGATTCTCTGCCCGAATGGGTAGACGAAGCCATTGCATTAAAAAAAGACCCGTATCAATTTAAAAACATGGGACAGGGCAAAACCATTTGTTTGTTATTTTTCAATAATAGTCTACGTACCCGTTTGAGTACACAAAAAGCAGCTACGCTGTTAGGGATGGAAGTTATGATTATGAACTTTGGAAATGAAGGGTGGGCATTAGAGTATAAAGATGGGACTATCATGGACCAAGGCACTTCGGAACACATTCGAGAGGCCGCTCAGGTGGTTTCACAATACGCAGATATTGTTGCCATCCGGGCTTTTGCAGGATTAAAGGACAAAGCAAAGGATGAAGCAGAGGAAGTTTTGAATGGGTTTGCCAAATTTGCTTCAATTCCCATTGTGAATATGGAAAGCTCTACTGCGCATCCCTTACAGGCCTTGGCAGATGCTATAACTCTTGAAGAAAATAAAGAAAAGCACAAACCCAAGGTGGTTTTGTCATGGGCGCCACACCCTAAGGCGTTACCACATGCTGTAGCCAATTCGTTTGTAACCCTGATGAAAAACCAAGAGGTAGACTTTATAATTACTCATCCTGAAGGTTACGAACTCAATCCCGAGATTACCGAAGGTTGTAAAATTGAAACCGACCAGGAAAAGGCCTTAGAAAATGCCGACTTTATTTACGTAAAGAATTGGAGCAGCTATGCAGATTATGGCCAAGTGCTTTCCAAAGATTATAGTTGGATGATGACAAAGGAAAAATTAGGTAATGCAAAATTCATGCACTGCCTTCCGGTGCGAAGAAATGTGGTGGTGGAAGATGCCGTATTGGATGGTGGGCAAAGCTTGGTGATTCAGCAGGCCAATAATCGGACCTATTCGGCGCAAATTGTATTGAAAAAGATATTGGAAAATATGAAATAGTCATAACGATTCCTGAGCGAAGTCGAAGGAGAGATGTCTAGATTTCTCATCCTAAAGGATTCGAAATGACAAAAAGAAAAAATGAAGTGAAGCAAAAACTGTCCATAGTAAAAATTGGTGGGAATGTCATTGGGGATTCAGGCTCCTTGACCCAAGTTTTGGAGTTGTTTTCTAAAATGGAAAACCATACTATCTTAGTTCATGGAGGTGGAAAAAAAGCGACGGAACTGGGCAGCCGACTGGGGATTAAAGCACAAATGACCAATGGAAGGCGCATCACAGATGCTGATAGTTTGGAAGTCGCAGTAATGGTCTATGGCGGTCTTGTCAGCAAAAATATCGTGGCCGAGCTTCAAAGCATGGGAACCAACGCCATTGGAATGAGCGGTGCTGATGGTAATGCCATACATGCACACAAAAGACCTATAAAGGATATCGATTTTGGTTTTGTGGGGGATGTAGATGGTGTACATGCAGAAAACATATCCAAACTTTTGGAAGCAGGATTCACTCCTATTTTTTGCGCCTTGACGCACGACGGAGAAGGCCAATTGTTCAATACCAATGCCGATACCATTGCTGCGGAATTGGCTGTGGGTCTTTCTTCAAACTATGAGACCACTTTATATTATTGTTTTGAGAAAAAAGGAGTGTTGCGCGAGGTATCCGATGATGATTCAGTTATTGAACACATTAACTCAGAAAGCTATCAGGAATTATTGGAAAAGAGTATTATTGCTGATGGTATGCTGCCAAAAATGCACAATTGCTTTTATGCCCTGAAAAACAACGTTCATCAAGTATGTATTGGCAACGAAAATATGTTGTCCGATTCCACATCAAAATATACTCGTTTAACATTATGAGTCACAATCAAAAAACATTGACGAATAAGGCCATTGCCTTATTAAAGGAATTGATTTCTACGCAATCCTTTTCCAGTGAAGAGGATAAAACGGCGGATAGCATTCAAAATTGGTTGCAAGATTTTAGTATTGAAACTCAAAGGCAAATGAACAATGTATTTGCTTTCAATCAGCATTTTGATGCTTCCAAACCCACCCTTTTGTTGAATTCACATCACGATACCGTAAAACCGAATACCGCCTATACCAAAGATCCGTTTCATGCTCATGTAGAAGACGGAAAACTCTATGGATTGGGCAGTAATGACGCTGGTGGATGTCTGGTTTCCCTTTTGGCCACTTTTGCCCATTTTTATCATAGGGAAGACCTAAACCATAATATTATTATGGCCGCAACGGCGGAGGAAGAAAGCGCGGGTCCAAACAGCTTGCTTTCCCTATTGCCTAATCTGCCCAAAATTGATGTGGCTATAGTGGGAGAACCTACCTTAATGGACTTGGCTGTTGCTGAAAAGGGACTTATTGTTTTTGATGTCGTAGTAGAAGGAACACCTTCCCATGCGGCCCATTCTAACAACAATAATTCCATTTATAACACCATCAACGTACTAGAGTGGTTCAAGAATTACCGTTTTGAAAAGGCCTCGGAAGCTTTAGGAGAAGTGAAAATGACTGTAACGCAAATTAATGCTGGCAAGCAACATAATGTAGTACCCGCCCATGTGGATATGGTGGTGGACGTTCGCGTAAACGACTGCTACTCCAATGCCGAAATTGCCGAACTTTTACAAGCAGAAGCGCCATGCAAAATGACACCGCGTTCCTTGCGTTTAAATTCCTCGGCCATTGACCCAAATCACGATTTAGTACAAAGCGGTTTGGCTTTGGGAAGAAAAACCTATGGTTCACCTACCCTATCGGACCAAGCGGCCCTAAGTTGCCAATCACTAAAGTTGGGACCCGGCGACAGTACCCGTTCCCATTCGGCAGATGAATACATTTTTGTCCATGAAATTGAAGAAGGTATTGATTTGTATATTAAAATTTTGAACGGATTTATCACGGCATAAGAGAAGAAAGATGTCTGGAAAAACAGAACTAACACATTTGCTAAACGAAATGGAACCCGTACTCCATTCAGGGGAATACGTGTTTGTTTCTATCGAACGTTCCGTGCCCTTCGACTTGGAGGAAATCATTGCCAGTTTTATTGAGGAAGAGGGTACCACATTCATTCTATCGCAAAAAAAAGCAGATGCGCTACATTTGGACTACGACTATGTGGCTTCCTGGATTACATTGAATGTACATTCTTCTTTGGAAGCTGTGGGTTTGACTGCCGCTATTTCCACTGCTTTGGCTCAAGCAGATATATCTTGCAATGTTGTAGCCGCATATTATCACGACCATATTTTTGTGGCACAAAAGGAAGCACAAGCTGCTATGCAGGTTTTAACCAATTTGATGAATACTAAAAGAGAAACACCATGAAACTTTGGGATAAAGGATTCAGTACCGAAAAGAAAATAGACCATTTTACCGTGGGCAATGATCGCCAACTGGATTTGGTACTGGCCAAATACGATGTGATGGCATCCAGGGCACACGCCCAAATGTTAGGCAAAGTTGACCTTATTGGTGAAGACGAAGCTAAAAGTTTAGTGAAAGAATTGGATGTCATTGGCAAATCCATTGAAAAAGGAAACTTTACCATAGAAGATGACTTTGAGGACATGCATTCGAAGATTGAATATCTATTGATTGAAAAGTTGGGGGATGTAGGCAAAAAAATCCATACCGCACGCTCCCGAAATGACCAGGTTTTGGTGGCTACACAACTCTATCTCAAAGACGAACTCACTGAAATTAGGTCACAAGTAAAAACCTTGTTTGATCTATTATTGAAATTGGCCGATAAGCACCAAAAGGTATTACTACCTGGATACACCCATCTACAGATTGCTATGCCCTCCTCCTTTGGACTATGGTTCTCAGCCTATGCCGAAAGTTTGGTGGACGACCTCTACTTTATCCAAGCAGCCTACAAAGTAGCGGACCAAAATCCTTTGGGGAGTGCTGCAGGCTATGGAAGCTCCTTTCCAATTGACCGAAGTTTTACTTCTGAGGCTTTGAAATTTGAAACCCTTAAATACAATGTAGTGGCCGCCCAAATGGGCAGAGGAAAAGCAGAACGGGCTACAGCATTTGGAATTGCCAGTGTAGCCTCAACTTTAGGAAAACTAGCTATGGATATCTGCCTGTACATGAGTCAAAATTTTGACTTTATTTCCTTCCCCAATGGACTCACCACGGGAAGCAGCATTATGCCACACAAGAAAAATCCAGATGTGTTTGAGTTGATTCGTGGTAAGTGCAATAAACTACAATCTATTCCCAGCCAGTTGAGTATGATTATGGCCAACCTACCTAGCGGATATCATAGGGATTTGCAATTGGTCAAGGAAGTCATTGTACCTAGCATTCAGGATATGAAAGCCTGCTTGGAAATGATGACATTTAGCCTAAGGGAAATCAAAATAAAAACCAATATACTGGATGACGCCAAATACGACTATCTCTTTAGTGTAGACACTCTTAATGAAATGGTGAAAAATGGCGTTCCCTTTAGGGATGCTTACAAAAGCATGGGTAAGGCCATAGAGAATGGGAATTTTAAACCCAAAAAGGATATTGAGCATTCGCATGAGGGGAGTTTGGGGAATTTGTGTTTAGAGGAAATTAAGGCCAAAATGACTAAGGTTTTGGATTGACATCTTGTTTTTTGCTCTAAGTATTTTTGATAAGCCATGTTGGGTTATGTAAAAAATTCCTCATGAGGAATTAATAATCACAATTTTTCTAACTTCAGCAAACAAAACCATCTAAATGTTTGCAGCTAGAATTTTCTTGGCACTCTTTATACTGAGCAGCCTGTCTTCTTTTTCCCAAAACAAAAGACTACGAGATTATGGTGTTGAGATTGGCGTATTACAACCTGGAAAGTACAATGCCATTACAGATGTTGATCGGGTTAAAGTAGGGCATACCACGTTGATGGAAGGTGATAGTATACGAACGGGAGTAACCGCCATACTCCCCCATTCTGATAACATTTTTCAATTTAAGGTCCCCGCAGCTATCTACATTGGCAATGGTTTTGGGAAATTGGCCGGATATACTCAAGTAAAAGAATTAGGAAATATTGAAACCCCTATTATCTTGACAAATACCTTGAGCGTTCCGGTAGCTTCTAATGCATTGATTACTTACACTTTGGACGCTAATGAAAATGTTCGTTCAGTAAATGCTGTAGTGGGAGAAACCAACGATGGGTGGTTAAATGATATTAGGGGAAGGCACATTACATCCGAACACGTATTAAATGCCATAGAAAATGCTCACGGAGGCGTGGTAGAAGAGGGTAATGTTGGCGCTGGAACAGGAACTATTTGCTTTCAGTACAAAGGAGGAATTGGCACATCTTCCCGTATACTTCCGGAAAAGTTTGGCGGATTTACGGTTGGAGTTTTGATTCAATCCAATTTTGGGGGCGTGCTTGAAATTAATGGAGCCCCTATAGCCAAAGAACTAGACAACTACCCATCACAATTTAAATATGATGTGGATGGGTCTTGTATGATTGTGGTCATGACGGACGCCCCACTGGACGCAAGAAACCTGGAAAGATTGGCCAAAAGAACCATCATGGGATTAGCCAAAACCGGTGGGATTGCATCAAATGGAAGCGGGGATTACGTCATTGCAATATCTACGGCAAAAGAAAATCGCATCCCCTATTCAAGCGATTCTCTATTTAATGAAACCAAGATGTTGAGAAATAGTGCCACAACGCCCTTGTTTTTAGCGGCCATAGAAGCCACGGAAGAGGCCATCTTAAATTCATTGTTTGCGGCAGAGACGATGACCGGAAGGGAGGGGCATACGATACGCTCAATTCCAACGGAAAAAGTTCTTCAAATTTTAAGAAAATACAATAAGATTAATACCGATTGATAGCATCAGTGTTCCATTAAAAAAAGTAACCGTCTCTAAGGATAGAATGCTTGAAATGATTTACGAGATATATAAAAACGGTTGCTAACGAAGACTATAGTTCATTGCAATTTCCTGGTATTGCATAAATCTAAGCCAAAACCATTACTTTCAAATTAACAAAGACAAATGGAGATTAAGAGTTTAGTAGGAATAGGCCATAAAGATGTTTTGAATGTCTTTAACGAATCCTTTTGCGACTATCTTGTTCCTTTTCAATTGACAGAAGAGCTGTTAAAATCAAAAATGATGGCAGACTATACTGACCTAGAATTGTCGGTTGGGGTTTTTGACAATCAAAAACTGATTGCCTTTATTCTTCATGGTTGGGATACTATTAAAAATAAAAAAGTAGTTTATAATGGAGGAACTGGTGTCATCCCCTCTAAAAGGGGTAATGGATTGACCAAACGAATGTACCTTTTCAGTTTACCAGTTCTGGAAAAAAAGGGGGTTGATAAAATTGTCCTAGAGGTTATCTCCCAAAATATTCAAGCCATTAAATCTTATAAAAAATCCGGCTTTACCAAGACCAGGGAATTAGCTTGTTTCAAGGGAAGTTTTAAACCCAATAGGACCAACAAGAATTTAGAAATAAAACCACTTCTAGCTTATCCATGGAAGACAATGGAATCGTTTTGGGATATAAACCCTACGTGGCAAAACTCAAAAAACGTAATGAATACATTGAGAACCTTAAATGCTTCTTTTGGAGCATATCTCAACAATCAATTATTGGGTTATCTTATATACAATCCCCAAAACCAAAGAATACAACAAATAGCTGTGGACAAAGATTTTCGAAAAAAAGGAATAGCTTCAACTTTGATATCTAATCTGGCAAAAGAATATGGAAACACTCTTTCTGTTATCAATGTAGATAAGAAGGCAAAAAACATGATTAATTTTTTAAATTCAATAGGCCTTGAAAATTATCTGGAACAATTTGAAATGGAATTGGACCTCACTAAAAACTAAAATCAATAAAATACAAACGATAGTGATTTGTTTGTCTGAACAAATTACTTCTTCTAAATAGAACCATTACTATCAATTGACCTGCCGAAACATGGAATTGTCATTTGAACATCTTATTTTGTAAATTCCGGTCTATACAATTGTAGCTAAATCAAATTACACATCTATGAAAAACCTTAGCAAAAGTATTTTCACAATCCTTTTTGTTGCTTGTTTCGTTCTATCCAGTTGTCAACCAAAACCCAGGGAGGATAAGCAAATAGTTCAAGAACCCGAATTGAATGAGGAAGACACTAAGATTATAAAACAGTTTTTTGATGAGGCGCTTACCACAAGGGAAACCTACCAATTGCTCGATTACCTATGCAATACTATTAGCCATCGATTAAGTGGTTCTGAAGGTGCTGCTAAAGCGGTGGATTGGACAGAAAAAATAATGACCGATTACGGGTTTGACAAAGTATACAAACAAGACCTTTTTGTCCCAAATTGGAAACGAGGAGATAAAGAAATAGCGAGAATTGTGGGCTCAAAAGGAGATTTATCCGTTTTAGCCCTTGGGATGTCTGTAGCAACTCCTGAGGAAGGATTAACGGCAGAAGTCATCGAAGTCCAAGGACTGGATGAAGTTGAATCCATGGGGCGGGAAAACATCGAAGGTAAAATCGTTTTTTACAATCGTCCTACCGACCAACGTCAAATAGCAACAGGCCCAGCTTATGGAGGTGCCGTTGACCAACGTGTTGCTGGTCCTGCAATGGCCGCAAAATATGGAGCAGTAGGAGTTGTGATTCGGTCCGTTGGGACTGCCTTTGACGACGTCCCACACACAGGTGTAACGCATTATAAAGATAGCATTCCAAAAATACCTGCAGCAGCGTTGGGTATCCAATCCGCTGATCGCTTAACCGAAGCATTAAAGCAAGACCCTAATACGAAGCTTTTCTTGAAGATGAATTGTCAAACCATGGAAGATGTCCCTTCCCACAATGTGATTGGAGAACTCACTGGAACAGAATTTCCAGATGAAATCATCACTATCGGAGGGCATTTAGACTCCTGGGATGTGGGACATGGTGCACATGATGATGGTTCGGGATGCATGCAATCCATCCAAGTACTTCGGTTATTTCAAAAATTGGGAATAAAGCCTAAACGTACCATACGTGCAGTGATGTTCATGAACGAAGAAAACGGAACCCGGGGTGGTTTAAAATATGCAGAACTCGCTGAAAAGAACAATGAAAATCACCTCATTGCCCTTGAAAGTGACGGTGGTGCATACGCTCCCAGAGGTTTTGGGGTAACTGCAGAAGACGCTACCATAGAAAAATTCAGAACGTGGTTACCTCATTTTGACCAGAACACCATTGGTTATATTAAAAAAGGTGGCGGCGGGGTTGATATTGGACCTTTGCACAATACACTCGGTACACCTACAATCGGATTTATAGTAGACTCGCAGCGTGCATTTGATGTTCATCATTCGCCGGCCGATGTTTTCTCCACAGTACATCCGCGTGAGCTTGAGTTGGGTACAGCCTCTATAGCAGGGTTAATATATTTGATAGATAAGTATGGCCTATAGACTCCCATAGAAAATGAGGAAAAAGGTCGCTTTAACGCTATTTCTGATTGGTTTTTTCCCAGTTTTTCTAAATGCCCATGAGTTTTACATCAGCATTACAACCATTAAACACCATCAGGAAGCGGAGAAGCTATCTATTCGAGTTAAAATTTTCGTGAACGACTTTGAAGAATCCATATTTCAAGAAAAAGGGATTCGACTTGGCTTATGGAAGAATACTCCAATTGCCAATGCTCAATCTTATGTGGAGGACTATATATGTTCCAGGTTTTCTATTTCAATAAACGAAACCCCAATTCCTTTAGATTTCATTAGTCTGAAAGTAGAAAGTGCAGAAATTTTAGAGGACCATGTGATTATATGTGAATTGGAAGGGTACAATGTATCTGAAATTATGAAAATTAAGGTGCACAATAGTTTCCTTATAGACAATTTCGATTCACAGGCTAATATTGTAACCATTAATGCCAACGATACCCGAAAAACCATTAATCTCGATAAACGACTTTCGGAAGACCAAATAAGGTATGATTGAAACCATCAAATGCCTTTGCTCTAATGGAAGGCTTTGGTTACTTTATTCTCTGACAGAAAACGAATTCATAGTCCGTAAAAGTCGAGAATAGTATACTACGAGTGCATGTAACGTTTTATTTTTTTTAGAGTCTACGTACTAAAAGTATCCCATGACAACTCTAAGAATTCTGGCTGTATTGATTTTAGTACTGATTGTGTCTTCTTGTACAATTTTTTCAAATAAACCTTCTTCCGTGAATGCAGATGTTGTTTTCCAAGAAAATGATATCAACTTTACCGAAACACAAAAAGACCTTATTCTAGAAACTATTTACAATTCTGAAGAAGAGATTCGGGAGCTATTACCCAATCTACCAGACAGTATACAAGTTATTGTAGAAAATGTGGATTGGAACCTGGATGCGGTTGGAGGTGTTACTGGAAGGGCTGAAAAGAATTTTCCTCCTCTTGTGCTGATTCAAATATCAAATACGTATAGGGAAGGAGCCATTGATTCAATTTTTGCCGGATTAAAAGCTACTATATTTCACGAATTTCATCATTTATCCAGGGGTTGGGCTATTCAAGACAATAAGTTTGGTCCTGGAATTTCAAATGCCATGGTCAACGAAGGCTTAGCTGTTGTGTTTTCAGAAATCTATACTGGAACCATCTTTGAAGCCAATAGTTTCAGTGAAGAGGCCCATACTTGGGTTAACGAAATTTTAGATTTACCCCTGGACGCGAGCTATTCGGATTGGGTTATGGGAGAGCATCCAGATGGGAGAACCTATATAGGGTATCGAACTGGTAATTTTTTGATTCGAAAAGCCATGAGTAAATCCAATAAAAATATTGTAGAACTAAGTACACTCCAACCAGAAGAGATAATCAAATTAGCTGGCTATTAATCCTTACTTTATCTTCCGATACTTGTATGTATTGTACTGAGTCATTTTTGATGGAAACTTTGATTACCAGCATTTAAGGCATTAGTTCATTGGAACATTCTTGTTACTTTTAACCTAGACATCAAATCGGTTGAATTTCATAAGATTGGGAACAATGAAAAAGATACACTTACTCCTTCCACTTATTGTATGTATTCTTTGGCAATGCAAAACAAATACATCCGAAGAACTAAGAACGGTTACTTTACAAAAACAGCCCAATGAAGGGGCTGTCGCTGCCAATGGAATGGTAGTTACTGCTCATCCAATAGCCACAGAAATAGGGTTGAATGTTTTACAGAAAGGAGGTAATGCCTTCGATGCAGCAGTGGCCGTAAAATATGCATTGGCCGTTGTTTTACCTAAAGCAGGCAACCTAGGAGGAGGAGGCTATATGGTGTATCGGACAGCTGATGGCAAAAAGGGAGCACTTGATTTTCGAGAAACCGCACCCGCAGCGGCAAGCAGAGATATGTTTATTGACACGAAGACCGATTCAGTAATGAAACAGAAGGCGCTTTTGGGACATTTGGCTGCTTGTACCCCCGGAACGGTAGATGGTATGGACAAAATCTATAAAAAATTCTGTGCCCTACCCTTTGACACCTTAATTCAACCTGCAATTAATGTAGCGAAAACCGGATTTGCCATTTCGGAATATGATGCTTGGACTTTTAATCGAGCACAACAAGATTTTCGCGCCGTTAATGATTCCACGATGTTGTTTATCAAGAGCAACCCTTGGATTCAAGGTGATTCTTTGATTCAAAAAAATCTAGCAGAAACCCTTGAACGCATCAGAGATTTTGGCCGAGACGGTTTTTACAAAGGAGAAACGGCTCAACTCCTAGTAGACGAAATAAATTCCGGTGGTGGTATCATCAGTAAGGAAGACTTGGAAAACTACAGTTCTGTTTGGCGAGAACCCATCGAAGGCGTGTATAGAGATTCTTTCAATATCATCTCCATGCCACCTTCGTCAAGCGGTGGTATTATCATTGTACAACTCTTAAAGGGTTCCAATGCGTATGATATCAAAAAAATGGGGCATAACACGCCTGAAACGGTTCACGTAATGACTGAGTTACAGCGTAGAGCCTACGCAGACCGAGCGGAACATATGGGTGATTTGGATTTTTATGATGTGCCCGTTGAAATGCTTTTGGACAAAGAATATATTACTGCCAGGAATGCTTCTATTGATATGAAAAAGGCAACGCTCTCCTCAGAAATTAAAGCAGGTGAGGTGGATGGTATCGAAAGCCTTGAAACCACCCATTTTTCTATTGTGGATAAAGATGGAAATGCAGTTTCCATCACTACTACTTTAGTGGGTTATTTTGGCTGCAAAGTACTGGTAGAAAATGCTGGCTTTTTCTTAAACAATGAGATGAATAATTTCAGTCTAAAGCCTGGTTTCCCAAATATTTTTGGTCTTGTAGGTGGTGAAGCCAATGCCATTGCCCCCGGTAAGAGGATGCTAAGCAGTATGAGCCCTACTATAGTAGAAAAAAATGGTAAGCTGTTCATGGTTTTAGGTACTCCTGGAGGTTCAACCATTATAAATGTCAATTATCAAAACATTATCAATGTCATTGATCATGGTATGACAATGCAAGAAGCGGTTGATGCCAAAAAACATCATTCGCAGTGGTTGCCCGACGTAATTGTAATGGAAAAAGGAGCTTTGGATAGTTTGACGATAGCAAAATTAAAGGAACTAGGGCATGCTTCATTCAGAGAAGTAGACCAATTAGGAAGAACGGAGGCCATTTTGGTAAGACCTGACGGTTCTTATGAAGGTGCAGCTGATAATACGCGGACCGGCGATGCAGTAGCCCAAGGGTATTGATTTGGATTCGATTCGCCTCCTAAACCAGTTTCGATTCTAGAATAAAAGCCATTAATAAAATCGTCGGATTATAGTATCTTTAAGGTGTTTGCTTTTGATGGAAAAGCTACGAAACGACTAACGAAAATACCTTCCAAATGAAAAAATCCTACCCTATCGCATTCGTATGCGCATTACTCTCTTGTTTCTTCAATTCTTCCGCACAAGAATCAGCTCAAAACGCCAATATTGAATCCAATTTTTATAGTGGGTTGAAGTGGCGAAATATTGGTCCTAAACGAGGAGGCCGTTCCTTAGGTTGCGCAGGTAGCCCTAGCCGTCCCAATGAATATTATTTTGGTGCCACCGGTGGCGGATTGTGGAAAACCATAGATGGTGGAAATGAGTGGAAACCTGTAACCGATGGGCAAGTTACTAGCTCCTCAGTTGGTGCCGTTGCCGTTGCAGAAACCAATCCAGATGTCGTTTATATCGGTATGGGAGAGGTACAGTTAAGAGGCAGTATAACACAAGGAGATGGAGTATACAAATCTGAAGATGCAGGGAAAACCTGGAAGCATTTAGGACTAAAGGAAACTCAAGCTGTAGCCCGTATCCGAATTCATCCAGCAAATCCCGATTTGGTCTACGTGGCCGCATTGGGGCATCCTTATGGTGATAATGAAGAACGAGGTGTATTCCGAAGTAAAGATGGGGGTGAAAATTGGGAAAAAGTATTATACGTAGGACCTAAAGCGGGTGCAGTCGATTTAATTATTGATAGAAACAATCCCGAGATTTTATACGCAACAACATGGCAAGTGTATCGCAAGGCTTGGAAAATGTGGGGTGGCGGAGGCCAAAGCAAACTTTGGAAATCTACAGATGGTGGCGACACTTGGACTGACCTCACCCAAAATTCTGGGATGCCTGAAGGCCCCATTGGAAAAATTGGAGTAACTGTCTCTCCTGCTGATTCTAATCGAGTGTGGGCCATTGTTGAGGCCAATGAAGGAGGTGTATTTCGTTCTGATGATGCTGGTAAAACCTGGGAAAAGACCAATGACGAACGTAAACTACGTCAACGTGCCTTCTACTATTCCAGAATTTATGCCGACCCTTTGGATAAAGAAACGGTTTATGGACTGAATACTCGAATGTATATGTCTACAGATGGGGGGAAAACATTCGATTCCATCATTCAAACACCCCATGGCGATAATCACGATTTGTGGATTGACCCAAGTAATCCAAAACGCATGATTAACGCTAATGATGGAGGTGGGAATGTGACCATTAACGGAGGTAAAACGTGGACAGAGCAAGATTTCGTGACCACACAGTTCTATCATGTTATGGCAACTAATGATGTACCCTATCATGTAGCGGGAGCGCAACAAGATAATAGTACTTTGGCCATGCCCAGTGATGGTTGGGGCCATATGCAAGCCAGGGGTCACAACAAAGGCTGGTATTATGCCGTAGGAGGTGGAGAAAGTGGATGGATTACCCAACACCCTGAAAATTTGGACATTTTCTATGCCGGCAGTCAAGGAGCCTTGCTGACAAGATACGATAGAAGTAATGGTCAAATTCGTGATATTCAGGTATACCCTAGATTCTTTTCGGGCGAGCCTGCTGAAGCCCTACCGGAAAGATGGCAATGGACCTTCCCTATCATGTTTGCTCCCCAAGACAGCAAAGTGATGTATACCTGTTCCCAACACGTTTGGAAAACTACAAATGATGGACAAACTTGGGAAAAAATAAGTCCTGATTTGACCTATGCCGACCCAAGTACTTTGGGAAAAACAGGCGGGGTAATTACCATGGATATGAATGGTCCAGAGATTTACGCTACCGTCTTTGCATTGGCTCCTTCGTTTCATGACATCAACACCATTTGGGCAGGTTCCGACGATGGAAAAATTCATATTACCCGAGATGGAGGTAAAAATTGGGATGATATCACCCCTTCGGATTTACCGAAATTCTCACGGGTAAGCATTATTGATGAATCAAAACATAGACCAGGTACTCTATATGTGGCTGCAAATCGCTACCAAGTAGATGATAGGCAGCCGTATGTATTCAAAACACATGATTATGGTAAAACATGGACGAAAATCATCAATGGAATTGAGGATGGTCATTTTGCTCGAGCTATTCGAGAAGACCACGTACGGAAGGGGCTTCTATTCTTAGCGACAGAACACGGTGTATATTTTTCATTGGACGACGGAAATACTTGGGAAAGCCTCCAACTCAATCTGCCAGATACGCCTATCCGAGATTTGGTAATCAAAGACAACGATGTGGTTTTGGGTTCCCATGGGCGTGGCTTCTGGATACTGGACGATATTCAGCCGTTACGACAATTCAATCCTGAGCTACTCAATCAATCCGTTGTGCTTTTTGAACCCAATGATGCGGTTCGCGGTATTTCAGAAGCTTCGGTACAGTATTATCTAAAAGAACAACTGGACACAATCACCTTTGAAATTCTCGATGTCAACAACAATCTTATAGACACTTTTACGGGAAGCAAACCCAAATACAAAGTGGACAAAAACATCCCTTGGTGGAGAAGAGGTGGCTCTTCAAAACCTACTACAGCAAAAGGGTTAAATAAATTCACTTGGGATTTACGCTATTCTGGGGCAACCGATTTTGAGGGAATGATTATTTGGAGCGCAAGACCAACCAGAGGTCCAAAAGCGCCCATCGGAGATTACAAAGTGAAAATCAAATCAGGAGATTATGAAAAGACCTATCCTTTCTCGATTCATATGAATCCAAACTTAAAAGGAATTACCAAGGAAGATTTAGACGAGCAGTTCCAATTGGCAAATAACATTATGCAGAAAACAAGTACGGCCAATGAAGCGGTAATTCATATTAGAGAGATAAAGAAACTATTGAAAGAACATGAAGATAAACTTTCCAGTAGTGCTATGAAAAGGACCATCACCCCTTTCCTAAGTAAAATTAGTGCCATTGAAGAGAACCTGTATCAAGTGAGAAATCAATCAGGACAGGACCCTTTGAATTTCCCTATCAAATTGAACAATAGGTTGGCCTCCTTAAGGCGAAGTGTTGAAAACGGTGATGCCAAGCCAACGGATGGTGCTTACAAAGTATTTCAAGAGCTTTCTGCTGAGCTGGAAATTGAATTGAACAATCTCAGCACTGTTTTGAAAAAAGATGGAGCAAAAGTGAACAAAGCACTCCAGGAAATAGGAGTAGAAAACATTAGAACCGCAAAATAACTGGCTTCAAAAAAGAAGAGGTTATAAATTCAAAACTACCAATCATACAGATGCAAAGCATTAAAGAGATAGTCCAAAATTACCTTTACCGGAGTGTAGGTTCGTTTTTTGTCCTCATTCTTCTTATTGTATATGGGAAGAGTTATTCCCAGATAACTGACTCAATTCCTTATGAAAATGGGCATCTATATTTTCATGAATATGGCAAAAAAAAGGCAGAACCCATACTAATTCTGACAGGTGGACCTGGGAATTCGTATCTCCAACTTGAAGAAGTGGCAAAAAAGTTAAGCTTAAAGTTCAGACCGATACTCTTGGAGCAAAGAGGAACTGGGAAATCAATCCCTAACGTAATCGATTCGACCACTATCAACCTTAGCTTGGTTACTAAAGATTTGAAAACACTTTTGGAACATTTAGAACTTGATAGTTCCCACATAATAGGACATTCTTGGGGTGGTATGCTTGGTTTAAATTTAGCCGCCAAATTCCCAGAGAAGGTAAAAACCTTAATTCTGGTTGCTCCAGGACCTCATAAAGATGTGAAGCGGGGATTTGAGATTTTGGCTTCAAATAGAAAGCATACAAGAAGTTTTCAGGAAGAGGAAAGGCTGAAGAAGTTATACGAATTGATAGATGCTAATCAAGCAGACTCACTTCAAATAACTGAATCCAGAAAATTGAGAAGAAGGGCGTATATCTTTGCTAATCCAATACCGGATTCTATTTTTCAAAAAGTAAGTGTTCCTCATTATGGAGAATGTTCCTCAATTTTGATGAAAAGTGTTTTCCGAGAATTTGACGTTTCCGAATCATTAAAAAATTTTAAAGGAAAAATTGAGGTGATTACTGGAAGACAAGATGTAGTTGGGTTTTTTTCCTATGAATTGAAGATAGATTTCCCTCAAGTCCACATAAACTGGATAAATGAAAGTGGACATTTCCCTATGTATGAAAAACCAGAAGAGTTTTATTCCATTTTAAATCAAATCATCAAGTAGTACAAGTAAAAACTTAAAGCTCGTACTATATAATTGGAAAGGCATTGCACAGAAATAATGAGAAAACTTATCTTATATATATGCATACTAAGTACAACTTTAGGTTTTGGCCAGGTTGAATTTAGCATTACAGAAGCCGGAATGACCCCTGAATCTGTATCTTCAAAGATGGGTGACTTCACAGTTAAAGAATTGTACAGTAAAACCTTGAGCTGGATCAAAGAAAATTCAGAAACCCATAATCTTACGATTGATCATACGGTAGAAAATGCTTCAATTCATATTTCATTCTTAAAAGGAAATGCCACAAACCTTGACAAACGATACTACAATGCGAATTATATAGTCAACCTAAGCTTTGGAAAAGAGCAGTTTACCTTTGAACCTATTGGAATTCGGTTAAAACTGAATAGCAAATACGATATGGGCTGGAAGGAATTCGACCTCAGCAATGGAGCACCTTACTTCAAAAAAGGAAAAGCCATTCGGAAGTATAAATCCTATCTAGAAGGTATCACCAAGAGCTTAAATGCGTTTTATTTGATGCTTCACATCCATCTAAAATCAGAAGAAAACTAATAGGCAATGACACCAAGAATTGAAAAGTTATCCAAAAAAAAGCTGTTAGGGGTTTCTTTACCTATGAGTGTTTTGAATAACAAAACAGGACAGCTCTGGGGAACATTTGGTCCAAGAATGGGCGAAGTAAAAAACCGTACGTCCCAAGATAGAATTTCTTTGCAGGTTTATCCTTCTTCATACTTTCATGCATTTAATCCAAAACTTGAGTTTGATAAGTGGGCCACTATAGAAGTTGAGAGTTTTAACCATATTCCCGAAGGAATGAAGGCATTCGAATTAGAAGGAGGGCTTTATGCTGTTTTTGATTATAAGGGATCATGTTCAGATAATTCCATATTCCAATATATTTACACCGAATGGTTGCCAAAGTCGAATTATGTTTTGGATGATAGACCGCATTTTGAAGTGTTGGGGCCAAACTATAAAAACAATGACCCAGAATCCGAAGAAGAGATTTGGATTCCGATAAAAGGGGCAGCCAATGCGTAACCATCTAATTAGAAACCATTACTTACTTTTACTTAAAAACCATGTTTTCCAAAATTTACAACTTCAAGAATTTTAAAGGTGATTTCACAGGAGGTTTAGTCGCCGGTGTAGTAGCCTTACCTCTTGCACTTGCCTTCGGAGTTCAATCTGGCATGGGAGCAACGGCAGGACTTTACGGAGCTATTGCCGTAGGTATCTTTGCTGCTCTATTTGGTGGAACCGAAACCCAAGCCAGTGGCCCGACCGGACCTATGACCGTAGTATCTGCCGCTTTGGTAGCAGCAGCTATAGAAATGACTGGAAGCCTAGAAAATGCACTGCCCATAATTTTAGCCACATTTTTGATGGGAGGGCTGTTCCAAGTCATTTTTGGATTCATGAATATTGCAAGCTACGTGAAGTACTTTCCGTATCCTGTGGTGTCCGGCTTTATGAGTGGTGTGGGTTTAATCATAGTAATTTTACAACTCTTTCCTTTCGCTGGACTGGATTCGGCAAAATCCACTGTAACCGTAATACAGAACTTTCCGAGTCTTTTTACTGAAGCTAATGTCTCTGCCCTAATTTTAGGAGGAGCAACCATTGCTATTTACTTTCTTTTTCCCAAGATAACCAAAGCCATCCCCAGTGCATTGGTTGCCATGGTTGTGGCAACGCTTATTGCGTATTTTGCTAAAATGGATGTCCCTGTAATTGGTGAAATACCATCAGGACTGCCTACTTTTCAACTTGGAGGAATCCTCACGATAGATTCTGCAGCATATTCCACCATTTTGGAATATGGCGTTGTATTGGCGGTTCTGGGAAGTATTGATTCCTTGTTAACTTCGGTAATTGCGGACAACATCACCAAAACCAAACACAATAGTAATCGAGAGTTGATCGGTCAAGGTATTGGCAATATGTTGGCTGCTGCTATTGGTGGGATTCCTGGAGCTGGTGCGACTAAGGGAACAGTAGTAAACATTAATGCAGGTGGCAGAACACGATTATCCGGAATTCTACACGGAGTTTTTCTTCTCGCCGTTCTTTTAGGTTTAGGACAATTAGCAGCCCATATTCCATTATGCGTATTGGCAGGCCTCTTAATTCCAATAGGTTTTAAAATTGTCGATTTTAAAGGTTTGAAACACCTTGCCAAGGTTCCGAGGGCTGATGCAATTGTTCTGGTTCTAGTTTTACTCATTACCACTTTTGGAAGCTTGATTTATGCGGTAGGGCTGGGTGTAACTCTTGCCTGTTTGTTATTTATGAAAAAGTCTGGGGATATCAGTGAAAAAGGTATGGAAGTGGGTAGTATTTCGGATATGGACGGTTCAAAACCGTGGCAGGATGAGAAGCAGTTTTACGAACAATACAAGGATAAAGTCATTATCAAGCATTTATATGGTCCATTATTCTTTGGTTTTACCTCCTACTTTAAGGATCAAATCAGTCAACTACCAGATGATGTTACTGCAATTATTTTAAGGATGGATAGGGTTCCCTATATTGATCAATCCGGTTTATACACCTTGGAAGGCATTATTTTCGATTTGAGAGAGCAAGATATCGAGGTTATTCTAATTGGACTTAAAGAACAACCCTCTGATATGCTCAAGGCTGTAGATATTATTCCAGACCTTGTCCCGGAGGAAGATGTTTTCCAAAGCATTGAGAACAGTTTTGTCTACTTACGGGAAAAGTTAAAAGAAGAAAACAGCTCCTCCTAAATTCCGCAAGGTATTGCTAAAGCAATTCTGAACTTTGCTCCTATCTTTTTTTGAATGGATAGAAGTCATTTATGTTTGTTGCATTTACAACAATCTATTACCTTGCCGTTACAAAACCCATACTATATGAACCATTCGGAGGATTTGGAACGATTGGCTGAAGCAGAAATCCGGCTATCTTATTTTTTGGCGGAACAAATCAAGAATTCTACTACCTACTTCGGTTATCCAGAAGTTCCGGAAAACAACGATCTTTCTATTTTGGGTATCAGTAGTTTGGCCAAATTGCATCTGAATAATGCTGGGGATCCCTGGGTTCATGGAAATGCTAAAATGCATACCAAAGAATTTGAACAAGAGGCATTGGATTTTGTAGCTCACCTATACGGTATTCAAGATAATTATTGGGGCTACATTACTAGTGGAGGGACAGAAGGTAACCTCTATGGCATGTATACAGGTCGGGATTACCTAGTTAATCAAGGGAAAAATCCAATCTTTTTATTTTCGGCTTCCAGTCATTACTCCATTCCAAAAAATGCACATTTATTAGGGATAAAAGCTCTTCAAATTTCAGCCCAGGCAAGTGGTGAAATGGATTACAAAGATTTAGCAGAACAGTTGAAGACTATTGATGAAAAGGATGGTCTTATCGTGAATCTAAATTTAGGGACCACAATGACTGGAGCAATGGATTCCTTACAAGAAGTCAATTCAGTAATTCGCGCGCTAAATATTCCAGAAGACCGGGTTTTTATCCATGCAGATGCGGCCCTTATGGGTTTTATTTACCCCTTTTTGGATACTGCTGAGTCTTTATTTACCAATGGAGTGAACAGTATTGCAATTTCCGGGCATAAGTTTCCCGGAGCCATACATCCTTGTGGCATAGTTTTAAGTCAGAAAAAAATACATGACATTGCTTTCGGTGATAATTGGGTGCCTTATGTGGGAACTAAAGATACCACAATAAGCGGGTCACGGAATGGTTTTTTAGCCCTGAATTTGTGGTATATTTTTCAGAAAAAAGGAGTTCAGGGTTTTCGAAAAGAAGGTATGCAATGCATTGAAAATGCCAAATACCTAACCCAAAAGCTAAAGGATATGAACTATCCGGATGTCTTCCATTTTCCTAACCAAATCATAGTTACCTTTAAAAAACCGATTCCAAGCCTTGTCCGAAAATATCAATTGGCCACCCAAGGGGATATGGCCCATGTTGTTGTGATGCAACATATTACCAAGTCTCGTATTGATAGTTTTTGTAAGGACTTAACTCAAAATATTATGTAAAAAAACAGATTAAGGGATTTTTTAGTAGCAAACATCAATCTAAAAGGTGCATTTACCAGTTCGTATGTATTTTTTGTAAAGAATTTATCAGTTTTGTAATGATTAATGATTTTTTTTCTTCAAGTTAAATATGGCAATAAATGAAGAGATTACAACTTTTTGAATTTGAAGATTTCAATTGGTTACCTAACAACTTACGTTCAGGAGTTACTAACCTTATTAAAATTCTTCACGGTCTGGTAGGTACTTCTGGAGTTTTGGCTGGCTTAGTTCTGAGCGTTCGGGAAAAAGTACATTTTAATCAAATAGTAGATTTGGGTTCTGGTTCTGGAGGCCCCATGATTGAGACCCTGAAGAAAATAAATACAGATGAAAAAGACTACCAGTTCTCTCTTTTATTGACAGACCTATATCCCAATTCAAAAACTATAGCAGATATTGACGCACTTAACCTTTCCAATGTTTCATATTATCCACAACCTTTAGATGCCCAAAAATTGGATGAGGCTCCTAAAGGCTTAAAAACCATGATTGCCAGTTTTCATCATATGAGGCCCCATGTAGCCAAACAGATTTTGGAAAAGGCCGAAAAAAGTGGAGAGCCCTTGTTAATTTATGAAATTGCTCAAAATAACGTACCCGTTTTACTTTGGTGGTTGATGCTTCCTATTTCCCTTTTCATTTTAATACTCATGTCCTTATGCATGACTCCTTTTGTAAAGCCGCTGACCTTCCAACAACTATTCTTTACCTACATACTTCCTGTAATCCCATTGATTTATGCTTGGGATGGACAAGCTTCCCTTATGAGAACCTATACCTTTGAAGATGTTAAAGAACTCCTCGGAAATAGAACAAACACAAATTATGCATGGGAAATAGCCGACGCAAAAAAAGAAAATGGCAAAAAGGCAGGATATTATATTTTAGGGTATCCTAGCACAACATAGCATATGCCCTTACTTGATCATCTTTAAGTTGATAATCTCTTGCTCCGTCAAGTGACGCCAATGACCTCGTGGCAAATCCTTTTTGGTCAATCTTGCTAACACTACACGATCCAACTTGATGACTTGGTACCCTAAATGTTCAAATATTCTACGCACAATCCGATTGCGCCCACTATGAAGAACAATACCAATTTCCTTTTTGGGAGCTCCTTGAATATAACTTACATCATCCACTTGAATAGGACCATCTTCCAGTTCTAAGCCTTCTTGAATTTTATGTAAGTCGGACATGCTCAAATTGTTGTCCAAAGTTACCTGGTACATTTTTCGAACACCATGTCTAGGGTGCGTAAGCTTGGTGGTTAAATCACCATCATTAGTAAACAAAAGAAGACCCGTTGTATTTCTATCCAACCGTCCAACGGGCAGTAACCGTGCATTTGAAGCACTGGAAACCAGTTCCATAACCGTCCGTCTTCCTTTTTCATCATTTGTAGTGGTGATAAAATTCTTAGGTTTATTAAGAAGAATGTACTCTTTCTTTTCAGGGTTGAGCTTGCGGCCATCAAAACGGACATCATCTGAGCGCTTTACTTTGTAGCCCATCTCTGTGACTACTTTTCCATTTACGGTTACATTCCCAGCTGCGATGTAGGTATCTGCTTCCCGCCTAGAACAAATCCCCGCATTGGCAATATATCTATTCAACCGAATTTCATCTGGATTGGATGAGTTTACCTTTCGCTGTCCGGTGGAATGATTTGGTTTTCTTGAAGCTGATTTACCTTGCAAACCCTTTCTTGAAGTACGGGACGGTCTTTTACCCCCTCTGTTAAAGTCTGATTTCGCCATCAGTCATAATTTTTGGCAAAAATAGCGTTATTTAAGTATACTATTTTCATATCGAAAGAAAATAAAATCCCGAAAAGAGTGTAATACATAAATTAGCACTTAGGATTCATCAATTTGATTCTGATACTACGCACAAAATGTTGGAAATTTATATGTCTAGAAAATCCATAAACAACAACTCATAAGCCATGAGGTTTTCACGATTAAAAAAAAGAAAGTTCTGGAAAAGAGTCATTTTCTTTTCTATTCTTCTCCCCTCTATTTTAATCAGTATTCTTTTATTATATGTTCAAGCCAAACAGGATGATATCATTCAAAATCAAATTGCTTCCATAAATGAAGAACATCAAGGCTTGATTACCATAGGAAATAGTCAATTGTCCCTTTTCGGCAATTTCCCCCACGTGTCCATCAAAATAAACAATGTAAACATCTACGAAACCAAAATGGATGGCGCTCCATCCATTTTAGATGTAAAAAACATGTACGTAGGGTTTAATATTTGGGATATCATAAATGGGAACTATGATATTCAATCGCTTCTTATAAAAGAAGGGGTTTTTAACATTGTGATGCGTGAGAATAATACAACAAACCTGCAAAATGCCTTGACCACATCCCATGAAACCGAAGAAACTTCAACAAACATTCATCTAAAGAAAATAAAACTACGTAATCTAGACATTCACCAATTGGACGAAGCCACTAACAGGGATATAGAGACCTTTATTTATTCTGCAAAAGGTGGGTTCAAAAAAACGGAAGAATTCATTGCAGGGCATGTTGATGCCGAATTTGAGTTGAATGTAATCGATGATGGGGACACCACCTACATCAACCACAAACATTTTGAGGTACATACGGATTTGTCCTTCAACGAAAAATCAGGAATGCTTACCATTAAGCCTTCAGGAATCACTATGGAGCATGGTGACTTTAATCTGGAAGGGTCGCTGGACACCAAAAAAAATATGACCATTGATCTCTCCATAAATGGAACAAAGCCAAACTTTGATATGCTCATTGCCTTTGCGCCGGAAGACCTTATCCCAATTTTGGAGCGCTACAAAAATGAAGGCGAAATTTATTTTAATGCTGTGGTACAAGGGCCTATGTCTCATGGGCAAATGCCATTCTTCGATGTGAATTTTGGGGCCAGCGAAGCTTTTTTAGAAAATACCGAAAAAAAGAAACGTATTAATGAATTGGGGTTTAAGGGCCATTTTACGAACGGAGAAAAACGTAACATACTTACCATGGTGTTCTCCTTAACTGATATGGCCGCTAAACTGGAATCTGGAAAATTTCTCGGTTCCGTGGTCGTCCGAAATTTTGAAGAGCCCGAAGTGGATATGCAAATTCAAGCAGATTTTGACTTGGAATTTATGGCCCGTTTCCTAAATCTAAACAACATAGAAAATAGCTCGGGGAACATATCCTTGAAAATGAATTTTCACGATATTGTTGATTTGGACCATCCCGAACTCGCTTTAACTGATCTTAACCGTGCCTATTTTAGTGAACTAAAAGTAGAGAATCTTAGTATTTCCTCTTCCAATTTTCGTGCTCCTTTGGAAGATTTGGATATGCATCTCATCATGAACGGCAAGGAAGCTACATTAGATCAGTTCAACATGTTATTGGGGAAATCCGATGTATCCGTTACCGGATATATTTCTGACCTTCCCTCAATAGTTCATCATACGGATATTCCTGTGATAACGCATTTGGAAATTGAATCCAATCTTCTAGATCTTGCAGAGTTGACAGGCTACTCAGTAAAGGATAGCATAGGTCTAGACGAACAAATTACGGATTTGAGTGCTGGATTCTCTTTTAAAGCTTCGGCCAAGGATTTTACCGAATCAAAATACCTGCCTAGAGGGGAGTTTTTTGTTGATAGCCTTCATGCCCAACTAAAACATTATCCACACGAATTGCATGACTTTCATGTGGATTTTCTAATTGATGATACGGATATTAAAATTGTAGATTTTACAGGTTTTATTGATGATTCCGATTTCCATTTGAGCGGATTGGCCCATAATTATGGCTTTTGGTTTCAGGAAGAGCTAAACGGTGATGTAGGTTTAGACATTACGTTAACTTCCGACCTACTTCGACTTGAAAATGTCTTTTCTTACAAAGCAGAAAACTATGTGCCTGAGGATTATCGGCATGAAGAGTTTGAAAAACTGATTTTGCATGTGAACACGAGTATGCATTATAAAGATTCGGCCTTGCAATCTATAGATGTTGACCTGGATAAACTAAACACCAAAATGCATGTTCATCCTATGCGTATGGAAGATTTTAGAGGTCGATTCCACTATGAGGATAATCATCTGGTAATTGAAGATTTTCATGGTAAAATTGGAAAAACCGTTTTTGATGCGAATCTGAACTATTATCTGGGAGAGGATAAAACCATTAGAAAACGTGATAATTACCTAAATCTAAAAGCTGATTATATTGATTACGACCAGCTCTTTAATGTTGACCGTACACCTGTTTCATTACATGCTGCACCCAAAACTGATGGTAATTCTATTGTAAAACACGAAGACGCTTTTAATTTGTATGAACTGCCCTTTACCGATATGCGATTTGATGTGAACGTTGACCATTTCATCTATCACCGCATTGATTTACAAAATATTGACGCAAGCCTGCACACTACAGAGAATCATTATCTGTATATAGATACCCTCAACATGCTTGCGGCAGGTGGTAGATTTAAAATGTCGGGCTATTTTAATGGTAGCGACCCAAAAAACATCTACCTGAAACCCAGCTTAACCGTAGAGAATGTAAGTCTTGATAAACTGCTCTTTAAGTTCGAAAACTTTGGACAAGATCATTTGATATCTGAAAATCTGCACGGGAGGCTTTCGAGCAAAATTGATGGAAAAATCAGGGTACACCCAGATATGATTCCTGACTTAAATCAATCAGAAATTCATATGGATGTAAAAGTGTTGGAAGGACGATTGGAAAACTACGAACCCATGTCCATGTTATCCAATTATATGGGAGATAAAAACCTTAAAAATATCCGATTTGATACACTTCAAAATCATCTGGACATTACCAAAGGCCGCATAACCATACCCCGTATGACGATTGAGTCTACATTAGGGCATATGGAACTTTCCGGGACACATGACAGTGAACACAATATTGACTATTTTTTGCGTATTCCATGGAAAACGGTCAAAAAAGCTGCCATTTATAAGCTATTTGGCAATAAAAAAAACCAAGATTCACTTATGCAGGAGGAAAAAATCATAGAAGTAGACCCCAATAAAAAAGTACGTTACCTAAATCTAAAGATTCAAGGACATATAGATGAGTATGAAATATCTCTTGGAAAGAACAAAGACACGCGAAACAAATAGTACGTATTCATTTACATCAACATGTTTTTAGGAAAGTAACAAAGTAGTAGGTATACCCTATATTTACGCTGCAAAATTTACCTTCCATGTTCAAAAAAGCTCTTCTATTCCTGATAGCGGCTCTCCCCGCTCTTTCCTTCGCACAAAAAAAAGTGTTGGACCATAGTGATTATGATATTTGGAATACAGTCCAAGATGAGGCTATTGCTCCAAACGGCTCTCACATTGTGTATAGTTTATGGCAAGGGGAAAAGGACCATTTTCTAAAGGTTCAAGATGCCAAAGGAAAGTTTGTGTTGGAATATGATCGAGGTAAGGAAGGTCATTTCACCTATGATTCTAGCTATTTGGTTTTCACCATAAATGCCTGGAAGGATAGTATAATGGACATGCAGCGGAGAAAGGTGAAAAAAGAAAAGCTGCCCAAAGATTCCTTGGGAATTTTCAATCTGAAAACCAAAGAATTGGAAAAGATTGGAAACATCAAATCCTTTAAGATTCCAGAGAAATGGTCTGGTTATGTCGCCTATCAATTGGAGGAAATCAAAAAAGAGAAAAAAGAAGAAAAAAAGAAATCCGATACTACTTCAAAAAAGAAAAAGGACAAACCCAAGAAGGTTGGCAAGAAGACAGGGTATCATCTGGTGGTTTTAAATCTGAAATCCAAGACCCAAGATACCATAAAGTTCGTTACGGAATACCTATTTGCAAAAAGAGGAAAATGGTTGGCCTATGCTTCAACAGGTGAAATGAAGGAAGATGATGCAGGGGTATTTGTTCGCAATCTGGAAACCAATGAAACTTTAGGATTGCATCGAGCTCCAAAGGCCAAATATTTTAAACTAGGCTTTAGTGAATCCGGAAAAAACCTTGGATTTGTTGTGGATACGGACACCACGAAAGTTCAATTAAGGCCTAACGAACTGTACTTATGGCAAGAAGGAAGCTCAAAAGCAAATAAAATAATGGATAATGCCAAAGCACCAAATGATTTGGTGGTATCCAAATATGGAGATGTCCATTTTTCTAAAGATGAATCCAAGCTCTATTTTGGTCTAGCCAAACCTCCGATTGAAAAAGACACCTCCTTACTCGATGAAGAAATAGTTAACGTTGAAGTTTGGACGTATGATGAACCTCGTTTATACACGGTTCAAGAGCTTCAGCTTAAAAACGATTCCATTCAGTCCTTTACTACAATTTATGATTTGGCCACTAAAAAAGTAATCAACCTCGCCAATTCAACCTTCACTGATACGGATTTAGGTGACAAAGGAAACGCAACCTATGCTTTGATTCGTAACAGTAGCCCATATGATTTGGAGAGTCAATGGACTGCCAGAAGATACTATGATTACAAAGTAATCAATACATCAACCGGAGAAACCATACAAGAATTCAATAAGGTTCCTCGAATGCAGCTGAGTCCTAAGGCAAATTATGGGTATAGTTACAATGCTGTGGACAGCACTTGGGTTAGCTATAACTTGAAGACTGGAAAACAAACTCCATTAACCCAAGGAGCTGTTTTTTACAGCGAGCAAAACGATTATCCAAATTACCCTTTCCCCTATGGATTTGCAGGCTGGACTAAAGGAGACAAATTCTTTTTGGTATATGACAGATATGATGTTTGGAAAATTGACCCAGAATCGGGTGTCAAAGAAAAATTAACAAACGGGAGAGGTTCTAAAACGGTATATCGGTATTTAGATTTGGATGAAGAAGAGGAAGCTATAGATTTCGGCAAACCAATTTTGTTGAGCACTTTTAATGAAGCTACTAAGGATGGTGGTTACGCCAAATACAATCCAAAAAACAAGCGAGTTACCCCGTTGATTTCTGGTCCTTACCGTTACTCCGCACCAATAAAGGCGAAACTATCGGACAATCTGATTTTTACACGGCAGTCCTTTGTTGAGTTTCCAGATTTACGCTTAACGGACCTCAACTTCAAAAAACAACTAAAATTAAGCGATGCCAATCCACAGCAAAAAGAGTTTAACTGGGGAACCATAGAATTAATGGACTGGATATCCTTGGATGGTAAAAAGTTAAGAGGAATGTTAGTGAAGCCCGACAACTTTGACTCCACTAAAAAATATCCATTACTCGTCAACTTTTATGAAAGAAGTTCGGATGGCATACACAGGCATCGCTATCCAAAAGCAGAAAGATCCTCTTTAAACTACAGTTTCTATACCAGCAGAGGCTACGTAATTTTTAATCCAGATGTTGAATATAGGGTGGGCTATCCTGGAGAAAGCGCATACAATTGCGTAATTCCGGGGGTTACTTCTTTGGTTGAAAAAGGCTTTATTGACAAAGAAAATATTGGTGTACAAGGACATAGTTGGGGAGGATATCAAATTGCCTACTTGGTTACAAAAACTGATATTTTTAAAGCAGCTGAAGCGGGAGCTCCAGTTCCCAATATGATAAGTGCATACGGCGGTATTCGATGGTGGACGGGATTAAGTAGACAATTTCAATACGAACACACCCAAAGTAGAATTGGAGGCACCCCATGGGAATATCCAGCACGATATATTGAAAACTCCCCCATATTCAATGTGGACAAAATCAATACGCCCTTGCTTGTTATGCATAACGATGCTGATGGTCACGTACCATGGTACCAAGGGATAGAATTCTTTGTTAGCTTGCGTCGTTTGGGAAAACCCTCATGGTTCTTGAATTACAATGGTGAACCCCATTGGCCTTTAAAAATGCAAAATCGAAAGGATTTTAGTATTCGAATGGCACAGTATTTTGATTACTACCTAAAAGGAGAGGGAAAACCTTCTTGGATGGAAAGAGGGGTTCCTCCTATTGAAAAAGGAATACTTCAAGGCTATAATATTTTGGATGACACCAAGAGGGATTAATCTTCAAATTTAACGTTTGTTTGTCGTTCTCTGTTTACCGTAAGTTGTGTAACATCAGGTCTAGAGTAATGGCCAACTGGGTCAAAGTTTTGATGTTCTTGGTACACTCGATTAATATCTAAAGTATGATAAATTAATCCTTCGGTACCAACAACGGGCTCCACTTCCCATTCTCCGTCAGGACCAGCAATGCAAGAGCCTCCATCTGCTAATACTTTTGGAGCTTTTTCTAAAATAGCCTCTAGATGCGGAGTGTCTTTAGGGAAATCGTCAACATGCATTAAGGAAGAAACTGAAACAACATACCCCCGGGATTCACGGGCAATAAACCGAGTAATATCTTTGGTATTATGTAGTCCGCCAGGCCAAACGGCTATATGAAGATTTTCACCCTGAGCATACAGCGCGGTACGCGGCAAAGGCATCCAATTTTCCCAGCAATTCAACCCGCCAACCGTAAATTTCTTCAAGGGGTGTACGCGTAACCCATTCCCATCACCCGGAGCCCAGGTTAAACGCTCATCATAAGTGGGCTGTAATTTTCGATGCACAGATTGTATTTTTCCTTTTTGGTCAATGTATACCAAAGAACAGTACAAACTATGTCCACCTCTGTCTTTGGCCCGCTCCATCATTCCCAGGTAAATAGCAATTTTCTTCTCTTTCGCTAATTCACATAATGTATCTAGTTCCCCGGCTTCAATTTGAATGGAATTTCGCGTGTAATGCGCATGGAGTTCTTTATTTACTTTCAAGTCCCATGCGGCTCCATTAGTATGAGCCAACCAAAATGGGTATCCTGGCAAAAAAGCTTCTCCAAAAACTACAAGCTCGGCACCGTTGTCGGCCGCTTCAGTCACAGTTCCTATGGCTTTTTCCAAAGTGGCTTGTTTGTTCAGCCATACCGGAGCAATTTGGGCCATGGCCACTTTAAGTTTGTCTTCCATTACAAAATTCGGTTTAGTACAAGATCAACATCAATAAGTAGGATACTGAACACACCAGCTACAATGATAAATTTTAAGATGTTGTGAAGCCAAACATAGTGCTTTTTACTACGGGCTCTAGCTAATAAAATGATAAAAAGCCCTAACAACCCAACGCATATCCAAAAGTAGAGATACATATAGCCTACATCAAAAATCTGTATAAGTAACAGTGCAGGAACCAAGGTGAGTACAATAAGGAAGCCTATAAGAGTTTTTGACACTTTTTGGCCATATAAAATGGGTATCGTCTTATAGTTCTGTGCCATATCTCCTGCCAAATTTTCTAAATCCTTGATCATTTCCCTGGCCAGAATCAGCAAAAAAAGAAACAACGCGTGCACAAAAATTACCGTTTCAAAATTTTTATAGTATACGAACACCACAAAAAATGGAGCTATCGCCAAGGTTGCAGAAACCAGATTACCCAAAAACGGAATTCGCTTTAGCTTATGGGAATAAATCCAGATACCAAAAATGTAGGCTGAAAAGAAAAATACAGCTCTAAAGGATATATAGCTAGCCGCAAATACGGCTAAAAAGTTTAGAATAAAATATGTGGTGAGTTTAAACCGCTGGCTTACCAAACGATCAAGCATACTTTTAGTAGGCTTGTTGATTAAGTCTTTCTCAGCATCATAGAAATTGTTGATAATATACCCACTAGCTATAACAAGGGCCGAAGCCGTTACAATCAAAAATAGATTTAAATCAAAAACTACTTCTCTCAATCGAAGGTTTGGGGATAGAATGTAGATAGAGGTTAGGTATTGAGCCAGGGTTATCACCAAAATATTGTATCCCCGTACTACGGAAAACAAACTCAACAGCTTAAAAAGCAAGAGTTTATTTTTTCTACTAAGCATTTTTAAGGATTAGAAGTTGTATACCACTTCCAATTTATGACCATCTAGCGCTTTTTTGGCTTTTTCCAAATCCTGGGTGAAACCAAGTATATAGCCTCCACCACCAGAACCACACAGTTTAAGGTAATAATCATTGCTTTCGATTCCTCTTTGCCATAAATCATGGAATTTAGAAGGAATCATGGGTTTGAAATTGTCCAAGACCACATGTGAAAGCTCTTTCAAGTTTCCAAAAAGAGATTTTACATTTCCGCTTAAAAAATCTTCCACACAAGCATCTGTATGTTTGATAAATTGGTCTTTCAGCATATTTCGGAAACCTTCCTGCTTCATTTTTTCCATGAAAATTTGAACCATAGGAGCGGTTTCACCTGTCATGCCGCTGTCTAATAAAAATACAGCGCCTTTGCCCTCTTTATTTTGGGATGGAATACTTGTGGATTCTATATTGTCCTTTGAGTTGATTAAAATGGGTAAACTCAAATAGCTATTCAAAGGGTCTAAACCGGAAGATTTTCCATGAAAGAATGATTCCATTTTGGAGAAAATAGTCTTTAAACTCAGCAATTTTTCACGGGTAAGGTTTTCTAAAACCGTGATTTTGTTATTAGCATATTTATCATAAATGGCCGCTACCAAAGCTCCGCTACTTCCAATACCATAGCCTTGTGGAATGGAACTGTCAAAGTACATTCCAGAAGCTACATCTTCATCCAATCTTGAAAAATCAAAAGAAACCAGTTCTGGCTGGGAAACTTCAACTTCTTTTAAATAGCTTACAAAATCTTTAAGACTCGCGTTGGATTGTTTGGCTAAATCAGATGGATTCTCATCTGTTTTTAATGCTCCTTTAAAGAAGTTATAGGGTATGGAAAGTCCTTTGGAATCCTTAATGATACCGTATTCTCCGAAAAGCAGAATTTTAGAATAAAAAAGTGGCCCTTTCATGTGCTAAAAAGATTTTGTTTAACCTTTCTTGATTTAAAGATAAACAAAAAAGTTGATTATCTTCTGAATTAACATCGCATAAACAAATAGTAACGTTTTAAAGACCAAGAGATTATCATATTATTAAAATAATTGCTTCGCCCCCATTCCTATTCGGTCGCAAATATAATGTCCATTCTCACAATGCGCAACCAGTTCATCCTGAATAAATTGAATTGCTTTTTCCTTTATGGTTTCAGGATATAGGACGTGCACATTCGCACCGGCATCTAAAGTAAAACAAATTGGGGTGTTGGTCTCCTTACGAAACTTCCATATTTTATTTATGATTTCAAGTGTATCCGGCATCATCAAAATAAAATACGGCATGCTGGTCATCATCATAGCGTGCAATGTTAATGCTTCGCTTTCCACCAGTTCCATAAAACCATTCATATCGCCCTTAGCTAAAATGGGTTTTAACTTTGTTAAATTGTGATGAGCTTGTTCAAAGCGTTTTTCGGCATACGGATGATTGTGCATCAAATTGTGTCCAACCGTGCTGCTTACTTGTTTTTGACCTTTATGAACCAACAAAATAGTATCGTGAAAATTTTTAAAAACAGGGTATACTTCATAGGGGTAATGCACTCCGTATAAATCCGAACTTGTATCAATTCCTTCATGATGGCCCCATTGAATCAGATTACCTTCAATACTTCTACAAGCACTCCCCGAACCTAAACGTGCCAAAAAGGAGGCTTTCTTTTTAAAAAATACGGGGTCCAGTTTTTGGATTTTATCTTCAATACTCATTAGGCACAAAGCCAATGCAGACATTCCACTTGCCGAAGAAGCTATACCACTACTATGGGGAAAGGAATTTGAAGTTTCAATTACAAAACGATACTTTTTTAAAAAAGGCAGGTAGCTCTCTATACGTTGGAAAAAGGTTTCGATTTTTGGTTTAAATCCTTCTTTGGGCTTGCCTTCAAACAAAAGTTCAAATGAAAAATCATCCGAATCTCGTTCTTTCATTTCAAATGAGACCCGAGTAGTTGTAGCGCATGCATCCAACGTAAAACTTATGGAAGGATTCGCGGGAATTTGGTTGATCTTTTTACCCCAATATTTTACCAACGCTATGTTACTGGGAGCTTTCCAACTTACGCTTCCTTTTTCAGGATAATTCGTATACGGCTTGGGAATGAAGTCTTTCTCGGTCATCCAGCAAAAGTTTGGGCAAATATAACCATGCTCGGGGAGCTGAAATCCCAGATTGAAATAAATTATTATTTTAGAGAGTCAACACTAATCATGCAGAAGAAAGCCATTTATATAATAATTGCAGTTCTTGTTTGCCTATTTATAGGCTTTCTCTCTGGTTTTGCTACGCAAAGCTCCGTCACTACCTGGTATACTACCCTTAACAAACCTAGTTTTAATCCACCCAATGCAGTTTTTGCTCCAGTTTGGACCATACTTTATATTTTAATGGGTGTAGCTGCCGGAATTGTTTGGTCCAAAGGGTTTCACCATATATGGGTGAAAACTGCTTTATATCATTTCGGATTTCAATTGTTATTCAACGCCTTATGGAGCATCGTCTTCTTTGGCTTTAAAAATCCATTCTGGGCATTAATAGTTATTCTAGCACTGCTGACTCTTATTATACTTACCATACGCTGGTTCAGGGTCGTAAGTAAGTTGGCCGCTCTTTTGTTGATTCCATACTTGCTCTGGGTAGCCTTTGCCACGGCACTGAATTTCTCTATTTGGCAACTCAATTAGTCTTTAGACATTTCGAGCAATTTTTGCATTGTTTTTAGATTACGTGTAGTGGCCTCGACCTTTAGTTTGTTTTCTATAAAATTGTTGTTGAGCTTCGCATTTCTATACCCTCCAGTAAAGTTGAGATAGACACACTTTGCGGTAAAGTGAAAAGCTTCATTTGGAAAGTATAATTTCCTAAACTCTTTGACCACAACTTCTTCTGGTTCACTTTTTAAAAGTGAAAAGAACAGTTGATTCTCCTCGGAAGTGTCATCAAAGGGATTGTGTTGAAGAATGTTCTGCAATTCGACTTTTTCAATAACCAATACGGGGACCAAGAATCCAAAGTTATCCTGAATAAGCCGATGGATTTTCCCTTCTAGTCGTGAAGGTTCTTCCGCGCTTTTAAAAACAATATTACCGCTTTGAATGTAGGTTTGAACTTCTTGAAGCCCTCCCTTTAAAAGAACACTTCTAAGCTCAGCCATCTTTATTTTTTTGTGCCCGCCCACGTTAATACCTCTTAAAAGCGCTATAAAATCTTGCATAGTTTGAATTTTAGATTTACGCCTATCTACTCCGATTAATTTTAGTAAATTCAGCGATGTTAAATTAACTAAAATGAGTCAGTATATACTTGCCTTGGACCAAGGCACTACCAGTTCTAGAGCAGTTGTGGTAGACAAACAAGGAACTATTGTTTCCGTCGCCCAAAAAGAGTTTACACAAATATTTCCGAAACCAGGATGGGTTGAGCATGATGCCACAGAGATATGGGCCACCCAGGCAGGTATGGCAGCGGAAGCGGTAAGTAAAAAAGGAATTAAAGGAGACCAAATCGCAGCCATTGGAATAACCAATCAAAGAGAAACTGTTGTGGTTTGGGACAAAAATACTGGAGAACCTGTCTATAATGCCATTGTTTGGCAAGACAAGCGTACTTCTGCATATTGTGACGAACTAAAGAGCCAGGGCAAATCTGAAATGATTCGTGAAAAAACAGGTCTAGTTATTGACTCTTATTTTTCTGGAACAAAAGTGAAGTGGATACTTGACAATGTGGAAGGAGCGCGCAAAAAGGCTGAAGCAGGGGATTTGGTTCTCGGTACCATCGACACCTGGCTTATTTGGAAGATGACGGAGGGACGGTTGCATGTTACCGACGTTACCAACGCTTCCCGTTCCCTTATTTTTAACATCAATACGATGGATTGGGATGATGAATTATTGGAATTGCTGACCATTCCAAAAAGCATGCTCCCAGAGGTGAAACAATCAAGTGAAGTATATGGACACACAGGACCTAATTTCTTTGCTGCCAAAATACCAATTGCTGGAATTGCTGGAGATCAACAGGCTGCACTTTTTGGACAAATGTGCACCAAGCAAGGTATGGTTAAAAATACCTATGGCACTGGTTGTTTTATGCTAATGAATATTGGTGAAAACCCTATTGTATCCAAAAACAATCTACTTACAACAGTAGCTTGGAAAATCAATGGAAAAACAGAATATGCTCTTGAAGGAAGTATTTTTATTGCCGGTGCTGTTGTGCAGTGGCTCAGAGATAGCCTAAAGGTTATTAAAAACTCTTCTGATGTGGAAGACCTAGCAGGCTCAATTGATTCTTCTGAAGGTGTGTATTTTGTTCCTGCCTTTGCCGGGCTTGGTGCTCCGCATTGGAATCAATATGCCCAAGGGACCATTTTTGGTTTAACCCGGGGAAGTACAGATGCGCACATTGCAAGAGCAGCTTTGGAGTCTATTGCCTATCAAACTATGGATATTTTGAAAGCTATGGAAGCTGATTCGGGTATATCCATCAAAGAACTTCGAGTTGATGGAGGTGCTACTGTCAATAATATGCTAATGCAATTTCAAGCTGATGTATTGAATACCGTGGCCGTTCGACCAAAAATAGTAGAGACCACAGTTATGGGAGCGGCTTATTTGGCTGGTTTAGCTGTAGGCTTTTGGGAAAGCGCTGAGGAAATCCAAAAAATATGGGAGACGGATATACGCTTTAATCCAACTACTGAAAGAGAGGCTATAGAAAATGGAATTAAAGGTTGGTATCGTGCTATTGAAGCACTGGAACATTGGACCAAAACCAATTAATATAGTTTAGCATGACGCCCTTTATTGCCGAAGTACTAGGCACTTTCTTATTGATTCTTTTGGGATGTGGGGTAAATGCCAACGTTTCCCTAAAAGGCACCTTTGGAAGTCAATCTGGTTGGATTGTGATTACTACTGGATGGGCCTTTGCTGTGTACACCGGGGTTGTAGTTGCAGGCCCCTACAGTGGCGCTCACATGAATCCTGCTGTTACCATTGGACTTGCTCTTTCTGGAGATTTTTCAATCTATGATGTCCCAAACTACATTATTGCACAATTTATCGGGGCTATGTTAGGAGCTTTCTTTGTGTGGTTAATTCACAAGGATCATTTTGATGCCACAGAAGATGGAAATAGCAAAAGGGCAGTATTTTGCAATGCTCCCGCTATTCCAAACGTTTTTGCAAATCTTCTTACTGAAGTAATGGGAACTTTTGTTCTGGTTTTTGCTGTTTTATATTTCACAGATGCCACAATGATGAAAGACAATAGCATCATAGGGTTAGGTTCTCTTGGTGCACTTCCAGTAGCTCTTATTGTATGGGGAATCGGTTTATCACTTGGTGGAACTACGGGATACGCCATAAATCCGGCACGTGATCTTGGGCCCAGAATAGTACATGCGCTTGTTCCCATTAAAAATAAGGGCTCAAATGGGTGGGGGTATTCTTGGATTCCTGTGATTGGTCCCATTTTTGGTGCCGCTCTAGCTGCCTTTTTATCTATGTGGTTGCAGTAAGTGCTCTAGATGCTATTTCCTTGGCCGCCAGATAGGCTCCGGTCCAAGCGTTTTGAAAGTTATAACCCCCAGTAATCCCATCAACGTTTATTATTTCTCCGGCAAAAAACAAATTAGGGAATACCTTGCTTTCAAATGTTTTGAAATTGATTTCTTTTAAATCTACTCCTCCAGCGGTTACAAACTCTTCCTTAAATGTGCTCTTTCCTTCAACTTTAAACGAACAAGCCGTGAGTTGTTTCGATAAATTTTTTAATTGCTCTTTGTTGACTTCTCCCCACCTAAGTTCCTTTGATATTTCAGCAGCATTAACCAATCTCATCCACAATCGCTTAGGTATGGATAAAATCTGAGTCCTTGAAACTGTTTTCTTTGCTTCAACTTCTTTTACCTCTCGTAAAAATCCTTCCATTGAGGCTGTAGAATACTCCGGTGTCCAATTAACAATGACTCTAAAATTATACTTGTAGTTTTCCAAAATTCGTGCTCCCCAAGCGGATAGTTTTAAAATAGCCGGGCCGCTAAGACCCCAGTGGGTAATTAGCACAGGTCCCTCTGATTCTAGAACTGGGTGTTGTTTAGGAGCACTCTTAAGGTCAACACTTATTTTTGGTGAGAATATTTTCTTTGGTGGAATTTCAACCGAGGCGTCAACACTAATTCCGGGTATTCCTTTAATACGTTCATCGCTAATATTGAATGTGAACAATGAAGGTACAGGTGAAACCATGGTATGCCCCATATTTTCAAGCAAGTCCCAAATTCGGGTGTTACTCCCGGTAGCCAAAAGCAGGGTCTGTGCTTCGTAATTTTTATTGGCCGTAACTATCTGCCAATGACCATTTTCCAACTTATGAAAATGTTTTACAGAGCTGTTTTTTAACAGCTTAATTTTATGATTTTCTATTTCCTTTAAAAAGCAATCGATAATGCTTTGCGAAGAATCGCTTTTGGGAAATATCCGACCATCCTCTTCTATCTTAAGTGGTACGCCTCTTTCTTCGAAAAAAGCTACGACATCTCCTGGGGCATGAGTGTGAAATGGACCACGAAGTTCTTTTTGTCCTCTAGGATAACCTTCAACCAATTCACTAGCATGGAACTTGGCTTGGGTAACGTTGCATCTACCACCTCCAGATATTTTTACCTTTGAAAGTACAGTTTTTCCCCGTTCAAGCATGGCGATGGTAAGAGCAGGATTTTCTTGTGCTATTTGAATAGCGGCATAAAACCCTGCGGCACCTCCTCCCACCACAATAACATCGAACATTAATTCACACGTTCTGGATAGTTCGTAATGATTCCGTCCACTTTGAAATCAAGCATCTGCTCAATATCTTTCGGTTCATTTACCGTCCACGTATATATTTTAAAACCTTGCTCTTGAATTTGGGTTGTGTTCTCTACAGTTAGTGTTTTGAAATTAGGATTTATGGCCACTGCATTTAGTTCCTTGGCTAGGTCCAAAGCATCCAAAGGATCTTCTTCAGTTAGAACGGCTATTTTAATAGATGGATTTTGCTCACGCATTTTTCTTAGTTCATCCCATTTAAAGCTAGAAATAATGAAATTGTCCATCGTCCAACCTCTTTCCCTAACATAATAGTCAATTATGAAATCAATTCTTTCTGTGGTGTTTGCGCCCTTCAGTTCAATGTTAAGTACTACTTTGTTGCCAATCAAATCTAACACCTCTTGCAGCATTGGAATCTTGTGATTACCTTCCAAAGTCAATTGTTTCACATCGAAGATATTGTATTCCTCAATTCTACCACCGCTGTTGGCCAAGCGATCTACGCGTTCATCGTGAAATACCACAATCTCACCGCTTTCAATCATAAATACATCGATTTCAATCATATCCACGTCCAAATCCAAGGCTTTTTGAACTGAAGCCAAGGTGTTTTCCGTTTCATGCCCCATTGCACCTCGGTGACCTATTACTAAAGGTTTTGAATTCATCATTGTACATGCATTGAAGAGAAATACAATTCCTAAAAATCGTAATGTGTTTTTCATTTAAATTGATTTGATGTCTAAAAATACAATTTGGTTGGAAAATGAGAAGGAAAAGGTGGATTCAAAATCTGATTATTCAAATAATTGGGCAAAACAGTTTTAAAACTTCTAATTCTTACCAAAATCATATATAATCGCCAAATCCTATTGTTCCAAATCAAGGATTAGGGATTCCAGAGGTTGGATTTCAAGATTGATTTTCCCCAAACCATTTTCCACTCTAAGTTTAAACGCTGCACTTCCATACAGTTTCTCCTCCAAATCATAATTTCCTTCTTTCAAATTCCATTTTTGAATGAGATGTTCTGGAATTTTAAGCTCAAAATTATACGTTTTTTTTTCCTCAAAGTTGGAAACAACAATAAGTTTCTGGTTAGGTGACCAGCGAACATAAGAGAAAACACGGTGGTCATAATTTTCGGTCTTCTCTTTATTGAAAAAATGAATCTCTTCATACGCCCCCATCAAGGCTTCACTTGAAATGGTAAAATTCAATAACCGCTGATAGAAATCCCGGAGCTGTTTCTCATTTTCAGGTAGTAGGCCCCCATCGAACTTTCTGTTGTTCATCCATCTTTGATGATGAGGCACTCCAACGTAATCGAAAATAGATGTGCGAGTTGGACTCCCAAAACCTGCATCTTCAGTACCTGGCTCTCCCACTTCCTGACCAAAGTAAATCATTGTGGGGGATGTACTAATTGTGGCGGAAACTACCATAGCGGGTTTAGCCAATTCGGCTTTTCCAGCAAAATCAGGACTGGCGATACGCTGTTCATCATGATTCTCTAAGAAATGGAGCATATGATGTTCGATATCCTCCATTCCTTTTTGGACTACAGCAATATGGTCGGTCCAACCATATCCTTTAATAATATGTTTGATACTATCGTAAAGTTCTACCTTATCATACAAGTAATCCATTTTTCCTTTATAGATATAGTCCCGGTACAAGTCTGGATTGTATACCTCAGCCAGCAGAAAAGCATCTGGATTTCTCATTTTTATATTGGAATTCATATAGCTCCAAAACTCAACGGGAACCATTTCAGCCATATCAAAACGAAATCCATCCACGCCAAAATCAAGCCAGTAAAGAGCGATATCCTTAAATTTCACCCAAGAGTCTGGTATCTTCTTATCCTGCCAAAAGCCGAAATGATCTTGATAATCTTTTTCTTTATAGGAATCTGGCAACTCCCTGAAATCTTTTGTACCATCGGGTCGAACCCCATAGTTTACTTTAACCGTCTCATACCAGTCGTTGAAATGGGGTTGTGCCAGTCTTGAGCCATTACCTGTCCATTTGGCGGGAATCTCTTCAAATTTACCATTGGAGAGCACATTGTTTTCACCTCCCAAAGGTTGATAATCGCCATCCCAATTCGGTACCGAGAATTCCTCCCCAATTACGTAATAGAAATTGTTGTTTACATGATACTCCAAAGAGGTATCGTCTTGTGCACCAAAATCCGAGACTCCTTCGGGATTGGTTAAGCCTTCATAGTTTCTTGCAACATGGTTTGGCACGATATCTATTAGGACTTTCATCCCCGCTTTGTGGGTTCTCTCCACTAAATCCTTAAACTCCTGTAATCTGTTTGCCGGATTATCAGCAAGGTCTGGATTCACATTGTAATAGTCTTTAACTGCATAGGGTGAACCGGCACGTCCCTTAACCACATCGGGGTCATCATTGGAAATGCCAAATTCAGTGTAGTCATTAATTACGGCATGATGTGGAATTCCGGTATACCAGATATGCGTAACTCCTAAACCCTTTATTTCAGAAAGTGCTATTTCAGTAAAATCAGAAAACTTCCCAATCCCATTTTCCTCAATGGTACCCCAAGGTTTGTTTGTGGAATTCGTATTGCCAAAAAGTCTGGTAAACACCTGATAAACTACTGTCTTTCTTTCTGTAATTGACTCCACTTTCTTGGTTTTGCTATTTGATTCGCATGCCAAAAAGCCCCCTAGCATCAGAAGAAAACAACCAAGGGCCAATTTTTTCATGCTTGAACTACTTTTCCAGGAATTAAGGTCACCCTATTTCCGTTCACTAAAACATCCAAATCTTTATCTCCGGTAACTTCAAAACTTGAAATATTCTTTTCAACCATAATAGTAATGATCTGTGTCCTGAAATTCACCTTAAAGGCATAGGATTTCCATTGATTTGGAATTTGAGGCTCAAACGACAATTTATTGTCTTTAACCCGCATTCCTCCAAAGCCTTCCACAATACTCATCCATGTTCCAGCCATTGAGGTAATATGCAATCCTTCTTCAACTTCCTTGTTGTAATCGTCCAAATCCAATCTGGAGGTTCTTAAATAAAAAGTATACGCCTGTTCCATTCGTCCCAACTTAGCGGCTTGAATGCTATGGACACATGGGGATAGCGATGATTCATGGACCGTAAACGGTTCGTAAAAGTCAAAATGTTTTTCAAGTTGTTCTTGAGAGAAATGATCTTCAAAAAAGTAGAAACCTTGAAGCACATCTGCCTGTTTGATATATGGAGAGCGCAAAATTCTGTCCCAACTCCATTTTTGGTTAATTGGTCGTTGTGATTTGGCCAAATCATTTACCCGAATCAATTCCTTGTCCAAAAATCCATCTTGTTGCAGGTAAACGTCATACTTTTTAGAAAATGGAAAATATATATTGGACACCAATTCATCCCATGCTTTGGTTTCCTCAGATGTCAATTGGGTTTTCCCGATTATCCTGGTATATTCTTCAGGGTATTCTTCCTCTACCCTCTTTAGTTGTTCAGATGCATATTCAATACACCACTTGGCCAAGTAATTTGTATACCAGTTGTTGTTGATATTGTTTTCGTATTCGTTAGGACCGGTAACACCTAGCATGACATAGCTTCGTTTGTCCTCAGAATAGTTGAAGCGTTGTTGCCAAAAGCGAGCTATACCTATAAGTACTTCCAATCCCATTTTTGGCACATAACTATAATCTCCAGTAAAGCGATGATAGTTGTAGATGGCAAAGGCAATAGCACCATTTCTATGGATTTCTTGAAAAGTGATTTCCCATTCATTGTGACATTCCTCTCCGTTCATAGTGACCATAGGGTAGAGCGCAGCTCCGTTCGTAAAGCCTAATTTCTCCGCATTTTCGATAGCCTTTTCCAAATGATTATATCGGTATTCCAACAAACTCCACGCTACCTCTTGATTCTTTGTGGCCATGTAAAATGGCAAACAATAGGCCTCCGTATCCCAATATGTGCTGCCACCATACTTCTCTCCAGTAAAGCCTTTTGGACCAATATTCAATCTCGAATCTTTCCCCAAGTAGGTTTGGTTCAATTGAAAAATATTGAAGCGGATTCCTTGTTGAGCCTTTACATCTCCTTCAATTTCAATATCGCTCATTTCCCAAATACTACCCCAGTCTTTCTTTTGTTGTTCGAGAAGTCCTTCGAATCCGAGTGCAGCAGCAGCATCCAAAACCTTATTGGCAGCATCTGTCAATACCGTGGACTCATGATTTCTTGAAACCGTATATCCACCAAATTTTTGAAGTGCAATCTTTTCACCTTCTTTTGAGTCAATTTCATAACTCAAACCAATAGAAAGTTCTTCCTCTTTGTCGTTGGGGCCAATTTCAAATTTCTTTCCATCCCGATACAGGTTAGCTTCCATAAACGTACAGGTCTGGAAATTGGTCTTCAGGGTATGAGACTCAATAAAAGCTCGATTGCCTTCAGATTTAATACTGGTTGTATTCCAAAATTGATCATCCCAATTACTATCCATGTTTTTGATTCCACTATCCAAATAAGCGAATATGACTACCTTCGCGTCCCTGTTTAGCAACTGAATTTCATATTCAATCGCACCAAGTTCGTCCAAATGAAGACTTAGAAAACGGGTCGATAAAACTGAAATTTCAATTCCGTTCGGCATTGTCGCAATAAAAGAGCGTTGGTACCAACCTTCTTTCATATTGAGTTGACGACTAAAGTCTTTCACCTTGGAACAGGTATTCAAATCCAAAGGTTCTCCATCAATAGTTACATCAATACCAATCCAATTCGGCGCATTCAGCACCTTTGCGAAGTATTCTGGATATCCATTTTTCCACCAACCTACTCTTGTCTTGTCTGGATAATAAACACCGGCAATATAGCTTCCTTGAAAGGTCGCCCCGGAGTAGGTCTCTTCAAAATTGGCACGTTGCCCCATAGCTCCGTTTCCAATACTAAAAAGACTTTCGGAAGACTTTACACGTTCTTTGTCGAACCCTTCTTCAACAATAGACCAAGGGTCAGCTTTTATGTAATCTTGATTCATTTATTTAGTGTATGGTAGAAGTTAAGATTGTCAATTAAAAAATACAGAGCAAACTTAATTAAATGTTGAGTCCCGAACTACCAATGTGGGCTCTAAAATTTTAGTTTGAAAGGTTTCTTCTTCTTTTTCGCTTTCCACTTTATCAATTAGCATTTGTGCAGAAATCTCACCCATCTTTTCCCCATGTTGTGCCACTACTGTCAAGCTAGGATTAGCGTATTTGGACAAGAGTCCGTTTGTAAATCCAATTACGGCGACATCCTCTGGAATTTTAAGCCCTTTTTCCAATGCAACCCGCATACTAAAAACAGCAAAAATTTCATTGACGCAGAGTACGGCATCAAATTCAATACTTTCAAAAAAGTCGCGTATGCGTTCCTCATCCATTTCCATGGTAGGAAGTTTTAGAATGCGGGACTCCTCTATATTCAAACCACTATCAACCAAGGCTTTTCTATAGCCTTCACCTCTTGCTTTACTTACGCTCAAGTAATCATCGGTAGTAATTAAAGCTATTTTTCGTTTCCCTTGTTCAATAAGGTTTTTGGTAGCAAGATAGCCTCCTAACTTATCATCTATAATTACTTTATCACAGTCGACCTCATGAGTGATACGGTCAAACAACACTACGGGAATTCCCTGTTCAGTGACTTCTTTTAAATGATTGTAGTCTTTTTTTGCTTGTGTTTCAGACGAAAGTGACATGATGAAACCATCTATACTGCCATTTGCCAGCATTTCCATATTAATCACTTCCTTATCAAATGATTCTTCTGATAGACAAACAATCACATTATATCCCTTAGCATTGGCATATTTCTCAATACCCCTTATTACAGTGGTGAAAAAATGATGAACGATATCAGGAATAACTACGCCAATATTTTTTGTGCGCTTGTTCTTTAGGCTTATTGCAATATTATTGGGTTTGTAGTTGTAAAGACGAGCAAATGCCTGCACCTTTTCTTTGGTGTCCCTACTAATTTCCTCACTATTTTTTAGGGCCTTAGATACGGTAGAGATGGAAACCTCAAGTTCTCTTGCAATATCTTTTAAAGTAATTTTTGCCTTCAATTCTACTAAATAAGTGTACGTCTAAAATGGGAAAATACTTAAAACTAGGTATTAACAGTTCTTTTAGATAAACTTTTAACAAATCACTAAGAAGAAATGAATTTCATCAAAAAAAGCGCCTTAAAAACACCCTTTAAATAAAATAGTATATTCGTAGGGTATTATTAATTTCGTTAAAAAGCCCCATTATTATTAAGATTTGATTAAATTACAGCTCAAAGATTTATCAACCTAGTATTTTCCCAAACTTATTAACACGAAACCGTTTTCGTTAAACACTGAATTATGCTTAAATTTTGATTAACCTTTTTTTTATATATGTTTAACACTTGAATTGAAATTAACTAAACTTAAAATTAATTATTTATGAAGATTACGCTACTTAGGGGCTTTTTGTTTATCGGAGCATTATTATGCTTTGGTATGGTTAAGGCCCAAACAGTAACTGGTACGGTCTCAGATGCAAGCGGACCTTTACCGGGAGCCAGCGTTGTAGTCAAAGGCACAACCAATGGTACGCAAACTGATTTTGATGGTAATTATACCCTAAACGATGTGGCGTCAGACGCTGTTCTGGTATTTAGTTACATTGGATTTGCAACACAAGAAATCGCAGTCAACGGACAGACTACTTTAGATGTGGTTTTACAAGAAGACGCGAGTGAATTAGATGAAGTTGTTGTAGTTGGATACGGTACTACGACTAGAAGAAGTACAGTAGGTGCTGTAGAAAGTGTGAAAGCCGAAGAATTCAACAAAGGTGTAATTGTAAACCCTCAACAGTTGATACAGGGTAAAACTGCAGGTGTACAGATTGCCACTACTAGTGGTGAACCTGGTGCAGCAGTAAACGTAAGAGTTAGAGGTACTGCCTCCGTACGTTCCCAGAACAATCCGCTATTCGTTGTTGACGGTGTTCCACTAAACGGAGCAAATACTACGGCTGCAACAGGTGGTGGTGCTGACCCTAATGGTGGTGGTGGTTCTGACATTGGAAGTTCTGGCTCTTTGGATCCTTTGAGTTTCTTAAACCCAAATGATATTGCTAGTATAGATATCTTACAAGATGCTGCATCTACGGCTATTTACGGATCAAGGGGTGCTAACGGGGTGGTTTTGATTACTACTAAATCGGGTACGGCTGGAAGAAGCACATTGGATTTCTCCTCTACCTTTTCGGTAGGATACGTTGCAAACAATCCTGAATTGTTATCTCGAGACCAATTTTTAGCTGCTCAAGCAATTCTTTCAGATACTCCTTTTCCGGCTGGCACAGCTAATACGGATACCTATGATACGGTTTTCAGAACAAGTTTCACTCAAAACTACAACATTGCCTACGGAGGTGGTAATGAAACAGGAAACTACAGACTCTCTTTTGGATACCAAGATCAAGAAGGTGAAGTGGAAAACAGTACTTTTGACAGATTGACAGCTAGGTTCAACGCAACACAAAGGTTTTTCGATGATAAGTTGAAATTAAGCACGCAAGCAACCATTTCCAATGTTGAAACGCAAAGACCTCCAATTACCAACAACCCTAACGCAAGGGGGGATTTACTTTCTGCATCTATTGGTTGGGACCCTACTCAACCCTTTACAGGAGACGGTACAAGAGATGAAGGTTTTATAGGTGGTTTCAACCAACCATCCAACGAAAGAAGAAACCCCTTGGCACTTTTAGAGTTGACTCGCGCAACCTCTAGTACATTTCGTGCTCTTGTAAATGTGTCAGCACAATATAAGATTACAGATAATTTGACTATCAACACCCTTGTTGGTTTGGATAAGTCTACTTCTTCAGCTGCTTCTGCAGAATCAAGAAACTTTGCCGCGAACGGAACTTTGGATAACGGTAGAGCTAACTTAGATGAAATTGATTTGACTAATACAACCTGGGAGTCCTATCTAAATTATAATAAGGAGTTTGGTGATGATAGATTAGATGTTGTCCTAGGGCATTCTTATCAAGAGTTTGTAAACGAGACTATTACGCTTCGCGGTTTCGATTTTGAAACTCCAGATTTGTTTCAAATGATTAACAATATCGGTATAGCACGAGACTTCGCTGCCAACACTAGTTTAGAGCGCGATGAGTTACAATCATTCTTCTTTCGTACCAACTATTCCATAAATGGTAAGTTTAATTTGTCAGGTACCATTAGGGTGGATGGCTCATCAAGGTTTGGTGATAATAACAGATACGGTACTTTTGGTGCTGTCGGTGCTTCTTGGGCTTTGGATCAGGAAGAATGGTTTCCTGAGTTTTTCGATACTTTCAAACTTCGAGCCAATTGGGGTGTTACCGGTAACCAAGAAGGTTTAGGTTCAAACCAATTCAGTGAAAGACAACGTTTTGGCGTTGGTAACCAAAATGATCCTGGAAACCTAAGTACAGTTGCTTTTAACAATCCCGACTTACAGTGGGAAGAAAACGAACAATTAAGTATAGGTGTGGATTATGGTTTCTTGGAGAATAGAATTTCAGGATCTGTGAACTATTTCAAAAGAACTACATCACAGTTCTTATTGCAAGTTAACAGTGCACAACCTGCTCCACAACCTTTCGTTTTTGCTAACGTAGACGGTGATATTGTGAATGAGGGTGTAGAATTTACCATTAACGCCATTCCCGTTCAAACTGAGGATTTTTCGTGGGATTTGAATTTCAACATTACGTACACGGATAATATCTTAGAGAATTATACCGGACCAGATATCGAAGCAGGGCAGATTAATGGCCCTGGATTATCAAGAGCCTTTGCACAAAGGCTGTCCAACAATCAACCTTTGTTTAGTTTTTTCACTCGGGATTTTCAAGGCCTGGATGAGAATGGAAGCAACATCTTTGGAGCTGGTGGAAACCAAGTTTTCATTGGTGAAAGTGCATTGCCGGATTTCTCCATGGGTTTCACCAATAATTTCAACTATAAGAATTGGGATTTAAGTCTATTCTTCAATGGACAATTTGGTCAATCCATTTACAACAACACGAGAAATGCATTTTCAACCATTCCTAACCTATCTCAAGGTAGGAACGTATATGCGGATGTATTCCCATTAGTTGGGGTAGAAAACGCATTTAATCCACAATCCGTTTCCTCGAGATTTGTTGAAGATGGCTCTTTCCTGAGACTACAGAACGTTACTCTAGGGCACAACTTCCCTGTTGCAGAGGATAGTTTATTTAGCTCTTTACGTTTGTTCCTTAACGCTCAAAATTTGTTTGTTATTACAGACTATACTGGACAAGACCCTGAAATCTCGACAGATAGAAATTTAAACAACCTACCTTCTTTAGGGATTGATTTGACTTCTTATCCAAGACCTACTACTTTTTCGCTAGGTGTTAATGCAAGTTTTTAAAAAAAAAGAAATGATGAAAAAAGATTTATTAAGTAACAGACTAACAAAGATGCTTGGGTTAAGTGCTCTAGTAGTCACTTTCCAAGCCTGTACAGATCTGGAACCAAATTTTCAAGATTCGGTTTCAGTAGAATCAGACGGAGGTAGTTTCAGTGGGGTAACAAGTACCTCTGCGAGCCTCGAAGCACTTTACTCCAGTGGTGATAGTGATGGGGTTGGGCTTTTCCGTCAGGATTCTCAAGAAAGTTCATATGCACTTATGGAAGTATCTGCAGACAACATAGCCGTGTTGACGAGGGGTGCCGACTGGGGTGATAACGGAGTTTGGCGTACAATGCACAATCACACTTGGGATGCTAACCATGTCTATATACTGCAAGCGTGGAACAGACATAATGCGGCGGCCTTTCGTGCAAATCAGTTGTTGGACTCAAGGTCCGGTCCAAGTCCTAGTCAAACAGCTCAAGCCCTGGTTATACGTGCCTTTCATACTTACCATATACTGGATTTCTTCGGCCAAGTACCTGTAAGAGGTGTAGATGATGGGCCAGACGTGGACCCTACAGTTCTATCTGCTCAGGAAGCTTTTGCTTTTATCTTGGACGATTTGAATACTGCGATAGCTAGCGGTAATCTTTCAAGTAATGGACCAGTTGACACATTAAGACCTGATGAATCAGGAGGGGATAGAGCCGGCACACTCACAGGTGTTGGAGAGGCGTTTGCACGTTTCTTAAGAGCCAGAGTGCAACTAAATGCTATTCACCTTGTAGGTACCGAAGGCGATATGACTCAAGTTGTTTCAGATGTCACCGCGATAGAGAACCTTGGTTTCGAATTAGACCCTGTTGGAGCTTTGGATCCTGATGATGGTGATGAAAGTTATTATGATATTTGGGATCCTGCGAATAATACCAATCACGAAGTGATTTTTATGTTGGACGGAGATATCAGAACTCGAATATACAACCAACTACATCCAAATCAAGGAGGTTGGAACGGTTTTGTTACGCTTACCGAAACCTTTAGACTTTTTGGTACAGATGATGTAACACAGGATGCTAGACTTGGTCTGCCCGGTGAAGAAGTAGCAGGAGTATCTACTGGATATATTCGAGGACAACAAAGAAACCCTTCAGGTGAAGATCTTAAGGATAGACAGGATAATGACCTTATTTATGAGGATGTAATCTTAACTAATCTGGAGGTTAACAATGAAAGAAACGGTATTCGAATTGTTAAAAACCCTCAAAGAGATGCTGATACTGGAGGTCTACCAGGGGACACGGCGAGAGATTTTACATGGATGCGTTTTGCTGATGCCTTATTGATGAGAGCTGAAGCTACACTGCGTGGCGGTGGTGGTAGTCCAACTTCTGCTCTTGACGATGTAAACGCGATACGCGAAAGGGCAGGTGCAACACCGCTACCAAGTGTTACTTTAGATGACATGCCAGATATTATCGCCAGGGAATTGAATTCTGAAGGTGTGATTGGGGGTAGAAGAGCGGTTCAATTGCGTTTCGGTACCTTTTCTACAAGTACTTGGGAAATGAAAGACGTTACAGAAGCATTTAGGGTTAAGTTCCCTATCCCAGCATCTGCAATTGCTACTAACCCAAATTTAGTTCAAAACGAAGGTTACTAGTAGTTTATCAACTATAGTATAAGAAAGAGGGCTATAAAAAGCCCTCTTTTTTTATTCATTTACATAGATTCAACAACCTGCAGGTGTTAATCTATGCTCGCCCTTATGAAAATTGATTAGAAATTTTTAGCTTCCCCATTACAGATTTTTATTAAAAATGTCGCACAAAACCGCCATTCTATCTCTATTGTTTATCTCCGCTTTGTTCTTTTCCTGTATAAAAAACAGCAAACCATCTGACAACGAGACAAAGAAAAATCGACTTTTTACATTGCTCGACAGTACTCAAACCGGTATATCCTTTAGAAACACCATAGAAAACGAAGAAGATTTCAATATTTTCCTATATAGAAATTTCTACAATGGTGGAGGTGTCGCCATCGGTGATGTAAACAACGATGGCCTCCCAGACATTTACCTTACAGCGAATAGAAAAAAGAACAAACTCTTCTTGAACAAAGGAGATTTTACTTTTGAGGATATAACAATTTCAGCCGGAGTAGAAGGTGAAAAAGCTTGGTCTACTGGAGTTGTATTTGTGGATATCAATTCAGATGATTTGCTTGATATTTACGTCTGCAATGCTGGGAACATAGAAGGAGATGACCAAAAAAATGAGTTGTTTATCAATAATGGTGATTTAACCTTCACCGAGAAGGCCGAAGAATATAATTTAGCCGATAGTGGTTTTACCACACACGCGGCATTCTTCGATTATGATAAAGATGGTGACCTAGATGTATACATGCTCAACAATAGCTTCATCCCAGTTGCCAGCCTTGGCTACGAAAACAAAAGAAATCTAAGGGCCGAGGATTGGAATGTTATTGAAGAAATAAAAGGAGGTGGTGATAAACTTCTAAGAAACGACAATGGTGTTTATACGGATGTAAGCACTGAAGCCAATATTTACGGCAGTTTGGTAGGGTTTGGTTTAGGAGTCACTGTAGGAGATATTAATAAAGACCTCTATCCTGACATTTACGTATCCAACGACTTCTTTGAACACGATTATCTCTATATCAACAATCAAGATGGGACTTTCACGGAAAGCATAAAAGAGTGGACGAATCACCTAAGTCTATTTTCCATGGGTGCAGATATGGCGGACATAAACAATGATGGAAAGTCAGACATTTTTGTAACGGACATGTTACCGGAGGACGACAAACGTCTAAAAATGACCACAACATTTGAGACTTATGACACCCACCAAAGAAAACTGTTGAACGACTACTACTACCAATTCATGCAAAATACATTGCAATTGAATTTAGGAAACTCTTTTTCCGAAATAGCTCATTACAGTGGTATCTCCAAAACAGACTGGAGCTGGGGTGCCCTACTTTTTGATATGGATAATGATGGATATAGGGATGTTTACGTGTGCAATGGTATCTATCATGATTTAACGAATCAGGATTTTATTGACTTTTTTGAAGATGTTACACGACAACAAACTGCTGTGTATGGAAATAAGGAGCAAAAAGATGCTGTAATTGATGCCATGCCATCCGTACCAATTCCAAATTATGCCTTCAAAAACAACCAAGATTTAACTTTTACGAATCGATCAGAGGAATGGGGCCTCTCCACGCCAAGTTTTTCTAATGGTGCGGCTTATGGAGATTTAGATAATGACGGTGATCTTGACCTCATTGTAAATAATGTAAATCAACAGCTTTTTGTTTATCAAAACAACAGTGAAGCTTCTGGAAACCATTATTTAAAAATAGATTTACAAGGAGAAAAACCCAATACCAAGGGTATTGGAAGCTTAGTGGAAATCTATTCTGGCAATCAGACAATACAACAGGAGATGATTCCATCAAGAGGTTTTCAATCTTCAATAGACTATACTATGACCTTGGGCCTTGGTAAACAAAGTTCAATAGATTCCCTTAGGGTCATTTGGCCAAACGACATGTTTCAAATTCTCAAGAATGTCCAAGTAGATACTCATATAACCCTTAATCATTCTGATGCTTCTCAAAAATATCTTCCAAGATTAAAAAATAAAAGCACACTACTTGCTGAAATTCCGTCTACACTACCTTCACACGTCGAGGATAAGCACATTGATTATGATTATGAAGGGCTAATTACCAAAATGATTTCACAAGAAGGACCCACAATTTCAGTTGCCGACATAGATAAGGATGGAGACGAAGATATTTTTATGGGTGGCTCAAGAGGTGAGCCTGCCAAAATCCTACTTCATCAAAACAATGGCAAGCTAAAATTAGCATTTTTCCAAGATGTATTTCGTGAGGATAGGGGGTTTGAAGACACTGCATCAGCCTTTGTGGATATAGACAATGATGGAGATATGGACATCATCGTGGGCTCAGGTGGAAACATTCCGAATAACCGTCTGGCTCCAAAGAACCGGGTTTATTTGAATGCTGGAAAAGGAAACTTTACAAAAGATGACAAAACCATCCCAAGTTTAGACAACAATGTAGCTGTAATTGCACCCTATGATTACGATAACGACGGTGATCAAGATCTTTTTATCGGGAGTAGAAGCGTTCCCGGAATTTATGGTGTAAACCCAGAGCATTTGTTTTTGGAGAACGATGGTAAAGGGAACTTTTCAGATATTACGGAAAACAAGGCTTTTCATCTAAAAAATGTAGGCATGGTGACCGACGCTCAGTGGGCTGACTACGATGGGGACTCCAAAAAAGACCTAATTATCACCACGGACTGGGGCTCCATAAAAGTCTTCAAGAATAATGGAAGAAGATTAAGTCCACAGGAGACCGATTTAGATAATCTCTCTGGTTGGTGGAACACCATTTATGCTGAGGATTTGGATTCTGACGGTGATATCGACTTTGTGTTAGGAAATCATGGAGACAATTTTAGCTACAAAGCATCTTCAACTGCTCCATTAAAGCTTTTCGTTAACGATTTTGATGATAACGGAACCATAGAACAACTCTTCACCCAAAACTACAATGGAAAAGATGTCCCCATAACCCTAAAAAGAGAGCTTACCGCCCAACTAAATTCTCTGAAAAAAGAAAATCTCAAGTTTTCCGACTTCGCCACAAAGAGTGTAGATGAATTGATAGACAGTACTATCATCAAAAAATCAATTATTAAGGAAGTTAATACTACCCAGAGTATAGTGGCGCTTAATCAAGGTGGTGGCAAGTTCGAAATAAAGAGTTTACCTAGAGAAGTTCAATTCTCCTGTGTTTGTGATGTGAACTGTACCGACATTAATGGCGATGGGAATCTAGATTTGATATTGGGAGGAAACAATTATGACTTCAAGCCACAGTTTAGTCGTTTGGATGCCAGTTATGGAGGTGTCCTTTTGGGTTCAGGCGATGGGAATTTTTCGTGGACTCCCCATGATGACTCTGGATTCTATGTAAAAGGCGAGATTAAACATCTGTCCAAATTCAAAGACAAAACCGGTAAAGAATTTCTGTTTGTAGCAATCAATAGTAGAGTACCAAAAGTTTACGCGCTCAACTAGAGTTGTTGTGCTGAAAACAAAATGTAAACGTTTACATTTTTATTTGTAGCTTTGCTTCGATTCAGAACATGCTTTCAAAAACAGCTACTTACATATTATGCGGACTTGTACTAACCGGAACACTCTTAGGGTTCATTACTCCTGCCCTAGCACTAGCTGTAGGTATGATTACCGGAATCTTCAAGATTGCCAATGCTGATTTTGTTCAAAAAAGCAAGAAATTCCAAAAACTACTACTGCAATTATCGGTGGTCGGCCTCGGATTTGGAATACATATGCAACAGGCCATTGAAGTCGGTTCCAATAGTTTCTTTATCACTTTGATTACCATTGTCTGCACCTTCATTATCGCATTTGCCATCGGAAAAATTCTTAAATCCGAACGTATAACCACTATTTTAGTTGCCTCAGGAACCGCTATTTGTGGTGGTAGCGCCATTGCAGCGGTAAGTCCAAGCTTAAAGGCGGACTCATCACAAACCTCAATTTCCTTGGCAATTGTATTTCTTTTGAACGCTGTTGCCCTTTTTATTTTTCCTTATATAGGGCATTATTTTGGCTTGGATCAAAGTCAGTTTGGGACTTGGAGCGCCATAGCTATACATGATACCAGTTCCGTAGTGGGAGCAGCTGAAGTTTATGGGAACCAGGCCTTAAATATCGCGACAACCACTAAACTTGTACGGACACTTTGGATAATACCTCTAGTTTTGATCATTTCTTTTGGTTCCAATTCGAAAGAACGATTTGCTTTTCCTTGGTTTATCTTTGGCTTTATCGGTGCCATGTTGATTAATTCCTACATCCCAGAGGCCGCTCAAATAAGTGAAAATGTAGTTTGGATTGCGCGAAAAGCGCTTATTTTCACTTTGTTCTTGATTGGAATGCAAATCAATATTGCCCAACTAAAAAAATTAGGTTTCAATATTCTAATTGTAGGGGTTACAACATGGGTAGTACTTGGGGTAATTTCACTTTTTTACGTTCTAAATTATCTATAAAATTGTAAATGGCTGGCATAAAGGAAATAGCAAAAATAACAGGACTTTCCTTGGCCACTGTATCACGTGTGTTCAATGACAGTTCTTTGGTCTCTCCCAAAACGCGCGAAAAAGTTCTAAAAGCCGCCAAAGAAATTGACTATCGACCCAATATGATGGCCGCTGCACTTCGGAGTGGAAAAAGCAAGATTATAGGAGTAATTGTACCTGAGGTCAATAATTCTTTTTTTAGTGATATCATCAATGGTATTGAACGTGTGGTAAGCGATTCGGGCTTTAATATCATCATTTCCCAAACGCATGAGCAACAGGAAAAAGAAAATGCTGCTTTAAATTCTTTTTTGAAACTTAATGTTGATGGCGTGTTAATGTCCATTTCAAAGGAAACAAAAGACCATACCCATATTCAAAAGGTAATTGATAGTCAAACGCCTATTGTATTTTTTGATAGACGCCCTAAGCTAGAACTTATCAATACGGTTTTACTTAATAACTATTTAGGAGCATACATCGCGACGGAACACCTGATTAATATGAATTGCGAGAAGCTTTTACACATTGCAGGCAGTTCAGATGTAAGTATTTTTGAGGAGAGGAAGAATGGTTTTCTGGCTGCAGTCCAGAAACATAAAACACCTGCTATGGTTCATCATCTTCAAGACTCCAAAACCCAAACCAAGGAGAATTTAAAAAATCTTAAAAACCTATTTGAAGAGCACCCAACCATAGATGGTATTTTTGCCTACGGGGATGAAATGGCCATTCATTTGCTCAATCTTTTAAGTACGTTAAAAGTCAATATCCCTAAAAAGGTAAAGCTGATAGGTTTTGGCAATGCCAACTTTAGTGGATTAACTCAACCCAGTTTGAGTTCAATAGATCAGGAAAGTTCACTTATGGGCGAATTGTCGGCAAATCTATTGCTTCAAAATCTAAAGAAGAAAACCAAGCCAACTTCAAAAATACTATCCCCTAAACTCATCAAGCGTGAGTCAACTAATGGTTCAGACTAATATTTCAGGAATTGTTGAATTTGCTTTTGAAGGGTTTCCATTGCCGCTTCATTCACAGAATTATCCTCTGAATTGAGCATCTTATAAATTGAAGAAATAGGGTTTTTATTTGGGTGTACATGAATCCCTAGATGATTCAAAACTTCGGCTAGGTGATCCATTCCTCTAAGATTTCCCGCTCTTCCCGAAGCTATGCCTGTAATACAAGCCTTTTTATTGTCGAAACTCTTCTGGTATTCCCTTACTGACATAGAATCCAATAGGAGTTTGACAATACCTGGGTAGCTTCCGTTGTACTCTGGAATAAAAAACCAAAACTTTCCAGCAGGAATAAAATATTCATCTTGAATATGTTGAACTACTCCAGGTTGTTCTGAATCCTTGTACATACTTACATTGACCACGTTTCCTGCGAATTCAGATATATCCAAAAACTTCACCTCCTCAGCGCTCGATTTTTTCAATTCCTCGAACACATATTTAGCAAAGTGTATAGTTTTATTATTCTTTCGATTTGATCCCGAGATAACCGTTATCATTTTCGCTATGATTTTATTAGATATGATTTATCCGCAATATTATGAAATTTTATAATGTAAACGTTTACATTTTTGGTTTATTTGGTTAAATTTGGTCCCAATTCAGAATCATTTATTTAATATGTCCCTAACCAAAGAAAACATAGCACCCTTTATTATAGGCACCATGCGACTAGGTACCTGGGGAAGCCAGTTATCTACTTCTGAGTACGAGAAATTCATTGAAGGATGCTTAGAACTAGGTCTCAAAGACTTTGATCATGCTGATATCTACGGGCATTATACCACTGAAGAAGATTTTGGAAATGTTCTGAAATCCAGAAAGGGCTTAAGGGATAAAATGCGCATTACAACCAAATGTGGCATTAAGCTAATTTCGGAAAATAGGCCAAACCATACTATAAAATCCTATGACCTTTCTGCCCAACATATTTTGGAATCTGTGGATTTATCTTTAGAAAATTTAAAAACAGATTATATAGATGTCTTGCTATTACATAGGCCAGACTATTTGTTCAATCCACATGAGATAGCAGAGGTTTTTGAAAAGCTCAAACAATCTGGAAAAGTACTAGAGTTTGGGGTATCTAATTTTTTACCATCTCAATTTGACTTATTGCACTCCGTAACTCCTTTGGTAACCAATCAGGTGGAGATTTCCATCCTACATAGAAACGCATTTGAAGATGGAACCTTGGACCAATGTCAAAAACACAATATAATTCCAACGGCATGGTCTCCTCTAGGAGGTGGAAGCTTGTTTGGAAAGACCACTTCTCCTGAAATGGAGACAATCAAAAAAGTTTTGGATGCTTTGGGTGAAAAACACAATGCTACCCATGATCAGATTTTATATGCTTGGCTTAGAAAGCACCCCGCAGGCATTATTCCTGTTTTGGGGACTTCAAAACTAGAACGAATACAAACGGCATACAAAGCACTGGATATTACCCTCTTACGTGAAGAATGGTATATGCTATGGGAAGCTGCATTAGGAAGAGAAATTGATTAAAAAGAAAAAGTAATGGATAATTCAAAAATAACTATTAGATCCCCACACTTAGATGGAGCCGAAGTTTCCTGGTTTGCTCCTATTTGCAATGGTGATGACCGATACTTGGGCGAAAGAAATATGGATTACAAAAGCACCTTCGAAAATGCTTCCGATATCCTGTTGACCGCAGACAAAAGTGGTTTTAGAAATATCTTATGCCCGTCATCCTATCAAGTAGGCCAGGACACATTGCCTTTTGTTTCCGCAGTCGCACCGATGACGCAACAAATCAACATGTTGGCTGCTGTTCGCTGTGGAGAAATTCACCCAGCAATGTTAGGTAGAACGCTTTCCACAATTGATCACATTCTAAAAGGTCGATTTACAATAAATATAATTTCATCTCCACTTCCCGGTGAAGAAGGCATGTCTTCTGAAGACCGATACCAGAGATCTAGAGAAGTTATTGAAATCCTAAAACAAGGATGGACCCAGGACCAAATCGATTATCAGGGAAAATTCTATAACATGAAGGTTACCTCCTTGCCTATTAAATCTTATCAAAATGGTGGACCCCTTCTTTACTTTGGAGGATATTCACCTGCGGCAGTAGAACTTTGCGCAGAACACTGCGATGTGTACTTGATGTGGCCAGAGACAGAAGAAAACCTTAGAAAGCTTATGGAAAACATGAGCGCAAAGGCGGCAACTTATGGTAGAAAAGTGGATTTTGGCCTTCGTGTTCATGTAGTGGTTCGGGAAACTGAGGAAGAAGCCCGGGAATATGCCGACAGCATTGTTTCTAAGCTAGGTGTTGAACAAGGAAAAGAGATGCGGGAACGAGCATTGGATGCAAAATCCTATGGGGTAAGCAGACAAGCTGAGATGCGTGAGCTTTCTGAAGATGATGGTTACGTGGAACCCAATATGTGGACAGGTATAGGACGTGGACGTTCTGGCTGTGGGGCCGCTTTAGTTGGAAACCCTGATCAAATTGTTGAAAAGCTCAATAGATATATGGATATGGGTATTCGTGCTTTTATCTTCTCCGGGTATCCCCATAAAGAAGAATGCGAGCGCTTTGCCAAACTGGTTTTACCAAAATTGAAGACTTTTTCCATGCCTATAGCACAAGGTAAAGTGGGAACTGAAGAACCTTTAACTCCCTTAGCTGCAGGAGTGAGAATATAGCAGATTTGAGGTCCTTTTATTGAAAACAAAATAGTATATTGGGTAGTTAAACAACTTTTCCATAACCAACTTTTATCCTAAACCAATGATTAATCATTTGCTTTGTTCGGATTCTCGTGCTATGGAGTTAATTCCTATAACCACCTAATATGATTGATTTACTTATTGTAAGCGCCTATTTTATAATTGTTTTTGTTACAGCAATAACCGGTAGGACCTCTAAAGAAGCCACAACGGAAGAGTACTTCTTAAGCGGTAGAAATTTAAGATGGCCTTCCATTGCCTTTTCCACGATTGCCACCAATGTTCAAGGATATCAATTTCTTGGATTTATGGGCTCGGCTTATTTGTACGGATTGGCCCAGGCCAACTTTGAAATAAATGCCATCCAAGGTCTTTTGTTGGCCGCCTTCATTTTTGTCCCCATGTACTTGAGGGAAAAAATCATCACAATCACACAGTTTATTAAAACGAGATTGGGTAGCACGGTAGCGCTCCTGTATTCTGGAGCCAACATCTTGTTGTTTTCTACTATTACCTTGGGTGCGGCATTATTCTGGGGTGCTTATTCGGTAGATTTGGTATTTGGGGATTATTTATCTTTTATTCATCAGGATAGATTAATACGGATTGCCATTCTCATTCTTTTTCTCGGTTTGTTCTCTGCGACCTACACCTATTTTGGAGGATTGGCAGCGGTAGTTCGAACGGACGTTATTCAATTTGCTATTTTGTTGACAGGAGGGGTGGTCGTAATGTTTATTGCTATACACCACCTTGGCGGATGGTCACAGTTATACGAAAAGACAGGGCATTTGATGCACCTACATTTACCAGCAGACCATGATACCTTACCCTGGATACACATTTTTGGTGCTTTTCTATTGAATATTAACTACTGGTGTGCCAATCAATCCGTAGTTCAGCGTTCTTTAGCAGCTAAAAGTTTAAAAGATGTACAGATAGGCCTAATGGTCGGGGGACTTATGAAGTACTTTATGGCGGCTATCATCATTCTACCAGGTATCGCATTGGTTGGAATTTTAGGTGACAATGGTCTGCCAGAACCAGATGCGGCTTTTCCTTATTTGGTAAATACATACTTGCCTGTAGGAGTAAAAGGTCTCATTCTTTGTGCGCTGTTCGCTTCTTTGATGAGTACCGTTGACTCTACCTTTAACTCTTTGGCCACTTTATGGTCCATTGATATTTACAAAGTATATGTCAACAAGAATGCGTCGGACCAACAAGTAGTGCGTTCTGGAAAAAGAGCCATATTAATTTCGTTCATATCCGGTGTCATAATTGGCATTGTGCTCTTATATCTGAAATTTCAAGACCCAGGTGCCGCCTTTACCCATACATTAAATCAACTCAGGTATTTTATTAATTGCGGTATTGTTGTTCTTATTTGTGCTGCAGCTTTCTTGGCCTTCCCAAAACACAGGGTGGCTCTATTTGGTTTCTTGGCTACGGTGCCTTTGCAGTTTTTCTTCTTGGAATTCTTCCCCGATATGAATTACTTTATAAGGGCTATGTGGGTGATATTAATTGGATTCGTCATTGTTTGGATAGGATCCAGAACAGGTTTTGTAAAAGACAAACTCAAGGCCGAACCTGCTTCACCAATGTTAGCAAAGGCTGGTATTGGAATGTTGCTGTCCCTCATAGCATTACATGTTATATTCCATTAAATTTAGATGAACAGACGTTATTTTATATCCCAAACCTCACTAACCTCCTTAGCCACCATGCTGGGCGCAGATATTGTCTTTGGGCATTATATGCCTGAAGGATATGCACCATTAGCATTACAAGATCCAGATCCGTTCAAGCTGTTCAATAAGGATTCAGAAATGTCGGTGCTCAATAACAAGCCATGGAACATTGAGGCCAAAGCACATTTATTGGATGATAAAGTGACGCCAAACAAGTATATGTTTATCCGGAACAATGGTTTGATTCCAGAGAACATTGATGTGAACAATTGGACATTGGCCTTTGACGGGGAATCTGTTTCAAAACCAAAGACCTATACCCTAGCCCAATTAAAATCAAAGTTTCAGCATTACACTTATCAACTTACTTTGGAATGTGGTGGCAATGGAAGGAGCGAATTTAACCCTCCAGCCAAGGGAAACCAATGGACGGTGGGAGCCGTTTCCTGTGCCAATTGGACTGGCGTCCGATTAAAAGATGTATTACAGGATGTAGGCGTTAAGCCTGACGCTGTTTATATTGGATATCATGCTGCGGATATTCATCTTAGTAGAAATCCTGAAAAAGAACCCATTTCCAGGGGGGTTCCTATGGCAAAAGCACTACAAGATGAGACCCTGTTGGCGTTTCAAATGAACGGAAAAGATATTCCTCTAGCCCATGGATATCCTTTGCGTTTAATTGCAGGCGGATGGCCTGCTTCGGCTTCTGGAAAATGGTTGAATGGAATAAGCATTCGCAACAAAGTACATGATGGAGCAAAAATGACAGGAACTTCGTATAGAGTCCCTTGTGAACCTGTTGCCCCAGGAGAAAAAGTGGCGGATGAAGATATGTGCATTATCGAATCAATGCCCGTGAAATCGCTAATAACCTACCCAAAATCGGGAGCCATTGTTAAAAAAGGACAAGCGTTGAATATTCGGGGGCATGCCTGGGCAGGGGAACTCAACGTGCAGAGTGTAGAGTATTCTATAGATTTTGGTTCTTCCTGGCAATCTTGTTCCCTAGAAAAACCTGTCAACAGATTAGCTTGGCAACACTTCAGTGCATCTATTACCAGTTTTCCAAAAAAAGGATATTATGAAGTTTGGGCTCGAGCTAAAGATTCCAAAGGGAAAAGTCAACCCATGTTGTTACCTGGGTGGAACCCTAAAGGGTATTTGAACAATGCTTGCCATCGAATTGCCATAAAAGTTGCCTGATATGTCTTTTGAAAAGCACTTTAAAAATCAGGTTGAAGTACTGTACAGAAAGTTAATCATAGGGTTCAGTATGATTTTCATCTGTATTTTTTCCTTGCTGTATGTCATTATCAATCCTTCAGTCTTTGAAAAGCGACCTGAAGAAACAGAGTTAGTTGACATCCAAGAAGAACCTGAAAATCCAATTATAGACGGGGTTCATGTTGAGACCGGCTTTGTAGAAGGTGATGGATTAACCGAAGTAATTCAAAATTGCACCAATTGCCACTCTGCCAAATTGGTCACGCAAAACAGAATGTCCAAAGAAGGTTGGGTAGCCACAATTCGCTGGATGCAAGAAACTCAGAACCTCTGGGACCTCGGAAACAACGAAGAAATTATTGTAAACTATCTGGCTACAAACTATGCGCCTGACAAGAAAGGCCGTCGGGACATCTTGACCAATATTGATTGGTATACTTTAGAAGAATAGTTGTCCAATTGGTAAGATAGATTTGGACTCCAACTAATCCCAAACATTAACGACTCCCCCTTTTCAGTTCCTAAGGGAATGTCTATATTTCACCCTATTTTGATTTCATGAGAGGACTTTGTTGTTTTTTATGCCTAATGGGGATTTTGTTTTCGGGGTGCGAACAAAAACAAGAAAAGAATACGCTCTTCAAAAAAAGAAATGCATTAGAAACTGGTGTTGCTTTTAAAAACCAATTAACCGATACTCCTGAACTCAATATTCTCACCTATTTATATTTTTACAATGGTGCAGGAGTAGCCACAGGGGATTTTAACAACGATGGCCTTCCGGATTTATATTTTACTTCAAACCAGGAATCCGACCGTCTTTATTTGAATACTGGAAACTTGAAGTTTCAAGACATTACGGAGGCTTCCAAAATTGACAACTCCAATGGATGGACCACAGGGGTTACCCATGTTGACATCAACAATGATGGTTGGTTAGACATTTATGTCTGTAAAGTAGGGAACTATCAAAATTTAAAAGGAAAGAATTTACTCTATGTAAATCAAGGTGTTGATGCTAATGGAATACCTAGCTTTAAAGAAGAGGCCAACACATATGATTTGGATTTCTCCGGATTCTCAACCCAGGCAGCTTTCTTCGACTTTGATTTAGACGGAGATTTGGATATGTATCTGCTCAACCATTCCGTAAAGCCTAATCGCACGTATGGAAAGGGAAATAAACGCAAGCAGATCGATTCCCTATCTGGAGATATCCTTTTCAGAAATGATAATGGAAGATTTATTGATGTATCCCAAGAGGCTGGAATTTTTCAAGGGGCTATCGGATATGGTTTGGGCATTGGCATAAGTGATATGAACAACGACGGGTATCCTGATGTTTACATTGGAAATGATTTTTTTGAAAATGATTACTTCTATGTAAATCAAGGAGATGGCACCTTTAAGGAAACCATCTCTTCAAACGAAAAAGTGCTAGGACACACCTCCCATTTCTCCATGGGAAATGCCATAGCTGATATTAATAATGATGGCTGGACAGATATCATATCACTAGACATGCTGCCTGAAAATTTGGAAACCTACAAAACATCAGGATTAGAATATCCCTTCCCAGTCTATGATCAATACCTTAAAAATGGCTTCGCTCCACAATACATGCAAAATGTTCTCCACCTGAACAGAAATGGGGAGGTTTTTAATGAAATCGCCCATATGAGCGGAGTAGCCGCCACGGAGTGGTCTTGGGGTGCCTTGTTTGCAGATTTTGACAATGATGGTTATAAGGACCTTTTTGTTTCTAATGGAATCAAAGGAGCCACAAACGATATGGATTTCATCAGTTTTATCGCCAATGAAAAAATCCAAAAAGCCATAGAGAGCGGCATGACTCAGAAGGAATTGGAGTTTATCAATGAGCTTCCTGAGAAAAAAGTACCGAATTACTTCTTTAGAAATAATGGAGATTTGACATTTAGAAACGTTACCAATACTTGGACCAAAATTGAGAATTCGTTTAGCCATGGTTGCGCTTATGTTGATTTGGACAATGATGGGGATTTAGATATTGTAGTAAACAATGTGGATGAAGAAGCCTACATTTTGGAAAACACCCAAAAGGGCAATAATCATTCCTTATACATTTCATTTGAAGGAAGTTCAGGTAACAAGCATGGAATCGGCACGAAGGTTAAAGCTTTTGTAGACGGTTCTGTATTGGTTGGTGAAAACTTTCCAACAAAAGGATATTTATCCGCAACAAGCAACACCGTTCATTTCGGTATGGGTAAAGATTCCATTCTTGATTCTGTAAAGGTCTTCTGGCCCTCGAAAAAAATTCAACTCCTGAAAAATGTCCCTGCAGGAAAATTAGTAGTAAAACATGAAGACGCTCTTGATTCTCTTCCACAGTTGAACTATCCACCGGATAAAGTTTTCAAGTCAATTGAGGATTTGATTCCTTTTGTTCATGATGAGAAACCAACCGTTGAGTTCAATGTAGACCCCTTGATTCCTTTCGCCAATACAAATAATGGCCCCAGTATTTCAGTAACGGATGTAAATCAAGATGGCATGGATGATGTTTTCATTTCTGGGGCCAAAGCTCAGGCTTCAGCACTATTTATTCAAAGTAAAGACGGTGGATTTAGTCGACTGCAAGATGAGCTTTTCGCTCAAGATGCATTTAATGAGGATGTTGCTCATATGTTTTTCGATGCCAATGGTGATGGGCTAAAAGATTTAGTAGTTGTTAGCGCGGGGAATGAGTTCAAGTCGTCAAGTAAAATTCAACCTAGACTTTATTTTAATCAAAATGGGAGATTTGTAAAGGACACTTTGGCCTTTAAAGGAATTGAATTGAATGCATCCAAAGTTTTAGCGGTGGATTTTGACAATGACGGCGATATGGACCTTACCATTACCTCAGACCAAAAGCCACGGCAATTTGGAATTGAAGACCGCCAGTTTCTACTTCAAAATGACGGCAAAGGAAGTTTTAAGGATATTACTTCCACTTTTTCCTCAGAATTTCAGCAAATTGGAAATGTAAAAGATGCTTCATGGATAGATTTAGATGGTAATGGATATAAAGATTTAATAGTAGTTGGCCATTGGATGCCTGTCACTCTATTTCTTAATAACGGAAAAAGATTGACCCTGGCTTCAGAAACTGGTCTCGACCACTCAAATGGACTTTGGAACTCCCTAATTGTTGATGATTTTGATGATGATGGCGATATGGATTTTGCAGTTGGAAACTGGGGGTTAAACAGCAAGCTAAAAGCTTCCATAGAAAAACCATTGACCTTATACAGCAAAGATTTCGATGCCAATGGGTCGGTAGAACCTTTGGTTACCTATTATCACGGTACTAAACAAACTCCATTTGCCTCAAAAGACGAACTGGTGAAACAAATGCCGTTTCTAAACAAAGACTTCCTCTCTTATGAAAGCTTTGCTAAAGCATCTTTGGAAGACCTTTTCGGAGAACAGAATCTAAAAACTGCAACAAAAAAGGAAGTCTTTGAACTTGCCAGCTGTTATTTTGAAAACACGGGTAACTTTCAATTCATCAAAAAACAACTTCCCAACATTGCTCAAATATCAACCGTAAATGATATGTTCGCAGATGACTTTGATGACGATGGAATGAAGGACTTATTGTTAGTGGGGAATAACTATGAGATAAGCACTCAACTGGGCAGAATGGATGCTTCACATGGTATTCTGTTGAGTTTTATGCAAAATGGCCCTATTTGGAACGAAAACATATCGATTAACATTCCAGGTCCCGCAAGAAGTATTGAAAAAGCAACCATTACCAATAAAGAGCATTACATTATTGGTATCAACGATTCCAAACCTTTGGTTTTAGAGAAAACTACAAATGAATAAGATCTGTTTTAGCATTATAATCGGACTGCTTATACTAAGCTGTGGAAAAAAAGAAGGGGAACTATTCAAAAATCCTTCTTCAGAAGATACAGGGATTACATTTACCAATTCACTTGAAGAATCTGATGCCCTAAACATTTTGGATTATCTATATTTCTACAACGGAGGAGGTGTAGCCATTGGAGATATTAATAATGATGATTTACCAGACATTTTCTTTTCGGGAAATAGAGTAAAGAACAAACTTTATATAAACAAGGGTAATTTAACTTTTGAAGATATTTCCGAGTCAGCCGGAATTCAGGGAAAAAGTGACTGGAATACAGGCTCGGTTATGGCCGATGTAAATGGAGATGGTCTTTTGGATATTTATGTATGCGCCGTAGTAGGCATTAATGGTTTTGAAGGCCATAACGAACTGTTCATCAACAATGGCGATAGCACCTTTACTGAAAGTGCCGCCAAGTATGGACTTGATTTTGATTCCTATAGCTCCTCTGCCGCATTTTTAGATTATGATTTGGATGGGGATTTGGATATGTATCTTTTAAATCATGCCGTTCACACCCAAGAATCGTTTGGAAGGGTTGACCTTCGGTTTGAAAGAAATTACGAAACCGGCGATAAGCTCATGCGAAACGATGGTGGTACTTTTACTGAAGTCAGTGAAGAAGCAGGAATTTTTGGAGGAATTAATGGGTATGGTTTAGGTATTTCAGTATCTGATTTTAATCAGGACGGTTATCCTGATCTTTATATCGGAAATGATTTCCATGAAGATGACTACTACTACATCAACAATGGAGATGGAACTTTTACCGAAAGTCTGAAGACCTATTTTGGTCACACCAGCCGGTTTTCCATGGGTAGCGATGCCGCGGACATCAATCATGATGGCCTTCCGGATTTACTATCTCTGGATATGCTACCGGAAGATGAAATTCCATTGAAATCTTCCGAAGGTGATGATAATATTCAAGTACAGCGATTACGAATAGAACGATTTGGCTATCACTACCAGTTCACTCGAAATATGCTCTACATCAACCAACCATCAGGGAACTATCTTGAAACGGCTTTATTAAGTGGAATTGCTGCAACAGATTGGAGCTGGAGTGCGCTTTTTGCAGACTATGACCAAGATGGGGAGCAAGATGTTTTTATTTCGAATGGAATTCCAAAACGACCCAATGATTTAGATTATGTTCGTTTTGTTTCGAATGAGCAAATTCAGAAAAAGTTGGATAATACCAAACTGGTGGACCAAGAAGCCTTAAATCTTATGCCATCTGGGGCCGTCCACAATGCCGTTTTTAAAGGCAGTAAAGGATTAAAGTTCGACAATAAGTCCAAAGAATGGATAGTGCAAGACACCTTGATTTCTGGTGCAACAGCTTACGCAGATTTGGACAATGATGGAGATCTTGACTTAGTTACCAACAATATCAATACGGAAGCCACACTTTACATTAACAAGACGGATGCTACCTCCAATTACCTAAAGCTAAAACTGGAGTTTGAAGGAAAAAATCACTTCGGTATTGGCTCCAAAGTGTTTTCCTATCATAATGGGATCTTACAGTTCAAAGAGCTTTTTCCAAATCGCGGATTTCAATCCAGTTCGCAGCCCATTGTTCATTTTGGCTACGGTCAAGCACAAAAAGTGGACTCTTTAAAAATTGTTTGGCCCGATAAAACCTATCAAATTCTTAAGGGTATTGACGTAAATCAGAACCTAAAAGTGGTGAAAAATGACACAAAACCTTTTGAGTACAAAAGGCCAAAAACAAAACCCTTATTTGAGGAAGTAGATTCTAATCTAGGTATTGATTTTGTTCACAAAGAAGACAATCACATCGATTTCAATCGGGAAAAACTAATTCCGTATCGGGTTTCAGACAGAGGTCCAGCGGTAGCCCTAGGCGATTTGAACAATGACAGCAAAACTGATATTTTCTTCGGCAGTTCCAAATTCTCACCTTCCAAGGTCTATCTCCAAGCAGATAGTACCTTTATTGAGGAAGGGTTTGCTGAAATTCAAAAAGACTCTGTTCGCGAAGACGTAACTGCAGTGATTGATGATTTTGATGGAAATGGACTCAACGACTTAATTATTGGTACTGGTGGCGCTGATTTTTCTGGAAAGTCAGAACCTCTGCTCAATGTCTTGTTTTTTCAGAAAGATTCTCTTTTTGAAGCTTCGACCTTGCCTGAATTGTTTGACAATACCTCTATTCTTAAAGCCAATGATTTTGACAATGATGGGGATTTGGATTTGTTTGTTGGAAACTATGTGGTGACTTCAAAATTTGGGGAAATCCCCAATTCCTACCTTTTAGAAAACACGGAAAATGGCTTTGTTGTTTCAAAAGAAAACCTGTTTGAAAAGGCAGGGATGGTCACAGATGCTGTGTGGAGTGATTTTGATTCGGATGGCAAAGATGATTTGATTCTAGTTGGGGAGTGGATGCAGCCTAAATTCTTTAAAAACACCCCAACAGGTCTGGAAGAAGTATCAGTATTTGAAGAGGGAAAAATACTAAAGGGTCTCTGGAGGAAAATTCATCCTTTTGATATTGATAATGATGGAGACATAGATTATTTGTTAGGCAACTGGGGAGCAAATTCTAAGTTCAAGGCAGACTCCAACACACCTATGCAAATGTACTTCTCTGATTTTGATGACAATGGTAGAACCGAGACCATAGTAACCACTCAGAAAAATGGAAAACAATATCCGTTGCTTGGTCTAGACGAATTGTCAAGTCAAATTGTATCACTCAGAAAAACATTCGTAAACTATAAAGACTTCGCCGGCAAACCCATGGATGCCCTTTTTGAGAAATCTGTTTTGGATAAGGCAACTATATTGGAAGTAACTGAATTAAAATCTGGGTACTTGGAGAATACGAAAGGTAAGTTTCATTTTGTTCCTTTCTCTGATGAACTTCAAGTATCACCTATTACTGCTTTTGTTTCCCATGATTTTAATGGTGATGGTAAAGAGGATGTGTTAATCGGCGGAAATTATTTCGGAACCACACCCTTTCACGGAAGGTTTGATTCATTCCCTGGCGCATTGATTTCTTCCAAAAATGACATAATTTTGGGAGATGATTTAGGATTGGACCTAACCCAAAAATCTGTAAGGCATCTACATGTCCTTACCCTTGGCGAAAGTGATTATCTCATGGTTACTTTCAATAATGAAAAACCAAAGATGTATAAACTACGCAACTAAAATGTATAAAATGATACGAAGAATTGGGCTGTTGCTGTTTTTGACTGTTTTAGTAATTTCTTGCTCTCAGAAAAAAGAGGATATTGTAATTTCTCCTGAGGATTTCCATGAATCTGTAGATAGAGTGACCCAGGTAATGATTCATGATATTTTCTCCCCCCCTGTTGCCAGCAGAATTTTTGTTTATCCGAACATCGCGGCATACGAAATCCTTGCTTTACAAGATAACGAATACTTGTCTCTGGCTAATCAAGTAAGAGAATTAACCCCTATTCCTAAACCAGCGGACACCACATCCCTGAATTATGAATTGGCCGCACTGGTTGCACATATAGATTTGAACAAACGATTGATTTTTTCCGAAGAACGTATCGAGACGTATCGGGATAGTCTTTATACCCTTTGGGAAAGCAAAAATGTAAATCAATTTGAAGTATCTAAAAACTATGGCCTTGAGGTAGCTGAACATATTGTCGAGTGGATGAACGGAGATAATTATGCCCAAACGCGTACCATGCCCAAGTTTACTGTGGATACCGATAATCCTTCGCGTTGGCAACCTACCCCCCCTGCCTACATGGCGGGTATAGAACCCCATTGGAGCAAAATTCGTCCATTTGTAATCGACTCAGCAAGTCAATTCAAACCCACGCCACCTCCTCCATTTTCTATGGAAAAAGATTCGGATTTTTATAAGGAGGTCAAAGAGGTGTATGACATTAGCAATGATATTACCGCTAAAGGTGATACTTCCGAAGAAGTGCGGATTGCTCAATTTTGGGATTGCAACCCCTATGTTTCGGTTACTCGTGGACACTTAATGTTTGCTACCAAAAAAATTACGCCCGGTGCCCACTGGATTGGAATTACCAAAATAGCCAGTAGAAAAAGTAACGCAGATGTAAACAAAACCGTTTACGCCTATACCAAAGCATCCATTGCCATGGCAGATGCTTTTATCAGTTGTTGGGACGAAAAGTATAGAAGCAACTTAATTAGACCTGAGACGCTTATCAACGAACATATTGATGAAAACTGGGAACCCATATTACAGACACCACCTTTCCCAGAGTATACTAGTGGACATAGTGTGGTCTCAGGTGCAGCCGCTGTAGCACTAACCGATGTGTATGGGGACAACTTTGCTTTTGATGATGATACCGAAGTACCCTACGGATTACCGGTACGTTCATTCCCCTCTTTCAAAGCCGCAGCAGACGAAGCGGCTATTAGTAGAATGTATGGTGGAATCCACTACAGAGCAGCTGTTGAAATTGGGGTGAATCAAGGTAGGAATCTGGGTAAATTCGTCGTTGACAACTTACAAATGACCCAATAAAATACTTTTGTCAGGGAATTATGCGGAAAAAGATTTCAATTGGACTCATTGGCGCTTTGGTTTTCCTATTGGGTTGGTATCTATTTCTTAAACCTAGTGACTATACCGTAACTTTAAAGGCCAACACATTTCCTGGAGCTATAAATCAAACCTTGAAGTCTTGGGGAAAGGAGAAGTTTTCGGGAAAAATCATAGAACAAAAAGATTTACTACATGTCAACCAAAGGTTGAAATTCGGAGATTCTCTTGTGAACTATGAATGGATTATCACGCCTATTTCAGATTCTACATCACGAATAAAAGTGTGCATTACTGATGAAGAAAATAGCCTGAAAAACAGAATTCTTATTCCTTTTACCCAGTCAATCATTGAAAAACGTTCAAAAGAGACCTTATTGGACTATAGCGCTTTTTTAAATAAGCATATTCGAAAGTTCAAGGTAAAAGTCAATGGAGAGTCACAGCTTCCATCTAGTTTTTGTGCCTATCTTCCAGCAAAAGGAATTCAATCCGAAAAGGCTTTTAGTATGATGCGGGATTTCCCCTATTTAAGCAGTTTTATTCAAGAAAATAACTTGAGACCAATAGGCACACCTTTTGTGGAAATTACAGATTGGAATACGGTAACGGACAGTATTGCCTTTAACTTTTGTTATCCCATCCAAAAAACAGATTCACTCCCAAATCACCACGAAATAAAATTTAAGGAATACCCTGAAAGAAAAGCAATCAAGGCTACCTATTTTGGCAACTATATGACATCGGACCGTGCTTGGTATCGAATTTTGACCTATGCCGAGAAAAATGGAATTACCATAGATTCCAATCCTATCGAGGTATTTAGGGATAATCCTTCCCTGGGCGGGAATGAATTGGAATGGAAAGCCGAAATTTACATGCCCATAAAAGATCGCAATGAATAGATTGATTCTACTTCTCGGTTTAATAGTTTGTCAGGCTTGTGCACAAAAACCGTGGTATGGTGACCTTGAGTACTTAGGAAAGTTACCCTCTAAACTTAGTGAAGTGTCCGGTATAGTGGCCCTAAAGGATAAAAGTCTCTGGGTTATTGAGGATAACGGAAACAAAGACAAACTATATCAGATAAATCCAAAAGGCAATCTAATTCGGGAATCTAAAATAGAAAATGGTAAGAATCATGATTGGGAAGACATTGCTAAGGATATCCATGATAATATTTATATCGGAAATTTCGGCAACAATGCAAACGACCGAAAAAATCTATCCATCCTAAAAATAGATAAAAAACAAGGTTTAGGAGGCGAAAAAGTATCTGCGGAAAAAATAAAGTTTGAATATCCTGAGCAAGATAAATTTCCTCCGAAAAAGAAAAATCTCCATTTTGACTGCGAAGCCTTTTTTCATCACGGAAATTCGCTTTATTTAATCACTAAAAACAGAGCCAGACCTTATACTGGTAAGGCCTTTATTTATAAAGTTCCTGATACTCCAGGCTCATACAAAGCAGAACGTATAGGGGAATTTACTACCTGTACAGATAGCCAGTTTTGCTCAATAACAGGCGCGGATATCTCCCCAGATGGAAAGAAAATTGCTCTCTTAGGTTCTGGATTTATCTGGTTGTACACAGACTTTTCTTTTGACGATTTTAGCAAGGGTAAGGTCGAAGTAATTGACGTATTGCATCGAACCCAGCAAGAGTCCATTTGCTTTTTGGACAATGAAACCCTATTGATTGCCGACGAACAATCCAAAACCAAGGGCCGCAATCTGTATCAATATAAATTAAAGCATTAACTGAGGCATTTCTTTTTTTTCATTTCTAATCAATGCATGTGTCTTAGCGTATACAAACGGTCGATTTACAATTAACTTTCAAAATAGATTGCCTCCTCATTACCAACTCAAGTCATATAGGCAATCATGAAAAAAATCAACTTGTTTCTTCTTCTTTGTTTTCTTTTGGCATTCCTCCCAGTATTTTCACAAAACACTTCCGTTGAAGTAAAAACTCTTCTACAAGACTTTTCTGGAAATGGCTCAATTTTCGTCCATACCGATGGAAAAATTTACATTAATGAATACGGAACCGCAAATTCTGATATTTCAGGGACTGGAAAACACATTTATGTTGTTACGCCTGAAGGAGATGTAAGCACTTTTTCAGAAAGCGTAAGCGGTGCCGTTGGTAACGTTATGGGAGGCGATGGAACATATTATTTCAACAACGGTAATTCTTCTTATAACAGTGACTTCATGATGCGAAAAGACGGCGAGATAAAAAAGATAGCCACCGTTGAAGGGTTTTCTGGAGACATCTTGATGGATAGCAAAAATGATTGCTTTTTGATACCCAGTTATACGCACCCTGTTCTGCGCAAAGTGAGCAAGGATGGAACTGTGGAAGACTATATCAAAGATGAAAGACTCAAGGGCATTACCGGCATTACTTATGGCGAAAAGAATGTCATTTTCGTAAGCAATTTCACCACTGGGAAGATTTATAAAATTGGAGACGACCGCTCAATAAACGAACTAGCTAGCGTACCCGTGGTTTATCCTGGATATGTAGTTGGTTATATCACTTATTTTGAAGGGAATATTTATGCTACAGGGTATGGTTCGAACAAAATTTACCAGATAAACATGAAGGGTGAAGTTGAAGTACTAGCAGGTTCTGGAGAATACAATCAAAAGGATGGTGCAGGCCCAGATGCCGGGTTTATAACCCCTAATGGAATCGATATTGATGTCAATAGAAGAAGACTGTACATTTCTCAAAATGGAAATGGACGCCCTGCTGCGTTGCGATATATTGATTTACCTAAATCCTAACGCTTCTATTCCCGAAGGAGTAGTTATTATCTTCCAGACTCGTTAAAATCCAAAACCGAATCCAAATGCAAAACGTATTCCGTCCGCACTGTTAAAGAGACCAACATTTGCAGATATAATATCCGCGCCATTCACAAAAAATCCTGCTCCGTAGGAATTATGCCATTTATCCGATGAGTCTCCTGGAAACCAAACCCTTCCATAATCAAATCCTCCGTAAATACCTGGAGTCACAGGGAGAAGACCTGTTTTGGAACGACGAAAGCTATATCGCAAATCTGTATTTTGAAAATAGGCAGATTTACCAGTGAAGCGCTGAAATCTAAAACCTCTCAAACCGTTATTGGCGCCAATGCTGGCTCCTTGATAAAACTCATAATCATCACCAAAGTTAACATGACCTTTAAGGTTTGTTGCCAATACCAACCGCCCATCGGACGTGAGTTTATGCACAAATGCCAAACTTGGAATCAAATAGGCAAAAGCTCTATCAGAATCTGAGGCATTCATGGTATATCCACCCTGCAAGGTAAAGCTCATCCCCAAAGTTGGAAAAGCTTCATTATCAGCGTTGGAATAACTGTACTCAGCATCAACCCCAAAGAAGTCTTGTTCGGTATCTCTTCCAGCACCGGTAAAAAATCCTTCAATAAACCTACCTTCTGTTTCTTCCACATCATAATTTTCATAGGAAATTCCTAAACGAACTCTTGAACCCAGTCTACCGCGCCAAACTAAAGAGGGTTTAAACTTAATGGTCTGAATTCTAACTCGATTAAAATCCAATTCCAGTTCTTCCGTGTCGTCATTATTTTCCGTTTCATTACCAAAGCCAAAGAAGTTGATGGCAAAGTTTGGGCTTGTAAACCTTGCATCAATTTCAAAGTTGACATTTTCAAAAACATGGGCAAACTCGCCATTGTAGCCCAAATCAAAACCGTTAGTTGCAAAATAAAATCCTGCATCTACAGTATGCCGCTGTGTAAATGGGTTTTGTCTAAATCCATTGAAGGTATACGTATTGGTGAGGCCTAGAATAACACCATCATCTGGGTTGAATCCAAATGCAGGTAGAAGCTGATTGTTGCTTGCCTTTACCTTTTCAAAAACGTAATTGTTGGTGTCATAGTCATCTACCTTATGGATTTTGCCTCCGTAGGCCTGGTCATAGGTATTATTTTTAGACTTGAAATCATAGGCATGCACCTTCCTTGACTTTTCCGTTATTTTATAAATATCATTGTTTTGTCCACCAAAAACTCTGATTTTTATTTTAGAATCTGGGGTATTAATATCAAATACATCATCATCATCAAGGCCGTAAATCCAGACTTCCTTGGTATTTTCTGGTGAATAGGTCTTTTTAAAGAATAGGTCTTTTTTTTCTCCACCCTTTATACGATAAACCAAAACTTCAATACTCCCATTTGTAAGGGAACGTATGTTAAAGTAATCATCTTTGTCCGTTCCAGTAACTATGCTGAACTTATTTAAAATTCGATAGTACTCTTCCGCAACTTCCACAAGGCGTTTTTTACGTGATAATAGATTGTCCTTGATTTTCTGAACAGTCTCGTCCCGAACCTCTTCCGGAAAATTTAGCAACGCCTTATCAATCACTTCTTCATTGATTTGCTCTTGAATGTATTTCGCTTGTTCCACCCACATATCTACATCGGTTTCTGAAAGAATGGCCATATCCAGTGCGAAAGTTCTAGGAGAGGAAGTAAAACCTTTCACGTTTCGAACTTCCTCACCAAACCCTTCAAAAATTCGTAGTCCAGGAATGGTTCTTGTCCCAATACCTAAAATCAATCCATCACCCCATCGGGAATAGGCTTGGTCCCTATCTCTAGGAATTGGCTTAAAGATTTTACCTCCCTTGGGGTCATCTACCATGGCCCATCGCCATTGATCAATATGTCGGTCCCAATCTCCAATAAGAATGTCAAATAATCTCGCCTTTACATAAGCGATTTCATCTATTTTGTATTTTTCATCCTTACGAAGCTTTTTGACAAGGTCATAGGTGCTCTCAATCTTATTGGCGTATCCAAAATTGGGTAAGTCCCCATGGCCATCTGAAACATGCTCTTCAATCATGTACAACCCATCGCCAAATTCATTATTAAAATCACCTAAGGTGGATTGTTTTGGTATGTAAAACAGTTTCGGATTTGTGTGATAAATACCCACTGCATCCGATAAATCACCTACCGTAAATGGAGCATAAGGATGTGCCGCGGTATATAAATCCAGAAGTAAATTTTCGGTGTACGATTCATCAAACTGACCGATGATGTATTGTTCCTGGAAAGCAATGGCTTGCAAGTAGCGCTCCGCACTTTTTCTCAAATCGCGCATCACAAATTGACGCCCATCTTTATGCTGTAAACGCAGCGAGTTGGATTGGTTTCCCCCACCTTTTCGAACAACAGTTAATCCGCCATATAAGGTATCCAAGCGAACGGTGGGCGCCTTTACCTTGGTTCCATAATATTTTCTATATCTCTCACCCCATAGCCATTTATGAAAACCTGTTTTTTTAATTTCTTCTTCAGAATACACTGAAGCTTCTTTGTATGGTGGAAACTCTTTCGTGTATTCTTGAGTATCTCCCTTCAAATCAGCAGGTAAAACCTCCGAGCTAAATAAAAATTCCTCTGAGCCATTCTCTCGTGGACCATAATAATCAACTTTTGAAGAGCCATCTGTAAAGACCTTTAAAACAGCATATCCTGTTCTTCCAGTAGAAAATTTACTTCCATTCAAAAGCCTGGTAGCACCAGTTTTCGCCCCTGCCCCACTGACAATTTGAGGTATGCCCTCTTCTACGATATACTGTAATGTATGTTCATGTCCTGAAACAAAAACAACCTTGTTGGAAAATTGGGATAAGGTCACCAATCGTTTTTTCAAGCGATTGTACATCATATTTGATTGGTCTTCTATAGAAGCTCCTGATGTTTCGCGCAAAAAGTTCACCATACTACCTAAAATAGGTAAAGGCACTTTTCCGCTAGTAGGATGAATATGTTGCTTGAAGGAATATTGCCCCCCATGTGAACCATAGGTAAACATAGGGTGGTGGATAGCAACAAGTATGGTCTTATCAAGATTCTTTTTGATAAGACTTTCATATTCCTCAAAAAAACGCACTCTATCCTTAATCTCGCAGTCATCATTGATTGTAGGATGCTTATCCCAGTCAACCAAGAACCATTCCGAATCAATGGCGATTACAACTACCTTATCACTTATTTCAATCTTTTCAATGGGACACCCGTTTTTAGGCTGAAAGACTTTCTTACTGTTTAACTCCTCCTGTATATATTCTTCTTGCCGCTCCAGTCCCTTGAGTCCATCGTTGTACCAATCATGGTTTCCCGGAATAAAAATGGGACTCCCTTTATAAACATCCAAAGTAGCCAATTGAGCATCCAAGTGATTTTTTGCTTTTTTATACCCCTCTGGATCTTCTTTTTTGTCTGGCATTCCATCAGGATAAATGTTATCCCCTAAAAATAGTGCTGTACTATTTTCAGAGGCACTTTCCAGTTGGGATTTGAAGAGTTGGAGGGTTTGATTTAATTCTCCCATTGGAGATTTACCTGCATCCCCTATCAAATAAAATGTGTGCTCAATTGTTTTTTCTTGGGAAACTATACTTTTTTGGAAGGGTTCTGCATATTTTTCTTTGTAGGTTGCACAGCTAGTAATGAAAAGGAGCAAAAGCAGTGATAATACAGGTAGTTTCATATTGATAAGGTTGATGCCAAAATTTTGTATTTTGGAGTTTTCAAACATAAGCTATGTCGGAAATTATTGAAAAAGCTGAAACCTATGTAACCGAACTTTTGGAAAAAGAACTCGACCCAAAATTTCTATACCACAATTTACGACATACCCAGCGTGTAGTTAAAAGTACTAAAGAATTACTCAATTACTATGATTTGCCTGATTTGGAAAGGGAAAAGCTGGTTTTAGCCGCCTGGTTCCACGATACTGGATACACAAAAGGGGTAAGTGAGCATGAGGCAAATAGCTGTGTTATAGCCAAAGATTTTCTTGCAGAAAACAAATACGAATCAGATGGCATCCAGTCTATTTGTGATGATATCATGGCAACCAAACGGTACTATGAGCCACAAAAACTGTCAGAACAAATTATTCGCGATGCCGATTCTTCACATTTTGCTCAAAAGAGTTATTGGGAAACTACCGATTTTTTGAAAGAGGAATTGGAAGAACTTGGAATTGCAAAATACTCTCCCAAGGAATGGAGGGACGAAAATATCAAAATGTTCAGAGCAGAGCATCAATACTATACAGATTATGCCCTGGAGAATTGGCAGGAGGGTAAGGAAAGAAACCTGAAGCAATTGGTCAAGGATAAAAAATCTGAAAAAGAAATCGCCAAAAAAGAAGCGTTAAAAGCCAAATATAAAAGTGAAAGCCCAGATAGAAGTGTACAAACTTTGTATCGAGTCACTTTGAAAAATCACCTAAAATTGAGTGATATTGCTGATACCAAGGCTAACATTCTTTTATCGGTTAACGCTATAATCATTTCGTTGGTTTTGGCCAATTTGATTCCCAAACTCGATAATCCTTCCAACACGTATTTAATTTACCCCACACTTATCTTTATCGTTTTCAGCGTGGTGTCTATGGTATTATCAATATTGGCTACAAGGCCCAATGTTACCAGTGGAAAATTCACGAAGCAAGATGTTGAGGAAAAGAAGGTAAACTTGCTTTTTTTTGGAAACTTCCACAAAATGAACTTGGATGATTACGAATGGGCACTCCAGGAATTGGTAAAAGACAAGGAGTACGTGTATTCTTCCTTGACCAAAGACCTTTATTTTCTTGGACTTGTGCTCGACAAAAAATACAAGATACTTCGATTAACCTATAACATCTTCATGATAGGCATGATAGTATCTGTCATTGCTTTTGGTATTGCTTTTCGCTTTTTTGGACCGGATAGAATGACTTTCTAAACTATATCTTCAATTCCTCCATTAAGTCGTCATAGGTATAGGTACGTTCTGACTTCTTGTCTTTTGTATATAGAATCTCCGCACGAATTGCCTTGAGTCCAGTCACCCCTTGAAGGCCTTCCAACTCAACAATTTCTATATTGTTAGTGAAGTATCCTTTTGATTTTAAAAAGGTGATATAGCGCATATATTCTTTTTCATCCTTACGTTGGGAATATACAATGGCCAATTTTCCTTTTTGGGTCAGGCGCTCGTTTGTTCCTTTGATGTAGGACTTATCAATACGTTTCTTGATGATTTCATAACGCGCATTGTATGTTCCATCTACATCAAAACGTTTTTCGTCCATCCTAAAACGAATGGCCAAAGGTGTACTATAGACCAACACCAAGGAAGCAACATCAAGCTTAACGGGTAGTTCAGGTTTAAGCGCATAGTATTTGTTTTCCATATCGCACATGACCTGAAGCTGCCACAACCTTAGATTGCTCAAATACAGTTCATCAAAAATTCGGTCATTGGCAATGGAGCTTCCTATGTACATGTTATGCTCAACTCCATCCGTTTTGTAACGCTCAAAATAGTGTGGAAACATTTCTTGGGCCTCAAGCTGTTTTTTATCCAACAAAGCCGCAAGCTGCATATTAGCTTCCATTACACTATCATCATAATTCTTTCGATGATCATAATAAGACTCCGTAGTTGGGTCTATTTGAGCTTCATAGATATCAACAAGCTTGGACAATCCTTTATCAAGTTTTTTCAAGTGGTTGAACACTGGATTCACCTCCTGTTTGACAAAGTCAAAAATGGCTTGTTCCGTATGGGTGTATAATGCCTCTTTTACCTCATTCAAATACGTATCAACTCGAAACATTAATTCCTCATATATGGGCAACTTGTATTTTTCCACCGCTTTGGAGAGAACACTGTTTATCTCGGAGAGTTGAATCATTAAATCCCGTTGAATGGAGATATTTCTTTCTTTGGAGGACTCTTTTATATCTACCTGCCCATATAACGGGTAAACGTTTTTAAAGGCAATCTCTCTAAAAACAGGTTGATTCCCTATTAGCTCATCAGCCATAAATTTCTTGGCTTCCTCCTGAAATTTCCAGTAAACCGAAGAATGAACTGTAGTACATTCATGCTGAATTATGGCATCTACCAAGTTCTCCTCTTCCTCTATGGAACGTAAAACCGCAGATACTATAAAAGGCATAACATCGTCAAGCTTATTTGCATTGACACTATTTAGCTCATTGACCGTATCAGAAACTAGCTCCAATACACCCAAAAGCATACCGTTGTCCGCGATAGGCGCTAAAATTGCACTACGTATCCCCTGATCATACAAGCCTTTATATGGTTGCTGCCCATTTGATTTTTTATAATAACTCTCTACGTTGGAAATGGAGAAATAGGTGTTTTCGTCCAGCAATTTTCCATAGGATCCCTCGCAAAGCATATCTGAACAAACTCCCGTTTCCTTTCCATTCAACAGAAAGCTTTCAATGCCTTTTCCGTAGATTTTCAGGAAGCGGTTTGTGCCAGAATCGTACCCAGCAAAACCTACCCGAATGTTATGGAGATTAAAAAGCGAACGGAAGGTATCCTGAAAACTTTCCATAAAGTTTTCGCTGCCTCTTTTATTACTCCCAATTAAGGTAGATTTAATTTCAGAAATAGAGTGTTCGGCGGTAACATCGAACATATTCGCTATTACGAACCCTTTTGACACAAAACTGTTCGGAGGAATTTTTTCCTTCCACAGTTCAATAATGTCAAAATTCTCAAGAAGTTCGTCCACATCTTCCTTTGTCAACTCCTTTGATTTTTCTGTGGTATGAATCTCCATGAAATCGGCATTATACAACACTCGATAGTGTCGCATTAACCCATTTTTGTCTGGAATATCATAAAACAGAGGGCGCTTAAAATCCATTTTATATCCATAATGGAAATTAAGTACGATGATACATTTTAGAATGTAGTTGATATCTTTTGGAAGATTCCGGATTTCCAATTCGTAATCTTCACCGGCATCATTTAAAATGTTCTTAAATCTTTCCGACGAATTGAACACAAAATTCTCAAAAGGGGAAGAAATCGTCTTAATTTCATTTAGGCCAAGTACGGGAGAACATGTATCTGCCAAGATAATGCGAATCACCTCCTCATATTTGGTCAAAAGACTCAAATCACTAAAACCCTCACGAAGCTCAGGATACGGTGCTTGGGCATCCAGAACGAACTTTGCGCGGTCCGCCAAATATTTGTCCTTGCTGTTTAGTTGTTCCTCGTAGTGTTCCAACAATTTGTTGAAACTTACCAACTGAAGCATTGGACTCTCCATATTGTAGTCTTGCTGCATACAGTATTAAGTCGTTGTTTAGCCGGTAAAGTTACAAAATAGCGCAATGCAAGGGTGTTAACAGAATCTTTATGGGTTTAAATACTTTTTTTTGGGATATTTAGACAAAATTCAGGTGATGTCATCTTCCAAAAGACTTAGTAGGGCCTATGCCAACGCCAAGACCATCCCTTTTGATGATACTTCTAAGTTCATCATATTCAGCGATTGCCATAGAGGGGATAACAGTTTTGCAGATGATTTTGCCAACAATAGGAACATTTATTTTCATGCCTTAAGTCATTATTATCGTGAAGGTTTTCAATATTGCGAATTGGGAGATGGAGATGAACTATGGGAAAACATAAGTTTCGCAGCCATTTTTGAAGCGCATAAAAATGTATTTCAATTGCTGAAGAAATTCCATTTGGAAAAAAGGCTCAATATGGTTTGGGGAAACCACGATATGGTCTACCGAAATCCCAACTTTGTTGAAAAACACCTCACCCACTATTTTGAGCCTATTGACGGTTCCGATAAATCGTTGTTCGAGGGAATAAAATACCATGAAGCTTTGATTTTAAAGCATAGAGAAACAGACCAAGAAGTATTTTGTACCCACGGGCATCAAGCCGATTGGTGGAATTATGTTTGCTGGCGCATAGGTCGATTTTTGGTGCGTATTCTATGGAAGCCCCTTCAAGTGGTAGGTATCGCCGACCCTACCAGTCCTGCCAAAAATTACAAGGAGCTTATCCGGATAGAAAAGCGAATCAAACGCTGGATTCTAAAAAACGATTTACGTATTACAATTGCTGGTCATACACATCGCCCCAGATTTCCAGAACCAGGGCAGATTCCTTTCTTTAATGATGGTAGTTGTGTTCATCCTAGAAGCATTACGGGTATTGAAATAGAAGAAGGAAAAATCTCTTTGATTAAATGGCAAATCGCCACCAAAACTGACGGTACACTTCAAATTGTACGATTACTCCTTGAAGGACCTGAAAAGCTGGCGGACTATATTTCGGACTAAACTCTTTTCGCCAAGGTTTTTATGGCATCAACAAAATGGTCCAATTCTTCTGTTGTGGTATAAACGTTTGGTGTAATTCTGCATCCCTTCACGTTGGCATAGTCTATTGCCACTGTCCATACATTAAATTCTTCCAATAAAGTTTTTGCCAAATCATGCGGTGTCATGGTTGCTATCCCCACATTGGCTATCCCACAACTTCTATGAGGTTCTCTTGGTGTGTTGACAACCACATTTTCCACGTCGCGCAATGCGTCAGACCAGTACCGTTGGATAAAACGCATCCTATTTTCTTTTCGGTCCAAGCCTATCATTTCTAAATAATCCATAGAATCATTGATGGTCAAATCTGTATGGACCGGATGTGTTCCGGTATGGTTCAAATGCCTAATCTTAGTTTTGTCATCTTCGTGTTCAGCAAATAAAGGCCAAATCTTTGAGATGTGTTTTTCCCTTACATAGAGAAGACCCGCACCTAAAGGGGCACTTAACCATTTATGAAGACTAGACCCATAATAATCGCAATCCAGCTCGGCTATATCCACCTTAATATGACCAACGGCATGAGCTCCATCCACCATTACATCTACCCCATGCGAATGGGCCATATCACAGATTTTCCTTATCGGAAGAATTTGTCCGGTAATATTCACCATATGGCATACCATTAATAATTTGGTTTTAGGAGTGATTTGGGATTCATAAAGTGCTACAATCTCTTCATCTGATTTGGGGTGATTGGGAACGGAAACTTCTTTACAGACAATCCCATATCTTTCTTGCTGCAGATGGAAATGGATGCGCATAGCACCATAATCTTGCTTTGCAAAAACAGCCTCATCACCTTTTTTCCAAGGAAAACCTCCAATAATCATATCCAGTGATTCGGTAGTATTCCGTGTAACTATCATTTCCTTTTCAGAACAGTTGACCAATTTTGCCAATCTAGCGGCAACCGCTTCTTTGTTATCCCACTGTTCGGTGCGCATATAGTAAGAAGCTTCATAATTCACCTTGCGCACATGCTCTATGTACCTGTTCAGTATGGGTGTAGGGATAAAATTGTAGTAGCCATTCTCAAGGTTAATGTAGTCTGGTTTCAGCTGATAATCCATCCGGATTCGCTTCCAAAAAGCGTCTTCATCTTCGGGATAAGGTATTGGATTGGTTTGGCTATTTACATCCAATGGCATGGCCAAAAACGGACTGGCCAGTGCCGTTTGTCCCAATCGTTTTAAAAACAGTCTTTTTTCCATATGGGTTAGTTTCTGAAAATTGGCACTTTTCCATTAGCTGAAGTTACAATAAATCTCATCTATTTGTAAACCTCTGAAATCATCTGGGCCATTTCCCATTTTGGTGTTCTGCCCGTACCTTGACCGCATCTTTTACCCTAGTAAAAAAGAAAAGAGCCTGCTATCTGCGGCAGGCTCTTTGTATTTTAGAAAAAGTAAGATAATCCAACCGATATATTGGAGAAATTGAAATTGGTGTTAAAGTTGTTTCTTTTGGTCTCCCCGCCGTCACCAGGCTGCTGCGTGAAGGAAGAAAAACTTATTGCTCCAACCGATGATTCAAATGCCAAATGCTCCGAAACGAAAAAGGAAATTCCAGGTCTTATATTTGTCAACACACCCTCTTGAGACGATGTAAAGCGCTCTCCATCGCCTCTGATGGCTTCTGTCCAAGTTCTGGTGTAGCCTGCCTCTCCTTGGAGGTATAAGGCCAAACTCTTATTTATACCAAAGTACCTTCGCACAAATGACGACAGCGTAACACTTTCGGATTTATCTTCTGAGGTAGAAATACCAAAATCACTATTAAAACTGTTGAACTCCGTTTTAAACGTTGTATAGGATGGGATAATCCCTACAATCCAGTTATCACTAAAAGTATAACCTACTATGGGGGCTATTGTAAACGAGTTGTTTTCATTATCCCGTGTAAAGTCTCCATTTTCAGAGGTAAAGTCTGCATTATTATTGTTAAAGGATACGCTTCCCGCTAAGGTCCATGTGCCTTTTGGTATGATAAATTTATCCTCCTGTTGTACTTGAGAAATCCCGATTGTAGTTGTAAGTAAAATGCCAAAAAATAAAATTTTTTTCATCATTGAATTGATTTAAATAGTTAAGTCAATTCACAATCAAGCATCATTCCCAATCCTATACATAAGTTTAGTTTGTGAAGACTTTAACGAAGCACTTGATTTCGTTTATCGATTTAACTTCATTTTATCAGCTTGATGGCAAGGTATTTGTTAACTTTAGAGATGGTTAACGACCAAATTGTTATGAAAAAGCCAATTGTTTTATTGTTCTTCTTTATTTTGGGTGTCTTTTTTAGTCATGCCCAAGGTGATATTCCTACTACTAGGCCGCTCAAGATTGGAGAACGGAATAATTTGGATATTCGCAGTAGCAATCAAGGCACATCACTACGCATTCCTTCAGTGATTGATAATAGTCTTACCTCCAAAAACAATAAGCCTGGAGTAAAAATGCTACCAGATAAGGAATTGTTGCAAGCAGGGCATGATTTAGTAATTGACCCAAAAGTTGGTGAAAAAGAGAAGAAAAGTTCCAACAAACATTTTGGGGACCAATATCTAGGTGATGTTAAAACCACTGCCAAATTTGTGGGCATTGTATGCAGAGACCATGAATACGTCGATGGAGACCGAGTTAAGATTTATTTGAATGGCGAGGTTGTTGAAGCTAACATTTTGCTATCTGGAAGCTTTAAAGGAGTAAACATTGATTTGGTCAAAGGCTTCAATAGAATTGATTTCGAAGCACTAAATCAAGGGAGTTCTGGTCCCAATACCGCTCAAGTAGTGGTTGCTGATGAAAAAGGCGAAGTAATTCATAACAACCGCTGGAATCTTTCTACAGGTTCCAAAGCCAGCTTAATTGTGGTCAAAGAGGAGGAATAGGCTACTTTTTTAAAAAAATATCATTGGAAAAAAGGTTGACCCAATCTTTTTTCGTTTCGTATTGGTCGTTGTTTTTCACAAAAAAATAAATCTTGGCCAAACCAAACTCCTTGTTTATATCAAACATGATTTTTTTGCTCCCGTCTTTGACTAAACTTGATTCAACTTCATAGCTAAATGAATAGACCAATTCTCGGTTAAGCACTTTTACAAGTTTTAAACGAATATCATCTCCTAACTCTCTTTGAATTTGTGATGGTGCTATAGAATAAATCCCCTGATAATTGATGCCTCTATGGACCAAAGGCGTGATATAGCCTTTCTTTTGGAAGGTTCCCATCTGATTGTTAGGTACAAGCTCGATAAAATCGCCAACTATTTCATCTACATGGTTCTTGAGGATAGGGTTTATTTTATCCAACTCTACTAACTCATATTTTTTTCCACAGGAGAAAAGCAACAAAAAACAGATTAGGATAAAACATCCTACTATGATTTTCTTCACCATTATTCGCCTGGCTTGTATGTTCTCTTAGCTCGTTGTAAAACATCTTCTTTGTAGTATGCCGCATTTTTCCAATTTTTCTTGGCATACATTTCAATTTGATCATCAAAATGAGGCGAATTTGGGTCTCCGCTTTGTCCTCCTGCTAAAATAGTCTTGGCTTTTACTTTATCTCCAAATTCTACTACAGCTACAAAACTATTACCACGAGTTCCGTATAATTTTTTGGTATTGTTAGTATATCGAGCACCATAAGCTGCCAACGCACCCCACCTACCACTAGCAAAACGAATTGGGATGCTTGGTTTGGTGTCATCAAATGGTTGCCTGATATCTCCATTTAATCGTTGGTAGCGATTGACCTCTCCCCAAGGCATTTTCCATGTGCCGAAATCTTCCTTAAGTTTTGATACACTTTCAGTAAATAAATTCAACTTTTCTGTATCTGGGGAGTTACTACCCCAATACTCTATCAATTGCATGGCATATTTTCCTTCTGGACGTTCTGCTATTGCATAACACATTGTTCCATAATAATGTGCCAAGGTCATGGCCATAGATTCTCTTGAAGTAGTAAAATCCCAATTTCTAAGAGTCTCAATAGGCTCCCGTATAGCAGATTTATCATGACTACTTGCGTCATATGCTTTAATCAATCCAGGAATCAACGCCTTAAAAGCAGGCAAATATGGATCATGTGCCAATTCAATTAAACTGTCCAAGGTATACCCGTTTCTATCCGTTAGTAATTCAATAGCATGTATTCCTCTATAATTCTCTTGGTCGCGAGACATGTATTTTGGGTAATCTTCTCGTTTAGGGCTATTTTCCAAAGCCGAAGTATAAGGAGTGGAATTGCAATTCTGAATCCATCCATTGTCTGGATTTAGTACCAATATATTTTCATCCACTGTGTGCAAACCTTTCCAGTCTGTGGCAGGATTACTTCCATCCACGGGTTGTGTAAAGTCAAAAATGGTATCCCTTTTAGGAACAAAGTTTCCGTGAAAATAAGCAATATTACCTCCAGCATCCGCATACACTGTATTGTTTGAAGAATTGGTCCGGATATCCATCATTTTCCGAAAACCTTCGTAACCATCTTGTTTGGTTCGGATATAGGACTGTTCTAATGCCTTAACAGGCTCCCACATCATGGCGGAAGCTGTCCACTGGCCATCTACCCTATGTGTTATAGGTCCATGATGTGTGTGATACATGGGGAAGGTCTTTTCTTTAAGTTCCTCTCCATCTTTATACTTTAAGGTAACCTCGCTGGATTCAACTTGTCGCAACTCTTCGCCATATTGGTATAAAAGATTTCCATCTTGCTTAACGACATTCTCTTTAAACTCGTCCATCACATCGGTATAAGTGGAGGTATGCATCCAACCCATCTTTTCATTAAACCCTTGATACACAAAAAATTGTCCCCAAGTAACCGCTCCATAAGCATTCAGTCCTTCTTCGCTCACCACATGTACCTCACCTCTAAAATAAAATGAAGTGTGTGGGTTAATCAAAAGCATCGCATTTCCAGACTGTGTCAATTCTCCGGAAATAGCTATTCCATTAGACCCCTGAGGCTCAGCCATTTCTTCCTTTTTCTTTAACTGCAAATTTTCCATTTCGGGAATCTCCATGTTACCCTCATAAAATGCCTGTATCTTTTTTGTTGAAATACGTTCTATATCCCCACCAATACTTCCTTCACTAAAATAAAAAGGCATCCATGGTTCAAATCTTGACAACAGTTTGGGTTGTACTTCAGGGTGGGTGTGTAAATAGTAGTTAATACCGTCTGCGAAAGCATCACATAATTTTTTCAGCCAATCTGGACTTTTCTCATAATTGGTAATAGCTTTCTCCTTGGTCATAAAAAGCCTGGCCCGTAAATCGCTATATAGGGCTTCTTCCCCTTCCACCTCAGCCAAACGACCGGTAGCCCAAATGTAATTTTGTTCCACGCGGTTAAAATCATCCTCACATTGGGCATACAACAATCCAAAAACAGCATCGGCATCTGTTTTCCCATAAATATGCGGCACACCAAAATCATCTCGAATTATAGTAATGTTTTCAGCTTGCGCTTTCCATTTTTCAACCTCAGAATGTTCTTTTTCTGCACACGAAGACAAAAACAATACTACTATTAGAAAAACAACTCGCATTTGGATAATTTTTAGGATTGCCGAGTGAAGATAAAAAGAAAACCCATGGTATTCTTGAATTAAATATGGGAATACTACCAACTTCCACTGGCACCTCCGCCACCTGAACTTCCTCCGCCTCCTGAAAAACTACTGGAGCTCCCACCGCTGGAACCTGAACCAAAGGAATGGGTTCCCCCTGAGGAGAATGTTTTGGACATATAGGTACTATCGCTCTTTAAAAATGAAAGCTTAAAATCCTCTTCTCCTTTTATTCGAATTTTGATAGCCGCCAGAAGCATGGCCAATCCCAAAGTACCACCAAGTACAAAGAAAATCCAATTAAAATCTTCTAGGAGATATTCATATGTAGCGATATCAACCTCCCAAATCAATACTGCAAAGACTAAGGGCATGATAACAAAAGCCAAAGAAAAAAGTAGTGGCACAAAACTGAAAAGAGCCATGAGAACTCCTGGAAGAACACCCAATTTCCCAATAAACATACCTCGGAAAACCTCAATCATATTTCCATAGGATTTGTAGCTAATAAAACCCCCCGCAACCACAAAAATGGATAAGAAACAGAGTATAAAAATCTTGAAGCCCAATCCCATTTCTGATTCTTCCTCTATTTCTCTTTTAAACTCTTCAAGAGCTTCTGGATTGCTTAGAAAATGAATAATCTGGTCTGTGGCGCTATCCAATCCATCAAAGTAATGTTCTTCTTTGAATTCGGGAATCATAGCATCCCGAATGATTCTTGAGGCTACGGCATCCGTAATATAGGGTTCAAGGCCGTAACCTACTTCGATTCGAACTTCCCGGTTTTCCTTGGCGAACAGAATAAGAATTCCATTGTCTTTTCCAGCTTGTCCCAACTTATTCTGATTAAACGTACCGTTCGCGTACTGTTCAATAGTTTCATTCCCCAAATTTTGGATAGTGAGCACAACCACCTGATTTGTGGTTTCCGACTCAAATTGGGTAAGTTTTGCTCTCATGTCCAACAATTGGTCTTCGGTCAAGATTTGGGCAGAGTCCGTAACAATTTCATCCAACTGAGGATACTGCGCTTTTGACCATCCCAAAATCAAAAAAAATAATTGGAAAAACAGAATTCCTTTTTTCACCATAATCGCACGGTACTTATCCAAAGATAACATAAGCCAGCATAGTTCATGTATTTGAATTGATCAGTCTTTCTTTCCATTTTGTCGACCTAAAATTTGAGCTAACTTGCACATTCTTTTCCATGAGCTATGTCAGAAAAAAAAGTAAGTATTCTCAAAGCATTTAAAACAATTATTTGGCCAAGAAGAAGATTGGTTTTTATTGGCTTGTTTCTAATTGCAATCAGCAAAGCAGCCAGTTTTGTGGCTCCTATTGCTTCCAAATATCTTATTGATGATGTAATTGTCAAAAAAGACTTTACCATGCTCAAATATTTAGTAGCAGGCGTAATGTTGGGTATTTTGGTTCAAGCCATAACTTCATTTCTGCTTACCCGAATAGTAAGCGTACAGGCGCAGTTTTTAATTTCAGAATTACGTGCTCAGGTCCAAAAAAAAGTATTGGCGCTACCCACTAGTTTTTTTGATAATACAAAGTCTGGAGCCCTTGTATCCCGAATAATGTCGGACGTGGAAGGTGTACGAAATTTGATTGGAACAGGACTGGTTCAATTGGTTGGCGGAACCATTACTGCCATAGTCTCCCTGGTTTTGCTTTTGGATATCAGTGTGCCCATGACGTTGATTACTTTTATCCCGCTGATTGTATTTTCAGTAATCGCTTTAAAAGCCTTTAAAATTATTCGTCCAATTTTCAGAGATAGAGGAAAAATAAATGCGGAAGTAAAAGGAAGGCTTACGGAAACCCTAGGTGGGATACGTGTAATTAAAGGTTTTAACGCCGAAAAACAAGAAGAAGCAGTTTTTGAGGTAGGCGTAGACCGTTTATACCAAAATGTAAAGAAAAGTTTGACCACAACAGCAATTATGTCAAGCTCCGCTACGTTTTTATTGGGTGTAGCCACCACCAGTGTTATGGGTTTTGGTGGTTATCAGATTATTGAAGGGAATTTGACCGTAGGGGAATTTGTACAGTTTACAATCTTATTGGGGCTCATGATTGCCCCAATTGTTCAAATGAGCAACATTGGTAGCCAGTTAACTGAAGCATTGGCGGGATTAGATCGGACTGAAGAATTAATGAATACCTCGGAAGAAGCGGAGGAAGGTGAACGTACCCTTGAATTGGACACTATTTTGGGGCATATGGATTTCACTAATGTTTCCTTCTCCTATGAGGAAGAAAAAGAGGTACTACATAGTATTAGTTTTCGAGTAAAATCAGGTCAAGTAATTGCGCTTGTAGGCAGTTCAGGTTCAGGAAAATCAACAATTGCCGGTTTGGCAGCAAGTTTTTTAAAACCCAATTCCGGAACTATCACTATTGATGGGCAGGATTTATCCAAAGTTGACCTTAACAGTTTTCGCCAACACTTGGGCGTGGTACTGCAAGATGACTTTTTGTTTGAAGGAACGATTCGTGAAAACATCCTTTTTCCAAGACCTAATGCATCTGAAACACAATTACAACAGGCTGTAAAAGCAGCCTATGTGGATGAATTCACTGACCGTTTTGATGAAGGCCTTGATACGTTAATCGGTGAACGCGGTGTAAAACTGTCTGGTGGGCAAAGGCAACGCATCGCAATCGCAAGAGCTGTTCTGGCCGACCCAAAAATCTTAATCTTGGATGAAGCCACCTCTAGTTTGGATACAGAATCTGAAGCGTTAATTCAAAAAAGCTTGGCCGAGTTGACCAAAGGGCGAACCACATTTGTTATTGCCCACCGTTTGAGCACTATTCGAAAAGCTGACCAAATTTTGGTAATCGAGAATGGAAGCATTGCAGAACAGGGAACCCATGAAGAACTAATTGCTTCCGAAGGAAGATACTATAACCTGTTTACCTATCAAACGAGAATATAACCGACTTTATAATTCTATTGTAAATGGGAATCCGTAAAAATGTTCTCACTAGATTCCTGCTTTCGCAAGAATAACAAAAACTAATCTAAAATTCCTCCGGAGCCAGCTCAACTTCCAGTCCTTCTAGCTCTGGAGTAATATGGATTTGACAACCCAAACGTGAGTTATCTTCCACATTGAAAGCTTCAGATAACATGGCCTCCTCATCATCAGACATTTCGGGCAACTCATGATTGGAATTCACATAACATTGACAAGAAGCACACATGGCCATCCCACCACAAATACCTATGGTACCTTCAGGAGCAAGCTCATAGGAGCGAACTATTTCCATTAGGTTCATATTCATATCGGTAGGTGCATCAACTTCATGAAGCACTCCGTCTCTATCCGTAATTTTAAGTTTAACGTCACTCATCTTCTTGCTATGGCCCGTTTAAAGTCATCAAGAAATAAAAATCCTTACTATTCAATTGCTTTGACTACTGGTTTGGGGGCCTCTTTTTTACTTCCATCAAATCCAGTAACGCCTCCCACCGTAGTATATTTCATTACATATTTCTTATCAGGATAAATACGCTGATATGCACTTTGACACATTAAAGTGGCTTCATGAAATCCACATAAAATCAACTTTAGTTTTCCAGGATACGTATTTACATCTCCAATGGCATAAATGCCAGGAATATTGGTTTGATAATCTAAGGTGTTATCGACTTTTATTGCATTTTTTTCAATTTCCAATCCCCAATCTGCGATAGGTCCTAGTTTTGGTGAAAGCCCAAATAATGGAATAAAATCGTCCACCTCCAAGCCAATCTTTTCTCCAGAATCAGTTTTTTCAATAACAACTTTTTCCAATTTGCCAGAACCTTCCAAAGCTTTAACTTCGGCAGGTGTAATCAGATTGATTTTACCTTGATTTTTTAAGTGTTGTACTTTCTCCACAGAGTCCAAGGCACCTCTAAATTCGTTTCGTCTATGAACTAGGGTCACCTCAGAAGCGATATCGGTCAAAAATATGGACCAATCCAAGGCTGAATCCCCACCACCCGCAATCAATACTTTTCTGTTTCGAAAAACTTCAGGTTCTTTGATCATGTAGACAATTCCTTTATCCTCAAAATCGGATAGATTGGGCAATTGAGGTTTTCTTGGCTCGAAACTTCCCAAACCTCCTGCTATAGCAATGATAGGTGCTTTATGTTCGGTACCCTTATTCGTAGTAACCACGAATGAACCGTTCTCCAATTTTTCTATGGTCTCAGCTCTTTCCCCTAAGGTAAAGCCCGGCTGAAACGGTTTGATTTGTTCCATTAGATTGTCCACAAGGTCTCCTGCCAAAACCTCAGGAAAACCGGGAATATCATAAATCGGTTTTTTAGGATAAATCTCTGCACACTGCCCGCCGGGTTGCGGAAGAGCATCGATAATATGACATTTTAGTTGTAATAAGCCTGCCTCAAAAACAGTAAAAAGACCCGTAGGTCCCGCGCCAATAATCAAAATATCGGTTGAAATCATTAATAAAGGTTTAGAAGCGTGCAACTTACATTTTGCAAGATGAAGTATTTATGACATTGGTCATACTAACTGCTAATGTTGACTACTTCCTCAATTTGCGGAGCATACTTTTTTATGGTCATTTCAACCCCACTTTTGAGCGTCATTTGATTGACACTGCAACCGATACAGTTGCCTTCCAACTTTACTTTTACGGAACTATCGTTATCAATAGAAATCAACGATATGTCTCCGCCGTCGCTTTGAAGAAAAGGTCTAATTTCTTCCAAAGCTTTCTCTACATTGCTTCGTATTTCTTCTGATGTCATATTTATTTCTTTTTAACCGCAGCACAGCCCGCCATGGTTGTAATTTTTATTGCTTCGGTAGGAGGCAGGTCGGTATTCCGTTTTACTAACTCACTTACCGCATTCTTTGTCAAATCTTCAAAAGCTTCTTCAATTGGCGTAGCCGTTTGAAGCGCCGCAGGTCTTCCCACATCGCCAGCTTCTCGAATACTCTGAACTAAAGGTATCTCTCCCAAAAATGGAACTCCAAGGTCTTCGGCTAGGTTCTTTGCTCCATCTTTTCCAAAGATATGATATTTGTTATCAGGAAGTTCGGCCGGCGTAAAATACGCCATGTTCTCAACGATTCCCAACACTGGAACATTAATGGCCTCTTGTTGGAACATAGCGACCCCTTTGCGTGCATCCGCAAGGGCAATTTCTTGTGGAGTACTTACTACTACAGCTCCTGTAACCGGTAAAGATTGCATAATACTCAAATGAATATCCCCCGTACCTGGAGGTAAATCCAACAGAAGAAAGTCCAACTCGTCCCAATGTGCATCAAAAATCATTTGATTCAATGCTTTGGATGCCATTGGACCCCTCCAAATCACAGCTTGGTTGGGTTGGGTAAAGAACCCGATAGAAAGTAACTTGACGCCGTAGTTTTCGACCGGTTTCATCTTTGCCTTCCCATCCACATTAATGGAAAGAGGTTTTTCTAAGGCAACATCAAACATTATAGGCATGGACGGGCCATAGATATCGGTATCCAACAAGCCAACTTTAAATCCCATTTTGGCCAAGGTAACCGCAAGATTGGCGGTTACTGTGGATTTACCCACACCACCTTTTCCTGAAGCCACCGCAATGATATTCTGAATTCCGGGAATAGGATTTCCTTTAATTTGATTCACCTGTGGTTTTGCCGGCGCTTCTACCGTTAGATTGACCTTTATTTTGGCTTTTTGATATACTTCCTGATGAATGATTTTTAAAATCTCGACTTCCGTCTTTTTTTTCGCTTGAAGACTTGGATTCTTGATGGTTACATCTACTTCAACTTCATCCCCGAAAACTTGAACATTGGTTACCGCACCACTCTCCACCAAATTTTCACCTTCGCCTGGAGCAGATATTTTTTCTAGGGCCTTAAGTACTTCACTTTTGCTCAGCTTCATGAACTTTTTTTCTTTACAGTCGTTTATACTGATTTGAAGTTACAAAGATACGGCAATGGCTTCATTCGGAGAAGCCTGTGTATTGAAAATGAAGATGGTGGGATAGGGCGGGATTATTGGAGTTCCTTACCTGGGTCCCAAAAATGCTTCTTAAAATCGACGATTTGATTGTCCACCACCTCAATCCCTTCATTTTCCAACAGCTGTTGCATCAAATTGGTGCCATCAAAATGGTGTTTTCCAGTTAATACACCCACTCGGTTGACAACCCTATGTGCCGGAACATCTTTTGCCAAAGAATTGTTCATGGCCCAACCTACCATTCGAGCGCTGCGTGCCGCACCCAAATATTTCGCAATGGCCCCGTATGAGGTTACCCTGCCATAGGGGATAAGCTTGGCTACTTCATAGACTTTATCAAAAAAGTTGTTTTCTTCCATTTATCTGTAGAATATCCGAATTAAGGTAATCATCAAAAGAATCAACATTAATGCACTCAAAATATAATTTGAGTTTTTTGAAAACCGATTCGTCTTTGTCTCCAATTTATTGAAATAGAACGTATACAAATACAATACAGAGAACGTACCCATTCCAGCAGCTAGAACAAAAATAAGAATGTCCGTAATCTCAAACTTAATCCACCCGGCTTTATTCCACATGGCATTAAGGCCGCTATAATAAGGAATGGTCAAAAGATTGAGAGCAGCGAGCAGCATTCCCTTGAAAAAGCTATTTTTCTTACTCACTTTTACAGGATTCAACCCACCTTTTGTTTTTTTCTTCGCAGTGATAAAAAAATAAACAGCGAAAAAAGCAAAGACAATAAGGGCTATCTTCAAAAGTATATCGATAACCTCCGGATTGTTGTATAGAAATTTGGAAATCAAGACAGCAATATAGGATTGCACCATAATCATAGATGATACGCCCAAGCTGAAAATCACCCCGTTTAATTTTCCCTTTTCCACGCTGGTTTTCGCAGCATTCATATTTAAGAGACCTGGAGGAACCGTAGCCATGAACGCAGCGGAAAATGTGGCAAAAAAGAGAATAAGTAAGTGTGTCATTGGTCAGCGAACCTAAATTGAAGATAGGTTATGGGTTTTCCTTTTTCAAGATATTGATTTTCATAAAATGTCTGTATGTCCAAAACTTCTTCTGGACAACCCTCGTTTTTATACACATCGTGATTCGAATAGAGAATCTCATGCCCTAAACCTTGAAGTATTCCTAAAGTATATCCGTGTAAAAACTCACTGTCCGTTTTTAGATGAATACATCCGTTAGGTTTAAGAATTTGCTGGTATTTGTTCAAAAAAACTGGATTGGTCATTCGGTGTTTGGTTCGCTTGTATTTGATTTGAGGGTCTGGAAATGTAATCCAGATTTCATCCACCTCATCTTCTGCAAACAAGTAGTCAATCAACTCAATTTGGGTTCTTAAAAACGCAACATTTGGTAAATTAATTTCAAGTGCAGATTTGGCACCTCGCCAAAATCGGGCCCCCTTAATGTCAATTCCAATGTAGTTTTTAGCTGGATTTCTTTGGGCTAAACCTACCGAATATTCACCCTTTCCACAACCCAATTCCAAAACGAGCGGATTTGCGTTTTTAAAGAAATCTCTCCATTTTCCCTTCCATTCAAAATTGTTCAATACCACATCTCGAGTGGGTTGAACCACGTTAGGAAAGGATTCATTTTCCTTAAAGCGCTTCAATTTATTCTTACTTCCCAAGGTAATTATTTAACAATTTGTAAAACTAAGGAATTCAAGATTCATTTGCCGTTTTTGTTTCTTTGTTCCATGCAAAAATCCAAACGGATTCTGGTAGCTCCCCTCAACTGGGGACTTGGACATTCCACCCGTTGCATCCCTATTATTAATGCACTTCTGGCACACGGGCATCAGCCGTATATTGCTTCAGACGGAGTAGCCTTGTCTTTGTTACAAAAGGAGTTTCCCAACCTCCCTTCGTTTGAGTTACCTTCCTATAAAATCACCTATGCAGAAAAGGCAAAGAACTTCAAAATAAAGATGATTTGGGATTCCCCCAAAGTCCTCAAAGCCATGGCCAAAGAAAAAAAAGCTGTGAAGAAATTGGTAAAACAGTATGAACTTGATGGGGTTATTTCAGACAATCGTTTAGGGGTGTTTTATAAAAAAGTGCCCTGCGTTTTTGTTACCCACCAGCTAAATGTGTTGTCCGGAAATACAACTTGGATGAGTTCAAAGGCCCATCAAAATATTATAAAAAAATTTGATGCGTGTTGGGTGCCAGATGTTGAGGGAAAACCAAATTTAACGGGAAAACTGGGGCACCTGAAAAAGAAGAAAAAAAATATAAAGTATTTAGGCCCTTTGAGTCGATTTTCAAGAGTCCAGCAGGATTTTTCGTATAACCTAATGGTGCTTTTGTCAGGTCCAGAACCTCAGCGAACTTTGCTTGAGGAAAAGCTCTTGAAGGAGTTAAAAAAGTATGAGGGGAACATTTTGTTCATCAAAGGCAAAATTGAAGCAGAACAAACACATGATGTTTTGAAAAATGGAGCTTACACCTGGGAACTTTACAACTTTATGCAATCTGAAGATTTGGAAAAGGCCATAAACCAAACCAAACTGATTCTTTGCCGGTCTGGATATACCACTGTGATGGATTTGGCTAAACTGGAGAAAAAAGCCTTCTTCATTCCAACCCCTGGACAATACGAGCAAGAATATTTGGCAAAACGCATGCAAAAACAAGGGCTAGTTCCCTACTGTGAACAGGATAACTTCACCATTGAACAATTGGATAGAGTAGAATCTTTTGAAGGGTTAAATCAGTTTGAATCTACCTTGGATTTTTCCGAATTGTTTAAAGTTTTCTCTAAAGTAAAAGAGAACTCAGAACCTACTTCTTCTTCACTTTCTACATAGATTTTTTCATCGTGGGCTTCAATAATATGCTTTACGATGGATAGACCCAAACCAGAACCACCTTCTTTACGACTTCCGCTTTGGTCTACACGATAAAAACGTTCAAACAAACGAGGAATATGTTTTTTAGGAATTCCTTCCCCGTTATCCGTAACTCGAATGATGACTTTGTTTTTAATGAGATTTTCGACGCTAAGTTCGGTAGTACCTTTGGGATGCCCATATTTAATGGAATTGACCAACAGGTTGCTAATCACCTGCTGGATCTTCTCACGGTCCGCTTTTACAAAAATGGGCTCGGGATATTCCATATCGAAGGTTAAGGTAATTTCCTTATCGGCAGCTTTCATCTCCAATAAATCGAACACATTCTGAATCAACTCGATGATGTCAAAATCTTCTTTTTCCAGCTTTAGTCCTCCCACCTCAAGCTTGGTAATCAAGTCGAGATCACGAACAATATAAATAAGTCGTTCTACCCCTTTATTGGCTCTTGCCAAATACTTTTGACGTACTTTTTTGTCATTAATGGCACCATCGAGCAAGGTCAAAATATAACCCTGAACTGTAAAGAGGGGTGTTTTTAGTTCATGCGAAACATTACCCAAAAAATCCTTTCGGTATTCTTCACGGATTTTAAGCGTGTCTATTTCTATTTTCTTGTCTTCGGCAAATTTTTCAATCTCCTCAGTAAGCGTTTTCATATCCGTGGTCACAGGCTTGGAAGAGAATGTAGAGGATTCCAAAAGCGTAACATCATCATAAATTTTCTTAATCCTTCGGTAGATGAAACGCTCTACCCGAACTTGCAGTACAACAAAGGAAATGATGAAGCAGCTAAAAAAAAGTAATCCTAAAAGAATTAAATTCCATTCTTTCGTAACAGCCATATAGGCCGCAAAAAAAAGAGTAGTAATTAGAGTAATAAAAAAGGAGGAACGTAAGGCAAACTTATAGGATTTCCTAGTTTGTATGGCCATTACAAGACAAACTTATACCCCACGCCCTTAACCGTTTTAAAGTGATGATCGCCAATCTTCTCACGTAGTTTTCTGATGTGTACGTCTATGGTTCTTCCTCCTACAACCACTTCGTTACCCCATACTTTATCTAAGATAACCTCTCGTTTAAAAACCTTATTGGGTTTTGATGTCAGTAAGGAAAGGAGTTCAAACTCTTTTCTAGGTAAAACTATTTCCTTACCGTCGTTTACAATTTTGTACTCTTCTCTATTAATGACAATGTTGCCTACTTTGACGATATCTTCAACCTCTTGCTTTTCATCTTTCAATCTTCGTAAAAGGGCTTTCACCTTACTCACCAATACTTTGGGTTTAATTGGTTTCGTAATGTAGTCATCGGCCCCTGCATCAAAACCGGCAACTTGGGAATAATCTTCTCCTCTGGCGGTCAAAAATGTAATAATCGTGTTTTCCAAGCCTGGAGTATTTCGAAGTACCTCGCAAGCTTCGATTCCATCCATCTCCGGCATCATAACATCTAAAATAATAAGGTGTGGATTTTTCTTTTTAGCCTTGGCCACTCCCTCAACACCATTCTTGGCTGTAAAAACCTCATACCCCTCAGCAGATAGATTGTAACTCACAATTTCTAAGATATCCGGCTCATCGTCGACCAATAAAATCTTGATATCTTTTGTTTTCATGGGATGGTGAAATTAGTGTTAAACACCCAAATGTAAATATAATACGATTACTCGATAAATGCTTAACATTCATTTAATCCGATAACCTTATGGTAATGTTGTTGAAACAAAGCTTTAACATACACGTAACATCACTTTTACAGCATCAAACGTTATTTGCGGCAAAATTTAAAAATGAGAAAAATTCATTTTCTTTTGGCGATAATCATATTATCAACCACAATAGTAAGAGCGCAGGGTACGGGAAGTATCGTTGGTAAACTTACAGATAAAGAATTTGGAGAAGAACCTCTTCCATTTGCCAACGTTTTGATTAAAGGCACTACAACAGGTACTACATCTGATTTTGATGGATTGTATGAAATTACTGGATTAGCTCCAGGGAGCTATACAATAGTGTATAGCTATTTAGGTTACCAAACCCGAGAAATCAATGCTACAGTAGAGGCTAATAAGGTGACTACGATAAATGTTCCTATGAGTGCATCGGAAGGGTTAGCTCTAGACGAAGTGGTTATTGCTGTTTCAACGAGTAAAGAATCTGAAATAGCTCTTCTTTTGGAACAAAAGAAAGCCATTGAGATAAAAACCTCCATAGGTGCTCAAGAATTAGCAAGAAAGGGAATAGGAAATGTAGAAGATGCGGTAGTAAAAGCCGCTGGTATAACCAAAGTAGCCTCTCGTGGGGTGGTCGTCCGTGGACTTGATGAAAGATATAACTTCTTGACCATAAACAACCTTCCGCTTTCCCCTACAAACTGGGAAACCAAAATTCCGGATTTGGGCCTATTTACCTCTTCTTTGATTTCCAAAATAGACGTAAATAAAATCTTCTACACAGGTCTTTACGGAGATTTTGCAGGTGCCACTTTTAATGTTGATACTAAACAAATACCAAATGAAGGATTTACAAAGATAGGTTTCAGTGTGGGGGCCAACCTTCAATCCCTTGAGAACACGTTCATTACCGATGAAGAAGATGGGTCCATCAATTTCTTTGGATTTGGAGGCGCGGACGCAAGACGTATTCCTGATGCTTTAAGTAATGAAAATTCAGGGTCAGGTGAAATATTCCGGGCACAGGGTCAGGATGCAGTAAATGCTTTTGAATCGGATTTTGATGTAGACGTTATTTCTGCCCCTATCTCAACAGGATTTAGCATTGCCAATGCAGGTATACTCTCCAAAAATTTAGAAAAATCAAGTAGGACAGCTTATTATTTTGGTGTGAATTATGGTAATTCCTTTAATTCAAACTTGGGAGACAGTTTTTTACGGAATCCACAAGGACAGTTGTTAAGAACCATTAATCGAAACAACAGCTTTTCGTTTTCAACACAATCCAATTTATTGTTCTCCATTTTTAATAGAACTGATAAAAACAGTATTGACTTCAACTACATATTTGTAAAAAGTACCGATACCCAGGCTAATGATAATTTTGGTCGTTTTGCGGAAGTATCTGCAAATCTTCAAGGTATAGAATCTAAGTTTGTTCAATCTACGTTGCATCAATTTCAAGTTTTGGGCGCATATCGTTTTAACGAAAATAGTAGGTTGCGTTATGGTGCTACGTATGGAACTTCAGACTATGAACAGCCAGACAACACCATCATCACCCTGGAAGACCAAGAAGATGGCAGTTTTTTGTTCTCAACAAACTCGGGTAGATTGTTTCGTTACTTTCTGAATACCGATAACAACAACTTTGCCGCTACTCTTGGCTACCAAGTCGATGTATCTTCAGGGAGAAGCGAAAATAAGGATCAATTCAACATAGGTTTTGATTTCAACAACGAAACCTTGGACGTATTTAACCGTTTTGTACTCGTCAATCTTACAGGAATTGGCGCGATAAACATAGACCCCAACGCAATTGATGCATCCTTAACAACGGCCTTCTTGGCAGATGACAACACCTCCTATGTTGAATTACCAGATACACCATTCTTGGATATAAGCACTAACATAATCGCTGGTAACACATCCTACAATTTCAATTTTTCTGATAAGCTAAGTTTGTTGGCCGGTGTACGTTTAGAGAGTTTCACTAGGAATGTTGGTGAAGATGCTTTGGAAAACTCTTTTTCTTTCGATGAGTTTTTTATCCTTCCTTCGTTCAACTTAAAATATGCCGTTGGTAATACCTCCAACATAAGATTAGCGGGAAGTAGAACCTACACTAGACCCAAAAACTTGGAAATCGTACCGATTACACGGCAAAATTCTGTAGGTGATTTAATTCTTGGTAATACCGATTTGGAAAATTCGGACAATCTTAACCTTGACTTGAAATACGAGATTTTCCCCGATAACAATAGCTTGTTCAGTGTAAACCTGTTCACAAAAATTATTGACAATCCAATAGAACGTCTTATTGCAGATAGTGGCTCTTTTATAAGAACCGTTTTTGACAATACGGACAGTGCCACACTTTTTGGGGCAGAATTTGAATTGCAGAGTACTCTAGGTTTTTTGTTGCAAAATGAATCTTTAAACAATATCTCTTTTGGTGCCAATGTTACTTTAATGGATTCCAATGTATCCATCTCTGATGAACTACAACAAGAATTGAATCTCACAAACACGAGCAGAAGACTACAGGGAGCCTCTGACTTTTTACTAAATGCGGATATCAATTACGACGTTACTTTTTCTCCTAAACTTAAAAGTAAGTTTACTTTTCTATTCAATACGTTCAGTGAAAGGATTTCAAGCGTAGGTTCGGGAACCGGTTCAGTTCGATATGAAGATGAATTTGAACAGCCCTTTAACAACCTCAGCTTCATATGGGCGAATAAGATTGGTAAAGGTTTGGAAGCCTCTTTTAAGGTGAACAATATTTTGGATGACACCTATGAAAGAACCATTGTTAATTCCAATCCTGATCAAACTGGAAACGTGAGTCGCGTATCCTATCAGGTGGGTACATCCCTATCGCTTTCCTGCAGCTATAAATTCTAAACATTAAGGAAACATAGCTAACACAATCTTAAAGTAAGCTACTGATTTAGTAATGATTCAGTAAAAAAAATCAAATCTCACGGAAATACTTTTGCTTTAAAATTAAATAACTTAAAAATGAAAAAAAGTATTCTGCTTAGCGCATTATTTTTAGCAACCATAAGCACGGTGTTAGTTAGCTGTAGTGATGACGAAGATCCAATTTCAACTCCTCCTACGACAGGTACTGACGATGACGACCCAGGATCAGGCGGTGGTGACCCCCTTACTGAAGTAGCATTTGATGGCGATGGGAATTGGACTCAAGAAACGTTGGACGCTTTTGCAGGACAATTGGGCGTAAATGCCGATGCAACTGGGGCCGATGAATCCGCTTTTGCCTTTACCACAGTATCTACTACAATAGGTAATACTGTACTCCCAACAAACTTTACAGCGACACAAACACTTACGGGTGAAATTACTACTGAGGTTACTTTGGACGCCAATGAGATTTACGAAATTGTAGGTGCAGTTTTTGTAAGAGACGGTGCTACCTTAAATATTCCTGCAGGTACTTTCTTATTTGCTAATTCGGAAAATAACGCTGCTGTAAGTGGAGATATTACAGCTGCAGATGTAATTGTTGTAAACCAGGGCGGAACTCTAAATGCAACAGGTACCGCGGACAACCCGGTTATTTTTAGTTCTTCTACCCAAGTTTCAGGTTCTTGGGGAGGAATTGTACTGTTAGGAAATGCTCCAATCAACTTAACAGGCGGAGCGGGTAATGCTGAAATAGCGGATAATGTAGGTGAAGACCTACCATATGGAGGTACTGAGGCTGCTGACAATTCAGGAAATCTATCCTATGTAATATTGGCATATCCAGGAACTCAAATTAACACAGAATCAGAATTTAACGGATTTTCCTTCTATGGAGTCGGTTCTGGAACAACTTTGAACTTCTTACAAGTGTTTCAAGGACAAGATGACGGTTTTGAATGGTTTGGTGGTACCGTTAACGCAAGTAACCTTTTCTCCGAAGCTTTTGATGATTCTTTCGACTGGGCTGAAGGTTTTGTAGGTACCTTGGACAACATTATTGCCGACCAGCCTTCTGGCGCAGATCACTGTATAGAAGCAGATAACTTAAGTGCTGACAATAATGCATCACCTAGATCCAATCCTAATGTAACCAATGCTACCTTTAATTGTTCGGGTGATGATGATGCCATAAGACTTAGAAGGGGAACTTCTGTACAAATGGACAATATCTTCTTTGATATTAGTGGTAACAGCCGAGTACACTTTGAAGTTGACGACGTGGTTACCGGTCAATTGATCCTAGATGGCGATACTACCTTTGAAAACATTGCTGTGGATGCAGGGAATCCAGCCTTTAGTGGCAATGCCAACAATTGATTCCTACCACTCAAAACTTAAGAGAACAACAAAAGCCCTTTACGTTACGTAGAGGGCTTTTCTTTGCATTTCATCGAAAAACCTTACCCTTTTTCGACAAAACGCTCAATTTCAGCGATGTAATTATATATATTTGTGGCATAGCCTTTGTAACCTACTTTATATGAAGCACCTCTACGTGGTACTTTTCTTTTTTATGTGCGCCATTGGATTCTCTCAAGAGAATGTGCAGTCCAATGGAGATATTGATGGCTTAAAATTGTATCCCAACCCTTGTACCCAAAATAAGGTTTTTATAGAAACCCAGTCCAATAAACCAAAACAAGTAGCCATTTTTGATGTTTTGGGCACTCAAGTGCTTCAAACTATAATGGTAGGTCGAGAATTGAATTTATCACGATTGGACAAAGGCATGTACATTATTCGTATTCTTGAGAACAACAAAGTTGCTACCAGAAAACTGATAATCAAGTAGTTCGTCGATAGAATCGGCTTTCTTTACCTCAAAACTTCAGCGTTTTTCAGCTTAACCTACAGAATTGCCTGTTTCACAACATTTTATAGGTATACCTGTACGCTTTAGCTACTTTTATCATGCTTATACCCCAAATCAGCATATATGAAGAACCTCTACTTAGTTATTCTTATGGCATTTCCACTATTTACCTTCGGTCAAGAATTGGTCACTGTGAATACGCAACAGGTGAGCGAACTACAAGGGTTCAAAATGTATCCGAACCCTGCATACGGAGATGAAATCTATATCACGACTTCATCCAATGGAACAAAAAATGTAAAAATCTTTGATGTGTTTGGTGATGTTGTCCTCACCGACAGGATATCTACCAATACCTTAAACATATCACGTTTGTTGCCTGGAGTGTATGTGCTTCAAGTAACCATACAGGAAAAAACAATGACCCGAAAACTGGTCATCAAATAACCCCCATATCTTAAGCCCTTTTAAGGGCTTTTTTCTTTTTTGGTCTATTTTTGTGGGCCATGGAGGTCAGCAACATCCAATCTATTTTCTCTATTTCAAATTCGGATGAGTTTGAGGCTTTGTGCCTGACAATTTTTAAGTATCAATTTGCTCACAACCCTGTCTACAGGTCCTATTGTGAGTTACTTCATAAAACTCCAGAAGCCATAGCCCACAGTTCTGAGATTCCCTTTCTTCCTATTGAATTCTTCAAATCAAAAAAATTGGTTTCTACTACCAAAGAGATTGAAGCTATTTTTGAAAGCAGCGGTACAACCGGAAGCACAACCAGCAGGCACTACATTCCAAGTTTGGCAATCTATGAGGAAAGTTATACCAAGGCATTTACTCATTTTTTTGGACCAATTGAAGAATATAGCATTCTTGCTTTATTGCCGTCCTATCTGGAAAGAAAAGGGTCCTCCTTGGTTTATATGGTAAATGATTTGGTAAATCAATCCAATCATCCAGATAGTGGTTTTTATCTATACAACTTACAGGAACTTCAGGAAAAACTCATACAGTTAGAAGAAAAGGGCACCAAAACTCTTTTAATTGGGGTGTCTTTTGCCCTAATGGACTTGGCCGAGCAATTTCCTATGCCATTGGAGCATACCCTAATTATGGAAACTGGCGGTATGAAGGGAAGACGAAAGGAACTTATACGCGAAGAGTTACATCAACAGCTAATGAAAGCTTTTGGAGTGGATAAAATATACTCGGAATATGGAATGACGGAGCTGTTATCCCAAGCCTACTCTATGGGTAATGGTACTTTTGTTTGCCCTCCTTGGATGAAGGTCGTGACCCGTGATACGGAAGACCCTCTTTCTTTTCAGGCCAATGGAAAAACAGGGGGAATCAACATAATTGATTTGGCTAATGTGTATTCTTGCTCATTTATTGCCACTCAAGATTTAGGAAAAGTATATGCTGATGGTTCTTTTGAGGTTTTGGGAAGATTTGACCATTCGGATGTGAGGGGGTGTAACTTAATGGCCTTGTAAAGGTTGTTCTAGTTTCTGGTAAGCGTATACAGAATTTCATCATCTGCAATAAAGCGCTCATCCACAAATTCCAGGGTTAAGGTATTTCCTGAGATGGTGAAATCATATGCACTACCATCCTGAAGTGTAATGCGATTACCTTCTTCTGTATATGGATATATCCCATTATCCTTAAAATACATAAAACTTCCTGCGCTTAAAACCTCAACTTCTTTTCTATTAGTATTAAAAGTGAGTGTAGTGAGTTCAAATTCAGGAGTATCAGGAAAACCACAAAAACATACAACGTTGGTCAACGTCCAATCTCCACTAAGTGCATTGTCTCCAGATTCGTTAGTATCATCATTGGAGCAAGCAAGGGTATAAATCGATAAAAATAAAACTAGTGCTTTTTTCATTTTATAATCCTGTATGAAAAAGATGCAAAAGAAATTGAAACGTTGCCTTAACTAAATTTCAGCACAAAGTAATTCTTCTTACCCCGCTGAAGCAAAACAAATTTGTTATTGATAAGGTCAGATGAGGTAATCAACTTGTCTTCTTTTACCTTTTCCTTGTTTACAGAGATAGAATTTTGCTTCAATTCTCTACGTGCTTCTCCATTCGAGCCCAAAAACCCTGTCTTCGCGGCCAAGGCTCCTATCATATCTAAACCATTTTCCAATTCCGTTTTGGACAATTGGGCTTGGGGTACACCTTCAAAAACATCTAAAAAGGTTTGCTCGTCCAACTGCTTTAAGTCTTCTGAGGTAGATTTACCAAACAGAATGTTACTGGCCTGTATCGCTCTGTCCAAGTCGGCTTGAGAATGAACCATAGCGGTGACTTCAGAAGCCAACTTTTTCTGTAGCAATCGCATATGCGGTGCTTCCCTATGCGCTTCAATCAACTTTTCGATTGCTTCCCTTTCCAGAAACGTAAAAATCTTGATGTATTTTTCTGCATCAACATCAGAAGTATTCAACCAATATTGATAAAAACGATAAGGTGAGGTTCTATGGGCGTCCAACCAAATGTTCCCTCCCTCGGTCTTACCAAACTTGGTTCCATCCGCCTTGGTGATTAAAGGACAGGTAAGGGCATATCCTTTACCGCCACCTATCCTACGTATAAGTTCAGTACCTGAAGTGATATTGCCCCATTGATCACTTCCTCCCATTTGAAGGGTGCAGTCATGGTTCTGATACAGGTACAAAAAGTCATACCCTTGAACCAATTGATAGGTAAACTCTGTGAACGACATGCCTTCTTTGGCATCAGATGAGAGTCTTTTTTTTACCGAATCCTTGGCCATCATGTAGTTCACGGTAATGTGCTTACCCACATCACGGATAAAGTCCAAAAAGGAAAAGTCCTTCATCCAATCATAGTTATTGACCAGTACTGCAGCATTAGGTTCGGTGCCATCAAAATCCAAAAAACGGGATAACTGTGCTTTTAGGGCTTCCTGATTTTTTCGTAAGGTGGTTTCATCCAGAAGATTTCGCTCGGCAGATTTTCCCGAAGGATCGCCAATCATTCCGGTTGCCCCTCCTACCAAGGCAAACGGTTTATGCCCAGCTAATTGAAAATGACGTAACATCATCACCCCGACCAAGTGTCCAATGTGCAATGAATCTGCAGTAGGGTCAATCCCCACATAAGCCGCTTGCATCTTTTCCATTAAATGCTCTTCCGTTCCAGGCATTACGTCATGAATCATTCCCCGCCATTGTAGCTCTTGCACAAAATTTGTCTTCATTCGTATGTTTTAAATCGATGCAAATATAAAATGAAGTTCTTAGATCATTACGGAAATACGACGCAAAGAACTACTTTCGTCTTATGATTCTAGTTACCGGAGGAACGGGCTTGTTGGGTTCACATCTACTTTATCAACTTACGCAGGATGGTAAAGATGTTCGGGCCATATACCGCAGTGCCCAGAAAAAGTCCAAAGTACTAGAGATTTTTGGCTACTATTCTTCTGAGGCGCAGCAGTTATTTGATAAAGTTGAATGGGTTAAAGCAGATGTTACGGATATAGGTTCTCTGGAACCCCTATTTGAAGGCGTTGAACAGGTGTATCATAGCGCAGCATTGATATCTTTTGACCCTAAACATCTTCCTACTTTACTCAACATAAATGTTGCCGGTACGGCTAATATGATAAACCTCAGCATAAAGCACAAAGTCAATACGTTTTGTCATGTGAGTTCCATTGCGGCGCTAGGTTCAGGGAAAAAAGGGCAAACCCTATTTGATGAAAATGTGGATTGGAATGACAATCAAGTTTCTGTATATGGTATAGCCAAATACGAATCAGAGCTTGAGGTGTGGCGAGGTTCCCAAGAAGGGCTTTCTGTGGTAATTGTTAATCCGGGCATTGTATTGGGCCCCGGATTTTGGCGTTCTGGCAGCGGTGCCTTGTTTCGACGAGCTTCCAAAGGAGGGCGTTATTCCTTTCCGGGTGGTACCGGTTTTGTTAGTGTAAATGATGTGGTAAGATCTATGGTATTATTGATGGCCTCCGATATAAAAAATGAGCGTTACATCTTAGTCAACCAAAATCTAACGTATCATGAAGTTTTTGGTAGCATGGCTAAAGCCTTTGGTTTAGAACCCCCTTCCAAGCAAATCTCTCTAGGGCTTTTGGAAATCTTATGGCGAATTGATTTTCTAAAGAGTACTGTTTTTGGAAAGCGTAGAAAAATTACTAGAAATCTGGTAAAAGGCCTATATGAGCAGGACAATTACGATAATTCAAAGTCAAAGACAATTCCAGGTTTCACTTATGAAACGCTTGAAGATGTAATTGTATTTTGTTGCGAAAAATTAAAGACTACGATGAAGGTTTAGGTGCTTTTTTTAAGTTTTTCAAAGAATCTGACCTTTGCTTTTGAGCTGCTCTAGTGCTATCATTCCGTTTCCTGTTATTGTCCTCCAATGTTTTTCTTCTAGCTTCCAATCTAGCTTCTACCTTTTCATAAATCATTTGATATTTTAATGGAATGGAAGCATAGTACTTGTTACTCTGGGTAAACTGCGTACTGTCAATCTCGTATTTCCGAAAAAGAAAATCCATAGTCTTCACGTTATTTTGCTCCAGATAATGCGCAAACGAGGTTTTAGTGGCATTAAGCAGGGCCAAATCATGAAGAATATCAACCATTTTTTCTTCTGAAATCAAATTGGCTGGAGGTTCCACGACCTTTTCAGCACAACTCCAAACCAAAATTCCAAAAACAAGAAAAAGTACCTTTCGCATTAGTTTCTATTAAAGGTGAGTCTTTTGGCGTTTCGTTGCTCCGAAAAAACACCCTTATCATATGCTAGATGCCCATTAACAAAAGTTCGGGCTACTTGTGAAGTAAAGGTAGTTCCTTCAAAAGGAGACCACCCGCACTTATACAACACATTGGATTTTTCAACTTTTTGGGGGACTCCCTCTTGAATTTGAACCAAATCAGCATAATATCCCTCACGAATAAAACCTCTTCTATCCAAATCGAAAAGTTTGGCCGGGTTGTGGCACATCTTCTCCACAATTTTTGGTTTACTAATTATTCCTTCTCTTTCCTTCTCCAACATGGCCAGTAACGCATGCTGTACTAATGGACCCCCAGACGGGCATCGTGTATAAGGGTTGTCCTTTTCTTCCAGGGTGTGGGGTGCATGGTCAGTGGCCACAACATCTATTCTATCATCCAATAGGGCCTGCCACAACTGTTCTCTGTCTTTTTTGGTTTTTACCGCAGGATTCCATTTGATAAAGGCTCCTTTTTTCTGATAATCTTCATCAGAAAACCATAAGTGATGAATGCATACTTCAGCCGTAATCTTTTTTTCTTCCAAAGGAATGGAATTGGTGAACAAATCCGTTTCAATTCCAGTGGACAAATGAAAAACATGTAACCTAGCACCTGTTTGCTTTGCTAGTGCAATTGCCTTAGATGAGGATAAATAACACGCTTGTTCACTTCGGATTACAGGATGTAAATGAATAGGAATGTCATTACCATATTCATTCGTATACTTCTCAAGGTTGGCCCGAATGGTCCCTTCATCTTCACAATGTGCAGAAATTACCATTTCTGTATTACTAAAGATGCGTTCTAGGACCTCTTCATTATCCACTAGCATGTTTCCGGTAGATGAACCTAAAAACAATTTCACTCCAGAGCAGGCATTTTTATCCAAACGTTTTAATTCTTCCAAATTATCATTGGTTCCTCCGAACAAAAATGAATAATTGGCCCAAGCCGTCTTTGAAGCCATTCCAAATTTTTCCTCCAACTTTTGGATTGTGGTAGTCTGTGGATTGGTGTTGGGTTGCTCCATAAAAGTCGTTATCCCTCCAGCCAACGCAGCGCGGCTTTCCGTATCAATATTTCCTTTATGGGTAAGACCTGGTTCTCTAAAGTGTACCTGATCATCTATGATGCCTGGAAAAAGACAATCGCCTTTAAAATCAATTACCGTTGCGGTAGAATCTGAAATATCTCTATCTATTCTTTCAATTAAATCATCATTTAAGAGAACGTCCGTTTCAACATATGCTCCCTCATTGACCACGTTGGCATTTTTTAGTAGAGTCTTCGACATTGCTAAAAACTTTTTTTGAAAAAAGTGCTTCTTAATTTCATTGTTATTACCCCAAAAATGGCTTCTTTCACAATCTTAGAGTTCATTTTGGACTTACCATGAATCCTATCTGTGAAGATAATGGATACTTCTTCTATTCTAAAGCCTTTTAAATAGGCTCTGTACTTCATTTCAATTTGAAATGCATATCCAATAAAACGCACTCTATCTAAATCAATCGCCTCCAGAACTTTTCTTCGATAACACACAAAACCAGCCGTTGGGTCATGTACCTTCATTCCGGTAATCAATTTCACATAAAACGAAGCTCCGTAGGAAAGTAGAATCCTGAACAAAGGCCAATTCACCACATTTACTCCTTTTTTGTATCGAGAACCAACCGCTACATCCGCCTCGTTAAGGCATGCTCTGTGCAATCGTAACAAATCGGCAGGGCGGTGGGAAAAGTCGGCGTCCATTTCAAAGATGTAGTCATATTTCTTGTCCAAAGCCCATTTAAAACCATGGATGTAAGCTGTACCCAATCCTGATTTTTCCTTTCGAACCTCTAAGAAAAGGCGATCTGGAAATTCTTTTTGAAGTTCTCGGACGTTGGCAGCCGTTCCATCTGGGGAATTGTCATCTACTACAAGGATGTGAAAATCTTTCCTTAAATCGAAAACCGTTTTGATGATTGCCTCAATGTTTTCGATTTCATTGAAAGTAGGAATAATGACGAGTCCGTCTGCCATTCATTAGAAGTTAGAGGGCAAAAATAATACTTTGAATTGTGAAAAAGGCCGATAGTTTTAAAGTCGTTTCAGTTTGCCAATATTTGTACCTTTGCCCTATCAAACTAATAATTGATGACCCAAAGGTTTCCCGCGCTTTTACTTGTTCTGGTCGCGTCACTTTTCATGTTAAACCTTGTTCAAAGCAGTTTTACGGAACTCATTTATGATGAGGCCTACTATTGGTATTATGCCCAAAATATGGATTGGGGGTTTTTTGACCATCCACCTATGGTGGCTTTTCTTATTAAACTAAGTAGTTTTTTGTTTGATGGTGAACTGGGCGTACGTTTTATGAGCTGTATCTTATCCGTTGGAACATATCTCATCCTATGGTTGACCATTGATAACACCAAAAAAAACGAGCACATTGGAGTATTTTTCCTTCTCTTGTTTTCCACCACCCTTTTGAATGCTTACGGGTTTCTCACTCTGCCTGATACGCCCTTGTTATTTTTTACGGCACTTTTTCTCTGGTTGTACAAGCTTTTTTTAGAAAAACCATCCTACTTACTTGCCATATCTGTTGGGTTGGTCATGGCGGCCTTGATGTATAGTAAATATCATGCCGTTCTGGTGATTGTTTTTGTGCTCTTATCAAACTTGAAGCTTTTGAAAGACACTAGAGCTTGGGTCGCTGTGGGTGTAGCTTTGCTTTGTTACATTCCACATTTTATATGGCTTTTTGAGTATGATTTTGTTTCCATCAAATACCACATCTCAGAACGCCCTAACCAAGCGTATTCATTTACAAAGTTTACCCTGGGATACTTCGTTAATTTGATTGCCATTTTTGGACTTCTCTTTTTCTGGGCTTATCAAGCTTTGCTAAAGACAAAAAGCACAAGTCTTTTTATCAAAGCCTTAAAATATCTTTCCTACGGATTCATACTATTCTTTTTTGTTTCAAGCTTCAATAGAAGGGTGCAAACCCAATGGATTGTTGTGATTTCAATTCCATTGGTCATTCTAACCTTTAATTACATCCTTGAAAATGCAACTTCCAGAAAATGGGTGTTTCGCCTAGGGTTGGTTAGCCTGGTGTTGATGCTTTATGCCAGGGCTTGGTTGGTTTATCAACCTCTTTTGCCTCTTAGGTTTGAGACCCATGGGAATATTGCTTGGGTAAACGAGTTAAAGCAAAAATCCGAAGGAGTTCCTGTAATTTTCGAAAACTCATATCGCAAACCCTCCATGTACACGTTCTATTCTGGAAACCCTAGTTTTCCATTGAACAATCATATGTATCGCAAAAGTCAATACTCTATTGATCAATCCGAAGAAGTTGTGCGGGGTAAAAGAGTCATTTACGTAACAAAATATGCAGAAAGCGGGGACATTGAGTACCTACATTCCGACAATAAAACTATATATTATGGGAGATTCATGGACAACTTTGAATCTTTCCGAAAACTACAGTGCATCGTAGATTCTATAACGTTGGACGACACCTATTCTTTAAAAGTATACAATCCCTACAATTTTGAAATACCTCTATCGAAACTTTCATTTTCAGCAGCATTTTCAAATGCCTATAAACAAGTCAAAGATTTACGGTCCGTGCAGGTAGAAGCTTTGCAAAAAGATAAGCGTAGTATTCCTTCAAAGGACACGCTGGGGTTTACGTTTGACTTGCCTAAATCCAAATTCGAGGACCCAAAGTATTTTAGAATAGGTATTTCTGAAAACGGATTACTTCCGGGACTTAATGGAACCCCTTTTAAATTTAACGAATGAATCCCGTCCTAAGAACCATAGAATCCCTGGATTGGATGACTCTGACGTTGGTCTCGAGTTTGCTAATTATGACGTTGGGTAAGTATTTATTTAAAATCAAGTTCCTTAATTTTCTGATTCTACCTTTCAACAATAAGTACATCGTATTATCCAACAAGAAAGGACGTCTCCTAAACTGGTTTCATATTTTCATGACGTTTTTTCAATACATCAACCTTGCCTTGTTCATTTTCTTAATTAAAAGAATGTGGTTTGGTTATTTAACAGAGGATACCTTCTACTTCTTTTTGATCACCCTTGCTTTTGTTACCGTTTTTCATGTCCTAAAAATTCTTCTTCAATTGTTCAAAAGTTTTGCATTTAACACACAAGACATGGTTTGGGACTTGATTTATAACAAGAGCACATATTTCAACTACAGCAGTTTGGTAATGTTTGTGAGCAATGTACTTCTGATTTATGTGCTAAAAGATTCAAAAACTGTCATTTATGTAGCTATCGCCCTTATTCTTTCCATTAATGCTATTGGACTAATAAAGCTGGTGAAGAACTATCAAAAAGTCATAATCAACGATTTGTTTTATTTTATTTTGTACCTTTGCGCACTCGAAATTGCTCCCTTGGTTGTAATTGGAAGCTATCTAAAAGGTTGATTATCTTATGAAAGTAAAAACAATTTTGGTTTCCCAACCAGAACCCAAAATAGAAAATTCCCCTTACTCTCGACTCATAGAAAAAGAAAAAGTAAAGGTAGATTTTAGACCCTTTATTCATGTTGAAGGAGTACAGGCAAAAAATGTAAGACAGCAGAAAATTGACCTCAATAATTTTACTGCTATCATTCTTACCAGCAGAAATTCTGTAGACCATTTCTTTAGAATTGCTGAAGAAATGCGTTTCAAAGTACCCGATAGTATGAAATATTTCTGCCAATCTGAAGCAGTTGCCTACTATCTTCAAAAGTATGTGGTATACCGAAAGCGTAAAATATATGTTGGCAAGCGTACCTTCAATGAATTGGTGCCGTTAATCAAAAAGTATAAGGACGAGAAGTTTTTGCTTCCTTCTTCTGATACATTGAAAGCTGCGGTTCCTGAAGCTTTGAATGAGTTAAATGTAGATTGGAAAAGAGGAATTTTCTACAAGACCGTAATCAGTGATTTGTCTGATTTGAGAAACGTATATTATGATGTACTTGTTTTCTTCAGCCCTTCTGGCATTGAATCGCTTCTAAAGAATTTTCCTGATTTTGAACAGAACGATACTAGAATCGCTGTTTTTGGCAATAGCACGGTAAATGCTGCTACCGAAGCTGGACTTCGCATAGACATCAAAGCACCCACTCCTGAAACGCCTTCAATGACCATGGCTCTTCAGAAGTATATTACCAGTGTAAATAAATAATTAAAGCTTTAGCTTGAATAAAAAAAGCCGCTCAATAGAGCGGCTTTTTTATTTTAAAATGCATAGCGTTGTGGACCTCCACGCCTAATTTCTTCGTTGGCATAGGCCTCAAACTTTTTAAAGTTTTCTCGAAACGCGTTGGTTAGTTTAAATGCAGTCTTGTAGTATGCATCATCATTGTTCCATGTGGCTCTGGGACTCAGAACACGCGTGGGCACTCCAGGACATTCTCTAGGTTGTGCTACACCAAAAACTGAGTGTATATGATACCTATCATAAGAATACAGTCCAAGTTCGCCACTTAAGGCCGCACTGATCATAGCCCGAGTATATTTCAGTTTCATTCGCGTACCAACGCCATAAGGACCACCGGTCCACCCCGTATTGATCAACCAAACATCCACGCCAGATTCTACCATTTTCTTACTGAGCATCTCTGCATACTTCGCAGGGTGCAATGGCATAAAAGGAGCCCCGAAACAGGCCGAGAAAGAGGGTTGTGGCTCAACTACTCCTGCTTCCGTTCCAGCTACTTTTGCGGTATATCCAGAAATAAAATGATACGCCGCCTGCGCGGGTGTCAACTTTGATATGGGAGGAATAACCCCAAAAGCATCTGCAGTTAAAAAGAAAATGTTCTTTACATTTTTCCCAATAGAGGGCTGTTGGATGTTTTCAATATGATGGATGGGATAGCTGACCCTTGTATTCTGTGTGATACTCGTATCCGAATAATCAACAGCTCCATTATCGTCCATAATTACATTCTCAAGAATAGCTCCCCTTTTTATGGCACCATAAATCTCAGGTTCATTTTCTTGAGATAGGTCTATCACCTTTGCATAGCAGCCTCCTTCAAAATTAAAAACGGTATTTTGAGGTGTCCACCCATGTTCATCATCACCAATCAACTTTCTATTGGGGTCAGTGGAAAGGGTAGTTTTTCCTGTACCTGACAAACCAAAGAAAAGTGCCGTATCACCCTCAGAACCAACATTTGCCGAACAGTGCATAGGCAAGGTCTTCTTATATACCGGAAGAATAAAGTTCAAAGCCGAAAATATTCCTTTTTTTATCTCTCCTGTATATCCTGTACCTCCAATAATTGCGACTTTCCGCGTAAAGTTTAAAATTGCAAAATTGTGTTGACGAGTACCATCAATTTGGGCATCCGCTACAAAACCTGGGGCGTTTAGAACAACCCATTCTGGTTCAAATGACTTTAGTTCCTCTTCTGTGGGTCGTAAGAACATGTTGTAGGCAAACATATTTGACCAAGGGTATTCATTAATAACCCGAATGTTAAGTCGGAAATCATCTTCCGCGCAGGCATACGAGTCGCGGACAAAAAGTTCGCGCTCATTCAGATAATCAACTACCTTATTATAGAGTTTATCAAAATTTTCAGCATCAAAGGGAATATTGATATCGCCCCACCAAATTTTGTCCTCCGTAATTTCATCTTTAACAATGAAGCGGTCCATAGGAGACCTACCTGTAAACTCTCCAGTGTTTACTGCCAATGCTCCAGAAGAGGCTTGTTTTCCCATTTCCTTTTCAATAGTAATGGAATGCAAATCATCAGGAGAAAGTTGATAGTGTATCCTATCATTATGGATTCCGTAATCCTTCAACGAAATCGATTTCGTAGATGGGCTGTCAGATGTCATTTTTTTGTTTTAAAGATTGGGACAAAACTAGAAAATTCTAAAGTGACTGCTTACTTTTCCGTGAGATATTTCTACTTTTTTTTCGACCAAATGCAGTAAACTAAAAAAAACCATCCCATAATTAAAAGAAGACCACCGAGAGGCGTAATCGGACCTAAATATGTAAGGTTTATTGACATTGCTTTGCCTAACACCAGTGCATAAATTGAACCCGAAAAAAGAATGACCCCAGTCAAGGTCAATCCATAAAGTATCTTTTTGAACCTTTTATCCATATCATCCCAAACTCCAACAAAGAGCATAAAAAAAGCATGGTATATCTGATATCGCACCCCAGTCACAAAGGAATCCACCCCATCCGCATCTGCTATTCTTTCCAAACCATGGGCACCAAACGCGCCCAAAATAATTCCTGTCAATCCCAATACGGATCCTGTTATTAAAAATGTTCTTTTCATAACTTTTGGTGTTCTTTTTTTTGCAAATACAACAATTTGATACCTTAGTCTTTGGTATCAACAAAAGTAATTAAAAGCTATGTCCCGTACTGTTTTGGTTTTTGGAGCCGGAAAATCTACAGCCTATTTATTGGATTACATTTTGGAAAAATCAACTGAACAAGAGCTTAAGCTGGTGATTGCGGATATCAACCCCAGTTCTATAGATTCGGAAGTTGTATCACACCCCAATTGTACGGTGATTCAATTGGATATTTTTGAGAATGGGAAAAGAAAAGAAGTCATACTACAGGCCAATGTTGTGATTTCCATGTTACCTCCTAAACTACATATTAAAGTTGCTGAAGATTGCTTAGACTTGGGAAAACATTTAGTAACTGCCTCCTACGTTAGTGACGCCATTCAACAATTGGATACGAATGTCACAAAGAAAGGATTGGTCTTTATGAATGAAATTGGACTAGACCCGGGTATAGATCATATGAGCGCTATGCAGATTATTGACCGTATTCGAAGTAATGGTGGTAACATGCTACTTTTTGAATCCTTTACAGGAGGTTTGGTAGCGCCTGAGCATGATTCCAATCTTTGGAACTATAAGTTTACTTGGAATCCTAGAAATGTCGTGGTTGCGGGTCAAGGGGGTGCAGCAAAATTTATACAGGAAGGTACTTATAAGTACATCCCTTATCAAAAGCTGTTTCGGAGGACTGAATTTTTGGAAGTTGATGGTTACGGAACCTTTGAAGCCTATGCCAATAGGGATTCCTTAAAGTACCGAGAAGCCTATGGACTTCAAAATGCATTGACCTTATACCGGGGTACCATGCGAAGAGTTGGTTTTTCTAAAGCATGGCAAATGTTCGTAATGTTGGGGATGACCGATGACAGTTATACCATTGAAAATTCTCAAGGCATGTCCTATAGGGAATTTGTAAATCTATTTTTACCCTATTCACCTACAGATTCGGTGGAACTGAAGCTTAGACATTATCTTAAAATTGACCAAGATGATATTCGATGGGGCAAACTTTTAGAGCTCAATTTATTTAATAATTCCAAGAAAATACCTCTACCCCAAGCTACTCCGGCACAAATGCTTCAATATATTCTCCAGGATAGCTGGACCCTTGATACTCACGAGAGGGATATGATTGTAATGTACCATAAGTTTGGATATGAGCTAAAGGGTGTTAAAAAACAGATAGATGCCAATATGGTAGTTCTAGGAGAAAACAAAAGTCATACAGCTATGGCCAAAACCGTAGGTTTACCTGTGGCCATGGCCGCACTGTTGATTTTAAATGGAAAAATTAAACGTCCAGGGGTTCAAATTCCTATTACTAAGGAAGTCTACGAACCCATCTTAAATGAATTGGAATTGTACAAAATTCATTTTAAAGAATATGAAGTTCCCTATTTGGGCTATAATCCTGATTCCATAGCTATTTAAAGATTATTGTTTTTTGGATATCTTTAGCTTCAATTTTTAAGATAAAAGATGAAATCCAATAACAGTTCCGTTAAAATTGATGGTATTGACAAAAAAATATTAAGGTATCTAATGGAAGATGCCAGAAGACCTATTCTTGAAATTGCACGAAATATTGGTATCTCCGGGGCTGCTATTCATCAACGTCTTCGAAAACTGGAAAATGCAAAGCTTTTAGCAGGCTCAAAGTTCATAATCAATCCAAAAGTGCTGGGCTACACCACTATGGCTTATATTGGTATTTTTCTAGACAAGGCCATGTCCAATCCAAGAGCAGTTAAAGAGTTGGAGAAAATTCCCGAAGTCTTGGAATGTCACTATACCACAGGAAACTGGTCCATACTCATCAAAGTGCTTTGTAAAGACAACGAGCATCTAATGCTGGTACTAAACAAAAAGATACAACAAATAGAAGGTGTCTCAAGAACGGAGACCTTTATCTCCTTAGACCAACAAATAAACCGTCAGATTTCTATATAAAAAATCCTGTTCAAGCGCGTCGCCCAAACAGGATTTCAATTTCAGCTCAGCTTATTTATACTAATCTCTACTAGCTACACGCATAGCAAAGTAAAGCAAGGTAGCTAATGCTCCAATTGCTGCAACCACATAGGTTCTAGCAGCCCATTTTAACGCATCTTCGGCACCAGCATATTCCTGTTGGCTAACCATATTTTTGTTTTTTAGCCATGCTAAAGCACGGTTACTGGCGTCGTACTCAACAGGTAAAGTAACAAAGCTAAATAAGGTTCCAATTCCGTAAAGGGCTACCCCTATCCAGGCAATTGTACCGCCAACAGCCGTTGTGCCCATCAAAGCAAGTCCACCAAAAATTACCCACATTGAAAACCTAGAGGTCACGTTGAGGATTGGAACCAACTTGGAACGCATTTGTAGCCAGCTATATGCCTGTGCATGTTGAACCGCATGACCAACTTCATGTGCAGCAACCGCAGCAGCAGAAGCATTTCTTTGACTATATACGCCTTCACTTAAATTTACTGTTTTATTTGCCGGATTATAGTGGTCTGTGAGCATTCCAGGGGTGGAAATTACCTTAACATCTCGAATACCATGATCATCCAACATTTTTTGAGCAATTTCAGCACCGCTCATTCCATTTCTCAAATGCACTTTTGAATAATGCTTGAATTTACTTTTAAGACGGCTACTTACCAACATGCTAAAAAGCCCAAAAACCCCAGCAATTATAAGATAGCCCATATCTATTCCGAACATAGTTTATTGGTTTTAATTTCTATTAAAGATACCAACTTAAAAGCAAAAACCCCGCCAACTTGTGACAGGGTCTTTTTTACTGACAAAATGTAAACTAAACTAAAACGGGTTCTAAATTGAAAGCTTCTGTAATTTCTTTATACACTATTTCCCCCTCCACGATATTTAATCCTTTGGATAGGGATTTATCCATGTTACATGCGCTACGCCATCCCATATTGGCCAATTTTAGCACATAGGGCAGTGTTACATTAGTCAAGGCTACGGTAGAAGTGTAAGGGACTGCCCCTGGCATATTAGCTACACAATAATGGACCACATCATTTATGATGTATGTTGGGTCCTCATGGGTGGTGGCCTTAGTAGTTTCAATACATCCGCCTTGGTCAACCGCAACATCTACGATAACGGTTCCTGGACGCATATCCGCAAGCATATTCTTGCTTATTAACTTTGGAGCTTTAGCTCCTTTGATTAAGACACCACCAATAATAAGGTCATGTGTTTTTATATGTTTTCTGATATTGAATTCATTTGAAAATTCGGTAACTACATGGCTTGGCATAACATCATTCACGTAGCGAAGTCGTTTCATGTTCACATCTAATATGGTTACATGAGCTCCAAGACCAGCTGCCATTTTAGCAGCTTGAATGCCGACCGTTCCAGCTCCCAGCACCAAAACCTTGCCTGGAGCTACGCCAGGAACACCGCCCAAAAGGACTCCACGCCCTTTTTTTGGCTTTTCTAAATACTTGGCTCCTTGTTGAATGGCCATCCTACCGGCCACCTCGGACATTGGTGTCAATAGGGGAAGTGTACCATCATGATCTTCAACAGTTTCATAAGCAATACAAGTTGCACCACTGTTAATCATGGCTTTAGTGAGCGTCTCACTTGATGCAAAGTGGAAATAGGTGAACACAATTTGCCCCTTTCGCACTAATGGATATTCTTCCGCAATAGGTTCCTTAACCTTAACAATCATTTCGCTAACTGCATAAATTTCTTGGATGGTATTCAAAACAGTTGCACCTACTTGTTGGTAGTCCTCATCAAAAAATCCGCTACCCTCTCCTGCTCCTGATTGCACATAAACGGTATGGTTGTTCTTTACCAATTCAAAAACGCCTGCCGGGGTCATCCCAACTCGACTTTCATTATTCTTGATTTCCTTAGGAACACCTACAATCATTTGATATGATTTTTTGATTACAGTTCAAAGGTGTTATAAAAAAAGGAATTAAAAAAGGATTTATCGATAAAATGTAGGGGTGTATCGATAAAATAATATAAATTTTATCCAGATACCCTTTATAAAATAGGGGTTCTATTTAAAAAAGTGAATTTTATGAAATTATACCCTAAATTTAATAGGGTCATTTAAATTTAAGTTTTAAAACCAATACTAACAGCACCAACAAAGCTGTGATACTGTTGGCTAGAATGACAGCAAGACTTTGGATATTGATACCATAGATTAACCAAAGTATTGTTCCTATCAACAAAACAGTATACATGGTCAATGATACGTCCTTAGTTGATTTATTCTTAAATGCCTTATATACCTGGGGTATAAATGAAGATGTAGTTAAGGTAGCCGCAACCAGCCCAACAATTTCAATACTTTCCATCTAATGGATTTTTATATGTCTAAAAGCTATAGGTTCTTATCAAAGAACAACCGATACCAAAATAGCTACTTGATATGGATTAACCCACAATATTGACAATCTTGCCAGGAACTACGATTATCTTTTTGGGTTCTCGTCCCTGCAATTGCTCTTTGGTCCTATCATGAGCCATCACCGCGGCTTCGATTTCTTCTCTGCCCATTTCCAAGGGCAATTCCAGTTTGAATCGAAGTTTTCCATTAAAGGAAATAGGGTATTCTTTGGTACTCTCCACCAAATACTTTTCCTCAAATTTTGGAAATGGTGCATTGGCAATAGATTCTGAATATCCTAAACATTCCCAAAGCTCTTCCGCAATATGAGGCGCATAAGGCGAAACTAAGATAGCTAATGGTTCCAGAACTGCTTTACTTGAGCACTTTTGCGCGGTTAACTCATTCACACAAATCATAAAAGTAGAAACCGAGGTGTTGAAAGAGAAGTTTTCAATATCCTCCTCTACTTTTTTAATGGTCTTGTGCAATGTTTTTAGGTTTTCCGCAGTAGGTTCCGCTTCGACTGCGCTCAGCGACCCATCCATAAAGGGGGAATATAGCTTCCATAGCTTTTTTAAGAAAGAATGTACTCCTGTGATTCCCGCCGTGTTCCACGGTTTGGATTGCTCCAATGGCCCTAAAAACATTTCATACAAACGAAGGGAATCCGCGCCATACTCTTCACAAATAGCATCCGGATTAACTACATTGTATTTGGATTTGGACATTTTTTCAATCTCTCGGCCCACGACGTATTTCCCATCTTCTAAAATGAACTCAGCGTCTTTGTATTCGGGTTGCCATTTTTTGAAACCTTCAACATCCAACTCATCCGAAGCATTGACAAGCGATACATCAGCATGGATAGGAATAACATTTTTTCCGTCTTTTAGTCCTTTGGAAAAAATCTGATTGGAATCTAAATCCTTATAAATAAAGGCACTTGCCCCTGTAATCATCCCCTGGTTTATCAACTTTTGGGCAAACTCTTTTTTGGGGGCTATTCCCTTATCAAATAAAAACTTCTGCCAAAAGCGAGCATACAATAAATGGCCCGTAGCGTGTTCACTCCCTCCTATATATAGGTCCACATCCTTCCAATAGCCAATAGCTTCTTGTGAATATATGGCTTCATCATTGTGGGGGTCCATGTATCTATTAAAATATTGGGAGCTCCCTGCCCAACCGGGCATGGTATTCAGTTCGATAGGGTAGACTCCTTCATGAGATTCCGAATCAAGTTCGGAATGACGGTCATGCTCAACTTTTTTCAGCATCTCGTTGGAAACCACTTTGTTGTTTTTGGCGTCCCACGCCCAATGTGTTGCATTACCCAGAGGCGGTTCCCCAGTTTCAGTGGGAAGGTATTTTTCAACTTCAGGAAGTTCCAATGGCAAGTGTTCCAAATCAATCATTTGCGGCATACCATCCACATAGTAAACCGGAAAAGGTTCTCCCCAATACCGCTGTCGGCTAAAAACGGCATCCCGAAGGCGATAATTGATTTTTCCCTGACCTTGCCCCAGTTTCTCCAATTCCGCAATTGCTTTAGTTGTAGCCTCTTTGTAGGACAGACCATTTAGAAAGTCAGAATTTGCAATAATGGTATTCGCCTTATCAGCAAAAGCTTCCTCAGAAATGTCAATGCCTTCAAAAATATTTGGAATTGGAATACTATAATGCTTCGCAAAATCATAATCACGTTGGTCACCGCAGGGAACAGCCATTACCGCACCGGTACCATAACTGGCCAAGACATAATCTCCAATCCAAATTGGGACGGGTTCTTTTGTAAAAGGATGTTCTGCATAAGCACCTGTGAATACTCCAGAAATCGTTTTTACATCTGCCATTCTATCACGCTCGGAACGTTTCGCAGTTGCCTGCACATAGGTTTCCACCGCTTCTTTTTGTTCCTTGGTGGTTATTTGGGACACTAAATCGTGCTCAGGAGCAAGGGTCATAAAACTTGCTCCGAAAATGGTATCGGGACGAGTTGTAAACACCTCGATAACGGCATCGTAATCCTTAACCTTGAACGTCACCGAAGCACCCTCCGAGCGACCAATCCAATTGGTTTGAGAATCTTTTAGAGGTTGTGGCCAGTCTATGGTATCCAAACCATCTAAGAGACGTTGGGCATAAGCGGTAATACGCATGCTCCATTGGGTCATTTTTTTTCGGATAACAGGATGCCCACCTCGTTCAGAAACACCATTTACAATCTCATCATTGGCCAAAACGGTTCCCAAAGCAGGACACCAATTCACTTCAGTATCGGCCAAATACGTCAGTCTATATTTTAAAAGAATTTCTTGTTTGGTCTTAGCTGAAAAATCAGACCAATCCTCAGCACTGAAAACTGGTGTATCTTCATCACAAACAGCCTCAACTCGTCCATTTCCCTCACCTTCAAAAGTAGAAACTAGGGTAGAAATATCTTCAGCTTTGTCTGAAACCTTATTGTACCATGAATTAAATAGCTGAATGAACACCCATTGTGTCCACTTATAATATTTAGGGTCTGAAGTTCTCACTTCCCGGCTCCAATCAAAGGAGAAACCCAGTTGGTCCAATTGTTCCCTGTATCGGTTAATGTTGGTCTCCGTAGTTATCGCCGGATGTTGACCCGTTTGAATCGCGTACTGTTCTGCGGGAAGTCCAAAGGAATCATAACCCATAGGGTGAAGCACATTGAACCCTTTATGTCTTTTAAAGCGAGCATAAATGTCTCCAGCAATATATCCCAAAGGGTGACCTACATGAAGTCCGGCACCCGAAGGATACGGAAACATGGAAAGGGCATAGAATTTTGGTTTATCTGACTGGTTAGTCGCCTGAAAGGTTTCGTTTTCAGCCCAATATTTTTGCCATTTGGCCTCAATTTCCCTGAAATTGTAGTTCATTTTATATATTTCTCCTATGGTTGGCAAAAATAGGTTTAATCCCCCAAATCGAAAAAGATAAAGTGCCTTGTATGCCAATGCTTTAAAAATTTAAAATTGCCGAGAATCAGATACCTCTTCCTACTATTACTTCTGTGCTTTTTTGCACATACTTCACATGCGCAATTGGGTTTTTGTGGAGGCAGCTCTGGTGACCCCATTTTTACAGAAACCTTTGGAACTGGTATTCAGGATGGCCCACCCCTACCAGCAGGAACTACTACGTATAATTATGTAGAAGGAGGACCTCTGGAACCAGATGATGGAAATTACACTATATCCAGCAGGACGAATTATTTTGATTGGTTCGATACTATGGACCATACCCCAGGAGATGTCAATGGAAAATCCTTTATTGTTAACGCCAGCTTTACCGCTGATACGTTTTTCAATCGTGAGATTGCCGGTCTATGCGAGAATACATCCTATGAATTTTCTGCATGGTTGTTAAATCTGCTACCTAGCACCTCCCAATGTGGAACACCCATTCCGATTAATGTAAAATTCGAAATTCTGGATAGTACAGGGACACAGATTCTGGCAACTGGGAGCACAGGTGAAATTAACTCGACCTCAACTCCCATTTGGAACCAATTTGGACTAGTATTTACCACCCAACCTGGGCAGACTTCCGTTATTTTGAGAATGTCAAATAATGGCAACGGCGGATGTGGTAATGATTTAGCAATAGATGACATTGTCTTCAGAACTTGTGGTGATAATATATCTGTTGCAAATTTAACTAACAATACTTTTATTGATGTTTGCGAAGATGAAATCCCCGTTTCCACCACACTCTTTGCCACCCCCGATTTTTCAGTTTTTCAAAATCATGTGTATCAATGGCAAGTGAGTTTTGATGGAGAAAATTGGACGGATATCATAGGTGAAACTAATTCCAGCTACACAACCCCTTCTTTAAATACCACAACATTTTATCGAGTACAGGTTGCTGAGGATGCTATCAATTTGGCAAATTCGAGTTGCAACATAGTTTCCGAAACTTTTGGCGTTTCAGTTATACCTAGACCTGATGCCCCGGTTAGCTTGGGTAATGTAACTGTTTGCGGGGCTGCTTTTGACAGTGTTTCAGTTTCCGTTCCGGAGGGAGTGCAAGTGAATTGGTACGATTCCCCAGTTGGCGGAACACTCTTAGCTTCTAACACAACGGACTATGAGACTTCGGTAGATGGAACTTTCTATGCAGAAGCTTTGAGCACCAGAGCTGGATGTATTTCAAATAATAGAACAGCAGTCGCCATTGCCTTTTTTGACTTACCCGTTTTAACGGACGAACAGTTTACTTTTTGCGAAGGAGAATCCATTGCGCTTTCGGCTAATTTTCCAAATGCCACATACTTATGGGATACGGGTCAAACTACGGAAGAAATTAATGTAAGTACCCCAGGAGTTTATCAAGTTACGGTAACTGATGTAAATGGATGTTCCAGCACAAAAACGATAGACCTCATTCAAATTGACAGGCCGATTATTGAAAAAGTGATTTCAAACCATAGAGATATTGAGGTAACCACGGTAAACGAGGGGGATTTTGAATATTCTTTAAATGGTTTTACCTACCAACAACGACCTGTTTTTGAAAATCTTCTAGGGGGTAACTATACCATTTTTATACGAAGTGATGCTGCATGCGACCCCGTTACTGTTCCGTTCGTTCATATTGTAATTCCAAGATTTTTTACACCAAATGGTGATGGTATAAATGATAACTTCTCGCCAGAAGGAGTTCAACCTTTCGACTCATTCTCTGTTCAGATTTTTGACAGAACTTCCAAACTGCTGTTCCAATCATCCAACTTTAATTTTTCATGGAATGGTACCTTTAACGGCCGTCCTTTGGCAGAAAGCGATTATTGGTACCGAATTCAGGTGGGAGAAAATCAATTTACAGGGCATTTCACCCTAAAACGATAAAAAAATACCTGTATTGGGCATCAAAAAGTAGATCTCTTTAGGTCTTACTGATTACTTTTCTATTTTTACGTATTGATTTTAACCTATGAGCCAATATATTGAACGTTATCAAAGGCGACGCTTGATTTCATCCTACTTTTCGGTGGTGCTAAGTATTGCTTTGGTTCTATTCCTATTGGGTGTTCTGGGGCTTTTAGTACTGAACACAAAAAAATTGGCGGATCACTTTAAAGAACAAATCACCATATCCATTTTTGTAAAGGACAACGCCAAACCTGTTGAAATTGAACAACTTCAAAAGAGTCTGGCCCTTGCGGAGTACACCAAGTCTGCCAATTATGTTTCAAAAGAGGATGCCGCTGAACAATACAGCGAGGACATTGGTGAAAATTTTGTTGAATTTTTAGGGTACAACCCGCTTAAAAATTCTATAGATGTTAACCTGAAGGCAGATTTTGTTACGCCCACCCAAATTTCAGAGATTGCAGATGAAATTGCTTCAAAAACATATGTTGATGAAGTTAGTTATGACCAACCTCTAATTTCCCTGCTTAGCGATAATGTGCAGCGAATCAGCTTATGGATTTTGATTGCAAGCGGTGTATTTACTTTTATCTCAGTATTGCTCATAAACAGCTCTATCCGGCTGTCCATATATTCAAAACGATTTATTATTAAGACCATGCAAATGGTAGGAGCCACGAAAAAATTTATCAGAAGGCCCTTCATTTGGACGAACATTCAGTTAGGTATGTTGGGTTCTCTCATTGCGCTTATTGCTTTAGCGGTTGTGGTGTATTACGTTGACCTCAACTTCCCTGAATTGAATTTATTTCAAGATTTAGTTACGCTTATCAGCTTGTTTGCTTCCGTTTTTGCTCTTGGAGTTTTGATATCATGGTTGAGCACACATATCGCTACACAGCGTTTTTTAAATTTAAGGACTGACGATCTTTATTATTAACTTTACAACATGAGTAAGAAAAATAAGAAGGAAAAAGAACCTTCGAAAGAGTTTGTTTTTCAGAAAAGAAATTATCTCTTTTTATTTATTGGACTGGCTTTCATTGCATTGGGTTTTATTTTGATGAGCGGCGGCGGAAGTGATGACCCCAATGTATTCAATCCCGACATCTACAGTTTTAGAAGAATACGTTTGGCACCCACCTTGGTTCTAATTGGACTAGGTATCCAGGTATATGCGATATTGTTGAATCCTCACAAAAAGAAAAAGTAGTTTGGATGTTATTGACGCAATAATCCTTGGTATTATCCAAGGCTTGACCGAGTTCTTACCCGTATCCTCAAGTGGTCATTTAGAATTGGGCAAAGCAATTTTAGGGGCTGATGCCGTGCCAGAGGAAAGTTTATTGTTTACAGTTATTCTTCACTTCGCGACCGCTTTGAGTACCATTATTGTGTTTCGAAAAGATGTTATCGAAATTTTCAAAGGGTTGTTTCGGTTTAAATGGAACGAGGAAACCCAGTTTTCCCTAAAAATTATCATTTCAATGATTCCTGCCGCATTGGTTGGTTTCTTCTTGGAAGATTTTTTAGAGGTGTTTTTTGACGGTGCCATTATCATTGTTGGGATTATGCTGCTTATTACCGGTTTTCTTTTGTATTTGGCCGATATGGCAAAGACTACCCAAAAAGATGTATCCTGTAGAAGTGCTTTTGCCATAGGAGTGGCACAAGCCGTTGCCATACTGCCTGGGATTTCCCGAAGTGGCGCTACCATCTCCGCAGCAGTTCTGTTGGGTGTCGACAAATCCAAATCGGCTCGTTTTTCTTTCTTAATGGTAGTACCCTTGATTTTTGGAAAAATGGCCAAAGACCTTTTGAGTGGTGATATTCATTTTACGGGTGATCAAACCATCGCTATCTCAGCAGGTTTTATTGCTGCCTTCCTTGCTGGTCTGGCTGCGTGTACTTGGATGATAAAACTAGTCCGACAAAGTAAACTTAGCTATTTTGCCATCTACTGTGTGGTTGTAGGGCTCATCGCCATCGCCTGGAGCATCTGGGGCTAAGACTCCTTGGAATTTATGCGTGCTTAACGGCACAATAGTTGTGACTTTGTCTGAAAGCATATAGCAAAGCAACGTATTTACTAACTTTAATAGTCGAAGTATGACACTAACTATCAGCCATGAAAAAAACCATCATCTACCTTGTTTTAGCTGTTTTTATTTCAGCTTGCAATAATAAAGAGGACAACTCCTATTGCATAGGACCTATTGAAAACCAAAGTTCGGTACGAGCAAACCCTGATAATCTGAATGGAACGTTTCAGTTTGACTATCTTATTTCTTCACAACTAAAATCGAATATTGAAGGTTCTGATGAAATCTATGAGCTGGATTACTTTGTAAATACTGCAGATGGCTCGAAATTCCTTTCCAGAACGACCATGATGGTGAATTTTGGAGAAGTGGTTAACGAATTTGGCTCCATTGATGGTGTAATCATCATGCCTAGCGGGAAAACCGTCATTTATGTCAATGATGCCCAATTCAACATAAAACGAGCAATTACTGTAGCCATGGATGGCAACAGGGAAGACAAGGTATTCAATGATCTTGTCTTTCTCAACGAGTTCTTTCATAACACAGCCAATCTTAGCGAGGTTGCTGATCGTAAGCCCAGCACAATTAAACAAAACACCAAAGCCTATACAGCTAGAGTAAACAGCCCGGACGGGGATAGGGCTAAGGTTACCATGCATTTTGCTGAAAATAACGATGGAAAGGAAATCAAAACCGCAGTTCCCTTAGTGGGGCTTCTTGTAGGAGTGGTTAAAGATGAGACCATTGGCGAATGCAATAAGTTGGCGGTATATACCAAAGTGGAATCAGATGAAGGGATTTTTGAAGCCACTTTACATAAAATGGTGCCTTCCACAAAATCGTTCGACGGCACCTCATATAAAGAAGCGACTCTTGGGGTAAGCTCAGGAGGACAGTCTTTTTCAGGCCAACCTATAAGTGATGAGATTGACGAAGCCATGGAAAGGGATTACAATAGAATATCATTTCTTTTGGATAGACTAAAGGATTGTCCTAAAGATGATATTGATTGTAAAGAACGTATAACCTTGGAAATAGCTGAAGTTCAAGACAGATTACAGAGACGCGCAGCAAATACTGCCTCCGACCCTAAAGCACTTGGAAAGGAAGGGACTGATTTTGCCACAGAAAAAAGAACATTGGAAAGACGGCTAAATCGAATTACGAAAGAAATCATAAAACAAAAGGCTGATTGTGAACGCATAAAACTTGAATTGGACAATTGTAAAGGTCCTTGTTCAGGATTAGAACGAGAGAAAAAGCGTTGCAAACAAGAAGTGGAAGAACTGGAGGAAGAGGCTCTGGCAATAACCTGTCAAATGGCAAAGTTGATGGGAATAGAAGATGCTGCTGAAGATTGTCTACAGTAATTTTGAAATCTAACCGTACCTTTACACGCTGCACATTACAGTGTAAAATTTTGCTGCCTTAATTTCAAAATGGAGATATCCAAAGAATCTTTTTTAGAAGGTCAAATTCTTTTAATTGACAAACCCTATGAATGGAGTTCCTTCCAAGCATTAAATGCGGTAAAGTGGGCTATTCGAAAAAAGTTTGACCTCAACAAGAAGTTCAAGATTGGCCACGCCGGTACCCTTGACCCTTTGGCTACAGGGTTGTTAGTTATTTGTACCGGAAAATTCACAAAGAAAATTCCAGAACTCCAAGGGCAGATTAAAGAATATATCGGAACTATTACTTTAGGGGCGACAACCCCATCCTATGATTTGGAGACCGAGGTAGACCATACTTATCCCATTGCACATATCAATAAAGAGAAAATAGGTGAAGTTTTGCCAAAGTTTATGGGAAAAATAGAACAAATCCCTCCTATTTTTTCCGCTTTAAAAAAGGATGGGAAAAGACTTTATGAATTTGCACGTGAAGGAAAACAGGTGGAAGTTAAGTCGAGAATGGTTGAAATTCAAACTTTTGACATCAATCGAATTGAACTTCCCGAAGTTGATTTTCGAGTTGTTTGCAGTAAGGGCACCTATATACGTTCATTGGCTTATGAGTTTGGAAAAGCGCTCAATTCCGGGGCTCATTTAAGCATGCTCAGAAGAACCAAAATAGGGGATTTTAACGTATCTAATGCTGTGAAACCTGAGGATTTTAGGAAAAATCTTGAGGGTAATGGTTAAATTCCTTAGAAAAAGCAGTTAGGGAAAAGCCAATAGTGAAATATTTTAGTGAAAAAGTGGTTATTATAGCACCATGAATCTTAACCGTCAACAGTTATCTTTCTTGATTACCCTCTTCTCTATGGCGTTGGTGATTTTGTTATTATACAACATTCATTTAGGAGGAATGAAGGAGGAGGAGTATGTGATAGAGTTAAGTCTAGCTGATGAAGATATAGAACAACTGTTGGAAGAAGAGGAAAAAAGACTGGAAGAACTTGCCAACAATGACCCTATTAAAAGTCATATGGCCTTAAATGAAACAGCTAAACCAACCGTTGGTAATCCTGAGCCTTTAAAAACTTTAGAGGAACTCATGGAGGAAAGGGAATTGACAAGTGACAATGGTGAATTTTCCGCTAATGATGATGCCTACGCCGAAAATTTAAAAAAATTGGCCGAGCAAAGACAGGAAAAAAAACAGCAGCTTACCGAACGTGAAGAACAGAAGGAAACGTTTACCAACGCTCTAAAAGATAAAAGAACTTCTATTTCTTATTCCTTGATAGATCGTAATGCTTATTCACTACCCCCACCTATCTACACCTGTATTGAAGGAGGAAAAGTGGTTATAAATATCAAGGTAGATCAAAATGGCTACGTTACCGAAGCTGATTTTAATGATAAGAGTTCTAGTACCAGTAACGGTTGTTTAGTGGACAATGCCATTCAATATGCACTTAAAGCACGGTTCAGTGCGGACTCCAAAAGTTCTCAAATAGGCACAATCACCTATCTATTTCAAAGTAAGTAGTTGTAGGATATCGCCAAGGGTGTTTTGACCTTTATCTTTATTATACCACACTTGAAGGTCTTGTTTAAATTCCGCAGTTAGTTTTCCATGTTCATTTTTAAAATCCTCCACCATTCGAGTAGCTTCGCTTGGTCTTGGCCCCCATTCTCCAGTGACATTATTTTTATCCTTATCCCAAACAATCAGTTTTGGAATGGAACGCGAGCCATTGGTTAAAAACTTGTCCATCAAAGGCAGGTTCTCATCTCGCAATACAACTTTTAAATCTATGTTGTCATTCAGTTTGGCAATCTTATTTATCACAGGCAAACTAGGTGATGCATCACCACACCAACTTTCAGTTAATACTAAAAAAACCAAATTTGAATTTAGATTGGTAACCGTATCTTCAACTTCTTCTGAAACCTTCAACGTTTTATCCCAACGTGCCATTCTTCGGTCATTGAGTTCTGTATAGTTGATAAGAGACTCCAATTGTTCCGGACCTGTAGTGGCTCTATTTTTTGCCAAATCGCGCACCAATTCCCTATAGTCTGTATAAGACATTCCATTTTCTATTCCAGAAAGCACTAAACTCAAAATCTCTTCCTTCCGATTATCCACAACTGTTTCCATATGTATATTTTTCTCAAAAGTAGTCCCTAGGGACCGTACATTTATTGACTTTTATCATTTGTGGGATTGATTTAAAAAAACTTACAATTTTCTTTCTCCTAAAGGACGTTCCAATCGGGATGAATCCTCTATCCATATAGGAAAATCAGTGGTTTAGAAATCTTTTCTTTACCATTCCCCCTTTGGTGTCATTAATACTATTCATGACCACAAATGCCTTTTTATCTATTTTTTCGATTTCCAAGTGAATTTTTCGAATTTCCAAGCGGGTGATTACCGTATAAATCACATCATATTGCATTTGCTCGCCCTTTTTCCCATATCCTCCTCTGGCGTTGTAGATAGTCAAACCTCTTCCCATTTTGTCAATAATCATTTCGCGCATCTCTTCACTTTTTTGTGAAATGATGGTTACGCCGGTATATTCCTCAATACCTTCCACAACAAAATCCAAAGTTCTGGAAGCTGCCAAATAGGTAAGCATGGAATACAGTGCTGCTTCTATGGATAATAGGTAGGCTGCCGCCAAGAAAATAACAATGTTGATAAGAATGATGATGTCTCCTATTTTAACTCCCCATTTCTTGCTTAAGAAAATAGCAAGCACTTCGGTTCCATCCAATACACTACCGCCTCGGATGGAAAGCCCAATTCCTGCCCCCAAAAAGAAACCTCCAAAAACTGCTACCAACAATCTGTCTTGCGTAACTTCTGGAAAGGTGATGAGCATAAGGGTCAATGCCAAACCCAAAATGGCAATTATCGCCTTAATTGCGAATTGCTTTCCAATTACTTTGTAGGCCATAATTAAAAAAGGAAAATTCACCATGATAATTAGCGCCCAAAGAGGGACTTCGGCAACTTCAGAAATCAATAGTGAAATTCCTGTGGCCCCACCGTCAATAAAACGATTAGGCAAAAGAAAACTTTCGAGACCAAAGGCTGCTGAAAAAATACCGGATATGATGAAAAACGTGTCTTTTAGGTCCGAAGAAATAGAAAGTCTGAACTTTTGAGGGTTTTCCTCTTCATTTTCACCAAACTTTAATTTCTTTTGGACCATAGCACATCTCTTATAAATCAATCGGGTTTATGGCCAAGCTCTTAAACAACATGGCTTTGGTAAAAAAGAATTTGTTTTGAACTTCGTTACGCTTTAGATAGGCATCAATAAGTCTACTTTCCCTAGTATTAATAAGGAACAACGAGCTTTCTCCAAAACTAAACTTGCGTTCCTCAGCGGATAGCAGCGTATTATAATCCCTAACAATATTTGCTATCAACTGATTTTGGATGGTATACGAATCCAATTCCCGATATATAGCGATAACCTTGTTCTGGATTTCAACGAAAGCGTTATCACGCTCAAATTCAGCATCGCGTAGTTTGAATTTGGCCAACTTTAAATCACCCCTTTCTTTTCTTAAAAACAAGGGCACTCGAAACACCACGCCACCCTTAAATTCATTAGTTTCCAAAGAGCCAATGTTTCCAGGGGTTTCGGTCAAGAAATTGTATTCCACATCCAAAGTGGGCAACAATTTGTTCGCTTTGAGGCGTTTATCCACCACCAAACCGTCAATTTTGTATTCTAGGGATTGTATTTTCGGATGATTTTCCAGAGTAAAGCTGTCCAATGGCTTCCCCATGATTTCCAAAGTTTCATCAATATCTTCTTCCAAAGCTCCGTCGGGAACCACATTAGGTTGAAGTTCAACCGGCAAATCATTCAACCAAAGAAAATTGGATAATTCCAGAGATCGCTTCATGAGTTTTACCTTGGCCTGTTCTAGACTCAAGGCTCTGTTTTGCACTGCAATTTTCGCTTCAACAGTATCAATAACGGCAATATCTCCAGCCAAAGCACTTTTTTTAACACCTTGGAAACGGGTATCTGCATTTTGCAGAAAGTCTTGAAAAATCTGAGCGTCTTGATATGCGCGCAGCCAATCAAAGTAAGCCAAGGAAGCTTTGTACAGAATCTCATTGACCAACAAATCTTGATCTGCCTTACTTTGCTCCCTAAAAAACTTGGCCTTGCGCAAGGTTGCCATTCGCTCGTTTATCCAAAAACCATCGGCCAGAGAAAATGAAACCCCCAGACTGTATAAACCATCTTCGGGTAAAAATTCATCAGGGTTAGTAAATTCTCCTTGAATCTGTTCAAAATTTCCTTTGAGTTCTATTCCATACCACGTAGGAACTTTGAATGTTGCACTCAATCGGTCCCAATATTCCGTGCCTTTGAATTCCTTCCTATTATAATCGACCTCTATTTTGGGATCAAAACCTCCACGGGCCTTCATCAGATTCGCCTGACCTATCGAAATGGTCAATTGGGCCTGTTTGGCCACAGGATGGTATTTCTTTACATAGCCCAAGAATTCCCTAAACTTAAGTACCACCGTATCCTGCTGGCCATACAATCCCGAATTCATTGCAAAAAATGAAAACAGGATAAAAAAGTAATACCTATTTTTTTGCCACATCGGACTTACCATTTTCAGGTTGATAATAATTTGGAGGGAACCCGTTCAATTGACGCCATAATTCGAACCAAATGGGCACATCTTCCAAAAGAGCTATGGTATTTGCTCCAGAACCTACCCTTAAATCCTTTGGCCAAAATTGATCCTCCTTGTCTGGCGCCAACAGTATTCTGTATTTTCCATTCTCACTTATAAACGTTTCTATAGCTACCACCTCGCCCCCATACGTTCCAAAGGAAAGATTAGGCCATCCGCTAAAGAAGATAGCAGGCCAGCCATCAAATTCAATACGAACTTTTTCTCCTAGATGTACCAAAGGAAGGTCTATAGGGTCTACAAAGGTTTCTACAGCCATATCATATCTTGCAGGCATAATACCTACGAGCCTATCTCCCTCTTTGAAGGTTTCTCCAATACCCCCTTGGATAGCACGGTTTATGAACCCGCTTTGTGGAGCCCGTATATAATAGAGATTATTCCGAATAGAATAGTTGGTATACTCATTCTCCAACTTGGTCACCTGGGCCTCGGAGTCAAACTGGCTGGATTGTGCTGTATATTTATCACTTCTTGCCTTTGAAATCTTATCCGTATACTCTGCTTGGACCCGAGTAATCTCAACCTGGGCGTTCAACACTTCATTTTTACTAGCCAAAAGCTTGTTTTCCTGAGAAATCAGTTTTGCTTGGGTTTCTTGAAGCTTAAGCCTTTTTTCTTCAACATCAGTTACGGCTTTCAGACCTTCAGACTCCAACTGCGTAGTACGGTCAAATTGCCTTTGCGCTATCAAAATATTCGTTTTTGCCGCCTCAAGATCAATACTGTCACTTTGCACTTTTAATTTTGATTGTAACAGCTTATTCTGAGCCTGTTCCAATTTCAACGACCGCTCTGTGGTAAGCGCACCTATTTGTGTTTCAAGAGCCCTTACCTTTTCTTGATAGGAGGTAACAGACATTTCTTTTGCCCGTATTTGCTGACCTGTCCGCTCAACTAAATTGGGGTCAAAATATTCATTCTTAATCTCGGATATATGTAAAATAGTATCTCCTTTTTCAACAAAATCTCCCTCACGAACAAACCATTTCTCAATACGGCCTGGTATTGGCGACTGTATAGTCTGCGGCCTTTGGTCAGGGGTCAGGGTGGTCAAAAAACCCCTTCCCTTTACATTCTGGGTCCATGGTAAAAACATGATGAAAAAGGCTATGATGAAAAACACCGCCAAAAATCTATTGAAGTGCTTATAGTGTTTTCTGTGAAAAACCTTAAGACCGGCCTTATACTCAGAAATATCAACCTTTTGATTCAATTTATTATGTGAAATATTAAGCATTACTTCTTGATTTCGTTAATTATTTTCCCATTTGACATGGTTATAATCCTACCACAGCGCTCTGTCCATTTTGGGTTTTCACTAACTATCACTAGGGCCCAACCATTCTCAGAATCGGTGAGAAAATCCATGATATTTTCTGCTTCTACTTCATTAAATTGATCTAACGGGTCTTTTAGAATAAGTAGTTTAGGACGCCGAACAACGCTACGGGCCAAGACAATTTTTTTAGACACCGTATATGGTATCTGCCTTCCTTCCGGATACAATATCGTGTTCAAACCTTGCGGTTGTTCTTTTACAAATTGGGTCAACCCAGTCTTTTCAAGAGCCCAGTATACATCCTCCTTGGAAATGTCGTCACTGCCAAAAGTGATGTTGTTCAATAACGTTCCCTCAAAAGGGGATTCTTCGGACAATGACTGTCCCAGATGGGAACGATAGTAATTTAGGTTTACACCTTGAAGTGCTACATTGTTTACAAAAATCTTGCCCTCATCTGGTTCCAAAATACCAGCAATCAGACGAAGAAGTGTAGTCTTTCCTGACCCACTTGAGCCTTGCAAGAGTATCGTACAGGAAGGTGTGATGGTCATGGATAAATCATCAATAATTTTCTTATCCCGTTCAGGAACATTATACGATAGGCTATCCAATTCAACGGTAAAGCCATCGTCCTCTTTAAAAGGTCGCTCCCCTTCTTGAGGTTCCAGTTGTTTATCAACAACCTGCCCTAACTTCTCTAAAGAAGTTAAAAGGTCATAGAATGTCTCTAATCCCAATATCAGTTTTTCCACTGAGCTGATTACCAACAAAATGATAAGTTCTGCAGCTACAAATTGACCTATATTCATTTCTTGACTAAGGACCAAGAGTCCGCCTATCAGAAGAAGTCCTGCCGTTACCAAAACTTTGAAACCAACCATTTGCACGAATTGCAGGATAAGTATCTTGAAATGGCGTTCCCGCGCATCCAGATATCCTGCCACCAGCGTATCGTTCTTATCTATGGCATGAGACGTCTTTCCAGATAGTTTGAAACTTACCAAACTCCTTGCGACCTCCTGAATCCAATGTGCAACCATGTATTTGTTCTTGGATTCATCCAAACTGGTTTCCAAACCTCTTTGTGCTGTGTATTTGAAAACCACATAGATTAAAAGAATCAGAAGAATTCCATAAATAATAAAAAATGGGTGGTAAAAGGAGAGCAAAAGCAAACCGAATACAATTTGCAAAAGCGCTGCCGGGAAATCAATTAAGATTTTTGAAAGTGACTTTTGAACCGTAAGCGTATCAAAAAAGCGATTGGCCAACTCTGGTGGGTAATAGTTTCGTAGTTGGCTCATTTTTATCTTGGGAAATCGATAGGAAAATTCAAAGGACGACCTCGTGAAAATTTTCTGCTGAACATTTTCAATAATCCGTATTTGCATCAACTGAAGGATTCCCACAAAGGCAACACCCAGTGTAACCAAAACCACGAGAACAATCCAGGATGTACTTACCTGTGCTCCTTGAATGAGGTTAATAATTGCCTGTATCCCAAGAGGTAGGGACAGATTTACCAGACCGGCAAAGATTGCGTAATAAAAAATCTGTAGAACATCTTTTTTATCAAGTGCCAGCAGGCCCATAAGACGCTGCCAAGCTGTTAAAATATTTTTAGCCATTCATAGTAGGTTTTAAGGCCCTAAAAGCCAAATCCATAAAATATTCAGTTGGGGTGGTCATATCGTTACAATCGGTGAGCATTGGAAAGTGCTCCCGCAAGAAATACTGGTGCAGGGAACCTTCTAAAATGGTACTCGCCAAACTTGAAGGATAAGGATAGGAACCGTCTAGTGCCACAATCATTTCATGCAGACGATTGACAAGTCTTTTATAAATAACAAAGTATCCGTCCTTATTCTCTCTATCTACTTCTTTAGTGAGATAGGATTTTGAATATTCATTGATTACAATCTTATTGAGCAATACTTCGTTGATATGAGAAAAAGAAATATCCTCTTCAACAGTTTGGGTGAGTATTTCGATAGCTTTTCTAAGTTTTTCCTTTCGGTCAGCAATACCGTTGGTGGCAAACACCATTTTATATTCCAACCATCCCCAGTACCAAGATGCTAAATACAGCAATAACTTATGCTTATTTTCAAAATAGCGGTAAATGGAACTCTCATTGGATTTTATGCGTTCTCCCAGTTTTCTGAAGGTGAAACTTTCAAAACCCATCTCATCAATCATAAGAATGCTTTGTTCAATAATTCGCTTTCCCAAATCAGAAGATTCAGGGTCCTTAACATAAATTTTGTCGTTTATACCTATTCGTATTGAATGCATTAATCTTTCCATTCTGCGGACTTTTCTAATAATTCGGAGGCTAATATAAAAGTATTACTATTAACTTTTAATAGTTTAACTACTTATTAACAATAGTATTGCTTTTTGAGTTGCAATTAAAGCTATCTTTAAAGCTGATTAGTAAAAATTTGCTTATGAACGGAAGACTACTCTCTCAACTTTTTATCGTTTTTTTCTTGGGTTTATCGATGCATGGCCAAGAAAGCTTTAGACATATCAGTTTTGAACATTTTACAGAAAGCCGAGGTGATTCTGAAACTGGACTTCTCGTGGAAATTCCATATTCACAGCTTGTAGTCATGGAGAATGCCCTCAACACGCGTTCAGGATTTGGAATGCGGCTGAATTTTAACGGAACCATGGTCATCGTAGACCAGATGGAAGTGCTAAGGGATGGTAGAACCCAAGTAGTACTTAGAAGGGAAGATGGCAGGAATTTTTATGGGTACAAACCTACCTTGAAAGCTATTCTAACTAACAATCAAAATAATGAAAAACAAAGTACTCAATTGGTTGAAGACGAAGAAGGATAGTCCTGTTTGTGAGAATTCATATCAAGTGCGTTTGGTAGAGGGAATCTTTGACCCCTCTGAATCCGCAGAAGTACTTTTATCACTGCTTAATTATAAAATCAAGTTCCACACGGTTCAGCTTTTGAATCTACAAGAGCATGAAAGCAAAGACCTTGAAAAATCCAGAAAACGTATAGAAGAACTTAAAATCGCTAAAAAACAAGTAACTGATTTAGTTGTAAATGCCCGAAACGAAGGGCTAGCATTGGATATTCAAAGTACCATTACTATAGTTCCCAAGACCAACGAAAACCATTTTTAGTAATCATCCAACCACTCAAAATGCGTATTCATGATTTCTTCCTTTTGAGTTTCCAAGTAGTCAAGTAGTGCATTGGCTACGGGGGACAGCTTTTTATTTTTTAACCAAACTAAATTCCAGGTTGTGATTATAGGTAGATTCTTTGATGGTATGATATTCAACTCGCCATTCTTTAGCTCTCTATGAACTCCAATCAGTGGCATTATGGAACACCCTAAACCCGAAAGTACGGCCTGTTTAACGGCCTCATTAGAGGTAAGTTCAATTTTTTTGCCCACAGTAATGCTACGTTTTGTTAAATAGTTCTCCATAGCAGCCCTGGTTGCTGAACCCTTTTCCCTAAAAATCAATGGCGTGTCTTTTGAAAACATTTTCTTGCCCAATCTTACCTTTTCAAAATACTTTGGATTACCTACCAATTGAAGTACATTTTTCATTAGACTAACCTTATTCAGACTTAAATGCTGCGGCAAAACACTGACAAGTGCAAAATCAACCTGATTTTCTTCCAAGGTTTCCACAACCCTCGATTTGTTGGTTACGTCCATCATCAAATCCACTCCGGGATTACCTCGAACAAAATCAGACAAGAAATAGGGCATCACATACTTTCCTGTTGAAACCACAGATATTTTCAGACGACCGGCCAGCTCTCCTTGATAGGTTAAGAGCTTATAGTTGATACTATCCACTTCTTTCAAAATTCTGCGGGCAGCAGAGGCAATTTCATTTCCAAAATCCGTTACAAATAATTGCCTCCCAACTACTTCAGTCAATGGGATTGGAAATTGGTTCTGAAAATTTTTTAGCTGAATAGACACAGCGGGTTGTGTCAAATGAAGCTCTTCCGAAGCCTTTGTAATGCTTTGTTTTTCAACTATTTTCAAGAATATCCGGAGTTGGTTCAAAGTATAATTAATAAAAAAAACTTATTTATGTGATAATAAATATAAATAAAGATATATAATATTAATGTTACACCTTTGTCCCAAAATAGATTTTATGGAAGAAAAAATTTCCTTGCCCTACAAGCAAAGGACCAAAAGTAAAAGCATTAAATGGACCTTTAATCGAAGTAGAGCGGCCAAGGCAGTCCTAATCGGAATGATTTGCTTCTTCATCGTTTTGTCACTGCAGAATGGAAGCTTGTTTTTAGATAAGATTTTACTGTCCTCAAGCATCATTATTACTTTGCTAATAATCTCTTCCATCGAAAAATCATAACCCTTTAAATTCAAAAAAATGGAAACAATTGTAAAAACAGAACAAAAAATCCAATTAGTAGATGGCACATTTACGCCTTCTGAAGCTTCTGATGTGATCATAGCACTTCTAGAGCAGAAAATAAACTTTCATAAGCTTCAACGTCTTGCTTGGTGTGAAGGGAATGAAGATGCAAATACCAAGTACCCCGATGACAGAATACAAGAACTTGAAAAAGAGAAGACCATAGCTAAAGACTTTATCAACAGCGTTCGTTGGGAAGGTAAAAAGCTAAGAATCGATGGCGTTCTCAACATTACCCTTGAGGAATAAAACAAACAATGGATTTACATCTTTTGGTCGATAATTTGACCAACCCTGCTCTACTTTTCTTCTTTTTAGGCATTGTAGCCGTACAGTTGAAAAGTGACCTCTCCATTCCTGAAAACTCATCAAAATTTATATCGCTTTACCTACTTTTTGCTATTGGCTTCAAAGGGGGGCTGGAGCTTTCCCATAGTGAATTCAGTATGGAAATCGTCTGGTCTTTATTCTTCGGAATCTTCTTGGCCGTATCTGTCCCTGTGTTTGCTTACTTTATTTTGCGGAGAAAATTCAGCGTTGAAAACTCAGGTGCCATCGCTGCTTCTTACGGCTCTGTAAGTGCAGTAACTTTTGTGACCGCCATTTCATTTCTGGAAATGGAAACCATAAATTTTGGAGGTCATATGGTTGCTGTAATGGCCTTGATGGAAGCTCCTTCAATAATAGTGGGGGTGCTCCTTATGGCCCTATTCCAGAAAAAAAGAAAGGAAAAAAACAACTTTGGAAAGGTATTACACCATTCTGTCACCAATGGTAGTGTGCTCCTTATTTTGGGAAGTTTGGCCATTGGTTTCTTGGCCAATGAACAACAGGCAGAAGGAATAAAACCTTTTACCACTGATATTTTTAAAGGTTTCTTGGCTGTATTTTTATTGGATATGGGCATAATGAGCGGCAGAAAGCTTGGTGATTTTGTCAAAAAAGGCAAGTTTGCCTTATTCTTTTCTGTAGGTCTCCCTATCATCAATGGTTGTCTTGTGGCCTGGTTCAGTCAATATATCACGGATAGTACAGGTAATCGCTTTTTGTTTGCAATTTTGGCAGCAAGCGCATCGTATATCGCCGTACCGGCAGCTATGCGTATTGCTGCTCCCAAAGCCAATCCAAGTCTTTATATTCCTATGGCCCTGGCCATTACATTTCCCTTTAACATAACACTCGGAATGCCACTTTATCTTTTTACCATTCAAAGTTTCACCTAACCAAAATCCGTTAACATGAAATTAAAAAGAAAACGACCCGAGCTCTTTCCCAATCATGGGGTTGCTAAAACTAACCCAAACATTTCGGTCAAACCTCATAAAGTGGAATTAGGTGCAAACTTTAAGGTGGGCAACCCAGCCAATGCAGCTTATCTTTTCATTTGGAACTCATTAAAACAGAAAGTCAACTCCTTACATAAATCGCAATTGCCAAGTCGGTTGCTTGTAGATCAAGTGGTCACCATTACTGGTATTTTGAGACGCAAGAACAATATCTGTACCGCTATACTGGAACGAAAAGACAAGAATGAATTCGACAAGGGATTGCATAAAATTTATGCAGATATCGACAATGCTGTGGTGGCTCGGGAATTGATATCCCTCTAAACATCCAGAGTACTTTTTGGCCTATCTTTACCCAAAACCGGTATCATGGACAAACATCGTTGTGGTTGGTGTGTGGGTGATGCGCTGTATGAAGCTTATCATGATAAGGAATGGGGTGTTCCCGTTAAAAATGACCATACTTTTTTTGAGTTTTTACTACTTGAAACGTTTCAAGCGGGTTTAAGCTGGATAACCATTCTTAGAAAACGTGAAAATTTTAGGCTGGCCTTTGACCATTTTGACTATGAAAAGATTGCGCAATACGATCAGAAAAAGATTGACGAGCTTCTAGACAATCCCGGGATTATACGCAATAAACTAAAAGTCAATTCAGCCGTTAGCAACGCTAGGGCTTTTATGAAAGTTCAGGAGGAATTCGGGAGTTTTAGCAACTTCATCTGGGCGTATGTGAATCATAAACCGATTCGTAATTCTTGGAAAAACTATAAAGACGCCCCTGCTACAACACCGCTGTCAGATACACTGAGTAAGGATTTAAAAAAACGGGGGTTTAAATTTGTTGGCAGCACGGTTGTTTACGCTTTTATGCAAGCGACAGGGATAGTAAATGATCATGAAGTTGACTGTTTTAGATATGATGAAGTATAAACTTTTCCTTTTTGTCTCTTTGCTAAGCTTTTTTGGGGCTTTGGGACAGACCAAAAACGAAAGGGAATTCAAGATTAAATCATCTGAACTCCCTCAGAATATTGAAAAACTTCTATCTCCATATCTTAAAGATGCAAAACGAATTAGGTACTATCAGGAAATAGACGGAGCTAAAAAAAGCTTTGAGGCGAAGTTTAAGAAAGGACGCTTACACTATAGTGTGGAGTTTGATACCCATGGACTACTTGAAGATGTTGAGTTCAAAATAAATCCAGCTGATATCCCCGAAGCAAGCTTGGCCAACATACTGCAATACTTGGGACAAAACTTTTCAAGATTTTCAGTCAAAAAAATTCAACAGCAGTATCCCGCATTAAATAAATCTACTAGTACAGTTTTAATCGAGGCTTTTCAAAACTTAATATTACCCTATATCAATTATGAATTGATTGTATCCGCGAAGAAGGAAAAGGGGTTTGAGCAATTTGAAGTTTTGTTCAATGCCGAGGGAGAGTTTTTAAGTATACGAAAATCCATTCGCCCAAAGTATGACCATGTGCTATATTAGGGTTTTCCTACTCGGTATCACCTTGATACTATCTGTTCCCGTAAAGGGGCAGGAGAATTTAACCGGGTTTTGGCAACCACAAATGGCATTGGATTATGAAGTAACACCAACGTACGGACACAATTTTTCAGTTGCGTACCGCTCTTTTTTTCTGGAAGAAGAAAATTTCAATCTGCGAAGTCGACAGTTGGATGTTGTTCATTTCTCCAAGTTTGTTTTAAAAGACAATCAAAACATTGCTTTGGGAATTCAATACAGGTTTCGAGATATTTTTGAAAGTGCTTCCAATGAGCTACGTTTGACCCAACAATATAATTTTACCTACAGACCGATAACCATACGTTATGGCCACCGATTCAGGACTGAACAACGAATCACTACGGATGTTACTACCTATAGATTCAGGTATCGATTTACATTGGATTTCCCACTAAAAGGTCAAAAACTGGATTTAGGAGAACCCTATTTTGCCGGAAGTGCAGAACAATTGTTGAGTGTGGCTAATGGTGAATCTTCTCAATACGACTTTCGGCTTAATGGTCAAATCGGTTGGCAGTTTGATAAAGGGCTAAAACTTCAAATGGGTATAGAATACAGATTTGAGGAATATACCGCAGCCCAATTACAGCATGTGGTGTTTTTGCTAACCACGGTGCAATTATCCCTTTAAAATCTTAAGAAATTCATCGCGTGCCAGAAGCTCCGCCCCCAAACTTTCCAAATGATCGGTATGCAACTGGCAATCAATAAGTTTGTACTTATCATTTTGAAGTTGCTCAACAAGTTTTATAAAGGCAAACTTGGAGGCATTGGGAACCAAACTAAACATGCTTTCCCCACAGAAAATGTGTCCCATATCTATACCATACAATCCTCCAACCAATTTATTGTTTTCCCAAACTTCGTATGATTTGACAAAGCCTTTATTGTAGAGCTCTAGATATGCTTTTTTCATTCTAGGGGTTATCCAAGTACCATCTTGTCCCTTTCTTTTGATTTTGGCACAATGCTCCAATACTTCCTCAAAACATCGGTTTACAGTAAGTGAAAATTGGTTACTTCGCAGAACTTTTCGCATGCTTTTTGAAATACGAAGTTTATCGGGAAAAAGTACCATTCGGGGGTCTGGACTCCACCATAAAATTAGCGCATCTTCATTGAACCAGGGGAAAATGCCATTGCGATAGGCCAATAGCAAGCGCTCGGGAGATAGGTCGCCTCCTACGGCCAACAATCCATCCTCGTTTGCGGCACTTACATCAGGAAACTCCAACCTATCACCCAGAAAAAAGAGCGGGAGATTCTTCTTGTCTTTTTCCACTTTGCAATTTTGAAGTAAAATTACAAAAAAGCCCTATAAAAAAAGAAGACCGGCAATATATATCAGACTACCTACTACCATAAATAAGAGGGTGTAGGGTAAAATCTCCTTCGCTTTCAATTTAGTTATCCCCAAGAGAGGCAATGCCCAAAATGGTTGAAGCATATTGGTAATCTGATCGCCATAGGCCAATGCCATAATAGCTTTGGGGAGAGGAACTCCCAACTGTACTGCAGATTCCAGAACCAAAGGACCTTGAATCGCCCATTGTCCGCCCCCGCTAGGCACAAAAACATTGACCAAACCAGCACTAAAAAAGGTGAAAATTGGCAAGGTTGTGGCATTGCTTATGGAGACAAAAAAGTCAGAAATGGAATTAATCATTCCGCTACCCGCCATAATACCCATAATTCCAAAATACAACGGAAATTGAATGAGAATACCTGCCGTATCGCTTATAGCTTCCTGTACAGCCTCTAGAAAACTTTTAAAACTTCCATGCAGAACTATAGCTAGTCCCAGCATAAAAAAGTTGAGCATGTTAGGTGTAATATTCAATGTTTGCAGAGGAACCAGATATTGCACCAAAAAAGCCGCAAAAAGAAGTAACCCAAAGAATAGAGCCATTCCTTTGGAATAATCCAATCGCTCTGCTCCAACTAAATCTTTTTTTTCAACCGAATTAAATTTGTATGTCTTCAAATGAAAAGAAGAAGGTGCCGTTTTTTTCCCCAGAAAAAAAACAAGAATGCCAACTGTAATCATTATCAAAACAAACAATATAAGATTCCATGGACTTAATATAGTCAGTGAAGTAGAAATAGAAGCCGGTAATTGTTCTGCAATTGAAGATGAAGCAACACCTTGAATTAAGTTTTGAAGATGCCCTTCTTCAGCTACTTTTAAAGGGGCCGACCCACTGATACCTCCATGCCAAATCATGAGGCCCGCATAACCTGATGCTCCAATTAGCGGATAGTTCAATGGTATTTGATTGGCTTGGGCATGCTCACCTACTTTACGTGCCAAAATAGCTCCGAAAATAAGGCCTAATCCCCAGTTGAAAAAAGAAACCAACATCGTTGAAACTATAACCAATACGGCGGCCGTAGAAGTGTTTTTTGCCCATTTGGTTATACCTAACATCAACCGCTCCATAGGCTTGCTCAAAACTAGCACATGTCCCAGCACCAGAATTAGCATCATTTGATAAGCAAAGACCAAAAGTCCACTATTCCATATACCTCTTTCCCAATAGGATAAAATCGTAGTGAGTTTGGAACTTCCAGAACTATCTTGGGTGAATATCAAAGCCAAGACCATAGTGATAATGGTCAATAAAACGGCAATGGTAAAAGGAGACGGCAAGAACCGCCTAAAAAGATGTTCTATGAGTTTGGTAAAACTCAAAATGAATCAAAAAGGAAGGTCGTCGTGATCTTCTTCATTTAAATCATCAGCTGGCTCAAAAGCTTCCATAGGTGGAACCGGAGGCATTTCATCAGAACTTGGAGCACCTTCCATATTTTCAATACGCCATCCTTGAATGGAATTAAAATACTTGACTTCTCCCTGAGGGTTGGTCCATTCCCTCCCCCTAAGGTTTATACTCACTTTTACTTGTTGGCCTACTTGATAGCTATTTAACAAATCACATTTATCTTGAATAAATTCTACCAAGATATGTTGCGGATATTGCTCTTCTGTAGTTATTACGAGTTCTCGTTTTCTGAAACCATTGTTCCCATAGGTTTTGGTTTCATCTATCATTTTAATTCTTCCTTGAATTTCCATGTAATCTGCTTTTCAAAACGAAGCAAAAATACAAAAACCAAGCCCATGAAACCGAGAACGTATCAACGAACTATCAACAGTATTTTTTCATTTTCCGCTATCTTTAAAGTGAATTAATCAAAAGATGAACTTCAACCCCAAAAGAAAGGCGTCCAATATTACCTTGCTGATTTCAGCATTTGTCATTGTGAGCCTAATTCTTTGGAACACCAACAGTTTTTTTAAAAAGTTCAAGGAAGAAGAACGCTTGAAAATGGAAATTTGGGCAACTGCCCAATTGGAGTTGATACAATCTTCCGTTGACCAAGAACTGGGGAACCTTACCTTAAAGGTGATGGGAAACAACACCTCTACTCCCATGATATTAGTGAATGAGGAAGGCACTATTAAGACCCATAACATTCCTGAAGACAAAGCTCAGGATTCTGTTTATCTTCAAAAAAAGATAGCCCAATACCGAAGTGAGAACCAGCCCATTCAAATCATTCAAGAAGGGGAATTGTTGGAAACGCTATATTATGGCAACTCTGAGGTGTTGAACAAATTGAGATACTATCCTCTTGCACTTCTTCTTATTATTTTCCTGTTTGGTACCGTGATTTTCTTTTTCTTCCGAACAAATAAGGCTTCAGAACAAAACAAATTGTGGGCTGGAATGGCTAAGGAAACTGCCCACCAAATAGGTACCCCACTAACATCGCTTTTGGGCTGGAACGAACTGCTTAAATCAGAAAACATAAATGAAGACATTACTAAAGAAATTGGGAAGGATATTTCCCGTCTTCATACCATAACCGAACGTTTCTCCAAAATAGGGTCTACTCCCAACCTTGAAGTGCATGATATTGTTTCTGAAACCGAAAAAGCCTATGAATATTTAAAACGAAGAAGTTCAAAACTTATCCATTTTACCTTCAGTTCCAATATCTCTGAGCTCCCAGTACTTTTAAATCCCCCACTTTACAATTGGAGTATTGAAAATTTGGTAAAAAACGGTATTGATGCAATGAAAGGCAAGGGAAACATTAGTATTGAAATTGAACAAAAAGGACAGAATGTCAATGTCTTGGTAACGGATACGGGACATGGCATCCCAAAAAGCGATTTCCAGAACATTTTTAACCCAGGAGTGACCTCAAAGAAGAGAGGTTGGGGCTTAGGACTCTCCTTGGTCAAAAGAATTGTGGAAGAATACCACAAAGGAAAAATTAAAGTACTTTCGTCAAGTAAGGAGGGAACTATCATGCAAATTTCCCTCAAAACCACCCCATAATCCCTATAACCTATGTCCAAAACACGAAATATTGTGATTAAGGATGCAGATATTACCAATAACTGCCCAGAGTGCTATAATCAAGAGTTAAAACTCACCTTTTTCCAAAAGCACACCTACAATGCCTTTTTTCACAGAACCACGGATGAAGTAACCCATCAAATACAATGTAAAAAATGTCATTCTATCATCTATCCAGTAAACTGGACCACAGATATTGAGCGTGTATTTGATTATTACAACAAACTAGTAGAGCCGGATAAATCTTCCGTTCGGTTTACCACACTCTTTTTTATCATCCTGATTTTGGTTTTAGGTCTTGTGGCCACTCTGGTATATATGTATATGGAAGGTCTTATCTAAGGTGTTCTCCTATTTTTTTTACAATTCTTTCAAAATCTGCCTTCTCTAGGGAAACTTTATGTTGAAACGTTGCGTTTTTCATGCTATGCAATGGAATCAGATGCACATGCACATGAGGAACCTCCAATCCTATCACGGTCATTCCCACGCGTTCACAAGGCACTGAAGCTTCTATGGCCATGGCTACTTTACGGGAAAACTCCATTAATTTGATGTAGTCATCCTTATCTAAATCCCATATCTTGTCTACTTCCTTTTTTGGAACACAGAGTGTGTGTCCTTCTGAGTTTGGATTTATATCAAGAAATGCGAAATTGTCTTCATCCTCTGCTACCTTGTAACAAGGGATTTCTCCATTCATAATTTTGGTAAAAATACTAGGCATCTAAAAAGCTTTTAAATAAAAAAATCCCACCAGTTGGCAGGATTAAATATAGTCATTTCAGAAGCCTAAGCCCTGGTAATCTCAAGAATATCAAATTTCAGAATTCCATTGGGCACCTGTATCTCTGCCACATCCCCTACAGACTTTCCCAATAGTCCTTTACCAATGGGAGAGGTTACAGAAATTTTTCCTGTTTTTAAATCCGCTTCGCTCTCTGCCACCAATGTATACTTCATTTCCATACCATTGGTTTGATTTTTTAACTTCACTGTGGATAAAACTAAAACTTTAGATGTATCCAATTGCGATTCATCAATTAAACGTGCATTGGCGAGGGTTTCTTCCATTTTAGATATTTTCATCTCTAAAAGCCCTTGAGCCTCTTTGGCCGCGTCATATTCTGCGTTTTCTGAAAGGTCTCCTTTATCTCGAGCTTCTGCTATAGCCTGGGAAGCCTTAGGACGTTCAACGTCTTTTAACTGATTAAGTTCTTCCCTTAATTTCTTTAATCCTTCAGCGGTATAGTATGATACTTTACTCATCTTCGTCATTTTTTATGCAAAAGAACACTGAAGAAAATGAATATATTTTCCCAATGCGCTTTATCTTCACAAATACAAAAAATCCTCAACGAATCCTGTGCGCCGCACAGTTTTTTGCGAGGATTTAACGCAAAGATAGGCATTTTTTGCTCAATTTTGTCGTTATAATGCTTTGAAATCGAACTCATGAAATACTTCTGGGGCCTTGCCCTTTTCCTAATTTTACTTGGTTGTGACAGTGACCCGGAGAACAGAAATCCTTTTTTACAAGAAGTTCGGTTTAGATTTGAACTGGACTTAAATCTTCCGCTTTACAATAATCTGAATACGATTGGCAATCCTGTTTTTGTGGGTAACGCTGGTGTTGGAATCCGAGGTGCTTTCGTAATGAGAAATAGTCTTGATTCCTTCATAGCTTTTGAGGCAAGTTGCCCCAATCAATCACCAAGCCCCTGCACCACCATGGAAATTGAAGGGCAAAATGTGGTTTGTCCTTGCGACGATTTTATGTATAGCCTGTTTACAGGCCAATTACTAAATCGCCCAGATGATGGGAATCAATACTTTGACCTTCTTTTTTACAGAACCACACAAAGTGGTAACACCGTTATTATTTCCAATTAAAGGTATAGCATTCTTTCTGTTTTAGTAGGTGGTGTTATCCCAATGAACATGCTAGTTCATATTAATTACCTAATTACCCTGTAAACTGGGTATTCCAACTAGCTTGGCTTTTGTAATTTTAGTGCTGTGCCGTTACATTTTCAAATGAAATTATATAAAACCAGAAGGAAGCTAAACCAGAAATTGTTTGTTGTTTGGGCTTTATGTTTCCTTTTGTCAGCTTGGATGATTTCCGCCCAAGACACCCAAATACAGGCTTTTGGATATACACCCAAAACTGTACCTGATTCTTTGTATAAATCTCTTAGGAAAGCTTCAACTATGGAGCTAAGAACCAAAGTAATCTCAGAGATTGCCAAAAAACACTTGGAATCTGGAAATGGTGATTCAGTAATACATTATGCAAATGTTCTGGACAAAACCTTCGCAGAGGCATCAACCGTACATACATCAAATCTAATTTTTCAAGCACGGTTGGAAGGTGATGGTAACTACCTAAAGGGTTTGTACGATAAAGCACTAAAGTCGTATCTGGAAGGGGTTTCTTTGGATTCAGCAAAAAATCAACTCGCAGAAACCCGAAAATGTTTGCTTGGTGTAGGTCGAATATATCTGGCGAAAGGAGAACTGGAAAAGGCAAATGAAGTAATACTTGAATGTACACAATCTCCAGATGTTGCGGCAGAAGCTTTTTGTCTTCTAGGTGTTATTCACTACGTAAAAAAAGATTTTGAGACCAGTCGAAACTATTATGACACCGCCCTAAAACGTATTGGGAATGGAGCTGACCCTAAGCTTACGCAACGTATTCAACTCAGCCTAGGGAATCTGGAGTACGCTACGGGAAACCATGATAAAGCATTGGACATCTATGAGGAAATTATTAGTTCAAGTATTCAAGCTTCGTATTACGATTTATACACCGAAGCCGTGGTTCAGTATGGAAGATTGGCCACAAAATTGGGCTATTTTGACCAAGCTGAAATGACGTTATCCATGGCCTATACCAATGCTATTCAATGGAACCGATTGGAGCTTCAAAAACGTATTATAAATGTTCTGCGGAAAACCTATCAACAGAAAGGGGATTATAAAAATGCCTACAACTTAATGACACACTATCTCCGAGTTTCAAGCGAGATTGACAGCCAACAGAATTCCCAAATTGTTTCCGAGCTTGAGGTACAATACCAGACACTTCGGAAAGAAAACCAGATTCTGCAATTGAAAGAAGAACAGTTGCAAAAACAAAATGAATTGGAGCGCCAAAAAACCATAAAAAGAGCATTTCTATATGGATTTTTGATTATTCTGATTCCTATTCTGGCCTTGCTATACGTCTATTACCAAAAACTTCAGACCCAAAGCCAGCTCAATCTTAGAATGAAAGAACTGAATGCACAGAAAATGGGTGCCTTAATCAAAGAGAACGAATTGATGCTCACCAAAACTTCTTTAGATGCACAACAAGAGGAACGAAGACGGATTGCCCAACAACTACATGATAGTATAGGAAGTAATTTGGCTGGCATAAAACTACAATTGGCAAATTTGCAGGGCAACACTAAGGATTCAAATCTTATCTTAAACCAAATTGATGAGACTTATCGACAGGTACGTGACATTTCGCATGACCTAATCCCTAAAAAATTCACTCAGGATGCTTTTTCATCCCTACTTTCTGAATATCTTGAAAATATAGGTAAATCTTCAGGGGTGGAATTTGAATTCTCCGTTTTCCCCGAACAAGCCGTGGATACTTTAAAAGAGGCCATTAAAATTGAAATCTATGCCATAGTCCAGGAACTGATTACCAATACCCTTAAACACGCCAATGCAAAATCTATTGAATTGCATATCAACTTGGACAATGCTATTCTAAGTGTGTTATATGAGGACGATGGAGTTGGTTTTGATACGCAAAAGACTTCAAAAGGGATAGGTCTCTCTAATATCGAAGACAGATTGACTTCGTTGAACGGCCATTTAAACATTGACAGTATCTTAAATCGTGGTACTGCCGTAACCATAGAAATACCGATTGAATCTCATGCAGCATAAGGTAAAAATTATAGTGGTTGACGACCACAAGATGTTTCTAGATGGTCTTACAAGCATACTTAACACTCAACCTCATCTAGAAATTGTGATGACCGCCAAGAACGGTTTAAACGTAGAAAAGTATTTGAAAATAAACTCAGAAGAAGGTATTGATTTAGTGATTATGGATTTGAGCATGCCTGAGTATGATGGGATTTCTTTGAATAGGTATATAAAAACCCACAATCCCAACACCAAGACTTTAGTAGTAAGTATGCTCCATGATGTGAAAACGGTTCAAACCCTGACCCAGGACAGGGTAGACGGTTATTTGCCAAAAAATGCTCCTAAGGAAGAACTACTTAAGGCTATAGATGAGATTTTGAGTGGACGCAATTATTTTTCCCAGACCATTAAGGACACGTATCTGAAAGGTATGACGTCTCAGGAAATGGTATCTGGCCAGTCCCTTTCCAAAAGAGAAAAGGAGGTTTTAAAGCTCATTGCCATGGAAAGGACAACCCAAGAAATTGCAGACGAATTATTCTTAAGCAAACACACCATAGAGAGTTATCGGAAAAATCTCATTTCAAAATTAGGGGTTCGAAATTTGGCTGGACTTACTAAACATGCCATCAAATTGGGCCTGATTGAATAAGACTTTCATATCAATCCCTGTTTTCAGGGGGTTGACTTTCACATAATTCAGGGTTGAGAGCCCTCTTCTTACAGACTAGTTTTACCCCATAATCTTAAAACAAAATAGTATGATTTATGGAATCACCTTAGTGCTGTTAAGCATTGTAGCAGTACCTTCCTTGGTGCTATCTAAAAAACCCAATGCCAAGGAATTACTTGAAAAAATTGAACCCTATCAAGGTTGGATAGGCCTTGTCTTCTGTATATGGGGCGTATGGGGCATTATCACAGGCATCTTGAATCTTGGATGGTTAACCAAAGCTCCTATTTGGTGGATTACCTTGATGGCAGGTAGTCTGGTTGAAGCCATTTTAGGTTTTATGCTCGGTTTTGGTCTTATGAATCGTTTATTCTTAGGCAAAAGCAAGGAAGCTCAAGAAAAAGCCATCCAACTCCGGGAAAAAATTGCCCCAAAACAAGGTAAAATTGGAATTCTTGGGGTCTTGGTGGGTATTTGGATGATTGTTGCTTCTTTTTTATTTGTTGTTTAAAAAAATCAGATCATGAAAAAACTACTTTACATTTTTAGTATGCTATGCACTTTGGGTATGACCGCCCAAGACAATGAAGGGCTTTCGAAAACCATTACAGTGAATGGTCATGTTGAAGTTCCAAGAGAAATTAGGGCATATCGCATCAAAGCCACTTTGAGTATGAATCAAGTGTATTATTCCGAGCCTACCATCACCAATTTGCAACAATTGAAGAACAAATACTTCAAAGCATTGCAGGAAGCTGGGTTTAACTCTTCCAAGTTTTCAGAAAACACTCAGGAATTTTTAGCATTGGGGTATCAAAAAGAAGGTACTATTCTGGAATATGAAACCACTTCCAAGGAAGAACTTGAATTACTGTCAAAAGTAAGGATGACAGGCGTTACGTTAGGCTATGAGTTCAAGTCAGTTCTAAATCCCAAGCTACGTAATGATTTATTGAATAAGGTTTTTGAAAATGCCAAAGAGAATGCCTCTGAAATCTGTAAGACTATCGGTGCTACACCTGGAGAAGTGATTAAAATTGTTGGAGACCATCCCAAAACGGAGACCTGGGTATCCTATCTGGGCAATAACTACCCAGAATACTGGACTCTTTCGGTAACCTACAAAATGGAATAAGTTTATATTTAGTTGTTAGTTTGATTTCGGTCCATTGCCATTTTTGGTAGTGGACCGATTTTTTATAGGCAATCTTTGAGATGACCATGAAAGATAAACCTAACTGTTCAGCATATTCTACGTCAATATATTCAGGTATCTTAAGAAGTTATATCATTGCCTATCTACTAAATAAAACTCCTTAAATGCTTGCCGCTTCTTTTTACTTGACCTTAATCAAATAACAATTAAACAATGCCTCACATAGGTCTTAATCTAATTTCCACCTATCTTTTATAAATGTATTGAAACGACTAGTTGGCACAAAAAAGCACCGAATTTCGGTGCTTTTGTGGCTGCGGACAATTACTCTTCTAATACAAATCCAAGTAATTCACGTTATCTGTCCGAATATCGAGACGATCCAAATATCGCCTGGAAGCCTGTGGTCTAGTTTTCTCAAAAACTTTGAACACTATCTCCCCTTCTTTGGATTGGTATTGTATTTCGATGTTATCAGAGGTTTTGGTGCAAATCACTTTTTCCAACTCCTTATCATAATCATAGAGGGGTAGCATCCAAACAGTTCCGCTTTCAAGTTTTCCACTGGCAAACACTGCTCGGTGGATTTCATTTCCTTTTGCATCATTTCGAACAACAGGTCCATTTAGCGAACCCCTATTCAAAGCAAAGTTATACTTGATTACTTCACTTCCTGGATGATACACAGTAACTAAATCATCCGCATTCTGATTGTATTCTCGAAGTACGTTTCCGGTTGACAAGTACTTCAATTCACTTTTTAGAGTACCTTGGATATAGACTTTTTCTGTTTTCCCTTGATACGTAGATAAAATCTCCGTTCCATCATAAGGAAAGTCGTTTTTAAAAATCATTGTAGATATCACTTTGCCTAGTTTGTCATAGTACGTGGCTTCTCCTTCCCTTTTATCCTTACTATAATTAATAAAATGAGTAACCTTTCCATAACTATCATAGTAGTTGAATTGACCTTCCTTCTTATTATTTAAATATGCTCCAACCACCTCTGGGATTTGGTCATATCTCAACTTTTCGTATTTACCATTCAATTTAGCTTCGGAAAACGTAAATCTTTCTCGAGTCTTGTAGTCATAGAATGTGCCCTCATAGGGCATTTTATTCTTGTACTTCAGAGAAGAAAGCAATTCACCTTCCCTAGTATAAATACGTGCAATTGAGTTAACATCAATATCTTCAACCAAAACCTCGGTCTTTGATCTTCCCTGCAAATAAACTTGTTCGTACCGCAATAAGCGCTCCAATTCTCCATTATTTCGTTTCTCCATCTTGCTCATGGCATCCATGCCATAGAAATATTCGAAAAGGGTTCCATTTTTATTGACGTAATCGTAGGTGCTTACTTGTTGCCCATCTGTATCATAAAAAACGCCTTCAATTTCTTTATAGCGTTTATAGCTTATCTCAGACCTTTTATTCCCGTTGCTATGGTATTGTACTTTTTTTATGTAGTTATATCCGCTAGGATCATAAAAGGTTTCCTCCTTGTATGCTAACCCTGTATCATAATCATAAGTGAAATTGGTTTCTTTAGTCTTTGCTTCATCCTTATATTCATAAATATTGATTAAACGTCCTTTTGAATCCTTAAAGAATTGCTTACCGTTCAAAGGAGTATAATAATTCTCTTTAGATAGGGTCAGTCTCCCTATTTCCGAACCCTCCAAGTCATAATATATTTCGATAGCGCCATCCCTATTTTTAAAGACTTTTTGGGTATCCTGATAATATTGTTTCTCTTGGGTAAGCTTTCCTTTGGAATACCTTCGAACATAATCGTTAGCATATTCGATACCATTCCATGGAACATAGCTCTTGTAGATTAATGAATCATTTACGTTACCGGTAGCATCATAATATAAAATCTTTTCCTTTTTGTTTTGGTCTCCATACTGTGTATAGGAAGTAAGAACACCATTATTGAACTTTTTCTCCCAAATAGGAAACCCGTTTTCATACGCCTGAATCCCACCAAACTCCATTTCTTTAGAGGAAAAGTAGCCTTTTTTACCTATATAGTTTTTTCCTTGATATGGACTTAGATATCCATTTTTCCATCTATACTGTATGCTATCCAGTTTTGTTCCCTTTTCATCATAAAAAACCGTTTGATAGTTGGGTTTTCGCATAAAATGAACCCGAAGCATACCCGATTCATCATAGTATGAGGTGTTTAAATATTTTCCTTTTTCATAGTGAGTTATGGTTTGTGAAGAATTGTCAAGGTTGTAAAAACTTCGCTCCGCACCACTATACAAGGCTCCATCCACATAAATTGCCTCAGCAAAAACCTTGTTTGCGTTATCATAAGAAACGGTACTGACCGTAGTCCACTTGCCATTTTCATCGATATGAGTATATCGAACATTCCGTTTTCCCTTAAGACTTCCTAAATGTGCTATTTCGAGCAATGAATCCTTTTTAATTTCAGAATAGACATGATACCCGCGATATTCCAAGTTTTGTTTGCCTGAAAATAAACGACCGTTTTGATAGGTCCCCATGAATTTTTTGTCTTCCAAATAACTTACAAACTCCCCCTCAAGCTTACCTTTTACAAAATTCCCAGTTTGAAACACTTTCCCATCTTCCCGAAACCAAACTACTTTTCCAACAAAAAAATCCTTATCTGCTTTGGTGGAAAAACCCTCCATTTGCAGTTTACCGCTGAGGTAATAATCCCGAATCTTGAAGAGTCCACTCTGCTCTTTGGTTGAAATCCGATAAAAAGAAGCTTCACTCTTGTCAGACTCCTTCCACCTAGCATCATACCAAATCGTGTCGTTTTGCGATTGAAGCGTTGTGACGCAACAAAAAATAGACATCCAAATAAAAGTTAGTGGACGAAATGAGAAAAACATGGTTTTCATATGCGATTGTTATTTATTTCTAACAAAACTAGGATAGAAACACGCTATTCCTCTCCCTGAATACAGTGATTTTATTATACGTTGAAAAACGTTATGTATTGTCTTTGTTGAAGTTTTTCTAGTCCTATCCTCTTTTTCTAAAAACTAACTTTAAAATAAGAAGCACAATAAAGACCAAACCACATAACGGCAGTAGTATGAGATATGACCATAATATGGCCCCAGGACCGTTCTCGCTCCACATATTCCCATCAGGACGTGTAGATAAAAATGCATAAGCTAAGGGGAAGACGTATAACACTACATTTAAAATCAGTAAAATATTCAATATCAAACCTCGAACTTTCATTGCGTCCTTTACAAAGCACAGTCCAAAACTTATGAAAATGGGAAGTAGTAAGAGAATAAAAACTAGTATTTCAGACATTTTGCAATTTATATAAAATGGGTTTTACAGGGTACCTAAAATAGAATCCATAACCCAACTGGTATGTAATCCTGATGTACCGGTTGAAGGATGAGTGGCTTTTCCCAATAAGTGCTTTTTGATGTTCTCGGCATGAAATTTCTGGATATGTTCAGGGTGTGCTATTTCCAAAACTTCCTTTCCCGATGCATTTTCTAAAACCAAAGGTGCTTCATCCAATACGGCAAAAGTAATTTTTCCTTTAGAACCAAAAATCTCAACAACATCCTTCCGGTGATACGTCAAGAAATTCCAGCATCCCTCTCCAGTAATACCATTCTTATGGACCCAAGAGCCTACAACGGAATCCTTTGCCGTGTATAAGTCTTCTTGGTTTTCAGCAAAACCATTTGCACTCCTAATTTCTCCCAATAAAAATGCAAATAGGTCTAATCCGTGACTTGCCAAATCATCAAAATATCCTCCAGGAGCCACTTTTTCATCCGTTCGCCAATTGTAATTTCCACTTAAATCCAGTGCACTTGGAGGTTTTGTCTTGAGCCATCGGATATGCCTCACTTTTCCTATCTCTTCATTATCCAACCATTCTTTTATTTGAAGGAATCGGGGTAGTGACCTTCGATAATAGGCGATAAAAAGTGGCAGGTTTTTTTCCTTAAAGGCTTGGTAAATAGCTAAGCTATCCTGATAATTGGGCGCCATGGGTTTTTCGATACAACATGGTTTCCCTGCTTTGGCCACCCAAAGACCGTAGAACTTATGGGAGTCTGGGGGAGTGGCAATATAAACCGCATCAATATTTGGATTTTCAATGACCTCCTGCGCATTCGTAGTCCATTGTGGAATACCATGGCGATTTGCATAATCCGCAGCCTTTTGCTCATCCCTACGCATCACCATAGTTACCTCAAAGTCTTCCGTTTGTTGATACGCAGGTACACTTTTCCTTTCAGTTACACCTCCACATCCAATAACTCCCCAACGTATTTTTTTTTGTTCCATGATACTTTAAAATAGAAAAGCCTCCTACCCTAACAAAGTAAGAGGCTTTTATAAGAACTCCGTACATGTAGGGACTAAAAAATTGAATTCCTCTACACAATACCTTTATAATACCGGTTCATTGGCGACGTAAAATTAAACAGGATTCGTGTTCTACATCCAATCCAACGTTAATTTGAACGTCTTCCTTTTTTAAAAATTCACGGTTGCACCCAACAAAAAGTTAATCCCTGCTTGCGGATAAAACCCTGCTCCTTCAATGGTGGTAACTGTACCTGGGTTGGAAAAGTTATCATCAAAAGTGAAGAAAAACCCGTTAGATACAATATCCTGATCAAAAACATTATTGACCAAACCAGAGAATACGATGTTTTTAATAAAGGAATTCATCTCCAGTATATACTGCACATTTAAATCGGTTTGTGAATAGCTTTCAAGTATGGAGTTTTCTGAATCGATATTACCCAGATATTGCTTTCCAACAAATTTGGATAGCAAAGACACTTGAAAACTCTCATTAGGCACAAAGGATAAAATATTACCTGCTACAACATTGGGTGAAAAGGCGATATTGGTATTGCCCAAATTTTGAAGAACACCGTCTCTTTGGAATAAAAAATCCTGATTTCGATTATCACTTAATGCAATATTTGGTCGGATAGTAAATTTACTTCCTACCTGTATGTTGGCGTCCAATTCAAGTCCCAAACGATAACTGTCGCCGACATTCTCCCGTAAAGGTGCTCCTACATCGTTCAATTCTCCTGTGAGTACCAACTGATCCTTGTAGAGCATATAGTAGACATTCGTATTCAACTGAAATGATGGAGAAACATAACGCCACCCCAACTCAAAATCATTTAAACGCTCCGGTTTGGGATTTCCATTTTCGTAATCGTTTCGGTTGGGTTCGCGATTGGCAACGGCATAAGAAAAATAAAAATTGTTGTTGGGGTTCAAATCAAAAGTAATCCCAGTCTTTGGATTGAAAAAATCAAAGGTATCATCCACTAGGCCCGTATCTTCGCCATTAGCTTCATAGCTCACACCACGGTATTGCATATCGCCAAAAACGGACCATTTGTTATTTAGTCGATAGATTGCCTTTGCATATATATTAAAGTCCGTTTTTGTGGAGTTGTCATCGTAGTAACGATCTCGGATGTTACTGTTTGAAGCAAAGCGAGCCCAAATTACCTCTCCAAAGTGATCTCCTTCGTAAATGTTATATCCCCCACCAAGAATCAAATTCAGATTTTCTTTGGTGTGATTTACGGATACCACGGTACCATAAAAATCATTGTCCAACCATCTGCGTCTAATCAAATCGGTGGTATTGACAGTTTCTCCGTTTACCGTAATGGGCTCAAAACCATAGGTTTCAAAATCATCGTCTTCCCTAAATTGCTCAAAGTAACCTCTCCCTCGTGTGTAGTGCAAGGCTATGTTCGCACTCCAAAATGGACTTATGGCCTCATTCCAATGTAGCTGAAAATGATCCTGCTTATAGTTGTCTTCCTCCTTATCATAGAACTGAGTATTACCATTTTCATCCGTATAAATCCCGGCAGGATTAAAGGTTCGATTGGTTTCCAAGGTTTCAGCATCTACCCCAAACCAAGATTGATAGGTAATTTCATGTCCGCCAAAAAGTAAGGCCTTTATGAGCGTGTTATCATCTTTGTAGACACCTTGTAAAAAGTAGCTTTCAAGTTCAGATCTTGCACGATCAACATAGCCATCAGAGGTTATTCGTGAAAGTCGCCCAGAAACTTCTACAGCATCATTTAGTAATCCTGTACTGAACTTGATATTGTTCCGCAAGGTATTGAAGCTACCAACAGATGACGAAATACTAGCGTAAGCTTCTTCGGAAAACGCATCTGTCAACAGGTTTAGACTTGCACCGAAAGCTCCTGCACCATTTGTGGAAGTTCCCACTCCCCGTTGCAACTGTAAACTTTCCGTAGAAGAAGCAAAATCAGGCATATTTACCCAAAAAGTTCCTTGAGATTCAGCATCATTATATGGAATTCCATTTATGGTGACATTAACTCTTGTAGCATCACTTCCTCTAACCCGAATTCCTGTATAACCGATTCCAGCTCCGGCATCCGAGGTGGTTACTACAGCAGGTAAAAAATTCATCAGAATAGGTATATCCTGCCCTAAATTTCTGGGCGCCACTTCTTCCTTATCAAGGTTGGAAAAGGTAATTGGAAATTCTTTAGTCACACGAATAGCTTGCACTAATACTTCATCCAGTACAATTTTTTTTCCCTCAATAGAATCCTTTGGTGATTGTTGTGCACTTAAGCTGAGCGCTATACCAGCAAGGGTAAGCGTCATGAATACGGTTTTAATGCGATGCTTTTTTCCGTTTTTTAAATGTCGCATTGAACCACTTCTACGTTTAGTGGTCTTTTCAAAATACTTAGAACATAGTGATTTCATTCGTAAAAAATGTTACGAATAAAAGGGGCTATTATTCTTGGTTAATAGTTGATTTATTCAAGCGAAACGTCTGATTGTCTGGCCAGCGCACCGTCTCGCTCCGCACCACAAAGGTCTACAAGAACTTTGTTGCTCGGCCGTCCCTTGGCGGCATTACCCGCCCAGGTTCATTGGGTATAATCTCAGCCTTCCTAAAAAAGCACCCCTTTGAGATGGCGCAAATGTACTACCCGGTCTTTGTTTTTCATAACAAAAAATTAAGTTAATTAACAGGGTAAGGGTATTCGTTGCCGGCAAAACTTGCGTATATCTCCTACCTATGCGCCCTAAACAAAAGAAACGCTTCACGTTAAAAATTATAACCAGCTATTTCGTGCTGGTGATTTTGGGCATTCTTGCTGGATATTTTATCTACTCCGAATTCGAGACCTACGATGCTGTCCAAAGTCAATCAAAGGATAGTCAAAAATTACTTCAAACCAATCTTTTACTTACTGAACTCCACGAGGTAGAAAATTTGTCCAAGTTAGCCTTGCAAACCAGAACTTCGAATACGCTTAGAACCTATTCCAAAAAGGTGGACTCCATCACGGTTCTTATCGATTCGCTAAAGGTCCTTACTCCTGAACGTTCCCAAAAAAAGAAATTGGACAGTGTTCAACACCTGCTTGTGCAAAAGGCTTTCAATACGGCTGAATTACGGAAAATTAGATTGGAGGCCAAAGCGTATGCTCCCATGGATTCATTATTAAGGACCTTAAAAAAAATGGAAGTTGACATGGGATTAATCACTCCGGAAAACCTTGTTGCCAACTTTGAAGAACTTCCTCCCTCCACCCAAAAATCCATAAGGGAATATGTGGGTTTATTGAATGAAAATATTCCCAAAGATGCCAATACATCAACAAAAGAGGTAAACATTGATTCATTACTTCAGCTTTCGAAATCCATCCTCACCCAATCGAAGATTGAGAATACCCGGTTAAAACAATCCCTAGCCCAAAAAGAGGTTAACGTTTACCGAACAGATTTGGAGCTTTCAAGAAAACTTCGGGGCATTATCTCCACACTTCAGCAAGAAGTCTATATGAACGCTGAATCTGAAAACCTTCAAAAGCAAAAAGTGATTGAACGTAGCATTCGATTGGGAGGAATTGCCGCTTTTCTGGGTCTGTTCGTGGTCATATTATTCACTGTTCTGGTATCTAAGGATTTTTTGAGGGTTCAACGTTATAGAGATCAGCTTGAAAAGGAAAAAACCTATTCAGAATCGCTCTTAAAGAGCAGGGAACAACTCATTTCTACGGTTAGCCATGACCTAAAATCCCCACTGGCCACGCTTCGCGGGTACACTGATTTATTGGGGCAAAAAAACAAGAAGAAATCCATAAGGTATACGAATCATATGAAATCCGCTTTGACTTATGTGGATACACTTTTAAATGATCTTTTGGATTTTTCACGGTTGGAAGGAGGAAAATTGCCTATTGAAAACAAACCGTTTCCTCTTCCAGAATTGTTGGTTGATATCACATCCCGGTACGAGGATATTCCTGATAAAAAGAACATTGCCTTTTCATGGACGATTTCACCTCCGCTCCATACACCAATCGTAAGTGACCCTACACGTCTCAGTCAAATCTTGAATAATTTGATTGGCAATGCTTTCAAGTATACCAAAGAGGGTTTTGTAAAGGTCGATGCCACGGTACACGAAACCAAAAAAGGGCCTTATTTAAAAATAAAGGTGATAGATAGTGGAATAGGAATCAAAAAAGAAAAACAAGCCTTGGTTTTCAAAGAATTTACGCAAGCCGATGATTCTATTTATGGTAAGTATGGGGGATATGGTTTAGGCCTGACCATTGCCAAAAAGATTAGTTCCCTTTTAGGGGGTTATTTGGAATTGGAAAGTGTAGAACAAAAGGGTAGTACCTTCACTTTGCATATCCCATTGGTGTTTGGAACCTTAGAGGAGTATCAAGTTAAGGACTCCATTTCTCTTTCTTACCATACACCTTTCTCTGTATTAATTTTTGAGGATGACAAAGCCTTGCTTGAGCTTTTGCTCGAGATTTGTAAGCGGAAGAATATCCGTGCTTTGGGTTTCCACTCATTTCAAGACATGGTGATTCCCACTGATTTTTCCTATTCGCTTGTCTTGACTGATATTAATCTTCCGATGGTAAATGGGTTTGACGTATTGCGCAAATTAAGGTCCGAAACCTCCTCACACTATAAAAATCAACCCATAATTGCAATGACAGGACAGCGAAACCTCGAACGCTCTGAATACCTAAAAGCAGGGTTTTCAGAAGTGCTGCCAAAGCCATTCTCGGCGGACACTTTGTTGCAGACTTTTAAAGCCATCCGTTCCGGCAACACTTCTCAAAGGAATAAATTGCCAAAAACCACCATAAGGTCCGCCCAATCACTATTTAATCTTGAACCCATATCTTCTTTTGTGGATAATCAGGAAGCCCTTGAAAATGTGCTTGCTACTTTTCTTCAAAATACCTCGCAGAACCTAGACCTCTTGGATGAAGCATTTTCCCAAAAAGACATCAAAAAAGTGGGATACATTTCCCATCAAATGCTTCCCATGTTCCGGCAGCTTGAAGTAACAGATGCCATTCCCATCCTAGAACGAATGGAAGTAATTTCCAAAAAATCTAACCTTGACAAAACAAAAAAAGACCTTCTAGCATTAAAAGCTATTTTTTTAGACCTCAAGAAAGAGATACATGAGCTGGTGTTTAAACATCCAGTTGATATAGATTGATTTTATTATAAAGTGTTTTCCTGGTTATCTGCAATAATTTTGCTGCCTTGCTTTTATTAAAGTTGGTTTGTTTTAGTGCCTTTAGAATTCGCTCTTTTTCATAAGAAGCTTTTGAAAAATCTGCTGTATTGCGAATTCTTTCGCCTGAACTTTTAATAGGTTCTGGCAACACATCAACCTCAAGAACATTGACTTTGGTGAACAAAACGGCCCTTTTAATGCAGTTCTTCAGTTCCCTTAGATTTCCAGGCCAAGTATAGTTCAATAATGCGATTCTTGCTTCCTCAGAGATTTGGTTTACCTCACGTCCTATTTCCTTGTTTGCACTTCTCAAAAAAATCTCAGTAAATTTCAAAAGGTCATCCCCTCTATTCCGCAAGGCTGGTATGGCAATAGAAAATTCATTTAATCGATGATATAAATCTTCACGAAACCTTCCTTCCGCTACCGCTTTCCGCAAATCTTCATTCGTAGCCGATATAATCCGGACATCAACATGAACTTCCTGGGTACTCCCCACGCGTTTGATTCGACGTTCCTGTAAGGCACGCAATAATTGAATTTGATTTTCATAAGAGAGATTTCCTATTTCATCCAAAAACAGAGTTCCTCCATTTGCCGCCTCAAAATGGCCTATTTTATCTTCTATAGCGCCTGTAAAACTTCCTTTAACATGCCCGAAGAACTCGCTGCTCGCTATTTCCTTGGGTACTGCTCCACAATCCACAGCAATGAATTTTTTGGTTTTTCTTGAACTTAAATCATGGATTGCCCTAGCTGTTACTTCTTTCCCTGTGCCACTTTCACCTGTTAGCAATACAGACATTTGCGTAGGTGCAACCAATTCTACATAGTTTTGAAGTTCCAAGGAACTCACGCTTTCTCCAACTATGAAATATTTCCTGCTGGGTTTTGCTACCTTGATAGTATCTTCTTGATCGTTTTGGTCTAGGTTTCTATTTTTAAGCGCGTCATTTATAATTCGCAAAATGCTTTCGGGCGTAAAGGGCTTTGAAATGTAATCGAATGCCCCTTTTTTCATGGCCTTTACCGCAGTGGTCACTTCGGCATACCCAGTCATCATAATAATTTGGGTTTGTGGCGATTCTTTTTTAATGATGGAAAGTAAACTTACGCCGTCTCCTTCTGGTAGGCGGACATCGGAAAGAACAATATCAAAAAATGCAGTTTTTATTTGGGAAACTGCTTCTTTGAGCGTAAGGGAAGCAGTTACAGCAAATTGATGCTTGGTCAAAAACCGTGACAGCATTTGACTAAAAGCAGTATCATCTTCAATGATTAAGATTTTGGGCATATCTCTTACCTAATATACGACTTGCCCAAAAGAAAGGATGATGCAGTCTTGGTAAAATTATCACAAAAAAGAAGAGGCTTGCCAAAGCAAACCTCTTCCTAACCAAACTAACCTAACACGATTAATCAAAAACTAGTGTTTCTTGTGTTAAAGTTCTATCCAATTGCCTTCGGCATCTGCGTATACTGTACCAGAAGACCCGTCGGTTAAAGACAATTCCAGTTTGAATTGGTTAGATGCATTTTTATAGGCTTTATTGATACTCGCTGTAGGATAATCTTTCGCTACTGCGGCGGCTACTGCCTCGGGAAGGTCAGACACACTGATTTCCTCAAAATCTTGTACATCTGTTACGACGGTGGTTTCTTCATTTTGAACATCTGTTGCGGCTTCTTGTGCTGTTGCCATAAATCCTACGAATGATAATACTGTTGCTAAAATCAATTTTTTCATGATATACTCTTTTAATAATTAAACTCGGTTTATATCATGAAAATCTGATGCCAACAGATAAAATAGCACCCTAATAAATATATAGTATTGATTATCAGAATTTTAAAACAATTCAAATAAAATACTCTTTTGTGTAATAGTGTGAATTATTGATGATGTATGTGTATTTTTTACACAAAAAAGAAGGCTGCTTTTGCAGCCTTCAAATGGACAACGCATGGTTAGTGTTTGCATAGCATTATCCTATTTCCTGTTTTTCTGTTGGTTCTCCTTTCTGTACATAGACAACAGCACGAAGATGGATATCGCCAAAACGATTATACTGATTACAAAAACTGTTCTAAAAAGTATCATCTTTCCCTATCTGTTTTGTTAGACACAACTATTTGCCTTAAGTCACAAAAAAGGCCGCAACGTGTGCGGCCTTCAACCAAATCAACCAACCAAAAATGACCAGACACACGTGTCTGGCTTATTCATATCATTTGTTTTTTCAAGTTTCTATTTGCCCAAAAAAGAAAACCCAATAACACTAAATTCAGTACTACCAAAAAAGTTGTAATTCCCAATAACCACATAATCTGTTCCTTTGCTTTATAAGTTAAGACCCAGGTTTTTTGCCCAGGTCACCATAAAGCCAGGACTTTAACACATTTTTGACAATTGAGTGCAAAAATAATCCCCTTCAGAACAAGGGGATTATGATTTTTTTAAATCCGTATCGTTACGCCTGATGGCTTGGTTTGAGCAGATCGTTCACCGTTTTAACAGGATTAAAGGTTACCAAGGGTACTTCAACAAACAAGGTGTTCCAAAAGGCCATCCCTCCATTCCAAAGTCCAGGAAGCTCCAAGGCCTTCAATTCTTTGCCTGCTTGAGTCTTTCCTGTGATAAAGCCTTGCTTATGATCCACAAACTCTAAAAGATTATATTTTTCACCTCTATGATTTCTAACGCCACAGATGATATCAACTGGATTAAAGTGAGTGGCATTTTGCACCAAAGCGGCTTGTTCAGCGTTCGATATATCCATTTGGGCAGATTCCACAATTTGAAGGGAAACATTACCTTCTTTGTCTAGAATCCAAAATGGACCCCCGCCAGGCTCCCCCTCGTTTTTTACCATCCCGCAAATTCTGATGGGTCTGTTGATTTTATCTTTGGTTATTGCAACTTTTTCCTCGGCACTTAACGTATCATATCCTTCAGGGAATCTCACGTTCATTTTAGTTTCCAAAAAAGAGTTGATTTTGTCAAGTACGTCTCCAGAGATATTTTCTTTTTCTAATTGAGAGGCATAATCAAAAGCTTGGGACTGTGCTTGAAGTAAAACTCCAGCTAACATTTTTTTGCTATTCCCAACCACTTTCAAATTTTCATCTACCACCACATTATCTATGTTCTTGATGAAAATTACATCCGCATCCTGTTCATTCAAATTCTCAATCAAGGCACCATGCCCTCCAGGCCGGAATAAGATAGAACCATCCTCCTTTTTGAAAGGTTTGTTTTCCATATCAACAGCAATGGTATCCGTTGAAGGCTTTTGATTGGAATAGGATACCGAAAAATTCGTGTCTGTGGAACTTGATACTTTGGGTCCTGATTTCGCATGTTCTTTTTTGAACATATCATTATGCTGAACGGAGATGGTAAAGTGTAAATTCGCTTTTCCATTGGCCTTGGCATAAAAAGCGGCTTCCTTCAAATGCTCCTCAAAAGGCGTTGCAGATTCTGAACCATATTTGTGAAAGGGAAGCAATCCTTTTGGATAAAATCCATAATTCAAACCTTCTTCAACCAGCATTTCCTTTACAAAAAGGTAGGCTTCTTCATCTTTGGAACCTGCTTTTCCCGCAATACGACCCATAATTAAGTCATAGAAAGGAAAGTTTTCTTTCCCTTCTAAAAATTGCTGAACGGCCTTATCCCACGTTCGGGCAAAATAAGCCTCCAAAGATTCATGATTTGCGTCGTAAACATCCAAAAAATTGAACATGGCTTTGAACATACGTGATGCCGCTCCAGAAGCTGGAACAAATTTTAAAAGATTCTTATCTGCCGAGGCTTCTTCAAAATGGTGAACCAAGTCATCCTGTTCCTTCTGTGAGAAGCGCAAAATACCATCTCCAACCACTGCTGCTCTTTTCAGCTTTACAAAAGGAATACCTTCTTTAAACGTTTCAATTTGGTTTAATACTTTTTCTTTGGAAATTCCCTTTTCTTCGAGTTGTTTGAGGTCTTCCGGACTAAATTCTATCATGGGTAAAGCAGTTTATCTATATGTTGTATTGCGGATAGGAGTCTTTCTTCTTTATCTCCCTTTAAAGTAACAAAATTCCTATTGTATTTTTTTAAAGTTTCATGGAAATACACAAACATTTTTTCACGTTCATCAGGCTTGTCACGCAGGTCATCTTTTACCCATGGAATATCTATATAGGTCAACAGATATAGGTCATACGAATTTTTTAAAGCATATTCTTCCAGCACAGGGTCACAATGGCCTAGGTAATAGGCTTCGGAATAGACTTTGGTCTCCAACAAATCTGTATCACAAACAAGAATTTGGTTCGCCTTTTTTGCCAAAGAGTTTTCGAGTTCTATTTGTCCGTATGCTATGGGTAATAAATCTTTGGGTTCACAAGTTTTCTGTTCTCTATCCCACTTTTCTTGGAGGTATTCGCGAGCATATTCGGGTACCCAAACGGTTTCATAATGGGTTGCTAACTGCTGGGAAAGTGTGGTCTTCCCAGTGGACTCAGGCCCAAAAAGAACTACTTTAACAAGGTCAACGGGCTCTTGCCTAAGCTTTTTTTCCATGCGCGATAGCCATAAATGGCAATAAGGGTGAACAAAAAGTATTGAAAAGAAGAAAAAACCAAGCCTTTATATAAATATAAGGGAACTGAAATAATATCTCCAATAATCCAAAAGATCCAATTTTCTATCTTTTTCTTGGCCATTAACCACATTCCCACGAAGAAAATTGCAGTTGTCAATGTATCCACATATGCCGTCCATGAATCAAACTTTTTAAAGATTATATAAATACCGGATACAAAAACTATTGTTGATAGAAACAGGAGAATTGACCACTTCTTTTCCAATTCATTCATTTGGGTAATTGGAATAAAATGAGTGTCATCTATCTTTCTTGTCCACACCCACCACCCATAGATGCTCATGGAAAAATAATAGGCATTGATGAGCATATCGCCGAGTAGTCCATAAACCAACAAGATGTATACAAAGATGGCGGTACTTATAATCCCTGTTGGATACACCAATATGTTTTCTCTTTTGGAAAACCAAACGCTTAAGAACCCAAAAATGACTCCGATTATTTCTAGTATAACAAGATGCGTTGGAATACCATCATATTGGGCAAACAACCAATCAAAAATGGGGTTCATAGGTACTACGGTCAGATTTAACCACTTTCATTTGCAACACCACATGGTCCAAATTGTCGAAGGCTTCCTTTATTTCAGATTGCAATAGCTCCATGACCTTATCATATTCACCATAGACCTGAGTGCTTAACGGATTTTCTAAAACCGTTAATCCAGAAGCTCTAAGTTTTTGGATGAAGCTAATGATAGGCGGTTCAAAGTTATCTTGCAAAGGAGTAAGAGTCAATTCTACAGATACTTTCATGGGTCGTGCCAGTTTTAAGACGTAAATCTACAAAAAGCCTAGAGTTCATTTCATCCTTCTCGTTGCGCATAGACGCATGTGAACCCTTCAAACTCCAAAAAGTTAACTGAGTAATCAGATTTCTCTCCTTGGTATCTAATCTTTGCTGTTGTTTTTTTATTCTCAAAGCTAAAATCAGACACATCAATATGCTTTAAAAAACTCAGTCCAGGTTGCTCATATATTTTATAAAGCGATTCTTTTGCGCCCCAAACTATTGTCAATTTTCGAATAACTGCCTCGGTGTTGGCCAAGGTTCTATACTCATGCAGGGGTGTAAACTTGTGGGCTATTCTCAAGATTTTTTCCCGCTGCATTTCGATATCTATCCCTACTTGATCTGTTTTGCTGACAATGATACCTGTGAAATTATTTGAATGGGTGATTGATATATGGTTTCCATCCTTTAAATAGGGCTTGCCAAAGTCCGAGTAGTACACATCGTTGTCCGCATAGCCTGCCTCTGCAAAAAGATGTCTAATGCTCAAAAATGCCCTTCGATGCATTTCAGATTTCATACCATCCATACGCTTTTGGCAATGTGGTGTCAATTCCACATGCTGTGCCAAATTAGACTCAGGTTCTGTTACCTTCCAAAGGTAAACCTGAATGTCAGGTGAAACTGTTATGCTTTTGTAAATGGGCATAGGTAAGAGTTTAGTAATTTGTATCTTTGCAGCCTTAAAAGGCTAAGCTACAAAAGTTAAAGTAACAAAAAGTATGAGCACAAAGACAATTCCCTATGTCCCGTATAAAGTAAAAGATATTTCACTTGCTGATTGGGGTAGAAAAGAAATTGAATTGGCAGAGGCTGAAATGCCTGGATTGATGGCACTCCGAGAGGAATACAAAGATGAACAACCTTTGCAAGGTGCCCGCATTGCTGGATGTTTACATATGACCATTCAAACAGCTGTTTTAATTGAAACATTGGTGGCATTAGGTGCTGAAGTAACCTGGAGTTCATGTAATATTTTCTCAACACAAGATCATGCTGCTGCGGCAATTGCTGCTGCTGGAATTCCTGTCTATGCTTGGAAAGGCATGACTGAAGAGGAGTTTGATTGGTGTATAGAGCAAACCTTGTTCTTTGGTGAAGAAAGAGAACCTCTTAACATGATTCTTGATGATGGAGGGGATTTGACCAATATGGTTTTGGATCAATATCCAGAGTTGGCTGCTGCTATTAAAGGACTTTCTGAAGAAACTACAACAGGAGTTCACAGATTGTATGAACGTGTAAAGAAGGGTACATTACCTATGCCGGCTATCAATGTAAATGATTCGGTTACCAAATCTAAATTTGACAATAAATACGGTTGTAGAGAAAGTGCAGTAGATGCTATTCGAAGAGCAACGGACACTATGCTTGCTGGGAAGCGAGTTGTAGTTGCAGGGTATGGCGATGTTGGAAAAGGAACCGCAGCATCTTTTAGAGGTGCAGGAGCCATAGTGACAGTCACTGAAATTGACCCAATTTGCGCACTTCAGGCCTGTATGGACGGTTATGAGGTTAAGCGATTGGAAACCGTTGTTGGCAATGCAGATATTGTTATCACCACTACGGGAAATAAGGATATCATCAGAGCAGAACATTTCAAAGCGTTAAAAGATAAAGCCATTGTCTGTAACATTGGACACTTTGACAATGAAATTGACATGGCTTGGTTGAACGGTGAGTACGGGAATACCAAAGATGAGATTAAGCCTCAGGTGGATAAATATACCGTAGATGGCAAGGATATCATTATTTTGGCCGAAGGGCGTTTGGTGAATCTAGGTTGTGCAACCGGACATCCTAGTTTTGTAATGAGTAACTCGTTCACAAACCAAACCTTAGCTCAAATTGAGTTGTGGAACCATAGCGACAAATACCAAAATGAGGTATACATGCTCCCTAAGCACTTGGATGAAAAAGTAGCCAAATTACACTTATCCCGTTTAGGTGCCGAGCTCACCGAGCTTAAGCAAGACCAAGCGGAGTATATTGGTGTTACCGTAAAGGGTCCATTTAAACCTGAATACTACAGATACTAGCATATTCTGATATTTAAATTTAATAATATGCCCTTGCTCATTGCGAGGGTTTATTATTTTTAGACCTTCTAAAACAATGACCGTCAAATGTATATCGTTTTAACTGGATCTACAGGTACTCTCGGCTCACAAGTGCTATTCTCCTTGCTAGAAAGTAGGTGGGACACTTTGGAAAAAGTATTTCTCATTGTTCGGAAGAAGAAACAGATTTCTGCACATTCC
>JBCCXJ010000002.1:0-280116 GCA_039191905.1 Bacteroidota bacterium | reverse complement strand
CACTGATAAACAATAAATTAATCATTCAGTTGTGAGTTCAATTCACAAATATACCATAATCACTCTACGAAGATTAAAAATTGTTACAAATGTGATTATATCTAATTAAATTGTTGACTTTTATAAACAAAATAGAATATAGATTTGTACATTATTGTAAGCAGTTTTATTGATGAACTTGTACTATGATTATAAGGAAGTAAGTGTTGAGGGTCGATATGTTACTCTTTCGCATTTACTAAAAAAGTGGATGCCTAATTTGCCGGAAGGAAGTTTTCAGGAGATTGGTACATCTGAAAACGGACGTCCTATATATTCGGTTAACATGGGTATGGGAAGTAAAAAAATCCTCATGTGGTCACAAATGCATGGAAATGAATCCACCACTACAAAAGCGGTTTTGGATTTGGTCAACTTTCTAAATTCGGATAGCGATGTATCTATAAAAATTCTAGAAAATTGTCAATTGACAATTCTTCCGCTTCTCAACCCAGATGGTGCTGAGTCCTATACCCGCGTAAATGGAAATTCTATTGATTTAAATCGGGATGCGCAAAACCGTTCACAAACGGAGACTCGTGTTTTATGGTCCGTTTTTAATGCTGTTCAACCTGATTTTTGTTTTAACCTTCATGATCAGCGAACCTTTTTCAATGTTGGAAATACCAATAAGGAGGCAACGGTTTCCTTTTTGTCTCCAGCAAGTGATAGTGCTCGAAGTCTTACTAATAGTAGGGTACAGTCCATGAAGTTGATTGTTGGAATGAACAGTAGATTACAACAAGATATCCCAGGACAGATTGGTAGATATGATGATGCCTTTAACGCAAACTGTATTGGAGATTCTTTTCAAATGGAAAAGGTGCCCACCGTACTTTTTGAGGCGGGCCATTACCCAAACGATTATCAACGAGAGGAGACCAGACGGTTTATTTTCTTAGCCCTGTTAGAGGCATTGGATATCATTTCTTCAAATAAACTGGATGATTTTGATGTATCGGGATATGCTAAGATTCCAGAAAACCGCAAGCGCTTTTTTGATGTTTTGGTAAAGAATGCTGATGTGATCAATCCAAACATCAAAACCGGACATTCTATAGGTATTAGATATGAAGAAGTTTTAAAGCACAAGACCATTGTATTCCACCCTAAAATAGTTGAAAAGGGGATGCTTAAAGATTTTTACGGTCACCTAGAGTTGGATTTAATCAATCCAATCGATTTTGATTCACTTTCCAAACAGAAAGAAATCTTGGATTTATTAATTCATATTTAAAAAAATAAGTGACCTTATCCGTAAGATGTTACATTTTTTTTAAAAAAAAGGTATTTTTTTTACGTTTATTTTCTTAATTAACTACTTTTGTTGAAAATACTATTAACTATGACTAAAGTAAAATTAGACGAGATAGACCACCAAATTTTGGATATGTTAATCGACAATACCCGTACTCCTTTTACGGATATTGCAAAGAAACTTTTGATTTCTGCCGGAACTGTACATGTTAGGGTAAAGAAGATGGAAGAATCAGGAATCATTAAGGGGTCTTCCTTGACATTGGATTATGTGAAACTTGGTTATTCCTTCATTGCTTATGTAGGTATTTTTCTAGAAAAAACCCATCAAACCAAATTTGTTCTTGAGCGGTTAAATCAAATTCCATATGTAACCGTAGCACATATAACCACAGGTAAGTTCAATATATTCTGTAAAATTCGCGCAAGGGATACCACCCATGCAAAAAATATCATTTTCAAAATAGATGACATTGATGGAATTAGCAGAACCGAAACTATGATTTCCTTGGAGGAGAGCATCAACGATAAAAAGCGTTTGATGCATACCATCTTTAATGAGTTGTAGTCTTTGCCGAGATGCCGCTTTCAGCAGATGAATACCATCCTTATTACGGTAATTATATAAACCTTTCTGGTAAAGGCTCTTTAGTGGAAGAGCTAAAAATTGGGGCAAATAAATTTCACGATTTTGTTTCTAGTATTCCTGAAGATAAAATGAACTATTCTTATGACGAAGGAAAATGGACGATTGCTGAATTATTGATGCATTTAATTGATGCTGAACGGATATTCCAGCACAGGGCTTTTAGGTTTGCAAGAAATGATAAAACCCCTTTACCTGGTTTTGAGCAAAATGATTATGTTCCCGAAACGACCGCTGACTTGCGTATAAAAAAGGATATTTTGGATGAATTTGTAGCAGTGCGAAATTCTTCTATACGACTCTTTAGGTCATTTAATAATGATACGTTAAAGAGAATGGGAACTGCAAGTGGGTCTCCCATGAGTGTAAGGGCATTAGGTCGTGTCATTTGTGGACATCAAGTCCATCACTTCAGCGTGATTCGAAAAAAGTATTTATAGAAAAAGTAGTTGTTAAAATAAGCCTTCTTTTTCCGGATTAGTATCTGAATCTGGTTCCATATCGGAATTGGATGATAGACTTTCATCTTGTGCTAATGCAATTTCACTCTCCTTGCCGTTGTCCAATTCCTTCTCAATATTTTCTTCAAAACTGGAAATGAAGTTCGAAAGGCTTTTGCTGATTTTGACCAAATAAATGGCATCTTCTGTTCGCACTTCTACAGCTTCCACAATTTCACCACTTGGCTTTTTTAACATGATAATATCTTCGTCACCGTAACCGTAGGGATAGGAGTCGATAAGACGAGCTGCTATATCATGGCTCAATTTTTTGTAGTCTATTAACATTCGTTTCATGGTAGGTATCTTTGAATTCCCTACCTAAGCTATAAAATAAAATATCCCATCAACGTGAAGAGTTGTCAATGAAAGGATTTAGTATATGAATGGATTATTGGTTGTAGTATGCGAACGCTTTTTCAAAAAGTGGGGTGGGAACTTTTACATCTAAAACAGTAGAACCAATTTCTTGAAGCAGCACAAAATTGATATTACCGTGCGTATTCTTCTTATCGTGCTTTAATAGGTCTGATATGATTTTGATATCTTCTTCCGTAAAATCTACTTTTTGAAAATGTTGAAGAAACGTGGTTTTAATATCCTCTAAAGAAAGCATGGATAACCCTTTAAGTTCATGTGATAGGTATCCTTCTAAAATCATTCCAATGGCAATAGCTTCTCCATGCAAGAGGGCAGATTTTTCAGGATTTTTGAGAAAGTAAGACTCTATCGCATGACCTAAGGTATGGCCGTAATTCAAGGTTTTTCGAATTCCTTTTTCCATAGGGTCCGCCATAACAACTTCGTTTTTAATGGCAATGGATTTACGAATGCAATCTGCGTGCGTATAATCTTTAGTTGCTTTCAAAGAATCCCAATATGCGACGTCTTTGATTAATCCATGCTTGAGCATTTCAGCAAAACCACTGGTAATCTGCCTATTACCCAATGTTTTGAGCATATCGGGAAAAATAAGTACCATTTGAGGTTGGTTGATTACTCCAATTTGGTTTTTTAAAGAACCAAAATCAACTCCGGTTTTTCCGCCAATCGAGGCATCCACCATAGATAGTAGGGTAGTAGGAATATTGATGAAATCTATACCTCGCTTGAATGTGGAGGCTACAAATCCACCTAAATCCGTAAGCACTCCTCCACCCAAATTTATTAAAATACTCTGCCTGTCTGCTCCAGCATTTGAAAGTTCACGCCAAACCGTTGTGCACGTCTGTATGGTTTTGTTTTCCTCTCCTGATGGGATTTCGAGAATTTCGTTAATTACAGCATCGACAATTTTTTGAAATTTAGGAAGGCAATGTCTTTTTGTGTTTTCATCCACCAAAACAAAAACTTTGGAGTAGTTTTTTACCTTGATATGATGGGTTATTGCCGCCTCAGCCAATTCCTCAAGATACACTTCGTATGAACCAGATGCAATAGAATTCATAATGCAAATAATCCACTAAATAAAGACTATTTTGTCGATAATCTTACAGAAAGCCTACTTATATTTGATTCATTAAAGGATTAGCAAAAATGCACTTAAATTTTGAGGATACGGCAATAGCTTTTGAGTTGAAAACGGACTCAGAACTGGAACGAGCTTATTTTTTATTCAAGCTGATAGCCAATGAACCTTTAGTCAGAATAGGTACGGCTGTCACCAATTTTGCCCTAAAAGCCCATCTCCCTGTTGAAGGTTTAATCAGAGCTACAGTATTTGACCATTTTTGCGGGGGCACTACGGAAGAGGATTGCTTATCCATTATTGATAAGATGTACGGGAAAGGCGTCTGCTCCATTTTGGATTATTCTGTGGAGGGCAAGGAGGTTGAAGATCAGTTTGATTTTGCACTTGAGAAAACCCTGCATGTCCTAGATTTTGTTAAAGAAAAAGATGCGATTCCTTTTGCAGTTTTTAAACCTACCGGATTTGGACGATTTGAGTTATATGAAAAAGTAAGTAGTGGAATTGCTCTTCATCCAAAGGAAAAAGAAGAATGGAGGCGAATAGAGGAACGGTATGATAAGGTTTGCAAAAAGGCTTTTGATTTGGACGTGGCTCTGCTGATTGATGCGGAGGAAAGCTGGATGCAAAAAGCGGCCGATGATTTAGCGCTCAAGATGATGCGCAAATACAATAAAGAGAAGGTGGTAGTCTACAATACGGCACAAATGTACCGATGGGACCGATTGGATTTTATTAAAGAGTTGAATGAGATTGCTTCTTTGGAAAAATTTAAGGTAGGTCTAAAGGTGGTGCGTGGGGCTTATATGGAAAAGGAGAACGACCGGGCAAAGGAGATGGGATATCCCAGTCCAATCTGCAAATCCAAACAAGCAACAGATGAAAATTTTGATAAAGCCATTGGTTATATGATGGAAAATCTGGATAGGATGAACATTTTTGCAGGCACGCATAACGAGTTGAGCTGTATGAAATTAGTGGAGCACATGGAGCAAAAGAAACTCAACAATGCGCATAGTGCCTTATGGTTCGGTCAGCTTTATGGAATGAGCGATCATATCACCTATAATTTATCTGCATCAGGGTACAACGCGGCCAAATATGTTCCCTACGGCCCCGTGAAAGATGTAATGCCGTATCTAATCCGAAGAGCGGAAGAGAACACCTCAGTAGCTGGGCAAACCACCCGCGAATTAAATCTATTGCAAAAAGAAAAGAAGCGTAGGAAGTTGGAGGACTAATTTTCTTGTACCATAGATTCTACAATAACTTGGTTAGAGCAATTCTTAAAAAGTAATTGAATATTTTCTTGGTTTCTTTTGTTTTCTACTACATATGTTTTACAAGGCTCAGACTTAGTATCACTTTTCCTGAAATCTATATCGCCGTCATGTAAAAAAGACTGTACTAAAAGCGTGTCTCTGAATCTTTTTTCCAAGTTATCTCCAAAAATCAGTGGTTTTGAACGCATATCCTTTAATACACGGCAGTTCGGGAAATAGCAGAATTGTGTATTCGTTTCATCTGATTTTTTCTTAAAAAAGAAAACCAAAAATACAATGCCAATGGAAAGGCCAACCAAATACCAACCTAAGCGTTGTAAAAACCCCATGTACAATTAAAAAATAAGAAAGTTAATGTCGTTGTAGGAAAGCCCAAACCAATCACCTACGGATTTATTGGTTAAAATACCGTGATACATATAGAGTCCATTTCTAAGGCCTTTGTCAAAACGAAGAGAGTGTTCCAAGCCACCGTCTTCACCAATTTTCAATAAGTAAGGAGTGAAAATATTACTTATGGAAATGGATGATGTCCTAGGGTATCGCGACGGAATGTTTGGTACACCATAATGGATAACATCGTATTTTTCGACAGTAGGTTTATCATGACTAGTCACTTCTGAAGTTTCAAAACATCCACCCATATCAATACTAACATCAATGATCACGGCACCTTTTTTCATATTTTCCACCATCGTGCTGGAAACAACCACTGGGGTCCGGTCCTTACCACGTGTAGCACCAATAGCCACATCACATCGTTTTAGAGCTTTAAGCAAATTCTTAGGTTGGATTGTAGAGGTATAAACAGTTCGGTTCAGATTTGTCTGAAGGTTTCTCAGTTTGGTTAAGGAATTATCAAATACTTTAATATTGGCTCCCAGACCTAGCGCAGAGCGTGCAGCGAATTCTCCAACGGTTCCTGCTCCAATAATAACTACTTCAACAGGAGGGACTCCACTAATATTGCCAAACATGAGTCCATTTCCCTTATTTGTGGTTGCCATAAGCTCTGACGCAATCAAAATGGATGAGATACCCGCTATTTCACTCAACGAACGTACTGCTGGATATTTTCCGTCCTCATCGCGAATGTATTCAAAAGCAATAGCCGTCAATCGCTTTTTGGCCATCTTTTCAAAATAGGTCTTGGATTGTGTCTTGATTTGTAAAGCAGATATTATAATGGTTTGTGGATTGAGCATATCCATTTCTGAAAGGGTAGGGGGCTCTACTTTCAGAATTAAAGGACATGAGAAAACTTTTTTGGTGTCCCTAGTGATTTCTGCTCCTGCGTTTGTGTAATCGACATCTGAAAAGTTTGCACCCTCTCCAGCGCCAGATTCCACTAAAACCCGATGCCCATGCGCCGTAATAGCATTTACAGCATCTGGGGTGAGACATATTCGTTTTTCCTGATACTGATTCTCTTTAGGCAATCCTATAAAAAGTTCTCCTTTTTGCTTTAGAATCTCAAGAGTCTCTTCTTGGGGAAGTAATTGTTGTTTACTAAATGGCGAGGAGGGCTGGTTCATGCGCTGTAAATCCGTTGGTTTTACTTAAGATGGTAGTAAAACAAATTTACACTTTTTTGGCAAGCGTCTGTTGGCGTTTTTCTAGTTTCTCACGCTCTTTACGGAGTTCCTCTTTTTCTTTTAGAATTTGAAGTTCAGTATTCATCGCATCTAAATCAATCCCGTGAACATGTTTATCCACAAGCTTAACTCTTATGAAATATACTATCGGCGTTATAACCATTGTAACTGCAATTACATAAAGAATTTCATTTTCATCTATGTTTCCAGATTCATATGATATAACACTAAACAATTGAAAACTGTACATGGCTATAGGTATTAGAATAGCATGGTACCACCAATGTTTACATGTAACAAACCAAATCACCAAAAGAATTAATGGGGTAATTTTTAATAAATAGTAATAAAATGCATGACTTACATCTACAAACCCATTTTTTGTAAAAGTAATGCCGAGCAATATTAATTCTTCCTCTTCAGGAAGATACTTCCAGAAATAATGTAATAATGGAGTTATTGCAATTAGGAAAGAAAGGACACCTTCAATAATAAGCTTCCTTCTTATTTTTATTTTATTACCCATATTATCATAACTTACATGACTTAAATTTATTGCATAAAAAAACCCTTCAAGTGCATGAAGGGTATAAACCGTAGTTTTGTTAAGAGTCTAGAACCTAACTTGGGCCTCTCTCTTAATACTAGTGGTTTGATCTTTTTCAATATCAATAACGTTAGTCGAAACTGCAGTCATCGCCAAAAAAGCAACAGCTAGTACTCCAAAAAAAACTTTTTTAGTGTTCATCGTAAAAGAGTTTTTGGTTAATAAATGAATTCATTCACTAAACGAATGTAGGAAAATATTTCATACCAAGCTACACTTCATCGATAAAACTTGCATTTTATCTGAAAAAGCAGACTTTTAATCGATATTTTCAACTCGCATCAGTGATGTCTTGAAGATACTCCGAATGTTTTAGTTTTATGGATTTAACTCGATTGAACGTGTATTTTCATCGATAAAGTGAATATGGATGTGGTCCGTATTTTCTGGCAAAACAGAAGTCACCTTTTCAGGCCACTCTATGAATAGCCAAACATTGGAGCTTAAATAATCTTCGAACCCTAAATCATAAATCTCACTTTCGTCTTCGATACGATAGAAGTCAAAATGATATCCCAAAAGTTCATTTCTTTTTGAAAAATATTCATTCACCAATCCAAAAGTTGGACTATTGGCAGCATCCATTCCGTCCAATTTTTTGACCAAGTGTTTAATCAATGTAGTTTTTCCTGCACCCATTTCACCATAAAAACACAAAACATTTCCAGTTACTTGATTAAGCAATTCGGATGCAATGGTGTCTATACCTTGTAAAGTAAATTGTCTTTTCAATCCTGATTTATTTTGCCTCCAAAACTACAAAAGGTACAATCATTTCTTCTAAAGAAACTCCACCATGTTGGTATGTATTGCGGTAGTAACCCACATAATGATTGTAGTTGTTTGGATAAGCAAAGAAAAGATCGTTTTTGGCGAAAATATAGCTGCTACTCAAATTGATGTTCGGTAGGTGAATTTCCTGTGGATTCTTTGTAGCCAATACATCCTTGTTTTCGTAGGTTAGGCTTCTTCCCGTTTTATAACGCAAATTCAAGCTGGTCTCTCGATCTCCAATCACCTTTGACGGTTGCTTCACATTTATTGTACCGTGGTCTGTGGTTAGAATTAATTTCATACCCAGACTCTGTGCTTGCTGGATGATTTCCAAGAGCGGTGAGTTTTTAAACCAGCTCAGGGTAAGAGAGCGGTATGCTTTATCGTTGGATGCCAATTCCTTAATCACTTCCATCTCTGTTTTAGCATGGGAAAGCATATCCACAAAATTATAGACCAAAACAGTGAGGTCATTGTCCTTTTGGGAACGGAAGTTTTGGGCTAGCTGTTTTCCCTGTTTTAATGTACTTATCTTATGATATTCCCAATTGAGATTTAACCCCAAGCGTTTCAACTGCTCTCCTAAAAATTCAGCTTCGTATAGATTTTTTCCACCTTCATCCGTATCGTTTTTCCACCAATTTGGATATTTCTTTTCCATATCTAGAGGAGTGAGTCCGGAAAAAATAGCGTTTCGGGCATATTGGGTTGCTGTAGGCAAAATGCTGAAATAGGAACATTCTTTTTTCTTTTTATAATGTACTCCCAATACCTTTTCAAAAGCCAGCCACTGGTCGTATCTCAGGTTGTCAATTACAACCAAAAGGGTTTTGTTGTTCTCTAGTTCTGGATGGACCATGCTTCGAAATAGGGTGTGTGACATAACGGGGCCATCATCGGAAGCGAACCACCCCGTGTAGTTTTTATCAACAAACTTGCTGAACTGTGAGTTAGCTTCAACCTTTTGGGATTCCAAGATTTCAAACATCCCCGAGTCCTCAATTTGCTCTAATTGCAATTCCCAGTAAATTAGTTTTTTATAAAGTTCTGCCCATTCATCATGGCTATTCACCATGGATAAATCCATAGCAATCTTTCGAAACTCTTGTTGATAGTTGGCTGTTGTTTTTTCAGATACCAATCGAGAATTATCGAGACTCTTTTTAAGGGAAAGTAAAATTTGATTTGGATTTACAGGTTTAATCAAATAATCCGCTATTTGGGAGCCGATAGCTTCGTCCATTATGCATTCCTCTTCACTTTTGGTGATCATAACCACCGGAATGGAATCATCATATTGTTTGATTTCATTTAAGGTATCCAAACCCGATATTCCAGGCATGTTCTCGTCCAGAAAAACGATATCGAAAAACGTGTTTTTGATTTCTTCTAGGGCGTCTTGCCCACTTTGACTCGTGACCACTTCATAATTCTTGCTCTCCAAAAAAAGAATGTGAGGTTTAAGCAAGTCAATCTCGTCATCTACCCAAAGGATGGTGATTTTTTTCATATAGTGCTATCTTTACAGCTTCAAAAGCAGACTTCTTTGTCCACAACCAACAAGCTTAAGGTCTTTAACGATCCAATTTACGGTTTTATTGGAACACCAAGTGAACTTATTTTTGACCTTATTGCCCATCCATATTTTCAGCGTTTGCGACGCATATCTCAAATGGGCATGTCGTATTTAGTGTACCCTGGAGCACATCATACTAGATTTCACCATGCTTTAGGATGTATGCATTTAATGACCAAGGCCATTCAGGTTTTACGATTCAAAGAAGTTGATATTTCAGAGGAAGAGGAAACCGGTTTACTGTGTGCCATTTTGCTCCATGATATAGGACATGGACCTTTTTCCCATGCCTTGGAAGGGTTTATCGTTGAGGATGTAGTGCATGAGGAAATATCCTTAAAATTTATGCAAGCCCTAAACAGGGAATTTTCTGGCGCTTTGGATTTGGGAATTCAAATATTTCAGGGAACGTATCACAAACCTTTTATGAACCAATTGGTTTCGAGTCAATTGGACATGGATAGATTGGATTATCTGAAACGGGATAGTTTCTATTCTGGAGTGACTGAAGGCAATATCAATTCAGAACGTTTGATATCAATGCTCAACGTGATTAATGGACATTTACTGGTTGAAGAGAAGGGTATTTATGCGGTGGAAAAATTTCTAATGGCCCGAAGATTCATGTATTGGCAGGTCTACCTCCATAAAACAAGTTTGGTTGCCGAACAATTATTGGTTCGTATTATGCAAAGGGCCCGTATTCTAATGAATGCTGGAGAGGCCATAAGGTGTAGTCATACACTAACGTTTTTTTTAAAATCCAAAGGATTTAATGATTTAAGTGGTGAAGCCTTGGAATTCTTTTCAAGATTAGATGATATTGATGTACTGTCTGCTTTAAAAGACTGGCAAACCCACAATGATTACGTACTTTCTTCCCTATGTAAAATGATTCTGAATCGGAATCTATTACATATCAAAATGAAAAACAATCCTATTGCCGATTTGAAGTTCCAAGAGAAACTTGAATCAGTAAAGGATATGCTCAAACTCTCTGAAGAAGAGGCCTCTTATTTTGTTTTTAGAGGAGAGATATCCAATAAAGCCTATCATGATAGTCATCAAACAATAGATGTGCTAAAGAAGAATGGAAGGGTAACGCATTTATTAAAGGAGTCAGACCAATTAAGCCTGAAAGCCCTATCAAAAAAGGTAACCAAATACTATATCTGCTACCCTCGATAACCGTTTATCAAATTTTGTTACTTTTGCAGCAATGAAATTTACGGCCACCCAAATTGCAGGAATATTAGAGGGAGAAGTTGAGGGAAATCCTCAGATTGCGGTACATAAATTATCAAAAATAGAAGAAGGAGAAACAGGTTCTTTAACCTTTTTAGCCAACCCAAAATATACCTCATATATCTATTCCACCAAAGCTTCAATAACTATTGTAAATAAGGATTTTATTCCTGAACAAGAGCTAACAACCACACTCATTAAAGTGGATGATGCGTACAAATCATTTTCCAAACTTTTAGAGTATTACAATCAAGTAAAAAGTAATAAAGTTGGTGTAGAGCAACCCTCATTCATTTCTGAGACCGCTAAGTATGGAGATGCATTTTATTTGGGTGCTTTCTCGTATTTGGGAGATAATGTACATATCGGCGACAATGTGAAAATTTATCCCAACGTATACATAGGGGAGAATGTAACTATAGGGGATAATGTCCTCATTTTCGCAGGAGCAAAGATTTATTCAGAATCTGTAATAGGTAACAATTGTGTTATCCATAGTGGAGCAATTATAGGTGCCGATGGGTTTGGTTTTACCCCAAATGAAAAGGGAGAATACAGCAAAGTACCTCAAACTGGAAATGTAATTTTAGAAGAAAATGTTGATGTTGGTGCTGGAACTACCATTGACAGAGCAACTTTAGGGTCAACCATACTTCGAAAAGGAGTTAAACTTGATAATCAAATTCAAATTGCCCATAACGTTGAAATTGGGGAGCACACCGCAATTGCTGCCCAAACGGGAATAGCAGGTTCTACTAAGATTGGAAAGCATTGCCTAATTGGGGGTCAAGTTGGAATAGTGGGCCATATTACCATAGGAGATAGGGTTCGTATTCAAGCTCAATCCGGTATAGGTCGTAACGTAAAGGAAGGTGAAGTGCTTCAAGGTTCCCCTGCTCTTAATTATGGAGATTACAACAAATCCTATGTTCACTTCAAGAACCTACCAAAACTGGTAAATACAATCAACGAAATAGAAAAAAAGGCTAAAGTCGACCATGACTAATACAAAGCAACGTACCATTGGAAAAAAGGTAACCTTGGAAGGTGTTGGTTTGCATACGGGAGAGAATGTAACCATGTCTTTTGTGCCTGCCAAAGAAAATCACGGATTTGCATTCAAACGTGTAGACCTAGAGGGTGAGCCCATTATAGAAGCAGATGCTAGTTATGTAGTAAATACGCAACGCGGTACCAACTTGGAAAAAAACGGCGTAAAGATTCAGACATCAGAACATGTTTTGGCGGCCTTGGTTGGTATGGGAGTTGATAATATTCTCATAGAGCTTGATGCTCCTGAACCACCTATTATGGATGGATCGTCAAAATTCTTTGTCGAGGCTTTGGAAGGTGCAGGAATCATTGAACAAGACCACGAAAGAGAAGTTTATGTGGTGAAGGATGTGATTTCCTATAAGGATGAGGCCACAGGAAGCGAGATTACTGTAATTCCTTGGGATAAATATCAAATTACCACAATGGTGGATTTTGGTACCAAAGTATTGGGGACTCAAAATGCAACGCTAGAAGAACTTTCAGATTTTAAATCAGAGATAGCAGATTCTCGCACCTTTAGTTTTCTACATGAACTGGAAATGCTTTTGGAGCATGGTTTAATTAAAGGAGGTGATTTAAACAATGCCATTGTGTATGTAGATAAAGAGATTTCCGAGGATACAATGAAAAAATTGGAGAAAGCTTTCAAGAAAAAGAAGCTCTCTGTGAAACCAAACGGAATTCTGGACAACCTTACCTTACATTATCCCAACGAAGCAGCTCGTCACAAGTTATTGGACGTTGTTGGAGATTTGGCTTTGGCTGGTACGCGCATTCAGGGAAAGGTTATAGCCAATAAGCCAGGGCATTTTGTCAACACCCAGTTTGCTAAAAAGCTACAGAAAATAATAAAGCAGGAAAGACGTAACTCCGTTCCAAATGTGGACTTGCACGCAAAACCGGTTAAAGACATTACTGGAATCATGGAAATGCTTCCACATCGGCCACCTTTTTTGTTGGTTGATAAAATTATGGAGCTGTCCGAAGAACATGTAATTGGAGTGAAAAATGTAACCATGAACGAACCTTTTTTCGTGGGTCATTTTCCAGGAGCTCCTGTAATGCCTGGCGTACTGCAAATAGAAGCAATGGCCCAAACAGGAGGAATCTTGGTTCTTAGCACTGTACCGGACCCGGAAAACTATTTGACCTATCTGCTTAAGATTGACAATGTTCGATATAAACAACAAGTGGTCCCTGGCGATACATTGATTTTTAAATTGGATTTGTTAAGTCCTATCCGCCGTGGAATCTGTCAAATGCAGGCGAGGGCTTATGCCAATGGCAGATTGGTATCCGAAGCTGAAATTATGGCACAAATCACCAAAGTAAAAGGAAACTAAATGAATCAGCCATTAGCATATGTGCATCCAGGTGCCAAGATTGCAAAGAATGTTGTTATAGAACCATTCACTACCATACATAATAATGTTACTATAGGCGAAGGAACTTGGATTGGCTCCAATGTTACCATTATGGAAGGTGCTCGTATCGGAAAAAACTGTAATATTTTTCCTGGTGCCGTTATTTCTGCGATGCCTCAGGATTTAAAATACCAAGGTGAAGAAACAACGGTTCATATTGGTAATAACACTACTATACGGGAGTGTGCTACAATAAATAAAGGTACTGCCGATAGAATGAAAACAGTTATTGGAAACAACTGTCTAATCATGGCCTATTGTCATGTTGCGCATGATTGTATTGTTGGTGATAATAGTATTTTTAGCAACAACTCAACCTTGGCCGGACACGTTACAATTGGTAATAATGTGGTTTTGGCAGGTATGGTTGCTGTACATCAGTTTGTCTCTGTAGGCAATCATGCATTTATTACTGGAGGTTCCTTGGTACGTAAAGATGTACCTCCGTATGTAAAGGCAGCGCGAGAGCCACTTTCTTATGTTGGAATTAACTCCGTAGGACTGCGCCGTAGAGGCTTTACTTCGGAAAAAATCCGCGAAGTACAGAACATTTATAGAATATTGTATCAAAAGAATTATAATAACACCCAAGCAGCATCAATTATTGAGGCTGAAATGGAAGCTACCCCTGAGCGTGATGAGATTCTGCAATTTATTAGGGATTCCCAGCGTGGTATAATGAAAGGATATTTCAGTTCAAACTAAAGCAAATGGCAAATACTTCAGATATTAGAAAAGGATTGTGCATCAAGTACAACCATGATATTTATAAAATTGTAGAATTTCTTCATGTAAAACCTGGAAAAGGTCCTGCTTTCGTTAGAACCAAGTTGAAAAGCGTCACCTCGGGAAAAGTAATTGATAATACGTTTTCTGCGGGTCATAAAATTGAAGATGTTCGCGTTGAGACAAGATCGTATCAGTATTTATATGCGGAAGGGGATACTTTTCACTTTATGAATACTGATGATTATAATCAAATTACGCTTGAGAAAAATACCTTGGATGCTCCGGATCTTTTGAAAGAAGGAGAGGTAGTGACTATTCTTTTCAATACTGAGGATAGCATGCCCTTGTCTGTGGAAATGCCTGCTAGTGTTATCCTTGAAGTTACTCACACTGAACCCGGAGTTAAAGGTAACACGGCGACCAATGCAACCAAACCTGCAACTGTTGAAACAGGTGCTAGAATCAATGTTCCTTTGTTCATAAATGAAGGCGACAAGATAAAGGTAGATACAGAAAAAGGGGCTTACATGGAACGTGCTAAGGAGTAGATGGCATGAAATTTTCCAAGCCACAAAACCTAAAGGACATTGCGAATATCATAGCGGCTGAATTCGTTGGAAATCCAGATTTCCCTGTCTTGGGGATGAATGAAATACATGTGGTTGAGGAAGGTGACATAGTATTTGTTGACCATCCAAAATATTACGATAAGGCCTTGGAATCTAAAGCAAGCATTGTACTTATAAACAAAAGAGTAGATTGCCCAGAGGGAAAAGCCCTTTTAATTTCTGATGATCCTTTTAGGGATTTCAATACGCTTACTTTATATTTTAGGCCCTTTGAATCCTCAAATGCATCAATAGCGGAAACTGCTGAAATTGGTGAAGGAACAGTCATTCAACCCAATACCTTTATAGGTAATCATGTGAAAATTGGTAAGAACTGCCTTATACATTCAAATGTTTCCATCTACGACCATTGTAGCGTTGGGGATAATGTAACAATCCATGCAGGAACGGTTTTAGGCGCTGATGCATTTTATTATAAGAATCGACCAGAAGGCTTTGATAAATTAATTTCTGGCGGAAGAGTTGTTATCGAGGACAATGTGGACATTGGTGCTTCATGCACCATAGATAGGGGAGTAACTGGGGATACAACAATAAAAGAAGGATCGAAGCTTGACAATCAGATTCAGATTGGGCATGATACTGTGATTGGTAAAAAATGTCTCATAGCCTCCCATACAGGTATTGCGGGCTGTACTATTCTGGAAGATGAAGTTACCCTTTGGGGCCAAGTAGGCGTAATCAGTGGTATTACTATTGGAAAAAAGGCTGTTGTTCTGGCACAATCAGGTGTAGGTAGATCTTTGGAAGGAGGGAAAACCTATTTTGGCAGCCCTGCAGAAGAAGCGCGAGAAAAAATGAAGCAACTGGCTTACATTAAGCAAGTTCCCTTTCTTATGGAAAAGATAAAAAAGAATTCTTGAATTGGTTGGCACAAATGATTGCCAAAACCTATTTTTGTACAGCAATTAAGAAAATAATATGAGCGTCTTAGTAAACAAAGATTCAAAAATAATCGTACAAGGTTTTACAGGTAGTGAAGGTACATTTCATGCCGGTCAAATGATTGAATATGGCACTAATGTAGTGGGTGGAGTAACCCCGGGTAAAGGAGGTCAAGAACACCTTGGCAAGCCAGTCTTCAATACTGTTGAGGACGCCGTTAAACAAGTGGGTGCGGATACCACCATTATTTTTGTCCCCCCTGCTTTTGCCGCAGACGCCATAATGGAGGCTGCTAGTGCTGGTATCAAGGTTATTATTACGATCACAGAGGGAATTCCCGTTGCTGATATGGTAAAAGCCAATGATTACATAAAAAATTTGGATTGCACTTTGGTTGGTCCAAACTGTCCTGGTGTTATAACTCCAGAAGAGGCTAAAGTAGGTATCATGCCTGGCTTCGTCTTTAAAAAAGGAAATGTAGGAATTGTATCCAAATCCGGAACACTTACGTATGAGGCTGCGGACCAAGTGGTACGACAAGGATTAGGTATAACTACAGCTATTGGAATTGGTGGTGACCCTATTATTGGAACAACTACAAAAGAAGCTGTTGAATTGCTTATCAATGACCCCGAAACCGAATGTGTGGTGATGATTGGAGAAATTGGGGGACAACTTGAAGCAGATGCTGCAAAATGGTACAAAGAAAGCGGAAGCACCAAACCTATTGTTGGATTTATTGCTGGAGAAACAGCTCCTGCAGGTAGAACTATGGGGCACGCTGGGGCCATTGTAGGAGGTAGTGATGATACGGCTCAGGCTAAAAAACGTATCATGCGTGAGTCAGGAATCCATGTAGTTGATTCACCTGCAGAGATAGGGGTTAAGGTCAAAGAAGTCATGGCGTAGCCAATCGTTAAAAGATTTGTAAATCCCGTTTCTGACGGGATTTTTTTTCATCGCAACTTAAAAACAACACCTATATTTGAGGTTATAACCATTCAAACCAATATTACTATGAAACTTTTGGAAGGCAAAAACGTAATTATCACTGGGGCCAGTAGAGGAATTGGAAAAGGAATAGCGAAAGTTTTTGGACAACATGGCGCCAACCTTGCATTTACCTATAGTTCCAGTGAGGCACCCGCATTGGAGTTGGAAAGGGAATTGGGGGAAATGGGAGTAAAAGCCAAAGCGTACAAAAGTAATGCAGCTAGTTTTAGCGAATCTGAAGCCTTGATTGCCGAAGTCCTTTCTGAATTTGGCAGTATTGATGTTCTAATAAACAATGCAGGAATCACCAAGGATAATTTGTTAATGCGAATGGGTGAAGCTGATTTTGATACAGTAATTGAGATTAATCTAAAGTCCGTTTTCAACATGACCAAAGCTGTGCAGCGCACAATGCTAAAGCAACGCAAAGGCTCCATTATCAATATGAGCAGTGTAGTAGGGGTCAAAGGAAATGCCGGCCAAACCAACTATGCAGCATCAAAAGCAGGAATGATAGGTTTTACAAAATCCGTGGCCTTGGAATTAGGTTCTAGAAATATTCGATGCAATGCTATTGCACCAGGTTTCATTGAAACCGAAATGACCGATAAATTAGATGAAAAAACGGTTCAGGGATGGCGGGATGCTATTCCCTTAAAAAGAGGAGGTAGCCCAGAGGATGTTGCCAACGCCTGTCTTTTCCTGGCTTCTGATTTATCAGCTTACGTTACAGGTCAGGTCTTGAATGTAGACGGAGGTATGCTAACCTAAGACTGCATGGATATACGCACGCTACTTCTCATCATATTGGCGGTCATAGCGGCGTTGACCATTGTATTTTATCAATATTTTTTTAAAGCACGTCATAAAGGAAGTCTACGAATTGTTCTGGCTTCATTACGATTTGTAGTACTTTTTGGTGCTTTTCTACTGTTAATAAATCCAAAGTTTGTTGACAAGGAATATTTCCTTGAAAAATCGAATCTCATTTTGCTTTTGGATGATTCTGCATCTATGCTCAATTCTTCAAATGCTAATGATATTCAAGGCTACGTAACAGAAATTTTGGAAAATGAGGCATTACAAGAGCGATTTTCCCAGTTTCAGTTTAAGTTCGGTTCACAATTGAATGAAAGTGATTCACTTTCTTTTAAGCAGGAAAACACGAACATCGCTAATGCACTTTCACAAACGAATGAGCTTTTCATAAACGGGAACAATACTTTTATCCTATTATCAGACGGAAATCAAACGTTAGGCAGAGACTATGAATTTTTAAATCTTAAGGAAAATGTCCAAGTTAACTCTATAGTGGTTGGCGATACTACAGCTTATGCCGACATTTCCATAGGTCAAGTGAATACCAATACCTATGCTTTTTTGGGAAATAAATTTCCAGTTGAGGCAATTATTGAATATTCTGGAGAAGAAAGGGTATCAAAAAACCTTGTTGTTAAACTGGATGGTAGAAAGGTATTTCAGGAAATCATCAACCTTAACGCTAGCGAAAACAGCAAGCGCATAAATACCTTAATCGCAGCAGAAAGTGTGGGGTTGAAAACATTGGAATTTCAGATATCTGCATTGGATAATGAGAAAAATATAATCAACAATACCAAAGTGGTGGCCTTGGAGGTAATTGATGAAAAAACCAACGTTACTCTAGTATCGGATATGCTTCATCCTGATATCGGTGCACTTAAGAAAGCAATAGAATCCAATGAACAGCGCCAACTGAAAGTTGTGAAACCCAATGCTTCAGAAGAAGTTTTGGAAACTACAGATGTCTTTATTCTTTATCAACCTAATGGTAGGTTTAAAAGGATTTATGACATTATTAAAGCTGGAAACTATAATCATTTTACCATTACAGGTACCCAAACCGATTGGCGTTTTCTAAATCAAATTCAAACGAATTTCTTCAAAGAGGATTTTAATCAGAAAGAAGAGATTCTACCTGTGATGAACAAGTCCTTTTCAGAATTTGGATTAGGTGATTTTAATACGGCCAACTACCCGCCATTGCTAAGCAATCTCGGAGATTTGGAAGTTTCAGTATCCCATCAAAATATCTTGTATCAACGGATTAAGGGGATTGATTTGGATGTTCCCTTGTTCACAGTTATAAACACTACGGACAGTAAAGAAGCCATACTTTTTGGTGAAAACATTTGGCGATGGCGTGCTAAAAGTTATTTGGACAATAGTACATTTGGGGTTTTTGATGACTTTATTGGAAAACTTATCCTTTTTCTTAGTAGTGATGGAAAACGTAGCCGTTTGGAATTAGATTACAAGACTGTTTTTTCCGGTACTGATGTAGCACGAATAAAAGCTACCTATTTTGATAAAAGCTACAATTTGGACCCTAATGGTAATATTCAAATTCAGATAACAGGCGAAGACTCGGATTATAGTAGAAAAGCACCGATGTTGTTCAAAGGCTCATTTTTTGAATATGACCTTGAAAACCTAAATCCAGGAACTTACGGATTCACGGTCAAAGAAGAGAGGGATAATATTTCCAAATCAGGCACCTTCAGAATTATAGAATTCCGCCAGGAAGACCAATTATTTTCAGCGGATTACAGGAAATTGCAACGATTATCGGAAAGAACGGATGGCAAGCTATATTTCCCCAATGAAATCAATAGGTTAACGGCAGATTTATTGAACTCTGACCAGACCTTACCTATTCAAAAAAGCAAGCAAAATGTCGTATCTTTAATAGATTATAGATTACTCTTGGGCCTTATTGTATTTTGTTTGGCATTGGAGTGGTTCTTAAGAAAATACAACGGATTAATTTAAAAAAAGTAGACAGATGGATAGATTACCGAAGATAGGATTACCCATAATTGTGGCTGTAATCTTGTTAATCATTTTAATTTCTAAATCAGCGATTACCATTGGTTCGGGTGAGGCAGGAGTTCTTTATAAAACTTTTGGTGATGGTGTGGTCACGGATAAGCCGCCGTTAGGAGAAGGTTTTCATTTAGTAGCACCTTGGAACAAGGTATATGTGTATGAAGTACGAAGACAGGAAATCTTTGAAAAAATGAAGGTTTTATCCTCAAATGGATTGGATATTCAACTGGATGCTTCTGCTTGGTATCAACCCAATTACAACCAGTTGGGTAAATTACATCAGGAAATTGGCGAGAATTACTTACAACGTATAATTCTTCCCACAATTAGGTCGGCCGCACGAAGTGTAGTTGGGAGATATACTCCAGAGCAGTTATATTCAAGTAAACGTGACGCCATTCAAGCCGAAATTTTTGAAGAAACCAAGAAAATTGTTGATGAGCAATATATTGTCCTAGATGAAATATTGGTACGTGATGTAACCTTGCCGCCTACAATTAAGGAAGCTATAGAACGAAAACTGAAGCAAGAACAGGAGTCTTTAGAATATGAATTCCGTTTGGTAACAGCTCAAAAGGAAGCAGAACGTCAACGTATTGAGGCACAAGGAAAGGCAGATGCTAACAGAATCTTGAGTGCTTCCTTGACGGATAAAATCCTTCAAGACAAAGGAATCGAGGCCACTCTGCAGTTGTCCCAGTCACCTAATTCTAAGGTAGTGGTCGTTGGTTCCAGTGGAGATGGTTTGCCCCTTATTTTGGGAAATAACTAAATAAACCTTTTTTGATAAAAAAATATATTTTAATTTTACCCTCGTAATGAGAAATCAGAATACACATCATCATTTTTACACTTGCACTCAAGCGAGGTAAAAATGTATTGTTGTAGATAAACTATATGTTAACCCGTTTGAGAAATCAAACGGGTTTTGTTTTTGTACCCTTTTGGTTTTTCAGTTTAAATGAAAAAGGAACATGACTAAAATTAGAATAGCGGTTCAAAAAAGTGGCCGTTTGAATGAAGATTCGCTAAAAATATTAAAAGACTGTGGCGTTTCAATTGATAATGGAAAAGACCAACTGAAGGCTACAGCACGTAATTTTCCGCTAGAAGTCTTTTATCTTAGGAACGGCGATATTCCCCAATATTTGAGGGATGGAGTAGTAGATATTGCCATTCTTGGAGAAAATATTCTAATTGAAAAAGGCAAGGATATAGCTATTGCTGAGAAATTAAACTTTTCCAAATGTAGAGTTTCGTTGGCGGTACCAAAATCTGTTGAATATAGTTCTGTAAAAGATTTTGAGGGGAAACGAATTGCAACATCATACCCAAACACCGTCAAGGACTATTTCGCTTCAAAAGGAGTAAATGCAGATTTACATATCATCAATGGTTCTGTAGAGATTGCCCCCAACATAGGACTGGCAGATGGAATCTGTGACATTGTATCCAGTGGTAGCACTCTTTTCAAAAATAACTTAAAGGAAGTAGAGGTTATTTTGAAGAGTGAAGCTGTGCTGGCGGTATCCCCAAAGATATCAAATGAAAGAAGGGAGATTCTGAACAAACTAAGATTTAGGATACAATCTGTGCTTGAAGCAAGGAACAGCAAATATGTGCTTTTAAACGCTCCAAATGAAAAATTGGATGATATATTAGCCCTTTTACCTGGGATGCGAAGCCCAACGGTCTTGCCTTTAGCGGAAAAAGGTTGGAGTTCTGTACACACAGTAATCCAACAAGATACCTTTTGGGAAGTAATAGATGAATTAAAGCAAGCTGGAGCAGAGGGTATTTTAGTATGTCCAATTGAGAAAATGGTACGCTAATGGAACGAATTGTAAACCCACCACGCGAAGATTGGAAGGATATATTGAAGCGTCCTACCCAAGAAGTAGGGGATATTGAAGCCACTGTGGAGCGTATTTTTTCAGAAGTTCAATTGAATGGCGATGATACAATTCTAAAATACACCGCGGAATTTGACAAAGTAAGTCTGGAGTCGGTAAAGGTAGTACTCAGTGAAATTGAGGAGGCCGTGAAGTTGGTGCCCGAAGCCTTGAAAATTGCTATTAAAACAGCTAAAAACAATATCGAAAAATTCCACCAAGCGCAAAAGAGCAGTAGGGTAGAAGTGGAGACAATGCCTGGAGTTCTATGTTGGCAAGAAAAGCGTCCCATTCAAAAAGTAGGGTTATATATTCCTGGAGGAACGGCACCCTTATTTTCAACCATTCTGATGTTGGCCGTTCCTGCAAAAATTGCTGGTTGTAATGAAATCGTATTGTGCACACCTCCAAATAGTGAGGGGAATATTGATGCGACTATTTTATACACGGCACAATTATGTGGTGTAACCCAAATGTTCAAAGTTGGTGGCATTCAGGCTATAGCCGGAATGACCTTTGGTACGGAAAGTATCCCCAGTGTATATAAGATTTTTGGCCCTGGGAATCAATACGTAACTGTAGCTAAACAAATAGCCACCAAATACGGCGTGGGCATAGACATGCCAGCGGGTCCAAGTGAGTTGTTGGTAGTTGCAGATGATACTGCGAATCCTGCTTTTGTGGCTTCAGATTTGTTAAGCCAGGCGGAACATGGTGTAGATAGCCAGGTTATTCTGGTTTCTACATCACAAAAGTTGATTGAAGCGACTGAACAAGAAGTTGAAAATCAATTAAAATCACTACCAAGAAAAAAAATCGCCGAGCAAGCTATTGCCAATAGTAAGCTCATATTGGTAAACAGGGATAAAGAGGCCTTGGATTTAATCAATACATATGGTCCGGAACACTATATTGTTTGTGTGGAAAACGAGAATTTCTATATAGAGAATACGCAAAATGCAGGTTCTGTATTTATTGGGAATTATACTCCGGAGAGTGCAGGAGATTACGCCTCCGGGACCAATCATACCCTGCCAACTAATGGATATGCCAAGCAATATAGTGGTGTAAACCTAGATAGTTTTATGAAAAGTATGACTTTTCAAAAAATTAACCGGGAAGGTATCCTTGGAATTGGAAACACCATTGAACTTATGGCAGAGGCTGAAGGTCTACAAGCACATAAAAATGCTGTAACTCTAAGGTTAAATGAAGTAAAGGGAAGTAATGAATAAAGGAATATGGTGAAAGATTTCAACATTAATGCATTAGTCCGGGAATCGGTGAAAAAGCTGAAACCGTATTCTTCGGCGCGCGATGAGTATGTTTCAGATGGTTCTAAAATGATATTCTTGGATGCCAACGAAAACCCTTTTGAGAACGGTCTCAACAGATATCCAGACCCACAACAACGGAACTTAAAATCGGAACTGGCCCACCAAAAGAGAATTGAAAGCAACCAAATACTTTTAGGAAATGGCAGTGACGAAGTTTTAGACTTGCTTTTTAGAACTTTTTGTGAACCTGGCGTGGATAATATCATCACATTGCCGCCCACCTATGGGATGTACAAAGTTTTGTCAGGAATTAACGCCATAGAAAACAAAGAAGTTTTGTTGACTTCTGGTTTTGAACCGGATGTAGCCAAAATATTGGATGCAACTGATGAAAAAACTAAAATGATATTTCTATGCTCACCGAACAATCCAACCGGGAATAGTTTTTCCGTATCAAAGATTGAAACCATCTTAAATACTTTTAAGGGTTTAGTTGTCATAGATGAGGCCTATATTGATTTTTCTAAAAAAGAAAGCTGGCTTTCACGACTTGATGAATTTCCTAATTTGATAGTAACCCAAACGCTATCTAAAGCTTATGGTATGGCAGGAATTCGTTTGGGTATTTGTTATGCATCCCCGCTAATTATTCAAATGCTGAATAAAATCAAGCCGCCATACAATGTCAATGAACTTACCCAGCAAAAGGCATTGTCTCGTGTTATGAATAGGGGCACGGTTACTTCCGAGGTAAAAAACATTTTGGAACAGAGGGGAAAATTGGTTACTGCATTGAGCGAGGTAGATTTTATAAAACAGATTTACCGCTCGGATGCAAATTTTATCCTAGTCAAAGTAGACGACGCAAATAAGCGGTACAACCAGTTATTGGAATTGCGAGTGGTGGTCAGAAACAGAAGTACCCAACCGCTTTGCGAAAATACATTGCGCTTCACTGTGGGAACTCCCGAAGAGAATACAAGGTTGATACAAACATTAAATCAAATTGTATAATGGCTAAAAAAGTACTTTTCATTGATAGAGATGGTACCATTATCAAAGAAACTGTGGATGAGCAGATTGATGCCTTTGAAAAAATGGTATTTTACCCAAATGTATTTACCTATTTAGGCAAGATTGCCAAAGAACTGGACTATGAGTTGGTGATGATTACCAACCAAGATGGCCTGGGAACAGCTGCTTTTCCTGAAGAAACGTTTTGGCCCGTTCACAATTTCATTTTAAAGTCTTTTGAAAATGAGGGTGTTGTTTTTGATGAAGTCTATATTGACAGAACTTTTCCTAAAGACAATGCTGATACACGAAAGCCGGGCACGGGATTACTAAAATCCTATTTTTCTGAGGACTATAACCTTAAAAAATCTTTTGTTATTGGAGATAGGCTGACGGATATCGAATTAGCGAAAAACTTGGGAGCCAAAGGAATTTTCATTAACGATGAGACGCATTTAGGAACAGAGGAAATCACTGTGAAACGAGAAGAATTGGATAACTACATTGCCTTTGAGAGCAATAAATGGCAGAAAATCTATGAATTCCTAAAGTTGGAAAACAGGACGGCCAACATTTCCCGAAAAACGAATGAAACCGATATTTTCATTGAAATGGATTTAGATGGTACGGGCAAAAGCGCTATTCAAACGGGATTGGCTTTTTTTGATCATATGTTGGACCAGTTGGCCCGCCACGGACAGTTGGATTTGGAAATCAAAGTAAATGGTGATTTGGAAGTAGATGAACACCACACTATTGAGGATACAGCCATTGCTTTAGGTGAAGTTTTTTCCAAAGCTCTAGGAGATAAATTAGGAATGGAACGGTATGGTTTCTGTCTGCCCATGGATGATTGTTTAGCCCAAGTTGCAATTGATTTTGGAGGAAGAAACTGGTTGGTTTGGGATGCGGAATTTAAACGTGAGAAAATTGGAGATATGCCTACAGAAATGTTCCATCATTTCTTTAAGTCCTTCACAGATGGTGCGAAGGCCAATCTGAACATAAAAGTTGAGGGGACCAACGAACACCATAAAATTGAGGCTATTTTCAAAGCGTTTGCAAAAGCAATAAAAATGGCCGTGAAAAGAGATACCGATAAAATGGTTTTGCCATCAACCAAAGGCATGTTGTAAATGGAAATAGTAATAATCGATTACGGAGCGGGCAACATCCAGAGTATCAAATTTGCCATACAACGGTTAGGTTTTGAAGCAGTTTTGAGCAGTGATGCCAATGAAATACAAAAAGCGGATAAGGTTATTTTTCCAGGAGTTGGAGAAGCAAGCTCTGCCATGAAAAAACTCAATGAAAGTGGATTGGAACCTATCATTAAAAGTTTGACGCAGCCCGTTTTGGGTATTTGTTTGGGCATGCAGTTAATGTGCAATAGCTCAGAGGAAGGAGATACCAAAGGTCTAGGTATTTTTGATGTAGATGTGGTCAAATTTTCTGGGGGTTTAAAAGTTCCTCAAATTGGGTGGAATGAAATCGTTGACTTAAGATCTGGTTTGTTTGCGTCCATATCGGAAAAAAGCTATATCTATTTGGTACATAGTTTTTACGCTCCACTTTCTGAGAATACCATTGCTGTTTCAGAGTACGGATTGAAGTATAGTGCGGCCTTGCAAAAGGATAACTTTTATGGGACACAATTCCACCCTGAGAAGAGTAGTGAGGTGGGCTCCAAAATCCTTCAAAACTTTCTGAAATTGTAATGAAGGACGGGTATTACATATCAACCGATAAATCTAAGATGGATATTGACTTGATTCATAGCTACCTTTCCCTAAAATCGTATTGGGCCGAAGGGAGGAGCAAAGGGCAAGTAAAAAAATCTATTGCGAATTCACTCTGTTTTGGAGCATTCACTCAAAGCGGGGAGCAGATTGGTTTTGCAAGAATTGCCACGGATTATGTGGTATTTGCTTGGTTAATGGATGTTTTTATAATAGACAGTTTTCAAGGACAAGGAGTGGGTTATCAATTGCTTCAAAAGATACTAAGCCACTCAGATTTGAAAGAAGTTAACGGTATAGGTCTACGAACAAATGATGCTCAAAAATTTTATAAAAAATTAGGTTTCGACACTATTCCACAGCCTAATACATGGATGTTTAAAAAGAATACCTGATGCGGATTATACCAGCTATTGATATTATTGGGGGAAAATGTGTGAGATTGTCCAAAGGTGATTATGATACCAAAAAAGTATACAATGAAAATCCCTTGGAAGTTGCTCAAGCTTTTGAAGACCATGGAATTAAATATTTACATTTAGTGGATTTAGATGGCGCTAAATCAAAGCACATTGTAAACCATAAAATTCTGGAAAAGCTGGCATCAAAGACAGGATTGAAGATTGATTTTGGCGGTGGACTAAAAAGCGATGAGGATGTTCGAATTGCCTTTGAAAGCGGTGCACAGCAGATAACCGGAGGAAGTATTGCAGTTAAGGATAAACCCACTTTTTTAAATTGGTTACAAAAGTACGGTTCTGAAAAAATCCTTTTGGGAGCAGATGCAAAGGATGAAAAAATTGCAATATCCGGTTGGCAGGAAGAATCAGATATAGCGCTGATACCTTTTATCAAAGGATATCAAAACCATGGGATTAAATATGTAATCTGTACTGATATTAGTAAAGATGGTATGCTCCAAGGACCTTCTTTCGATTTGTATCAAAAAATAGTTAAGCAAACCAAAAAATGGGAAACTAAAATCACGGGAAGTGGGGTAGAAGATGAGGAAGTAATCGGTATCCATCTTATTGCAAGTGGAGGTATTTCCCATTTTAATGAATTGGGTAGGTTAGCTGAATTAGGTTGTGAAGGGACGATTATAGGTAAAGCTATTTATGAGAATAAAATCAGCTTAAAGCAATTGGAAAATTATATCCTTGAACATGGAATCCAATAAAAATTTTGAAAAAGAATTTGTTGCACAAGCCTGCTACCGTATGGATGAAAGCTTGCGTATGGTAAAAAAGTCCATAGACCAGCTTTCCGAAGAAATGGTTTGGAAGAAACCAAATTCAGTTACCAATAGCATAGGAAATCTAGTTTTACATCTTTGCGGCAATATCACGCAATATGGAATTGCCTCGCTTCAAGGGTTGGATGATGATAGAAACAGGGATATGGAATTTGAAACATCCTCTGGATATACAAAAACAGAACTTTTGAATAAACTTTCAAATACTGTGAATGAAGCAAAATCAAGCTTTAGAAGCAGTAAAACCCAAGAATTGCTCCAGAAAAGAAAAGTACAGGGATTTGAATTTTCAGGAATTGGGAATATTATACATGTGGTGGAGCATTTTTCGTATCATACCGGACAAATTGCGCTTTGGACCAAATTGTTGAATAATAAAGACCTTGGATTTTATGATGGGTTTGACTTGAATATTAAAAACGAAGGGTAGAAGTTAGAGTTACGAAGTATGCAAGATTTAAAAAAGAGGACTAAAAAATCTGCAGTAGATTTTCTTTATAAATTGAAAATAGTTGAGGAAGAAATAGATGAATCTGCATATTGGTTGGAATTATTTCTCGAAGTCTCCAATTTAAACCGTGAGTATATAAATTCATTGTTGAAAGAAGCAGATGAAATCACTGCCATCATTGTGGCTTCCATAAATACAACAAGAAAAAATCAGAAAAAATGAAACAGTACTCCATTTCCAACTTCATATTTCTAATATCAAACTTCGTTATATGTTAACAAAACGAATCATTCCCTGTTTGGACATTAAAAACGGCAGAACTGTGAAAGGTGTCAATTTTGTGAATTTGAAAGATGCGGGTGACCCTGTCGAACTAGCTGCCCTATATGCATCCGTTGGGGCCGATGAGTTGGTATTTTTGGATATCTCGGCTACCGAGGAACGAAGAAAAACATTGGCGGATTTGGTATATAGAGTGGGTGAAAAAGTAAATATACCCTTCACTGTAGGGGGAGGCATACGTTCAGTGGAAGATGTAGATATTCTTCTCAAAAATGGTGCGGATAAAGTTTCCATTAATTCGTCAGCCGTAAAAAATCCAGAATTAATTAATGAACTGGTAGCTAAGTTTGGTTCACAATGCACAGTGGTGGCTATTGATGCTAAACAAATCAAAGGTGACTGGAAAGTACATCTAGTAGGAGGAAAAGTTCCTACGGATATTGATTTGTTCGAATGGGCCAAAGAAGTAGAGCAACGGGGTGCAGGGGAAATTCTGTTCACTTCAATGGATCATGATGGCACAAAAAATGGTTTTGCCAATGAAGCTTTGAAAAGATTGTCCCAAAGTCTGAACATACCTATTATTGCTTCGGGCGGCGCGGGAACTGTGAACCATTTTTCAGACACTTTTGTTAAGGGAGAAGCAGATGCTGCCCTTGCGGCTAGTGTTTTTCACTTCAAAGAAATCGACATTACTGAGTTAAAAAAAGAACTAAAACAAGAAGGAATACCTGTAAGACTATAATAGATGGAAATTGATTTCACCAAAAATACAGATGGATTAGTGCCAGCAATCATTCAAGATGCGGAGACCAAAAACGTACTCATGTTAGGATACATGAACCAAGAGGCATTCGAAATTACCCAAAAGACCCAAAAGGTTACCTTTTTCAGTAGAAGTAAACAACGGCTGTGGACCAAGGGAGAGGAGAGTGGTAACTTTTTACATCTTGTGGATATTAAAAATGACTGTGACAAAGATACTTTGATTCTCAAAGTGAAACCGGCCGGGCCTACATGTCACACGGGTACGGATACTTGTTGGGGAGAAGACAACTTCCAGGAATATGGTTTTTTGTCAAAACTGGAGGATATTATCACATCACGCAAAGAAAATAAGGAAGATGAAAAGAGTTATGTAGCCTCACTTTTTAGGAAGGGAATAAATAAAATTGCTCAAAAAGTGGGTGAAGAGGCTGTAGAAACTGTTATTGAAGCCAAAGATGACAACGATTCTTTGTTCTTAAATGAGAGTGCAGATTTATTGTTCCACTATCTGATTTTGCTACAGGCAAAAGGATATAGACTGGAAGATGTAATGGCTGTTTTAAAGGGTAGGCATGAATAATTACCACCATACCACAAATAACTTTTCTATAACTCCATCTGGGTTTTTCATCCAAAGCATAGGTGAGTTTTTTTGAATCATACGCAGGTTCACTTCTAGAAGGATTTCTCTAAAAGACATCCAAGCCACATCTTCATGCACCCGTATGGGCCATTCCTTTTTAAAAGGAATGTAAAACAAATGGTCCTTAAAGTTAGCTTTTTCAAAATCCTCAAATCGCATCCAATAGCCTAAAACGCAAGCCGTATCTAAAGGTCGAATATAAACAACGGAGTCCTTAAAGGGCCTAAATAATTGGGCTTTAAAGCAGCAAGATTGCTGTATTTGTGAAGGGTCAATGTTACAGGACTCAAGAACATAACTCGCTTCAGGCCTATGAAGTAAAGAAAACTGGTTATTCCTTATCTTTTCCATCTTGGTAAAGAACATATCTTTCCGGTTTGGCCCCATTAAGCGATGAATAGGTTCGGAAATGGATGGGTCAATAATATAAAATTTGTAGGTAAGCTCAACATGCTGGACTTGTCCAGTTTGTTTATTTTTCAGGATAAAATCAAGTTCACCGATGGTAGTTTTATCCGAACGAATAGGTTGATTTTGAAGCACAATGGAATACGTACCATCAAAGCTAATCAATTGCTCAAACACATGCTCCATTTGATGTCCCAAACGAAGATTTTGAGGGACTTCAACACCCTTAAAATACGTCGGGTCAATTTTTGGAAATTCAAATTGAGTAATGCCAAATTGATGGCCTTTCCACAATGATGGTGTCTTGTAAAACCCTTCTGCTTGTTTGATGGCCATAACAGTGGAAGCTTTTATCGTTAAGGTTTTTCTAAATGAGAAATCAATACGTGCAAATGTCTTACTTTTATGTAATGGCTATGAATTTAAGAAAAGGGTTTCGATTCACTACATACGAAGCGCCTGAGCAAACTCCTTTTGAGCGCCTTTTCGAGATTTTTCAAGAACTCGTCACACATACTTCTGGAGATGTGGAAGAAGCATTGGATTGGCTTCGCGAACTGGATAAAGAATATGAGCTCACGGATGACGAATACACTATTGATGATTTTATTGAAGATTTAAAGGCGAAAGGATACATACGTGAAGAAATAGACCCAGATGGTGAGCAAGGTGAGGGAGAAGAAGGCGATAGCGGTGGCGGTTTTTCCATTACAGCCAAATTAGAACGTATGTTGCGGCAGCGGGCACTGGACCAGATTTTTGGTAAGATGAAACGACGAGGTTCTGGCGACCATAAAACGGGTAAACTAGGCAGCGGAGATGAACATACAGGAGATTTTCGGGAGTATAGATACGGAGACTCCTTAGAACGAATTTCCATGACAGAAAGCCTCAAGAACGCTCAAATCAATCATGGAATGGATAGCTTTATGCTCAATGAAGAGGATTTGGTAGTAGAGGACACCCAGTTTAAGGCTCAAATGAGCACAGTTCTCATGATAGATATTAGCCATAGCATGATTTTGTATGGCGAAGACCGAATCACACCTGCCAAAAAGGTGGCCATGGCCCTAGCGGAACTAATCACAAAAAGGTACCCAAAAGATACCTTGGATATTTTGGTTTTTGGTAATGACGCTTGGCCAATTCCTATTAAAGATTTACCGTACTTAAAAGTTGGGCCCTACCATACAAACACGGTAGCTGGTCTACAACTGGCCATGGATATGCTGCGCCGAAAACGAAATACAAACAAGCAGATTTTTATGATTACCGATGGAAAGCCGTCCTGCCTTCGGCTTCCAACGGGTGAATACTATAAGAATAGCGTTGGCTTGGATGATTATATCGTGGAACGTTGCTACGCTATGGCCCAGCAGGCCAGGAAACTGCATATTCCCATCACTACCTTTATGATTGCCCAGGACCCCTATTTGATGCAGTTTGTTCAGGAATTTACCAAAGCTAATAAAGGGAAAGCTTTTTACACGGGTTTAAAAGGGTTGGGTGAGATGATTTTTGAAGACTACGAAGAAAATAGAAAAAAAAGACTAAAAGGATAGATTGCTAATGATGAGCAAAATGGAAGATACTAAGATTACCACTCTTGGTGAATTAAAAAAGTCTGGATACCAAAGTAAAAGTATCAAAGACGAACTACGGGATAATTTACTGGAAACGATAGCTAGGGGAGAAGAAACCTTTGAAGGGATTTGGGGATATGAAAATTCAGTGATTCCTGAGTTGGAACGTGCCATTCTTTCAAGGCACAATATCAATCTTTTGGGTTTACGAGGTCAAGCAAAAACCAGACTGGCCCGTTTAATGATTCAACTTTTGGATGAATGGATTCCAGTGGTTAGCGGTTCTGAGATTCATGACGACCCGTTTCAACCTATGTCTCGTTTTGCACTACGGCTTATTTCGGAAAAGGGAGATGACACACCAATTGAATGGTTGCATAGGGATGAGCGATTTTATGAAAAGTTGGCCACACCAGATGTTACAGTTGCTGATTTAATAGGAGATGTTGACCCTATTAAGGCCGCGAATCTAAAGTTGTCTTATGCCGATGACCGCGTAATTCATTTTGGTATGATTCCACGTGCAAACCGATGCATATTCGTAATTAATGAATTGCCTGACCTTCAAGCAAGAATTCAAGTAGCACTATTCAACATATTGCAAGAAGGCGATATACAAATTAGAGGATTTAAACTTAGGTTACCCCTGGATTTGCAATTTGTGTTTACTGCTAATCCTGAAGATTACACAAATCGTGGGAGTATTGTGACTCCTTTAAAAGATAGAATAGGTTCTCAAATTTTGACCCATTATCCGGAAACCGTGGAAATTGCCAAAAAGATTACAAAGCAAGAAGCGGGATTGGATTCAAGACAGGCAGATACCATCTACGTACCAGAAATGGCTATGGATTTATTGGAGCAAATCAGCTTTGAGGCCAGAAAAAGTGAATACGTGGATGCTAAAAGTGGAGTAAGTGCACGTATGAGTATTACAGCTTTTGAAAATCTTTTAAGTACCGCGGAAAGACGTAGCATTAAATCAGGCGATACAAAAACTTCTGTTCGGCTTAGTGATTTTATAGGGGTCATTCCTTCCATCACAGGTAAGATTGAACTGGTTTATGAAGGAGAACAGGAAGGAGCAGGTTCCGTAGCCGAAATTTTAATAGAAGATGCTATAAAAACACTATTTGCTGAATTCTTTCCTAAAATTGATAAACTGGAACGTAAAGATGCTGAGGGGCCTTATGATGATTTGGTGTCTTGGTTTTTTGAAGGAGAGGGTTTTGAGCTTTTGGATGAAGATTCAGATGATGAATATCGGGGTAAACTAGAATCTGTAGGTCCTTTGCAGGATCTTCTACTGGAATACCAACCGGATGTACCAAAAGAAGATTCTTATTTTCTGAAGGAATTCTTATTATGGGGATTGGTTGCCCATAAAAAACTAAGCAAACACCGTTTCCTCCAGGGATATCAGTTCAAAGATTTATACGGGAGTTATATACGCGGACTTTAACTACTGCCACATATTCAGATTGTCGTTGAAGTTTTCAAAGTTGTAAACTCCGACATAGCGTCTTCGTATCCAGAATGAATATAGGGTGAGAATAAAAAGCAAACTGTAAAGTACCAATATAGTGATGGACATAGGTAAAAAAGTGCTTGGAATATAATGCTCTTGCAAACTAGGAACGGAGTTTAGAATCGTAATGCTTTCATATATTTTGAAAGCATAAGCAAGCATCACAGCATATAAAGCGTATTCCAAATTGCGCATTTTAGGGTCGGGCAACTCATTTTCTTTTATTTTAAACCCGATAACGTAGATATAGAGAAAATGAACAACGCTCAAAAATGGGATTAGATAGTTGTTCGGTTTGGTGAGATAAAATGTATTGGTGTATACTCCGTAGAAGCTTAAAATAACTAAAACTGATAAAACAATTGCCGTAACAATACTGACACGTTTCCATGGTAAAATACTAGAAATCAGGTCCATTTTCTTCAATTTGAATATTCAAAATTCCCAATTAAGTAGGAAAAAACCTTTGATTTCACAGCGATTTCGATAAATCGGAACCTATTTTAGATAAACTGTGGCAACTAGTGAGTGCCATTGCGTTTCATCGGGAAAATCTTTAAGAAAGTTGCGCTTCGCCATAACCACTCCAATGGACCGTACCTAAAGTTTTTTAGCCACCACGAACTAATTACCATTTGTAAGACAATGATGGCTATGGCAATAGCAAAAGTGTAGATATTTCTGAGCTCTCCTAAATATCCCATTCCCCAACCGAATAATAGAAAGGTACCTATGATACTTTGGAAAAAGTAGTTGGTCAACGCCATTCTCCCATATGGTGCAAATTTTGAGAGCCATTTTTGACCTCTGGTTGTTTTATAAATAATTATGAAAACACTCAATAAAATAAAAGTCATTGCCAAATTGTTCAAATCAAACGCTGTCAAGCCGAGCATGGCAATCCATTTATCAAAGGTTACGTTTTCTCCCATACTTCCAAAAGTGAGTCCCATAAGACCTCCAGAAACCAGAAAGAGAACTAATGACCAAATCCAAGTGCGCTTAATCAATTTTCTCATAATCTGATATTTCTCAAAAAAGCCCATGCGTCCAACCAATAGGCCCAAAAAGAAAAACCCTAGCGTAATATATCCTCTACCGAATACGCCCAATTGAAAATTCGCCTTATTTATATGTCCCTGATACCCGTTATAAGAGAAGACGTCTAAAAGGGTGCCATCTTTTAGGATGGAGAAGTAATTCTTAACATCTTGACTATCTGGGGAGAAATCCATTCCAGGAAAAACGTTCCCACCCTGCGTAAAGTAAAAAACAATGTATCTACCAACACCTAAAAACAAAAGGAAAGTAAGACCAAGCACCCATTTATTGTTTATTTTATAAAAGGGAATTAGAACAATCCCCAAAATGGCATAAATAGTTAGGATATCACCGCCATAAAAAAGACTATGAATATACCCAATAATGAGCAGCAAAATCAACCTCCATAAAAAACGACCACCAAAATATTTACCTCGTTTATTGGCATTGTCCATTTGGATAAAAAAACTCAGGCCGAATAAAAAGGAAAAAAGCGCGAAGAACTTACCTCTTAACAAAAAGCCGATAAATCCATCAATAATATTATCTCCGATACCTTGGAGAACGGCTTCGTTAAATGTAGAAGGGGAAGGAGCTCCGATATAGTTTTCCACCATATGTACAATGACTATACCTGCAAGGGAAAACCCTCTTAAAGCATCAATAATTTCAATTCGTTTTTGGGGCAAAATACCCTTAGTAGAAGTTTCCATGTGATTTTTGATTGATTGAATGAGTATTGAAAATAAGAATTAAAAATTGAAAACACTGAAAAAGAGGTATTTGTATTTTTTTGTAATTTGAAAAAAACTATAATTCAATGCAAAACTGGGTATATATCATATTGTTGATACTTTCTGTATATATCCTAATTAGCGTTCTTCTTTTTATTTTTCAAGATTTCTTTTTGTTCAAACCGGAAAAATTGGATAAAGATTTCCAATTCCATTATGAAAATCAGGTTACTGAAGAATACAATATTGAAACTAGGGATGGAGCTATACTTAATGGTTTACACTTTAAAGCCTCAAATTCTAAAGGTGTAGTTTTCTACTTAAAGGGAAACTCCAAAAGCATAAAAGGATGGGGGAAATTTGCCGTTGATTTCACCAGATATGGGTACGATGTAATTATGGTAGATTATCGCGGATTTGGGAAAAGTACAGGTCGTCGTACCCAAAAAGCTGTGAAGCGGGACATGCAGGTTATCTACAATAAAATCAAAAAGAAAGTACCTGAGAAATACATCATTTTGTACGGAAGGTCCTTAGGGTCAGGCTTTGCTGCGAAATTAGCCTCTATGAACGAACCACGTATGCTTATTTTGGATGCTCCGTATTATAGCTTGAGCAAAGTGGCCAAGAAATACATTCCGTTTATGCCCCTTTCTTTATTGATAAAATTTCCGATGCCTACCTACAAATGGCTCAAGTATGTCAAGTGTCCCATACACATTCTGCATGGGACCGATGACCGGTTGATTCCCTATAAGACTAGTGTCAAACTTTCTAAAATCAATCCAAAACGTACAAAACTATATACTGTGATTGGTGGAGGACACAAAGACTTAAATACTTTTGAATCTTACCATGGCATGCTGGGGGATATTATTAATTCGCAACCTAAAAAAGTAAACCTTGAAGGATCAAGTATTAATGTAAAACACAACTCAAAACCTATTAATGCGTAAGTTAGGTCGTTTTACGATTGTTATCTTTGTTCTATTCCTAACGCTGGCTTTAATGCTGACCCTTATTCAAGAAAAGTTCATTTTCCTACCTACACAACTACCAAAAGAGTATACCTATTCCTTTGGGAGCGAATTTGAAGAATTTTTTCTTACCCATCCGGATGGAGCCGAATTAAATGCGCTTCATTTTAAAAGTAATACACCAAAAGGTGTCATTCTATACTTTCATGGAAATGCTGGTGATTTATCGCGATGGGGAGAAATTGCTAATCGTTTTTTGGATTTTGAATACGATGTGATTGTTATGGATTATCGGGGTTATGGAAAAAGTACTGGAAAGCGAAGTGAATCCCGTCTCTTTGAAGATGCCCAATTATTTTATGAACATACGGCTGAATTATTTCCAGAGGACTGTATTGTTGTGTATGGACGTTCTTTAGGTTGTAGCATAGCCACACATGTAGCCTCAAAAAATGAGGTAAAAAAACTTATTCTGGAAACGCCTTTTTTTAATCTTACAGATGTAGCCCAAGACCGATTTCCATTTTTACCTATGAAACCTATTTTGAAGTATAAGTTAGCCTCAAACGAATTTATAAAGCAAGTCCAAGCTCCCATTCGTATTTTTCATGGTACCGAAGATAGGGTTGTGGCCTACGATTCAGGGAAACGTCTGTTCGAAGCAGTACCCATTTTGGATAAAAAAATGTATACCATAAAAGGAGGTAAACATAATGACCTTAATCAATTTGATGGGTATTGGGAAGGTATTCGGATGGAATTGAGGAATTAACTAGTCGAACAAATCTGAAGAAAGATACCGGTCTCCGCGATCACAAACAATGGAAACTATAGTACCACTATCCAAGCTTTCAGCCAAACGCAAAGCAACAGTTGCCGCACCACCACTGCTCATCCCAGAAAAAATACCTTCTTCCTTAGCCAGTCGTTTTGCCATATCGATAGCCTCATCCTGACTCACTTCCATAATCTGGTCCACTTTCTTTGGATTGAAGATTTTAGGGAGATAGGCTTCCGGCCATTTTCGAATTCCAGGTATTCTAGATTCGTCTGTTGGTTGAACACCAACAATAGTTACCTCGCTATTCTGTTCTTTTAAAAAAGAGGAGGTTCCCATTATGGTGCCAGTAGTCCCCATGCTGGAAACAAAATGCGTTACGCTTCTATTGGTATCTCGCCATATTTCCGGTCCCGTTGTCTTATAATGAGCTCTCCAATTGTCATCGTTTCCAAATTGATTCAACATTTTATAGCCTTCGTTTTCTACTTTAGCTTCGGCATAATCTCTAGCACCTTCTATTCCTACATCCGAAGAGGTAAGGGTAACTTTGGCTCCATAGGCGCGCATGGTTTGTACCCGTTCCTTGGTAGAATTTTCGGGCATCACTAATTCTATATCCAAACCGTATACCCCAGCTATCATAGCCAATGCAATTCCGGTGTTTCCACTTGTGGCTTCAATTAGCTTTGTTTTAGTAGTAATATCACCCCGTTCCAAACCACTTTTAATCATGTTATAAGCGGGTCTGTCTTTTACACTTCCACCAGGATTATGACCTTCCAACTTAAACAATAGTTTTACGTTCTTATTGGGATTCAATACTCTGGATTCCACTAAAGGAGTATTCCCAATAAGGTCTAAGATATTATTCGACATTCGCAGTCTTTATTTTTATTTCTGGCGTATGGAAAACTGTTGAATTGGGTGGTACGGAGGAAGTCAACCACGCATTTCCTCCCACAACAGAGTTTTCTCCAATTACCGTATCACCTCCCAAAATAGTGGCGTTGGCATAAATGGTTACGTTGGACATTATGGTAGGATGCCTTTTTATTTTTTGCAGTTTTTTATCTACGTAAAGCGCACCTAAGGTTACTCCTTGATATACTTTTACATAGTCATGAATCACAGCGGTTTCACCAATAACAACACCAGTTGCATGATCGATGAAGAAAGATTTACCAATCTGGGCGCCAGGATTGATATCCACTCCTGTTTGTCGATGTGCATATTCCGTCATCAACCTAGGTACTAACGGAAAGCCTTCTTTGTACAATTCATGGGCTAATCTGTAAATAGCAATGGCATAAAATCCAGGGTAGGCCATGTAGATTTCTTGTATCGAAAGGGAAGCTGGGTCACAATTCAAAATAGCTTCAGCATCTAGATTCAACTTTTCTAAAATGGCAGGTAATGTTGAAACATATTTGTTCCATAATTTGTCGCATGGTTTGTTTAAATCCCAACAGGCCAAATCAACAAGTCTTGCGAATTGCTTTTCAAGTACTTCCAAGTTTTGTTCTACCGGGGTATTGACATCAAAAAGGGTATAGAACAGCGTATTTGTAAACTCTTCAGTTTCTCGTTTTAGCCTATAGTCTAGATAGGGTTGTTTTTTATGAGCTTTCAGCTCTTGAATAATTTTTCCCTTGTCCATGATTGATTAGTAAAGTTTAAAAATAGATAAAACATACCCATACCGCTTTGAATTCTCTAACTTTAGCGTAATTATAACATCTTGATTGTCGTATGGAGACCCAAAGCATTTCAAAGGAAACCTTGGATTTTTTAAAAGAATTGGCCAAAAATAATAATAGAGATTGGTTCGAAAAGCACAAACCAACATTCAAAACCCACGAATCAGCTGTAAAACAGTTTTATGCCCAAGTTCAAGAGAATCTTAACTCCCATGACGAAATTGAGAAGATGAAAATGTTTCGCATTTATAGAGACGTACGCTTTTCGAAAGATAAAACCCCTTACAAATCTCATTTTGCGGGGTCATTTTCCCGACTTGGGGCGCATTTAAGGGGAGGTTACTATCTTAGAATAAAGCCTTGTGAAACTTTTGCTGCCGTTGGATTCTGGGACCCAAACAAAGAAGATTTGTTTCGTGTTCGAAAGGAATTTGAGACGGATGCCTCGGATTTTAGGAAGGCAATAGGCAAGGAAAGCCTAAAATCAGTTTGGGGAGCAATTCAAGGCGATGGCGTAAAAACCGCACCTGAAGGCTTTGATAAGGAACATCCCGATATTGACCTTATTAAACGTAAGCAGTTTATTTTCACAAGGAACTTTTCGGATAAAGAAGTACTGAGCAAATCGTTTATAGAGGAGGTGAATGCGTCATTCAAGGCCATTCGTCCCTTTTTTGATATCATGAGTGATATTTTGACTACCAATTTAAATGGAGAATCGTTATTGGATTAGTATAGTTTCTTGTAATACTTGGATTTGGTCTTTTATGCGTTCTATGACCGTGTTCATCATTCGTTTATTCAACGCAGAAGAATTCGTGATATAGGTGGTATATTCTTCCACGGTAAATTGACCAATGATAATTCCTTTCAAGGAGTTCCGAAATTTAATATCCTTTTGAATCGACTTTTCTACATAAGTAAGTTTTTTCTCCGTAGAAAGTTCGTAGAAAACACCTTTATGCTTTCTTACATAATTCTTGAAAACTTCTACAAGCAAGTCGTTTTGCATTTTTATGATTGGGCGAAGCGTTTTGTTCTGAAAATACTCCTCCATGCTCATATTATTGTGTATGCGTGCCTTGGGAATTTCTGGACGAATGTCCAGTAACTTTCTGGATCGTGAATCCATGGTGTGATGTTTTACTAAAAATACAGAAACAACACCCAGCCAAATTTGAAGGGCTCAATACTTTTTAACGATTTTATGAACAGCGTTTTGTTATGATTTAATTCTTCTTTAAAGTTTTGATTTCATTTCGAAATTGAGTGTTTTGTTCTTTTAATAGTTCAATCTCCTTCTGCTGTTGAATTGTGTAGAGCATAAGTTCTTCTATCTTTTGAAGTAATTTGGAATTCATCTCGCCCAGTTTCACACCATTTGTTTTTACTTCTTCAGCATTTGGAATATTCTGTAGATGCCCTTTTTCTGCTATATGGGATTCTACTTCTTTCAATGAAGGGAGATGATACCCCTTTTTAAAAACAAAATCTGGCCAACCTACTAAGTCTACTTTTACTTCCTTGGTATGGATGTTGCCATTGACGGCAAGTTTTGCATCAGGTGAATCGGTGGCAATACCTACATTTCCATTCCAAAGTATATTTACAGCTTTTTCTATGGAAGAGGTATTAAAACTAATGCCTTGTCTGGTAGAATATTCCCCAGGTAGACCTTTTATGGAGGAGGGCAATTTATCAGTATACCTTTGAAAGATTATACCTCTATTGTTGGCTGAGAGAATTTTTATGTTACCGTCCACATCCAACTTTTCAGAAGGTATACTAGTTCCAATCCCCACATTCCCTCCATTAAAATATGTATAGCTTTTGGACGCTATATGAAATTTAGGTGTAAAAGAAGAATTTCTACCAATGATATAACTATCATTTTGTCCATTTAGAGCAATTAAGTATGTCCCTCCTTTCTTTACTGTAATAATATCTTGAGCACCTATGGAACCATTCACTTCTAATTTGCTTGAAGGAGAAGTAGTTCCTATCCCAACATTATCAGAAGTAGTTAGGTTATTTCCATTATCTGTCCACTGGGCATTTAAACTGAATTGTGACAACGCAATAGCTAGTAAAAAGACTTTCTTCATTTGAACTATATGATTTATCTAAATGTAAGAATTATATTTCATCGCTCTGCGCCATAGTAGATGAGATTGACTCATTTAACAATTAGATAAAGAGTACTAGTTTTTGACCAAACTTGAATAAAGACTTGTACCTTATGTTTTCATATATTTATTTAAAATTCCATCAAGAAAAATACACACTATGAAATTTGGAAAAGTAGACCATCCCGAACTCATTGATTTTACTATTCCTGTGGACCACCCGGACACCGCACCAGTTATAGCAAAAAACAAAATGGATGAGACTTCACACTTTTATGTTGGTTGCGCTAAATGGAATAGGCAGGATTTAAAGAACTTCTACCCTAGAGGGACCAAAGATGAACTGGTATACTATTCCTCGCAGTTTAATTGTATAGAATTGAACGCTACATTCTACCGGATTTTTCCTAGTGAGCAGTATGAAAAGTGGTATGACAAAACCCCGGCAGATTTTAAGTTCTTTCCTAAGATGACCAATGAGGTTAGTCATTTGAGACGATTGAATGATAAAGTATATGATATAGTTGATCGTTATCTCGAAGTCACCTCACTTTTAAAGGAAAAATTAGGAACCATTTTTCTACAAATGCATAATAATTTTAACCCAAAAAACTGGGATAGGGTAGTGCGTTTTGTGGAATATTGGCCCAAAGAATTTCCTTTGGCCATGGAATTTAGGCACACCGATTGGTTCAATGATGAAAAGGTAGCCCAAGAACTGTATCATCTCTTGGAAGAAAATGGAATTGCCAATGTTTTGGTGGATACCGCAGGGAGAAGGGACCTGATGCATATGCGATTGACAAACAATGAAGCTTTTATTCGTTACGTGGGAGCCAATCACGCATCCGATTACCCTAGATTGGATGATTGGGTAGTTCGTTTAAAGAAATGGCAAGCACAAGGACTACGAAATGTTCATTTCTTCGTACACCAAAACCTTGAGTTGGAATCTCCCTTACTTTCGGCATATTTTATAAAGAAACTGAACGAAACTTTTGATTCCCAATTAAAGGTTCCTTCGACTTTGGTGAACTCTAATCCACCAAGTTTGTTTTAATAGGGAACGCCAACTTCTACAAAGGTGTTCTTTTCGTGGAAACGAGGAGAAACAGGTGAAGCCATACAACATGTAGACCCGAGATAAAACAGGGAGAGTTCCTGAAGTTGTTTAACTGTATTGCCAATTTTGGTGTGTTTAGATAATTCGATAGTGCCAACAGCAGGACCACCCACAATCGACATATACCAAATTCGCCCTTGTTCATCCTGTATATCAATGTTGTAGCGTTCATTTCTGAATGCTGGAATAGAGGGATTCTGCTTGTAAATCCACGGACGTAAAACAATCAAATCTCCGGGAATATGTTGAATTCGGGTAATAGTTCCAGTAATAGGCGAGTGGATTCGATGATAATTCTTGTTGTGTAGAAATACGTTGGTGAAGGTGTAATTCTTCGGAATTTCATTGTTTTTTACTCCAAAGACGGTTGTTACTGAACGAATATCTGTTTTTACCTGAACATATTCCAAATTGGCCACTTTATTCTCATCACACAAAAGCCCTTCACATGGCCACACAAATGGACTATCGGAATCTGGTAACTCCTTGAATTCCCGGATAAAAAAATCTTGGAACGATTCAAATTCTTCCTTTCCAAAAGGCGGCTTGAACTTGCTTAGATAATCTTTGTCTGAATAATTAAGTCGAATGTAGGACTTGATTATGTTTTTGGAATAGGGTTTATCGTAAATAGAACTATACCAAGATGAGAGATGCCGTTGTATTGGACTGGGTAGATTTCCCCATAACTCTAACGAAATGTATTTATAGAATTTTGCCCTCCAATCGGGTACCTTAAATACGGTAAAGCTTGGGTCCGAATAATAATCAATGCTAGTTTGCATCTTGGCTGTTGTTTTGATTGATGCCTGAATTTATTCAGAACATATTTTTTACAGGCCTTAATTAAGAAAAGTTTATTTCATCATTAACAAAATTTATCAAAAACACAACAATTTTGTTAAAAGTTTCGTGCAAAACTCAGCAATAGGCCAAAGCTTTACTTTTGTCGTATATCCCAAAAAATACTCTTATGAAATTTCATTCAAGAAAATGGGTCAAGCCAGAAGATTTAAATGCAAATGGCACTTTGTTTGGTGGTAAGGTTTTGGCTTGGATTGATGAAGAAGCTGCACTATATAGCATTGTTCAGTTGGAAAACAAAAAGGTGGTGACCAAGTTCATGTCGGAAATCAATTTTATGAGCAACGCCCAAAAGGGAGATATTATTGAAATTGGGATAGAGGTAGTAAAATTTGGCACAACGTCCATTACGCTAAACTGTGAGGTACGGAATAAAATGACTCATGAAAGTATTGTTACGGTCGATAACATTATTATGGTTAATCTGGACGATGCGGGAAATCCAAAACCTCATGGAAAAACTAAAGTAGAATATGTGAAAGACCGTCTGGCCAAAAAAGAAAAGGAAAACTGATTCTCTTATTACTTCGTGATTTAAGATATCGTTTGCTTTGGAATTTTTTTGTTCAGAAAATGCCACACCTACACTTTACCGATTTTGACAACAAAAATGCCGTCCTTCAAAACAATTAATTGTTCTCGTTGCGTTTAATGTTCAATTTAACCTATTGCATATTGATAGGTAAAATGAGAACAACAGAACTACTACGTTATTTGGAAAAATTAGAGATAGGACTCAGTAGCTTTTCTTATGAAGAGTTGAGCACTTCAGAAGCAGGAGAACTCAAAAAAACATTCAACGATTTTAAAAACGGTCTTGAGGACAAAGTATTTGGAGTACCTCCTACATTTGAGTTGGACGTAATCTATGAAGAGATAGGTATCTTAAAATCAAAAAAAGATACTGAAACGGATTACAGACAAATTCTTAAAGAGGTAAATCAGCTTCTGTTTGATTTTGATGCGTCAGGACTTAATCCACAACAAATTAAACAGCTAAAAGAAATAAAGGGGCTTACCATGTCTTCAAGTTCGGTTATATCGAGCTCAAACCAAATAGAGAAAAAGCTAGGGACCAAGGAGAATGATAGAATAAACTTGGAACCCTTATGGGAAGAGTGCATGCATCAAATGGATTTAATGGAAGAATTGGCTCGGCTCTACAAACAAAATGTTCTAGAATTTGTTGGTAAGACCAAGGTGAATCTACAAAGTAGAAATGTGAGAAGTTTGGACTTTTCTTGTCAAAAAATTGGTCCCTCCCTTCGAATGTTACATTGCCATACACTTTTAGAGATAACAGAACAAATATCTAATGCTTGTAAATCTGACAATGATATGAAGCATCTGAATTTTTTATACAAGGAATTTCTACATGAATATCCTGAGGTGGAGAAGCTTTTAGAGAAAAAAATACAATTACTTCATTAAAAATGGAAACATTGCTACTTCCTGAATACTATCAGAGTATTTTTCATCAGCTGTTCACATTCACGCCAGATGAAGGTTGCAAATTCATTCTGTTAGATTTAATTCTGGAATTTGGCGATGCCAAGGAAATCCCTTTGTTGGAAGAGTTGGAAAGTATGGAAACATTGGAGATTAGCAATAGGGCCTATGAAGTAAAATGTCTTTTGCAAAAACGATTGGAGGAGCAGAAAAAAGAGGTGAAACGTCTTCCAATGAGTCTATGCTTCCTGTATGAAGAATTCGATATTCACCCGCCAAAATCTGAGGTTGATATGGATATCGATTTTGAGCTTTCTTTGGAAATTTTATCAGGAGAATAACAAATGTTCACATTTTCTTCACAACGAAATCCCCTAGTTTCACCACAATTTATTGTAATACGCTAATCTTTACGTTAGGTTTACAAAGAGTAATGAAACCCAAACTTAAAACCGCCTAAGTTATGTTATACGATACCTACGGAGAAGAATACTTGGCCTTTCTTCAGGAATTGAACGAAATATTAAGCATGAACGAACTTGTAGAATTGGATTACCTATAGCCGCAAATCAAAATACTTAGTCCCATGAACAATCAAAACCCAGAAAACGCAGCTTATTTGAATTTTATTCGAGATTTAAACGAGATGCTGACAGACTTTGACATTACCCAGCTGAATTACCCCAACAGCTTTAAATGAATGAAAGAAAAAAGGGAGCCAAGCGGCTCCCTTTTTTATGGCTTATCCTAAATAGGATTTAAGATTTTTGTTTTTGGAAGTATGTCTAAGTTTCCGAATTGCTTTTTCTCGTATTTGACGAACCCTTTCTCTGGTCAAATCAAAGGCATTTCCTATTTCCTCCAAGGTCATTGAAGGTTCATCCCCAATTCCATAATACAACCGCACTATATCTGCTTCGCGTGGAGTCAAGGTATCCAAGGCCCTATTAATTTCTGTGTTCAACGACTGATGCATTAGGCCCTTATCCGGTTTTGGAGATTCATTTACATTGAGCACATCATATAAGCTTGAAGTTTCTCCTTCCTTCAAAGGCGCATCCATGGAAACATGTGGACCGATATTTTTGAGGGATTGCTTCACCTCGGATACGGTCATATCCAATTCCTTGGCAATTTCTTCAGGTGATGGTGGTCGCTCATGCGCTTGTTCTAGATAAGAAAACGTTTTTTTGATACGATTTATAGTACCAATCTTATTCAGAGGAAGGCGAACTACGCGTGCTTGCTCAGCCAGAGCTTGCAGTATGGATTGTCGAATCCACCATACCGCATAGGATATAAACTTGAATCCACGGGTCTCGTCAAAGCGTTGCGCCGCTTTCACCAATCCAAGATTCCCTTCATTGATTAAATCAGGTAAGGTGAGTCCCTGATTTTGATATTGTTTTGCCACTGACACTACAAATCTGAGATTGGCTTTTGTCAATTTTTCCAGTGCAACTTGGTCTCCCTTTTTAATTCGTTGTGCCAATTCTACTTCTTCCTGGGCCGTAATCAAATCAATTTTACTGATGTCCTGTAGGTACTTGTCAAGGGATTTGGATTCTCTGTTGGTTACTTGCTTTACAATTTTCAGTTGCCTCATAGGAAATTGTGGTTTCAGGTTATCACGGTATGATATTACTTCAACCACATTACAATTCCAAGGGCCGTTTTGGATACTTATTAAAATGTTATGAAGAATTTTCGCCTCGTTTTAATCCGTAAAAAACAGTGTTAATAGTCTATTGATATTAAAGCAATGTTAAACATAAAATCCAGTACAAAAAACAAGTAATTTTGTAAGGTTTGATGAATTCTAATTCTTAATACCTTTTTTTTGAAAGTACAAAAGGCCACGAACAAAAAAACACTCTACGATTACCAATACGAAGATTTGAAAAAAATCTTCGATCAAATACATAAGCTACCCGCAGGCACTAACATTTTGTACCAGTTGCCCACGGGAGGTGGGAAAACAGTTGTATTCTCGGAGATTGCAAGACAGTACATTCAAGAAACAGGGAAGAAAGTCATTGTACTTACCCACAGAATTGAACTGAGCCGACAAACTTCAAATATGTTAAATGGTTTTGGGGTAACCAATACCATTATCAATAGTGAGGTAAAAGAGCTATACGATCAAGATGATTACATGTGTTTTGTGGCTATGGTGGAGACCTTGAACAATCGTCTGCAAGAGGAGAAAGTTCAAATCAATAATATCGGTTTGGTTATTATTGATGAAGCACATTACAACTCCTTCCGAAAACTGTTTAAATATTTCGAAGATGCTACTATCCTTGGTGTAACTGCAACACCTTTGAGTTCCAACATTAAACTCCCCATGAAGGACCATTACAAACACCTTATTGTTGGAGAGTCTATCCAATCGCTTATCCAGAAGCAGTTCTTGGCTAAAGCAAATTTGTATAATTATGATGTTAGCCTAAGAACACTGAAGATTGGTATCAATGGGGATTATACGGTTAAATCATCTGATGAATTCTACAGTAATCAAAGCATGTTGGGTAAACTGGTTGCTGCCTATGAAGAATTGGCCAAAGGAACAAAAACCCTGGTTTTTAATAATGGAATCAGTACATCCCTCTATGTATACGAAACCTTTAAAAAAGCGGGTTACAACATTCGGCATTTGGACAACAAAAACACGGCTACGGAACGTGCAGAAATACTAGAGTGGTTTTCAATCACGCCGGATGCCATATTAACCTCTGTTAGTATTCTTACCACAGGTTTTGATGAGCCAACTGTGGAATCCATAATCTTAAATAGGGCCACAAGGTCCTTAACACTCTACTTTCAGATGATAGGTAGAGGTTCTAGAGTGCTCCCTGCTAAAAATGAGTTTAATGTTATTGACTTAGGAAACAACATCGCTCGATTTGGCCCATGGGATTCCCCTGTCGATTGGCAAGAAATTTTTCACTTCCCGGATTTTTATCTGGAAAACATTAAAAATGATGAAGACATTGAACGTGAATTCATCTATGAAATGCCCGATGAATTGAAAGCGAAGTTTAGCAAATCTGAAATTATTCATTTTGATATCAAGGCCGAGTACAAAAAGGTATTCGCACAAGGACTGAAATCGAAGTTAGTATTGGAACGTAGTATTGAGCAGCACGCCCAAATATGTGTGGAAAACAGCGAAGATGTTTTTGATGCCAGGATTTTGGCAAAAGAGCTCAAAGAAGAAATACAGTATCGGGTTCGGCAATATTCGTATTGCATAATGAACAACACCAAAAACTACAAAGAGTGGTTGGAAGAAGATTATGAACGTAAGTTACGTTCCAATATCTCCAAGAAATTTGCTGCCATGATGTGAATTAATGAATAAGGTACTTATTATTGGGCATAATTGGCCTGAACCAACAACTACAGCCGCTGGGCATCGTATGGTTCAGCTGATTCTTGCGTTTCTTCATTTTAATTGGCCCGTTATCTTTGTTTCTGCGGCCTCCAAAACTAAATACACAATTGATTTAGAGGAATTAGGAGTTGAAACCAATGTTGTACAACTCAACCATTCCAGTTTTGATGAGTTCCTAAAGAAAGAAAGCCCAACTTACGTTGTTTTTGACCGATTTATGGTCGAGGAACAATTCGGTTGGCATGTAGCTGAACATGCCCCAAAAGCTGTACGTGTTCTGAATACTGAAGATTTGCACTCTATTAGGAAAACAAGAGAAAGGCTTCATAAAAAAGGGGAGGAGTTCACTATAAAGAAATGGCTGACTGAGGATATCACCAAACGGGAAATTGCCAGTATTTATCGTAGTGATTTGAGTTTAATAGTCTCCACTTTTGAAATGAATATGCTTCAGGAGCATCTTCAAATTCCAGAAAAAATAATGCTATACCTTCCATTCATGTTGGAAGAAGTTACTGAAACAATCCAAACTGGCTGGCCAACTTTTAAAGACCGATTGGATTTAATAACATATGGAAACGGCAAACATGCTCCTAATGTAGATTCAATTCTATATTTGAAAAACACCCTTTGGCCTAGAATACGAAAGGCGTTTCCGGATGCTACCTTAAAGGTATTTGGGGCATATTTACCACAACAGATACATGAAATACATGCGCCAAAGGAAGGATTTCATATTGTAGGCTGGGTAAAAGACTTGGATATTGAAATCCGAAAGGCAAAACTAGTGTTGGCTCCACTGCGTTTTGGCGCAGGGATAAAAGGAAAAATTACGGATTCATTAAAAAATGGCACCCCTATGGTAACAACACAAGTTGGGGCAGAAGGAATGTCATTGGATGTATTGCCCATGCAATGTGTAAATTCCGATTCTCCAGATTCGTTAGTCGATTCCATCATCAAACTGTATACTAATGAAGAACTATGGTACAATGCTCAAAAACTAGGATTCAAAATCATCAATGACCACTATTCAAAAGTCGGTTACGAAAAAAAACTGCGTCAAGTGCTAGAAAAACTATCTAAAAAAATAAGTGAACATCGCAACCAAAATTTTATAGGAAGTTTATTGCAACATCAGACCATGACGGCTACTAAGTTTATGGCAAAGTGGATTGAAGAAAAAAATAGTCGGTAGTAGGTTGACCATAACCGTCTTTTACTCTTCTAACTTTATTTTATAAATGTAAAAAGGGCCTTCTCCTTCGTCCTTACCACCCGTAAAAGCGGGAGTCTTATGCAATTGGTTCACGGTTACGTAAATCCATCCTTCCGGCCCTAAGGCTACGTTATCCGGCCAATCAATTCTAGCATCTCTAATTAAATGTTTTAAATCACCATTAGAGGTCAAAACGTCCACGCCGTAGTGCTGGATGTTTGTAAAATAATGATTCCCAAGTGCATCCGTAGCTGCGCCATCGGAAACAGGTTTGGGTCCTATAATCTTAATACTGGTATCAATATCAAAATCCGTTCTACCTTCTCTAAACATTTTAGCAGGTAATTTATACCAGGTAATTCCATTCATGGCGCCATAGAACAAGGTTTCCTTATCTGAACTTAAGGTGATAGGGTTAACGGCAACACTAGCAGGAGCTCCTCCAAAATTTATTATCTCGCCATCAATAATCATATCAACTTTTTCAGCTTGTACAGTTTCGCTGGTGAAACGTCTAATATCCAAAGTCTTCAAATTTAGGGCTAGAATACCGGGATTACCGATATCCGCCAAATACACCCATCCATTTTCATCATCTACTGCCAAATCTTGAATAAAACTACTTTTTGGAGCAATGGTTTCGGGAAAATCAAAACGGAAAATTTCTTTTTTAGAGTCGATATCAAAACCAAACAATCGGGTCTGTCCAAGATTAAGTCCAGCATCAATAATCCAGAGTCTATTCTGATTATCAATACGTATTCCTAGAGGAGTATCCAACTTGTCTGAAGCGGGTACCTTGGTATTGTTTTGATAGGAAGCATTTGGAAAATACTCATAATTGTTCCTTCCAGTTATTTCAACCAATTGAAATTCTGGACTTACAAGAGGGTGAATTGTGGTAAATACCCTTCCTGATGGCGCAACAGCTACATTACCCGGACGAATATCCATTTCTGCCACCACCCTGAGTTTATCAGATTCTTGAGCACTAACGAAAACCCAACATAATATATAGGCAAAAACAAAAACTATTCTTTTCATCGATTAAAATTGTTTTAAGGCAATAAATTATGCAAGATACAGCTCTTTATATGATTATTTGATTTTATACTTTAATTGAATTGTAATATTCATTCACCAGAGATGAGCTTGAAAATTCATTTCTTTGTATCAATAACTCTTGTTTATGAAATCACCTGATTGGATAACTGCCATTGAATTTGAAGATATTACCTATAAAAAAAGTGATGGCGTTGCACGAATTGCCTTTAACCGCCCTAATGTGCGCAACGCCTTCCGCCCTAAAACTACAAGTGAATTGTACAAAGCTTTCTATGATGCGCAAGAAGATACCTCAATAGGTGTGGTCTTGCTTTCTGCCGAGGGACCGTCGACTAAGGATGGAAAATGGGCTTTTTGTAGTGGTGGCGACCAAAAGGCAAGAGGGAACCAAGGCTATGTGGGTGAGGATGGTTACCATCGTTTAAATATTTTGGAAGTACAGCGTTTGATTCGATTTATGCCCAAAGTCGTCATTGCGGTGGTGCCAGGTTGGGCCGTAGGCGGTGGACACAGTTTACATGTAGTTTGCGATATGACCTTGGCCAGTAAAGAACATGCCATTTTTAAACAAACCGATGCAGACGTTACCAGTTTTGATGGGGGCTATGGTTCCGCCTATTTGGCCAAAATGGTCGGGCAGAAAAAAGCACGCGAAATATTCTTTTTAGGAAGAAACTATTCTGCTCAAGAAGCATATGAAATGGGAATGGTGAATGCTGTAATTCCCCATACCGAATTAGAGGAAACAGCCTACCAATGGGCACAGGAAATTTTGGAAAAGTCGCCTACCTCTATAAAAATGTTGAAGTTTGCAATGAATCTTACGGATGATGGAATGGTTGGTCAACAAGTTTTTGCAGGCGAAGCCACGCGCTTGGCCTATATGACGGATGAAGCAAAAGAAGGAAGGGATGCGTTTCTAGAGAAACGGAAACCGAATTTCAAAAAAAATCAGTGGATTCCTTAAAACACTAAATTACAAATAGCCCCAGCGAATAATGAAACAACCTAATAGAGTTTCAGTTTTAATCCTTGACGGAGAAGAAGGATTGTTCCCGAAAGTGCTCCATTGTTTATCACGAGAAAAAAGTGTTTTAGTTCATGTTTTAACAGACAAAAAAAATCTACACTATCGATTCTCGCGTTATGTTGAAAGCTTAACTTGTTATTCTCAGGATTTAAGGGATGATGAACTTTTTAATGAAATAAAAACATTACATGAGAAAAAAGGTTTTGATATACTGTTACCTATAGACGATAAGATGATTAAATTCGTTTGCAGGTGGAAAAAGAATCTTGAAATGTTTGTTCAGCTACCATTACTTCCGCCAGAAGATTCTATAGCCATGGTTTCCAACAAAATTGAATTTTCCAAATATTTAAAGGCAAATCAGATTCCTGGACCGGAATTTCAAGTTTTGACTGAACCTTTTTCAAGTAAGGACCTAAAAATCTCCTGTCCTTTGCTCTCCAAACCTTATACTGAAAATGAAAGTGGTAGTGGTAAGGGAATACAACTTTTTAAAAGTAAGCAAGAATTGGATTCTTTGTTTTCCCCAGTAGAGGTAACAAAAAAAACATTTTTCGTGCAAGAATATATAGAAGGTAGGGATGTGGACTGCAGCGTATTATGTTTAAATGGGGAAATACTTGAATACACCATACAGACCCCAATTTTACAAGGAAAAAGCGAGTTTTCTCCGCACTATGGAGTCCGATTAATTCGAGATGAGGAAGTTCTTTCGGTGACAAAAAAACTTATGAGGTCTTTAAATTGGTCTGGGGTAGCACATATAGATTTGCGATACGACAAAATACAGGGCGGTGTCAAGGTGATTGAAGTAAATGGAAGATTTTGGGCGTCAGTAGAAGCTTCATTGTACGGCGGGATGAATTTCCCCCACTTGTACATTCAATATTCCCTAAAAAATAAAATAGTAAATAATGGTTACAAAGAAATTCATTTTTTCAATTTAAGAGGAACTTTAGAAAAAATAAAGTCTAACCCATTATTTCTATTAAATCTAACAAAACTTTGGAAAGTAAGTCCAATTAAGTTTATCGTTAAAGACCCTCTACCTTGGATTTTTGGACTTCAAAAGAGATTCTAAAATAGCCCTACCATTACTTTAGTTGATTCAAATTTACTATCGAGGGAAAGTGCTTCTACTATTCAAAAAAAGCTAACCTTTTCTTAGGAGGTTTATAAACTAAAAAGAGCCTTGCCACTTGGGTCAAGACTCTTTTACGAGAACACTATATGAAAATGAAAAAATTTACTTGCTTATTTTTTACATTGTAAATGTAGTGTTAGACCCTTACTGTAAGAAAATTATGTTGTGAATTGGCCTTTCTATGTGGTTTTTGGCCTGTTTTAGGATATTTGGGCTCATTTATCCAATGATTTTATTACTCCAGACAGAAAACCATTGCTATCGAAATCAGGTCTTTCTGCTAAACCGGTTCGTACTACCACCAATTCTTTTGATGGAATGACAAACACATGTTGCCCTTGGAAACCGTTTGCTGAAAACAAATCTTTAGGAACATCCGGATAAATTCCACCAGCGTTTAACCAAAAGTGAGCACCATATTGGCCCTCTGAGTCTTCGGTTACCTCAGTAATGTAATCAACCCATGAGGCGTCAAAAATTGTATTTCCGTTCCAAACACCCTTATTTAGGTATAATTGACCAAATCGTGCCCAATCTCGTGTTGTGGCCCACGCGTAAGAGGAACCTACGTAGTTGCCTTTCACATCGGCTTCCATAATCATGGAATGCATACCAATTCTGTCAAATAACTCGGTATACGGAAAATCCAAATAGTCTTGTTGATTCCGAAACTGCTGTCTCAGAATACCTGAAAGGAGGTTTGTGGTTCCGGAGGAGTAATTCCAGATTTCTGTGGGTTGGGCGATTAGCTCCTTTTCTTTTTGGGCGATGGTCATATCATCCTCCAAAAAGAGCATTCGTGTTACGTCCGATATTTTGGAATAGTCTTCTTCCCATTCCAAACCACTTTGCATTCGCAACAAATGGTTCAAGGTAATTTGACTTCTCTGATCATCCTTCCATTCCGCTACTGGAGCAGGCCACTCCATTTCCAATTTCCCTTGACGTTCCAAAATCCCATAACAAGTTGCCAAAAGACTCTTGGTCATGGACCAACCCAGAACTCTGGTATCCTTGTTAAACCCTTCAATGTATCGTTCAGCGATAAGATGTCCTTTATACAGAACAGCCACTGTACGTGTTTTTTGCACCTCTGGATTGGAAAAGGCCAGTGCAATGGCTTCGTTTAAAGCATCGTAATTTACTTCGGGTAGTACGGTATCCTTAGGAGGTAAATGACCAAAAGGATAGGGTAAATCAATCTTTTTTAAAGAACGATTGGGTTGAAGAAAGGATTGGCTGTTATTATAATCTGAATCAACTAAAACACTTCCCAAACCTTTACGATTAATTGCTTTTCGATTCATCAAACCGTAAACTGAAGCAGAAGCTGTGGAGCTATTTGCGTTTAAAGACACCTTGGCAAGTTCAACCAATGGCATTTTTAAATCATTATCTACAATGGAAAGGGAATCCCGTTCGGCCACATAGGTTGCCGAGGCCATATATTTGGATGCATAACCACTTATAATATTTAGTTTGGAATAGTTTAAAGACACTATAATAACTAGTGCAATCAAGAGAAGTAAAAGGATTCGTTTTACGTATTTCATGGATTTAGATTTGTTGTAACTTTCAGAAACTAAATATAAAGATTTACAGCATGTCCAACCTGGGAATGATTATAGAAGAGCGAAGTCGTGATATTGGCGACTTTTTAGTAGGCCGATTAATTCCTTTTCGAAAAAAACGGATGATAGGGCCATTTATCTTTATTGACCATATGGGACCAACTGAATTGGGGCCTAAAAAATATATGGATGTTGACCAACACCCGCATATTGGGCTGTCCACACTCACCTATATGTTGGAGGGAGAAATTATGCATCAGGACAGCATGGGGACAAAACAACGAATCAGTCCGGGCTCCGTTAATTGGATGACAGCAGGCAAGGGGGTAAGCCATACGGAAAGAACCCCCAAAGACTTGCGAAACGGTAAGGTATTTATGACGCATGGATATCAAATATGGATTGCTTTACCAGAAGAATTGGAAGATATGGAACCAGAATTCCACCATATTCCCGCCAATAACCTTCCAACTTGGAATGAAGATAGTGCTCAATTCACTTTAGTTGCTGGAGAAGGGTATAGGAAAAAGTCTCCGGTACCGGTATATTCCCCACTTTTTATGGTGGAAGTGAAAAGTCAGGAAGAATTTGTTTTGGATGTAAAAGACCAATTAAAAGGTGAAATAGGCATTTGTATTGTTGAAGGAGGAATTGTGGCCTGTGACCAAACTTTGGGCAAGGGAAACATTTTAGTTTCGAAAGTAGAGGATACCTGCAAAGTAGTTCTTCAATCGGATACCCATCTACTGCTGTTTGGAGGTGACCCGCTACCAGAAGAACGACATATTTATTGGAATTTTGTTTCGTCCAGCAAAGAAAAAATTGAGGTTGCAAAAAACGCTTGGCAAGAAAAGTCTTTTCCTATGATGTCAGAAGATTCTAGTTATGTTCCCCTGCCGAAATAATTTTAGCATAAATCCAATTTGAAAAAGCTTTTAGTCATACTGTTTTTGATTTCCGCTTGCGAAACAAAGGAAATCTCAACAAAATCAAGTCACCAATGGTTCGGATTAGAAGTAACAGCATCAGCTTACAACTCGGTGCCATGGCAAACGACAGAGGAAAATCCAAGTATAGCGGCATGGGGAGACACCTTAAAACCGGGAATGAAAAGTATTGCGGTATCAAGAGATTTATTGAAAATGGGGTTAACCCATAATACGATGGTTAAAATTGGAAATTGGCCTGATACTTTTTACGTTAAAGACAAAATGAATAGTAGATGGCGCAAGCGAATTGACATTTATATGGGTTTGGATGTACAAAAAGCTCGCGAATGGGGTAAAAAGAAAGTAGATATTTGTTTTGCGGTTCCATTGGATACTGTTCAAAAAGTAAAACCTTAGCTCATGAATCGTATTGTTTTTTTATTCTTGTTACTGCTAGTTTTCAATGCCTGTACCACACAAAAACAAATTGTGGACAAGCCCATACTATTTAATGAGCAGCGGGTAAGACTTACCAAAGAATACCTTGAACAACGCTACGAACTTAAGCAAGAGAACCCAACAATTAAGCCAAAAATAATAGTGTTACACTGGACCGCAATTCCAACATTAGAAAGGTCGTTTAATGCTTTTGTGAATCCAACCTTACCAAATTGGCGACCAGATATAAAAACAGTTAGTGGTCTTAATGTATCCGCACATTTTTTGGTAGACAAAGATGGTACGATTTATCGTTTGATGCCCGAAACCACCATGGCTCGACATGTTATTGGATTAAATCACTGCTCAATAGGAGTTGAGAATGTAGGCGGAACAAAAAATACCCCGTTAACTAAAAAACAGTTAAAAGCGAACATCTGGCTGGTGGATTACCTAGCCTCAAAATATGATATTGATTATGTAATTGGTCATCATGAGTACACTCAGTTCGAAGAACATCCGCTTTGGCTGGAGGTCGATGATGGTTACCGCACTGAAAAAACAGACCCTGGACCTGTTTTTATGGATAAAGTGAGGAAAGCGACCCAAAAATTTAATTTCAAACCCATCCCAACAAAATAGCATATGAAGCGGTTTCTATATGTATTGATGTTTGCCTTTAGTTTTTTTGGAGCGACTGCCCAAGAAGAAATCACCACCTCACTTTATGATTCGTATGAGCAATACAAAGAACCCTCCTTAACCAAAAGGAGGATAAAACATAAACAACTACAACCCTTGATTCAGCGGTTTGCGGGCAACCCAAAATTCGAAGTTCAAAAAGTAGGGGAATCCATTGAGGGTAGGGATATAAAACTAATAAGCATAGGTTCTGGGGATGAGGATATTTTTCTTTGGTCTCAGATGCATGGGGATGAACCTACCGCAACCCTTGCCACTTTTGATATTCTTAATTTCTTGGACGCTCCAGAATTTGAGGAAGAAAAACAAGAAATGCTTTCTAGGCTCAAACTTCATTTTATTCCAATGCTGAATCCCGATGGAGCAGAAGTATATCAAAGAAGAAATGCACTTGGTATAGATATCAATCGTGATGCCCTTCGGTTGCAATCCCCGGAGGGTAGAATATTAAAACGAATCCGAGATAGTCTGGATGCTGATTTTGGGTTTAACTTACATGACCAAAGTACGTATTACAATGCCAAACTAACAGATAAGCCAGCTACTATTTCATATTTGGCTACGGCGTATAATTATGAAAAGGATATTAACGCGACCAGGGCTAAGGCCATGAAAGTCATTGTATTCATGAATGATATTATCCAAAAGTATGCGCCTGGACAAGTAGGCAGATATAGCGATGAGTTTGAACCACGGGCCTTTGGGGATAACATAGCAAAGTGGGGTACAAGTTTAATTTTGATTGAATCTGGTGGATATAAAAATGATATAGAAAAGCAAGAAATTCGAAGGTTGAATTATGTGTCCATTTTATCCGCTTTGTTCACTATTGCACAAGAAAGCTATAAGGACATTCCTCTGGAGAATTATGAAAAAATACCACGGAATGACAGGAAGCTATTTGACCTCAAAATAAAAAATGTGACATACAATCTTTTGGGTAAAGACTACACTCTGGATTTAGGTATCAATCGTAGAGAGATAGATAATGAAGGCCATGAGGACTTTTATTACAAAAGTACCATAGTAGATCAAGGCGATTTATCCACCTATTATGGCTACGAAACCTTTGATGCCAAAGGATACACTCTTGTAGCACCTAAAATGGCTGAAGGGAAAGGAGCTATTTTCCGATCGAGGAGTCCATTGAAACTATTGAAACAAGGAGTATCCTTTATAAAAGTCGTACTACCTGAAAAGGGAGTTAAAACGAACTCTATATTTCATTTTGTAGAGAAAAGTTTCAATCTTCCAAATTTTAAGCTAACACCAGGTCAAAATCCAACCTTTTTCTTGAAAAAAGAAGGTGAAATCACCCATGCCGTCATCAATGGTTTTCTTTTGGATTTGTCCAAACCGCTAAGCGAACAGAACTTTGGTAATGCCTTGATTTACCGTTAGTATCCAAACTGTATGTTCATTTCACTACCATAACGTAGTAAAACAACCAGCATTCCAAAAAGTGTACACACAATAGAGGCAAAAATGGAAAGCACTAGAGCTTTCAATCCTTTATTTAAAGCGCCAGCAGCACTTCCCTTGATAATTTCTTTAACTACATCCATAGCAATTTTTTTGAGTTAAACTTCAGTAACGTAGTTTAGGATGTAAGAGGTTTGTCGTTTATATAGTAAACAACTTTCAGGTCAGAAACCCTACTTTGTAAGAACGTTTAGGGAAGATTATTCGCAGCCTCCTGTAAAACCATCAGCCCTAAATTTGGTCTGTACAGCGCCTTGTAACCCGCCGTTGGTCAATTGAATCACCAAATTGTTTTCCCCACTGCCATCTCGTTTTGGCGTGCAGTATTCGAATAAATAAAAACTATTAGCCTGTTCAGAGACGCGCTGGGAAATTTGGTTGAAAGTTGTTTCCAATTCTTCCTTGTTTCCCGCAAACACACTTGCGGTTTTTCCAATTTGACCTAAGATGTCTGTGTCAATCTCAGCACCGAGACCTATAGTGAAAAAAGAAATATTGGGATTTGCATTGTTAACCGCCCTTAGGGCGGCTTCTTCTGAAAAGCGTGAGGCTTGGTCCGTTCCATCTGTAAATAAAACAATTGAAGCGGCACGCACAATAGAGTTTTCGCTGTTATTGTCAACTAGATTTTCTGCAATGTCGGTGGACTTTATTACCGCACCGTATAAATCCGTTGAGGGATCGTTGCTAATGTCTTCTGTAATTCCATTGATAGAACCAGTTAACTCGGCGGCAGAAGGTGTCAGCTCATTCAGTAAGTGCAATTCATCTTCACCATCGAACCAATAAATGGCCATCTGAAAAGAATTGGTTTCAGGAGTTGGAATCACATTTTCAACAAAACTTGTCGCCGCAGCTTTGAGTTCATCCAGACTACTTTGCAAAACACTATTGCTCAAATCCAATACCAATATTGTATTATTGTTGAACACTTGAGAGTTCGGTGATATTCTTGCCAAAGATTCCGATGAGGAAATGGTGTTAAAACAGTCGTCATTCCTTCCTTGTTCATAAATGGTAAATTGATTAGCTGTTAATCCCGAAATTGGATTTCCATTCGTATCCGATACTCTAAAAAGGATAGACACTTTACCGGGCAAAGAAGTAGTTTGGTTTTGAATGGAAAGCAAGAGTTCATTGTCTTCAAACCCTAAACAATCATCAGGATTTTCACCTTGACCCAATTCGCGTTGGTTGATATCAAAATTGACATCGTCATCCGCATTTCCACACGAGACTAAAAGAAGTATGCCAAAAAGAGAGACAATGGAGGTTATTGCTTTTTTCATTTTCTTTTGAGGTTTTGTTCTATTTGCTCAACGTTAAATTCCTCAGGAAAGTGTACCGAATCAGTAGTATAGAATTAAAGAAAAGTTAAAAAACAGTCCTGCTTGTTAAAAAAGAAAGCAACCATTCAAATTTTGGTAACTTCAAAATGAATTCAATTAGAATCCTAAATTCAAATAAACTATGCCGACGTATCATTTGAAAGTAAACGGTACATCTGAAACCGTAGATGTATCGGCCGACACTCCCTTGTTGTGGGTGCTGCGTGACCATCTTGAACTAGTGGGAACAAAATATGGTTGTGGAATAGGGCAGTGCGGAGCTTGCACTGTGCATGTGGAAGGAATAGCTATGCGAAGTTGTTCGCTCACGCCTTCACAAGTAGATGGAAAATCAATTACGACTATTGAAGGGCTGTCCGAAGATGGTTCCCATCCAGTCCAAGAAGCATGGAAAGAAGTTGATGTTCCGCAATGTGGGTATTGTCAGGCTGGACAAATAATGACAGCTTCCGCTTTTTTGGAAAGTAACCCAAATCCTACGGAAGAAGAGGTGAAAAATGCGATGCATGGAAATATATGTCGTTGTGCCTCCTACACCAGAATTCGTACTGCGGTCATGAAAGCCGCCGAGAATATGGAATAATAACCATTCACTTCTAAAACGAAAACATGTCATCACATAAAACAAACGCTCTTAGCAGACGCGCATTTTTACGGAATTCTTCTTTAGCAGGAGGGGGAATGATTATAGGTTTCAATCTTCTTAATTCATGCAAGCCAAAGGTTATTGCAGAACCTGCTATTGACCTCGCCAGTCTTGATTACAACAACTTTAATGCTTTTATCAAGATTGCAGATAATGGTGCTGTCACCATTTTTTCGCCAAATCCAGAAATTGGTCAAGGAGTCAAGACTTCAATGCCCATGATAATCGCAGAAGAATTGGATGTAGCGTGGAAAGATGTCTATGTAGAACAAGGCATTCTTGATACTGAAAATTATACTCGCCAAGTAGCTGGAGGAAGTCAATCTATACGACATGGATGGGATGCATTACGACAAACTGGGGCTAAAGCCCGTCACATGTTGGTCAGTGCAGCCGCAGCCCGTTGGGGGGTAGACCCATCCCAATGTTCCGTAAGTGAGGGTATAATTACCAATGCAGCTGGTGAAACTTTAGGCTATGGCGATGTGGTCAAAGAAGCAGCATTACTTGAAGTTCCTGAGGAGGTAGAATTGAAAAAGCCCATGGATTATAAAATTATGGGCAAAAATGCCGGTAATGTTGATATAGACAAAATAAGAACCGGTAAACCTTTATTTGGATTGGACTACAAAACAGAAGGTATGGTCTATGCCGCTGTAGTTCGTCCTCCAAGCTTTGGCCATAAACTAGTTTCTTATGACGATTCCGAGGCTAGAAATATGCCCGGTGTAATAGATATTGTTACCATTGGCGAGAAAGTACGTGGCTTATTGGCAGAAGACCCTAGTTTTTCAAGTAAGATTTCTTCAAGTGACAAGGTGGTAGTTGTCGCAGAAACCACTTGGCAAGCTTTTAAGGCAAAAGAGGCAATTAAAGCAACTTGGGAAGAAGAGACTCCCATGGAAAGTACAGAGCAGCATAACAAAACCCTAACGGACTTGTTAGATGGTAACAAGTTTAATACCATGCGCTCCGATGGAAACATCAAAAAAGCTTTTGCTCAAGCAGACGAGATACTGGAAAGAACATACGAGTCTCCGTTTTTACCACATAACTGTATGGAACCTATGAATTTCTATGCTGATGTGACGGCAGAAAAAGTACATTTAGTAGGGCCTATTCAAACTCCAGCATGGAAAGCGGGGTTGGTGGCTAAGATGCTGGGCAGGGATGAAAAAGACATTCTTTTGGAAATGACTCGTATGGGTGGTGGTTTCGGAAGAAGATTATATGGAGATTTTGTGATTGAAGCTGCAGAAATATCACATACTATCGGAAAACCCATAAAAGTGGTTTATACCCGTGAAGATGATATGCAAGACGGCATTTATCGAATGGCCATCAAGTATAGAATCAAAGCAGGGGTTAAAGATGGAAAAGTAATTGCTTACCACTTGAAGGAAGCGGCTGTTAATGACAATATGTATGGGCTAATCCCAAATTTTTTCCCAGCTGGTGCCATTGAAAACTATCAGGTGGATGTGGCTAACTATAAGAGCAATATCACAACAGGGGCTTGGCGTGCTCCCTATACCAACTTCCTGGCATTCGCGGAACAGAGCTTCTTTGATGAATTAGCCGAAATGATGGAGGTAGACAAAATACAATTACGGTTGGATTTATTGGACAAGGTAAAACCTGAGGAAGATGAGCGGATTCAGTACTCTCCAGACCGTATGAAAGAAGTAATCAATACGGCAGTTGAAAAATCGGGTTGGGGAACCAAACCCAGCAGTGTATATCAAGGCTTTGTTAACTACTATTGCCATAACACCCATGTGGCCGAAGTGGCAGATGTAGAGATTGAAAATGGAAGGCCTGTGGTAAAAAAGATTACCTGTGTGGTCGACTGTGGAATTGTTGTAAATCCATTGGGCGCCTTAAATCAAATAGAAGGTGGCGTAATTGATGGTGTGGGCCATTCCATGTTTGGTGAATTAGCCTTTGTTGACGGGAAACCTACTGCCAACAATTTCGATGGATATCGCCTGATACGTATGAAAGAAGCTCCTGTGGTTGAAACGTATTTAATGGAAAACGAATATTCGCCTACCGGTTTAGGAGAACCTACATTGCCACCCGCGGGAGGGGCAGTTGCCAACGCGCTTAAAGCTGCTACAGGTAATAGATTCTATACACAACCATTCACCAAAACACCTGAATTATTAAAAGTCCCAGAGAAGGAAATTATTGGTTGATACTATGACAATACTCTTATTCGGGGTAACCAAAGATATTGTGGGAAGTTCCACTTTATCGGTCCCCACTACAACTGTAACAGGAAAAAAAATCCCAAACACGGTCAAAGAATTGAAACAATTTTTGGGGAATTCGTATCCCGAGTTGAATAAACTGTCTTCATTGGCCGTTGCAGTCAATAACGCCTATGCCAATGATGACCAAATTATTAATTCCTATGATGAAATAGCTTTGATTCCTCCGGTAAGCGGCGGATAATAAAAGGGTTTTGTACCTTTCTACAGTATTACGGTATGGCATTAATTGATAATCACGGCAGAAAAGTTAACTATTTGCGCTTAGCGGTTACAGACCGCTGTAACCTTAGGTGCAATTATTGTATGCCTTCGGAGGGTATCAATTTCGTAAAAAACGACCGACTGTTAACCATTTCGGAGCTGGAACGTATTAGTGAAACCCTGGTTGGGTTGGGGATTGATAAAATTCGAATTACAGGAGGAGAACCCTTTGTCCGAAAAGATTTGATGGTGTTGTTGCGCAAGCTTTCTAAAATGAACGGGTTGAAAGACATTTCTGTAACCACCAATGCTACTTTAATAGGACCTTACATAGATGAGTTAAAAGAACTAGGAATTCGTAATATCAATGTAAGCCTGGATTCCATTAACAGGGAAACCTTTGAACGCATAACCCGCAGAAAACAGTTCGATACGGTACATAATAATCTCATCAGACTTATTACGGAGGGGTTTAACGTGCGCATTAACTTCATTGTATTGGATGGACAAAATGAACAGGATATTCTTCCAATTTTGGATGTGATGAAACACTATACGGTTTCTGTTCGATTTTTAGAAGAAATGCCATTTAATGGAGGTTCCAAAAACTTTTCTACGATTAAATGGAATTACAAAGCTATTTTGGAACATATTGCTGGAAGATATAGGTTTGAAAAATTGGTCTCGCCTTCCACATCTACATCCATCAATTATCAAATTGAAGGACATCAGAGTACATTTGGTATTATCCCATCATTTAGCAGAACCTTTTGTGGCACTTGTAACCGACTCCGTGTAACGGCAACGGGGGATGTAATTACGTGCCTCTATGGGAAACCCAAGGCTAATTTGAGGGATATCATTAGAGAAAATAGTTCTAAGGAGGCAATGGTGACTTCTATTTTGCAAACTATTGGTTCTCGGGCAAAAACTGGGTTTGAGGCACAAAAGGAACATACTAAAACCATTTTTGATAACTCCATGACTTCCATTGGAGGTTGATTCAACTCTTTCACTTAGATGGAAAACAAGATACCTATACTATATGGATTGGTCCTTGGAGGTGGTAAAAGCACTCGAATGGGTGCGGATAAGCGTCTGTTGAAATATCACAACAAATCCCAACAAGGGCATACCTATTATTTGCTTTCAAAGGTGTGCAAAACTGTGTTTTTGAGTATTCGGGAGGACCAAAAATCATCAGCAGAAAAAGGTTTTAATTGCATTACAGATGAAAACAAATACGAAGGTCCCTTTAATGGAATCCTTAGTGCCCATGCCAAATATCCAGATGTAGCATGGTTAGTTCTGGCCTGTGATTTGCCATTGATGGACCTAGATACAATTAATGCTTTGGTTTTGGGAAGAAGAGCTTCTGCGAGCGCTACATCAATGGCTGCCATAGCAACGAAGATGCCTGAACCCATGGCAACCATTTGGGAACCAACAGGATTAGAAAAGGCTAAGGAGTATTTGAAAACAACAAACAATTCCTCCCTAAGAAAGTTCTTGTTGAACTCTGAGGTTAGACTTGTGTATCCAAAAACGGAAGACGTTTTATTCAATGCCAACTCCCAAGAAGATTTTAAACAAGCAAAAACCCATTTGAAGTTAGCTCAAAATGGATAGGTACACAAGACAAACCAGTTTGCCGGATTTCGGTCAAGAAGGACAGCAAAAATTATCCAAGGCCAAAATACTGGTTGTTGGACTAGGAGGATTAGGGCTACCCGCATTACAATATATGAATGCTATGGGCCTTGGAACCTTAGGACTAGTGGATCAGGATATTGTAGATTTTCATAATTTACAACGCCAAATCCTGTACACTGAAAAAGATGTGGGAACGCCTAAATTAACTACCGTACTAGAAAAGTTGCAGGCCCAAAACTCTAACACCCATCTTGTGGCCCATGATACCTTTTTGACCAAAGACAATGCTTTGGATATCATAGAAAAGTACGATGTGGTTGTTGATGCTACAGATAATTTTCCAACTCGATATTTGATTAATGATGCTTGTATCATTTTAAATAAACCTTTTGTTTATGGGGCTTTACATGGATTTGAAGGTCATGTAAGTGTTTTTAATTATCAAGGAGGGCCAACATATCGATGTCTCTATCCGGATATGCCTTCAGCAGAAGAGATTCCCAATTGTGATGAAAATGGAGTATTAGGGGTCATTCCTGGAATCATTGGGAATCTTCAAGCGTTAGAAGTTGTTAAGGTAATCACGGGTATTGGAAATGTACTTTCTGGAAAATTGTTGGTGTTTGATGGGTTGAATCAAAACTATGTGAAGATTACCTTCAAAAGCAATCTTGAAAATCAAAAAATCAAAGAGCTCAGAAAAACCTATCAATCTTTTGACTGCAACATGGTAAATACCATTTCGGCCCAAGAGTTTTCCCAAAAAAGAGCAAAAGAAAATCTTATCGTTTTGGATGTGCGTACACCGGAAGAATTCAAATTAGGCCGTATTCAGGAAGCTATAAATATTCCTCTTCAAGAGTTGGAATTACCCGATGGTTTACGAGAAGTAAAAACTCCTATTTATATCATTTGCCAATCTGGAAAAAGAAGCGAGCATGCCGTAAATCAGCTGCAAGATATGTATCCTAAATTATCTTTTTATCATATCTTGGGAGGTATGAATCGACTCTCAGTTCTAATCCAATAATTGATTTATTTTATCCTTCTATTATTTGACTATGATTTCTTTTGATTCAGCTTTAAAGCTTGTTTTGGAACATGTTCAGAATTATGGCACTGAAATGGTTCCCTTAGGGGAAGCTATAAATCGAGTTTTGGCTGAACCTGTTTGTGCGGATAGGGATTTCCCGCCGTTCAACCGTTCCACAAGGGATGGAATCGCGATACATTCGGAAGCTATAACAGATGGATTGAAAGAGTTCAAAATTGTTGGGCTCGCCCAAGCGGGAGCACCACAGTTAAATCTTGACAGCCATCGTGATTGTATTGAAATCATGACCGGAGCAATGGTTCCTACAAACGCGGATACCGTAGTGATGTATGAACATTTGGAACGGAAAGACAACACATTTAAAATTGTTAAGGACGTAAACCCCGGACAAAACATTCATTATCAGGCGAGCGATTTTGAAAAAGGTACAATTCTTTTAAGGCCTGGTATACGATTGACCGCAGCAGAAATTGGAGTATTAGCTTCTGTTGGAAAGCATGAGGTGTTGGTAAAAGTAAATCCAAAGATTTCCATTGTAACTACTGGAGATGAGCTTGTGGATGTAGACAAAGTTCCGCTACCGTTTCAGATACGAAAATCAAATAGCTATTCGTTGCAGAGTCTCCTGGAGAATGAAGGTATTTTAGCGGAGAGCTATCATTTAAAAGATGATAAAGAACTACTAAAAAAGAATTTAGAGGAGCAAATTGAAAAAAATGATGTACTCCTTTTAAGTGGAGGGGTCTCGAAGGGAAAATATGATTTTTTACCAGAGGTTTTGGACGAACTTGGGGTGCAAAAAGTATTTCATAAAGTTTTACAACGCCCTGGAAAACCTTTCTGGTTTGGAATTCATCAAACTCAGAACACCTTGCTTTTTGCCTTCCCGGGGAATCCGGTATCTACCTTCACTAACTATCATGTTCATTTTAAACCTTGGTTGTACAAAACTATGGGGACATCTCATTCAGATTTTACGGTGATTTTAGATGAGCCAATGAATAATACTACCGACCTTACCTTTTTTAAAGGAGTTACAGTAAGTCTTAAAAAGGGTTTGTTGGGAGTTCAACCAATTAAAACCACCGGTTCTGGTGATGTAATCGGTCTTTCTAAAATTGATGGCTTTGTCCAATTAGCTCCTGAATGTACGTTGAATCCTGGTGATAAAGTTCCCTTTATTCCAACAAGAAATTTGATATAATAAATGACTCACGAACTCAAAGCTATAATCACAGCATATGAAGCAGCAAAAATCGAAGAGGTCAAATCTGTTTTGGCCACGGTTGTAGCTTTGGACGGGTCTTCATATCGACGCCCTGGGGTTCGAATGTTGCTACTGGAAAATGGAGAAATGGTTGGCGCAGTCAGCGGGGGCTGTGTTGAAAAAGAAATAATACGACAGGCCAATTCCGTTTTTCAAGAGGGTGTGCCTAAGGTAATGGTATATGACGGACGCTATCGACTAGGTTGTGAAGGCATTCTATATATTTTAATTGAACCATTTCAACCTGATTCAGAATTTTTAGAAGTGTTTTGGGAAACAATAAAAAATAGGAACACATTCTTTATAGAGTCTTTTTACGAAAAAAATCATTCGGAAAGTATTGGCTATGGCTCTCGCTTTTTGTTTGAAGAGAAGGAATATTTACTTAACCCTTCGGTAGAAAAACAAAATATCGAAATCTTTCAACAGGAGCTTTCCCCTTGTTTTCAATTGGTTATTATAGGCGCTGAACACGATGCTGTACAACTATGCAAACTTGCAAGTCTTGTGGGGTGGGAGGTAACCGTAATAGTTAATCCTCGCGAAGAAAAAACAGCTCATCATTTTCCAGGTATTCACAGTTTTCTTCAGCAGGAACCGGAAAATCTTGATGTTTTTTTAGATGAACAGACCGCCCTAGTTCTGATGACTCATAGTTTTGTAAAGGACTTGGGGTACCTTTTGGCTTTGAAGGATAAAAAATATGCATATCTCGGCCTTTTAGGTCCAATGCAAAGACGGGAAAAACTATTTGATGAGATAATGGAAAGGCATTCAGATATTTCTGAAGAATTTTTGGAAAGCATTCATGGACCGGCAGGAATTGATGTTGGTGCTGAAACTCCCCAAGAGATTTCGAACTCGATAATTTCTGAAATACTAGCTGTTGTACGACAGGTAGAACCAAGGCTTCTAAAAGAAAAATTGGGTAAAATTCATAATTAATATATGCCCAATACTATCGCTGCACTGGTTATAGCCGCAGGAGCTTCCAAACGAATGCCCAATCAAATTAAGCAATTGTTGCCATGGAAGAACAGCACCTTACTAGGCAACTCAATACATCAAATCAGTCCATTAGTTGATACCGTACATATAGTACTCGGGGCCCATGCGGATAAAATCAAAACCAATCTGCCCGAGTATGCAGTATGCCACATCAATCCAAATTGGGAAAAGGGGATGGGTACCTCAATAGCCTACGGTATACAACAAATTATCAAAAATGGGTTAGTGCCAAATGCGGTTATCATCCTGGTTCCAGACCAGCCTTTAATGGATACTGAATACTTTACCACTCTAAAAAATGTCTACTTGGAAGCTGATGATATAAACATAGTGGCAACCGATTATGGCAATCAAAGAACCGGTGTACCTGCTCTTTTTGACCAGTCACTTTTTGGAGAACTTCAAAAGTTAGAAGAGGATTATGGCGCTAAGCGGATTATTCAAATGAATTTAGCTAGAACAAAACTGATAGCGGGGAGCGGAAAAGAAGTGGATGTAGATACATATGAAGCATATACCGCACTCGTTCAATGTATGGGATTATAAAGGTCATAAACAAAGCAGTTGACTATCTAAATAGTTTATCTGCTTGAAGTTGGTTTTCTGGAAGTAGATTCCACAGTTTCCAAATCCTGGAAAATACCACAAGAAATTTGTTTTTTTACTAAGGATTTGCTCTTCTTCCGTTTTACCAAAGCTGCTATTTCTTTATTCAAAAACTGCATCTAAAATTGTTTAATGCAATAACGAATGTTTTCCAAATTTAGTCTTTTGTAAACTGATTTTGAACACGTTCCAGTACAGTCATCCAGTGCATTTTAAGAATAAGGGCAGCCGTTGGAATATTGTTTTCCTCAATGGCATTCAATATGGCATCATTTTGAGTCTCCATTTGTTGACCTACTTCAGTACTTTGTGGTAAAATTTGTTCATAGAAAAAAAGCCTTGCTTTTAAATCATCAAGAATTTGCAGAAGAATGGGGTTGGCACAATTGGAAAGTAGCAGTTTATGAAACTCAAATCTGTCGGTAATTGAATTTTTAGCTTCCATACGTTCAAAAAACCTTTTCAATTCTTGGATATAATCCTTGGTGAATTTGGTATTTTCCAATGCCATAACCTCCAATTGAGAAACAGTTTCATACAAGTGTTTCGCTTCTGAAACGCCCAATGGGCATATGATAAAACCCCGATTGGGGATAGCTTTAACGATTCGGGCATGTTCCAGTTGACTAAGCGCTTCTCGAACCGGAGTAACGCTTATTCCAGTTTCACGCGCCACGGCTGCTAAATTGATGGTTTTCCCAATTTCGAGTTTACCCTTCTGGATTTGTTCCATTAAATGGGACTTTACCTTATCACGCAGTATTCGAGGTTGAATCATACCCTGAAGATACAAATCATACTATAATGACCTCCGCCGTCTTTTATCGATTACCCGTATATTTAGGCGTATTCTAAAAGATAAGTACACTATGAAAAATTGGACTATATCCTTTATTGCGCTGTTTTTGTTGATTGCTTGCAAGCAAAAAGAAGTTACTCCAGTAGATATATCCTTGTATGAATCCAAGCTCTTTAAGGATGTTCAACTCCAAGCCGTTTTCAAAGACTCCAAAACCTTTGTGGACTTAGTCCACAAAGAAGACATTGGTATCCTAGAGGAAAAATATCGGATTGAAAAAGACAAGGAGGGTTTTGATTTGGCAAAATTTGTTTCTGACAATTTTGAAGACCAGTCCATGAAAGCTCTGGAATTCAAGACCGATACAACGAAAACCATGTACGAACATATCAATAGCATGTGGGATAAGCTTACCCGAGGTCCAGATGAAGTAGTTCCCTTCTCTTCCCGAATAGCATTACCACATAAATACGTGGTCCCAGGAGGAAGATTTCAAGAAATTTATTATTGGGACAGCTATTTCACCTTGGAAGGTCTTTTGGTAGCTGGCAAAGACGATTTAGCAAAAGCCATGGTAGATAATTTTAGTTTCCTTATTGATTCCATCGGATTTATACCAAATGGAACGAGGGACTATTACCGAACACGAAGTCAACCCCCTTTTTATGCTTTAATGGTAGATGCGGTTAGTAGAAAAGACAGCACTTTGCTCACTTTCAATTTACCTCAATTAAAAAAAGAGTATAACTTTTGGATGGCCACCACAGAAAAAATAACAAATGGAGTCGCCAATCAACATGTGGTTCAACTGGAAGGGACGTTATTGAATAGATATTGGGATAAGGGATTTACGCCTAGACCTGAAGCGTACAAGGAAGATTTGCACTTGGCCAGTGAGGTTCCAGATACTGAAAAACCGCAACTATTGAATGATTTACGCTCCGCTGCTGCGTCAGGATGGGATTTTAGCTCACGCTGGTTTGGTTCAAAAGGAGAATTCAACAGCACCGAAACTACAAGCATTCTTCCAATAGATTTAAACTGTCTGCTTTATTTTATGGAAAAAACCATTGCAAAAGCCCATGAATTGAATGGAGAATCTAATGAAGCTACAAACTTTATGGAAAAAGCAAATGCTCGTAAATCAAGTATCCAAGAGTTATTTTGGAGTGAAGAAAATGGGTTTTTCCACGACTATAACTTTATAAAATCTGCACTAACCCCCGAAATCACTTTAGCCGGAGCCTTTCCGCTATACTTTGGGTTAGCAACTTCAGAACAGGCAGAAAAAACGAAAGAAGTCTTGGCAGACAAGTTTTTAAAAGATGGTGGATTGGTGACCACTTTGGAATATTCCGAGCAGCAATGGGATGCGCCAAACGGTTGGGCGCCCTTGCAATGGATTGCAGTTAAAGGATTACTGAACTATGGATATGAATCCGAAGCTAAGGAAATCATGACCCGTTGGTTAACACTCAACGAAAAGGTATTCAAGAATACAGGCAAAATGATGGAAAAATACAATGTTGAAGACCTTTCCTTACTATCTGGTGGGGGAGAGTATGAAACCCAAGATGGTTTTGGGTGGACAAATGGTGTTGCGCTGGGTTTCAAGCATATTTTGGAAGAACTAGACGACTAAAAATCGTGTGATGAAAATGTAAGTACTTTGTTATCTTTTGGACATAACATTAGCAATCATCAATCAAGACATGGCAAAATCACTACTCTTTATTCCCGATATTTCAGGATATACCAAATTCATTCAAACCACTGAAATAGAGCATAGTCAGCATGTCATTGCAGAATTGTTGGAGGTACTTATCAATGCAAATACACAAAAACTTCAATTAGCGGAAATTGAAGGAGATGCTCTCTTTTTTTATAAAGAAAATGAAGTGCCATCCCAAGAAAATCTCTTGGCCCAGATAGAAGCTATGTTCACGGCTTTTTATGCCCATCTTCAAAAACTTGAAAAATACCGAATATGTCCATGTAATGCCTGTGCTACTGCGCCTAATCTTCAATTAAAAATTATTGCCCACACTGGTGATTTAAGTCATATTGAAGTACATGGTACCCGAAAACCCTTCGGGGAAAAAGTTATTGAAGCGCACCGGTTGCTAAAAAATTCTGTGGAAAGTGATAATTATACACTTATTAGTAGGTCTTTGGCTTTAGAAATTCAACTATCGCCCTATTATTCAAGTAAATTGTTCCGATTCAGACAAGGCTCTGATACATATGATGACAAGGACCTGGAATATCTGTATTCATTAATCGATAGGGAACAGCTTTCAATACCTGTTTTGGATGAACCCACAAAAATTAGTTTTGACAGATTACCGAACATTATATTGAAAAAAACATTTCCCGTCACCGCAGAGATTTTACTGGAGTATATTTCAAATTATACCTACAGACCGCATTGGGTAAAGGGCGTTGAAAAGTTTGAATTCAATGCAAATGAAATAACACGACTAGGAACAAAGCACACTTGCGTTATTGAGGGAAAAGACCTGAACTTCGCCACTGTAACGATAGAGGCTCAGGATGATGAGCTGGTTTATGGGGAAGTAACTTCGGATGCCCCTTTTATGGATGAACTCAATCAATTTTTTATTATCACTGCTATCTCAGGTACCCAATCTCTGTTAAAGTCTGAAATATATTGGAAGATAAACTCTCCTTTGAAAAGACTTTTTGCCAAGCTGTTTGTAAAGCAAGTACTAAAAAAGAACACAAAGAAAGCATTGGATAGGTTACATGCATTTGTAGTCAATGAGTCTGCAAAGGCAGCCTAACAAGCTATAGCTTATTGTCCAAATACCTATCTAGATTACTAAGTGCATTATCCCAAAAACGTTTATAGAATTTAAGCCAATGGTTCACTTCCTGCAAGGGTAGGGGGTCCGCAAAGCAAAAACGCTCGCGCCCTTTGGTCTGGATTTGGACCAAACCGGCTTCCTCTAGTGTTTTTAAATGTTTGGTAACACCTTGTCTGCTTATTTGAAATTGCCCTGAAATCTGCGTTATGGGCATAGCAGTGGCAGCGACCACCAAGGCATGAAAAATTTCACGCCTTGTAGGGTCAGCAATAGCCTTTAAAACTTTTGTGATTTTATTCTGCATGCACTTCTTTGATTAAGTAATCACCAAGTAAAGAAATACAATTAGCCCATCCGCCATTGAAATCCGTGTACATTTTGATTGCTGTATCTCCAGCATATTTGGATATCCCCGAATGCTCTAAAAACAGTTTTGTTTTGCCATTCATATCTTCCAATACCCACTTTACCGTTGTTTCTACTTCCGTACCCTTTACCTTCCATGTATAGATAAGTGTATATGGGTCTGCTTGTTGTACAACGCCCATAATGGGTTCGCAACCTTCCTTACCATCGGAACTGAAGGTATACTGGTACCCAACTTCTGCTCTAAAGTCTGCCGAAATAAACCAATTGGATAATTCTTCACCTTTTGAAATAGCATCCCATACCTTTTCTATGGGGTGATTAAATACTTGTGTTTTGTTAATAACATCGTTCATGACTGTTCGTTTATTTAAGATTATTATGCAACTATATGGTTGCAAATATAAGAATATAATTTAATTATGCAACTATCTAGTTGCTTAATGGAAAATTTAAGTACTTTATTTCACATTTTGTTTAGATTTTCTTGATGTCGTTTTAACTATATTGGCCTAGACTAATTCTACCAAAACTAGCACTCATGAAATCTCATTTTAAGACCTCAGTCTTCCTCATTTTCTTTTCATTTATTTCTCTATTATCAACAGCACAACAACCAGATTCCACAACATTTAAAGGCTTGGAATTTCGCAGTTTAGGACCTGCATTAACTTCCGGGCGTATTGCGGATATTGCAATTCACCCTGAAAATGAAAGTGTTTGGTACGTTGCTGTTGGCTCTGGCGGCGTTTGGAAAACTATAAACGCTGGAACTACTTGGAACCCCATCTTTGATAAGCAAAGTGTGTATTCAATTGGATGTGTTACCATAGACCCGAACAATCCCAGTACGATTTGGGTTGGTACGGGAGAAAATGTAGGTGGACGACATGTTGGTTTTGGTGATGGTATCTATGTAAGTCATGATGAAGGAAAAACATGGAAGAATATGGGGCTTAAAAATTCAGAGCACCTTTCAAAAATTATAGTGCACCCCGATAACTCAGATGTGATTTGGGTTGCTTCTCAAGGCCCTTTATGGAGTAAAGGTGGGGAGCGTGGACTTTATAAATCCATAGATGGAGGCAAAACCTGGAAACAAACTTTGGGCGATTCCAACTGGACGGGGGTTACTGATGTGGTAATTGACTTTACAAATCCAGATATTTTGTACGCGGCAACATGGGATAGACATCGTACTGTTGCAGCCTATATGGGAGGAGGTCCAGGTTCTGGAATACATAAAAGTACGGACGGGGGAGAAACTTGGACAAAACTCACTCAGGGTATACCAAAATCCAACTTGGGGAAAATAGGATTGGCCATCTCTCCTTTCGATAATGAGATGATATATGCTGCAATTGAATTGGACCGTAAAAAGGGGGGTCTTTTTATCTCACGAAATCAAGGAGCTTCATGGAGCAAACAATCCGATGCCGTCTCTGGTGGAACAGGACCTCATTACTATCAGGAATTATATGCATCTCCACATCAAAATGGGCGGTTGTATTTAATGAGCAATTATGTTCAAATATCGGATGACCATGGAAAGAACTTTTCCACCATGAACGAGGATAAAAAGCATGTTGATAGTCACGCTATGGCATTCAAGAAATCTGACCCAGATTATGTGCTGTTCGGAACGGATGGAGGCCTTTATGAGTCCTATGATTTGACAAAAACATGGCGCTATTTCAACAACCTTCCACTAATACAATATTATAAAGTCGCTGTTGATGATGCCAAACCTTTCTACAATATTTATGGGGGTACCCAAGATAATGGTTCCCATGGAGGCCCATCGCAAACACTAAGCAACAAAGGAATTTTAAACCACGATTGGTGGAAGACTCTGGGAGCAGATGGGCATCAATCAGCTACCGAACCAGGGAATCCAGATATCACCTATGGTGAATTTCAGCAAGGTTGGCTCTGGAGAATTGATCAAACTACCGGGGAAACAGTATTTATCCAGCCACAAGCCAAAGCAGGTGACCCTCATGAACGGTTTAATTGGGATGCGCCTATTCTGGTTAGCCCACACAATCCCAAGAGACTGTATTTTGCCTCATACCGTGTTTGGAAATCTGAAAATAGGGGAGACGATTGGACCGCAATTAGTACTGATTTAACTCGAAATGAAGAAAGACTGGCATTACCTATCATGGGAAGAGCACAAAGTTGGGATAATCCATGGGATGTTGGTGCCATGTCCAATTATAATACCATAACCTCTCTTGCCGAGTCTCCAATCCAGGAAGGACTTATTTATGCAGGAACGGATGATGGAATCCTTCAAGTAACTGAAGATGGCGGTGTGACTTGGCGGAAAGTAATGCTGGGCTCCATCAAAGGCGTTCCGCAAAGAGCTTTTGTCAATGATGTTCGGGCGGATTTATTTAATGCCAATACCGTGTATTTAGTTTTGGACAATCATAAAGAAGGAGATTATAAGCCTTATTTGTTGAAAAGTTCAGACAGGGGAAAAAGCTGGAGATTTATGAATGGTAATCTTCCCAAAAAACTGTTGACTTGGCGAATTGTTCAAGACCACATCAAACCAAGTTTATTATTTGCTGCTACTGAATTTGGAATATATATGTCCAATACTGGTGGAGGAAGTTGGACACGACTCAATGGAGGTCTCCCTACTATTTCATTTAGAGATATTACTATTCAAAGGGATGCTGATGATTTGGTAGGCGCGTCTTTTGGTAGAGGTTTCTATGTTCTAGATGATATTTCTCCTTTACGGGATTTTGATTCCTCCAAAATGGGGGAGACCACGCTTTTTAAAGTACAAACTGCAGATTGGTATATTCAGAAAAGTGGAGTTGGAAGTCAAGGTAATACCGAATATATTGCTAAAAACCCACCCTATGGAGCTGTATTTACCTATTACTTACCGGAAAAACTAAAAAGCTTGAAAGAGGTTCGAAAAGAAAATGAAAAGAATCTGAATAAAGGGAATACTAACATAAACTTTCCAGGTTGGGAAACTTTGGATAAGGAAACCAATCAAGAAAAACCATCAATTTTCCTTGTGGTAAAAGATAGTGATGGGAATACTATAAATACGGTAAATGGCACGAACAAAAAAGGATTCAATCGTGTTTCATGGAATCTTTCCTATGCAAATCGGACCGGAATTCCATTGAAAAAACCTAAAGGAGATAACAATAACTTTTTTGGTTCCCCGTTTAGAGCAACACCAGGAACCTATACGGTGGAATTATATCAAAACGTAAACGGTAGTGTCACTCAATTATCAGGAGCACAAAGTTTTGCAGTAAAACGTTTATCTGAAGGGGCGTTGCCAGCCAAACCTGCAGAGGAGATTGATGCGTTTAGAAGTAATTTCCAAGAATTCCGCCAAGATTTAATGGCTACCAATACCGTTTTGGAGAAAAGTTTAATGAAATTGAATGCTATGCAACGCGCATTGGGTCAAGCGAAACGCCCTACTCCTGGCCTCAACGCAAAAATTCACAGTACGAAGACATCACTGATACAGTTAAAATCAGTAATGAAAGGTAGCGCAGCTAAAAACGAGGTAGGAGAGCGTAATGCACCTTCACCCGAAGATGGTTCGTTCATTGGTTTTGTTGCTTTAGGCAATACCTATGGTCCAACCGGAAATCAAAAAGCGGCATTCCAAAGAGCTAACAACCAATTGCAAAATCTAAAAAAGGAATTGAATGTATTTGTAAAGAATACAATTCCAGGTCTTGAATCTGAATTGAAAGCTGCAGGTGCACCTTGGATTGAAGGTCAAGGACTCATTCAAAACTAATCGTAAATGGCAAAAGTCAGGCTCTTTTTTAGTCTTTTGTCAGTTACATTTTCATCTACTTTATCCTGGGCGCAATACACCTCCATTGATTGGGAATCCCGGGATAAATGGATGAAAACCCAAACACTTTTGGATGTAGCTCAACTATCTTCAGGACAAGTAGTTGCTGATATCGGTTGCCACGAAGGCTACCTAACTATGCATTTAGCAAGGCGAGTAGCAGCTGATGGAAGGGTATATGCAGTAGATATCAGGGAAGACCGATTAGCTAGTTTGCGTGAGAATGCCAATTCAAGAAATTTAAGCAATATAATTACCATCCTTGGAGATGAAGATAATCCCAAACTACCTGAAGGTGCATTGGATTGTGTTTTCGTAATTGACACCTATCACGAAATCACTGCCTATAAAAAGGTGCTCAACCAAATTCGAAAAGCTTTAAAACCTGGAGGCCAAATCATGGTCTTGGAAAAATTAAAAAAACGAATTATTGGTAAGTCCAGAGAAGAACAGGTTGCTGCGCATTCTTTGGCAATGTCCTATGTTGAAAGGGAACTACAACAAGCAGGATTTACTATAGTCACCAAAATCGAAAATCATGGTTTTTGGGAGAATCAAGAAGACAAACAAATGTGGATTTTACTCGCTAAAAAAACGATTCAGTAGGTATTATTGCCTTAATTCGTAGACAAAACTCTGTATTCCAGGTAAATCTTCGCCAATATCATTAATAAGTTGATTTCCAGAGATTCTCAATACTGTTAGAACATTAGTATTGCCACTAAAAGTTATTTCAGTTTCATCGGAAAACCAATTTCCCGTGCCCGTTACGTTACCCACACAATTCGCACTAAATGAATCTCCAGTAATTCTGGACACCACGATATCGGATTGTTCAAAAGTCCAAATCAAGTCACTGTTAATCAATAAGCTGCCTGAAATACAATCAAGTTCATCCATTAGGTTTGTGGAAAGCGTGCCATCCATATTGATGTCTTGAGGTAGGTTTACATTTACTTCAACCAAATCCCAAAGACCAATTACATCAAAATTTGTTGTTGGTATACTATTGGCTCCGTCATCTGAATCACATGAGATTGAAAAAATGGATAGCAATACAATTATGATAGTAAATCGAATAAAATTCATAGCATTGATTTTAAAACAAGTTCAAAATAGTAATTTCTAGTTAATGGTTTAAACAAGATAGGGGTAATCGGGTCAACTTAATTCTCTTTATTTGAGTTTGCGTATATTTATTGGAAACCGAAATTACTTCTTCATGAACCAAAAAGTGCTTCCTTATTTTTTTTTCATTTTACTCGTTTTGTCAATGAATGCAAAAGCACAATCTACCTTTTTAATTGGTGATGCACTACCTGATGCTCCTGAATTATCTCAACGTGGTAAGTACGGAGTAGGGGTGCAAACTCTAGAACTTCTTAACAAAGAACAATGGGATATCCTAAACATAGCTAACGGTAAAGCACCTATCTATGATAGAAAGATAACAGTAGAAATATGGTACCCTGCGGTTATTCCCAATGGTACAGAAGAAATAGTAGAGTATACTCAAGTTTTGGGAAGAAATGGAACCGAAGGAAGACCAGTTGTGCCTTTTACTTTCAAAGGACGTGCCCTTAGGGATGCCGAGACGGTACAAGAATCCCAGAAATATCCTTTCATCATACTGTCACATGGCTATGTAGGGTCCCGCTTTTTGTTTACCTATTTGGCGGAAAATCTTGCCTCAAAAGGATATGTGGTTGCCTCCATTGATCACACGGACTCGACCTACAAAGATGCCGCCAACTTTACAAGCACCTTAGTGAACCGGTCTCTCGATCAACTTTTTGTTTTAAATGAAATAGATAGGCTTTCCCAACCAGATGCCAATAGCTTCTTATCTGGCTTGGTGGATGTTTCCAAAACAGGATTGGTGGGTTATTCTATGGGAGGATATGGAGGCTTGAATACTTGCGGCGCCGGTTACAGTTCAGCTGCTGTCCAATTTTACAAATCAATGACTGGCGGTAACAATGCCCTTGATGAGCGAACTATGGAAAGTGAATCCTATGCAAAAATGATGGATTCAAGGATCAAGGCTTTTGTAGCAATGGCGCCTTGGGGTATGGCCAATGGTGTTTGGGATGCGAAAGGATTAGCGGGCCTTACAGTACCTACTTTTTTTATTGCGGGTAGTGAAGACGATATCTCGGGTTACGAAAAAGGAATAAAAGCCATTTATGAAGGGGCTGTTAATGCAGACAGATATTTACTTACCTATATTAATGCAAGACACAATGTAGCTCCAAATCCTCCAACCGTTGAAACCATGCAAAAAGGACTTAATATAGACGAATATTTGCGCTACGCCGATTCCGTTTGGGATATGCGAAGGATTAACAATGTTAATCAGCATTTTGTTACCGCCTTTTTGGGGATTCATTTAAAAGGAGAGGATAATATGGGCTATTTGGATTTGGAATCCAATGCCAACACCGGGAATTGGAAAGGTTTCAAACCTCGAACTTCAGTGGGTATGGAACTACTACATGAGACCCCAATAACGCAAAACTAAATCCAATGAAACGCAGGGATTTCCTTTTAAGTACCGGAGCATTAGCCTTAGCAGCAAGTTCATACAGTACCATTTTAGGAGCTAATGATAAAGTTGGAATAGCTTTAGTTGGCACTGGTAGAAGAGGAAGATGGATGCTAAAGGAACTTCTTGCCACAAAAAGGATAGAACTTGTTATGTTATGTGATGTTTGGGATGAGCAAATCAAACGTACTCAGGAATATGTACAAGTCAATAATGTGAAAAGCACCTTTGACCTGGAAGAAGTGCTTTCCCATCCCAGAGTGGACGCCATAGTTTTGGCTACTCCAGACCATCTGCATAAGGACTATGCAATTCGTATTCTTAAAGCAGGGAAACATTTATTGCTTGAAAAACCAGTAACGCTACATTATGATGAAGGGGCTCCTCTTAAAAAAGCAGTCGCAGAAAGTGGAGTTATTTGTCAAACAGGAACTCAACAACGCAGCAGTTCCATGTTTAAACGGGTCAAGGAAGAATTTTTCGGGGGTTCCAAAATCTTAGGAGATATAATCTTTGCTCGGGCTGTATGGAGCAATTTTGGATGGCAACGTAGAACACTTGAAACTCGGGCTATGCCAAAGAACTTTGAATGGGATACCTTTCTGGGAAATTCTCCTAAAGTTGATTATCACTGGCCCAGATATGATGGCTGGAGACACTACAAAGAGTATGGAACTGGTATTTTATCAGATTTGTTGACCCATTGGGGAGATGTCGCACAATGGATGATGGATGATGCCAATCCTATGAACGCCGTAACTTCAGGTGGAATTTACCATCTCAAAGATGGAAGAACCAATCCGGATACCGTCAACACAATTATTCAATATAAAGGAGGTTGGAATTTTACATTTGAATGCAGCATATTGCCTGTAAAAAATCAGCATGATTCTGTATTGTTTCATGGTACTAAGGGAAAATTAGAACTTTTTAGAGCGGGCTATATTTTTACACCACATGAAGGTTCCCAAGTCGTTTATGACAACAACGAGAACCTGACCCGAGCACACATGGAAAACTTTTTGGATGGATTAATCCTTGGAAAACAAATCTCAGCTCCAATTGAAATTGGTTTAGAAGCAGTAAAACCATCTCACCTCGCCGCAGCTTCCTATTGGAATGGGAAGCGAATGAAGTTCAATGAAACCGAAACAGATATTGTTGAAGACTGATTCTTTTCCAGCATACCAAATCAAATTATGATTAAAAATTTAGTTGATAACCAAAAAAACTTTTTTGCTACACAGCAAACAAAAGACGTAAGCTATAGAAAAAAGTATCTAAAAGAGTTCTACAAGGCATTGGTAGTGCATGAGGATACTATTTGCGATGCCATTTATGAAGATTTTAAAAAACCTAGATTCGAAAGCTTGGTCACTGAAACACAGATTGTACTTTCGGAGTTAAAATACATCATAAATCATCTTGAGGAATGGACTAAACCGGAACGTATATCGGGACCCTTAGGTAATTTACCCTCATCCAATTGGTTGTATCATGAACCTTATGGAACCGTACTCGTAATATCTCCTTGGAATTATCCCTTTCTGCTTTCTATTTCACCTTTGATAGGAGCTTTGGCCGCTGGAAATACAGTTGTGCTCAAGCCTTCAGAATTAAGTCCGCATACATCAAGAGCAATGTTGGAACTGATACATGAGGTATTTCCTAAAGAGTATGTTGCCGTAGCGGAAGGTGGGATAGAGGTATCCCAAGAACTTTTAGCGGAAAGATGGGATTATATCTTTTTCACGGGAAGCTCAAATGTGGGTAGAATCATTTATAAAAGTGCGGCTGAACATTTGACACCGGTCACTCTAGAACTTGGTGGTAAAAACCCATGTATTGTTGATGAAACCGCGGCAATAAAATTAGCTGCAAAAAGAATTGCATGGGGAAAATTCATGAACGCAGGACAGACCTGTGTTGCTCCAGATTACATTTTAGTACATAAAAACGTAAAGGAAAGATTTGTTGATGCCTTAAAAGAACAGATTCATGCGTTTTACGGTCCGTCTATTGAAGCATCAGATGATTTTGCAAGGATAACTACAAAAAATCACTACGAATTTTTAAAAGAAGTGATTTCGGGGCAGACTATACTTTTAGGAGGGTCTTCTAATGATAAGACTCAATACATAGCACCTACTTTGATTGATGAACCGAATCTGGAAAGTAAGTTGATGAACGGTGAAATATTTGGTCCGGTGCTTCCAATTTTGTCCTATAGTTCAGAAACTGAACTTGAAAATATTATCCTCAAGTATGAGAAACCCTTATCCTTGTATGTGTTCTCCAAAAGAAAAAAATTCCAAGAAAAGGTAATTAAAACCTATGGTTTTGGCGGTGGGGGCATCAATGATGTGGTCATGCACATTGCCAATAAAAATCTTCCATTTGGTGGAGTAGGGGAATCTGGAATTGGAGGATATCATGGCCAACACTCTTTTAAACTTTTTTCTCATAAAAAACCCATAGTCAAAAAACCAAATTGGGGAGATGTTCCATTGCGCTATCCACCGTATAAACTTCCCGTGAAGTGGGTGAAATTGTTTAAACATATATTTTGAAATCATTACCCATCTTATACGACTCTTATTGCGTAAAGGCGACAACCATTTTGAATTCTTTTTAGCCCAAGGATTGCGCTTCTTTGGCTATCTTTATGAACGTTTAAAAAAATAATTACAATGAGACAATTAACCATATTACTTCTATTTGTTGGACTCGTATTCGCGGCATCGTGCAAGCAGAAAAAGGAAGCTCCCAAAACCAATGAAGAAGTTGCCCAAGACCTTCCGGTAAAGGTAAAAGGGGAGGAGATAACCTATGCATCGGATTCTACGAATCTAAAGGGATATATTGCATTTGATGAAAATGGTACCGAAAAACGCCCTGGAGTACTTATAGTCCATGAATGGTGGGGACATAATGAATATGTTCGTCAACGTGCTGGTATGTTGGCTGAGTTAGGTTATACGGCAATCGCTGTAGACATGTACGGTGATGGAAAACAGGCAACTCATCCAGATGACGCAGGAAAATTTGCCATGAGCGTTTTGACCAATCTACCTGAAGCTAAGGCTCGTTTTAACGCTGCTTTAGAGGTTTTAAAGGCCCATCCATCTGTTGATGCTGAAAAAATTGCGGCAATAGGGTATTGTTTTGGGGGTAGCGTGGCATTGACCATGGCTAATTCTGGTGCAGACTTAGATGCAGTGGCTGCTTTCCATAGTGGGGTTCAATTACCCGTAATGCCCAATTCAGATTTAAAAGCTAGCGTTCTGGTTTGTAATGGAGCGGATGATCCATTTATCAGTCCTGAGTCCATAACCGCTTTTAAATCTGCTTTAGATTCTATAGGTGCTAATTATCAATATATTGCGTATCCTGGTGTTAAGCATAGCTTTACTAGTAAAGAAGCTGATGCGAACGGAGAAAAATTTGATTTACCATTAGCGTATGATGCAGATGCGGATGCCAAATCTTGGGCTAGTTTGCAGGAGCTTCTAACAGAAACCTTTTAAGGAAAACTATTTTCTTTTTGATAGTAAAGGGTAGTTTTAAATAGATTACCCTTTTTTGTCTTACAGTCCTTTGCCATATACCATTTTCTTCACTAGGAAGAGTTGAAATTCCTCTGCAGACAGGGATTCTTTGATAGTTTTCTCTATTTTAAAAAGACGTTAAAATTTGACTAAATTCAATTAATCAGCTTAGAATCAGGACGTAAAAACGTATCTTATAAAAGATAAATCTTACATGCATGATGTTACGTTTACCTCAGGTTTTGGGAAAATCTGTTCTTCCATTTTTTTTCAGCTTTCTTTTCTTGTTTTGTTATAGTCCTTTTCTTTTTTCCCAGTTTGGAGAAAATGAAAAACACGATAAGATATCTGGAAAACTTCGTTCATACTCCACTCTAAATGGCCCAGAAAAACTTTATGTTCTTTCTGACAAAAGTTATTACAAAGCTGGAGAGGTAATTTGGTTTAAGACGTATTTGGTTAATGGGGTAACTCATCAGAAAAGTGAAAAAAGCAATGTGATCTATGTAGATTTACTGAATCAGAGTGATAGTGTTATTATTAAACGTAGGCTTTATGCTGAAGGAATTGGAGCTTCTGGTGATATAAAGACTGATGAAGACTTCGTTCAAGGTAAATATAGATTACGAGCATACACAAAGTATATGCTCAACGATGATGACCCGCCAATTTTTGAAAAATCAGTTTTTATTTCCAACAAAACAAAACTTACTAAGAATTTGACTGAAGTAGCTTCTAGTAAAAACTCGGTAAAGGAAATTGGCCAAAAACCAAACAAAATTTTTGCCCGTTTTTTTCCAGAAGGAGGGAACATGCTTTCTGGAGTTCAAAACATTTTAGGATTTGAAATCAAAGATGAAACAGGAAAGGGAATTTCCGCGGATGGGATGATTTTAGAAGAAAATGGCACACCCGTATCCTTTTTTAGAAGCCACGACTTTGGACTCGGTATAGTCAATTTTACTCCGGAAGTTGGAAAAAAATATTATGCTCAGGTTGAACACGATAACGAAATTGAGAAGTTTGCCCTTCCAGATTTGCTAGAAACCGGTTATATGTTGAACATCAGAAGTAATGGCGACCATCTACTTATTCTGGCATCTTCTACAATAAAAAAGGGATTGGAAGATGCTTTCTTAGTGGGTCATTTAAGAGGAAATGTTTTCTTCGAAAAACGTATAAAAAAAGTAGGAAGGAATAAAAGATTCACCTATAAGTTAAATACGGCCAGGTTATCTAATGGTGTAGCTCATTTTACACTTTTTGATAAAAAGGGGGAGCCTCTTTGTGAACGCCTTGTTTTTATCCATAATGAAAATGACGATTTATCTATAAATATTTCGACTTCAAAAATTAATATTGGACATAGAGATGAATTCGAGGTTGGACTGGATATTAGAGACAATTCTAAAAACCAGTATTCGGGAGAGGTATCAATGAGTGTTTTTAAACTGGATGATAAAATACTTCCCGAACAAAAGAAATCAGACATAAAGACCTGGATGCTTCTAAATTCGGACTTGGGTGGAACCATACCTTATGCAAGCTATTTTTTTGAAAATAATTCAGATTACAGAAAAAGACTTCTGGATGCCCTAATGTTAACTCATGGATGGAGACGGTTTGTTTGGAAGGATTTTTTGGCGGACTCGGTTAGCAAGGAACAGGAATTCAAACCGGAGAAGGGCATAATGATTAAGGGTACCACCACCTCTTCAAGTAACAAATATCAGCCTTTTACATCACAAGTAAAGCTATCATTTATGGGCAAAGAAATCCATCAAGAAGTCAAATTGACAGATAATAGAGGGAAGTTTGTCTTCGGCCCATTTTTTTTCAGAGATACACTACCGGGAGTTGTGGAAACGGTGACAAAAAATAAGTTTGATAGAAAGCAGATAAAGATTTACTTGGAATCGACAGATGCAAAAGTGGCACGAAAGAAGTCAAAAAACATCGAAAAACAAACCTTTAATACCCCTGTTGTTTTGCTAAAAGAAACAAAAAGTGAGGAAAAGAAGACCGGGAGAGGCTTTAAGATTGGTTCAAAAGTGAAACGCTTAAAAGAAGTTAGGGTATTTGGTAGTGAAAAAACAAAGCGGCAACTTGTAGATGAGGAGATCAAGCGTTACACCGCACTTTACTCTCAACCTAGCAATAGGGTATACATAGATTCTTTCCCTGAACTTATAGTTCATAGTGCGTTGGACTATTTAAGGCGATTTCCCGGTGTTAAGATAATTGGAAGATATCCCACACAGAGCGTTGTCTTTCAAGGCCAAGCGGGGTTAACCGCAAATTTGAACGGAAACCCTCTCTTCCTTTTTGATGGAGCACCGGTAACTGCAGATTTTGCCGCTTCTTTAACTGCCAACGAGGTTATGTTCATTGATATATTAAAAGGTGCCGATGCCACTCTGTTCGGAGTTCGGGGAGCAAATGGAGTGATTGCAATTTATGGAAAAAGAGGTGTTCGTAACACCTGGAGTACAAGGCAATCTCCGGGAGTGGCCGACTTCAATATACCAGGTTTTTATAAAACCAGAGAGTTTTATTCGCCAGATTATTCAATAGATAATCCAAACCATAAAAACCCGGACAACCGTACTACACTTCATTGGGAGCCAGATATATATCTTGATGGGAATAAAAAGGTCAGCTTGAAACAATTCACAGGGGATGTTCCCGGAGAATATATGATTAAAGTGGAAGGCATGACCTATAAGGGTCAACCCGTTTTTAATGTCTCCCGAATTACGGTAGGGGATAAGAGCACGAGATCAATTGAATGATTATATGGGAAGAATATTTCATAAATTTGAACTTAAATCAATTTACATGAAACTACTTCTCAAGGCCTCTTTGACTTTTTCATCTTTTCTTATACTTTTTATTGGATGCAAGGAGCGGTCTTCCCAAAATAAATCTGAAAAAAATGTGCAGTTTGAAGAAGAGTCTTCAACGCTGCCCATAAATAGATTAAAGCTGCCTGAAGGATTTAAAATAGAGGTATATGCCGATAAGGTAGATGGTGCCCGTTCCATGGCTATGGGAAGTGAAGGGACCCTTTTTGTAAGTACCCGAAACGATAAAACCGTTTATGCAATCCAAGACCGAGATAAAGATTACAAAGCGGATAGGGTCATTGTTTTGGACTCTACCTTAGAAGTACCCAATGGAATTGCATTTAAAGATGGCTCACTATACGTTGCGGAAATAAATAGACTGTTGCGTTATGATAATGTGGAAGAAAAATTGGAAAGTCCTGGCACTCCCAAAGTAATCTATGATGACTATCCAACAGAATTCCATCACGGGTGGAAATACATTGCTTTTGGTCCAGATGATAAGCTTTACGTGCCCGTAGGTGCACCATGCAATATATGCGATAGTACGATTGCAGACCAACGTTATGCAACTATCACTAGAATGGATGCCGATGGTTCCAATCGCGAGATTTATGCACAAGGAGTTAGAAATACAGTTGGATTTACTTGGCACCCAGAGACCCAAGAAATGTGGTTTACAGATAATGGACGGGACTTGATGGGGGATGATGTTCCACCTTGCGAACTGAATAGAATCACGGAAGCAGGACAACATTTTGGATATCCGTTTTGCCATGGAGGAGTGGTAAAAGATGATGAATTTGGAAATCAAAGACCTTGTGAAGATTTTGTACCTCCGGTTCAAGCGCTTGGAGCTCATGTAGCGCCATTGGGCGTAAAATTTTATACTGGGAATATGTTCCCAAAAAAGTATAAAAATCAAGCCTTTATAGCGGAACACGGCTCTTGGAACCGTTCCAAAAAAGTAGGGTATAAAATCTCTCTGGTTGAACTGGAAGATAACAAAGCAGTGAGTTATACCACATTTTTAGAAGGGTGGTTAGATCACGATAGTCAAGTTCAATTTGGCCGACCTGTAGATATTTTATTCTTGGATGACGGTTCAATGTTGATTTCGGATGATTTTGGTGACGCCATTTATCGGGTTACCTATGAAAACACGTTGGCCGGCAATCCATAAACGAAAAACAGACCACCCATCGAGGAACGATTCCGGGTGAATGAATTCTTTACGTTTCCGGTTACGATGGGTGTACCTAGTCTGATTTTCATTTAGAAAGAACAATTCGATAGAGTTGGATTTTTTTCTTTCAGTTCATCAGACACCCGAAAAAGAATAAGGTCACATGTTTTATTAAATTATTGGGAAAAGTACAGTGGAGAGTACCATATGAAATATTCTATTTTACATAATATAAATTATAGTACAAATGTATTGTTTTGGTTTCACAGCTGTTTATCCATTTGTAAGCTATAATTCTATTATGTAAAATATCCCTCAGCATTTCGTCATTTATGGGAATTAGGAACAGGGTCATGAAACATACACTAGCGGTCAGCTGCGCCGCAACTTTTCATTTGTATCTATAATTTGCCGTTATGTAAAATAGCCGCTCGGCCAACAGCGCATTGCTTTCATAAAAAGTAAATGCTCTTGCATTTATTTTTATACGCAATTCTCAGCCACTTGGCCAGCGCCATTAAAAGCTCAGCTTTTCGTCTTTGATTGAAACTTTTGGTTTACTTGTGAACTTGGGAAAGAAAAATTTCAGGAGCATTTCGTCAGCTTGCCGCAAAAGCTTAAAATTTCGCTGTGCGTAAATTTCTAAGCACTTGCTCACATCCTCCTTCGATTCAACTTTTTTGTGGGCGTTTCTAATATTATGTCAAATAGAATTGAAACATCCTGTTGTTCTTTCCTTTCTTTTTTCTTGATAAAAAAGAAACAAAAAATCAAGAAGAAAATAAGCTTCCTTGCTCCCTTTGTGTCTTAATAGCTTCGCTATGTGGGCGTTTCACGCCCTAACACAAAGCCCAGGGCAATGGCTCTTTGTATCAAGCCACAAATTCACTCCCCTTCTGGCCCGCATTTTCTTCAGTCCAACTCTAAACTAACAAATCTAATCATCCTCAATATGTATTGTCAAATTGTTTAGCTTTCTTATATCTAGTCCAAATTCGCTATATAGTTTATCATCTAAGAAAAAGTCATCAGGATGAAAAATCCAATTCTGTTGATATGATTTGTTAAAATATCTTTTGTAGTCATGAATTATTAAAACATCTCTTACTATACCTACTGCTGAAATTTCATTGCTAATTTTTGCATAGGTTTCGAATAGTTTATCGGGAATAATACTCTCAAATTCATTTAGTGTGTCTACTCCATAGTTTAAGACCTCTTTAATTAAAGGTTCATCTATTGTTGATTTTGGAGTCAACTTAACGTTTGGTATGCTTGATATTTTTAGTTTAATATATTGCTGCAGAGAAGTCGAATTGATTGCAATTTCTAAATCTCCTTTTTTGGCTTTGGATTTAACTTCCTTAGAATAAGAGTCAATTTCTTTAGAAATAGAATTAAATTCGTTATCCGCAAGCTCCAGAAGCCCAGCTAATAGTTTAAATCTTCTTTGAATTTTATCAGGTAAATTACCTACAAATTTATAGTTTCTATCATGCTCTATTTCTGCCCATGAATGTTGAAGTATTGTTCTAACCTGTATTTCAAATTTCAAATCTTTGAACTTTTTGTTTTCTGAAAGTGAAACTCTAGAATGTGGAAGCTTTGCAATATAATGCACAGATTTATAGCCAACTTTATCTAAACCTAGGTCTTTACTTTTATCTAAACTATTCTCTTTGTCTATTTCAAAGTTTTCTTCGATTAATCTGCATATAAATGGTATAGAATCTTCTACATAGGATATGACTCTAATTCCAGACAAATCAGTTACTTCAGTTTCAGATTTGTATTTGGGGTTGCTCATTTTTTTTGAAAAACTCTCGAATGTTTTTGTTCTACAGTTTACTTGATGATATTCGATTTGGTTTTCGTCAAAAATTTCAATTAAAATAGTCTGTACCTTCTTTGATAACTTTTCATAGGTCTGCCTATTTTTCACATACCAATCTTTTTGTTTCATTTGCTCCGTGAATTTTTCTCAACTTTTTTTTCAATACAAATAACATCAAAGCGTTCCTAGAAATTCTATAATTCCCCATAGAAATCATCCCAAGGAATTCTAACCATACCTTGAGGTGTATTTTCATTTGGCAAGGCCAACCTGGGCGTATTGTTGTATTTGTTTGTTCTTAACTTTCTTTTAGCCATAAACTTCCAATCATGGTGAAAAACATCCTCGTAATATTTACTAATGTCTGAACTATAAAATATCAAACTGGCATCTCTATTTATAGTAGTTCCTTTATTTGAGAAATTATGACTGCCTACCAGAACCACTTCAGAGTCGATAATTATACCCTTAGTATGACACCTATCTTGCAGCTTAACTTTGTTCATATCAAACCCATACTTTTTTAACCTTTCAAGATTCTCTCTACTAAAAAATTCACCTCTAACAATAATTTTCACATCAAGCCCCTGTTCCTGTTTTTCAACTAGAACGTTTAACAAATTCAAGAATTCACTTGTATTTTTCTTTATAATATTTAGAGCTTGGTTTTGAAAATAAATGCTCTTTTTCGCACTTTTAAGAAGTTCAAGAGTATTTTCATAAAAATTGTCTGGAGTCAGCAATGGCATAATATCCAAGGGCTTTGAATTATCAAATTTGAAAGTCTTTGGTTTATAATATGACGCACTCCTAGCTGCCTCTTCCGTTGTTTTAAAAAACTCAACTGGGACAAAAATGTCATTAGTTGTGTGCGGAAATACATATTTCACATAATTACTTTCATCAGCCGAAATTTTCTTTCTAGACTCATCTAGATCATGAATTAAAAACTTACGATAGGTTTCAGTTAGTTTTTTACTTTTAACAACCACATGCCATTCTCTATTATAATTTGACAAGTAGTATTTTGAATGGGCATTATTAGTAGGGCTAGCATCCGGAAGGTTTGAGCTCTGCCAATTACCGCTTGATAACCAAAAATAATCTTCATTGGTAACAACTTTTATATGATAGGATCCACCAAAAATTCTATCATATCCTTTAACGTGAGCGTAGGTGAAATTAAAATTTTTACCGAAAATTTTTTCTAAACTTTTTATAAGTTCAGATTCTGGAATATCGTCCTTTTTAGTTCCACTACCTACGTGAGCTTTTTCCTGAATGACTAAGTTTAACTTACTTATATCATTGGCTTTTTCCCTTAGAACTTCAAGAATATGGGGCGCCGTAAAGTCATACATACCAATGGTAATTTCACCTTTTACATTATCAATAAACTCTTTAAGTACATCCCAGCCATTATCTGGACTCAAACTACAAGTAACAGATTCTACATCATTTGTTTTCTCCAATTTCACATCTTTTGGAGGCTGATAAGTAATGCCTCTTAATTGCCCTTTAACATTGAGTCCGTTTTTATTAAAACCTTCAAGAATTGAAGTTGTAAAAGCACTTTCTTCTTCTAAATTTAAAATCTCTAAGGGTGTGGCATATTCAAACTCAATATCAATATCAATATCCTTGTTGTTTTTTTTAATGATGTTCATTTCATATTCACTAAGCTCATATTCTGGTCGAAGTTTAATTACAATAGCTTCCTTCTCCCCTATCCAATCATTTTCCAAACAATAACCCATTCTTGTCTCAAGTACAAAAGGATGTATTTCAAATTTTCTCCTTATTTCTTCAAAGTCCATCATATCCATTTATTAATTGTTAATATTGATTTTTGCGCATGATAAAAATTAAAAACCAACATTTCCTGTTATAAAAAAATTTGGCTTACTACCTTGATTTCCTTGTTGGGTCCAATCGACACCCAAGGTTAAAGATGATGGATTGTTGAACTTCCTGACTCCAGTAGTCTTTGCATCTGTACCATTTCTGCGCTCTCCAAAAATTGGCTTACTTGAAAAACCTACGGATACACCAAAATTCCATCTTGGTTTGTCAAATGAAAAATATTCGGCAGATATATAAGGTATTGGGAATATATATGGCATATTTTTGGGGACATAATCAAATAAAATTGGAATTGAAAAAGCGAGTTCTGCTGTTTCCACCCCGTCATTTAAAACACCAAATTTTCCATCAAAAGACCTAGTTGAAAATACATTGCCATCGGCTATAACATCATCATCAATTTCAGAAAAGTTTGATAAATCATTTGAATTATAAGAAAGCGGATTTAAAGATCCGTTTAAAGAGGTAATTATGACTGTTCCCCTTTCAAAAGCATTTCTCCTCTTAAACAAGAAAAAGTAATGATTCCAACCAAATTTGATTTCAAGATTTTGAGGTGTTTCTTTGGTAATTAATTGTGTATTTGGATTATATAAGTTAAACTTATCGTAACTATATTGAATTGATGCGATGAAAGTTTCGTATTGGAATGGGCTCTGATTGTTCAAAATATAAACATCATCGAAGGACCACCTTACATTAGCTCCAAGAAGAAGTCCATTATTTTCCTTGAAATCAAATTCATCAATATCAATAAACTCTTTTGAATTGGTAACTCCGGCTTTCAGAAATACTGCAAACTTCTTTTTGGCAGAATTTTGATTTGAATATCTAGTATCATAGTCTTGTTCACTTTTAAAAACCCTTATTTCAAAAGAAGTTTCTCCCCCAGAAAAATTTATAGCTTTAGTTTCGGCGTTATAAATTCTTCCAACTTCATTTTCCTCACTGTTTTTAAATTGCGCATTTACATTAAGAGATAACCAACAAATAAGATAAAATTGAATTTTGCTTCTAAACGATGTCATCATGTGTTGAGTATTGTTTGGTAAAATTTTTAGTTAAAAAACACAACAAAAAACCCAAATACAGGGATTTTCTATGGGGGAGAAAACAAAAGGAAGTAAGTCAATCAATTGGAGCATTTCAATATAGAAATAGATCGCCAAAATCAATTGTAGAAAAACCATAGAAATTCTGTGGTTTTTCCGCAATTTAAAATGACAACCATAACCAAATAAAAACAGTTGAATTCGAAAAAATCCTTCCAAGAAGAATCAGAAGGACTTTTGATTATTTAAATAGAGAAGTATCAGGCCTTGAGAACAGAAAGTCTGGAAGATAGTTTCAATAAAAAATTGACATGAACTCCCGTGAGGGATACGCAATCGAAAATGTTCTTTTTGGATAAACTCAATACTTTGTTTTCTATGCTGCCAGAAAGCATGCCATGCAAACCATCAATGTGGCCTTCCAAAGAATTTACGTCGAAATAATCATCAATTATGGCAATAATCTCAAGAATCGCCTTCTTTTGTTTTGAATCTGCCAAGGAGAGTTCCTTCTGCAATTGTTGGTACCATTCTTCATGGATTTGGTTTTTTCTTGTAGACATAAAGAAAATTTTAAATGCGGAGCCACCCCGTCAGCCCTGTCTACACAGTCTAGGACTGGAAGCGGTACTTTCGTGGCCGCTGGACTTGCAAGCGACTCCTTATCGATAAATAATTGTTTTAGAATTTTCCTAAAACTGTGTAGACGTAGTAAATATACAAATGTTTATCATATCCCATTCCACACACATTACCCTCCCCTCCTACCTCGGGTCGTGTAAAAAGTGTTCCATTACCTTTTTTGAAGAAGAATTTTAGAAGAAATTTTTCAGGAAGTGCGGTACAAACTTTCGCTTTTACCAAAGCTCAAGTTACATAACGCAAGTACATTATGATACAAATGGTTTGTTGGTTTTATAGCTGAACGCTTTTCCATTTGTAAGTCATAATTCTATTATGTCAAATACCGCACAATCACTCTGTGTGAACGTTAATTTAAAATGTAACTTCAAATAATTTAAAATGTATAATTAACATGGGATATTTAGTTTTCAATGCTCTTCAGCAATAAATTGAAACTTTTAATAACTGCAAAGTTTTAGTTTCAAACCTTGAATAAGAAAAAATCTCATTTAATTTAAAATGTAATTTAAGGTTCAAATATTGCTTAAAGAATTAGGTTTGCAGTGGTCAATTTTAATTTTATCATTCAACGAATTTGGTGACTCTTATTGATAGTACTTATAGTTATGAGGTATTCCTAAAACATCTATGCTTTTCGAAGCTTTCATGGTGCATACAGGCTCAAGGTGTTCAATAGCTTCTTATTGTCTAACTTCATTACAAGTTCTGAAAACAATTAAAATGAAAACTCTTCGGATTGGGTTTTCTTGTAATTTAACGACACTTCGGCAGTTCGCTAAATTCCTTAGATTTGACTCAAAGTTTAATAGAAATGAAGCCAACACCGAAAGAAATAAGGGACATGATAAATGAAGGTGTCGAATTGATGGGGGAACATTTCGATAAATGGTTCGACCAAGAATTACAAATTTTAGATGGTAGAACAGCAAGGGAATCTATGGACAACAAGGAGGATTTGCGTAAGGTTACCGTTTTTCTTAACAGAATGGCGCATGGAATCTTTTCCTAGTAAAACTCTGGAAATTTATCGTTAAACGATACTTTTCAATTATTTTGATATCAATTCATCCAAGTATCCCAGATAGGAAAATACCTTTGGATAATAGTCCTCGACGCCATAAATTCCATCACTGAGCACTTTTCTTTCCATTGCAGCGTACTCTCTCATTGTTCTACCCCTGCTGTACTTCAAATAATTCGACCATATTAAATCATTGAAATCAACCGAAGAATTTATTTGTGCGCCAAACCTATACGATTGTATCGCAATAATTTCAGAGTTACCCATCGTTTATTTGAACTCTAGCTCAGTTATTTAGTTCGTAATGGGTTTTTATTGGAGAATGTCACTCTATGGTGAATACTTCTCCCCTTTTAATTTCATCAATAGCTTTTCTAATTTTATTTCGAGCTCCTTTTAAGGCATTTATGTTTTTAAGATGATATATTCCCATAAATATTTCTTCTCGTCTTTGAACGGAAAGTCTTCTAGAACGTCCGCCAATTTTTTAAGTGTATCTGCATTGTCATAAATCTCAAGTTGTCCCGAACTTTTACCATTCGTAGCCTTAAAAATCAAATTGATATGATAAGGCTCTTCATAAGGGTATCGGATTATTTTAATCGATTTTTCCAATTATCAGCACGCTCTTTTTAATTACACACAACGCTACGGCTATGACCCTGTGGCCAGCGCCAGACGTTTTTTGGTAAATTGAAGTTAGGAAAAAATGGCCAAGCGTTAGCCATGGGTTATAGCCATTGTTGTACGTAGTATTTATAAAACCAATTCAATGAATCGTTTTCCATGATTTGTTAAAACCAGACTGCTAGTTGTTTGGTCTTTAATTCTATTTTTCTCATGCTTTATTAGTCCCTTAATCGGTTCTAACTCTTCAAGGACAATTCCTTTTAATTCCTCATCACCATGAAACACTTCTTTTTTAATTAATTCGTGCAGATCATGCGCATATTGGTAGTTGTCTGTTTTAAATAACTTTTCATTTTCGAAGACAACACCAAGGGTTCTCAAATGATAAGAAGTGAATTGATCTAAATAATTTAAAAACAGCTTTTTAAAATCATACTCTAATGGTGATTCAGTACTATTAATTAGTAGGTTTAACACTGCATCTAACTTAACTTTTTGATGATTTTTTAATGCAACAATAGTTGATTCTGTCAAAAGAGACTGGAATTCTTCATTTTGTGATAGTTCTTCTATAGAAATGGATTTAGAGATCTTAATAAGCCTATTGGAAACTTCTTCCCGCCATGTATTCAACCTTTTCTCATAGCCAGATTGATATATCATGTCAAAAGTTTCCGCAACAGCACCGCCTGCGATAGGAATCGCTCCTAAAACTCCCTTTGCCACTAATTGTGCCCGGTGTTTATTATCCTGTTTAGGTACTTTTAGATTTTCCGACATTCTTTTTTTGTATTACGCACAACGTTTTGGCTATGCGCAGTATCCCGCAGGGTATTGCGTATAGGTGTTGTTGTAGCCAGTTATTTTATTTCGTTCATATTAGTTAAATAGATTTTATTCTCTGAGAGAAAACCAATGTTTGAGCCAAAACTTGTAATATAATTTCGTTTGTTCAATTCTTTATTTTCTTCACTTTTGAACTTAATCTTTTTCGTTTTCTTTAATTTATTTCCTTTAATATCAAATAGGATAAAATTGTTCCCATCATATCCATCTGCCATAAGGACTTTGTTGTTAGAAATATTTAAAGAGCTAGAACCTCCAATATCAGTATTCCAAAACTTAACTTGTTTTGAGTTGTCAAGTTTTACAAGTGGAAATTCTGTATAATAGTAAAACCAAGTGTTGTTGTCAGAATCTATATTCATTGCATAACAATCCGCCATATGGTCAAGTCCGTCAGTTGGTTCGAATTCCCAAATTTTCTGTCCGTCCTGATTCCAACATATTAGTCCAGGTGTACGAATTGGCTCGTTCCATCCGTAATTTCCAAATATTCCCTCATCAAAATATGAAGTCCATATATTTCCATCATTGTCAATTTGAACATCTTGAATTCCGTCTCCAGCGACAAAGTCTCTCAATAAATCTCCTTTAAGGTTATAAATCCGAGCATTTTTATCGATTTCATCTTCATTTATGTATCTGCTGCGTCCACAGATAAGTAGAATTTCTTTTGTTGGTAAGAAATTTACGTTATGAAAATTATAATATTCATCTTTTATCAGAGTTCTAAATGTTTCATTTCCCTTTAAGTCAAAACGGATAAATGTATAGTTTTTCGGTTTGTCAGATTTAATTACTGCAAACATGCCATTTTCAGTTCTGTATTGAGGTGCTGAGTGAATTATTAAGATGTTTATTCCGTTCTTATCGACTGAAACAGATATAATTTCATCTTCGCTGTCAAGTTTTTCTGAAAGGTTAATTATTGGTTTAACTATCAGTGATTTTGTTCCAAATATCATATTGCTATTTTCAGCTTTTTTATTTTCATTATTCTTACACGAAACCATAATGATTAGAATCAATATTGATTTTATAAATCTCATACTTTTCGGTTTCTCTAATTGGCTACAACGGTCTAGTATAACCGTCAGTTACGGGTTAATATGCGTTAATTTTCGGTTTAGCACTGACGTTAGCAATTCCGAGTGGATTCGGACGTAGTCGAATCCGTCGTAATTGCGGTTATACATTGTTACCTGCTGGCTTTTATATTTTTTCATTTCCAAATTCGTTATTAAAATCCCTAACTCTTTTTTCTGGATATTCGTATTCTGCATTCATGAGCAAGTCTCTCCAGTCAGTTCGAGTCAGTGCAATCATTTTTTCCAGATGATTTATGTCTTTGTTTCCAGTAAATATTAATGCTCGTACAATTCTCGGACTTCTATATTCTTTATTGGATTTAATTAACTCTTGTATTTTCCTTTTCGCTTCTCCAAAGTTCTTTCCGTAATCAGACTCAAGTTTTTGTATGATGTCAGCAGGATATAAATTCAGATTAAGTGTTTTTAGGTCAGAGTCCGATTCCAATTTCAAATCAGGATTTGTACACCTTAATATACTATTTGGGCAGAAAGAGCAAATTACTGCAGTTATTAAAAAAATTCGCACATGAAAAGCTACATTTCGAGACTGCCACAAATTCTATAGTAGATTTTGCAAACTTAAAGTGATCCTTAAATAATTAATACTTGAAACTATCAAAAAAAACTATAAGTTTTTAGAGGCCACTCCCCTAACCCATTATCGACTTTTCGTAGTTCCAATTAACTGCTGTCTTAGTTTTTTTGCGGAATGAACTTACGCACCCATTGACCTTTACAAAACACGATATTGATGGGGAGTTACGTCATACCTATCAATGGATGATTTTGAGTTTACTCTTATTATACCAATTCATAATTGAAATCCACAGCCATACAATCTGGAATTGTTTTGTTTGTAAATAGAATAATAGTTCTTCGATGTCTTATGCGATTTAGATAATGAACTATCCTCTGAATAGCGTTATCATCAAGATAATCAAAGGGTTCATCTATGAGTAGTATGGGTTTTTGGGTGAGGAATGACCTGGCATACATCAACAGCTTTCGCTCTCCGTTGGACAAATTACTGCTTGACTCACCAATACTTTGATCCAACTGTAATGAGTTTGACAGCCCGAGGGTTTCCAATATTTTTGAAACATTCCTTCGATGCTGGTGTTTACGACTATAGGAAACGGCCTCAAATACCGTTCTACCCAACAAGCTACACTGATCGGCCACCAAGGTCATTTTTTTTCTCAGTACTTTTACATCTATCTCACTTATGGATTGGTCACCAATTAAAACATCACCTTCATCAGCTGTATAGAGTCCATTTATCAGTTTCAACAAAGTTGTTTTCCCTATACCACTTTTACCATGGATAACCGTTATGCCGCCGAAAGGTATATCCAAATTCAAATGACGGATTACTGGGTCTTTCTGTTTTTCATAGGTAAAGGATAAATTACGTAGGGCTATATGGGCCTGCTTCGGGCCATCTTTTGAGTTATTACCTTCCTGCTCTTTAGGAAGTTGTAAGATATTGGTTAGTTTTTGATAAGAAATACTACCATTACGCCATACCATACTTACTCGAAAACACCTTCTGAAAACCGGCATTACCGTAATTAAAAGCAAAAGGGCTGTGAAAAAGGTTTTAGGGTCTACATTACTATCACCGATATTGTTTAAATACATGGTAATCCACATGACCATACCTATGGTTAAATATAACCCGAACGGAATTACCGCTCCAATAGCACTCGTCACCAATTGATAGGATTTGCCGAGGTCCAATAAATTCGCCACTCTTTTCTCATACTTTTTCATTTCCGGAACGAACCTATTGAAGACTTTAATAGTGATGATTCCCTGCAATCTTGAAGTGACAAATTTTAACAGTCCAGATTTGGCGTTCCTTCTTGCTACCGAAATAGTATATAATCTTAAGTTCATTACGTAAACTATTGTGGCCAACATAATACTTAGTACTAGCAGGGTCACTCCCAGATAGGTGTTGATTGCAAAAAAAATCCAAACTGTTAGCACCAATAGAATGGTATCACCGGCAAACCGGATGATTCCTTTTGTGAAAAAGGCCTGTATATTGGTGAGGTCGCCGCTATAGCGAAGCAAGTACTTGGAAAATCCTTTTTGATCATATATGGGCATTGTCATTTGAAGTTGATGGGAAAAGATTTTGTTTCTAAGAAAGGCTAAGTGCATTTCTCCCAAATAGGCAGTAAGGTATCGCTCAAAAAAATCAATGCTGCCCCGTAGCAACAGAACAATAACAAATATCGTAAGGTACCCTTCAAAAGTGGAAATCCATTCTTCGGGAATAAAGCCTAACAAATGTGCCCTATGAGATTTTACATCAAACAATAGACCATAGGACAGGGCCATATAAATAGGCAATAAAATAACAAGTAACTGTGACGTTAGGCTAACCAAAAAGGTAAGTAATACCCTACCTAAGTTAGCTCTAGAAAATGACCATATTAAATGTGTGTAATGCAAAACGGAAGGATTTATGTATCTAAAAATCGCCAGCGCTCATCGGGTTTGGGTATTCGACAGTTAGTTCGCTTTCCAAACCATGAATAACGCGAGCGCGCTACCCAGTCATATATAACATTTCGTAATTGTAAAGGCAGCCATCTTAGGACATATATTACCTTCAAAGGCATACCCAATTCTTTTGCTATTTGCAGAATGGCATCGCTCTTCACGTATTTTTGTGCGCCATCGACCAAAACAATGGAATCCATTTTTTCATGGGAAAAATCGCGACCCAATACCTTTTGGGCCGCAGCTGATTGCAATGGTGCAAACCGAAAACACCTTTGCTTGTCCCAACGGATTACAAAACGTATCCAGGCGTTGCAAAGTGAACAAACACCGTCAAAAAAAACAATTGCCGTTGTTTCACGCGAAATACTTTTTTTACCCTTTATTTTTTTGCGAAGAAATGCTATCCATTTCTCAGTTTCGAAAAAAGATAGAAACAGTAGACCGGTCATTTGGTACCTAAAACGAATGCCCATGATCAAGAAAATGCCCCAGTGCATGGACCAAGTCAATACTGCCCAGACCATTCCCCAACGCTTCTTTAAAAGGGCGATTGGCGCACCAATTTCTAAAATTAGGGTAAGAATGCCCATTCCCAGAAATAGCCATGTATGCTGATAGATAATTTTAAAAAGCGGCGCCGTTTCGGCAACCAACACGGATTTACGTATGGCATCAATAGCAACTTGTGAACGCATGGCATTACCATTTGCCCATTCCAAGGCTAAATCACCAGCTATTTTGGCAATACCAGATAAAAAGTAAGATCCCAAGGTAACGGCACAAATCAGAACTACCGGCCATCCATAATTGAAATGGGCTTTTTTTACTTTATTGCCATTTCGCCGACCCTGCCATGCGTCAATGGACCACGCATCGGCTGAAGCCACAAGACCAAGTATCACAATATGTAACACTAGTGCATTTCTATTGTGGTAAATCATCGACCATGAATTTCGATAGGTGAAAAACAGCAAGGTCAAAAGGGCAAACAATGGACCACTGATTTTGAATTTCCATCCGATGATATAAAAAATGTTCAATACGATCAACCCTATTGAAATCCACCAAAAAACAGTTGTAGATAAGGGTTCCTCCATCCAAAACAATACGCCAATTGGATCAAAGGCTGAAGTGTTTCTTACCATTTTCTGTAGCATTTCAAAACGTGAGATCAAGTACCAAAGACTAAAACACCCAGTCGCAATTCGTAAGAGGGCCAACCGTTGGGGGCTAATTGCCTCAAACCAACCTTCTTTTAATGTTTTTATAATCGTTTTCATTATTCCTTGATTTTTAGGGTAGCGATGTTCCGTTCTAAAAGCGGAAGCGTATCGTTGTTTAAAAAGTAATTTTCTAAATGATAATAACCTTTCACCAACTCAATTCTAGCAAGGCTGCTATAATAGGCTTTGTCTTTTTTGGCAAGATGTTTTTCAACCCTTTTAAGAAAAGATATGCCACCATCATTTCGATGTGCCTTGTTGATTTGTCTACGTACCTGATTGAACCCTCCGGTACCGGCAAGGCGATACGGAAGGTGTTCTTTACGGCCAAGTGAATCGTAGGTCACTACATAATACAAACCATAGGTAGCCCCTCTTTTCTTTGAGAACATGGGATAATACGAGAAGGGAAAACTGTCTGTTGGGGTTTTGACCCAATTCTGAACGATCGGTGAGAGTACTATACCTAGTACTACGATACTGAAAATTGCTGCTTGTCGCCTTGTATACTTCATGACTACTTATTTGTTGGGGTGCCGCCTTCAAACGGCCACCCCAGTTTTCGATTCTTTCAAAACATTGTTCAACAAAGTTGGATCAACTAACTTTTCAAGGGTCAGTACGGGCAAACATGAATTTTCCTCTACCTCCAATACCATAAGGGGGCTTCCGGTAAAGAGTCCAGCAAGCGCAAAAAGTCTAGGACCGAATATCGGGGCCAACAACTCGATACCCGCATGTACAGCCAAGCTATTGCCACATGACAAAATCACGTGGTCGATGGAATCGGTGAATGGCAAATGGTTCATCAACGCACTGGTTTCTTTCTGGTACAATCCGTCAGCGACCTCGATGACCAAATAATCAGGGTCCATAGCCTCAACATTGCTCAAAAGTCCTTCATAGACATCGAGTATCGTGGCCAAAGAGCATAAGTAGGTGGACGGGAAGCCCAAATCGGAAAAATCGGCTACGTAATCTGCCCCACAATCAAAGCATAGCATTTTATCTTTATTGAATACCGTTCCAGTAAGTTTTATATAAGCCACTTTATGCCCCGCGTTTTTTAGGCCGCGGCACAAAAATGCTGCTGTCGTTGTTTTACCACTATCCATGCTTGAGCCCACTGATAAAATAGTCTTGAACCCACGCTGTTTGAACGGATTGAAAGCCTTTCTTTCTTTATGATGGTATATGGTATTGATGACTTTGCCCTGATCAACTACATAGCCCACCATTTTTATCTTTGTGGGGCCCTTTTCTTCAAGCTTGTAGTACATAGAGAACACATTCCCTACAACACCGCCTTTACCGACCAAATCATATTCATTTTGAAATGCTTTGGGCACATAGGCTTCGAATTGGTTACTGGCGTATCGGTTGCCAAAAGTTACCATAATGTGGTCGCCTTCAAAAATGTAGCAGTTTCTGCCAGCATAATCTTGAATGGCATTTAACGATCCTATTTCAAGTACTTCAAAAACGGCGACATCACCAGCCACTGGTTGGTGGCTCTTGGCCAATGAACGATCTATCTTAAAATCGATAATACTCTTACAGCTATTAGCTTTTTTTATTGTTTTCATGATATGGGATTTTAGTGTTATTACTTAAAGGTTTCTTGTTTTGGTATTCTGTTTTGATGCGGTTCTGGCGCTACCGTTCATTTTTATGCGATAAAAGAAGCTGAACGACAGCACGGAAAAATTGTTGAAACTTCTTTTCACTTCACCATTTCTTGGGTCGGTGACGTTTAAACTTCGGTATGGGCTACCAATATTGAACTCCCTTTGTCGCATGAAGCTAACATTGGCACTGGCTCGTTTGAATGGGCGGAAGCGGACCCCTAATCTAATACGATGGGCATGCAGTCCGTTAGGCGATTGTTTGACCAATTTTTCGCCCGCACTATCTCGATATTGGAAAGGTCTACCGTCCAGATAATAGTGCAGTTCATTGGTGATGTAGGGTGTTATTTTTAACGGTAGGCCCCAATTACCTGCATGGAGGCCGAGCGCGTAGCGAATACGATATTCAAATTTGCTTCGTTCGGGAAAGTGCCACTCAGGTCGAAGCGTATGGGCAATTCGTAGTTTTCCCCAACGGTGTGACAGTCTTAACCGGGTCTCGATTCTATTTCTTGCCTGCTGGTCGGGATCGCCAGGACTCGAAGACCTTACATAGCCAAATCCCAACCTAAAGCGACGGTTAAAGCGGTATTCGATACGTGCATTGTTCTGTATGGAGCTTAAATCAAGACGCTCATCAAAGAGGTACAATTGACCTGCTCGGACCCGCCATTCATCCGTTAGTTTTGTACTCCATGAATGTCCGGTCCATACTTTTAAATCTTCTTGGGCGATGCTGGTTGCACTTGCGAATAAAGCGCTGATCGCGATAATCAAAGTGGTTACTTTTGGCTTTTTCATTGTTGGGATTTGAATGTTTGTTCTTTTTCTTATTTCTATAAGGACAATTGGGAACAAACGTGACAAACCCACATTGATTTTTAGTCAAAAAGTGGACGGGCAATAGTATATAATAGACGTATCTATTTGAAAACCATCCGATTTCGGAAGAGAAGAAAAAGTAAAAAAACCAATACCAATACACCAATCCCCATCCACAAATACAGAGAGTTTTCTTTGGGATAAATGGAGTCCACTTCGCCCAAGATGATGAAATTGGCCCAATAGTATGGATGTCGTTGACTTGGGGTAGCTGTCTCTAAGTAATTTAACTTGGCCTTTTGCAAGGCAATATCGGTAGCTTCGCCGGTCTTTATGTTCTTCAGAAAGGAATTGGTCAAAAGCAAAGAACTGGTCTCCGTGGCATTCCAAAGGCTGGAGAGAATATTTTGCGCACCTCCCAACAAAAAAGCCTTGCTCATACCCTGCACCCCTTCGCCCTGATAAATCTTACCACTAGCCGAGTGGCAGGCGCTCAATAATACCAATTCGGCGTTAAGTCTGTTCTTGTACAAATCTTGGGGCGATAATAAGTAGTCTTCCTCGCTATCATCAAAAATGACTGCGGAACGATGTGGATCGTCAAAATCGACTAGGCCATGTAACGACAAGTGTATAATTTTGGCCTTACTGGCATGCGAGAAGAAATTGGACAAACTGGCCTCTTCATTGACAAAAGTTACGCCTTTAAAGATGGCCGCCGCATCTTCTATTTCCTTTTTAGACATGGTCAATTGACCCAAAAGTTCATCACCAAAAAAATGTTTGGTAGCCTTTAATTTCTCATTCAGTCGTTGGCTGTATTCTGCGCCAAAGCCGACATATTCCCATTGTGGCTTTTGACCCATCTCATTTTCTTGGTTCAATAAGGCAGCCGCATAGGCATAGGAAACTGCATAATCATTGATGACAAAGTTATTCCCATTGGACAAGGCCTCAAAAGAGACCATGTGCAAAGGACCATCGGGAATGATGGACAGACGATTGATATTCCCATCCAATTCTTGTAACCCTTCTTGCAGGGTTTTCTCGAACAACAATCGTGAGGCAGCTGGTGATATGGGCTGCAATGGAGTATTACATTGGGACACAAAAGTGTCAATGGCTTCTTGGACTGTCTCGTCAAACGGAGCTGTTTTGGCAAAAAACTGTGTTTTAGTAATCCAAAAACTGTAAATACTGTCTTTGGCGACGAAGAACTCGACCACGGCCAAATCTTTGGGGATTCGTAGTCGCGTTTCTTCAAGGGTAGGTACTTCTAAAAATTTATAGCGTTGGTTGTAGTATTCGGGTTCATCTTGTTCCACTTTTTGCAAAAAAGCATCCAATCGGTTTTGCGCAATGAGGTACTCCTGTAAGATTGAATCCTTATCGGCTTCATCCGCTTCAAAAAGCGAAGCTTGTTGCCCATTCATATGTTCTCGCAGCGCCTGTTCTTCCAATACAATGTCTTTATCGGTATTAGTCGAAAGCGCATTAATCCGGTTCAACTCCTGCTGTAGGACCAGCGCCTTTGTCTTTGATGAGAACTCGTAAGCCTCGTTCAGATAAAATGTATCATTGGTGAGGTCATATAGTCGTAATGCATCCTTTATCGCCTTTGCATAATGGGCAATACGTATTTCTAAAAATTCGAGTTTGGATTGTTGGAACTGAAACGAAAGCAACCCCCTTTTGACCACAGAATCAATTTTATGTTGCACGTTTAACGAAGCATCAAGAAAACCTACATCTTGCGAATTCTGGTATTTGGCCTCAAAAATTTTGGTCTTAAGCTCCATCAAACGTATTAACTGTTCATCATCACGTGCCTTTGATGTTTGAATAATGGGTAAATGATTGGCGTCAAAATCATCGTTGGGCAGCAACATATCAAAGGCTTGGCTTAAATACTGGTCTGCCCTATCCAATGATCCTTGTCGAACAAGAATGTCGCATAAATTCTCATAAGCAAGTGCTATCTCGTGTTGACTCTCTCCTTTTAAATACAATCCTTTTCGTAGATTGAGTACTCGATACATATTTTTCTCGGCCTCCTTTAATTTACCGACTTCAAATTGAATCATGGCCACCAACTCCAACCCAATGGAATAGTAAAATGGTTCGGTGGACTCATCTAACGACCTCAAAGCCTTGACTGCCATTTGTTGGGCAATATCGTACTTTTTTAGCTCCAAATAGGTCGTTCCCGCGCTCAAGTAGACTAAAGCTAAATCAAATTGAAGTATTTCACCAGAAGCAGACTCATAAAGCCTTAAAGCTCTTTGTATATTGTATTTTGCTTTATTAAAATCCTTAAACTTGAGATTCATCCCAATGAGTTCATTATACAATCCAAAGCGCCATTCTTCAGTTTTATCAAACTCTTCGTAAAGACTTATTGCATTCTGATAGTATAATTCCGATCGGAATGCATCGTTAAGTTCTTTGTACAAATATCCCATCCCATAATACTTATCCGCCAAATCCAATTTGGAGTATTCTAAGTCATTTTCGAAAACATACAATGCTTCATCAACGTAATATCTTGCGGATTCTAAATCATTTAGGTATTGATAGGAAATACCTATGTTGTAAATTGTGTTTGCCTTTTCTGAAGCAGGAACGTTTGGACAGTTATCCCAGTGATTGTTTATGATATCTTTGTAATAGGTTATGGCTTGTTGCTCTTGGTTGAGTAGATAATACGAGACCCCTATTTTATGTAACAGTTTCCCTTTATGGTAACAATCCAACGCTTGATAGGCGGGTTTTGCCCTTAATTCTTGTATCAAAGCGATGTTGGAATTGTAGCGTTCGTTTTCAATATTCTCATTAATGATTTGGTAGTATGTGGAAAAGAAATCATCGGTATGGGGTGTCCAGGAAAGGGTCAGTAACGCGATACTTAGAAACAGTAAAGGGCGAAATACGGTCATTTTTGGGGCTATTCTTGCAGGGAAGACTATTGCTGTTCCTCGACTTACCGTATGAAGTTATGATATTTCTATTGGCTTTGCAATTCTGTTATGGTAACGGATTGAAACGAGACCCTAAAGAAGTAAGCTTCTTTGTTAAAAGAAGGAAAGTATGATATCAATTGTAAGATTATTATTATTTTTAGATATCACAAATCCTAAAATCATATTCATGAAAAACAAATCGATTGCAACATTGAAAACTAAAAACATAACCCCATTGACCAACGAGCAACAACAGCAAGTACTCGGTGGGGGGCATGTCACTAGAGCACGTAGTAGAACAAGGGTAAAGTAAACCCCTATATATTTGATTTGAAGTTCTTGCAGAAGTCCTCCCCTTTTTCATTAAAGAAAGGATGTAACTTTTTAAAGAGGGTATTTTAAAAAAACTTCCTAAGTCGATGTCAGTTCAGGCACTATTGATAACTGTTCGATACGTTTTCTAGACTTCTCGACTGCGCTCGAAGTGATATTGCGATCCTAGATTGTCTATATTCAATTTGATTATCGAAAATACGTTGAACAAAAAAAGCGAGCACCGGAGTGCTCGCTTTTTTTTACTCGATTATGTCTACTATCAGTTGCCGGTTAGACTATCAAACGCCATTTGAAAATCTATGGTTCCATTGGCAACCACTCTTCCGGACAAGCCTGCATTGGGGGTTGAAGTGCCTATCAAAGCCGTACGAATCTGTTGTTGATCAAAAATTGGTTGATGGGTGGCCAAAAGTATAGCCATGGCTGTCACATTGGCGGAAGCAAATGATGTACCTGAGCGCATATCGACCCCCATGGTCAAATTGGGCCCTGGAATGTTTTCACCCAACAAGGCCACATCAACGCTTTGCCTACCATAGCTACTGAACGGACTCAAAATATCATCACAACTAATGGATGCCACAGACAGAATATTGGCATTGGGGTATGATGCTGGAAACGAAATTACCTCATCCATATCGTTGTTTCCATTGGTATTCCCTGCAGAGGCAATAACCATGGCTCCCATTTGTTCAGCATAGTCCAAGGCCAATTTTAAAGGTCTATCCGTAGGGTCTGCATTGATATCCTGATAACCAAAACTAAAGTTCAAAATGTTTGCCCCTTCTTCAACAGCGTCAAGGATTGCGGGAACGAGATTGGAAACAAAACCTTGGCCCATGGCATCATGAGTCTTACGAATATCAAAAGACACTTCTGCATCTGGATTACCACTTTGGCCCAATAAATGGTGAATGAGACCTGCAATATGGGTGCCATGGCCGTTTTCATCCTCGGGCAATTCATCATCGTTTACATAATCGTAACCCGTATACTCCCCAATGGCAAAATCATAATTTGGGAAATTGACATTGGCCAAATCGGCAATGCCCGTATCAAAAATGGCGACCTTGACTTCATTTACACCCAAGGCCACTTGTGGCACTATGCTTTCAAAACAAGCCAATGGAGGCATTGCCGTGGGTTCTGAAAGTACTGAACCAATGTTAAAGCCCACCTCTTTTACCCTTGTTTTTCTTCTTGCTGTGGCCACATGCCCATCAATTTTAGTCACATTCTCGCCTTGTGCAGAGGTGTAGGGAAACTGGCGTACGTTCCATAACCGTAGGTTGATCTCTTCACGAAACCATACTTCGTCAGAATTTAAATCTTCTTTGAGTTCGTCAATTTCAGCTTCGGACAAATTGGGGTCCAATCGAACAAAAAACAAAGTAGGGTGTCTGATGATGTCCTCATCATCGTCATCGTCATCATCATCGTCATCATCATCGTCATCGTCATTATCATCGTCGTCATTATCACCATTACCATTACCATCCAAGGCCAATTGGTCATCATTCAAATCTTCATCCATGTCTGACGTACACGATGTAAAAAAGACTAGAAAGCTCAGTAGTAACAACAGTAGTACGCGGTATCGATTTGTTTTCATCATCTTTATTTTTGTGTTATTTATTGTGTGTGATTTAATGTATTTGTTCCAATAGCGAAACGGCTTCTTTATATTTCCATTCATCTTTGCCAATTGCTTTTAGCTCATTTATTGCACTTTCAGTATTTCCTAGAGCTAAATGGGCCAATCCCAAAAACCATTGTGCTTCTTGTGTGAATCGTTTGCCCTTGGTCTTGCTTTCGACCAGCAATGGGACTGCTTGTTCATAATCCCCATTTTTTAAATAGGCAAGCCCTAAATAGTACCTATCCTCTGCTGTAGGTGCTTCAAGTGCGTTAAAATGGGTAGCCGCTTTGGTAAAATCGCCTTGGTTAAAGGCCACAATAGCTTGCGTACGCTGCTCATCAACTACTGTTGCTCCTTTAAACGTTCCAGGGTGGCTCAGCGGCTGCTCACTTAAATACTGCTGTGCCAGTACCTGGGGACTATCGCCTGCCCAGTTTGGGTAGAACACCAAGGCAATTAATACGGTAATACTTGCGGCTATTGCGAGCATATAGTTCAGGTATTTAATCTTACCGTTTCCTCGCTCGGCACTACGAATAATACCATGTTTCTCTTTTAGCGTATGGGCCAAGCGCTGACGTAACTCAGCATTCATTTGTTGTGTGACTAATGCGCCCATGATCTCATCTGTTTCTTTTTCGGACAGTTCTTCTGATATCAAATGATGTAGCTTTTTCTTCATGACGTTTTAAATTTCAACACTAATCAGTTCTTTCATTTTTTTTACGCAACGTTCTTTTTGTTTTCTTACCGTAGCTGGTGATTTTGAGAGCTCATTCGCTATTTCCAGTAATTTCATTTTGCCATAATAATATTTTGTCAATACATCTTTACAGCCTTCACCCAGTTTCTGCCATGCCTTATTGAACTCTAGGGACATTTCTCTATTTTCGGTTTCTACGGTCTCTTCATTAACCAAAAGGTCATTATCAACCGTTTGTACTTTATTTTTTTTGCTTTTTAAATACATTTGTGAGGCCATTTTTGTGAATAAAAACCTTAGGTTTCCATAACTTAATTTTCCTTGTACAAATCGCAACCTAAATGCTATCAAGGCATCCATAGCCGCATCGTAGGAATCTTCATGGTCCGCACGATATTCACGTTTTAAATACACAATCGTCTCTTCAAACTGTTTTGTGAACACCTGTTCAAAAAAGAAGGTGTCGTTTCGTTTTAAATCAACCACCAATCGGTCAAAATCGGCTTGTGTCAATCCAAAATTTTTGTTTTCCATTTATATATTGTTTAGTCGCGTGGGACTATAAAAAAACCTAGGCACTTAAAACCAACTGTCATCTACAACCTGACTTTGTTCGTTATTTTGGTATATAAGCTACCAAAAAAGAAAATGTGACATTAAAAGTGAAATTATTTAAAACATATTGATCATATGCTCTTTAAGTATCTTCTTAACACTTGGGAAATAGGCTTAATATAATGGTGTAGCTAAATTTGTCACTTAAAAAGAAAAAATTGGGGAGACTTAGAAAAGAATATTGTCGATATTTCTAAGCACATTAACCTTACCATTGGCGCTTTTCTTCGATGTTATAAAACAAATCATTTTCAGGATTATATTCAAAATGTACATTTTAAAATATCACCTATGATTCTGAGTGTTTTGTGTATATTCTAAATTATCATTGGATTAGAATCAATGAGTTGAATTTCAATAAATTATGTGGATAATTGGTTTGAAGGGACTGTACAATTTAATTTGCCATTTACACTCTGCGGTCGGCTGCGCCGCATCTTTGCATTTATACCATAATTTGTCGCTATGTATAATCGCCGCTCGGCCAACAACACATTGCTTTTATAAAAAACACTAGTTATTATTACAAAAGCAAAGGCACAGGAAAAGCGGAACCTAAACCTGTACCTTTTGCCCTAACTAACTCAGGGTTAAGCTTATTCTATTTTAGTGCCGATGACCTAATTTCTGAATGCATATTTTCTTCCTGATTCGGATTGGAACATTCCTCTGCTGGAATGCCCAACACTTGGTACTATTTTTATCCTTTGGTCCTCCCCTATAGAGGGTCCGTAGAAATGGACCAAGTAATCAAAGTAATTAATTGCCCTTTCAAATCGGTCGGCACCCTGGAACAGCACCTCACATGAACTATCTACCAAGTTCCCATTGGGATTGTTATCATTCTGTCCTATGAGATAGGTAACCTCACGCTGAGGAAGCCTCATTCGTATAGCATCTTCTCCGCCCAACGCCATAAGATAAGGTGGTAGGTTCTCTTCTAGTCCATATCGATACGCATTGTATTCTGGGCAAGCCGATATCTCGGATGAAGAAGGTATGGTAAAGGTGTTTTCCGTTCCCCTAACTTTTCTGGCACCATCCATATAAACATAAGAACTTGGGTTATTCACGATAAAGCTCAACTCGACACCTCTAGCACTCAAGTTGTCTGCAATTGGGGAACTTGCAGAATATCTATTGACGAACTGTCCCCCAGCAGAATGTCCTGACAATACAATTTTCTTTAGATTGGGATATTCAGAAAGTTTTACTATAATAGAGTCCATTACCGTGAAGGAGGAGATCTGCTCAGGTCTGGGGTTCCCATCCCCATCAAGGGAATCAAACCCCAAACGCCATTCGCTCGTCCAGTATAAATGTTCCTCATCAAGCATAAATTCATTGATGTCTTCTTCAATCAGGAATTGAGGGGATACGATCAATAAGGAATCTAAATTGTCCGTTTCCATCATCGCCGCACCTAACATACTTTGGTAAGACGAACCGGCTACCCTATTTGCACCATGAAGAACAACTACGGCTCGTGTAATATCAGGATTATCGGTTTCCCTGATATCCTCCCGGTTCGAGAAATACGGTATTTCTAGAGTTGACGTTCCAACCCCTAGACTAAACTTCTTGTCACCAATAAAATCAGTTGGATCGATTGAGTCCACTGTGTCTTCGGATGTACCTATCGTTACTGTAACCACACCACGAGAGTTGGAAGTGTCGCCAATGGTAATTCCTTCTTTAGGTTGAAGCTCAAAACTGAGAGATCGTTCTTCATCAGCATTCTGATTATCTAGAATACTCTGCAGCAGCGTTACTTGACTCAAAGCTCTTCCTCTTTTGACTACAAAAGACCCCGATTTTGGCAACACAAAATCTTCTCCCTCAATAGCATTGTTCTGCCCTGGGAATCCGACTGTATATTCTACCGATATATCATCACCGGAACTTGTTCCTTCATATCTAAGTTGTACCGTTAAGGGTCCAGATGATGTTCTGTCGACCAAAATATTCTGCACCTCAAAATACACTCTTCCCTCTGTTGTGGCAATCTCATTTCCCCTATCGTCATCTTCACACCCAAAAAGTGGAACTATCGATAATAACACTATGGACATTATTTGTACTATGTCTTGTTTCATAATTTTCGACTAAAAAATGATTTTATGTTTTACTATTACCTTGTTTAAAATGCTTTTGGATTACATTTTTCCAAGATTACATTTTTATTGGCCCTCTTTATGGGACACCCTTAATAGCGATATAGTCCAAAGAGGCCGTTTCGCTGCCTGCGCCGTTTGTAAAGGTCACCACAAGTCTCCCTTGTTGAAGCTTTTCTGTTGGGAAGGGAACCGAAATCAACGTAGACTGTCCTGCAATAGCCTCAACATCACCAGCCAATAGGGAAATTATTGGGTCACCAAGACCGTCGGCAGTCTCAAAAAATATTTCAATTCCATCGCCATCCTCCCATGTGGTTTCCCTAAAATATACCCTAGCTTCCAGAACGGCTTGAGTAATCGAGCTGTTTAGATTGGTCATGGTATCGAATCTTAGCGTCAAAGTGCCGTCCAAATCTGAGGTCACGTAGCCTTGTACCCCATCTTCAAAAAGGGCCCCGAAATTATCAATCTCAGCATTTATGGAGGTGTTGTTATAGACTCCAAGGCGTTCATCCTCTATGTCGGTAACACTTCCTGCCTCGAACGCTGCTGTAAAGCCAAGTTCACTGATTCCGCCTGAAAAGGCTACATACGGTAATTCTGAAGACAGGTCCGTATCCTGAATATTGGGCATCGGGTCTTGGGAGGCAGCAGGTCTTGGATAACGCTGGGCACTGAATGTGCCATCCCCATTGTCTATTGGGTCAAAAGTCGGGACTTCCTCAAAACTGGTAAAACCAAAAGTAGTCAGTGGAATAGCTTCCACTACCGTAAATTCCATTGGCTCCGAAATTTGTCCATCCAGAGATACGGTAACATTTGTAGCACCAATGGCCAATCCATTAGGAACTATAGCCGTGATACTGTTAAAGGTGCTTTCCACAATATCTGCTACCGATGTATCGAACAATACTTCCAAAGAGATAGCGTCCAAGCCAAAATTGGCTCCACTGATCGTAACTTCAGTTCCTTCGGATGCAGAGGCCGGTGCTATGGATGAAATACTAGGAATAGTTATGAAGTCTGTAGGACTATTGGCAAGTAAAGTCTCTATTTCAATCGACAGCGGGCCAGAGGTTCCTTCAGCGGGCACCTCCACAATCAATTCCGTTGTTGAAGCACTTACAATTGAAGCAATCGCTCCATTTATCGTTACTTGAACATTTTCGGAGTCAGCGTTGAAATTGGTCCCGGTGATGGTAACTTCTGTACCAAAGGCACCCGATTCGGGACTAAAACCGGTAATTTCCGGTGCTACGGTAAAGATTACCTCCGTTCCGTTGGTTTGACCTAGAAACTCTACTGTTAAAGGTCCAGTTGTTGCGCCTTCGGGAACTGTTACTTCCAACCGGGTCTCCGAAGCTTCATTGATAGTAGCTTCCACTCCGTTAAAGCTTACCGTATTTTCATTTGCTGTTGTGCCGAAATTGGCCCCAGTGATAATAACTGTTTCGCCCACTGGAGCTCCCGTTGTGCTCAAATCCGTAATTACTGGGGCAAGAACAACGGTAAAAACGGGACCATCAACCTGTGTCACCTTGAATACCGATACCGGTCCAGTGGTAGCACCTTCGGGTACAACGGTCACCAAGGTGGTTTCGCTGGCCGAAACAACATTGGCCCCGGTCCCATTAAAGCTAACCTTGTTGTTGGCGGGAACAGGACTAAAGTTGGTTCCTGTAATCGTAACGGTAGTTCCAATATCGGCCATTACGGGTTCAATGCTTATTATTGTCTGTAAGGTCTCCTCATCGGGCAATATCCTAAAGTCCTCTTCTTCACAGGCAGCTATGCCAAACAGCGCTAAAATTAGCACTGACAGAAGTGGCCTTACTATATGTTTATTTTGTTTTTTCATCTTGTTTTTCTTTACGTATTCGCTTTATTCAGGAATGTAAACGAGCATTTGGTCAAAGTACACATCCTCGGCACCACTGTCAATGTTGGTCTCTACTATCAAAGTGTAGGACACCACATCAATTAGAAAACCAGTATCGGCCAAGTTCCATCTTTCCTCCAGTCCATTGTCTATATCGGTACCGCTTATATTGAGTAGTTCCAGAGTCTCCATAGAACCATCCGCTCTTTCAATTTCAGCGGTTATCGTGAGGTTGTCGCCACTCTCGTGGTCTGCTTCAATAGGATAATATTGGATTTGTACTCCCGACGAGGGATTCAAGGTGTTATCCACTGGAACAGTATCAAAGGTGAGCCTGAAAAGACCGTCCACATCCTCAATCTGATATCCTTGAACACCATCAGCAAAAGCGCCGCCGACTGCTTCGGTATCGGTACTGACCCCTATCCTCTCACTGGTAAAACCACTATCACCGTCCACAAAGAAGACCTCTGCGGTAAAACCTATCTCATCATCTACCCCCGTGCCTTGGGCGGTATAAACCACAAAGCGCTCCCCGGGATTGTTGGTCAATATCTCATTCTCAGTGACCCCACCTGGTTTGGTATAGGGCTCATCATTTCCAAAAGGTTCCTCAAAAGAAGTCCCTCTGAGTTTTCTGGGTGGAGGTAGAAAGAACGAAAAACTGAAGTTCACTGCCTGCCGCATGGCCGAAGCAAAAATCTCGTTTGCCGTATCCCCTCCTACCACGGAATTCGTACTGGCATCAAAATCGGGGCGATTTCCCGAAAAAGTACCTTCTGGGGTGGTGATTGTGGCAACGAACTCCAAAGAAACCGATGTTTCCAGGTCAGTAATCGTTAGGTTCAAGGCGTCCAAAACTTCTTGTCCTGTGAACATAATTGTTCCCGGAAAGGAATTCAATACGATAAAATCGTCGACCACTATCTCTCCATAAATCAATGCCAAAGAATAGGAGATTATATTGTTGTTCGGGTCAACTACTTCCGCCGAGAACGAAGCCTCTTCAAAAGTTAACAAATTGAACCGGGTCGTTTCCAAATCTTCTGTGAACTGTGCAAAACCGCCACGTGTAAAATTCTCTTCAAATATGTCGTCGGTTCCATTGCAGGAAAGCCCCAACCACATTACTGTCAATATATATACTTTTTTCATGATCTTACTTATTATTGAATGAACCCCGGCGGATTGGTATCCCAAAACACTTGAGTAGTAATCGGTCTTGGGCTTAGGGATGAATTATTGTTAATAGCATCTGTTGGATAAGCAAACGTCCTTGGAAACGGGGATCCTACATTTTCAATAGGTGCCTGTAGGCTAGATGGAAAACCCGTTCTACGATATCCATTATAGGATTCTGTTGAGTTTCCATACGAAGCAATGTAGTATTCCTCCAAAATAATATCCAGCTTGCCTTGATCGTCAGCGGCTTGATAGGCAGTCAAAACCTCAGTGACATAGGCATCCACATCTGCTGGCGTAGCAGCTAAATCAGAATTTACGGCAATACCGTTGGCAAAATTCAATACTTTGTCCATGGATTTTCGAATTCCTGATTCCAAAAATGCCTCTGCCTCATCAATGGTTCCTAGTGATATGGCAGCTTCGGCTCGTAAGAAGTCTAAAAATGAGGACAACAATATGGGCAAAATCCCCGCCCCTTCTTGATTGGGAGCATCCACACCAAAAATAATGTTGTCGTCATCGGTAACCGGATTATCTTCGTCAAAAGCTCCGCCAACAGGGTACAGCCCGTATATGGCCCTGAATTGTTGATCGGAAGATGCAGGTCTTAAATCGCCATGATCTCTTCCGTGATAGGAATCGCCCAAATAACAAAAATCGAACATGGGATCGTTTACACAAGGAATCGATGAGGCTATTGGGTCTAAACTGGATTGCCTGAAGATATAATATCGAATTCTAGGATCGCGAATGGATTTTCCGTTCAAAAGCAAATTCATAAATGAATTGCCCATATACGTAGCCTGCCCTCCGGCAATATACCCATCAACAAAGTTGGGGTGCCTGCTCAATGGATCTATCTGAGTGCTATAGCTGAATTGAAAGTCGTCATCCATATTTTCTAACATGTTATCTTCTGCTATCAAGGCATTCATGCCTGCCGTATCATCCATGTTAAGCAACATTTTGAACTGAAGCGAATTAGCCAACCTCACCCATTTGTCCCGGTCTCCTCTATAATAGAGATCATTTTCCGGGGCAGGTGTGCCTGCGTTTAAATCGGCTTTGGCCTCATCAAGCAGTGACAACAGAGTATTGTAAACGACCTCCCCGTCATCTGGAACAGGATTGTTTAATCCTTCATCTGCCCTATTTGCTTCAGAAAATGGGATATCACCAAAATAATCGACCATGGTCACGGTCGCATAGCTTGTGATAACACGGGAAATGCCTCTATGGAATCGTAAATTTTCATCATTGGCAGCTAGGTCATTCAGCACTTCCGCATCTTGTAAAAAAGTATAGTAATTGATCCATTCCCCGTTCAACACTCCTTGATCGGAAACTTCCGCATAGGTATTGTTCAGGTTTTTATAGCGCATCACTTCATCTACTGTACGCTCTATATCCATAAGAAAATCTGCAAATTCTATCTGAATATTGTTCAATATAAAGCTAGGATTCGCCTCTTCTGGTGATAAAAGGTTTGGGTCTGTTTGAAATTCTTCACCAAAATCAGTTATCTCGCATGAAACGAGCACTATGGAAAGTAGTGCACTCATTAATTTTATTTTTTTCATCATCAATTTTTTAGAAATTAATAGATACACCCAAAGCATAGCGTGTTGTGCTGGGGAAACTGTTTCCCACAACATCCGGGTCAATGTTTGTTGACCTAGGAAAATTTGGTGCATAAAAGAAGATATTTCTACCTGTTAAGGTGAAAAGTATGTTCTTGAAAGGTAGTTTTTTTGCCACCGTCCTATCTAAATTATACGACAAGGAAACCTCCCGTATTCTAAAAACAGAGGCGTCAAATGTAAATCCCTCCTGAGCTTCGAAAAAATTACTGAAAGCTGTCCTGTTGCTGTTCTGCTGAATCGTATTGGGGATAGTATTGCCATTGGCATCCAATAAGGGCTGACCTGTTGCAGGGTCTCCGTATACGCCAGGAATCACAAAAGTACCTTCCCTATTCACTGTGGACAAAGAGGTTCCTCTTTCAAAGAGTTCTTCAACAACTTGAGCCGTCCTTGTACCTCCTTGTGTGTATTCAAACTGTCCGGATAATGTAAAGTTCTTGTATCTAAACGTATGGATGGTAGTAGCTCTCCAGTCTGGTGTCAAATCACCGATAATTTCATCCTGGAGTCCTACCTCGTCACTAACCAACAGTACTCCGTTATTGGGATTGATTAACGCATTGCCCTGGGAGTCCCTTACAACATAGCTGCCCAGGTAAGATCCTAAAGGTTGTCCTACCGCTGCTACTGCCGCGTTGGTACCGGTATCTTGAAAAACTATTTGGGTGCTGGTATTATTGTCAAGAATTACCCGTTCCAATCCATCCGGTAATTCCACTACGGTGCTTTCAAAAGCAGTAAACGTATTTCTGATATCCCAGTTAAAATCTGAACCTCTAAAAAGATTGATTCCCAAATCAATTTCCAATCCTTCGGTATCCACACGCCCTGCGTTAATGGTAGTGGAGGTAAATCCCGTCTCGGGTGCCAGTTCCGTTTCGAATATTTGATCTTCAGATATTCTGGTGAAAACCGATGCATTCAACGTAATTGCATTGTTGAAAAAATTACCTTCGATACCCAGTTCAAATTCTCTGTGCAGTTCAGGTCTAATGTCTGGGTTTTCCAATCGACTGAATAAGGAGTTCGTCACGATAAGACCATCTGAGATGTCCTCAAATTCCCTAGGGTCTGAAAAAAGAGCGTTCCTTGTTCGGAACCTTCCAGGAAAACCTGCCGATGTCGCGTAAGCACCTCTGATTTTAAGGAAGTTAACGGCACTTCCTCCAAAATTAAACGCAGAAGTGGGAACAAAAGACAAAGATACCCCAGGATAGAAAAGGGTCTGGTTCTCTCTTTCAAGAGTAGATGCAATATCATATCTACCGGAAAGTCCCAGGTAAAGAAAATCATTATAGTCAAAATCGAACTGTCCAAAGAATCCCACCAAGTTTTCCCGTCCAGTATCAAAATCAGCATCGCTGTTGTTCCTAAAATTACTGGGCCTGAAAAAGTCAAATACAATTTGATCCGTAAATGTAGATTCTTGGCTCCTATCACGCTCAAATCTCGAATTTATTCCTAATTGAGAACTGAAGCCCAAAGTTTCGTTTATATCATATTCCGACCCCAGAATCAAGGTATTATCCACAACAAACTCCGAATCTGCCTCCAATTCCAGAGTTCCGGTATTCCTTGTCGCCTCGTCTATTCCATTTCTATCGCCATCTACAAGTCCTCCACGGTTTCTAAAGTCAAAGACCTCTACTGACTCGGTCTGTAATCCTCCCCTGTACTTTAAGGTATGGTATTCGTCTATCCTATAGCTTAGATTTATGCTGGCGGTCAATCGATTCACAGCGCGTTCCCTACCTGTATTGTTCAAGGTCCATAGAGGGTTTTCATCTTGTCGAAAGAATGCATTCTCTCCGGTCAACGGGTCTTCAAAGGGAAGGTTGTGGATATCCAGGTTCCTTGGTATTCTATATAAAAACTCAAAGACGTCGTTCCCACTTTGCGATTTTCTGACCCTGGTACTGTATCCCAATGATGAAGACAACACAATTTTATCGTTCAATTGTGCGGTTCCTCCTAGATTGATGTTGAATCGTTGAAAGTTGTTGTTCCCGATAATACCGTCTTCCCCGGTATACCCCGTGGAGAAATTAAAAGATGCGGTTTCTCCAGTTGCCGAAGCGCTCAACGAAAAAGTCTGCCCAATACCCGTATTAAAAAAGTCATCCACATTGTTTCGGACAGCCACATAAGGTACTTCTACACCGGCGAATTCTGGAAACCTAGGATCATTCGCATAAGGATGGGGCACAAAATCCACATCGGTGAAACGGGCTCCATAACTACCGTTGTTTGCAATAGTGGCCGCATCGGTTATAAAGTTGTTACCGACACCGAACTCATTTTGAAATTCAGGTATATTCGCCACATTGTTCGTGTAAGTTGTCAATGAAGCGTTGATATTGAAGCTTTTCTTACCTAAAACGGCATTACCGCTCTTGGTTTCTATAAGTATCACTCCATTCCTACCTTCACTTCCATACAGAACAGCGGCATTCAATCCCTTTAACACTGTAATATTCTTGATATCGTTGGGGTCAATATCCAATAGGTTACCATCAAAAGGTACATTGTTCAGAACAATCAATGCCTGATTGCCCTGACTCAAGGATAGATTACCCCGTACAACAATATCCGTTGCGGCACCACTACTTCCATTGGGTGCAATTATCTGCACTCCAGATATTTTTCCCTGCAGTGTTCTTGAAATATCCGCCTCTGGGCGTCCTTCTGTTTCTTCCGTGGCAACTTTGGAGACGGAAAAGCCCAAGGCTTTTCTGGATTTTGTTATTCCCTGGGCCACCACGATAACCTCTTCGAGCTCACTCGTACTTTCTTTAAGCGTGACTTGCATAAAGGAAGTCGTTGCGGTTATTTCCTGAGAAAGAAACCCGATGGAGGTAAAAACCAGAGTTGCCCCTTCTTGGACCTGGATTTCAAAATTTCCATCAAAATCCGAAGCCACTCCATTAGTCGTACCTTTTTCAATTATGGATACGCCTGGTAAAGGGGTTTGAAGATTATCAAAAACCTGTCCTTTCACCATAATTGTACGTTGTGAAATTGCAATGCTTTTTTGTTTTGGTTTAAGGGGTTCAGCCTTACTGAGAATTACCTGTCTTCCTCTAACTTTATATGAGGTTTGGGTTTTATCGAATAATGAACGGAGTACGTTTTGGATACGGAGCTGTTCTACACTTAAAGAAACCCTGCGTCCTAAATCAACATTTTTGACACTGTAGATAAATTTAAACTCTGTAGTATTTTCAATTTCATCCAAAACTTCGGCAATGGTAGCGTTATCCAGATCTATTGTTATCCGCGTTCTTTGTGAGTAACTGTCGTTGGCACTCATACAAAATACCATCGCGATTAGGAAGAGTGTGGTCAGTTTCATTTTCAAATCAAATATGAAAGCAGGCGGATGAAGCCTTCTTTCCGATTGAAGTTTTTTCATATTTTTGAGTGTTAATTTTGGTTGTTCCTGGATGGGGACAATCGTTTTTTTCACCGGAAAATGCTCCAACATTTTCCGGTTTTTTCGCTCCTATCACAGGACTTAAATAGTTTTTCTAGTCAGGTTTTCTCCATAGGCATCACTTTATATAAATAATATTGTCTTCTATTATGTAATTCATGTTATAGCTATCTTGAAAGTAACTGAGAATATCCTCAATGGTCTCGTTATCGAAGCTGGCATTGAAGACTTCTTTATCAAAGTCAGGGTTTTCACTGATTATGGTCACATTGTAGACACGTTCAAGTTTTTTTGAGATGTTCGCAAAAGTCTCGTTCCTGAAAACCAGTACTCCTTGCATCCATGAGGTAAAAAGCTGGGTGTTTACAAAAGCCTTGGTCAAAACTCCTGTCTCATAATCCAAAACTCCTCTTTCTCCGGGCATTAACTTTGTGGGCACATTAATACTCTTTTCAAACAGTTCTACAATACCTTCTTCAAGAACAACCGATGTCGATTGGTCCTCCTCATAAAGTGACACCATAAATCTGGTTCCCAAAACGGAAACATTCAATTTCTCTGCCCCAACAAAAAATTTCCTGTTTTCATCAGAAGAGACATCAAAAAAGGCCTCACCAGTCAAAAACACTTCCCTTGTCTGCCCCTGAAGGAATTTTACCGGGTATCTCATACTAGAACCAGAGTTAAGAAAAACCTTGGTACCATCAGAAAGTACAAGATCAAACCGTTTGCCAAAAGGCACCTTAATAGTATTATAAATCAGCTTTTCAATCTGGGAACTATCCGAGTAACGAATCAGCTCTTTTTCCTGACTCCCTAAAATCAGGCCCTGCCCGTTTTGAACCAACTTGGATACAGATAGGTCCAAAATCTGCGTTTCTCCGTTTTCAAGTTCTAGGACCACCGGCTGGTCTCTAGGGATAATCTGTTCGTCAGATTGATATGTACCACTCAATATGGCCTTTATTGCGAAAGCGGTACCCAGGACAACAATGGCTATGGCTGCATACCTGTAGATAGTTAGTTTTCTTGTCCTAGGAACCGGATGCGCTTGTTCGTACATAGCATCCTTCAATTTCCGTTTTAGATGCTGTGAAGAAAACTTTCGCAAAGCATAATCGGAATACAGGTTGGCCTGTACCATCTCAGTAAATAAGGTTTGGTTCCCTTCATTTTCCAGAAGCTTCTCAAGCTCTTGCTCTTCTTCCTTGGAAAGTTTATCGGAAAGGAATTTTACGATAAGAATATGGGTTCTCTCTGATGTCATTAGAGTGTAATGTTTTATATCATTACGAAGTCAATTTGGAGTACCCTATTTTTTTTAACATTTTTTTCTTTCTTAATTCTGACTCTCGGAATAGAGATGTCCTTACTCATTGATCATTGCGTACTACTTTACCTATACACTTGTAGAAAAATATATCCAGGTCTTTAAAATTGACCAAAATACATGGATGATCGTTGTTTCTAAACCTTATTTGATTTAGCTTAGGATTACATTAAAGAAGATTTGCTGGATTTAAGCCAACATAAAGTTCTTGTAGAGCATTTAAAGTTGGGTGATGAGCGTGCTTACACCTTTCTTATAGATCAATATCACCATCTTTTATGCAATTTTGCGTATGGTCTTATTCGAAATCGCAACAAAGCAGAGGATATAGTACAAAATGTTTTTTTAAAACTATGGGAACGGCGATTGGAATTAAATACAGAACTTTCCCTAAATAGTTATTTGAGAAGACTTACCTATACTGAATTCGTGGATACATATAGAAAACAAAAGTCAATTTCTTCCGTCGAGTTAAAGTATCATAACGCTTTGAACGCAATTCTTGAACATGAAGACTTTTCGGATAAAAAGAAACTTATGGCCTTGGTCAACAAGGAAATTGACAAACTACCTTTTCGATGCAGGGAAATATTTGTTATGAGCAAAAAAGAAGGTTTGACTAACAAAGAAATATCCGAGTATTTGGATATTTCCATCAAAGCCGTGGAGGCGCAGATTTCCAAAGCATTTTCGAGGTTAAGAAATCGATTGAGGCCGGCTATCAAGAATCTATACCTTTTCCTGGTAATGAAATACGAAAAGTAGTTTTAAAAAGGAAGGCCTCTCTGAAGCGCGGCTTCTACCATTAAGGCCATTGTCCTGAATCTATGATATATAAAGAGTATTGTTTAACCAATATATTTTGAGACTAACTTAAAAGTAATTCTGCATTTAGTTTTGTATTAATGGCATTGACCACTGGATTTTCGGATTCGCTTTTGTATGTGGATACTTTTATGCCTTTATGGAAGTTGATTTATTTACGAACTGCGCATTTGTGAAAATAAAAAGCCCATCTGAATAAGATGGGCTTTGAAGAATTAGATTGTATGAATTTAGATGACCTTTACGTTTACTGCATTCAAACCTTTTTTTCCTTGCTCTAAATCAAACTCAACTTGGTCACCTTCGCGAATTTCGTCGATTAATCCAGAAACATGTACAAAGTGCTCTTTGTCCGCACCTTCCTCGTTGATGAAACCAAAACCTTTGGTGTCATTGAAGAACTTTACTGTTCCTTTACTCATTATATGTATTTAAATATTAGGTTGCAAAGGTGCGGCTAATTATTGGATATTCAGTGATTTGTTTCAAAACTCTTAAAAAACTAGCCACTCAACACATTCCACTTCCCTCCTATCTCGGGTCGCGTAAAAAGTGTTTATTCATTTACTTATTTATTTTATTTCATAGGTATTCATCGATTGCCTTTGGTAATGTCATTACCTTTTTAAAGAGAGTTTTGAGAAGAAATTTTTAGGAAGTAAAGTACAGACCCTGCCGACGCGGCACCTCGCTTCTACTTCAAAAGGCCTACAAGGCTTTTCCCATCCGGGCATACTAAAGCTCAAGTTACTAGGCTATATTCTGGTTAGGCATAACGCGGCGCATTCTGGGAATATATCTTAGAACACCACAAAAAGACCTTCAAAACAAGGATACATCCTATCCAAGTACCTCCTATCGGTACCAGTACGGCAGGGAATAAAAAAAGTCTTATTGTAATGTCGCTTCTTAACTTAAGTTAAGAAATATGTATCGATTATTCCATAGTTTAAACCCGTTAACACTAAAGCTTTATTTGACTATGAAAATACGATTGACACTTCTCGGTATATTTTTACTTTTAGTAGTAGGCTGTAAAGATGCTTCCAAAGAACAAACTTCTATAATAGATAATCGGGAGAAATCTTTATCGGTTTTAGATGATGGCGCTTTAATAAACGGGGCGAATGTCCTTGCTTTTGGACCAGACAATGTTCTATTTATAGGTGATAGCAAAGCAGGTAAATTATATGCCGTTCCAACCCAATCAAATGAGTTAAAGGACGCCATTCCCTATAATATGGAGGGCTTCGATATTTTGATGGCAAAAAAATTGAATATTGAATCTAGGGATGTCATTATTGGAGACATGAAAATACATCCTGTCAGCCAAGAAGCTTATGTCTCTATAAAGTTAGGTCACCAACCGGATGCCAAATCGGTAATAGCTATTGTCAACCCTGCTTCTACGGATATCCGTTTATTAGAAATCAGTGAAGAAAACTCCCAAAGTGTTTCTATAAAAAATCCCGCGTCTTCTGATTTAGTATTTTGGAAAGAAACGTCAGCAAGCAGTTTAAACATAACTGACATTGATTATAATGAGGGCTATGTCTACGTTGCCGGACTTACTAATAGCGAGTTTGCGTCTACACTTCGAAAAATAGCATATCCCTTTACAGAAGGTCAAGATATGGTGAATAGCATTGAAATTTATCATGCGGTCCATACACAAAACGAAACACGTGCCCCCATACGCACGATGTTATTTGAGCAAGTAGATGGAAATTCTACATTGTTGGCGAGCTACACTTGTACTCCTTTAGTGACCATTCCGGCAGATGAAATTAACGAAGGAGCTGACGTTAAGGGAAAAACCATTGCAGAGCTTGGTTATGGAAATACCCCAATAGATATGCTAGTTGTTACAACTCGAGGCTTTGATGGTTCAACAAGCAAAAGTCTGATTGTTACCAATAAGAACAGAGGTGGGACTATGATTCCCCTAAATTCGGTAATCGCTGGTATTAATGGAAAAGGAATGGCAGGACAGCAGGCCATGTTTGCATCAGGCTTGGAGGGCATTCAAGAAATTCCGACTGCCAATATTATGCAGGTGGACATTCAAAATCCTCAGATGTTAGGTATAGTGCGTCGTAATATTGAAACTGGAGATATTGATTTGGTTTCAGAGCTTACCGGTACATTTTTAAGATTGAGTGATTTTATCTCTGAATATGATTTTCCTGATTATCAATATCCAGAGGCGCAATCCGGAACAAAACAATACCACGACATGGTAAAGCAAATGGAGGGCTATTCGGATTTGACTTCCGAAAAAATGGGAAGATAGACCACTTTCAATGGCAGGAAATACAGAACAGAAATTAAATAAATTTCCTTTTTACAAAAAAATAGACATGCGCTTAAACAAGGCTTTTCGGCAATTACCTATAGCTCTCCTGCTTTTTTTGATTGTTTTGGCGTGCAAGCAGCAACCAACGGTAGAAAATGAAGCGGAAACCACCATGGAAATTTCGCATAACGAACCCCAAGACCTAGTCTCGACGACGAAAACGTTTTTTCCCGGATTTCAAGATGTTGATATGGTAATAGACAGTATAAACATTCATGCCGTGGTAGGGGGTTCTGGTGAACCTTTGCTTTTACTTCATGGTGCTCCTGAATCCCATGTTATGTGGCGTGATTTGGCTCCAAAACTGGCCAAGAGTTTTACCGTAATCGTACCTGATTTACGTGGATATGGACGTAGTGATAAGCCTAGAAATGGCGATTACTCCAAAAGGAGGATGGCGCAAGACCAAATAGAACTAATGAAAGGATTGGGGTATGATTCTTTTCTAATCGCTTCACATGATAGAGGTTCACATACGGCTAGAAGATTAGCAAAAGATTATCCTCATGCGGCTAAAAAAATGATCATTATGGATGTAATTCCTGCTACATACGTCTGGGAGCATATGAATACCAGCGTAGCCAAGCGATTTTGGGCTTGGACATTTTGGTCACAACCTTACCCCTTACCTGAAAATCTTATGGGACCCCAAGCTGGAGCATTTGCTAAATCGGCAGCTGGCGATGATGAAGAAGCTGGTAAAGATTATGCTGCTACCAATGGAACAGAGGACGCTTTCCATGCCATGTGTGAAGATTATCGAGCGAGTGCAGGCATTGATATGGAACACGACAAAGCGGATGCTGATGTAAAGATTACCGTCCCCACCTTGGTGATTTGGGGAAAACAATCGAATACAGGAAATTTTGATTACCCAGCTATCTGGAAAAACGAAGTGAATGAAGTGTCCTTTTTAGAATTGGATTCTGGGCATTTTGTTGTTGAAGAAAAACCAGAACAGGTATTCGAGGCAACTTTATCATTCCTAACCCAATAGAATACAAAAGATACAAGCGATTAATACGTATGAAAAACAAAAATATCCTTTTAACTGGCGGGCATTCGGGAATGGGCCTTGAACTCACAAAAATGCTTAAAGATGAAGGTCATAAGATAGGTTTGATTCTTAGGAATGAAAAAAGAAAAAATGATGCAATACGAGAATTGGGTGACTCATCTCAAATGGACTTTTTTTTCGCCAACTTGAGCAAAAGAGAAGATATAAAAAGAGTGTCGGTGGACATTAAAACCGTTTGGACGAAAATTGACGTTATTTTTAACAATGCTGGGGTTCTTTTAGATCAACTCTATTTTTCAGATTACGGAAATGAGTTACAGCTCGAGATAAATGCGTTAAGCCCGTACCTTTTAACACAAGAACTTCTTCCGCTTTTGGGAAAGGCACAAAATCCTTTGGTGGTAAGTACGGCAACCGCAGGTTTACAAAACAAGCGTTCCATTGACATTCAGAGTTTCAAAAAGCCAAAAAAGTTTACCAAACTAACAGGCTCTTACATGGATTCAAAATTAACAATGGTATTGTTAATGAACGATTTGAATAGTAAAAATGAAAACCTTCGCATCGTCAATGTTGACCCCGGAGTTATAAAGACAAAAATGACCGCAGGAGATGGAATGCCTTCCTGGCTAAAACCCATCCGAAATTTACTGTTTAAATCCCCTAAAGAAGGTGCACAAAAGCTATATGAAGCTGCTTTCGATTCAAAATACGGTGGAAAAGGAATCTACGTAAGCAAGGGAAAGGTGAAAAAAATGAAGATTGCTTTGAATGATGAAGATTTGGATGCGCTGCTAAAATAAAACTCAAAATTGGCTTGCTACTATTATAGCGGTCTAGCTTCTTAAAATTCTCAGTCCCGCAGTTGTTCTAAAATTGAATTGAATGAGTAAAATCCTATTTCTCTTCCTACTCCTTTCAATACCTATCTATAGTCAAACAGTACTAAAAGATACCCTACAGTTTAAAGGGAGTTTTAGTTTATCTGGAAGTTTGACCAGTGGAACTGAATTTCAAAGAACATTTCAATTCGAGTTCAATCCAACTTTGGAAAAACGTTCTTGGAGTTTCGAAAACCAATTCAGATTTCTGTTTAGTGATGCCGATGGCGAAGTGTTGAATCGAAATTGGGATGCGTTATCATTGTTCAAACTTTATGTTAACGGTCAGAAAAGATGGTATCCGTTTTTGGTTACAGATTTACAGACCAACCTAGGATATGAATTAGAGTTTCGTCTAGGTTATGGTGGGGGTATCACTTATAAACCGACTTTGAAAAACAATAACTGGCTATTGTTCGCTTTTGGATCGGTGCACTATAGAAACAGGTATACCGAATCTATTTTTATAAATAGTAACCGCATTGGAAACCAAAGAAATATGCTCCGTTTAGTCTTGCATTATGATGGGGGCACTCAAATTTTCAAAGACAAATTACTATTAAAATCCAATGGATGGTTTTTACAATCTACCAGAGAAAGCGCAGATTACATTTTTAAATTGTATGTAAGTTTAGAATTAAAACTTACCCAAGTTTTTTCACTCACAACGGATTATCGATTTAATTACGAAAATGTAAGCCTGGAGAGTTTGGATAGCAATCAACAATTTACCTCAATAGGTGTCAAAGCAGATTTCTAATGAAATTATTGACCAAAAATGGGTGATTTTTTTCTTAGAAATCCAAGAAATTGATACCTGGTGGACTATCTCATAGTATGTGTTTTATCAATCTTGCTGGGCTCAGTAATTCATTAGGTAGTTCTTATTAAAATTAGAAAGAGTAGTATAAACTTCGCCAATGCATCGGTTTGCTACTGCTTCAAAAAGGTCTGCCAGACCATTTTCATCCGGCCGTACCAAAGCTCAAGTTACTACCTTTAATTAATTTATGACGGATAGGCCCCACGCGGCACATTATATAACAGATAAACTTTTCCATAATTAGGCAAGGAGCCTCCACTGGGACCAGTCCAAGTACAAAATTACTTTGGTTATCGTTTCTTAACTAAGGACCTTCGTCTATGTATAAATGATAAAAAAACAACCCTAAAACAGATGTGGGGTCGTAAAAATCTTTTTATACTTTATGCCCTGAAAAATCAATTTAATTTTTGGCAAATGCAGGTACAACGGTTTCAAAAATGGGTTTCATTATTTTGTCATCATCCCTGTCAAAACCTGAGATGACCATAGTCAAATCAAGTTCTTCCACCACTATAACGCGTTGTCCACCTCCTCCCCAAGCCAATGTCATGTCATAGCTTTTGTTCCCAACCTGTACCGGGGTGTAGTACCAAAAATAGCCATAAAGATAATTCTTGGGCATCCAATCTATTGCCGGCCGTACAATACCACTGGTAGCTTTTTCGAGATAGGCTGCAGAAATGAACTGCTCCCCATTCAATTTACCTCCGTTTTGCACCAATTGTCCAAACTTGAGCATGTCGCGAGGCATAATACTAGCCCGCCATCCCGCTTGTGGCAAACCACTGGCATGATTGGACCATTGGTAATTGGTAATACCGAGTTTGTCGAGAAATTCTTCCTGTATGAAGTTTTCAGCTGTTCCAGGCACCACAGCGTCAATAACGGTCATAACCATCATGGGGTTAAAATTGCCATATAAATAGGTCTGGGTCTTATTGGTGATGGGTTCACTACGTTCAAGAAGTGTCTGCACCAACCCCTGCCCTTTTAGTTTAACAGAATCATTTTCAACTTCTTTCCATTTTTCGCGGTCGATGGTCAGTCCCCCTTGCATAGTCAATGCCTTATGCAGGGTGATTTTTTCGGTTCCTTTTGCAAATTTTTTAGGGTCTACGTTTTTCAAGAATTCAGTTAAAGGTTTGTCTAAATCTTCGATGGTCAAATAGCCTAACTGAATAGCTCTTCCCAAGACCAAACTCGTATACCCTTTTACAGCAGAAGCTTGCCCGTGTGGTAAATTGATACGCCCTTTTTTATAATAGGACTCAAAAACAAGTTTGTCTTTGTGTGAAATAAGCAGGGCATCATAGTTCCCATATTTGTTGTCAAAAATTTCTTGGGCAACATTTAGGATGGCATTCTTTTCATTGTTATCTAAGGCTAATTCCCCAACTGAAATTCCATCTTCCCTATCTTCGGGAGCTGTGCTAACAAACGCTTTATTAAGTTGGGGAATTTCGCGGAATGAAATATCATGGTCATCAGCTGCAACATGGGACATTGAAGATGACAGCCAGGCGACACTTTCTACAGCTATTCTTGGGAAAGCGGTTTGGTGATCACCTTCAATGGTTTTACTCTGCATGGATACCCTCAAATTTTTTCTATCCCGAAGTAAATCCTTAAATTCTTCAGTAGTTTCGTCCCTTTCTTTCTCCAAGGTACCGTATGCCATAAATACATTAGCATGTAATTTTTCGCTTTTATCTGACTCGGCAGCTACAAGTTTTGCATTGATTTCTGATAGATAGGAAATTGTGCCTTTGCTCAATGGACTCCCAAGAATGTAATTATCAAAAGTATCGGGTTGTGTCAGCAGTATAAAAGCTCCGAATCCTCCGCTTAGTGAGTAACCAAAGTAGCTACGACTGTTGGAATCGGTACGATAGTTTTTATCGACATAATTGATTACATCGTTCCGTATAAATGCCAAATGATTTTCGGCCTGTCCAAATTTTAGCAAAGGATGATTGGGGTTTGACTTTTTCCAGAATGAATAATCGGTAAATCGACTGGCATGCGCCCCGTATTGTTCCATTAAATCTTCTGCGATGTCCTTCTGCCAGGAAATTCCAACCAGAATAATGTCTTCCAACAGATACTCCGTGGCACCAGACAACATTTCGCGATGCCACACGGCATCTGTATAATAAAGAACAGGATACTTTTTACCAGTGTTCTCAGCATAATCTTCTGGCAACTCTATATAAAGTTCATAATTCCTTTCAGTTTTTGGGTCTTTTATAGGGATCACTTGGATCTGTGGTAATACCAAGGAAGATCCTATTACATTTGATGTGATTTCTTTTGCACTACTTTCCTGTGTAAATGCTTTATTTGTTAGTGTAAGAAAAAGTACTAGTAGCCCTTTAATAATGCTTTTCATTGTTTTATTTATTATATCTGAACGATAAAACTATCATATAAACCATAGGGGATATCGTAAACAGTATAAGCCTAGAGATTAAATGACGAAATCACTTCATCATTGATATATGCGTTTTGCAAGAATTTATGAAAGTTTGTCTTTATGCACTGTACTTTTGATTTTTTCACTAAAAAGAGTTCATGACACAAAAGTCTTTGAAGAAAATCATACTTCTCAATCTGGGCGCATTTTTATTGGTGCTACTACTTGAGCTATTGAGTAATTGGATTATCAAGGACAAATTGGGTTCCGATTATGCGTTATTCATTCACAGTTTGAGTTATACCGTGTACATCATGGGAATAATCTGGGTCAATCATTTTATTCTCATTCCCTTTTTCTTGGACAAAAAGCGCTATTTGTTATTTTCCATATTTCTTGTGGCCACCATCTTTGTCGCAATATCTGCCAAAATAAACTTCACATATTCCTGGAACGCTATTTCTAAATTTTTCTTCTTCTTTTTATATACCACCGGTACAGGAATGGCAGCTTTCTTTTTACGTAGAAGCATGCGCATTCAAAGAGAAAACAGTGAAAAAGAAAAGCTGCAGAGAGAACTGGAATTGAACTACTTAAAGGAACAGGTAAACCCTCATTTTCTATTTAATTCATTGAATAGCATTTATGCTCTTTCCAGACAACAATCCAAGGAAACTCCTGAGGTTGTTATGCAACTTTCGGAATTAATGAGATATCAATTGGAAAGTGCTAAAAAGGACTTTGTTTCGCTGAAAGAAGAGCTTGAGTTTATAGAAAATTATTTATTACTTGAAGAAAAGCGGTTGAGCAAAAGGTGTACCATCGAATTTTTGATCGAAGGAGAATCATCAAATTACAAAATAGCACCAATGTTGCTCATACCCTTTGTTGAAAATGCAATTAAACATGGTGCCCAAGCCACAAATGCACAGAGCATGATCGAAGTGAATGTTTCCATAAAAAATTCCAGGCTCCATCTTCATGTTGTAAATTCAAAACATAATACGGAAGCCAAATCGACACGAAAGGGAACGGGCCTTGAAAATGTGAAACGACGATTGAATCTATTATATCCGAATGCTCATGTATTAGATATCAATGATATGGAGGCAACATATCATGTAAATTTATCCATTGACATAACATACTCGCAGGAATGATTAAAATTGCCATTGTTGATGATGAACAGTTAGCGCGCGAAGTGCTGGAAGAGTATTGTTCTAAAATAAACAACTTTGAATTAGTCTTAAGTACTGGGAATCCCATAGAGTTCGTGAATTTTATACAGCACCATAAAATCAACCTCGTTTTTTTAGATATAGAAATGCCGGAACTTAATGGTATGGGAATTTTACGTTCTATGATACAATCACCTAAAGTGATTTTAACAACGGCATATTCTGAGTATGCCTTAGAAAGCTATGATTTTGGTGTGGTCGATTACTTATTGAAACCTATAAAACTTGAACGCTTTTTACAGGCCATAAATAAGGTTTCAGCCTCTACGATAGCAGAACCCAAACCGAATAGGAAACAGGAAGAACTTCCTATAAAGCATGATGGGTTACCGATTACCATTCCGTTGAAATCAATTCTCTACATTCAAAGTTTCGGGAATTATTTAAAGATTTTTACAGATACCAGAATGTATCTTATCTCCGAGACACTTATTAACATCAATACGCTGTTATCTGAAAACTTTCATCGCACACATAAATCTTATATTGTCAATTTGGACAGAATTACAAAAGCTACCCGAACATATTTATCAATTGAGGATAAAAAGGTTCCTGTGAGCGCAATGTATAAGGTAGTTGTTTTTGAAAAATTAGAGGCTTTGGCGAAGCCATAAAATATTCATTCTAATTCTTACTTAATTCCATGCACTTTCACCTCCTCCACTCTCCTCCTTTGCTTTCTAAGCTTTGAAAGATTCCTTTACGGTGCGGCAGAAATCGTATTTACTCGTCCCATTTCTAGTATATCATGGATGCTAGTAAACCCTAGTGGGTATTCTTACCTTTTCAAAGAAGATTATTAGAGCATGCGGTATGCTACAATACAAATATGTTTTTTGTGTAAAGCGCTGTTTACAGTAATATATCAAAGACCATAGGATTTTACTGCTTCTCGGAAAGCGACTTTATTTTTTCCAATGCTAATGGAAGCTTAGTTTTCATAAAGTCTTGATGTTCATGAAGCACATCAATTTCAATAGTAAGAATATTCGAGTTGGTACTGTCTGTGAGTGAATACTTTTCGGTGGCTCCGGACCACTTTTTTGTTTCCTCGTCTACTGGTTGTTCCTTTCCCTTGAGCACATTTCCAATATGCTCGAATTGGATTATTTGGTTGGGTATGTGCGTTTTGATAATGCTGTAAATACCACTTTCGTCTGGTGCAAGAAATAGAACCTTGCTGCCTTCCCCCCAATCATCTTCTGCAACAACATATGAACCTTCATAAAATATGCCGGCCCATTTGCGATATGACTGCTCATCCCATAGTACTTGCCATATGTTGGATTTTTCTGCCTTTATGTCAATTGAAAATTGTAATCGGTTTATCCCCTCCATTTTAGAGGTAGGAATGGAATCTTGAGCTCTGGATTGAAATGATAGTTGAATTAAAACTAAAACTAGAAGCATCTTTTTCATTTCGTTCGTATAAGATTAGTTTAATAGAGATAATCCTTTATTCGAGTAATGGGTTATCCTAAAAGAAAAACTTCTTTTCATCCATACTGCTTTATTCTGCAGTAAAGTTGTCATTTTCCTTATCCTCTGTCCAGTTGTATTCAATTTCTTTCGCCACCTTTCTTGCGAACTCAACACCATGTTGGTCCGCTAGAAAACCCAATGTCATATCTATCCCAGCACTCACCCCGGAGGAAGTATAAAATTTCCCGTCAATTACCCAACGGGCAGTTCTGTTCCATTCCACCTGTTTGCCCTGTGATGTAACCCATGTGAATGCTCTTTTATTTGAAGTTGCTTTTCTAGTGTCCAAAAGCCCCGTTTTGGCCAGCAAGGCACTACCCGTGCAGATGGTAAGTACATATGTGCTGGATTCTGAAAGTCTTTCGATTTGCTTTAACAGTTCTTCATTCTCCACCTCTTTTCTGGTGCCAAGTCCCCCGGGTATCAGAACTATCTCGGGAAACTCCTCGATGCTATCCAGCTTTTCGGTCAAAATAGGAACACCATGTCGGTTACTGACCACTCCCCCTTCCATCGAATAGAATCCTATGGAATAAAGATCAACTAACCGACCTAAGATTTCTACTGGGCCAAAAACATCCAAGGTCTCATAGTCTTCGAACATGATTATGGCTACCTCTCTCTTTTCCATTTGACCAGTTACTTTTTGTATAAAGGTGACTATACTAATGAGTATGGTTAAAGCTACTATTCTTTTTCTCATGGTATAAAGTTGCGAATCCTTTAATAAAACTTACTTATTTGTTACCAATAGAATTTCTATAATCTATCTACTTTTTCATTTCCTTCTTTGCTTTCTCAACATTCAAAAAAAAGATGTTGCCCCATTTGTAGCTCTGAGAACTATAAAATCTAAAAAAGGTACGAAATCATCTGGTATTTGTTCTAGGGTATCAAAACTCCACAAATCCCGTACAAACAAATCCCAACTTATTTAATATTTTTTTAGAACAAGCCATTATTTTCTGAGCAATCGGTTCTTTATGATTGCTAATCACCAACCTTTAATCGACGTGCTCTAATACTCGTGCCATTACCATCACCGGACCATGATCCCCAAACCGCTAATAGATTGCCATCTGGTGCCGCACCAATGGTTGGAAAGACCTGATAGCTGTCCGTTTTACTATTGACTTTGAACATATCGCCATTAAGGGTGCCTGTGCTTTGTAAACGTCGCCCATATATTTCATCGCTACTGTCATTTGATGAGGCATCACCTTGCCAAACCGCAACAAACCCACCACGATAGTCATAGGTAATTCCCAAGTTTTGATTTCCGCTTGTGTTTTGGCTTACTATAATTTCGTCGGTTAAAGCAGTGCCATCGCTGTTGTACATTCGTGCTGCGATATCACTAGCTAAAGTTTGGGCACTACTGCATTTTTCGGGATCTTCAAGATGTTCCCAAACAATGACAAACTTTCCATCAGCTTGGGCTGCGACATCCGGATTTTTTTGATCGCAGATTTCCCGTATGTTCACTTGCTCTTCCATGGTCATTAAAGGTGTTCCATCGCTACTAAAGCGTTTAAAAACAATTGCGATTCTTTCGGAATCAATATTTAGACTTTCCCATACCACAATAAAGCCACTGGGCACAGCGGCAATTCTTGCAGTATTTTGCCATCCGGCTATTACCGTATTCACTCGAAATTCGCCATTACTTATATCATTGAATTCATCGTCATAAACTCGAGCGTAGATTTCACCTGCACTGCCATCCTGGTCGGAACTCTCCCAAATAACCATCACGTTACCATTGCTGTGATATGCTGCATAACCTAGATCTTGATTAGAGTTCGTTTCTTCATTAATTCTAAATTCGTTACCCACTTTATTGCCAGCGCTATCATAGCGTTGGGCATATACACCAAATCCACTACCATCTTGGTCTTTGCTGCGCCAGAAAATGATATGCGACCCATCATCTGCAACGGCTACCGTCGGTTGGCTTTGGGTCGACACGGTTTCTGTGTTTACCAGAAATTCTTCACCCCATTTGGATCCATCTGAATTATACCGCTGTGCAGCCACGGCAAGTCCATCGTTATCTTGACCGTCACTCTCCCAGACTACTATTGCCTTACCATCTGGTGCAACTGCAACTTTGGGATAGTTCTGATTTTTACTTGTATAAGAATTAACTTGGAAATCGTTACCAAGAAGAGTGAAAGTACCATCACCTGTTTCTTCGCCAGTTTCGTTACCAGTTTCCGTACCAGATTCTCCTGCGTTTTCTTCACTAGGTTCAGCCCCAGTTTCTTCAGCAATCACCTCATTAGCATCTTTAGAGCAGGAAATGAAAGCAAAAACAACACAAAACATAACAAAAGCTAGTCGTTTCATAGGTCTTTAGTTTACTAGATTTGGGTCATTACATTTTTAACCATGCATTTGGTTGTGATGGATTTATCTATGGAACAATAAAATACATCCAAGTACTAACTTAAAACTTCGAACTTTAACATTTATTGCAAAACTAGATTTTAGGATATACTCTATACGATCCTAAGCTTTTCTTGATGTAGGTGTTAAACAACAAACCGGTATACAAATGGCTTATTGGTTTTATGGCAGAATACTTTTTCATTTGTAGACTTGTATCGTCATATTTTCCCAATCGCGTAGTATAAATTCCCCTTTGCGTAGGGTGTGTACTTAGAAGAAGTTATAAATTCCTTTCATATTCTGATTCAGTTTCTGAAAACCGGGATTGAGCTAACTGTTTCTATTACTGAACAATCAAAGTACTACCAATAAATACTGGGCGATAACATGAAAAAAATCTTAAAGTATGCGGGTAAAAACATGAAATATGTTTACTCCTCTATTTTAGTATTGTTTATATCCGTTATACTGGGAATCGTACCTTTCTTTTTACTTAATGAAATCATCATCTCGCTGTTAGAGGGGACTTTTGTTCTGAAAACGGCTATGGAAATTATCCTCTTAATATGCCTTTCATTAGTGTTCAAAGCACTGACTTTTGGAAGTGGTCTTGGTTTATCTCACATGGGTGCTTTCAATATTATTGAAAACATGCGTAATGCTTTTCTAAAGGATATGGCCCGACAACCCATGGGACATATTTTAGATGAAGGCACGGGTAAATACAAGAAAACATTTGTTGAAGATGTTTCCTTACTGGAAAGCACACTTGCCCATACAATCCCAGAAGGTGTGCCGGGCGTTTTTGGTGTGCTCATTACTTTGGTCGTGATTTTTTTTGTTGACTACCGTATTGGTTTCGTTGTTCTGGTAATGATTCCAATCTCTATGTTACCCATGGTCTACATGATGAAAGTTGGACTGGCAAAAATGCCAAAGTACTACGAAACGAGGGATACACTCAATCATACACTGGTTGAGTACGTTTCTGGGATGGAAGTTGTAAAGGTTTTTAATAAGGTTACAAAGTCATTCGATAAACTCGCAAGAGCCACTAAGGAGACCAAAGACTTTACTATTGAGTGGTGCGAGGTTACTTGGAAATCTATGTCGGTTCTTTACGCGTTACTCCCATGCACATTGCTCGCTCCGCTACCTTTTGGAGTATATCTTTATATGAGTGGCAGTTTAGAGCTCTCGTCGTTGACTCTATTGATCATGCTTTGCTTAAGCTTAGGGGAACCACTACTTAAACTTGTTGGCTTTATGCCCTCTATACCCATAGCCGAACACAACATCAAAAAAATTGAGGCTGTGTTTAAACATGATGACGTTCTCAGCGGAGACTTTGAGGCCCCGATTGATAGCACAAACATCAACTTTGAAAATGTCTCCTTCGCCTACAAGGACAAAAATGTGTTATCGAATGTAAGTTTCGAAATAGAAGAAAAGAAAATATATGCATTAGTTGGGCCAAGTGGCAGTGGAAAATCGACTATCGCAAAGTTGCTCATGCATTTTTGGGATGTGAATGAAGGTGCAATTTCGATTGGTGGAAAAGATATCAGGGAATTTTCATTTGATAACCTTATGAGGCATATCACCTATGTGTCGCAAGAAAACACGCTGTTTGAAGGAACTATTTTTGAAAACATCGTACTCGACAATAGGGAAATCTCCAAGACGGATGTTGTTGAGCTATGCAAAAAAGCAAATTGTCATGATTTTATCAGCCAACTACCTGATGGGTATGAAACCAATGTAGGTATGCTGGGAAATAAGCTATCAGGCGGTGAACGGCAACGAATAACCATTGCCCGTGCCATGGTCAAAGACGCTCCTATAATGGTCCTCGATGAGGCCACATCTTTTGCTGATTCACAAAACGAATTTCTAATCCAAGAGGCTTTATCATCACTACTTCAGGATAAAACCGTATTGCTGATAGCGCATAAGCTTCATACCATTACCGAGGTTGATAAAATCATTGTATTGAATAATGGCGGGGTTGAGGCTATTGCTCCCCATTATGAACTTTTAACTAATTCAGAGACTTATAGGACACTGTTTGAACAGAATGAAAAAAGCGTAAACTGGAATTTGGGAGGGGTTGCAAATGTTTAAACTATTACGAAAAATATACAGCTTAGGTCACAAGAAAAGACTGCAAATCAATATCTCGATAATTTTGCAGTTTATTGATTCATTCCTGGTTTTTGTGCCAGTAGGTGCGGCATTGTTGTTTTTTAAATTCTACATTGAGGGAACACTCACAAATGAAACACCACTGTTCCTTTTTGCTGTTTTAATGGCTGGCGTAATCCTTAGAATCTTCACACGATATTACATCGATAAAAATCAATACACCACACTTTTTACCATCTTTTCTGAAGAAAGGATAAAAATAGGGGATCATCTTAAGAAGGTGAAAATGGGCTTTTATACTGATGATAATGTGGGCAAAATCACAAACATTTTAACCAATGGCATTGGTTTCATTGAAGAACATGGAATGATGTCTGTGGTTACTTGTCTAACTTCAATCACCAGTATCGTAATCATCACGATATCCCTTAGTATCATCAACCCCGCAACAGGTTTAATCTTTGTTGCTACTGTTTTATTAAGTTCGGTTGTTCTTTATTTTTACCATAAAAAAATGCTTGTTTTCACGGAGCTCAACAACACCGCGAATGAAACACTATCTAGCGCTATTATTGAATACACAAAAAACATTTCAGTAATCAAGGCCTTTAACTTACTGGGTAAACATGAACAAAGTAACAAAACGATTAGAGAAAGAAAACGTATTGATTTATTGGGAGAAAAGATTAATGTCCCATTTTTTGTGGGAGCGATGATCATTATGGCATTCGGCAGTGCTTTTATGATCTATAGTGCAGTAAATTCTTATGTTGATTCAAGTGTCTTGCTTTATAATGTGATTATTCTATCCATTTTATCGCTTTATGTCTTTAGTGCTTTGCAGACGATTGCCTTCAAAATCGCACTCATCAACATTTCCGTTTCCCAGCTCGATTTAATCGATAGTTTGTATAATGAGGAGGTCATGGAGATACAAGGGAATAGATTACCAAGCGATTATTCCATTCAATTTGAGAATGTTTCGTTCGCCTATGAGAAGGAAAACGTATTGGAGGGTGTAAGTTTTGAAATTGAAGAAAACTCTATGAATGCGCTGGTAGGTCTGTCCGGAAGCGGTAAGTCTACCATAGTCAACTTGATTCCTCGGTTTTTCGACATAAACAAAGGAAATATCAAGATGGGTGGTGTAGACATTCGCAAAATGAGTGCTGATACCTTGTATTCTTCGATTTCTATGGTGTTTCAAGATGTTTACTTGTTTAAAGACACCATTTACAACAATATAGTTTTCGGTAATGACAATATAACTAAAGAACAAGTAATTGATGCCTGTAAGAAGGCTCGTTGCTATGACTTTATCAACAATTTAAAAGAGGGTCTTGACACTATGGTTGGGGAAGCAGGTATGTCTCTATCGGGTGGCGAAAGACAACGCATATCCATTGCAAGAGCGATACTCAAAGATTCCCCTATTATTTTATTGGATGAAGCTACAGCCTCAATCGACCCTGATAACGAATATCTGATTCAAGAAGCGATTAATGCTTTAATTAAAAATAAAACCCTTCTTGTTATTGCCCATAAACTGTCGTGCGTACAAAACGCTAAAAAAATCTTAGTTGTAAACGGTGGTAAGATTATCGACCAAGGTACTCATGATGATTTGTTAAAGGAAAGCGATCTCTATTCAAACCTTTGGAACAATAGGGTCCACAGCAAATCATGGAAAATTAACAATTAAGCTAAGTCAAAAGAAAAATTAAATAGGACAGGTTATAGAATTTTTGTAGGCTATATACCCCCTAGTTCAAATCAATATTTCTTTATCAAATAAACCCCTATCAAGAGCATTAAAGCGCCAACCAATCTTTTCCAGTTCAGGGTATGAACGGGAAAACCGAGCCATCCAAAGTGATCGATTAAAACCGAGCCTAAAAGCTGTCCGACAATAACAATTCCTACCGCTGTGGACATACCCAATCGAGGGGCAGCAATTATAAGGATAAAAATGTAGGCGACTCCTAAAGGAGCACCCAACCAGCTCCACCATGGCGATCCAGCAATAACTTGACCACTTGGCAAGGTGTATCTATAAGCAATAAAAAGTATGGCCACTAAAACGGCTCCGATTACAAATACAGCTAGAGTGGAATGCCAAGGACTTCCCAGCTGTTTACCCAGAGCTGTGTTGGAAGCGGTCTGGAGGGGAACTCCCAGACCAGCCGCCAAAACCAATACTAAATACAGTATTTCCATGAACTTATTTTTCACTTGATTACTTTCTTTAAAGTACTTCCAGGACCAAAGAAGCGACCGCACTACCTGAGTTCTGTTGTTGTCCTGTAATCAGGTTTCCGTCGGCAATGGCATAAGAACTAAACATTGGGGCTACTTTGAACGTGGTGTCCTTTATTTTTTTTGCCTCCTCCTCTATCCAAAAGGGTTGAATCCTAACGCCAGCGGCGGCGTCTGCATATGCCTCTTCTGAATTAGCGAAGCCCGTCCAACATTTCCCCTTTACCAATAGCTCACCATCCGATGTCTTGGCGTCCAAGAGTAGGCATGTCGAATGGCATACAGCCGCACTAGGTTTCCCAGCTTCGTAAAAAGCAACAAAAAGTTTTTCTAAATCTGAATTATTTCGAAATGTATACATGGGTCCTTGGCCTCCGACCAAAAAAATGGCTTTGTATTCGTCATGTGATACCTCCGAAAGTTTCTGGGTGTCCATGATTAAATCCTTAAACCACTGTCTCTGCATATAACCCAAGGAAATAATGTCGTTTGCAGAATAACTATCGGGCTCCGTAGGGTCCGAATACCCATCTATTTCTAGTTTTCCGCCTGCAGTGGATACCAGATCAACTTCATATCCACCCTCCTGAAAAACAAATAAAGCATGGGTCAGTTCTGAGGCCCAAAATCCAATGGGCCATCCTGTTTGTTCCGATACTGAGGGGCTACTGGCCACCATTAGTATTTTTCCTTTCATTTCTGCACCGTGATAGTGCACATGGTGTTGTACTTCTTTCATATCAATAGTTTTTAATAGTTGCTTTGTATAAGGCTTCATGTCCAGTAAGAAATAAGGTTTCATTATTTGAACCAAAGCTCAAATTGGTAACCTCAAAATCTGTGGAAATCACATGAATCAATTTTCCTGATGGCGAAAAGATGTTTACCCCATCACCACATGCGGCATAGAGATTACCATCTTCCCCTACTTTGAGACCGTCCACTCCCCAGGTCTTACTTTTTATTGTGGCTACTAATTTTGTTTTTCCTAAAGTATTTGAAGACAAAACGTCAAACACCATAATTCGCCTATCACCTTCTTTAGAATTTCCAACATATAGTTTGGTTTCATCTTTGGAGAAAGCCAATCCGTTGGGTTTACTTAGGGAGTTACAGACCATTTTGATTGTGTTTGAAGCAGGGTCATACATGAAAATATAGTTCCCCTCCAATTCTCTATGCTTATCAGCATCGGCTCCAAACACAGCTAGTAAACCGTAATCTGGATCTGTAAACCAAATAGTACCATCTGATTTGACAACCGCATCGTTGGGGGAGTTAAATTTTTTCCCCTCGAAAGTATCTACCAATACCGACATGTTTCCTACAGAGTCAATTTTCACCACCCTTCTGGCACCGCCTTGACATGAAATTATATGTCCTGAGGCATCAAAGACATTTCCTCCTGCATAATAGCTAGGCTCTAAATACTTGGATAATCCTGTTTCTTCAGACCATTGCCATAGGACATTTCCATTAACTTCGCTAAAAATCAATCTGCCTTTGGCCGTATCCCAAATGGGGCCTTCCAAGAATTGAAGATTTTCTGATAAAAGTTCAATCTTAGCATCCCTGAGGAACTCCTTTTTTGGAGATGGTAAGGTGGTATTTGCTTTCTTCTCAACAATTCGTTTAAATGGGCTTCCGTGTGATTCTGGCCTTCCCTCTGGCATACACATATCTGGGTTGCGTTTGCCGGCATAGAGCATCCCATCTTTTATGGTAACCAAATCATAATCCACAGCACAATCCGTAACTGACTCAACAAAGGAACAACCGTTTGAAACGTTTGTTCGTTCACCATAGGTTAAACCACACGGTTCAAAACCCAACCCTTGGATTATCTCATGGTTATATGTGAGCAAGGTTAGATGTTTCTGGTCAATATTGTATGTGCCATTCCAAGAACCCTCTACAGTTGAGGAGGCATCGGTTATCTCGTAAGTGCCTTCAAGTTCAAGATGGAAAAGAGGATAATGTCCTTTAATGTCAGAATATGCAAATACATTAAGATGCCATTTTTGGTCTGTTAGCATAAGTTCTTTGTGTGAAAAAGACGTGCCATCATCTTCCAATTCAACACTTTCCCATGAACCGACTAGTTTTTGTTCAAAGTTATCAAGTGCTTTTGTATCGTTTTTTTTGCATGATTGGATTATGAGTACCAGACAAATCAATAAGGGGATTGCTTTCCGTTTCATTTTAAAGTTTTTTATTGTGAATATTTATTCCAAAAGACAGTAAGAGATCATTGGAATTAAGGCCTTGCAGCACAATGTTTTCGAAAAAGTAATCCAACGCAGTTCTGAAGGACAACCATTCTGTTATTTTATAATCAATGTTCAAATCAAGCTTCATTCGGGTGTCGTTAATCCGTTGCAACCCACTATGAAACCAGTAAATGTATTCGATACGGATATCTCGGTTTTTAAAAAAATGTTCTCCCACTACTCTTGGAGAAGGTCTAATTATTCTTCTCAGATTGCTTTCTTGAGGTCCAAGAATTCGAAAATCGGTGCCATTATAATCGGTGTAATCATATAGCATGGCAAACTGTAGATATAACTTGTGATTAGGTCTTTGCATTGTGGTAAAACTTATTCCCGGTCCTAGAATGGTCCTAAAGTCTACCTGCCGTCTTTCAGAATATTCATAAATAGAAACCAAAAACGGTTGTATTTTTTTTCGGGGGTTCCAGGCCAACAATCCCTTTACATAATAGTCATATTCAGTAACCCGACCATTCACTCGATTGTATATCATAGAGGGTAAAAAATTGAAACGTAGTTTTTCTCCGATTCTGTCAAATTCACCCTCTGAGATTGCGAACTGTCTATTCCGATTGCCCCATGAGAAGAGTCCGGTTCCCGTAAGCCTATATTTTGTCTCTGTTTTTAATTGCTCTATTACCTGTTCCTGAGAGCGACCTTCCATTGGAGAACTAATGAGTATGGCAAAAAAATAAAGGATGAGGCCTCGGTTTAAACCAAAAATCCAAATCTTTACATTATGAAACCATGCATTCATTGATATTCCTTTGGGTTAGACACAGGACTTAGTTTCATCTAATTAGCTTTTTTTGAATCCTGCCGGACTTGGGAGAAATCAAAATCCCCAAGGTTTTACCAAAAGTATATGCTTCCGTTTCGGAATTATGTTCAAATCATGCACGGGATGTTCTAATCTTGCTTAAAACTGGGGTAGTAATCTATTCGGGATAGCTGGCAGCCGGAAATTCCAACTCAGCTCTTGTGCCTTTTTCGTTTTTTAAAGCAATAGTGCCCAACAGCTGCTCGGTAAGTAGATGCACAAGTTCCAATCCTAGGGATTTTCCATTTTTTTCCTGAAATCCGGTACCATTATCAATTACTTGAAGCACATAAGAATCTTCTTTTCTCTGAAATGAGAGATGAAGCTTTCCCTTATTGTCTGAAAAGGCATGTTTTAATGCATTCATCAAAAGTTCTGAAAAAATTAACCCCAGCGGTACCACCCGTTGAATATCTAAGCCGTAGTCCCCAAAATCCTTTTCGATGCTTATTTCGTCAGTATCCTGGATTCCAACTTCAATCATATAGTCGGATAACTTATCCAAATAATCTCCTACCTGAACTTCGGCCAAATTTTGTGAAGCGTAAAGTGTCTCGTGAATTAATGCAATAGACTGTAATCTGTTTTGGCTGTTGTACAAGAACTCATTGATATCTCCAATTTTATTGGATTGCCTTGCCTGAATACTTAAAAGACTGTTTGCAATTTGAAGATTATTTTTGACACGGTGGTGGACTTCTTTAAGCAAAACCTCTTTTTCTTGATTGGACAAGGTAAGTTGCACTTTGTTTTCATTTAGCTGAGCATTTTTATCCTCCAAGGCCTGCCTCGCCTTAAGTAGTTGTTCGTTTTTCTTTTTTCGTGAAGCAAACGCCATGTACAAAAAGAGAATGATTAGACAGCCAATAATAATTGTTGTTATGAATACTGTCTGTTCCCGTTTTTTTTTATCTATTTCGGCCTCTTGGAGCAACTTATCAGATTTCAACTTTGAAATTTCTAATTCTTGCTCTTTGACCTCAAATTCGGTTTTCAGTTTATTAATGTTTGCAAGCCGCTCAAGATTTTGAATACTATCATTAAGAAAACGTGCTCTCTGGTAGAATTGCAATGCTTTTTGATACTCGCCTTTTTTCTGATACAGTTCTGATAGGGATTCCAATACTAAAATATCGTCTGTATCCTTAGGAGCACTGTCGAAAGTAATCAACACATTCAACAAATATTCTTCTGATTTTTTAAGATTTCCAAGTTTTAGGTGTGCTAGACCTAATTTAGCCTCGGCACTGTATATCAAATCTTTGCTATCAACTTCCTGTCCAATTGATAAAGCTTCCTCTAAATACTCAATTGATTTATTAAATGCTCCCAGCTCCGTATAAAGTAGGCCTAGGATATTTAGTGTATTTGCAATTGAAGGCCTTACGTTTAATCTTCTTTTGATTTCAAGTGCTTCGTTAAGTGACGACTTCGCTTTTTCATAATCATTTAGCTTTATATAGGTATTCCCCAGATTGTTCAATCCATAGCTCAACTCCAACTCACTTTCTGGAAACCTTCTTAAGGTTTCTAAATAGCGCTCATAATACTCCCGGGAATTTTCATACTCTTTCAAACTTGAATACACACCCGCCATATTGTTTATCAATCTTGCCTTAGATCTCTCATCATTCAAGTTGTCGTAAATAATCAGCGCTTTTCGATATGCCACTAACTTAGATTCCAAACTGTCCAAATGACCTAATTCCGTCCCAATGACAAGGAATGAATCTGCAATATGAAGGCTATCTCCAGCTCTTATTGCTTCATGATTGTACTTCCTAAAAATTTCAAGTGATTTTGCATGACTGTCAGCAAAATGATATGCTTTTCCTAGTTCTAAAAGTGATGCTAGATGCTCTTTGGTATTACCAGCGGATTGATAAAGTTTTGCAGCAATGTCATAATTCTTAGCACTTACTAGGTACTCATACTTTATTCTATGGAAATAGGCAAGTAAATAATGTCCTTTAGCCCTATATTCCGGGGCATTCTGACTCAACCTTATTATTCTTTTGCTAATAACTTCTAAAGAGTCGTTTCGCTGTTTTTCAAACAGCTTGGCTTTTTCAATTAGTTTTTGAATACTATCATTAGGGTCTTGGGTGGTCAGAAAAAAATCGGTTCGTAAACTATTTCCCTGGATGGGCGTTAATGAGGTGAATAGGAAAAAAAGAATACATCCTATGAGAATAAATTTGTAATGACAGCATCTCATTCTATAACTTGATTTTCTGACCTATAGACTTTTGGTGTTATGCCTACCACTTTTTTAAAGTTTTTGGTAAAATGACTTTGGTTTTCATAGCCTATATCCAATCCTATTTGAATAATATCTTTCGTTGTTGTGGTCAAAAGTAACTTGGCCCTTTCAATTTTTACTTCCATAACATATTGAAATGGGGTCTTTCCCAAGTAGGATTTAAATGATCTTGCAAAATGATAAATACTCATCTCGGCCACAGCTGCAAGTTCATTTAAGGTAAGTCTTTTATCAGGATTGTTATTGATATAGTTTACCGCTTTCTTAATGCGAAAAGGTATTTGGGTATGTAAGATTGGTTTTTCTCTCCTATTGTTGTCAATCTTCCTATGCGCAAAATTTCCCAAGGCAATTTCCATGGAAGTAAAGATGTCTTCTTTACGAAACGGCTTAACCAAGTACCCCGAAGGTCTAGTAGATTTTGCCTCTTGTAAGGTTTTCTTATCTGAATGTGAAGTAATATATATGAAAGGGATGGTATCGGTTTGTATCAGATAATTGGCTATATCTATTCCGGATTTTTCACCTCGCAATGAAATGTCCAATAGCACGATGTCTGGAGGTTTTTGTTCAAGATTCACAATAGCAGACTCATATGAATCTACGATTTCAGAGTGTCCATAACCTAATTCACTTAAGCAATCCTGTAAATCTTTGGAAATAAGACGTTCATCCTCGACTATTAGTACTCTCAACTGGGTTGTCATTGCACTTAAATATAAAGAAAAAGCGCTTAAAGCAGAGATATAAGACTATTGTAAGAGGATATCTCTTAAGATTTGAACGCGGGCATGGAATCAAGGAGACATCTTTTGACATCCCCCCGTTCCAAAAAAATTAGATGGTTTTCTAGTTTGATAACCAAGAAAAGGCTTCTTCAGAACTATCGTAATAGCCAGTACTAAACCCATACTCCATATCGGGTGTTTGAAGTTAAAATTGAGTTTTGGAAAATCATCCACACAATTTTAAAAATCAAATCGTGTCACAATTTCTAATCGTAATCCTTCGCCTTGTGTGCCGTCAAATGTTTCAATGGTATCATAATTGAGTTCTGCGCCAATAGTGAAATCTCGTATGGGGGTTGCCACAATATTACCTGATAACCTGTACCCACTGGCATATGCAAGTGGGTTAAATCCAGACGGATGATCCAAATCCAAAAAGCTTGCGTTAAATGTTGATCTTACTCTTTCGGACCACCAATGTTGATATGCCACAAAGCCACCGATTACTCCCGTTGACTCGATTTCTCCATCATCTCGGATAATACCGTCCAAATCCACTACGAAAGAAGAGTAATAATGGGCAAAACCTTCTCCTACTTGAAAGCCGTAGGCGATGTTGTCATGTTCTTTTATAAAAGGGAGATTTAACCTACCGGATAGATGCGCCGCTCCCGTAATCAAATCTTCGGTTGTGGAACGTTGCTGAAGCGTCATCCCGGCAATACGTACATACCCCCATTTTCCGCTGGTTTTATAAAAACCGACAAAACTGGGTAGCGATTCCGACCTTTGAAGATTAGTTTGCCCACTTAAATCCGCAGTAGGATTTTCCAGTCCAAGCCCCCAGGAATTGGCAGATCGTTCACCGCGCACATAAAATATTCCAGGGTTTCGTTTACTTGGAAGCGCCAAAGGACCTCCTGGATCAGCAGTTTCGGGCTGGGAAAAAACATCCATGAACCCAGACCAAAACTGTCCAAATTTCCAATTTCCCAATTCCGCTACCGCATGCCGTAGTCTTAAGCCATAATCATTTACCAATTCCTCATTTTGAGCAGGATTGAAAAAATCAAACTCAATAAAGGCTCTAAACTCCCCAAACCTGGTCGGTGCTCTATAGTCAAAGTTCATCTTAGAGAACCGTACATGGGTCCTAAACTGATTCTCGCCATCTTCACTAGAACCATCTAAGGGAATGGTTGGTTGAAAACTGATGTCCTGAAATCCGAGATTATCAAAATCGTAGTTTGCGTTGAGAATAACATTGCCTCCTATCCTAAATGCACCTTTGGTACCTGGAACGTTGATGGATCGGTCAAAACTTCCTCTGGTTACTACGGCATCATCCGGGAAACGACCTAGAGGCTGACGGGATTTTTCGCGTAAACTATCCTTTTGTGCTTGATTGTCTTGTCCTAGAGCAGTATGTGTGGAAATTACCATTACGACCAAAATGGACCCTAAAACTCTCCAAGGTATCGCAGTAGTTTGGATTTTTTCTTTAATTAAATTAACTGTATATGTAACCTTATTTATATGTTTCATTTTTAGGTGTTTGCAGAGTTGGAAACTAGAAAAACCCAGTCCCATCCCAAAGTGTTTTGTTGTGGTATTTGTTAAAAGAAGCTCGGATCTACTGGATTGGTACCGTTCTTAAGTTCTGCCGCGTCATCAATTCCATCACCGTCGGAATCTGCTTTGTAGGGAAAGGTCCCTTTGGCGATTTCTTCGCGATTGGAAATGCCATCCCCATCGATATCATTATCTTTTGAATCCTCTACTCCATCACGATCTGTATCCTCCCAGCGGCTGGGGTCATTGGGGAATCCATCATATGCATCATACACTCCATCAGCGTCAGAATCTATGGCCAGGGGAATATCCTCGCCTACCCAATCGGACGAAACATCCGGAACATCTCCGGAAGCGATTTGTGTAAAAGCCGCAGCAAATAACTCGCTCATATGGTATGGTCTTTGTTCGTTAGGTCTGCCAATATGAACCCCTGGATTCCAACCTGTAGGTGTCAAATGGCGCAAGGCCCACGACATACTTTTACGATCAGTAACCGAAGCTTGTGAAGTAATCGTAGTAGCCAACCAACCTGTGAGTACACAGTTTGCGATAATTTCCTGTATTTCCCTATCCGAGTAGTATCTTCTTAAATCTTCAATATGTGCCGCAGTTGTTAATCCCGGTGTGGGTCCCGAATCCCTGGCCAATCGAAATGCTGCTTTTTCTGCATCTGTGAATCTATCAGAATTCTCGAAATCCATTAAATCATGGATGTATGCAATTACCTCGGGCAAGGCTTCATCGGGAATTTCGTCATGTACATAGTCTTTTTCGAATTCTTGAAATACGCCAAAAGAACCATGAACCTGACAGTGGGTGCAGCCACTCGCCAATTGAAATACAAAAAAAAGGGACCATTTCATTTTCAGGGACAATGCCCTATCCTTTACTAACGTATAGGAATCCATCATTAGGGTTCCCAATGAAGACTCCCTAGTGAATTCAAGATCCAACATTTGTCTCTCACTAAAAGGATACTGGGTTTCCTTTACCACGGCTGGACTAAAGTATTTCCAGTTATATTTGGCAATATCAAGTTTGGGAGATGAAGCATTTGGCAAATTAGCTGTATTCATCTCCTCAGATTTCCAGGAAAGGTAGTCTATCGGATAAGCGTCAAAAGGGTCCTCTATACCATCCAAATCACCATCAAAAGTTACTGGTGATACATTGTAGCCTGTCAAGTAGTTAATCCAATCTGTTTTGAATTCCGGGTCCTTGGCGGATAAATCTCCTCTATTCCAGCTACTATTGATTTCTTCATAAGCCGTTTCCAGCGTCTTTCCTACAAATGGATTTGCACGTTGTTCCTCGGGTGTCCCAGCATTTAAGCCAGGAGACCAACTTACGGACTTAAGATTTTGAATCGCCCAATCGAGCATCTCTTGGTCGGTTACAATGGGCAGTATCTGATCATGGACCACATTTGCGGCATTGATTGAAGTTAGCTCAGTGAGTTCACAAATCTGTCTATCCACAAAATGCATTCGAAGCATAGCATGCGTATCTGCTGTAATTTTGGTAGGTACATTCGAAGCGACATCCAAATATTTAAAGGCCGCCTGAACTCTGGGGTCCTTCACTTTATCGACATAGTCGGCAGACCAAAAGGAAAGTATTTCTTCAGTAGGTACTCCCATCAAGGAAAGCTGATAGGCGCTACGTGCTATATGGTGATTGCTTTTTGCCTTAATCATCTGATATAGGGTAAATTTCCATTTAGTCTCGGCATTGAACATGCCTTTGGCATGAATCATAAGGTCCGCAATCAGGAGACCATCATAATAATCCCTTAGGTTGCTGATGTCAATTTTATGCCGATCATAATACTTTTGATCTTCGGCAATCACTACACTTGGTTGTGGATGTGGTGCCTCGGGTCCTTTCTGTGCTTTTGCACAACCTACCACAAGTAGGGGTAGAAAAAATAGGTACTGTATAATTTTGATTTTTTTCATCGTTGGCGGATTTAAATTTTTTTGAACTAGTCATTCCTTACTTTTAGGAACATGCCATTGGAATTCACCGAGAAGGTGGGAACACCTTGAACAGCGTCCCAGTGCTCTGAAAGTCGACCATCAGGACCGAAGGTGTAAATGTCCACACCCGCATTTCCCAAATCATTGGGGTCTTCTGTATCCAGATTTCTGAAGTTTACATGGGCCATGGCCCAGTCCCCTATTACCATGATGCGGTAGATATCTATCTTAACTGGATATTGGGCATTCAATCCGTGGAAAAACATGGCTAAACCTTGTGGCCCATCGGGTAGCATAGGACTATGCTGCACATAGTCTTCACGTACATATTGTAACACCTTTTTGATCGTCGGTTTGTTTGACAGTAGTTCGTAAAGTCCAATTATTTTCTGGGCACGTTTTCGGCCTTCATCATCCACAACTATTATCTCGGTAGTAAAATTTTTGGGAATAGTATTCCGTTGGTTCATTTCTTGAGCGCTAGAGGTCATTGGTGCTCCTTTTGCCTCAGCTGCCGATTGCCCCATTGTATGTGTAGATACAAAAAGGGCAAAAAACGTCAGTACAAATGCGGAAATCATTGATTTCATCATGGTTTCTGTTTTTAGTTCGTAATTGTGATGTGGAATAGGTGTCGGCCGTCTTACATTATACCTGTTCCCATGCAAATTAGGAAGGAGGCCTGAGCAGGGTCTTGAATTAATTCAATAAACACCGAAGGAAACAAAAAAGTTAATGTGCACTGATAGTTTCAACAGCCAAAGTCGAATCAGGATAAAGCCAAAAAAGGGAATCCAATTTGGATTCCCTAGATTACTAAACTCAAAATAAAAAGTGCTAAGAAGTATTAGTTTAAGCTGGTAAATCCATTTTGAATTACTTTATTATTGCTTTTTTACTAAAGCCCTCCCATATTCGGAAACCAACCTCCATGTGTACCGATTGGAACATAGATATCCGGAATCCAAATACTCGCGGCTGGTTCTCCAGAAAAGTCTTGGCCGTTAAGAATCACAAGCCTAGATCGATTCATCTCAGGTTGATACACAAAACCAACCAGCCAACCATCGTCTTCTTCAATAGCACCTGGCCTAGGAATAAAGGTAAGCTCACCAGCCTTTCCGCCTCCAAAAGTTTGATGTTCAACCTTTCCTGTAACATAGTCTATCTTCACGGCACCCTCGAACATAGGTTCCAAGGTTGCAATTATAGCATACCCATATCGGTATTGCCGACCTTCCACTAAAGGATTTACTTTGGGAAAGTCTAAGGACATATCTACCTTTCTTTCTTCTTTACCCTGTGCTGTATTCCCGTTAAGGGTAAAAGTCCATCGATCAATGGTCGGTACCGTATCCCCCAATGGGCCATACATGTCCTTATAGGCTGCACGTTCGTATCGACTCACATCAACAACTACTTCACCGTCCTCAGTTTCATAGGCATTCATGGGGTGATATACGTAGCAAGGTTCTACCTCAAACCACTGAACGTCTTCCGCGGTACCATTCTTTGGAAGAATACCAACACGCCCAGGTTTTTCACTATTCCATTTTATAGGAAGCGTTGTCAATTCTGCCAATGATGGGTCAAAAACGACATTCAAATCATAGATTATAACGTAGTTTTTCGTTATCGACATATCATGAATCTGAGTCGCCCCTGTCAAAGGAACTTTCACTTGGTTCAGAAGTTCTCCATCGGGGGTTAGTCTAACATATAAGGCGTTTCCACCCAAGGCCATGTTATAAATTACGGCGTGAACATCCCCATCATCCGGATCAATTTTATGATGTCCGGTATATCCATATTTCAGGATGCCGTTCAAGTCGCTTCTTGCAATAGTTTCGAGGTGCGGTCCCAATTCCACCAAATTTGGACCAGCTTCTATAGACGCATAGAGCTTATTGGCAAAAAGTACCACATTAGTATTTGGTGACGCGTCGATATTATGGGAAATAGGACCACCGGGATCTTGTTCACCCAATACTCCAGGAACATCACCAGCTCGTATTATCCTGTTTCGATACCACAAGGCCTTACCCTCCATCAATCTTACACCGTGAACCATGCCATGTCCGCTGAAATAGTGATGGTGGTTCGTAACTTCGCCAATGTGGTTAGGCCCATTGCGGACATATAGCCCATTAAGCACCTCAGGTATTTTTCCATCCACCTTTAATTGAAGATGTGTAGACTCCTTTTGAATAGGCATCAACGGTATTTTTTGGTAATGTTGATTGTCTGGGTAAGCTTCTTGAATTGAATTTTCCATATATGCGTTATTTGGTTATAGATATTGGGCTTAAAGCCCTTTTATTCAACCATATAAAGCTAATTTTAAGGCGCGAGGAGTTTCTTGAATTAGTTCAAGAAGCTAAAATTCTGAATAATTTCAGAGGTGAAAAGATGCTTTTGTATACTATGAATCCAATTAATTAAAATAGACTACCGGGATTGTTCTAGTAATTATAGTTTTCAGAAGTATTTTTATTTTTCATTGATTAGGCTTCGTTGCAATTGGAATAAATCATTGGATACCATTCAGGTTTGTTCAAATTCTAGAAACCCACGGAAAAACCAAAATTAAAACGATTGCCATCATCACTATTGAATAGACCTGCATTCAATGTAATTACTCCGGCGCCATTTACGAAAATGCCTCCTCCAAATGAGGTATTCCAAACATTTGAATCATCATTGGCTACCCAAACCCTTCCGTAATCAAATCCACCATAGGTTCCCAGGTACAGTGGAACAACACCAGTCCGTACCCTTCCCATAATGATTTTCAAATCTGAAGATTGATAATAGGACCTTTTGCCAGTGAATCTTTGAAAACGATATCCCCTTAATCCGTTTTCAGCTCCCAATGTGGCTCCTTGAAAAAACTGAAAATCATTGCCAAAATTTATCCGTCCACCCAACTTGGATGAAAACACAACCGCTCCCGAAGCTACCACGGGATAGTGAAAACTCAGTTCAGGTTCCACGTATCCAAAATCATCATCTCCGTTTGAAACATTCCATTTATATCCTGATTTTATTTTGAAGGCCAAACCCAAAGTCGGAAAAGATTTGCTATTTAGATTTTCATAAGAATATTGACTGTGGACCCCCAAAAAGCTATTTTCGTTGTCAATTTCTGGATTATTGTCATAGAAGGTTTCGATAAATCTATTTTCCGTTTCTTCTACCGTCAACCATTCAAACGAAGTACCAATACCAAATTCACTACCCTGTCTTCCAGTCCATATAACAGATGGCGCAAACGCTATAGTTTCAATCTTTACACGATTAAAATCCAGGTCTAGATCATCATCAAAATTTGGGGTTTCATTTCCAAATCCAAAGAAATTAGAAGTAAAATTAGGCCCAGTAAAACTTGCTTCCAGCCGTAAGGCCCCTTTACCAATAAAACGAGCGAAATCACCTTGATACGAAATATCATACCCGCTGGTGGCAAAATAAAAACCTGCACTTATGCTATGTCGGCTGGTAAAAGGTTCTTTAATGAATCCATTATGGGTATAGGTATTGGTAGCCAATAATTGGATACCTTCATCAGGATTGAATCCGATAGAGGGCAATAATAACCCTTGGTCTGACTTTAAGTTGTACGGATTGTAGCTGTTAATATCATAGTCGTCCGTCAATCTCTTTTTGCCTCCTTTAGATTTGAACGTATTCTTTTTGGATTTGTAATCATAAACGAAAACCTTGTTTCGGTTTGAGATATCATAGATGTCATTGTTAAGACCTCCTATTAGTCTAATTTTGGGCCCTCTTTTTTGTCCTCCTACAACCTCAAATTGGTCTTTGTCATCTAAACCATAAATCCAAATTTCCTTTGTAATTGACCTATCATAAATTTTATCGAAAAATTTGTCATCCTTTTTTTTGTTTTTAATTCGGAAACCAGTTATTTGGGTTTTTCCTTCACCTATATCCTCAATTTTAAAGTAATCATCCTTGTCCGTCCCTATTACTACGGAAATTTTATTGATGACCCGATAGTATTCCTTAGCAGTCTCAGTTAAGTTTTTTTTCCTAGCCAATAACGCTGTCTTAATCCAGCTGGTTGTTTCATCGTTCCGAATTTCTTCTGGAAATTGACCCAATGCTTTGTCAATGGTCCCTTCATCAATCAAATTTTGAATTGACAATGCCTGTTCAATCCACTGCTTTTCCGTTGTTTCTGGCAATAATAGCATGTCCAATGAAAAGGTTTTTGGAGAGGAATTGAATCCTTTAACGCTTCGTATCTCTTCAGCGAATCCTTCCATAAGTTGTAAAGAAGGTATGGCTCTAGTGGCAAATCCCATCAAAAAACCATCTCCCATAATTGAAAATACCTGGTCCCTATCTCTGGGAATTGGTCTATAAATTACTTTACCATTTTCTTTGAATTCCGCCCAACGCCACTGATCATCATGTCGGTCCCAGTCTCCCATTAGCATATCAAACAATCTTGCTCTAACATACATGTTCAGGTCAACTTCATATTTCTCGTCGGAAGCCAATTTGGCAACGAGATCATCCGTACCGAGTATTGTATTGGCATTACCGAAGCTTTTTTCCTCGCCATGCCCATCTGTTACTCGTTCCTCAATCATAAAGAGTTTGTCCCCAAATTCATCATTGTAATCGCCTAACTTCTTTTGTTTTGGAATATAACATAGCATGGGGTTGGTATGATAAATACCAATAGCATCCGCAAGTTCACCAACCACAAAAGGTGCGTATGGATGAGAACCGGTATAAAAATCCTTAAGGATTTTCTCAGGAGCTGTTCCTTTAATTCGCCCAATAATGAACTCCTCTTTCGAAACAATGGCTTGCAGATAGGCATCAGCACTTTTTTCCAATGCGCGCATCACGTATTCCCTACCATCTTTGCTCTTAATTCTCAATGATTTGGATTGATGACCACCTCCTTTCCTTAATATGGTTATCCCACCCATTAGGGTATCAAGGTCAACTACGGGTACTGATACCGAAGTGGAATAATAGTTTCGATAGCGTTCTCCCCAAAACCACTTGTGAAAACCAGACTTTTGCGTATCGCTGGGGTCGTAAATGGACGCTATCGTATCCTTAGGTAAAGTTTTGGTCACCCATTGGCTTTGCGTTGATTCTTCTCTTTTGAAAATTTTTCTGCGATACATAGGATTTCCTGAATCGTCATAAAAATGAAGTATAACTTCACCTTTCCCATAAAAATCAATTTTAGCATATCCTTTAGCCCCACTTGAAAAGAAGCCATTCTGAGCCAGTCTTGCGGGCTTGGACTGTACCATGGAACCGCTAACGACCTGATGAATATCGTCTTGAAAAATATGCTGCAGGTTGTTCTCATGTGCAGAAACAAATACTACTTTTTCATTGAATCGGGATAAGGTCATTAACCGCTTTCGGAAAGACCTATACATTTCGTTCTGAAGATGGTCGGGTGAAAAACCACCCATTTTGGAGGCAGCGGTCTTTAATGAACCCAGAATGGGCAGTGGCGTAAGATTTTGTCCAAGAGAATACTGCCCCCCTTTGTTGCCATTGCTCATTACGGGATGATGCACGGCTACAATCAACACCTTGTCCGTATTTTTTTTAACCAAACTTTCAAATTCCGTGAAGAACTTCTCTCGGTCCCTTATTTCACAGTTGTCGTTCATTTTTGGATACTTATCCCAATCATTCAAGAACCATTGACTGTCTACGGAAATCAAAACACCATACTCCCCAATCTGTTTTGTGGCCAGCGGGCAGCCATTTTTGGGCAAATACGATTTTTTTCCAAAGATTTCATCTACCTCTTTACCTAAAGTTTCAATCCAATCCACTCCTGCTGACCATTCGGTTTTTCCTGGGATGAAGGTGACATCTTCCATGTTTTTATTCACCAGTTGCTCGTAATTGGAAATTTGCTCCTTCATGAATTTCTTCGAGGTCTTTCCGTTTTTCTTTGGTGTTGGTCCAAAAGCGTTCCCAAGAAACAGTACACTCGTATTTTTATTTAAATCCTTCTTCAAGATTTCTTGGGCGGAAAGAATTTCCCCCATGTCAAACCCCTGCTGTCCTTCCAGATTACCCAATACGATTAGACTATGTTGGGGAGATTTCAAAGGAACCATATCATCCTTTACAGGCTCATCCTTGTATTTTGTCTTATAGGAGGCGCATCCTACCAATATGCTGGCAATGATGACCAATAGAGTAGTTTTTTTCATTTTCTAGGTTCTTTAGAGTTGGTTAAAAAGAAATATGAGAACGGCAATCACAAATCCAAGCAGGAAGGAATTGTACGAGAATTCCAACATCTTGAATCCCTTTTTCAATTCACTCTCAAAGACGTAGTGTGTCCGTATCTGATTTCCTATTTGAAGCTCTTGGTTATTGACCAGTTCGTTGTAAGATTCTTCATATTCATCAAGTTCCAAATGGGAAGAAAGCCCTACCATAAAAATGCTTTTGGAAGAAATAGGGTATTTAGCGCCTATCTTTTTTCTGAAGTCCCTTGTAAACTTGGTTATTGGCGGGCGTGCTGCGAAAATTGAAGTAACCAAGGATATAAAAGAAAAAATAACGATGATTACGCCAATTACCTTGCCACCCTCAATTTTCGAGATATGCTCAAAGAACACTACAATCCCAGAAACCAGGGTTGAGTTAACCCGTATCATCATTGATGCTTTTCTGTCCATCATATTCAACATATTCACCATCAATTTGTTTTGGTTCCTGAAAAAGGTGGACAAGGATTTTCTAGGTTCCTTTTTGGTCCAAAATAAATCGTGCTCTTCAACCACATCGGGATTCTTGTCAATGAAGTCTTGGGTAGTATTTTCCATTTTTATACGTTTTGGTGTATTTCGTTTTGAAGCATAGCATTTCGATATTCGGTCAATGAAATGGTCTTGTTTCCTCTTTTCTTGAGTCGCACAAATTCTAGTGCTCCATGTTGTGTGGTGATAAGCTCAATGATGTCCTCGCTACGAAATCTAATCTCTCGTAATCGTTTCCACCTTTCGATAGTAAAAGGTTCATTCCCACAATCGGTAAGCAACATGCTGATAGGTGATTTTAAAACAACCGTAAATCCGATTTCCTCAATTATTCTCTCGAATTGGGATTGAGTTCTATCGTCTACTATTTGATAGGAGATTACATACTTGTTGCTGGAATAAAAAAGAGTATGATTAAAACAGTGATGGTTAGCCATGGTATTGATATAATGAATCCGAATTGATTCTTGAAGCACCATTCCATGAACACTGTTTGAACCTAAAAAGAACTGTTTCGCAGGTCTTTTCTTTCAAATAACTAATAAGAATATTAAAACATGGAGTTTGACCTCAATGAGGTTAAAAGTAGATACAATAAATATCTAAAACATTGAATTAATTTAAGAAGTGAGGTCTAGCAGACACCTATTTTTGAAGGTATTTTTCTATGGTTATTGCAGGTCCTACATCCTTAGGATTGAAGATTCAGTTAAGGGATGTAGCCCCCTCTGTTACTATTTTTTTATTCAATTTGCTAAACCATTCTGGAGTAATCCCTATAAACTCGGCCATATACTTGGAAGGTACTTTTCTTAAAATATCAGGATAGTTTGCCCACATATATCGAATAAAGTCCTTAGGGGAATTGGAAACCATCTGAGCCCTGATTTCTGTAGCTAAAAAAAAGGATTTCATGATATCCTCCCTGTAAAACCTACTGAATTCCAAAAATCTATCTGCCCAATTGTCTACTAGTTCCTTTTGAATTTGAAATACGACGGAATCCTCCAAGGCAACAATTTCATATTTAGTATACTCGTTCAGGATATAACTATCCAAACAGGTAACTACGTTGCATATTTCCGTTGAAAAAAACCAACTAGATGTTTGTTTTCCAGAAGAATCTAGAATTGACTGTTTGAATGAACCAGAAGTTATAACGTGGGCTGCCCTAATTCTACTGTAATAGGGAATCAATACTTCATTTTTTTTAATATCGATTCGTTTGGCGTGCATAGCCATCTCTTTCCAAAGTTCAGGATTGAGGGAAAACTGACTTTCCAACCCGGCTTTTAATTTGTCTAGCATGGTTCATTATCGCTTACCTATCCAAGGTAACCAATTTTCTTTTAAGTTTTGAATACCATTCTGGGGTGACCCCAATGAAATCGGCCAAAGCGCGTGAAGGGGTCCTTAATACTATTATGGGGAAATGTTTGTGCAAATATTCTAGAAAGTCCTTCTTTGAATAACATAGGAGGTGTGTTCGAATCTCTTCTCCCATGATAAAATCATTGATCATATCCAATCGGAAAAACTCACCAAATTCTGGAAATTTCATAAGCCATGAGTTTACAGCACTCATTTCAATTTCCAAGACCTCAGATTCCTCCAGTGCCGTAATCTCATATTTGGTTGGTTTCCCTGATAAAAAGCTGTCTCGTATCGGAATAATGGTAAAAAGCTCATCAAAGTAAAACCAGGTTGTTTTTGAACTGCCATCTGGGGTTAGCAAAGACGATTTAAAACTACCTTTTTTAATGAAAAATGCCTTTCTATAAATACCGCCATATTTGACAAGAATATCATTTTTCTTTAGGGTAATCTGTTTGCAGGAACGCTGTAATTCCAATAAGAATTCATCACTTATACTGACATAACTCTCAATCTTATTTTTAAATTCTTCTATCATAGCAATGGTCAATATGTTAATATTAGTGAGTCGAAATTATGGACATCAATCAGCTAAAAAATTGAATTAATTCAATTTTTTTTTAATGAAATTAAGTAGGAAACATTGGTACTTTGGGAACAAACAATAAATGAAATCTTAGGTCATCTTGCAGGAACCAGAGGTTTGCGCCTTTTTAGTTTGCTTAACCACTCTGGTGTAATACCCATAAAGCGGGCCAATTTATGTGAAGAAACTCTTTTTAATAAAATCGGGTAATTGAATTCGAGATAATCTATAAACTCCAAAGCCGTCAACGCGGAAAGATTATTTCGTATCTCAAAGTAGTTAAAAAACCAGCTGAGTTTTTCCATGTGGTGGAATTTGTCGAAGGCTTGATGCACACTTCGCCAGGAATCAACTTTATCCGCCTCAAATTTTATAACAATGGAAGGTTCCATCGCGATAATCTTGTAAACCGTTTTGCCCTTTACATTTTGACCATCTATCCCAACGATAACATCGAACATATCATCAAAAAAAAACCAAACCAAACTATCCGAATGTTGTTTTCTCTTTATTGAACATTCAAAAGAACCTTTAACTATGAAATAAATACACTTACTGGATTCAAAATGATTTTCTAACTCCATTCCCCTTCCCAATTTTATTTCTTCAGAGTATTCCACTATCTCGCTCCAAAGACCTGGACACGCTTTTAGCGTAGCCTGGATTTTGGATTTTAACAAATTATAAGACCTTGTATCCGTTCTCATGAATCGCAAAATAGTTAGTCAAACTTAAGACGCCTGTTTAACTTTAAACATGAAATTATTCAAGAAATGCGTATTATCTTCAACAAAGTAGGATTTTGCTTAGCCATTGAAAATAAATTTTGAGGGGCCACCATTTGTCATTTCGACATAATAATATGATTGTAGTGCTTACTTATGTTCGTATGGCTCACTTTTACCATTCAAAGTATCTCTTTTACCTTTATCCTGATGGCTTAGAAAAATACTTTTAACAACGTATTTTATTACGGATGAAAAAAGATAAGTTCTTGCACGAGCAATTTGAATGTGATGAACTCACCACAGATTTCGGGTATCAATTGTTTAAAATGGAAGATGTTTTCTCATCCAGTACTTCTTCAAACAAAGACCCCTTCAGATCACACCGCATTAATTTCTTCACACTACTACTATTGGTCGAGGGTGAAATGACCCATGAGGTAGATTTTGTTGCGTATAAAATGCTTGCGGGAGATTGTCTTTTTATATCTAAGGAACAAATCCACAAATTTGATAAAAGCCCTACATACAAAGGTTATTGTTTAATTTTTACAGAAGAGTTCCTACTGAAGCACTTATCACTATCAGCCTTTTCCAAAATCAGTTTCCTGTCCAACTACCATTTGAATCCATCCTTATTCAAAACCTTTGGAGACATCGATATTTTTATTAGCGCATTGCAACGAGAACTTTCCTTTGACCTTGGGGTCGTCAAAGAAGATATAGTAGCCTCAATGTTAACCGTATTCCTTTTAAAGGCGCAACTCCGCACAAGTCATGCCTTAAAATCATATTATGGGGATTATGGCCAATTCGCAAAATTTCAAAATCTAGTTACTGCAAATTATAAGGATACCCGGTCAGCCAAGTATTATGCGACTCTTTTGAATATTCCCTACAAACAATTAAACAAACTTAGTAGGGGGTTCACAAGGAAAACAGCTAAGGAATATATTAATAATTATATTATGCTGGAGGCAAAGCGCAGTTTGGTAGCTACGAATATGTCGGTTAAGGAGATAGCCTATGAATGTGGTTTCAATGAGGTGACAAATTTTGTGAAATTCTTTAAAAGAATTAGCGGAGAAACACCCATTCGATTTAGGGAAGTTTGGTTTGGTAATACATGAAGAAGACCGATAAGTTGATATTAGGAGAACAAATCATCAAATTTTTTAAAGAGGAATTGGATAAATATGCAGAAAATTCCATTGAAGAAGAATGGAGGGAATTTAAGCAGCACCTAAAAATAGTAAGTTATGAAAAAGGTAGTGTCATTTTTCCTCATTCAAAGGTCTGTGTAGATATGCTCTTCATTTCGAAAGGTATTGTGGTAACAGAATATTTTAATGAAAACGAACAAACCATAACCCGTTTTTTTAGATCAAAAAATTTGTGCAGCAATATTTCGAGTTTTTTAACCCGGAAGGTTGTTAATGATGTTGTTTCCGCCGTGACCTATACTGAAGGCATACTCATACCCCAAGTGTTATTCAATAAAAGTTATTTGTATTCCAACGGCATTGGACTCTATTTTAGAAAAAGACTACTCGAAAATTTATTGGAAGACAAAATGTTTATTTCCATAAAGGCTATGGGAATTGATACCAAGTTAGATTTTTTGTATTCACAATATCCTGAAATTATAAATCAAGTATCCTGGAAAAAAATTGCAAATTTTTTGGGGGTCACACCACAGTGGCTTAGTAAAAAACTAAACATCAGGAATTCTAAATAACCTAATATCGCTGATTTATTATTAGGCATAAAATATCGCTGAATTTCCTAAGAAGATATGACCCTTGACCACCACTGTTCGATTACGTAATTCCTATGTTTAGTCTTTCAAAGGTAAATTGTCCCGCACTCAATCTACTCCTTAATAAACTTCTTTTCAAACACCTGTAATCCAGTTGTTTACAAAGAATTGTAAAAAGAAAATAGAACACGATTATTTCTTCAATTAATTTAACGAAAAACACAAATCTTAGAAATAGTTTTAAGGGTATAAACTATTTTAAACCTATACCGAAATGAAAAAAATTATTGGATTAAATTATTCCTTACGGAAAGCAAAAATGCTTTTTTCGCTATTCAGTTTAGTAAGCTTCACTATTGTAGGCCAAGAACAAGATCAAGGTGATTTACTTGCTACCATGCCAGATGAATTGATGAATGTTGGGACAGGTGTTCCCGTTAGCTACGAGCCCTACGAATTGGCAAAATTTACTAAGGACATGAACCGTTATCCTGCCGCCAATCCCCCTAAAGGATCATTCAATAAGCACGGTGAGTTGGAATTCCTTGGGAAAAACGTCTTCGGCATCCATTGGTTTGTAGAAGTAGAGGGTTCAGTATGGCATTTTGTTACTGCTGGTTATCCCCACAAAGCACCTATTTTAATGGTACATGGATTCCCAGAATCATGGTGGGGCTTTCATGACCAAATGGTAGATTTGGCAAAGGACTATTATGTGATTTCAGTGGACCAGTTGGGATATGGTCAATCGGACAAAAGCTTAAAACAAGATTTGACACATCAAGGAGTTGCCAAAAGTCTGGTAAAACTTATGGACAAAATGGGTGTGGATAAATTTGATTTGGTATCCCATGACCGCGGTAGTTGTATAGCGGACAATATGATGGAAGTCCCAAGAGCCAATATCAGAGTAACCAATTGGATAAGAATGCAACAGTCGTTCAACGAACCCCATGGACTGCCAAGACCCTCGCATGAAAATCTGGCGGATCCCAAGAATTATAAAGATGGTACCATGATTACTGCGACCTATAATTCGGCATGGGTGTCCATGCAATTCTCTCCCGATCATATGGATAGACTTTACAAAGAATTTGGTACAGAAGGCATTGCTGAGGCTGTAGCGCAAACCTATGATACCAGTTTTGATATAGAGTTGGAGTACCGGACAAAAAATTTGATGAAATACATGACCATGCCCATACTCTTCCTTCAGGCCACTAAAGACCCTGCACAACGAGAAGAAGAATATGCAAGATCTCCAGACTTTGTCAAGGATGGCTATGTTCAGTTTGTTGAAGCAAACCATTTTTCTGCCACAGAAGCCGCAGAAGAAGTCAGTATTGCTATCCGGGAATTCATAGAGGGAAAACGTCCGCCCAAACTTATCGTGGATTAATACGAATTCTTTAAATCATGATACATAAATGGACAAGTTGTCACCAAAAGGTGGCGACACGGTTGGTGGTAGCCATAATTTTATGGACTAGCATAGCTAGCTACGGACAAGATCAGAACCAAGAGGACAATTTCGCTAAAGCTATTGGATCAGGGGAGTTTGTTTTCAACGGTAAATTAAGGTTTTGGCATGCAAATGATGATGCAGCCATGGCCTCCCAAGCCTATACCTTTGGCACGAACTTCGGGTATCTCACCAAGGCCTATAAGGGTTTTCAAATATATATCGAAGGCGAGAGCGTGGTAGCCCTCACTCCCGACCAATATTTTGACGGTTTGAACGGTCTAACGGACCTTACCAACGTGACCGATCCGGAAACTCTTGAATTGAACCAAATGTATATCGCTTATAATGAATCATTTAAAGAGGAGACAGTTTTGGAAGTCAAAGTGGGAAGACAGGCAGCCATTGTTGAGGACGAGCGTTTTATTGGAAGGGTTTCTGCTAGACAGGACGATCAGACCTTTGACGCCCTATATGGAAGGGTACAAAACGACCAAAAAGGCTTAGCATTTGAATATGCCTATATGTACCAAATCAATCGTTTACTCGCAGAAGAAATTGATTGGCGAAGTGATTCGCATGTCTTTATGTTACGCTATTATAAAAGTAAAAAGGCTAGGTTTGGTCTGTTTACCCATCTTTTGGACTTTCAGGATGATGCTCCCAATGTATCCAACCAAACCTATGGAATCACCATTGACAGAGGCCCGTTGCCCAAAGACAAATTGGCATTGAACTACAGGACTGCATTCGCTTACCAAAGTGATTATGGTGATAACCCAACAGATTACGATGCGTTTTTGATAAATGCGGAGGTAGGACTTTCTTTTCAAAGCATAGGTATCTTCAATATAGGCTATGAATTGGCTTCCTCGGACAATGGGGTTGCTTCTTACCAATTTCCATTGTCCACAGGCCAACGCCTGCACCGGATATCCGATGTGTTTATTGATCCTCCTGCTGATGGACTCCACAACCCGTATTTCACAGCCGAGTCCAACGAACTATTTTGGGGTATAGGCGGTTGGTTGGGGTACCATACCTATTTTTCAGAAGAAGAAGGTGATTTCCTTGGGCATGAAATAGATGTGGTCCTTTATAGGCAAATAATTCCGGGTTTGCTTAGAGCTGAGATTACATACGGGTCCTTTTTCGGAGAGGAGCCCCGTTTTACAGACCTACACATTTTCGCCTTTGATTTGGTCCTTGAGCTTTAATTACTATTAAAAAACTGCAGAAATGAATGATTTTTGGGGCATTTGGCATAGCAGGGTTCTGGCCCTGTTGAGAATCATAGTTGGATTTCTCATATTTTGGCACGGGACACAAAAACTATTTGGATACCCTCCGTCGCAACATATACAAGGTGAGCTTTCCACTTTGCTCCTAATTGCTGGTATATTAGAATTTATAGGTGGTACATTGCTGATAATCGGACTATTTACACGCTGGACCGCTTTTATTCTAAGTGGAATGATGGCCGTAGCCTATTGCATGGTTTTTATTGGTAAGTCCTTTTTACCCATAATAAACGGTGGAGAATTAGCGGTACTATATTGCTTTATATACTTCTACATCTTTTTTGCTGGAAGTGGTGCTTGGAGCGTAGATAATTTTCTAACCAAAATAAGATTGGATAATGAACGATAAGCAACTCTTGTTCGCTAGCATCGTACTTCTTTTTGTAATGTTATGGCTACCCATGGGTCAGCATAACTTTCTTATTGATCATTGGATGAAACTTGGAACCTACGCCATACCCTTTATTGGAATAGGAATCTTTGCGTTTAAAGAAAAGGTAGTGGACCCGCCCCTAACTTCCAATCTTCGGTTTATAGCGGTGATTTCGCTTATGGCGTATATTCTACATCAGTTCGAAGAACACTGGATAGACCTTTTTGGAAATTACTATGCATTCTACACATTCAACAATAGTTTTATTTTGGAAGGCTTGCGCCAGCCTGATGCCACGGTAAAACCTCTTACAAAAGAATCGATATTCGTTATCAATACATCATTGGTTTGGTTGGTAGGACTTTTGGCGATTTTACGAAGTCCGAAGCATATCTTTCCACTAGTATCCATGGCAAGTATAGTATTAGTAAATGGAATAGTTCATATTGTTGGAGCCATCTCTAAACTTCAATACAATCCAGGCCTGTTTACATCACTTGTTCTATTTATACCCCTTTATTTTTGGTTTTGGGGACATATCCGCAAACGCATAGATAATTACAAAGCACTTGTTCTTTGCGGTTTAATCTGGGGATTCCTAGCCCACGTAATCATGGTGGTAGGTCTCCTGCTGGCAAATTGGTTTGAGATGATTCCAGAATACCTGTATTGGTTTGTTTTGGTTATCTGGTCGGTTGTTCCTGTTTTCATACTAAGAAGAACAACTTAAATGGCACTTCTTCAAAAGACATATCCCATATATATCACAAAGACAAATGGCAGTGACAGGATTTTTAAATGTTGAAGCCGGAGATTCCTATGCTTCTTTTAAGATTAAGAAGTTAGGCATGTTGACCATTGAAGGAACTATTTCTGGATTTGATGGCGAAATATTTTTGGACCTCGAAAACATGGAAGATTCTTATTTCGATGTAGGCGTCACTCCGGTTACCATAAAAACGGGTAACTTAAAAAGGGATGAACATCTAAGAAGTACAGACTTTTTTTATGTTAGAAAGTATCCCATAATTTTTTTTAAATCAAAATCGGTGCAAGCAATAAATGAGATGATTCATATTACGGGCACCCTCCAGATGCTAAAAACTACGCTTGAAGTTCGTATTCCAATGAAGTATAAGAATGGTCTTTTCACCGGTTCGTTCTCGCTTAATCGAAAGCACTATGGGCTTGGGAAAAAATTTCCACCCTTTGTAATAGGAAATAACATTGACATCACAATAAACTGCTTAACTACCAAAAGGCCTATATAAGGGCACATTTGATAAAAAATATGGTGGGAATGAAAGTCAAATAAGCAGCGCAAAAATCAAAGAACCAAAGACAACTTTATATAACAAAGAAGTTGAAGAGTTGATAAAACAAGAGTCATGCAATGTTTAAAGTAAACATTTAAAGGCAATTTTTCAGATATTACTGCTAACCAGTTTTCTAAACATCTGAAAAAATGTACATGTTAAATTGACATTCTAGATTTTGGATGAATTTTGTGTTTTTAAAAGCACGGTCAAAGAATGATTTAGCAAATTATAGTATTGCAATGGTAAGCAGCATAGATTATACTTTTAAGGAAGATTTTGTTTAAATAAACAAAATGTTGAAATACAAGAATCCATGTTCTCTGAACTGGGTTCAAAAGAATCTTTAGGTCAACATATTTTTATTTCACATTGAATTTGGATTCAAGTCTAATATCGTTCGATGCAGCTCCAATTTTTACCATGAATTCTCCGGTTTCTACCACTCGTTTCATTTCTCTATTCCAAAGTGCCAAATCATCTGGAAAAAGAGTAAATAAAACTTCTTTTTCTTCACCCGGTTTTAATTTTACTCTTCTAAAACCCTTTAATTGCATAACAGGTGTTGCCACCGAACTGAAAGTATCGGTAATGTAAAGTTGAACAATTTCAGTTCCTTCCTGAGTTGATATATTCTTTACATTAACTTTTACAGTTTGATTGTCCGTTGCAGCAATTTCGGATTTTCCCATCTGTAAGTTTGAGTACTTAAATTTGCTATAATTCAATCCAAAACCAAATGCAAACAAAGGCTTGTTTGTTCCATCGACAAAACCACCTGTTGTTGATTTTTTATGATTATAGAAAATAGGAAGTTGACCATTGTGGTGTGGGAAGGTAATTGGTAACTTACCGGAAGGATTTACCTTACCTGTCAATATGTCTACGGTGGCCTGTCCACTAAATTCTCCGGCATACCAGGTTTCCACTATGGCATCTACTTTCTTAATCTCATCCGTAAGTACCAGAGGTCTTCCGTTTTGCAGTACAAGAATCATGGGCTTTCCGGCTTTTACCAACTCATCTATAAGTCTTTTGCTATTATCGTTCAACTCAAGATTCATTTTATCTTTTCCTTCTCCAGAATCATCTTCTGTTTCACCTAAAACTACTATTACTACATCTGCCTTTTTTGCTGTATCCACAGCTTCGTCATACATACCTTTAGCATTGTCCAGGTCTGGTTCAATTTCCCATTTTAATTGAAACCCTGCGTAATCTTCAAATTCGGCAAACTCTAGTTTTACCGCATATTTTTTACCCTTTTCCAAACGTAACTCTTTGTGATTCCATTGGTTTATTGTGCTTCTATCCCAGTTATCAATGATGACCTCCTCATTTATCGTTAACCTTGCAATATCATCAGCAATCAAACCAAAGTTGTATGAACCAGACAATTCTGGAACGATAAAACCACTGTAGCGAACGGAAAAATTATCAGTATTCACTCCTGCCTCGGGACTCAGGTTGTGCCAATATTTAACCAAACTTGTTTCAACCTGAGAAAATACAGGTTTTCCATTACATCTTGTGTTGTTAAAGTATTCGGCCAATAATCCTTTTTCCCCGTTTTGCGTAACTAAAAACTTTTCGCTTATCTGCTCCATATTAAAGGCTGGAACATTTAAATCAACAAAGTCAACTTCATAGTTGGTCCCTTTAAACGCTTCAACGATTGATATGCCTTCAACGTTTTTTGGTGAGTATCCACCTAAATGCACTTTTCCTGCCATTTCTCCTACAACAGCAATCCTATTGACATTTTTTCCCAAGGGCAATATGTTGTTGTTATTCTGAAGTAGTACGATAGATTTTTGCGCTGATTCCAAGGCTAGTTTTTGGTGTTCCTCGCAATGATATCTTGCCGATTTTAAATCAACATTGGTATATGGGTTTTCAAATAAGCCTAATCGGAATTTGACATATAGTACACTTGCTACTGCCCTATCGATATCCGACTTACTTAAAATATCTTCATCTAGGGCATCAATGATGCCTTGTTCAAACACTTCATGCTTGTAATCATAGAATTGCATATCCAAACCAGCTTTAATTGAGTTGGCAATGGCTTCTTTAGGTGTTGCAGCCGTACCGTGTGAATTGGTTTGTTTTGCTATCGCGCCAAGATCTGAAAGGACCATCCCTTTAAACCCCCACTCATCACGAAGTAGTTCCTTTAACAACCAAGAATCTGCAGCTGCTGGAATACCATCCCACTCATGATATGCTGCCATTGCACCTAAGGCTCCTGCCTCTACAAATGCCTTTTCAAATACATACAAAAAATTAGCTCTGGCCTCACGTTCACCAATATAGACTGGGGCTGTATTCTTACCTCCTGCAGGTATGCTATGGATACCAAAATGCTTTGGTTCTGCAACAACGGCATCATCATTTCGTATATCTTCACCTTGCAAACCGTTTATATATCCAACACCACTCCTAGCGGCCAGATAGGGATCTTCCCCATAGGTTTCCTGAACTCTTCCCCATCTAGGTTCTCTACCTATTCCCAAGACAGGAGCTAATACCATATGCACCCCTACTGAACGTGTTTCCCTCCCAACTACTTTGCCAATTTTTTCCATTAATTCTGTATCCCACATACTCCCCATTCCGATAGGAACTGGAAAAGCCGTTGATTTACTGCCCTGATATCCGTGTAAAGCTTCTTCGATAAACAATGCGGGAATGCCCAGACGTGTATTTTCGACAATATACTTTTGAAGCTCATTTGCATGTTCTGCCGTTTCTGGATAATAATCGTGAACGGAACCAATACTCATCCCTTGAAGTGTTTCTTCTGCCAATTCTACCGATAAATGGCCATCATAACATAAATCACCTGCAGAATACATATCAAGTTGTTTAATTTTTTCTTCAAGTGTCATTCTCGAAAGAAGATCTGCAACTCGTGATTCAATATCAGCATCTTGGTCAAGATAAACCGGGCTTGTGGTCTGTATACTACAGCCCATCAAAAAAAGCATAACAATTTTTAAGAATACAGTAATCCCAATGTACCTATTATGTTTTGATGTAATCATTTATAGAATTGTTTTATTGGACTTTTAAGCAAATTTTCTTGTGTGGCTACAATATAGTTACGTTGAATTAAAATAGAATATAATCGATATGGCTAAACATCTATTGCTAGAATACAATTTTGAGTTATTTATTTTAATAGGTATCCCTGTTACTTGGAAATCAGGCAAATTTGTTTGATTTTAACCCCATGTATTACAATTTGGATATTGTTTCTTTGATGCAGGTTTCCACTTTTTACGGATGGTGGCAGTTCTCTGTCTGCTTGTTTGCATTTTTTGCCTTATTCTCTATATGGTTTCATATTGGTAAGAAGCAAAATGATTTTGGTCAGGTATGGTTGGCACTTTCAATTTTGTGCTGGTCAATTTCCGGCATAAATGAAATAATTTCTTGGGAACAGTTTGGTTTGGATATACGTTTTAAAGAGGGGTTACGAAGTATATTTTCTCTTATGAATAGTCTTTTTATACTTTTGGCATTACCCTGGTTCAGGTATCTTCCCAAGCCAATTGCACCGTTGATTAAGTCAAACTTTTGGACATATATCATTGGAATCCCTTTCGTTTTTGCTCTTTTTCCCACACTTCATAAAATGTTTCGTGCAAACTCGGCGGCAATAATCAGTGAACTGGATGTCTACTATGCATTGCTTACTTTATTCTTTTTAGGTTTCGTACTATGGGAATCATTTTTAAAGAGAAGACTACCACTGTTGGGATTACTTTCAATAATTACGATTGTTGTAACGGTTCTGGCTCAGGTGTATAAACTGCTGGATGACACAATTAACCTCCTATTGTTCTCTGCTATATTCAAAACATCCCTTATCATGCTTTTCTTTGCCCTTGCTTTAAGTTGGGTAAAGGAACTTACAGAAACCCTAATCCCCAATCCAGAACAAATAAAGCTCCAGTTTTTCAAAAAGAGTGAATTGAACAATAAAGATAGTTTCCAAGTTTCACTGCATGGATTTTTGGGAAACAGAGAAAGGGCAGTTCCTCTCTCCCCTGCCCTCTATAAGCTATTTAAGCTTTTTGCTGAGCGCAAACTGGATACATCTGAGGGATGGCTTGAAATCAAACCCAAGAATTTTGATGTATCCAAGGTATATGACATCAACGACCATAATGAAATAAAAAGACTTGTTTCAGCCCTTTTAGACGGGCTCTTCGGCAAACAGAGTTGGACACGGGATAAACATTTTACACCTTTGAAAAACACTTTGTTTGAAATGTCGGAACAACGGCAACGAAAGATTAGGCTATTGCTTCCTAAAGAAAATATTACCCTTGAAAATGAAGGGCAAATACGTTGATCGTCAGTTAGCTACCTACTGACATTTTTATATTGTTTCCGACATATCACAGTTAATCCAATCCAACGGGCGAAATTCCAGAAATTTTTGGATTATGTGCTTGTCGTCATTTTTGTACTTACAATTACCTCTCACCATTCTAGAAATTACTTTATCCACCAAAAAAGGCCTGGATGAAAAAATCAATGAAAGTTTTATGCCCTTTGCCATTTGGTGGGAAAAGCTAATCTTATCAGAAGTGGTCTTTTTTGGAGCTGGAATTCCTTTAGTATTGCTTGTTCTTATATCCGGAGCATTATTTTTTACACTTTACTTTGGTTTTGTTAACGTTCGTCATTTTGCAACAGCCATACGGGTAGTTAGAGGAAAATATGATGAAGTTGAGAAAAATTCAAAAGAAACAATGACGAGTGAGAACTTATTAGGCGAAGTAAATCACTTTCAAGCTCTGGCAACGGCAGTGTCAGGCACCGTTGGACTAGGGAATATTGCATTAGTAGCTGTTGCCATTTCCATTGGTGGGCCCGGAGTCACCTTTTGGATGGCTTTAGCTGGATTGCTAGGAATGTCTACTAAGTTTGTGGAATGCACTTTGGGCGTAAAGTACCGTGATATAAACAAGAATGGGACAGTATTTGGTGGTCCAATGTACTATTTGTCAAGAGGGCTAAAGGAAAAAGGACTTGGATATTTTGGAAAGTTCTTAGCTATTGTATTTTCCATTCTTTGTGTAGGTGCATCTTTTGGAGGAGGTAATGCCTTTCAAAGTAACCAGGCGGCAGCTCAAATTATTGAGGCATTTGAACTTTCTGGCCCGGCAACAGGAAGCATCATTGGATTGGTATTCGCCATTTTGGCTGGAATTGTCATTATTGGCGGTATTAAACGGATTGCCAAGGTAACGGAAAAAGTAGTGCCATTCATGGCCATTTTATATATGGGAGCGGCGCTTTTTATCATTATTTCCAAAATTGAATTGGTTGATGATGTTTTTACCCTTATTCTATCCGAAGCCTTTAAACCTGTAGCAACGATATCTGGAGGTTTCGCTGGAGTGATTATTCAAGGCTTCAGACGTGCAGCATTTTCTAATGAAGCTGGAGCAGGTTCAGCGGCAATAGCGCATTCAGCTGTGCATACAAATTATCCAGCTTCAGAAGGATTGGTGGGGCTACTAGAACCTTTTATCGACACTGTATTGGTTTGCTCAATGACAGCAATCGTAATCATTCTTTTCAACATGGATGGCGTATTTGCATATGGCGATGTAGTAAACGGGAAAGCACTTTTACAAGATGGAAATCGTCTAGGCGGCGTGAACATTACCTCTTTGGCTTTTGAGAGTTCCATAAAGGGTTCTTCCTATATATTGATGATAGCGGTTTGCATGTTTGCTTTCTCAACCATATTGTCATGGTCCTATTACGGCCTTCAGGCGTGGAAATATCTTTTTGGCCGTGGCAAGCTAACGGATTTGACCTATAAAGTGTTGTTTCTTGTTTTTACCGTTTTGGGTGCAGCCGTAACCTTGGACGCGGTAATAAAGTTTTCCGATGCTATGATACTGGCATTAGTTTTTCCCAATATGATAGGGCTATTAATTTTGTTTCCCAATGTAAAAAAAGAATTTTCCAACTACCTTACTCTCATTAAAAAACCCAAATTAAGTTAAACCAGTAGTCCAAGTTCATTTTGTATTCTTACCTACTTTTAAATTAACAGATTTTGGAAACGTTTCATATTGTGAAATTGTAATTTCACAGCATAAATCCAAACATCGATTTTCAAATTTTTTGAAATCTAGTGTAATCAAACTAGAATTAAGCTTTTCAAATACATATTATGGCTTAATCTAATCTCCTGAATTTGTTTTATTTCCAAAGTTTTTCACCAATTTTTACGCTCAAGTATTGTTTTTGAAAGAACATTGCCATTGTTTTTATAAGAGACACTCTTCACCATACCAACGCCAGGGGCAACCCAGATTATCGTTTTGTTTTGTTTACGGATAAAACCAACTTTAGTATTGGTTTTTTGTTCAATCTTTAGGCACTGAAAAGTGCCCGCGGGGGTTTCTATGGCTTCACTCCCTATTACCCTCCTATCAGAAACATTGATTTCTATTTTTAGCGCAGCAGCATTTACTTTCATCTTAATATAGTAGTTGGGCAAGGTGGTATTCGTATCCATAGTTCCACTGCTTACCAAAAAATTATCACCTGAAACGGCTACCTCAAGACCTTCAAAAAGTTCCGTAAAGGAATGGGTAACGCTCTCTGGCGGCATATAAAGCCCCCCATCAATACAGAATACCTCATAATCGACCTCATAAACTTCTATAGTGCCATCATCGTTTTTAAAACCTAAAGGTTCTCCCTCTTCGTCAAAGCTAATGGACTTCACCGTAATCCCACCTGTGTTTTCCACTGTGATGGTATGCAATGAACTACTCGTTAACCTCCCGCGTTTATCATAATATTTATAAGACCACTCTAGACCTATTTCTGATGGAAAATAGGTATAACAACTTTCCTGAGCCTGGGAAATACATACAATCAGTAAGCCTATAATCAAGGTAGCTTGGCGCTTAATATTCTTGTGGGCTGTATAACTCATTTTCTTGTATTTTTTGAATTCAACATTTAATTAAGTTGTATTTCGATTTCTGTATTTCTAGTGCCAACACGCTCACTATCAATTTGCCAGAGTTGTTCCGCATTAGGTAAATAGGTAAGGCTTACCGCTGTACTTACATCATTAATAGGATTGACCAAAACCATATAATCTTGAAAAAAAGCCGCCAAGACTGAATTTTCGGAGTTTGCTATTTGAAGCTCTGTTCGCGACTCAATATTCCCATCTTCATTGTCTATTTTGTATAAGATGACTTTATCCCCATTTTTTTGAATTACATATAACATTTCATTATGAATATGAAAACCTTGCGATGATCTGCCTTCAAGAAGAGATTGCCAATTTAAAGCACCAGTATCTTTGTTCAAGGCATATATGTTTCGGTCTCTAGAGGGAAAAATCAATTGGTTTTGTGCAACTATTCCCCTTCGCACATTCTCAGCATCTGTTCCAAACGTCCATTCTTCATCCAACATAGTATTCAATGCAAACACTCTATCTCCCCATGAGCTCACCAGTATGTTATCTCCATCTATGGCCAAATTGTCGGGGTCAATTCGTTCTTCATAGGTTTTCTCAAAATTCGTGGAACCTGTTTCTTTGTCCAAGTAAGCGAAGTTGACCGGTGAGTTGCCGTTTGGATAGGTAAGAGTCAATAGCCTCCCGTTCACTAAGCTTGGAAATGTCTCACCGTTCACATTTTTTATCCATAGGGTACCGCCATCAATTAGGGAAATACATTCAAGGAAATGGGTACGTTCAAAAGTGACGGTGTCTAGTCGAGAATAGGAAAAATAGACAGTCTCACCCTCGAATACAACATTAGAATTGAATATTTCAAAGGGGACGATATTATTTTCTGGATAAGTTTTTTCCCAAACTAGATTACCATTCCCATCTTGTTTGACCAAGCTGTTCCCCCTAAAGAGGTAGGTATGATCTTGATGCTCCTCAATGGAAATAGGGCCAGGCACCTCTTCCTCATCAATAAAGTCTCCGTTCGCAAGGTTTAAAATAGTTTCCCTATTTATTGCAGAATTGTTAATGGTAAAGCTAATCGTACCGGCAGGGGGTACAATTTCACTTTCCATTTCATTTTCCATTTCACTTTCCATTTCACTCCCGATTTCATTTTCTATTGGTGATGTCTCATCATCACTTGAACAACCATAAAGCAAAAGGATAGCTAAACAGAAAAACGTATGTATACTTTTCTTCTTTACTATTTTGTGTTTCATCATTTTTGTTTTTTACTCACATCGACACGTAAGAAGCCAAACATGAAATTATTTTGATTAAGGTGTTAAATCGGTTTATTACTCCAAAAGCCATACGTCGTTCAGAAAGTTATCATCACCAAAACCGCCTATAAGCAAGATTCCATCATTAAAACGAACACTTTGATGGGACTGCCGGGCAGGAAACTGCATGGCTTCTTCAATCATTGTCCACTCTACACCATCAATAGAGCCCCAAACGGTATTGCTTACAAAATCGGCCTCCTCTGGATTCTGGCTTTCGCTCACCCCTGCCAAAACCCAAAGATGATTGGAGAACGATTCTACCGTGTGTCTAGATTTAGGAAGAAAAGGAGCGTTTTCAATTTCGAGAGTCCAATCTACACCATTGGTACTACTCCATACATCACTTAAATCTGTGCTGGTTACTTGGAGTCCACTAACAACCCAGAGTTTTCCATCGAATACTGTTGCTGCAGTAGTTCTTAACGAAAATGGAGCTGTTACTTCTTCAGACCAATTGATTCCGTCCGTACTGGACCAAATGGTGTTCTGTAACATAAATTCGCTGTTTCCTCCGATTATCCAAAGTCTATCATTAAACACTATCAACTCATGGGCAGTAAGACCGGGGAAATTGGCCTCTTCTATTTCCAAGGTCCAATCAATCCCGTTTTCACTGGACCAAATGTCGTTCTGGGTAGTGATATCAAAACCGCCAACGACCCAAATTTTATCCTGAAAAACCACACTTTTTAAGCCATTTCGAGGAGTAAACGGAGCTTCTTCTACTTCGAGGGTCCACGTAATACCATCTTCGCTTGACCATATGTCATTTCGATTTTCTATTACGTCACCATCACGCACCCGTCCTCCAATAATCCAAATCTTATCTTGAAAAACCGAGGTAGTAAATTCTACTCGCGGTGGAAAATCGGCATTTAATGTCAATGCCCTGCTGTTGAGATTACGTGTTGTAAAACTAAAAGTTTCCGAATCCGCGCTATTACCATTATCATCTGTTGCCCTGACTTTCCAATAATATGTGGTAGTTAACTCCAATCTTTCGGTAATTGTGAAAGAAGTAGATGAAATCCGATTGCCAATTACCGTTTGAGGGTCGGTATCCGTGCTAAGAAACAAGCTATAGGTAACGGTATCTTCTTCAGGGTCTGTCGCTACTTCCCAAGTCAGTTCAGGAAGCACATCAACACCTGTACTGGAATCTCCAACGGTCAATAGGTCAAATTCTGAGGGTGGTAGGTTTTCTGTCACCGGTGGTGTTCCACCGTTATCATCATTATTGCATCCAAAACAGATAATTGCCAAAACAAAAAGTATATAAAATCGCTTCATTTCAATTGTTGTTTTATCGTGTTATTATTTCGGTGGTGTGCTCACCGATTAATATGGTCAAGTCTGCAGAGGTAGAATTTCTAGAAGTGCCATCAGACCCACCAAAATCCGTGACTTGAAAGAGTAAGCCGTCACCTATCTGAAATTCTTGAGATACCTGCCCCGTAGTGATAAATGTTCCCGCAAGAATACTTCCTGTTGTTGGATTGTTTCTGTCACCATCAAACTCAATTGTTGTAGAAAAGCCATTATCGTTTATTTCCCAGGGGGCTGGAACAGTAGAAATGAGTTGCATACTTTCATTTGTAAATTGAAATGAAATACTCCGAACACCACCCTGGTCACTGCCAGTAAGAACAAAATCGTATTCTGTATTTCCTCTTAGGTTTAACTGAAAATCTTCGAAGTTGTCGTCTTGGGTAAACGTTTGTTCAAAACCATCACCACTGATTCGAAAGGAAAATCCAGGTGGAATGTTATCGGTCTCTGGAACGTCATCCACTTCGCATGAGAAGCATATGAACGATAATACTGTTGCAACAAATATTTTTTTAATCATTTTGCTTTTTTAAAATGGTTCCAACTGCTTAGTAGGAAAGGCCGTAATAATCCATTACGGCATAGTAATCCGAGGTGTCGATACCACCCTCCTTAAAGTCTTCTAAAATAGATTGTGAACTGTTCTTTCCTGTGGTAGTGCTGTTGGAAGGCACAATAACATATCTCAAATCTTGAAAAAGAGCGAAGAACTGTAGTGAATTTGATATACTTTCTCCACCTAATATTAATTCGCCTGGATTTAGAGCGAAATAGTAACTCTCATCCTCAAACTGAAAAGGGATTGGGAGAATTATTTCATCGTTGACCCTTCCATAGACAAGAATAATACCGCTATCCATAACGGTTTGTGTTATTTCTGACGCCAAAAAAGTTGTTTCATTCAAAACTGCGGAAATATTTGTAAAGCTCTCGGGAACCTCCAACCATTCTGAAGCAAATACATTGGCATTGCCATCAACACCATCTATTCCATTTTGACCATCCATTCCAGCAGGGCCTTGGGCGCCATCCATGCCATCTTCAGCACTACAGCCTATGCCTAAAGCAATTACAATAAGCATTGATATAAAAATTCTAATCTTGGTTTTCATTTTTTTGTTTTTTTGTTTGTTCTTTTTCCATGATTTTTTGGAAAAACGTCCTGTCCAAAGAGTCCTTTTGCATTTTTGTAAGGTCTTTGGATTGCGCCAAGTATATTTTTCGATACTCTTCTTTTTCCTGTTCTGAGAATCCTGTTTTTTCCAGAAGCTCCAAAAAGCCTATGCCCTTGGTCAGGCCACCAGAGTCGCCTCCCAAACTTTCTCCAAAGATTCCGGTTAGGGTCTTGGAGGTTAAATCCATAAAATTGTCTTGTTTTTCAGCTACCGAATCTTTTTTCGATTCCTTCTTTTGGGCGTTGCCGCTATAAAAGATGCCTATGAAGCACAGTACAAACAGTAGTAGTTTTGTTTTGGTCATTTTACATTATTTTTTAAAACTTAGAGTTCTAATGATTTTGCCTTTATACGTTAAATGAAGGGTATACTTTCCTTCAATTAAGTGGTCAATACTCAGATAAATTTTCAAGCGGGGAACGGCTTTTAGAATGCCTTTATACGATGTTTCATTTTCTTCCATGGAACGTTTCTTTTATGAAACATCGAAACGAAAGTAAAGTCTAATTACGGAGAGGTTTGCCAGAACTGTAACAGATTTGAACAGTTATGTAACATGCTGTGCAAACGGTTTGAAAAAGTATATAATTGGCTGATTTTAAGAGCTTTTTTGGTATTTGGATGGGCTTACGCCGTATACTTCTTTGAAGCATTTAGCGAAATAAGAGAGATTGTTGAAACCAGTTTGGTAGCATACCTCAGATACATTTGCATCGGATTTTTCAAGCAGTTGAGCCGCCAATTTTAGTCTTTGGGACCTGATGAACTCAGTTGCAGATAGTCCTATAAGGCCCTTTAACTTTCTATGCAATTGCATACGGCTAAAGCCAAGTTCTTTGGCAAAATCTTCTGTTGAAAAGGAAGACTCTATCAAATTGGTATCCAATACGGACTGGATACGTTCCAGTAGAATCTCATCGGGCGGAGAAACGGCAATGTCCTTAGGTTTTAGAATAACCTCTTGGCTGTATCGAGCCCTCATTTTCTTTCGAATACTTAGCAAATTGGCCATTTTGGATTTTAAGAGAGCGTTGTTGAAGGGCTTGGTAATGTAATCGTCCGCACCACTATCGACACCGACCAACTCATTCTCATCACCAGCTTTCGCGGTTAACAAGATGATGGGTATGTGGCTCGTCAGTTCGTTCTCTTTTAATTCTTTGGTAAGTTCAACCCCATTTTTTTTAGGCATCATTACATCGGATAAAACGATATCAGGAATTTGTTCCATTGCTTTTCGAATTCCTTCTTCGCCATCGGCCGCCAAAGTGATTTGATATTCATTCCTGAAGGTATCCTGTAAAACAGCCTTAAGCTCATGGTTATCCTCCACAATAAGCAATTGCGGTAGGGTGTCAAGTGATTCGATTCCATCGTCAATAACATCCGTTTCGTACGTAAGGCCCATTTCAAGAGCCCCTGGAACAGACGACAGTTCTATTTCATCATATATATCTGAAGCTTTAAAGCTCGATTTTTCGCATGGGAGAATTACCTTGAAGGAAACAAAACCGTTCTCGTTCTCTACTATAATCTTCCCCTTGTGAAGTTCTACTAACTCTTTAACCAAAGCCAAGCCAATCCCGGCCCCTTCCTTAAACTCATTAAACTGATAGAATCTATTGAACAACTGTTCTTTTTGAACCTTGGTCATTGGCTCCGAAGCATTTTTTACCATTAGGGTAAGCTCATCTAATGTACTGGTAAAATAGGCCTTAACGCTTCCATTATCTAGATTGTATTTGATGGCATTCGTAAAGAGATTGGATAGTATTTTCTGGATGGCTTCTGGGTCTATCCAAATAGCTTCTTGAAGAATGTCAAAATGAACCTCAAAACGCAATCCTTTGTTTTCAGCCAAGTATCTAAAAGGCTCAATTTGGCTTTCCAGAAATTGACGCGCTGAGATTTTATTAATTTTTAAACTTAGGTTTCCGGACTCCAACTTAGACAAGTCCAATAATTGATTGACCAAAGTAGCAAGACGATTATTATTTCGAAGTATAAGCTCATATTCCTTACGTTCTTTATCAGAAAGGTCATCTTGCCCTAGTTTTTCTTGAATAGGAGTTGCTATTAGTGTCAAGGGAGTTCTAAATTCATGAGAAATGTTGGCAAAGAAATTGGATTTAGCCAAGTCCAACTTTCGTTGCTCTTCCATGAGCTTTCGCTCGCTTTCCAGTTCATATTGTAATGAGGTACTTTTTTGCTGATTGATTTTGTTTTTAAAACTGATTAGTCCCCAAAAAATCAAAGTTTCAATGGCAACAGTATTTAAAAAGTAATACATGTTGTCAAAGACAATGGTTAATATATTACCTAAGATTAGTAAAAAACTCCCCAAAAGAACAATGGCGTTTAGCTTGTTCTTTCCATTTTTGACTGCAATTATGATGAATAACAGAAAGGAAATGGCACCAAATGCATTTCGGAACCATTGGTAAACCGAAATAGTATGTTCATTATAAGGATTAATGATGAGCACTACTATAAAGACTGCCAAAAAGCACAAAATGGACAGTAGGAATAGCCTACTAACCTTGTACAAAAAGGGCATAGTTTTTTTTACCCCCAACAGGTTGATTGCAAAATATAAATAGGTCGCTGAGGCCAGTATCGTTGAAGCCTTTTTTACAAAATGATAAAGTATAGGATTTAGCTTATTGATAAAATTAAATCCTGCGGGGAGATCTATAGCGAATATTGCAAAAGTAAAAATTAGGTAAAGGCAATAGGTGAGAAAGCTTTTATCCGCTGTAACGAGGAAACCAACTAAAAACAAAATACTCGAAATTAGTAGAATCCCCATGTAAAAGGACAATTTAATGTTGGGAGAAGTATAAATGCCCAAAACTTTCGCAATACTTTCTTTGTCCGTTAAACCAAATTCCGGAGCTCTTGTCCTGCTATTTATGCCAAAGTGTGATATGGTTTTCTTCACCATATAAAATGGTTTTGAAAAATCAATGGAATCGGTTGGGAAGAAAAAGATAGCAGCTTGATATTTTTTATCTAAAATGGGTTCTGAAAGCCTTTCCAAGAATCCTTTAGAGTATTTTTTATAACCGCTTTTATAGGGTACGTATAAGTCAGAGCGGTCACTTTCAAAAGACGATACAAGCATATTTTTTGCTTTAATTTTTGGAGTAACCAAGAACTTATACCAATAAAACCCCTTTCCATTTTTTGGGTTGGTTAGTTCGTTCGTAAAATGAGTTTTGGTAATTTCTGAGAAACTCATTTTTTGTGTTGAATCTCGAAAACTATAGATAAGTTCAATAGGATAGTAAGCCGAATCTTTTTCAATAATTTCGAAACTTTTTAATTCTTGGATGGGATTGAATGCATTTGCATAACACGAAACAAGGAATAAAGACCCTAGAAGATATAGTCCATTTTTGATACCCAGTATCCGATTGTGTACTACTGATGATTCAAACTCTCCGAACTTTAAAATGTCAAGTTTCTTTACTATTGACTTGATGGTCAAAATTAATTTTGTGCTATACACTAGAGAATTGTAGATTCTGAATTACCTATTATATTATTTTCAAGTTAACATCCTTTTTTTGAACATTTGGAAAAGTGTTCGTTTTAAATTGACATTTTAGATTTTGAATCTACTACATATTTTTTTCAGCACTATTGAATTTTATGAAAAATTTTGATTATCAGTAATTTAATAAAATTTTTAAAAAGCTAATTGTATAGTTTAATATGTCATGTACACCGGTGCCATTAAACGCCCATCTTTTAGTATTTGTTTAAAACCTTTGATATCATACTACATTCTCAAAAGGAAAATTTCTGAAACATCGCATCGGTTTACCACAAAAGCTTAGAATTTACGCTAGAGTTTTAGAATGTATTTTCTTAGCAGCAGGATTGAAAAAACCAATATTCGAATACAAACAAGGTATATTACGGCACATGGAACTGATTCCCTAATCTGATCTTTGTACGTATCAAAAAGTAGCAGCATGAAAATTACACTTACAGGATCTTTGGGTCGCATCGGGACACCCTTGACGCAAATTTTAGTCAAAGAAGGGCATACGGTAACGGTCATCAGCAGCAATCCGGACAGAGTAAATGAAATCTTAGAAATTGGTGCCTCTCCAGCGATAGGTAAATTGCAGGATACTGACTTTTTGGCCTCTAGTTTTGAAAGTGCAGACGTAGTATATACCTTGACTCCTCCTGCCAATTATTTTGACCAAGACCTCGATTTGTTGGATTACTTCAAAGAACTTGGAAAAAGTTTTGCAAAAGCCATCCAAGCCAGCAGTGTAAAACGAGTGGTAAATCTAAGCAGCATAGGCGCACACTTGGAAAAGGGTAATGGGATATTGAAGGGAACCTACCATGTGGAGCGAATCCTAAACGGTTTACCAGAGGATGTTGCTATCACCCATATTAGGCCTACTGAAATCTATTATAATCTTTTCCAGTTCGTACCACTCATAAAAGAACACGGAATAATAGGCAGTAATCTGAATGAAGACGATACAAACGCTTGGGTTTCCCCACTGGACATCGCATCTTGTGTAGCAGCGGAAATAAATACATTTTCAATAGGCAAAACAGTAAGGTACGTAGCAAGTGAAGAGCTGACTTATAGTGAATTAGCCAGTACATTGGGCGTTGCAATTGGAAATCCTGACCTTAAGTGGGTAATGATTACAGACGACCAATTATTGCAAAGTCTTACGGGTGTTGGGATGCAACCAGCAATTGCCGAAGAAATGGTAGAAATGTATGCCGCAATCCGAAATGGATTGTTGTACGAAGATTATAACTTGCAGAAGCCTAAGACCTTTGGCAAGGTTAAAATGACCGACTTTGCCCAAGAGTTTGCTGAACTATATAATAAAGAGCAATAGGTTATATGAAGCCCTATAGAATAAAAACAATTAGTCAATACCATGAGTTCCGAGGACTCTCTGGACCATCACACCCCTTAATCAGCGTTTTCCGAATTGAAGAAATTACAAAGTTGAAGGATGACGAGCCAGAATATATTATCCAGGACTTTTATTCCATAGCATTGAAAACAAATGTGAGCGGAACGTTCGTATACGGTCAGCGGGAATATGATTTTGATAAAGGAACTATGTTCTTCATTGCTCCCAATCAGGTGTACTCTATTCGGGGAACAAAAAATCTTACCCATTCAGGATGGCTTTTACTAATTCATCCAGACCTTTTTTGGAATACCCCTCTTGCGGCCCTTATCCATAAATTTGAATATTTTGGATATTCTGTTAATGAGGCGCTCCATCTCTCCGCAAAAGAGGAAGAAACCATCCTTGGTGTCCTCAAAGGCATTTGCGAAGAATGCTGCAGCACTATTGATAAGTTTAGTAAATCGGTCATCATTTCACGTATTGAAACTTTGTTGAACTATGCCAACAGGTTCTACCACCGCCAATTCATTACACGGGAAAAGGAAAACCATGAGATTCTTACACGTTTGGAAAAAATATTGAACAATCATTTCGATACAGATAACATGACCACTAAGAATATACCTTCGGTTCTTGATATCTCTAGTTCCTTGAATATTTCACCCAATTACCTGAGCGGTTTATTAAAAGCATTGACAGGAAAGAGCACTCAGGAACATATACAAGACAAACTTGTTGAAAAGGCTAAGGAAAAATTGGCCGTACGCGAATGTAGTATCAGTGAAATTGCGTTCCAGTTAGGTTTTGAATATTCCCAATCATTTAGCAAGTTCTTCAAGTCAAAAACTAACCTCACACCATCAGAGTTTAGACAATCCTTCAATTGAATTTGTAAAATCCATGAAAATAGGTGTTGTGATGTGTTAAAAAGAACAAAAACAAAATACTACTCCCCTATCTTATTTTTAATTTTCTCGTTCCAATAAAGAGTCTGTTCTGGAGACTGGATTCAAGTGAAATTCCAGTATTGTAAAAATCTGAAATTCTACCTTACATAAAGGTAATAGTATCAAAATCCAAACCATTCAGGTACCCAAAGGCTAAGTTTCGGTACGTAGGTAATTATAAGTAAGACAACCAGCATTACAATAAACATAGGAAGTAAGGGACGCACCACTTGCTGAATTTTGAGGTTGGCTACCCCGCAGCCGACGAACAGTACTGAACCCACTGGTGGTGTACAAAGTCCAATACAGAGATTCAATATCATAATGATTCCGAAATGGATGGGGTCAATGCCCATTTGGGTAACAATGGGCAGAAAAATTGGTGTAAAAATCAATACTGCCGGGGTCATATCCATGAAGATGCCTACAAAGAGTAAAATCAAATTGATGATTATTAAAATGATGATGGGATTACTGCTTATGCTTAACAGTCCAGCACTAATTTCTTGGGGAATACTTTCATAACTCATCACCCAACTCATGGCCACCGACGTGGCAATCAAAAGCATAACAATGGCGGTGGTTTTTGTGGTTTCCAAAAGAATGGAGGAAACATCCTTTAGTTCAATTTCTTTGTAAGCAAAGGCGAGTATAAATGTATAAACTACAGCTACGGCGGAAGCTTCAGTGGCTGTAAAAACTCCAGCAACGATCCCTCCTATCACTACGACCAAAAGCAATAAACTTGGAAGTGCATCCAGAAATCGTTTTAGAAATATTCTAATACCTACAGATTTTGCAGTTGGATATTTTTTAACCCAGGCATAGACTCCCGCCACCAACATTAATGCCAATCCAATCAATATACCCGGAACATAACCGGCTAAAAACAGCGCAGCAATACTGACCCCGCCACTTGCAAGTGAATAAATAATCAAAATATTACTGGGCGGAATAATGAGACCTGTAGTCGCACTTGTGATGTTCACAGCAGCGCTAAATGATTTATCGTATCCCTCTTTTTCCATCATAGGATTCATAAATCCTCCTATGGCCGAAGCTGCAGCAACCGCAGAACCTGAAATAGCCCCAAAAAGCATACAGGCTATTACATTTACAAAGGCCAACCCTCCCGGAAGAGGACCTACAATCGCTTTGGCAAAATCAATCAACCTTCGGGCAATGCCACCTTGGTTCATCACTTGGCCAGCGAGAATAAAAAACGGAATGGCCAAAAGAGCAAAACTATCTAATGAGGTGGCCATGCGCTGTGCAAGTGTGGTCATAGCAGGAAAACTCGGCATGGAAACCACCAAGGTCAGCAAAGCAGAGAGTCCGATGCTATAAGCAATAGGAACCCGAACCCCCATTAAGACAACAAAGCTAATTACCAATATAAATGCTTCCGAATAGTCCACTTTAGTTTTTTAAATAATTGTTGCGTTGTTTTAAAAAGGTGTCCAAACTGAAATAAGTGATAAAAAGTCCAGAAATAGGAACTGCGCTATAAATCCAACCCAAGGGAATTTCCAAAGCAGCAGATTTTTGGTGGAGTTTAAATGTGAGTAAACATAAATTGGTACCGCCTATCACCATAACACATAACGCAAAAACAATGATGGCAAAGGCTACCAAACCTGAAAACAAAATAGGTGCTTTACGGATTGTTGAAATCGGAACCAAGTCTATGGCCAAATGCAATTCTTTTCCAGTTGCATAAGCAGCACCGTACAATCCTAACCATATCAGGGAGAAACTGGCGATTTCATCGGTTAATGTGCTGGGACTCCCTAATACATAACGGGATGCCACCTGCCATATCACGGAAATTAGCATAAGGCTCATAATGACTAGTAGCATTTTTTCCAGAATGGCATTTACCCGTTTTCTCATTAGTGCATTTTTTTTATGGACTGCATCAACCGGAAAGCCTCAGAGCCAGGTTGAAAAAGCTGGTCAAATTCCCTTGTTTTGGCTGCAAATAATACTTTGTTAGGATAGTTGATTTTCACTCCGGCCTCCGTTATTACTTTTAGTGCTTCTGCTTCCGCTTCCGCCCATAATTCCCGCTGATAAATGCTTGAGGCATCTGCCGCCTGCTGAAGCCATCCCCGTTCATTTTCACTCAGTCTATTCCACGTCTCCATACCAACCAACAATACATCGGGCACCGCAGTATGTTCATCAAAACTATAGTAGTTGCATACCTCATAATGCTTAGAAGTATGGAAACTTGGCAGGTTATTTTCAGCACCATCCACCACACCTTGCTGCAGGGCAGTGTACAGTTCACCCCAAGAAATTGGGGTTGGGGAACCTCCCAATTGCTGTACCATGCTGACCGCCATATTGCTTTTTTGCACCCTGATTTTCATTCCTTTCAAATCCTCAGGTGTTTCTATAGGCTTGTTCTTAGTATAGAAACTGCGGCTTCCAGCGTCATAGAAACAGAGTCCACGAAGTTTGTAATTCTCCCCTTTTTCCAAAAATTGACGGCCCACAGATGAATCATAAACGGCATGGGAATGGGTTTTATCCCGAAAAAGATAGGGAACACTCAATACTTTATATTCCGGGACGAAGTTTTCGAGAACCGCTCCGGAAACCTTGGTAATATCCAAACTGCCAATTTGTAACAACTCCAGGCATTCCCGTTCCGCGCCTAGTTGTCCACTGGGATAAATCTTTACGGTCAATTTTCCTTTGGAAGCTATTTTTAACTGTTTCCCCAAATCCACTATAGCCAAATGCACTGGGTGATTGGTATCAAGTCCATGAGCCAGTCGTAGTACTTTGGTTTCCTTTTTGTTGCCGCAGGAAAGAAACAAAAGGAACAGGGCTATGAGTGAAAGCAGTTTAGTTTTCAACCTATTTTTTGAATTTTTTGATGGTTTGTATGGTATTGGAAACAGATTCGGTCAAATCATCAAAACGGCCCGACTCAATCACTTCTTTGTTAAACAGTTGACTTCCCATACCCACACAGTGAACTCCAGCATTATACCAAGCTGACAGATTTTCTTCGGTGGGTTTAACTCCTCCGGTAGGCATAATGGGTACCTCCGGATATACTGCTTTAACCGATTTGATAAACCCTGGTCCTAGAACATTTCCAGGAAATGCTTTGAGCAATTTAGCTCCTAGCTGTAAGGCCTGATACATTTCTGTCACCGTGCCACATCCTGGAACCCAAAATACTTCTTTTTGATTGGCAAAATGGGCAATCTCGGAAATCAATGCGGGTGAAACTAAAAAATGTGCACCCTCATCCAAAAAATGAGACGCATCCTCTGTGGTGAATATGGTCCCAATGCCAAGATAAAGGTCACTATATTGTTGAGCATGTGTAACTAGCTTACTAAAAACAGCCAGCGCATTTTCACCCCGATTGGTAAACTCAAACACACGCACTCCCCCCTCATAGCATGCATCCAATACCTTCTTAGCCACATTGTAATCGGAATGATTAAAAACGGGAATCAATCCGGTTTCATGCATGCAATTCAATAGCCGTTGCTGGTCAACTTTATCCATATGCAATTTAGTTTTATCTGGAGACTCTTCCTGAAGCATCACCACTCATAAGCTTTTCGACTTCTTCTACCGTTACCTGATTTGCATCTCCTTTAATAGTATGCTTTAAGCAAGAAGCAGCTACGGCAAAATCCAAGGCTTTTTGGTCATCCCCATCATAGGAAAGCAATCCGTAAATCAATCCCCCCATAAAAGAGTCCCCTCCCCCAACACGGTCAACAATATGGGTAATTTGATACGTATCGGATTCATACAACGTCTTTCCATCATATAGCACACCGGCCCAAGTATTATGCGAAGCACTAATGGAACCCCTCAAGGTTGTAATGACCTTTTTTGCCTTTGGAAACTTATCCATCATTTGTTTACAGACTGATTCAAAGGCTTTGGTGCTTACCGAATGACCTTGTGTCACATCCACACCTGAGGGATGGATGCCAAAATGCTTCTCAGCATCTTCCTCATTCCCTAGAATAATATCACAATGCTCCACAAGAGGTGTCATAATCGTTTCAGGTTTAACCCCATACTTCCAAAGTTTTTTTCTATAGTTCAAATCGGTAGATATGGTTACTCCCATTCGACTAGCCACTTCAACGGCTTCCAAACAGGCATCGGCCGCACCTTGTGAAATGGCAGGGGTTATTCCTGTCCAATGAAACCAGTCTGTGTTTTTAAAAATAGCTTCCCAATCAATCATTCCTTTCTCCATTTGTGACATTGCGGAATGAGCACGGTCATATACTACTTTACTGCCTCTTGCAATAGCACCTGTTTCCAAAAAATAGATGCCTAATCGCTCTCCACCCCAAATAATGTTCTCTACATTGACTCCTCGTTTCCGTAGTTCCATCATGGCACATTCCCCAAGGTCATTTTTAGGTAATCGTGTTACAAAATCTACTGGAATACCGTAGTTGGCCAAAGAAACCGCCACGTTGGATTCTCCTCCTCCATATACCACATCAAAGGAATTAGCCTGGGAAAAACGAAGAAATCCGGGGGGAGCTAGGCGTAACATAATTTCACCAAAGGTGACTACTTTTTTCATTGTTTATATTTTTTGGTCTTTGTATCAAGAATTAAAATCGATTGGAAACCTACTATTTTCAGTTTACTTAAAGAAAAGTAAAAGATTTTTAGTTAATTTGCGCAATCGATTGCACAATATTAGCAATTTAATTCGAAATGGAACGAAAAATCCTGAAAATTCATCCATTGGACAATGTACTTGTGGCTCTGGATAATCTGCATAATGGCGAAGCGATACGTTTGGAAGACCGTACCCTTCATGTAAAACAATCCGTAAAGGCCAAACACAAATTTGCTTCTATTGATTTAAACAAGGGAGACGCTATACTAATGTATGGTGCAGTGGTAGGACAGGCCGGCCGTTTTATAGGGAAAGGTGAAGTATTGACTACAGCCAACACGTTCCACAAGACAGATATTCTTGGCAAACGACTTCCCCATATAGAATGGAAAACACCTGATACTTCAAAATTTGTCAAACGCACATTCTTGGGGTATCATCGTTCTGATGGCCAAGTGGGAACCGCTAATTATTGGATTGTGATTCCCTTGGTCTTTTGCGAAAACCGAAACGTAGCTGTTATGAAGGATGCCTTCCTGGAAGAGCTAGGTTTTACGCATCCCAATAAATACAAAAGTTATGTAAGGAAGTTGGTGACCCACTATCAAAATGAAAATATTGCAGAAGAGGTTGCGTTGGAAGAAGAGCAGATTGAAGTGTCTCCTATTTTTAAACAAGTGGATGGTATTAAATTCCTGACACATCAAGGAGGATGCGGAGGTATCCGGCAGGATTCTGATACACTTTGCGCTTTGATTGCTGGTTATTTAAATAATCCAAATGTTGCTGGAGGCACCGTTTTAAGTTTGGGATGCCAAAACGCCCAAATTTCCATTTTAAAGGACAGATTGAATGCTCTGAATCCCAATTTTAATAAACCTCTGTATATACTGGAACAACAAAAAGAAGGGACCGAAGAAGATTTGTTAGTCAAGGCTATTGGACTAACCTTTCAAGGACTGACTGAGGCCAACAAGTCAAAACGCAAGCCAGCTCCTTTAGAAAAATTGACTCTGGGGCTAGAGTGTGGTGGCTCTGATGGGTTCTCTGGAATCTCAGCTAATCCGGCCGTAGGGCATACGTCTGATATTGTAGTGGCCTTAGGTGGAAAAGCTATGCTCGCCGAGTTTCCTGAACTCTGTGGTGTGGAACAAGAACTTATTAATCGTTGTACGAATGATACCATTGCCCGCAGGTTTACAGGGTTGATGGAGGCATATTCCAATGCAGCCGTTGCTGTAGGCTCTGGGTTTGACATGAATCCCAGTCCAGGTAATATTAAGGATGGTTTAATTACCGACGCCATGAAAAGCGCTGGGGCTGCTAAAAAAGGTGGTACTTCGCCAATAACCGATGTACTTGACTATGCCGAATATGCAAATAAACCTGGACTTAACCTACTTTGCACCCCAGGTAACGATGTGGAAAGCACAACAGCTTTGGCAGGTTCTGGGGCCAATATTATTTTATTCACTACCGGCCTAGGCACGCCAACGGGTAACCCCGTTGCGCCAGTCATCAAGATTTCTTCCAATACCAATTTAGCCGAACGAATGCCCGATCTTATCGATGTTGATGCAGGTGCTATTATAACAGGACAAAAGTCAATCCAACAAATGGGAGAAGAATTAATGGAATACATCATTGATGTCGCCAGTGGAAAGCTAAAGACCAAGGCCCAACAATTAGTACAAGATGATTTTATACCTTGGAAACGAGGAATTTCACTTTAACTGTTTTGCATGAGAGACGTATTTAATATTAAGGGGAAAAACATTCTTGTAACCGGTGGAACCGGAGTCCTGGGTTCAGAATGGTCCAAATATCTTGCGGCACAAGGTGCAAATCTTATTATACTTGGAAGGAAGTGGTCAGAAGCCCAAGCTTTTGTAGATGAAATTGTAAAGGGGGGTGGTAAGGCTACAGCTTTTAGCTGTGACGTGACCGATGAAGATAGCTTAAAAAGCGTTTCGGATACCTTAAAATCCCAATTTGGCCACTTGGATGTGCTCATCAACGCTGCTGGTGGTAATATGGCTGGGGCAGTTATAACACCAGACCAGTCTTTGTTGGATAGTGATGTTGAAGCCCTCAGAAAAATCATCGACCTCAATTATGTGGGGACTTATCTCTCAATTAAATCATTTTTGCCACTTTTCTTAGATGATAAAAAGGGAAGTGTCATCAATATCTCCAGCATGTCTGCCGAGAGACCATTAACTAGGGTTATGGGGTATTCCTCAGCGAAGGCTGCTATTGATAACCTAACCAAATGGCTTGCCGTCGAGTTTGCGAAAAAATATGGGGAGGGATTACGGGTAAACGCTGTGGCTCCTGGTTTTTTCCTCACAAAACAGAATAAAGAACTACTGACGAATACCGATGGAAGTTATACGGATAGGGCAAATCAAATTATTTGTAATACGCCAATGAGTCGATTTGGGCAGCCGAATGAGCTCTTTGGAGCTATTCATTATTTGAGCAGCGATGCGTCCAAATTTGTAACAGGTACGGTACTTTCCGTGGATGGCGGATTTGGGGCCTATTCAGGAGTTTAAAATGAGCTTGAAGAAATGAAGAAACTATTACAAACCATGCGTTGGTATGGACCAAATGACCCGGTTAGTCTTGCTGATATTCGACAGGCTGGTGCAACAGGTGTGGTTACGGCTTTGCATCATATTCCCAATGGACAAGTTTGGCCAAGGGAAGAAGTTCGAAAACGCAAAGAAGAAATCGAAGCGGCTGGATTGATATGGGCCGTGGTCGAAAGCATTCCTGTTCATGAGGAAATTAAAACCCGAAGTGCCAACTATAAAAAATACATAGACAATTACAAAACCTCTCTGAAACATCTAGCGGAAGAAGGTATTCAAACGGTCTGTTATAATTTCATGCCTGTTCTAGATTGGACTCGTACCGACCTTACCTTCGAACTTCCAAACGGTGCGAAAGCACTTCGTTTTGAAAAAGCAGCTTTTGTAGCGTTCGACTGTTACATCCTAAAGCGTCCTAATGCTAAAAAAGAGTATACTTCTGAAGAATTGGATAAAGGTGCAGCCTATTTGAAGAATAGTTCCAAGGAAACCCAAGAAGCATTAATCAAAAACATCATTGCAGGACTACCAGGAAGTGAAGAGGGATACACCATTGCAAAGTTTCAGGAACAATTAGACGCATACACGGACATAGATTCTGGAAAGCTCACTTTACACTTGAAACTTTTCCTGGATGAAATAATACCTATATGTGAAACCATTGGAGTCACAATGGCAATTCATCCCGATGACCCCCCCTTCCCTCTATTTGGATTGCCTCGTATTGTGAGCACTTTCAATGACGTGCAACGCATTTTATCACAAACTCCTAGTCCGAATAACGGTTTGACCTTTTGCACAGGTTCTTTTGGTGTTAGGGCCGATAATGACCTACCTACCATGGTGCGCCAATTTAAAGATCGTATTCATTTTATCCACTTGCGTTCAACAGAGCGGGATGAGGAAGGGAATTTTCATGAAGCAGAGCATCTAAAGGGTGACGTACCCATGGTAGAAGTCATGCAAGAACTTATTGCTATGCAGCAGGAAAAAGAACATCCGGTCCCTATGCGACCAGATCATGGCCATCAAATCCTCGATGACTTGAATAAGAAAGCTAACCCTGGATATACAGGCATTGGACGACTAAAAGGGTTGGCAGAACTACGAGGGTTGGAACATGCTATTTTAACAATGAAATATTCAAACTAATCTTTGATTGAATACTCATAGATTTTCTCCATCTCACCGTAATAGGCCTTTAAAACATAAAAGGCTTTCTTTTTAAAACCTCCATTGGAAATTAACCCTTTTCGATTCCACCCATCTTGAATTAGGGGCAGATTTCTTCTTGGTGACCGAAAATCAGCCAAAATCCAAGGGGTCATACCTCGCAAGGTAGGAATCTTGCGAAGCATTTTGATTTGTTCTTCATATAAATACTCTTGGTATTCTTCAGTCCATCGCGTTAACTTATCGCCATGATGGTTGTACAATGCTCCACCCCCAAACTCACTGACAAAAAATGGTTTGTTATCAGGTAGTTCCCACGTCACTTCTGAACATCGTTCTGGTAATCCAGAATACCATCCGATGTACTCATTGCATGCAATCATATCTACATCTTCTGCAAAAGGGTCAGGAATCTTAACGGTTTTGGCAGTGCTTTTTTCATCTCTTTCGAGGGCAGCACTAATAAATCGAGTGTCGTCAATGGCAAGAGCAATCTTTTTTAAATCCCTTAAAAACCGTAATCGCGAAGGAACTTCTGGGGTCTCATTGGCCACAGACCATACGATTACACTTGCTCTGTTTTTGTCGCGATGAACCAATGTTTCCAATTGTGATTTAGCTTGGGCAAAAGCCTCAGGATTTTCATAATCGATGCCCCAATACACAGGTATTTCTTCCCAAAGTAAGATTCCTAGTTTGTCCGCTAAACGAGGCATATGTTCATTATGGGGATAGTGTGCCAACCGTACAAAATTACAGTTGAGTTCTTGAGCCCATCCGAAGAGCATTCGAGCTTCTTCCATAGAATTTACCCTCCCAACCTTTATAGGGTTTTCCTCATGAAGACTGATACCTCTGAGGAAAATGGATTTTCCATTCAATAGGATATCTGAACCATTGGTTGAAATGGTTCTGAAGCCAATATCATCCAGTAGAGTGTCTTCACCACAAGTGATTTCAACGGTATACAACTTGGGACGTTTAGGATACCACTTTTTGATGCGCTTCGCTGAAACTTGGAATTCGGCTCTTCCCGTTTCGTCCAACTGAAAGGTTTGGTTAATCTTTGCTTCAGAAATTTCAATGGTCACGTTCTGCTGTGCTCCATTCGATATTTGGACATATCCTTTAATCAAGTCGGGGTTGTTGGGGTCCAATTGAATCTGGTAATCCTGAATATGGGTTTTGGGGACAGCTATGAGTTTCACATCACGCGTAATTCCGCCATAATTCCACCAATCCGTTGTATAATTGGGGACGCGATGCTTTTCCCTTCTATTGTCGACACGAACCACCAAAGAATTCCCCTTGGGTTTTAGTTTCTCAGAGATCTCAAAATTGAAAGGGTCAAATCCTCCCAAATGCTGACCAACTTTTTCACCATTGAGGTATACATCAGTCTGATAATTGGCTGCTCCAAAATACAGAAACACTTCTGTTCCTTCCTTGATGATGTAATCAAAAGTAGTACGATACCAAATGGCGCCCTCGTAGTATTCCAGTTTTTCAAATTGGCTATTCCAATCCCTAGGCACCAAAATCTCTGCTGAAGTATTAAAATCGTATTCTATGCGGTCCCAGCGGTTTTCAATAACCTTATCGGTATAATAGGGTTTTGCCGAGGCCTTGGTAGATTCTGCTTGGTCAAAGGGAAGCCAATTTCTATGGTTGCGATACCCCGTTTCGTACGGGTCAATAACATATTTCCAGTTTCCATTAAGCAGGGTTGAAGGTCTATTATATGCGTTTTGTAGCAATGGTTCTTGAGACCAAATGCACTGTATTCCAAAAAGGGAAAAAAGGAAAATGCCAAGATTTATTCTTTTCATAGATCAATGGTTTGTAGGCAAAATGTTCGTGTTGATTTTGGTATTTTCAAAGCGTATTTGTGAAGCTTCTGAAATCATCTCCAATTCAGGGGACTGTTTTACGGAGCAATTTTCAAAATAAACTCTTCGGATGGGTTCCTCGAGTCTACCTTTGATGACAATGGACTTATTGGTGACTTCTTTGATTTGAATATCCTGAAAATAGAAATCCTGATACTTAGAAAAATATTCGTTTCCACGCCAACCCTTATAATCGGTGGTGAATTCGAAACCGTACCTAACAGTCCCAACATCAATATTTCGGATAAAAATGTTTTTGATAAAGCCACCCCGGTCCGGATTACTTTTAAACTGAAAAGCGTGTTTACCACTTTTTTGAATTTCACAGTTCTCGACAAAAATATTGCGCACCCCAGCGGACATTTCCGACCCAATACAAAATCCGCTGCCTACCTCTGTAATGAAGGTGTTGTCGCGAATAATCACATTCTCGGTGGGGGGATATGGCCATCCGTCCTGGTCCCGACCTGCTTTTAATGCCACGCAATCATCATGGGTATGTATTTTACAGTCCTCAACAAGTAAATTTTTACAGCTTTCAGGGTCAATGCCGTCATCATTGGTGGTTCCAGCTCCGATATGCAATGAACGGATGGTTATGTTTTCAGAAAGTACGGGGTGAATGGTCCAAAAAGGGGAGCCTTTAATACTGAAACCTTCCAAAAGGATGTTTTTGCAATTGATAAATTCAATGGCAGAAGGACGGAGATATTGTCCTTCTCCAAAGACTCGTTCTTCCAAAGGGATTTTATCATTACCCATTTGACGGAGCCGCTTTTTATCCTCGCCCTGTTTTTGTTTCCACTCATGCCATTTTTTTTCGGACTGCCCATGGATTGCCCCTTTTCCGGTAATTGCTATATTTTCAACATCAATCGCATAAATCAGTGGAGAATAATTCATAAGAAAGGTCCCCTCCCATCGGGATTTTACAACAGGCAAATAATCGGAAGGATTTGGTGAAAACCAAAGTTCACTCCCTTCCTCCAGATGCAATTGAATATTTGAAGCTAAAAAAATACTCCCCCCTACCCTGTAAACTCCTGGATTGATTTTTATCGTGCCACCGCCATCCGCCGAGAGCTGGGAGATAGCCTTATTGATGTTATCTCTGAAATCTGTGGTGTCTTCTATGGTCACGGTGGTGTCTGGAAACATCGGAGTTTGAATAGCTTCCAAAACCTTAGGATAGGTAGTTGACCAAGCTTCAGTGATGATTTGTTGGGCCTCTTTTTTAGTAAAATCATTCTTAGGTTCCGGTTTGCATCCCAAATTGAACAATATCAGAACGATTCCAATCATAGTGTTTGCTCTAGAACAGAAATGTGATATGCCTTTTGATGAACCCATATCCTACTGAAATTCACATTGATGCACATCACTCAAAAATCGTAATCCAAAAGCCGTTGCAATGTCGCGATAGATGAGTTTCATTTTTCCATTGTCTTTTGCTTTTTGGCGAATCTCGTAATAACCTCCCGCCAAATTTTCATCAGGGTGTTGGGTCGAAAATTGATTTCTTAAGGTGAAGTCCACTGCTTTTTTAATGTTCGCCTTAAAATCCGGATGGCCCAACTTCAATAATCGTAGCCAGAGAATCCCAGCGAAGGAAGTTCCTGAACCACATGGTGAGCGGTCATCAACTGTCCCATCAGTATAGCTTAGGTAGAAAATCACTCCATTTTTTTGTTGGATGGAAGCCAATCCATAACCTGTTTTAAGGGCGGCATCCAAGTATTTCTGATCCCGGGTAAGGGAATATGCCTCAATCAAAGCTTCTGCATTCCAAGTATTGAATCGCGCATGGATTTTTCCGGTGTTTGGGTCATTTGGTTCAAAATCCATCCAGAAACCATTTTCACTTTGATTGTCTACAAGTCCATTACAAACTTCCAGAAAGGCATTTTTATAACGTTCCTCTCCAGTAAATTCAAACATATCTTTCCACAAGTACCCTTCGGCATTGGGTCGGGCAACTTGTTCGATTGTAATTTTATGACCTTGATGCTGGGCATGTGGACTTTTGTCTTTCCAGATTTCTCCGGTTTCCGGGTCCACAATATTATAGCTTAACCGATGCTCCGAAATATAGAGGTTGTCCAAAATCCATTTCCCAGCTGAGCTGGCTACTTTAGCATATTTATCGTTTCCCGTCACTTTGGTTAGGTCGAAGAGCCCAGGTGTTCCATCCGTAATGGTAGTTGTATTGATTAAATTTCCAACGCTTGCGCCATGAATGGCTTTCATGTAACCCGCAAGAAGATGTCCCTCAGGTAACTGGAGGTTTGTCCACCACTCCCCTCCTTTTATGGCATAATCCAACGCATCTTGATTTTGGGTCACTTGGTAAGCTTCCAAAAGTCCTTGAATTAGCTGACCCGTGTGCCAAGCAGGCTCATATTCGGACCATGTGCCGGATATCATTTCATAGTCGCCTTTAGCTTTTCCCAAAGTACCTAAACAAACTTGCCCGGCATGTTGTATCGCACGGTTTAGCGAAACCTCTATTTTTTGCTGATATGATTTATCCAAATCCAAGGATTCCTTTTGGGAACACCCCAGCGAACACCAAAGAAGTAGAAAGAAAAGCAATAGTTTATGAATCATGGGATGATTTTGACATTCAAAGTATCCAAGGAAACATTGTGCTTCCAAAACAAAGCAATAGCATCATTTGGAACTTTGCTAAAGCTCACATTTTTCATCTGTACATTCTTGGCATCTGCAAGGATGAACTTTCCCTTTTCACGAACAAAGTCGGAAGTTGATACCCATTGTTTGATTTTCCTATTCCCTTTTGGTTTATCCCATGAAGAATTATCTAAATGGCTTTTGAAAGTTATGTCTACGTTTTCCATACGGATATTATCGAGCATCTGTTCAGGATGACCAGATAAATAAAAAATTCCATTAGTGACAATCGAACAATCCTCAAAGCGAATATTCTCGATTTGACCTACAGGAGAATTCTCTTGTCGCTGATGGATATCCATAAAAATGCCATACTCCTGTGCATGACGCGATTCTGTTTCTGCATTTATGTTCCTAAAGAGAATGTCTCGATAAATCCCGCCATCCATCATAAAAAGAGCAATCGCATAACGGGTTTTGCGTATCGTGATATCTTCAAATACGATGTTTTGTGTAAAATGACCACTTCCTGTTCCGAGTTTTAGAGCGGAATCATCACTTTCGAGATAGCAATCCTTAACCAAAACATTTTCTACCGTTCTCGGTCTTGGGTTACCTTTTGGGTCATGCCATAGGTGTTCTTTGGAAGTCACCTTTAAGCATATGGCATCGTCTCCAGTTCGGATGTCTGAATTAGTTACTGTAATGTTTCTGGTATTTCGAATGTCAATTCCATCCGTGTTGCGACTTTGGGGGTTGTTATTTATAGAAATGCTGTCCACAACAACACCATCACAAAAATTAAAATTTAGCGTATGTGACGGACTATTTTCAAAATATATTCCAGTCACCGAGATTCCTTTGGCATCACTAATGACAATCCAAGGCTGAGGTCTTTCTGTAAACTCCCAGTTCTCATCAAAGAAAGCGGTACCATTTCCATTGATGGTTCCCTTACCTTGAATTACCAAACTATCGGCATAAGGTGCTGAAATAAAATGTTTTTGGGGATAGTCCTTCATGTTGGGACTGGCCAAAAGTGTCGCCCCCTCATCAATTTGCAAAGTGATATGCGGACCTAATGTCAACGCCCCCGTTAAAAAAATCCCATTAGGAATTATTACTTTTCCCTTTGTTTTTAACGCACCATCGATTGCGGATTGAATGGCTTCCGTATTAAGCGTCTTCCCATCAGGAATTGCACCAAAATCAAGAATATTAAATTCGTTTTTACTTTTATTATCGCATGATATTAGAAGAAAAACGACTACCGGGATGAACAGTGCAACATCTTTCATTTGGTATATTTTTTATCGTAGGCCCTGACCTGGTCTTCATCCACCTCCACGCCCAATCCAGGTCTGTCACTAATATATAAACGACCATTTTTAAACTCCGGAAAACCCGTCAAACAATCGAAAGCCCCTGGTGCTTTTTCACGTAGCGCAAACTCCTGCGGGAGTGTGGCCATTTTGGTTGCGCATACCCAATGTAACATGCAAACCGTGCTTAGGGAAGGCCTAGAATTATGGGCTACCAGTTTCACCCCTTTTTCAGCGATATACCCTGCGATGCGTTTGCCTCCTGTAAAGCCACCACATTTTAAAAGGTCAGGGTTTACGGCCCATGAGCCGCCATAGGTTAGCAAATGTTGAACCTGTTCTACAGTATAAGCATGCTCCCCAAACACGATAGGGATATTCACGTTATCCACTATTGCTTTGATGGCTTTGTAATCATAGGGCGCAGTAGGTTCCTCCCACCACGCCAAATTGAATTCCTCTAGTTCTTTGCCCAAGGCAATCGCTCTTTGTTGGGTATGCCCCATGTTTGCATCCATGGCCAATTGAACACCGGGACCAACAGCTTTGCGAAGTGCCTTGGCAAAGTCAACTGTGTTGTCATTGGGTGGGTCTTGATTTTCGAGTCCCCATCGCATCCGAAATTTTAGGGTTTTAAATCCTTCTTCAACCAATGCTTTAGCTTTGGCAGCAGCCTGGTCTGGGGTGGGATAGACATCGCGTGTGAAACTGGCATAAATCTCTACAGAATCCCTGAGTTTACCTCCCAGAAGTTCGTAAACAGGTTTTCCCGTGGCTTTCCCCATGGCGTCATAAATGGCACAATCTATGCCGGACAGTGAATACGTGAGCAACCCTCCGGGACCCAAATCATATTCAGATTTAATACAATAGTCCCAGGTCTTTTCTATGTTAAAGATATTCGTCCCTTCAAAGTAGTTTTTTAAGGTTTTTTCTATTAAGGTGCGTGAACTTCTTTTGTCATTGGGCATGGCTTCTGCCCATCCCTTAATTCCATTATTAAGTTCAACGGAAACAAAAAGGGCTTTTCGAAGCAGGAAAGTGTCGATATCCTTTATTATAAAGTCTTCGTCCCCGGCCATTAAGGACAACTCATTCGATTTCAAACCCCAGATTGGAAAAGGCAACCCTGTTGCCAGGGTTGCCGATGAAATCGTTTTAATGAATTCTGATCTATTCATTTACAATTCCTTGAAATTAAAACTAAACCAACTCAAACATATTCTTATTCTCTTGGGGTACCGTCAAAATTTAGGGCCCAACCCAAGGTCCAATCATCATCTGATGAAACAGCACCCACAAAATTTACAGCATCAAAAAAGCTGCCTAACATCGAAGCATCAGATGGATTAAGGGTAGAGATGCCTATAAAGTTATCCGTTAAGGCGACTTCATCTTCTGAATTATTATTCGCAGCATCGCGGAAATCATCCCTTACACTGCTATGGAGTCCATCATCATCTCCATCCTGACCATTACCAAAGACCGCAGAATTCTTGATGATCATATCCCCATTGTCACTTCTGTTACGAAAGGAATCGTCAAAACCGGTAACAATAAAGTTATGGAATTCCCCTTTGGCTCCATCGCGAACCTGAACCCCGTCCGTGTCACCCGCACCATCGCCCACAAGAAATGGACCGACGACAGTAACATTGGACATAATAGCGTCGGAAGTTCTAGGGGATTCATCGGTGTCTCTTCCCAGAAGACCTTCACTATCGTCAACATCGGTCAATATGACCCAAAATTGACCATTCCCTTCCCATCCATCACTGTATCTAATACCGTTATCATCGGGTTTGGTTACCAAAACATGCTTTAGGTTGACATAACCACCACGCATACGGATTCCGGTATCATCCGTATTGTGGACTTGTACAAAGTCGATTACGGTAGAACCTCCTACCTGTCGAAGTTGGAGCGCCTCGTCTCCATTTCCACCATTTTCAATACGCACATATCTTAAAATCCCAGAATTGCCTTCTGGTGTATCATCACCCCGCAAAACTACTCCAATCCAATCCCCATTGTCAGGGTCATCCGGTTGGTCAGGTGCTGCATTGATGGAAGTGAACACGATGGGTTCTTCCAAAGTCCCTTCAGCAAGCAATGTCCCTCCAATAAGAACATTAAGCTCTGTATTCTCATCCAAAGCATATATGGTTGTTCCTTCTTCTATGGTCAAGGTGGTGATATCATCAACTTCAACTTCACCATTAAGCAACCAAAGGTTGTCTTTATCGAATGTTTCGTCAAAATTGATTCTTCCAGTAACCTGTCTAAAGGTGGTTCCATTGATTTCCACATCTTCAAAAGTAAAAGCTGGTTCTACCTCTGAAACCGTTGCTGTAAAGGTTGCACTATCGGATTCTCCCAAGGAATCGGTAATGGTAAATGTAAACGTTTGGGTGGTTCCCAAAAGGTCATCGGTAATAAGGAAATCCAAAGAATAGGTATCTTCTCCTTCCGTTCTTTCTGGATAGCTAACTCTTTGAATTACAGCGCTACCCCTTTGCACAACTAATTCCCTAAACAAGGCAGATGCCTCAAACTCTGCTGTCACCCTAATGGTCTGACCAATACGGAATGAACCACTTTCAAGGGAAAGTTCTATTTCAGGTGAATCAAAAGTCGGTGGTTCAAAGCCATTGTCGTCATCATTACAAGAAAATACCAAAAGAAGCGAAACGATTCCGATTCCAAAATTTCTGAATGTATCTTTTATTCTCATCTTTTTAGAATTTAAAATTTAGACCAAACCTGGCGGACCAATCATAAATTTCATAATTGGTGACTTGACTTCGAACAGACTGAAATTCTAAGTTCGGCTCGTTGGTTAGATTTACGAACTCAACAAATACCGTTAAGTTGTCAGAAATCTTTTGGGATGCATTTACATCCAACTGATAGCGCTCTTCCAAGAAAAAGTCCTGTTCCGGGTCATCGGAAAAACTCAAAAGGGAACGACCATTGTAGTTCAAGGAGGCCCGAGCGCTGAATCCACCTAAATCATAGGAAAGCGCAGCATTCCACGTATTGTCGGCCTGCCCTACAAAGGAAACATCCTCCCTAACAAGCGTTTCACCTGAATCCTCATCAAAAAACTCAAAGCTGCTATTGGAATCAACCCATGTGTAGTTTAAAAAGACGCCTAGACCCGAAAGAAATCCGGGTAAAAAGTCAAGTTTTTTAGTAAAGTTCAATTCTACTCCCAACAGTTCGGCCTCATCTCCATTAATCGGTTCGGTTTGGAGAAAAACATCATTATTGAAATCGACATTGGAAATCTGATCAAAAATAAAATTCTCTATACGCTTGTAGAAAACTCCTCCAGAAATAACCCCAGCTCCTTTTAAATAGGATTCAAAAAGCAGATCAAGATTGTCTGCATTTGCTGGCAGTAGTTCTGGATTCCCAGTGGTCAACAATTGGTCAGCAAAGTTGATGTTTTGTGATGGGACTAAATCTTGAAGTTCTGGCCTTGCATAGGACTGTGTGTAGGCAAACCTAAGGTTTGTGCGATCATTAAGTTCGTACCGCAGATGGACCATAGGTAAAAAGAAATCGTAGGAATTACTTCCAGAAACTGGTTCAGATGAAATTGGAACGGCAGGCGCTCCATCTTGTGCCGGGGGTTCTATTTCCAGCCGTAATGCATCATAGTTCACATCGGTCTTCTCATATCGAAACCCTGCCAGAATTCTGAATTTTTTAAACTGTACTTTTCCTTGAAAGTAAGCAGCATAAACGTCTTCACCTGCATCAAAAAAGAAGCTTTCACTATTAATTCGAGAAGCGTTTTCATCAATTTCATAGGCCGCTTGGTTATCTAAGAAGTGTTGCATTGCTCGTTGCGGGTCTGGAAATCGTCCCATTTGGTAGCGACCATCGAAAATGGAACTTTCATTATTGTCGAAGACCTGCGTTAGATTATAAGGGCCGTTGAATACATTATATTCTATGGTGTTCCTCCTTCGCATATTGTCCAAGTCTCTATATTTTCCTCCTGTTTTGAATTCTCCAGCATTTTTTCCAAGATTGAAAGGAACTGTTAGGTTTATTTTAGCTACCGTGTTATCACCTCGATTCAATATGGGCTTGTCCTGTTGAAAGGAATTGAAATCATAAGCTGCATAGTCCTCAAAATCAAAATCTGGAGAAGAGAATAAGGTGAAATCACCATCTCTGGTCAGTTCTAGGGTTAAATCACGTTCTCTAAAAACAAAGCGATCGCTTCGTAAAACCCTTTCTGAACGCGTGTAGTTGATTCCGTAATCAATCTGGCCAAAAGTTCCAAGCGGATGCTTACCATCAAATGTTATGGTGATGTTTTCCCTATCAATTACCCGATCATTGATATCGCGACGTACCCTAACGTCATTATCGGGACCAGCAATATTGGGATTCAAAGGGTCATTGTAATTGTTTCTGGGACGAAAACGAATCCTTCTTCTTAGAGATTCATCTTCAAGTTTATTGTATATCGCTTTAAAAATTACTTGAGAGTTGTCGTTAAAACGATAGTCAAATGTCGCATTGACCCCAATACGAGTCCTTTCATTCAATAATGGCCGTAACCGATAATCATCCACTACGTTGGCCCGAAACGAATTTGGGTCGTCGTCGCTTCCTATTTGACGGTTTCGATAAGTGGCTTCGAAGCGCTCCTCGCCATTTACCGTGTTGTAATAGCTTCCCCCAAAGAGTATTCCAAATTTATTGTCAGCAAATCTTCGGTCATATTTTAATCTTACAATTTGACTTCCTCTTTGAAAAAGGTCATTGTAGCCTCCACCTATGGATCCCTTTATTCTTCCTTTTGAAGATGCAGCTGTAGGCGTGATAAGATTGATAGCACCTCCCACAGCATCACCATCCATATCTGGTGTAATTGCCTTACTGACTTCCATGGAGGCCAATTGGTCGGCACTAATAAGTGCAAGACCTTCGGTACGTCCACCACCTTCATCTGTGGTTGGAATTTGCTCACCATTTATAGATACTGTAGTAAAATTTTGAGGGGTTCCCCTAATTTTCACGATACTACCTTCACCGTTATCTCTTTCAATAGTGACACCAGAAACACGTTGCATAGCTTCCCCAACATTAATATCTGGGAAGCGCCCTATCAAATCCGCCGAAACAATAGTTTTAATGTTATCTGCATTTTTTTGTTGGTTGAAAGCGCGTTGCTGCCCTTCCAAACTTCCCGTTATAATTACCTCCCCCAGGGTATTCACCGATGGCTGCAAAACAATATCTCCTAAGGAAAGAGAAGAAGAATCAACTTTAATTGTAGTTTTATAGGGTTCAAAACCTATGTAGGAAATCTCAATGTCGTGAGACCCATAAGGAACTCGTGGTAAATTAAAAAATCCTTCCAACGAACTACTGGTTCCAATGGACAATTCGCGAATTACAATTGAAGCCCCAGGGAGTGGCTCTCCTGCCTCCCCTAAAACACGTCCACTTACACCACCAAAAGATTGAAATGCATTATAGTGGGAAGAATTCATAGGTCTATTGCCCCAAGAAAGGACAAAACCAAGGCATAAAAACAAGATTGGGACAATTGTTTTTTTGATTGTTAGCGTCTTCATTATTTGATAATCAATTTCAGTTAGTTTGTTTGCGCAATCGATTGCATAAATAATAAAGAAATATTAAATTCACAAATATTAGATTGAAAAAATGAGTAAATACAAATAAATAGCCGCTTTTTCTTACATTTAAAAAACTTTTATTAATATTTTTAAATAGGCTAATTAATCTATAAATTGCGCAATCGATTACATATTTTATCGTTTTATAGCGAAGTACTTTTGTAAAAAGTTTATTTCTACAAAATGGAAAACATAAAAAAAACCACCATACATGATATTGCTCAAAAGTTGAACGTGACCGCGTCTACGGTATCCAGAGCTCTTAATGGGAATCCCAGAATTAGCGATAGTACTCGTAAAGCCGTTATGAAGACAGCTCGAGAGCTTAATTATGAACCCAACCAAATCGCATCAGCTTTACGCAGTGGGCGCACACAGCTCATTGGAATGTTGGTGCCTACTATAAATCGTGCCTTTTTCTCATCCATAATCAGAGGTGTTGAGGAGGTCGCTAATTCCTTGGACTATCGCGTAATAGTCAGCCAATCAAATGAGGTATTCGATAACGAAGAAAATGCCGTTAAGGCTTTTTTAAATGCAAGAGTGGATGGAATTATTGCATCTATTGGTAAAAATACGCAACAGTTTGACCATTACGAACAGGTTTTGGAACGAGGACTTCCATTGGTTTTGTTTGATAGAACTACACCTCATTTGCAAACCAGTCAGGTTGTAATTGATGATTATCAGGGTGCTTATTTAGCCACTTCGCACTTGATTGAACAAGGATGTACTAGAATTGCGCATTTCACTACAGAGCGAAAAATAGACATTTATAAGGAACGTTATCGCGGATATGTGAATGCATTGGAAGACCATGGTATTGAACGAGACGAAGCCTTGATTTTTAGCGGTAACTTACAGTTGGAAGACGGTCGTTCACATGCAGAAAATTTGTTAAGAAATAAGGAAAATTTTGATGCCATATTCTCTGCTAGTGACTATGCAGCCATGGGAGCAATGCAAGTATTAAAGGAGAACGGACTCAAAATACCGGGAGATGTGGCTTTGGTTGGTTTTTTGAATGAACCCTTTACATCTTTCACAGATCCTCCATTGACTTCAGTGAATCAGTTTCCCATAGAAATGGGACATACGGCTGCCAATCTTTTCTTTAATGCCCTTGATTCCGAAAAAAAGAAAATCATTCCCAAAAAGACGGTTCTGCAGCCAGAGTTGATTATTAGAGCCTCATCTTTAAAAAATAGTTTATAAATCCCCCAATTTAATAGCATCACATGGCTTTATCCATTAGGAATACTAAGTACAATCGATTGCACAAATCACACTCTAAATTCATGGATGAAGATTTTCTACTTCAGAATGATTTTGCCAAAACGCTCTATTATGATTTTGCGAAACCCTTGCCCATTATTGACTATCACAATCATCTACCTGCATCAGAAATTGCGCAAAACCATCAATATGCCAACTGTACGCAAGTATGGTTAAAAGGTGATCACTATAAGTGGCGTGCAATGCGTACGTTAGGCGTTGATGAGAAATATATTACTGGCAGCGCTTCAGATCAGGAAAAGTTCATCAAATGGGCAGAAACTGTTCCGTACACGCTAAGAAACCCACTATTCCATTGGACACATATGGAATTACAAAGATATTTTGGTGTTTCTGAACTTCTTGATCCAACTAGTGCAAACCATATCTATGACTTGACTGGAGCACTTCTGCAGGAGGAGAGTTTTTGGACAAAAGGACTATTAGAAAAAATGAATGTGACCGTTGTGGCCACCACTGATGATCCTATAGATGATTTAAGACATCATGCAAAATTTCAAAGAGATGAACAAAATCTTAAGTTACTGCCCTCTTTTAGGCCAGATAAGGCATATGTTGTCGAAGACCCACAGGAGTACATTAATTATCTAACCCAACTAGGTGAATGTGTTGATTATGAGATAAAAACATATTCAGATTTGATTCAAGCTTTATACCAGCGTATTCTATTTTTTAATGAACTAGGCTGCAAAAGCGCAGATCATGGATTGGAACAGTTTCACAACTTTGATTTAGGGGATTTTGATGCTCCCCTACTCTTTGAACGTGTTTTTAATGGTAAACGTTTATCTCATAAAGAGATAGCTTACTTCAAGTTTGAAACCTTGGTTCATCTTGGCAGAAAATATCACGAAGTTGGATGGGTGCAGCAGTTTCATTTGGGTGCCCTCCGAAATACTAACCAGAGAATGCTGTCCAAACTTGGACCTGATACAGGATTTGATAGCATTGGTGATTTTCAACAGGCAAAATCCCTAGCCAATTTCTTAAACCTTTTGGACAATACTGACCAGTTGACCAAGACCATAATTTACAATCTGAATCCATCAGATAATGAAGTTTTTGCCAGTATGATAGGAAATTTTAACGATGGAAGCGTTAAAGGAAAAATGCAATTTGGTTCGGCATGGTGGTTCTTAGATCAAAAAGACGGTATGGAAAAGCAATTAAATAGCCTTTCTAATCTAGGTCTATTGAGTTGTTTTGTTGGTATGTTAACTGATTCCAGAAGCTTCTTATCTTTCCCAAGGCATGAATACTTCCGAAGAATCTTATGCAATCTTTTAGGAACCGATGTCGAAAATGGTGAGCTGCCCGCAGATGAAAAGTGGTTAGGGAAAATTGTATCAGATATTTGCTACCATAATGCCAAAGACTACTTCGGATTTTGATTCCTTCTTAACATGAAAAAACTAAATAGAAAAACGGTGTCCCTGACACCAGAACGGCCTATTCGGATTATTCAATTTGGTGAGGGTAATTTTTTGAGAGGATTTGTAGATTGGATGATAGACATTCTTAACGAGAAAACTAATTTCAATGGGAATATTCAGATTATTCAACCCCTACAAAAAGGAATGGGGGAATGGATAAATGAGCAAGATGGTCTTTACCATGTATTGCTGGAAGGCCTAGAAAAAGGCTCTAAAATCCAAACCACTAGGCTTATCACCTCTGCGTCAGGAGTTCTAAATCCTTTTGAGAATTATAAGGCATTTTTAGAACTAGGAGAAAACCCTCATTTAGAGTTTATCATTTCCAATACTACCGAAGCCGGAATTATTTTCGATGAAAATGATCATAGTAGCACATCCCTACCCAAAACTTTTCCAGGAAAACTTACCGCCTTGTTGTACCATCATTTTATCAGTTTTAATGAACATCCACCTAATGAACTAAACATCCTTCCCTGTGAACTGATTGAAAAAAATGGAGATAAACTCAAAGAATGCGTTCTTAGGTACATTGAGCTTTGGTCTTTGTCAAAAAAATTTGCGCAGTGGCTTGAACATAGTGTTGTGTTCTATAACACCTTGGTTGATAGAATTGTTCCAGGTTTTCCGAAAGAGAATATTAAAACTATTCAAGAGAAGCTGGGTTACGAAGATAATCTTGTTGTGAAAGCAGAGCCTTTTCATCTATGGGTTATAGAGGGTCCTACGGAGCTCAAAGACATCCTGCCCCTTAATGAAGCGGGTTTGAATGCTATTTTTACTAATGATTTAACCCCGTTTAGAACCCGAAAGGTCCAAATTTTAAATGGTACGCACACTGCAATGGTTCCCATCGCTTACTTAAAGGGTTTCAAAGAGGTACGTGACGTTGTGGAAGACAAAAAGATGATAGAATTTCTGAATCAAATTATATTCAAAGAAATTATTCCCACTCTGGATATGCCAAAAAAAGAACTAGATACGTATGCGCATGAGGTGTTGGAACGATTTAAAAATCCGTTTATCAAGCACAAGTTGTTGGATATTTCGTTGAATTCTATATCCAAATTCAAGGTCAGGGTTTTACCCAGTGTGCTAACATATATCGAAAAGTATCATAAAGTTCCTCAAGGCCTGGCAACAGCATTTTCCTATCTTATTGTGTTTTATAGTGGTCAATATGATTCTCAAATAATTCCAATCAATGATGATCAGGCGGTCACCGCTTTCTTCCGAGAAGCATTGAACACAGACGATTTAGAACTAGCGGTAAATACCATTTTGTCCAATGAATCCCTATGGGACCAAAACTTGATTGAAAAAACATTATTGTCTATTTTTTTAAAAGAAAAGGTAAAGGATATTCTAAGCGACTAAAACTCCCGTTACTGTATGCAAATCATATAAATTCAAAAAACAAAGAATCAGTTTTGTCCCTTTCAAATTTTATAACAACTGAGAGTTCCATCGCAATACTGGTATAAACTGTTATATTAATCATGTTGATTATCCATCCCGACAATACTATCAAACGCGTCAAAAAAACAGAATCAAACTAGGAAGTTTGGTAGTTCTATTGGACATTAAAACCTTTTAAATTGTACTTTTATGTAGTTAACGTTAGTTTCCTTTCAATCATACATTGATTATGGCATCTCGGATTCGTATAACTAAACCAAGTCTTAGAACAATTATTGACATTGTCTTGCATTATGTGGTTGCTGTATGGATTCTAGTATTGTTCTATTTTCTTTTGGATCTCCAGGATTGGTTTACAAGCAACTCCTGGTTGATATGCGCAGCAATAGCATTGCTTATTGTCCCGATACGAATATTAGCACTATATGTGTTGAAGGAACATGATCATAGCAAATACATCAAAAAAATTATGGATGAATTGGTCAATAATGATTCTTAATTCAATAAAGGTTTTCTTTTCACATCTACCTTAGTTTCGTCCTCCTCTTTTATTGACACACCTGATCCTTTAGTAAATACATATCATCGATTTCATGAAATACGTATGGAATGTATAAACGATGTATTCAAAAAATAAATTTTTATGAACCCTGGGATTCCTATTTTCCTATTTTTTCGCGAGCAGTCTTTACCATGTCTACTAGAACAGGTCGAAAATCATGAGGGCCCTTCAGGGCTTCCGGAAACGGTATTCGTGTCCGTTGCTCTCCTTTTTCCCGCTCCACAATAATCACTTCCATACCCTCGGCATCATAATCAAGTAAAGTTACATCGGATACGGCTTCGTAATCAGTGAACACTTGAACTAGTTGAATCATTTCTTTTCGATGGTCTTCATTTACATGATTCACTGCGTAGTTGATAAACTTTTTATTTTCGAATGTATTATTAGCCATCTGATTTAACTTTTAAGGAATTCAAACTACGTTATTTCTGCTTTCCCTTAATGCGCTTCCACAATACTTTTAAAAGATATTGAGCATCACGTCCGGTTTTAGGAACTTCATGGGCAATAATTTTACCGTTTTCCTCAGTAAGTCGATAGCTAAATGAAAAAAACGATGTTCCATCCTTTCGGGGAATACGTCCAAACCGTAAGTCATAAAAATACCAAACACCCTGTATCCTTTCCAAAATAAACCATCCTTGGGCTATATTCGCCAAACGCTGTACATTTTGGAAGGACATTACATCTCTTGACGCCTCTCGATTTTTGGGATACTTGCGGAATGTAATGGGTACCGTATCAAAAAACGAATAGTCCGCAAGCAAATAGCCATCAGCAGTTTCAATATTGGCGTTCCATAAAATAGTATTCATAGGAGCGGGTCGCGTACTGATTTTTTCATAGGAAATGCCTTGGTCTTTAAGTGACCTTTCAAATTTTTGGTTTACCCAAGTTTTTAAGACCAAAGTAAGCCCAAGATACAGTGTAGATATCGTGAGTCCAATAGTATTGATTGACCATCTAACTTTAGAATCTCTTTTAAAAAAAAGGACTAAAACGGTACATATCAAAAAGGGAACGGTATACAATGGGTCTATCACAAAAATGGAATTAAAGGCCAACCGCACATCAAAAGGCCAAAATAGTTGGGTGCCCCAAGTGGTAAATGCATCCAAAAGCGGATGTGTAAGAAATCCCCAAAAAAATAGCTTTGACCAAGCTTGCCAGCCTATACCTTTTTTTCGTTCTATGGTATTGACTAGCCATCCAAAAAAAGGAGCCATCAATACGCTAAAAAAAAGGGAGTGACTAAAACCTCTATGCAACTCTATAGCAGTGATGGTATCAGTAAAAAAGTTGGCAATGACATCTAAATCCGGTATGGTTCCTGCAATAGCCCCATAAAACAATGCCTTGTTCCCTACTTTTTTTCCAAGGACTGCTTCTCCTACAGCAGCTCCCAGAACAATTTGGGTCAATGAATCCAATTCAAACAATTTTGATTACGAAAATACGCAATCTGCGGGGCGAACCATTCATTTCAGTCCATATATGCAAGCAATGGAGTTGGCTAGTATAAGTAGTTTTTAGTATCAAAGTACTTTACAAAAAGTATTTCCCTTATTTCCCATTAATAGATATATATCGGCCCTCTATGTACCTTGTCACCTACGGTAAGTGCATATCTATACACATTCTTACTAAAGTCATAGTTTTTTAAATTGATGGATACCTTGTTCGTAAACATGTCCAAATACCCGTCGTACAGAAGTTCCACTACGTTTCCATAATAATCAAGTACTTCCAACTTTGAGTACTGATTTTCTTGCGGAAGGGTGTATTCAAAGTAAATCCTCTCACCGGAAATACCAGTGGTTATGGACATTGAGATTTTTCTTCCTCCCAATTCTATTTCGGTTTGTACGTTACTTGAATAGATGACCATCTCTTCAAAATTGTTTTGTGCCACCATTTTTAAATACACATACCCATTAGCTGAATCCCAATAGAAAGAAGATTCGGCACTTTCTTTTAAGGCGACCATATCGTTAACCGAATACAATTGATTACCAAATGATCGCATTGCCACAGGATTTAGGTGTGGATAGGGTAGTTTTAGATAAATGCTTTTTCCCGTCGGTGCCTCCCATTCAAATCCGTAGTCATAAAAAAGGGGTTCCGTGTTGGTAAATTCCAGTTCATACAGTTCTTCAGAAATTGCGTTCAGTTGGTATTTGTTGCTTTTCACATGTAAAGACGTAGCAATGCCAGTTTCATTGGTAAGCCTAACCCCATTAAATATACCATCGTGCTCATGCACAGGGTCGGTAAGTCCCATTCCTGTAGCAATGGTCAGTTCTCCAATAATTGACTTTGGTGCAAAACGTATACTTTCAGAATTGGCAATTGGCTTATCTGAAGTATGATGTAAAAAGGAGTTTTTTGGATATAGTATAAATCCTTTGCCCTCATCTTGTTTTGCATCTTTCCCATGGTGATTCTGATGCGCAAGATGAGCATGCATTTCTTTCTTTGGCTTAGCTTCACTCGTTTTATGTTTCCCGAGCAAGGAACCGTCCCAATCATACACCAAGGTTTCCGGGTCAATGGTAGAAAATGAAATTGGTTTTGTATTTGTATAATTAATTCCCTTGAAGTAATTCGAAGAAGAAACCAATCCTTCAACCTGAAATCCGGTTGCATAGTTTTGAATGGTTACCTCTTTTATCTTAGGAGCTGAAATACCATATTCGTCGGTGACTTTTACTGCTATGGAATTTTCTTTGGTTGACGGATTCTTTCTAGAGAATGTTACATTTTCCAGATATGATCTACCTGGCACACAACCCACAGTATTATTACTAAATGAACTTTTTGAAACAAGCATATTTGTATTTTGCAACAGCGCTCCTATCCCAAAATTCACGATGGTATTGCCAATGATTCGTTGAATATTCCTAGACCCAAAATCATTTACTCGAAGTCCAATATTGGTTTTCTGTCCTTCCTTAGATAAATTGACCAATCTATTATCATTGAATATCAGTTTCTGATTATTCGTAAGGGATACAAGGGGATTCTTTTCATCGGTAAGAATCCCAATGGCATTGGTATTATTTTCTACAAATATTTGGTTTTCAACAAACTGGCATCCCAGGTTTTGTAAAACCACAGCATACGAATCCTGACCTGAAATGTTATAAATCTGGTTGTTTTTAAAAGTTGAAAAAAGCGAATTATTCGTTGAATTACTTCGAATAGAAGAAGATAGCTTTGAAAATATTGAGTTTCCTTCAACTTCAATTGCACTATTAACAAGCTCCAAATCAGTGTTTTTTGATTCTCTTAAAACACAATTTTTGACGAAAGAATCCGCCTCGGAAACATCTTGGAACAAAATCGCTGGATTACTTTCAGTCCCCATTCCGTAAAACTGCACTCCTGCAATTTGGATTTGAGAAGTCTTTTCAAAAATTATATACCCAGAGTTTCCGCTTTGGGCTGAGAAATTAATGCTACAATTCGCAGTATCATCCATAAGGGAATTAGCTACATCAGATGTTTTTGGGGCATTGTTATGATTCGAAACACCGCACAACTGCATGCTACCATTGTTAATGACTTCAATTGCTGAAGAATCTGAATCAAATTCAAACCAAAGTTGATGTTGATATGGATGTTCCCGTGTGCCTGCAATACATTTACCCCCATCAATCACAAGTCTGGAAAACTTGAGTTTTATATTCCTCGTATCGTCTAGTCTGAAAATTCCCTTTATAATCAGCTCATCAACTTCCAATACACTATCCTTGACTAAATACTCTTGGTCTTTTTCCACGACCAGGATATTTTGGGCTTGCCCATTGCCGATGTCAATACCAAAAATGCAGATTAGTACAAGAAAGTAATTCCCTAATCTGTTTAATCCAAACAGCTTCATGAGATTCCTTAGGATTTAATGACTTTTACAGAAAATGATGCACTACCCACTCGAATACTCAAAATATAGACCCCGGAATTAAGTCGCACTGTATTCAAGGGAATGCTATGGAATCCAGAGTCCTGCTTGCCTGAAAATATGTTTCCCAAACTTCTTCCCAAAACATCATATACATCAATAGAGAGAATCTCATTTTGCAATAAGGTGTATTCCAATTTAGATTCTGAAGTCAAAGGGTTGGGATATACCGTCAAATCTCGAAAGAATTGTTCTTCACTCCCAATTTCAAGACCAAAATTATTACCCGTATTCTGCCCCTTTGGTTTTATAGTAACATGGGCCAATCCGTCTGAACCGGTTACCATCTTAAGATATATAGCGCCCTCATCCTTGTTGAAGTAATACGCATTGGAATTCTGCTGATATAACTCAGATACATTCGCTATCTCAGGGATTGGAAATTCATCACTATTCAACACTTCAGTTTCTGTATACGGCATTGGAAATTTAAATACGCTCCACTCCCCTTCTTTACCCAACACACTCCGCAGTTGCATGCTGTTACCACGTTCTTCCATTTCCCATTGGCCCATTACCGTATAACTTTGTTGACCAAAAAAATTGAAATACCGCTGTTTGGAATGTTGCATTTTAGGTATTCTGAGATTATCGGCATCCCGAATAAGTGAAACTTCTTGGGGAAGGTCAAAACCTATGTTTCCAATACGCAATTGCATAGCTCTTTCTGCATCAATTATATAGGCTTGCCATTCTTCATGATATGCTACAGCATCCTTTTTTAATGCGGAATACGGATGTGCAATCAACACTGGACGTTCGTATCCGGAAAGACTTCCATCTTCATCCAAAAGAAAAGAAGAGTTCTCATTTTTACCTTTATTACCTCTAGTGGACATCCAGATGGGATTAGTATCGCCTATTACTTTAATTTCTCTAAAAAAATTCTCTTCCTTATGCCCACCAGCTCCAACTACTGCCGCAGCCACCTTCCCTATTTCAATATCCTTGTTGATATCAATAAAGGTAACATTGGTCAATTTAGGCTCTTTACTCCCCCCTTGTGCAATGGAATAGTATCCAGCTCGCTTATCACCATGGCGTAAATTTCGATTGGGTCCTCCAATAGTATTTTTTGTTTTTCCGATGATTAAGGTGTTTGCTACGTGGGATTCAGAAGAAAGCAATCCAATGGAGTTATCTGCCAGTATGAAATTATCTAGGGTAACATTGGTAATCTCTGTCCATACCCCGCTCATCATGTTTTTATATCCTGTGTAGTTATTCAAGGTCCACATCAGGTCTCCGTTCTGAAAAGTGTTCATGAAAATCCCATGACCAAAACCTACCTTACCGTACATGGCCACATTAGAAACCCCTTCGTTTCCAAGATTCCCTGGTACCGAGCAGGAATGAGCAACATTTCCATCAAAAACCACCTCTCGTGGGAGTAGGTCAAAATCCCTAAAATCCCGAGACCTACCTCGTGTATCGATAAAAAATCCATTTCCTCTTTCTACGCCTCCAACATGGTTTCCTATCATATTGTTATGTGGATTCCTCATCCAAAAACCTGAGGAACGTTGTTCGCCTTGGGTGCTGGTTTTTCCGTCATCTTTGGGAAATGCAAAGAATTCTTTAGAGGGTCTTCGAACGAGTATGGCTAGGTTGTTTTTGAATGTATTGTCAACCTCGTTCCCATCCTCAGCTGGAATAAAAGCATGATTTAAAATATCAAACGCAACCACATTTTCAACTAACACATTATCTGTTTGATGAACCACAACTGCCCGCTGCAAACCATGATGAACACTTGAATTTCGTATATAATCACCTTCCCTATCCCCTGCTAAATGCCAATGAAAATTATATCTCGCCTCTAGACCTGGTTGTCCCATGGCTGTAAACTCAACTCCTTCAACGTGTACAGGGCCAGAAGAGTTCATAATCATTATGTGTCCTCCAAAATTACTCTCGACTGAATCCGAAGCACCTTGAATTTTAATATTTCTGTTCAATAATCCAACTTCTGCTCGTTCATCCAGTATTTTGCCTTCGTATTCTTGAAGTTCTCCAAAATGTGGGAATTGTAATGCTGGGCTAAACCCAATTGTTCTCCCTTCAATATTGGTTATGGTTAGTTCCTCAGCTTCGAACGTATCATATCCACTGGGGGCAATCACTATTTTGTCACCTACCACCCATCCTATGGGGTTGCTATCAAGCTCTAATTGGCTGTCTCCAATTGAAGTAGTTTTTGAAATTTGACCCCAGCTTAGTTTTTGAGAACTTTTGCCATGCATTTCGAGCTGTCCTCCCGCCATGGTGACTAAAAATCTACCTCCCATGGCATTCACATCTTCTTTGGGACCGGTAAGTGTGATTGTAGCATTACTTTGGAATGGATTGTTCTCTGTACCTATCTGAAGAAGTCCATGTACCATTATCCATCGGGCCGTTAGACTTACCTCCTTATCCATAAATAACAAATTGCCATCTATTTCAAGGCTTCCCAAACTTGGAGTATGAATATCGAGGACAATCGTTTTTCCTTCTGGTATAACTACATTTTCGTTGACCACTGGCACCTTATTCGAGGGCCACGAACTTGGGTTGGACCAATTGGATTGGGCTGAAATGGAAAAAGATAGTACCGAAAAAAATAATGTAATGTAAAAATTGCGCAGTGGTAGGGTTCTAGTCATGATTTTGAGGTTTTAGGGCTGGTGACTTATTGGATAAGTCAAAGGATGTAATTCCCTAACGATAACAACTGTGCATCGACGATACCCTACTTTTTTTCGATGAAATGCACAAAAAAGGCCCAGTTAACAAAAATCATGTTTAAACTGGTGGTGTTAGATTGCCAAAATGAAGTGATTGTGAGTTCATTATGCCGACATCCATCCATGACTGAAAAGAAAATTTCAATCTAACGGAATCGGATTTCAAACTTTGCAAAAGATAGGTATTTGAGAAGCTTCGCTGACAAAGTTCTTAGATCTTGTATTTGATATTCTAATTTCTCGCTATGTAGATATTTCATTTTAGTGCTATATCCAGTTTGTATTGTGTCATGAAGCTTTCCCAGGTATTAGACTACACCAAAACCTCCACTTGAATATGTATAAAGCGATAAAATAAGGGGTTGTGGTCCTTATGGACAAATAAATGAACCACATTGCCAAGAGGAAAACAGCCATTCTTGTCAACTTTGTCCCAATTAATCATTAATTCTTGAGCACAATGAAAACTAAAAAAATGATTTTGATCGCGGCATTGTTCTTTAGTGGTTTCACCATAGCCAAAGCACAAAATTCTGATGCCATAATGACAAAGACCCAAATCATCGGCGCTTCTGCTGATGAAGTCTGGGCAAGATTGCGAAAATTGGATAAAATTGAGGAACTAACACCGGATTTCATTGGGGATTCTTGGATAACAGGAGCCATTGGGGTTGGAGCTACCCGAAGTTGTTCAGCACCAGGACAAACCAGAAAGACTGCTTCCAATCCAGCATTTACAGAAACTGTTTTATCCTATGATGATGAAAAACGTTTTTATTCGTATTCGGTTTCTGGAGTACCGGCAAAGAACATGGTAAATTCATTCAAAGTAGTGGATCTCGGATACAAAAAATGTATGGTCGTGTGGAGTTCGGGAGGTTGGACCTTTGTAGAAAACCCTCAAATGAACAAAGAACAGTTTGTGGGCTTTTTGGATACGGTCTCTAACCAAATGATGGCCAAACTCTATGAATTACATAATGCCAAGTCGTAATCAGATAATCTGATAGTAAAGAGCACCTTCTAGACCAAGGTGCTCTTCACTTTTAATACCTTTATCTTGTGAATCCGGTAATTTTCAAAATACCATTGATTTTGTTTTCCGTGATGGGCTTGACGACCGCTGCCCAACAATTGGTCATTGACAGCGAACTACTCGCCACCAAGACCGATGTTCGGATTTTTCAATTAGGAGAGGAAAAAGAAATTGAATCAATAGTGTATTTTACCGATGGGGAAAAACTCTTGCAAGCCGGTTTTCGAACTAAACTGAATACACTTTTTAAAACTGGAAAAATACCACCAGCCTATCTAGTTTTTGTAAGCTCTGTCGATTTAAATGACAGTGTTGACAAACGCAATACCTATTTTTTTTGTAATCCAGATTATCTGAATTTTTTTGAAAATGAGTTGCTCCCAAAAGTGGAGAAAACAATAGGGAAATCTTTTACCCCAGAGCAAAGAGGTTTGGTTGGAATATCATTTGGAGGTCTCAATGCAGCGTGGTTTTCAGCTAAATCCTTTTTATTTACCAAATATGCGTTATTGTCTCCTGTTACCTACCCTTGTAAAAAAGTCATTGAGGATATTGCTTTTTCAAAAAATGAACGCTTAAAAATATATATATCAACAGGAATAAATGATGCGGAGAACTATGTAGGTCTCCTAGAGAATATATACAAATCGAAACACTATGAAATCCATACCGAAAAAACCCAAGGCCGACACGATTTTCAAAATTGGGCGGGGCAGTTAAATCTTGTTTTTAACTTTTTGTTCAATAATTAGGTGATTTTAGCATACGAATCATATCAACTTAAGGAGACCAAAGTATTTGAAAAGGTCGTATTTAAACCTCCTTTTAAACCATCGGTCACTTTTGAACAAGAAGCCTGTTTTATTTATCCCGTTGCGGGAGAAGGGATGCTATACGGAGGTCTGGAACAGGGAAGCGTATCATCTAAAGAGAGTATTTTAATGAAGTGTGGTTCGTTTGTAAACCACTGGAAAAGTGCTGGTGACAGTGAATACTGCGAGATTATCGCAATTCATGTCAATCCTGAGATAATGAGTTTTATATATAAAAACAATCCTCCAGAATTTTTAATGGCGGAAATCGCAGCTAGTAGCAAAGTCTTCACCAAGATTCCACAAAAAACTATTATCGATGAATACATAAAAGGGCTATTATTTTATTTTGAGAATCCCACCTTGATCAATGATGATTTGATTGTGCTAAAGCTCAAAGAACTCATTCTACTATTGCACAATATTAACTATCCTGGTATACGGGAGTTGCTCAAGAGTCTTTTTGACCCCGTGGTTTTAAATTTTAAGGCAATAATTCAATCCCAACTTTTTGAAGAATTGGAAATAAAGGACTACGCTGACTTGACCAACATGAGCATCTCTACCTTTAAACGAAGGTTCAAGGATATTTTCAAGGATACCCCAGGGCATTACATTACCACTAAACGCCTAGAAAAAGCCGCAGAACTTTTACAGTTTACAGACAAAAGAGTTACTGACGTTTGCTTTGAGTGCGGCTTCAATAGTTTAAGTACTTTTTCCAAATCCTTCTCAAAAAAGTATCAAATTGCCCCATCGGAATACAAAAGATCATTTTGAACTTTTGTGACAAGACTTTGATCTCCCCTACCAAGTGAATTTCGTCTGTTAACCTGAAATTTGTTCCATCAATAAAGTACAACCATACAACTATGCCACAACAGGTAGAAATCAAAGAGTCCATACTTATTGAAATACCCATAGATAAACTATGGGAAATAACGGCACTACAATTTGATAAAATTGGCGATTGGAGTTCAGGTGTGTTAAGCTCGAAAGGTCATGGTGTCAGTGAGTTGGGAGCAGTCTGCTTGGAGAGGCAGTGTGAACCCAGTTATAAAGGTTTTAAAAAAACCACAGAAAGAATTGTGGATTATCATCCTGAAAATCATCAATTTACATATAAAATTGTATCAGGTCTACCAGCAATGGTTCAAAATGCAACCAATAGTTGGACCCATATTGGAAATGAAAACCAAACCCGAATTACCATGGATGTCAACATGGAATTGAAAGGATTACTGGGATGGCTGATGAAAAATCCTATGAAAAAGCAAATGCGGAAAATTTTGAGAGAAAATCTGGAAGAGTTAAAATACTATGCAGAAACAGGTCGAGTGTATGATAGAAAAAAAAGCTGAAATCAATTACTCAAAAAAAATTTGCTAGACGACCGGTCAATTTTTTTATCTTTGTCCAAAAAGATAAGAGAAGTATGTTGCAAACTACAAAGCATGGAGAGAAAATGGATTTCCTGATTGAAAAGGGAATGATGTTATTATGGAGCAAAGGGTACAATGCGACAAGCGTAAAAGATATTGTTGATGCTGCCGAAGTTCCTAAGGGGTCATTTTATTTCTATTTTGATAGTAAGGAAGATTTTGCAGTAAAGGCCATTGAGATGTATTTCGGGAAAACCTTCCCTCCTGCTCTTGAAATTTTACAAGACAAAAAAGTAGGCCCCAGACAACGATTGATAAACTTTTATGAGCACCGCGGCCGTATGTTGAAAGAAGAATTCAACTGTAAGATGGGATGTATGGGCTGCAACTTGGCCAATGAAATGGGAGAGCATAGTGAAAGTATAAGAAAAGCTATAGAGAACAAGACGAATTTGGTTAAGGGTTATATCTGTCAGGTGGTGGAAGAGGCTCAGAATTATGGAGAAATGGATGATAGCATTGAGGCAATGGACTGGGTTAACTTTATTGAGGATGCTGGAAAAGGTTCCATGGTCAGTATGAAGGAAATGGATAGTTGCTACCCCATTGATAACTTTCTAAGGATGGTGAAAAGAATGCTATAATTTTTTTAAACTCTTAATAGACGACCGGTCAACTATTATTCATTGTCCAATTAAAAAACAAATAAACGTCAATCTACAAACAAGTAATCAAAACTGTACAAAATGAATGCACTTAAAAAAGCTGGACAAGCCAGCAATACTTTCGCGAAGAAGTGGGCCGAGTTCGTGATTCGGTTCAAATGGCCTGTGCTCATTGCCTCCCTTCTTTTGGCTATAGGAATGGGTTCTCAAGGTAACATGCAATTTGACGGGGATTATCATGTCTTCTTCTCAGAAAGTAACCCTGAATTAGAGGCCTTTGATGCGCTTCAGGAAAAATATACCAAAGATGATAACATTCTCATTGTCCTTGCACCAAGAAACAAGAATGTTTTTACACGGGAAAACCTGATTGCCATTGAGGAACTTACCAGCGAGGCTTGGAACACACCCTACTCGTCCAGAGTGGATGCTATCACCAATTATCAGCATACTCGAGCCGAAGGAGACGACTTATATGTTGACGACCTTTCTTATGAATCATCTGCCAAATCAGATGATGAAATTAGGGAGATTCGAGAGATTGCACTAAAAGAACCGCTCTTGGTAGACCGATTGGTCAACGAGGATGGAAGTGTCACCGCAATCAATGTTACTGTTCGCCTGCCAGGAGTTGACAGTGCTTTGGAAATTCCTGAAGTGACCACTGCAGCCCGGACCATGATTACCAACTTTCAAGAAGCCCATCCCGAGTTTGATTTATATACCACGGGTTTAGTGCCACTTAATACCGCTTTTTTTGAACATTCGGAGAAGGATTTTGCTAGGGTTGGACTTATGATTCTTATCGTACTAGTGCTGACTTTGGTGCTGACACGAAACATTTTTGCCATGCTTTCAACACTATTGGTTTTCATGTTTTCTTTGATGACCACACTCGGTTTCATTGGGCTTTTGGGAATCAAGTTAACCCCACCTTCCGCCGTATTTCCTACCATGATTTTAACTCTGGCAGTAGCAGATAGTATTCACATACTAATTACATATCTCCAGAAAGTGCGCAAGGATGGCTTGGAAAAAAAGGAAGCCTTGGTCGAGAGTATGCGGTTAAACTTCCTTCCGGTTTTGATAACCAGCCTTACTACCGTAATTGGGTTTCTGACCTTCAATTTTGGTGATGTACCACCCTTCTGGGATTTAGGAAATATTGTTGCCTTTGGTATGACCATGGCCTTTATCTTCTCCACTACCCTTCTACCTGCCTTAATTGCCATTTTTCCTTTATGGCGGAAAAAGAAGGTGGACGAAAAAGAGGAAACCCCTAGCTGGTACACTAATTTGGGATTATGGGTGGTAGAGCGACCCAAGAGTATTACGGTAATTTCATTAGCCATAATCGCGGGACTTGCCTACATGGGCTCTTTCAATATTTTCAATGATGAGTTTGTAGAATACTTCGATACTTCCGTAAAATTTAGACAGGATAGTGATTTCATCAACGAAAACCTGACTGGGTTTTACAATGTGGAATTTTCTATAGGCAGTGGAGAAAGCGGAGGAATCAACAATCCCGAATACCTTCAAAAATTAAATGAATTTGAAAATTGGTTGGAAAATCAACCTGAAGTAGTCCATGTCAATGCTTTCACAGAAGTAGCGCGAAGGGTGAACAAATCCATGCATGGTGATGATGCCTCCTTTTACAAGGTACCTACAAATCGCGATGAAGCGGCACAATACCTTTTACTCTATGAACTTTCGTTACCCTTTGGGCTCGATTTAAACAATCAGATTAACGTGGACAAATCGGAAACCCGCGTGACCGCAACCTTGGAAAATAATTCAAGTGTTGAAATGATTGCCTTCGCAGAACGCGCTGAAAAATGGTTGGAAGACAATGCTCCCCAACCCATGCATTCCATTGGAGTGAGTCCCACATTAATGTTTTCAAAGCTAGGATTTCGTCAAGCCGATAGCATGTTCAACGGAAATATTGTAGCCTTGATTCTCATTTCCTTAGTACTAATGCTGGCCCTAAGAAACATAAAGCTTGGGCTTCTAAGTATCATTCCCAATGTAGCCCCTGTATTGGTAGGTTTTGGTTTGTGGTGGTTGTATAAAGGAACCATAAATACTGGAATGGTGATTGTTTTTGGGATGACCCTAGGAATCATTGTTGATGACACCGTCCATTTTATGAGCAAGTTTTTAAGGGCGCGAAGGGAACTTGGCTATACAGCTCCTGCCGCCGTTGTATATGCTTTTGAAACGGTTGGCCGTGCTTTGGTGACTACCACTATCGTATTGATTGCTGGATTCGCCGTGCTGTCTACCTCCCCTTTTGCACTCAACAGTTATATGGCTCGAATCACGCTTATCATTATCACATCGGCCCTCATCATTGACTTTTTACTTTTGCCGGCCTTGTTGATTTTAACCAGTGGTGATCGTAAAGAAACGGTAAGTCCCAAATCCCTGGAACCTGCAATACAACTAAACAAATAGAAGACAATTGAATAAAAACAAATAGAGATGAAAAAAAGATTTTTGACCAGTATTACCTTTTTGACCGGTTTTGCCTTAATAAATGCGCAAACAGCTGAAGAAAGAGGTCTAGAAATAGCAAAGGCAGCGGAGCAAGCGGACTTGGGTTTTGGAAGTTCAACCGTGGCTCTGAAAATGACACTGAAGAATAAAAACGGACAAACTTCAGAACGGTATTTACAAAACAAGACTTTGGAACTCACGGAAGATGGGGATAAATCCCTCATAGTATTCAATAGCCCGAAAGATGTAAAGGGAACAGCGACACTCACCTTTACCCATAAAGTGGGAAGTGATGACCAGTGGCTGTTTTTGCCATCAATCGCCCGTGTAAAACGAATCTCTTCCAATAATAAATCAGGTCCTTTTGTGGGGAGTGAGTTTGCCTATGAAGATTTATCATCCCAGGAGGTTGAAAAATACAGCTACAAATTCGTATCGCAAGAAGGTACATTCTTGATGGTCGAACAGGACCCCGTTGATCCTAAATCAGGGTATACGCGAAGAATAGCGACCTATAACAAGGACAAAGGCTATCGATTGGAAAAAATAGATTTCTATGATCGGAAAAATGCATTGCTGAAGACTTTGACCTATTCCAATTACAAGTTGTACAAGAACAAGTTTTGGAGAGCGGGCACCTTAAAAATGGTCAATCACCAAAGTAATAAAGAAACCCTTCTTGAATTCAGTGATTACAATTTTGAACAAGGGTTGTCCGATGAGGATTTCTCGCAGGTAGCCTTAAAAAGAGCTGGCAGATAAAAGTGTTTTTATGAGGATGGTTGGTTGTTAGTAGTAAAAGGCTGGCACCTTAGAATTTCTTAGTCAGCCTTTTACCAACCAATAATCCGAAGCTATTATGGTAAGAAAAAGCCTCATTTATCCAATGATTGTATTATGGACGGCTGGCTTGGGATTGCTTTTTTTCCCATCCTGCACGCTCCATTTATTACAGAACAATACAAATTTTGATTCAATGGTAGTACGATTGATGGGTATGTTCGTTATAGGCCTGGCCAGTTTTGTTTCCCTTACCTATTCCTATAAATTGGAGAAACTATATGTCTGGACCATCTATATTCGATTGTTCTTTTTAATCACCCTGGTCGTACTCTTCTCCTTATACAAAAACCTCCTCTTTGGAGTCATTTTATCAATTCTGGTGTTAGGTATAGTTCTCACCGTAGTAGCATATCAATTTCAAGAGAATGGCACAAAATAGCACACCTCACTGTTTTTTCTATAAAAACAAGGCATATATTACAATCATAATTTTGTCTTTTACCAACTTCGCATCTCAGGTGATTTGGTCTCAACAGGAGTCATCAGATAGCGTAGTAACGCACGATTTTGAATTGGAAATCGCTGGAGAATACCGATATTTTTATGACGAGGCGCAATTCCCCAGTCAGCAAGACCATTATCCTTCCATAGCTATTATCCCAGAATATGCTGCCGAATGGAATTCAGGATATGAGAGTATTAATTTCCGTGGCTTTTTTCGATTGGACCGCGATGATGAACGAACGCATTGGGACATCAGAGAGCTCTATTATCAAAAAGCCAAAAACAATTGGGAACTGAGCATTGGGCTGAAGAAAATCTTTTGGGGAGTCATTGAAAGCAACCATCTGGTAGATATTATTAACCAAACGGATGCTGTGGAGACCTTTGATGGAGAAAAAAAACTCGGACAACCCATGGTACAATTCAGTTGGATTACCAACAGTTGGGGTACTTTCGATTTCTTTTACTTGCCCTTTCATAGAAAAAGAACGTTTCCCGGGGAAGAAGGCCGCCTGCGTTTTGGAACAGTTATAAATCAAGATGATCTTGAATACGAAAGTGGAGCGGAACAATGGAGACAGGACCTCGCCATACGTTGGAAACATTATATCGGAGCTTTTGATATTGGCCTTTCTCATTTTTATGGCAACGGCAGGGAACCCCTTTTCGTTTTTAGTCCAGATGGAGAAATAAATTCCTTTTATCCCGTAATTCATCAAACTGGATTAGATCTTCAGATTACCCATGACGCGTTTTTATGGAAATTGGAATCCATATATCGATATGCCGACGCTCAGGATTTCTTTGCACTTGCCGCGGGCTTGGAGTATACGTTCAGTAACATAGATGGCAATGGTTTGGATATTGGCATTTTGGGGGAATATTCCTATGATGGAAGAGATGAATTGGCCCTGAACGCCCTTCAGGATGACCTATTTGTTGGTACCAGAATTGCCTTTAATGATGTTCAGGACACTTCCATTTTGATTGGTGGTTTGTCTGATTTACGTTCCAGCAGTAAAATTTTTAGCCTTGAAGCGTCTAGACGGTTTGGTTCAAATTGGACTGTAGAAGTAGAAGCTCGGATATTTTCGGCTATAGATGATTCGGAACTTATACTTAACAACTTTCAACAAGACAGTTTTTTACGAATTGCTATTTCCCGTTTTTTTTAATCTTTACTTTAGAAGTATGATAATCAGAATTTTTAAGGTGAAAATACCCAAGGATATGCAACAGGAATTTGAGGCAAAGTTCAAAGAAATTTCAGCTCCAGTGGTTCAAAAATTCAAAGGCTTGCTCTCACTTGAAATAGGAAGCCCTACCCGATGGAATCCTGAGGATTATGTGATGATTTCAAGATGGGAATCCGAAGAGGATTTGATTGTGTTCGCCGGGGAAAATTGGAATGAGGCGCATATCCCTAAAGGGATGGAAAAATTTGGAAGGGAGTATTCCGTTTCGCATTATCTAGAAATCCAGAGATAGTATCTCCACCTTGATTTCATGTTTTCTTCCCATATGTTGATTGGTTAAAATCAGTAATTAAAACATTGATTGGAGACTAGATAACCTACCATGCATTCCAAACTACCAATCCAAATCCACATCTCTCCGTACTAAGGTTTATGAGCTGTGGATTGCTTTAGCACATATTGCAGCAAACATCATTACTTTTGGGAAAACAATTTTCCTTGCAAGTTTCTAAAAATACCCTATTCCATTTTGAACATCAGGCAATGGCTACTCAGTTTACTGTTGCTTTAGTAGGTGAAGATGCTCAAGATGTTGCTTGGGCAGCACAGCAATGTTTCAGACGGCTGGATGAATTAGAACTTAAACTGAGTCGTTTTATTCCTGACAGTGATGTAAGCCGAATCAACAAACTAAAAGATGGGGAGCAACTGCTTATCGATTACGAAACCTGGGAAGTAATGAAATTGGCAATAGCTGCGCAGCAATGGACGCAAGGTGCATTCGATATTGGTGTTGCAGAACATATGAATATTTTCAGGGCTGCAAAAGAAGGTATTCTCAATGAATTTGAAATGGGCAATGCTCTTATAAAAGCACAGGAAAGCAAACACAACGCCAGTCTTTATCTAGACCCAGCCCAGCCTAAATTTTATTGCTTAAGGGAAGGTATGCAGTTTGATTTGGGAGGTATAGGAAAGGGCTATGCACTGGACCAATTGGCCCTGTTTTTAGAAACCCAGGGAATTAAAGATTATAGCTTGGGTGCAGGAGAAAGTACTGTTTTATCTGTGGGACAAGATAGCGATGGTAATCCTTGGCAACACACGCTTGCCGCAGATAGTATGAAAGAAACCATCGCTACCAATAGACTAGCCATTAGTGCTTCGGGAACTTTTTATCAGGGCAATCATATTTTTGACCCCCGAACCGGTAAAAACAAACTTGTATCCTCTTTTGACCGTCTTTGGGTGGCATGTGATAGCGCAGCTCTAGCTGATGCCCTATCTACAGGACTTTACTTACTTTCCTTAGCCGAAATCGAGTCACTTATGGAGAGTTTAGATGATATTCAATGGGTAGCATATAGTAAAGACGGAAAGTTATTTAGAACTTCTCAAAATAACGTAAATTTATAACCGCAAGTAGCAAAGATGGCTTGCGGAACAACCTTAATAAACAAAAAACACATGGCAACTGATTTTAACTCAGATAGAAGAAGCTTCATTAAAAATTCAGCCCTCTTTGGTACAGGACTTATGCTGGGCAATCCATTTAACATTACTGCAAACCCTCTTAAGGTAGGAGATAAAGTAAATATTGCTGTAGTGGGTTGCGGCGGTCGCGGAAGAGGAGTTATTTTCAATAATATTCCCAAGATACCTAGTGCAAATCTCGTAGCGGTATGCGATATTATCGAAAGTCGTCGGGAACAGACTAAGGATAGATTCAACATTATGTACAATACTAAAGTAAAGGCGTACGAGAATTTTTATGAAATGCTGGAAAAGGAAAACTTGGATGCCGTTGCTTTGATCACTCCAGATTTTTGGCATATGCCCCATGCTGTGGATGCTATGGAGGCAGGACTGCACGTTTATTGTGAAAAAGCTATGTCCAATAGTCTTGCCGACGCGAAAAAGATGGCCGAATCCATGAAGAAAACAGGCAAACTACTTCAAATCGGAAGACAACGGCGAAGCAACGACCGGTACCGGTTTACCAAAAATGTACTTTTAGAAAATGAAAAGATGTTCGGAAGGCTCACCCATGCTATTGGCCAATGGAATAGATCACAAATCTGGACCCAACCTCCCAATAAGCAGGATAAAATTGACCTCAATACGTTAAAGCAATATGGATTTGATACGGTAGATCAGATTTATAATTGGAGAAATTATAAAAAGCTTGGGGGCGGTGTGGTTTCTGATTTAGGTTCCCACCAAATAGATATTTTCAACTGGTTCTTTGATGCCTATCCGCATACGGTCTATGCCGCTGGTAACAACTCCTATTTCAATTTTGAGCAAGCAGATACCATGGCGACCATTTTGGAGTATGATACTGCTGCCGGTCCAGCTATTGGTATTTATGAAAACATTTCCAACTCCAGGGCCATAGGAGTCTATGAGCGATTTATTGGAGATAATGGTGCTTTTATTATTTCTGAAGGAAAGGACAACAAAATTTACAGGGAGTCACGCGTAGACAGCAAAGCTTGGGATAAATATATTGAGGCAGGTTACATCAGCAACTTGGCCGATATGAATAAATACAAGGCAAAGGAGTCTGGCGATTCAGGAATCAAAGAAACTGCTCCACAGGTTAGCTATGATATCAATGAAATGAAGGACATGGGGAAGATTTATAATTTGGCGGCCCATACCGCACATTTCTACAACTTTGTGGAATCAGTGAGAGAAAAGGAGACCTTGAATTATGACGCCATTACATCATTCAAATCCGAAGTATGTATCTATAAAATACATGAGGCGGTCAACAACAATGGAGATATGGTTAAGATATCGCCGGAGGAGTATGAAATCTGAAATTAGATAAATACATCAGTTTCATACTTACAGTTTTTAACAGGGTTTACCTTTGTCTTGTTCCGAACTTGCTTTTAAAAGGCTCGACCAAGTCATGGGTAATCAAAACTATATAAAATCCTACAGGTGTTGGTTTTAGCTATTATCCCACAACTTAATTGAAGAATACCTCCGTTGAGAATATCATTTACGTAACGGAGTTTGCCTACAAAACCATAAAACAAAATTGATTGGACTTACCAAAAAACAAAATAGTAGGTTATCTTTATACTATAAGCGATACTAAATCCTTTTTAGAGTATAGTAGAGTTTAGGACCTTTCGATAAAAAGCAGCGCAAAAACGTAGCCTTTTCAGACTACATCGATTTTATCAAAATTGAAACTGCATGCAGATTGTACTTATATTTCCTAATCAATTATTTGAAGAAAACACCCTTATTTCTAAAGATAGTAAGGTCTTTCTGATAGAAGAATACCTTTACTTTAAGCAATACCAATTTCATAAACAGAAGTTGGCGTTCCATAGGGCGTCGATGAAGTTTTATGAGCACTACCTAACACAAAAAGGATATGAAGTAGAATACATTGATTGCCAACGCCCTGAAAGCGATATCCGTCAATTTTTTGATACGTTTAAGGCCAGCGAAGTGCTTTCCTATAATCCTGTAGACAATTATCTGGAGCAACGGCTGCACAAAGCCTGTAAAAAGTATGGTATCACCCTAGAGTTACATGACACTCCTGCTTTTATAAATACCAAAGAAGACCTTGCCCCCTTTTTTAAACCTACCAAAAAGAAATTCTTTCAAACCCAATTCTATAAGCAACAACGTGAATATCGCCACATTCTAATTGAAAGTGACGGAAGGCCTAGCGGTGGTAAGTTAACCTTTGATACCGAAAACCGAAGGAAATATCCAGCTAAGAAAATTCCACCTTCAGTATTTTTTCCTGAGCCTACATCATTTGACACAGAGGCAAAAATCTACGTGGAGAAACATTTTGCCAATAATCCAGGTGAATTAAAAGGAACTATTGCCTACCCGACGGACTTTGAGTCTGCACGAAGCTGGTTAGATCAATTTCTGGATTACAGATTTGCTGAATTTGGTGATTATGAGGATGCCTTGGTAGAGAGTGAAGCAATTTTAAACCATAGTGTGCTTTCTCCATTAATCAACAGTGGACTGCTTACACCTAATTTTGTAGTAGAACGCATCTTGGACTTTGCCCATAAAAATGATATTGCCATCAACAATACCGAAGGTATTGTACGTCAGATTATTGGGTGGCGTGAGTTTATAAGAGGAGTTTATGAGGCTAAGGGTTCGGAAGAGCGTACCAGAAATTTCTGGGGATTTGAGCGCAAGATTCCAGATTCGTTCTACAACGCAACAACGGGTATACCTCCCGTGGATAACACTATCATTAAAGTCCTGAAATCAGGTTATAACCATCATATAGAGCGCTTGATGGTAATGGGAAATTTTATGCTTCTTTGTGAGTTTGATCCTGACGAAGTGTATCTTTGGTTTATGGAAATGTACATTGATGCTTATGATTGGGTTATGGTGCCCAACGTTTACGGCATGAGCCAATTCGCTGATGGCGGAATGATGTCAACAAAACCCTATATAAGTGGTAGCAATTACCTTATGAAAATGGGCAATTTTAAAAAGGGGGAATGGCAAGCCACTTGGGATGGACTTTTTTGGCGGTTTATGCACATACATCGGGATTTCTTTTTGGGAAATCCAAGATTGGGTATGCTGGTCAGAACCTTTGATAAAATGAGTGCCGAGAAACGAAATGCTCACCTACAAAATGCTGAAGATTTTTTAGACCAGTTATGATTCTTTTGGGATTTGTAAATCTTAATAACAATCTTTAAGCACCTGTCCATTCTCTTGAAACACGCTCAAGGGCTGGTCTAATTTTGAGATGGTGATGTTATCCATCGCTTTGAGAACTTCCTCCTGCATGGCCATTGACCCACATATCATAACCGCACCACCTTCATCAAAAAGTTGGGCCACCTTGTCTTCTTGACTCTTCAATCGGTCCTGTACATATTGTTTTTCACCCTCGCGAGAAAGCACTACCTCAAACTCTTCCAAACGGTTAAAATCATAGGCTTCTTGAATATACCCTTTGTAACATTCAAAGGAAGATTCTGTTCTTCCGCCCCAAGTTAGTTGGATTAATGCCCCACTATTCTCTTTGAGCATGCCAAGATAAGGTGCTATTCCAGTTCCATTGGCAATCATCCATACCGAAGGGGCCTCGATGGGAAAATGGAATTTTGAATTCTTTTCAACGGCAGCATTGATGATGTCGCCTTTACCTAAACCACACAACATTGGGGAACAAAGGCCTGAGGGGTGTTTTCGTACACTCAATAAAATATCGTTATCTATCCTGGCAATGGAATACAGCCGGGGTCGCTGTGAGTTTTCAGGCAGAATACTCAATAAATCACCCGATTTAAATTTAGCGCGCTTTTGGGGGCGAAGACGTATTACGGAGGTGTCATCAATGTTTAAATCGCTGCGTTCTACAACCTTGAAAGGGATATATTTTAACCGTTTCCTCTTATCCTTTAAAAGCAACAACTCTGCCTCCATTTGTGTAGTTTGATTCCAAAGTGATAGCCAATTTCTAAATTCGGCTTGGGATTGCTCATTGATTTTAACTAGAGGCGTTATTCTCGTATAACTTGCATGTTCTTCCAACATCCTGTCTACATCAATAGCAAATTGACAGAAATTTGGGTATACTGTTGAGCCAAATCCCACAACAGCAAACTTAAGGTTTTGGGCAGGGGATACTTTCGCAAATACTTCTTCAAAGCTTGTAGCATTGCCAGGGGCATCGCCATCACCAAAAGAAGACGTAAATACAATTAGGTGGGTTGCTTTTGGATAGACATCATAGTTGTCCAAATCATCCATAACCACCTTTTTTCCTTGGGAAGCCAATCCACGCAAAAAACCGTTCGCAATGGTTTTAGTATTGCCCGTCTCTGAGCCTACCAAAAGAATAAATTCGGCTTCTTCTTTGCTAGAAGGATTAAATGCAACACCATTGTCTTTTTTTAAACGCTTCGATAATCCTGAGAACATTTCTTTTTTTTTAACAAAATTAATGGGTATACCTTGTATTATACATGAAATAACATAGGTAAGTATTTGGAATACATGTGTTTATAGGTTTTGAGGTGTACTAAATCCATAAAATATCTATTTAATTTCCACGTAAAACGTTGATTTCTTCTCTATTTAACGATATACTATTTGAAATAATGCAGGTTTCAAAATATGGTTGATTATACAAACGTATTGATGTAAAAAAATATCCAATCTTCAATAGCATAATAGTTCATCCTTCAATGGGCTTTTCTTTCCGAAGCTTCCAATATAAATAATGCTCATAGGCCAGAACAACGGACAACACAAAAACTAATATCAATAACGAAATCTGGGAAGGGCTTCTTTCTGGATTTAGAAGTTCCCCGGTGAGATGTGCAAGATGAGAAAGTGAATAACCAACTCCTACCAAAAGTAGCCCTGAGTGTATCCATGGCTTTTTTCCATACATGATAAGTACTATCCAAACCATAGGCAGGTGATAATATAGAGTACGGATGATAAATACTCCCGTAGGCACTTTACCATTTGCATCAGGTCGCACAATGTCGATTCCATAGAACAATTCACCAATATGATAGTTGAAATGAAGTACCATTCCTAAGGTGCAAAGAATCCATAAAACAATGAGCACAATTCGTTTTTCCATTTTTTACATTTTATTCAGGTCGTGTATCAATGCCGTTTACTTCACCTTGAAAACCAAATACCAATTCTTTCTTTAAACTTAGGGTGAACCCAAATCCATGTTATTGGATGATTTTTAGTTCTCAATACCTTGTCCAAATGTCAATAGCGTACCATCCGGGTCAGAAATTGAAAACTCTTTCTGTTTCCAAGGTTTTATCTCCAGCTTGCCATTTGGATGAATTTTGGTTTTGTTATCTAAAAATGATTGATATAATTTGTCTATATGTTCTACTCTAATGTAGACCATCGCATAATTTTCTTTCGGGTCAATTTCCTTAAAATGAAAGAAATGAATTTCAATTTCATCCTTTCCTACTATTAAATAACCATCATATTCAGCGAGCACTTTGAATCCTAATTGGGTTACATAAAAATCTTGTGTTATTCTTTGGTCACGCATTGGTAGCTTAGGATTGATATCGGTTAACATTGGGGTCACGATTTTTGTTAGTCTGATTTTAAAATAAAGATATCATGTTTTATCCTGCTAAAATGAGCCTAATATACGTTTTCGATATCCCCTATTTCTGGATGTGATTTCATCTTCAAATAAACTAAACGTTAAATCTTAAAGTTTCTTAATTTTTTGCTTGGCAAATCCTGTATCCATGTTTAAGTTTGTTATCAATTTAGATTTAGTCTAAATAACAACAACAACCATGAAAAACAAACTCATTATATTTTTTTTAACAATTATTTCCCATTTTGCCTTTGGGCAAACAAAGGTATCAGGAACAGTTTTAGATTCCCAAAATATCCCTCTCTTGGGAGCAACAGTACAGTTGCGCGGTACACAAATTGGAGCTGTTACCGATGAAAATGGATTTTTCGAACTCAAAAATTTAAAAGCTGGAGGTTATGAACTTATCATCTCTTCATTGGGATATCAAACAAGAACGGTTCCTCTGAATGTATCTAGAAATCAGGCCCTCTCCTTGGAAATCACGCTAAGCGACAGTAACCAACAATTAAACGAAGTAGTTGTAGAAGGTAAATCCAATGAACAGCGGAAACGGGAAGAACCAATAAAAATTGAAGTTATTGGCGTATCCAAAATATTGGAACAAGCCACAAGCGTACCAGAACTCATCAACCAGACCTCCGGAGTCAAGGTGCGGCAATCTTCTGGAATTGGAAGTAACACTACCATTAACATCAACGGCCTTCAAGGAAATGCGGTACGTTTTTTTAGGGATGGTGTTCCCACTGATTATTTGGGACGTGCATTCAACATTGGGTTGGTTCCCACAGGAAGTATCCAGAACCTAGAGATCTACAAAGGCGTACTTCCCGTTGAACTGGGTGCTGATGCGCTCGGTGGAGCCATAAATTTGGTTTCCAGACGTAAGGATCGGGAATATTTGGACCTATCCTATGAAGCGGGTTCCTTCAACACACACATTGTCAATCTTGGAGCCAATGTTATCATACCGAATACCAAAATTCATGTAGGGGTCAACAGTTATTATACAAGTTCAGATAACGACTACGAATTCGATTTGGAAACAACCATTAATGGAGTAACGGATGTTTTCACCGTTAATCGCTTTCATGATGCCATAACCGCTACATACTTTGAGTTGAACGCCGGTGTGCACCAAACCAAGTTTGCAGATGTGCTGGATTTTAGTTTTGCCTATTTTACTTTGGACAATGAGGTGCAAAACGGAATTAGTATTGACCAACCGCTTGGTGAGGTAACCGAAGAAGAAATCAACAGAATCTTTAGTGTAAACTATAAGAAGAACTTACTCCCCAATTGGAATCTGGACATTTTTGGGGCACTAAGCAAGGTAAATAGCCAAGAACAAGATTTAGCTACCAATACCTATGAATGGGATGGCGACGTACAACGTGATTTCAACGGTAATCCCATTACCACCCCTGGAGGTGAATTTGTACAACGAGATCAACGGATAGAGGAAGAATCAAAAGTGGCACGTGTGTTCACTAAATATGATGTCAACGATGCCGTTCGTATTAACCTAAGCTCCACTTACAATAGTTTTGATCGTGTTGGATCAGATCCATTCCAATTACCGAACGCGGTAACAGGTATTCAACCCATCACCATTCCCTCTACCTACACGAAGGTTGTTTCAGGCCTTGGGCTGGGAATATCGTTTCTGGGTGGAAAACTACAAAGTGAATCATTCGTCAAAAACTATTATCTAGAAACCGAAGCGGCAAGTCTTAATTTTAGCGATAACTTGACCGAGGACCTGTTTTTTAGGGATTTTGGTTGGGGCCAATCCTTAAAATATGCCTTTGATGATGATACCTATGCCCGAATATCATTTGAGGATGCGATACGAATTCCAGATGCAGAGGAATATGTTGGGGATAATCTTTTTGTACAACCCAATCTGGAATTATTACCTGAACGAAGTGAAAACCTAAATCTAGGTTTTGCTTCCAACATAAATGCATCTAAAACACTATTTACTGAAGTAAATATTTTTTATCGAAACAATCGTGACTTTATCCAGCTCGTTCCCTTGAACTTAATTACCAGTAGATATCAGAACACAGACCGTCAAGAGGTTTTTGGTGTTGAGGGAAATATTCGAATAAACATTGGTGAGAACTCCTCAATACGCGGCGCTGTCACTTTCCAAGATTTGAGGACAAGGGAATCTGAACTGAATCCGAATTTGATAGACTCGAGAACCCCGAATATCCCCTACTATTTTACCAACGTATCGGCCAATAAGGAATTCAAATCCCCTTTTGGATTAAAAAACACAAAATTCAACCTGTATGGAAACTATCTCTATACAGAACAGTATTTGGTCACTCCTGTGATCAAAGATTTAGAACCCAGTTTGTTCGGGAGTGTTCCCAACAACATCAGGAACTTCGTAATACCCACGCAACATCAAGTGAATATGGGCCTAACCTGTAGCCTAGAAAACTTGCCCGTGAGTTTTAATTTCGAGGCCATTAATGTTTTGAACGAGGTTTTGTTCGATGATTTTCGAATACCAAAACCCTTAAGAAATTACAGGTTTAAAATTACATATAGGTTATAAAAAATAGAATTATGAAAAAAACAGGAATACTAATGATACTTGTGGCTTTCACCATTTCTTGTGAAACTACTTTTGAATCTGGAGGAGTGGGTGTGGAAAGAGACACTTCTACTTTTGCCATTTACGTAACAACAAACAGACAAGATGGTACTGGCTTTTTAGTCCCCTTTGATGGATTACCTACTGGTGAAATCGATGTTTCCCAGAGTTTTGACAACGGTATATTATTGAGCGATACCCGACGCTCAGGGACAGGTTTTGATGGAGCTGTTTATCATCCTACAAATCCCCTAGGCGCTCCTGGCATACAAAGACTGTTATTGGATGCAGATGGAAGGTTTGTTGAGGATGGTTTTATCAGTATTGGAAATTTATCATTGGGCGGTGGGCAGATTTTTGGTTTTGCCACATCGACTAAAGGATATTACACCGATCACAGTCTAAGCCAAACAGCCGTGCAAATTTTCAATCCAAAGACCATGCAGCGATTGGGAGAGGTGGATTGTACCCAAGCCATTAACGCTATACGTGAAAACATTGAGAACGCGGAAAATATTGAATCCACTAGTATTGGTGGTTTTATGATAGAGCGTGATGGTAAATTCTTCACCCAATTGTTTTTTAACGACGAGAACAATTTTCAAGTAGATGACAAAACTTATGTTATCGTTATTGATGTAGCCACAGATACCGTAGAAAATATTACAGTATGGGATGATCACCTGAAAATAGGATACTTTTCATTTATCAACGTGAACTACGTGAACATAGATGAAAAAGGCGATCTCTATATGGGCAGTTTTATCGGGAATTTTGTTGACCCTGAAGGCCCAAATTTCAGGGTTATCCGAATTAGAAAAGGGCAAACAGAATTTGATAGAACATGGGATCTTAATGGAAAAAGAGGTGACTTCCCAAATGGGGAAACCTTTGCACTCGGTGGAGCAGTTCAAAACAACAAAATGTATGTCAAGATGATGGCAATTCCAGTAGACCCTTCCTTTGCCGCCCTAGCCGAACTGGAATACTATGCCTACGAAATTGATTTGGATACCAGGAATGCAACCATAATCGATGACATTCCCGCAGGGTATTGGCGAAGTATCCACGGACCAGCGGTTTATGGTGGGGTGCCCTATTTCGTTGTGGAAAATGATGATGTTGGAAGGGCCTATTATTATTCCTACGACCCGGCGTCTGGAACCTCCCAATTGGAAATTACTATTATAGGTGGCCAACCCCAAAATATCGTGGAATTTTAAATGTATACTTTGGCCATTATACTCTCCTTTGGTTCGGTTTGGAGTCTGTTTTCAGCTGCAAACAAGGTAGAGTTCGCCAAAAAAAACCTAACCTCGGCATTATCCAAAAAGACTAAGCTTGCCAAAATGGTAGCCCTACTTTCTTTTTTGGGTTCCACAATACTTTTTGCATATTTATTGGGTACTGTTGTCGGTATCCTTTCAAGTTGTGTAATCTGGATGATTTTAGCAAGTGCTGTTGTACTGTTTGCGCCGTTTCCGAAGCTGAAATTCATCCACTTTGTTCTTTTGGTCGTATTGGTCCTTGGTGTTGATCTGTTATTTACCTTTATACTATAAGATGCCGGCAAACAAAAAATACCTTCTTAAAACCAAGTTGGGCAGGACAAGTAAGGTGATTGCTGCTTTCCTCGGTAGCATGATTGCTTCAATTTCACTGCATCTAGCATTGGCATTTTGGTTGGGTTTTACATATGTCATACCTACCTCTATTTATTCAATTTTCATAGTCTGGGTAGGTTTCATGCTACTAGTGTATTGGATTAAAAAACCTTGGAAATCCTGGGTGATGCTTTTATCCGTGATCCTTGCCTCTGTAGTGGGTATCGTTTTAGGTAAAATGTAATATGCTGTACTATGGAAAATAATGGGAACAAAAGGAATTATAACGTATTCTTTAACACGCATACGGTAAGCGGTATTATTATCAGTGTTGGACTTTTCGTTTGTTTTTTTGCAGGTGCATTTGCTCTTTTTCTTGACAATATCAACCATTGGGAGTCCAACCAAAAAAACAAGCAAGGTTATGCAAAGATTGACTATGAAAGGGTTATCCAAGTTGTAGAAGATGAAGGCTATGAGATGCAAGGTAGACAGTTTGGCATTTTCTTGCGAGAAGACAATCCGTCGTATATACAGGTAAATTCGCAACCATTAAAAGTTGAAAAGGATTCCATAGCACCAAAAGAACCAGAAAAGTTAGCCGAAAAAGATTCCTTGGCCATAGCCGGTTTCTTTTTGAAAATAGATCCCAAAACCTATAAGGTTACTGGTAAAAAATTTGACCCCCATACACGACAGTTAGGCACCTTTCTATATCACTTACATTATTTTAATCAGATACCCACTTTTGGTATTTACCTTGCTGGTTTGGTATCGGTTTTCTTTTTGTTTGCGATCGTTACGGGTATTATTGTGCATTGGCGAAAAATCGTATCAAATTTCTTTACTTTTCGATTGAAGGCTAGTCTGAAGAATTTGTGGACCGATGCTCATACCGCATTGGGAGTAATTGGGCTTCCCTTCCAATTCTTATATGCTGTGTCCGGTTCCCTTTATGGGTTGACGATTTTGATTTTTGTTCCCTCTATGATGGTTCTTTTTGATGGCGACCAAGAAGAAATGATAAGTTATATAGCACCAGGCTTTGGTTCTGTTGAAATGGCCCATAAAACTTTGGAAGAACGTCAAAATGTCAATCAATTGGTAACCAAGGCTGTTTCACAATATGAGGGCAAACATGTAAAATCCGTTTTTCTTAACCTGACCAACTTTAATGATGAAAACGCTCAGCTGAATGTCAATATGGAGGTCGAGGCCGAGAAGTCCTTTTACAGCAACGCAAATACCAAGTACAGCTTGGCTTCTGGTGAAATCCTATCCGAACAAAAACTCGGCGATAATTCCTATACCGATAGCGTTATCCTTACTATTCATAAATTGCATTTTGCGCAATATGGAGGCTATTTTATAAAAGCAATTTACTTCCTACTTGCCCTCATTACTTGTTTTGTAATTATTTCAGGTGTGATGGTCTGGTTAGAAGCACGAGATAACAAGAAGTACGAAGAAAAAAAGATGTTCAATACCAACGTAGGTGCTATTTATTTGGGCACTTGCATGGGATTGTTTCCTGCTATCGCCTTTTTCTTTTGTATCACTAAGATTTTCTCCTTAGAAATGGAAGGTCGTTTTGGTACCATGAGCAGTGTATTTTTTACTTTTTGGTTTGGGTATGTGCTTTACGCCTATATTCTCAAAGACTTCCACAAAATTAACAAACATGCCCTACTATCAGCTGGTATTATGGGGCTTTTAATACCCATACTGAATGGTATTCAATCGGGTCTATGGCCCTGGGTATCATTACCGCAAGGGTATGTGGATACCTTTTTTATCGATGTTAGTTGGTTCTTTTTGGGACTAATTTCCCTCATTACTGCTCTATCCGCTCAACGTTTGGTCTCCCATAAAAAACAGCGAGTTAAAAAAACAAAGATGCAGGAGGTTATAAAACAGGAGGAGGAAATCCCTGCCGATATACCGGTAATGGCGATATCCACCAATTCAAATAAAAATTAAAACAACACCTTTAAATAACTATTTTATGAATAATCAAATCAAAACCATAGTACTGTGGTTGCTACTAGTAATCGGTATAGTCATTCATACCGTGATAGAAACAGGTGAGGCGTTATTTTTTGCCCCTTTACCTGAAGAACCTTTTGGGGAGGGCATCCCAATGTTTGCTCATGTGATATACATTTTTTCAATGATTATGCCTATGCTTTTTATACTGCTGACGCTGTTTTTCAGTTCCAAAGCGTATAAAATAGTTTCTTTGATTTTCGCTTCACTTCTGACACTATTACATATTTTCCATGTTTTGGAAGATGGTAGTATGGAAAACATCACACAGTTGTTGCTCCTTTCATTAATTGCAATTACCAGTGCTATTTTGGTGGTCACCCTAGTCAAATGGTTGCGTTTAAAAGAGAATGTATCTGCTTAGACGCTACCAATAAACTATTGATAGCTATAGGTATTTCCTTAAAAGAACATTTCTTGAACTTAACTTTGCGCAAAGAAGGTTTTGTATTTGGCCCATGAGGGATACTATTCGGGTCTTTATGCAACATCAATTAGGAAAATTCCTTTCCAATCCCCAAGATCTACCTGATATGATGGCCCGTTCGTTCAACGTATTTCGTTTGAAAACGCATAAAAGCTACATTTTATAAGGTTCCCATGGCGATTGCCATGGGGACCTTCTAGTTTTCTATCAATTCGATTATCTTCTCCACAAGTACCTCAGGGTAGTCCTCCTGTAGGAAGTGTGACCCGTCATTTAGGATGATTTCTTTTTCAAGACCTAGTGCCTCTCTCAAAGGTTCACCATAAGCTTCTAGGGTAAGACCTTTATCATTAATTCCCCAAATTATCTGTTTGGGCACGTCAAGCTCCCTCAAGGTGCTCAGGTACAATTTGGATTTTTCATCAGTCGCATCAAAGCTCCTCATGATCTTAAGAAAGGACTTCCCCCCATCATTACCTTTAAAAAGGTCTATATAGGCCTTTGCCTCAGCATTACCGAAGACCTCGTTCCTGTGTATACCGCGTTGGTGCATCAGCTTTTTAAACACCACTGGGTGTGAAGTTGAGACCAATAGTTCTCCGATTCCCTTTTTCTCGTAGTAGTGCATTGGAAATGGCTTCTTGAAATTCCCAAGGTCTGTAAGAAGTGTGTTCAGTATGGTTAGTGACAAAACCCTCTCTGGCATCTTTGAAAGCACCTCACTACCTATAGGCCCCCCAATATCGTGCAATATTACATGAAACTTTTCATAACCCAGTTGGTCGATAAGCTTGGCGCACCATTCGCCTAAAGAGGTCCAACTGTAATCGTAATCTTTAGGGCGGTCAGATAGCCCCAATCCCAATATATCAAAAGAGATTCCTCTATATCTACGCTCTGCCAATCCATCGATTACTTTTCTATAGAGAAAGGATGATGTTGGCACTCCATGAAAGCAAATTACTGGCTCGCCATGGCCTTTTTCATAAACAAATGCATTATGGCCCTCTACCTGTATGAAGCGTCCTTCTCTTCTATGTTCTTGTACTAATGTATTTTTCATTTTTCTTTTTATAGTATTAATTTTCTTCTTCTGTTGCTGTATAGATTTTTATTCTTTGGAGTCGCCAATGTACTTAATGTCCTTTAAGGGATATAGCTCAGCAATATCGAAATCGTTTAACCTAAGATTATCTACGGTAAGCACATGGGCGGCTTTTTTCTTTTTCTTTAACCCATTAACCTGAATGTACATTTTACTAGGGTATGTAATACTATCCGAATTGGTCTGAAGTGCCTCATACCGTATGGAACCATACATATTCTTTGGTGCAGGCACATAGTTGGCACGAATGGTATAGTTAGCAAACTTTAGCTTCCTATCATCTTGACTTATATAAAGCAAGTATTGGTCATGCTCTTTATGGGGCACTGTAGTCTCCCATGTAGCGAACACAAGGTCATACGTTTCCCCTTCGAATTCGCGGGTGCCAGCATATTTCAAGATAGGCGCATTCCTGAGCCTTAAAGGCATTTCAAAAAAGTACTGTATAGCAGGTACCGTAAAGGTCATCTTCTTCTTTTTCTTCACCTTTATAGCTTTATTACTTTCCAATTTATAGTAGTTAAAGGACTGTACTCCATGTACCGTTTTCTTTTTGGAAGCAGTATAGTGGAACTGTCCATCAAAAGAGTTGGGACGGTACCTAAACTCCATGGGTTCATTGTCCTTTGGCAGGGGATTCGCAAGTGTCATTATTCCTTTCCAATCATCTGTGGCATCGAAAGAATAGGTCTCCGCATTAGCAAGCCTATCAAGTTTTCCGTTCGTAATGACTTCATCTAGTAGGCGTACGGCGCGTGTTTCACGGTCGGGTGTTTCAGCACTAATCTGGGAAGTGCGTAAATCAGCAATCTTGCAGGATTGGAATGAAAGGGTGGTTGCCAAAAGAAGGACAAGCACAACGGAAGCACCCACTAATGCTCGTTTGGATTTTTTTGTACCATACTTTTTGCTCGCCTTGAGTTTTCTTGGGTGTGGTTCTACTTTTTCTACATAATACTTGAATTCCTCCAGCAAATGTCCCGACATTTTTTTGAAATTCATCTTGATAACTGGTTTCATTAAATTACCTATAAGTCCTTTCGGCTCAACCACCGCTTTCATATTTACCCTGGTACGTTCTGAATCTATGGCCGTAAGTCTCCAGTTGTTTTGACCTGATCTCATCATTTTAGGAAGACCTGCTATTACCTGGTAGGCCAAAAAGTACTGATCGGGCTCAAAAGCAATGAGCTTTTCTTGTATCGCACCGATTCCTGATACGTCACATCCCCTGATGTCACAATTAGCACCATTGAGTCCCTCCTTGCCATCACCTTCCGCATGGTTGACGGCAGATGCCCATTTAGAGATTTCAGTATACTGTTTGCCTAGCACATCCCAGCACTCTGCTATGGGCCTGTCGACAATAATCGTTTGAATTATTTCCATGATTTCAATATTTTTTGTTTTACGGTTCAAAATTCCGCTGAAATCAATGGAAGCTATTGGGCATAAAGCCTAAAAAATGGTGATTTTAGTTCAATTTGTGTAATTTCCTGTATTCCAATGGTGTACAAGAAAATTGTCCTTTGAAGGTTTTGGTAAAATTGGAAGTATCAGAGAATCCAGACTCGTAACAGATAACAGACACTGGTTCCTCAGTCTTTTTAAGCATAAGTGCTGCCTTTTCCAATTTTTTCTTGCGGACATATCCAGCGGGGCTCTCCCCAAAATGACCCTGGAACTTTCGCTTAAAGGTGGAAAGACTCATATTACACAGTGTGGCCAACTCCTCAAGGGTAAGGTTATCGTATATATGGGCATCCACCACTTTTCGTAACGAAACTCTGCTTGGGGAAAACAGGTTGGAAAGAATCTGCCGAATCTTATCCGCCTCATCCGAGTCTGTGTTAAGTAATAATAATATGGCTTCTTTTACCTTCAACAGTATTAGCTCCTCAGTAACCATTGATGGATATTCAAATAGAAAAAGGATACTGTCAATATAACCTTTAAGTAGCTTGTCAACATTCACACGGTTTATAGCTCTGGTAGGAGCTTCTTCTTCCACCTGTGTGGGAATATATTTAGACAGGTCATCTTGAAATGCCATTTTAAGTATGGCAGGATAGAAATGCACAGCTACCGCCTCTATAGGTTCCTCTTGCTCTGAAGGTGCTGTAGCTGTAAAATACTGTCCACATTTTAACAGCACGCATTCCTTAGCAGAAACGGTCTCTTTTTGTTCTGGAGCATAAATATTCGACTTTCCGGTTAAGTTATACATTAGACAAGCCTCATCAGAGAGGGGCGATGGCCTTCTCATTGGATGGCGCACAATCACTTTTTCTATGATTATCTTATTGTTTATGTCGAAGTGTTGGTGGCTCTCTATCATTATTCCCAGCAAAGTGTCCTTTGGTGAATTTAGTCCAATTTCTTGAATAGTTATAATAGTTTTCTGTTGCTTGCAAGAATAAGTTTTAATTAATCTAATTTGTCATTTACACCTCAATTTTTTGTTGTTTATGGAATTCTTAGTTGTTGAATTTTGAGTGAAATCCACACTTTCTAGATAAAGTGGGTTATATTTAAGGAACCTAACACTATAATTTACAGATAATTACCGGGTAGTCATGAAAAAACAGTCAGCTTGTTTCCGTTCATATCTGTTCCTCCTATTTGTCCTTTTAACCATTCAAATGACCTATGGTCAAAATATCTACAATGTCGATTCACTTACTAAAGTACTATATGGACAAACCGAAGATTCTATGAAACTTAAAGCCCTTAAGTTCCTTACCTATAATTACCTCTATTCTAAACCTGATTCCTCAAAATATTACAATGACTTGATGTTCTCCATTTCAGAGAGGTCAAAATCCGATTTGGGTTTTTATGATTCGCATCTATACAAGTCCTATCTCTATTATACAAAATCCAATTTCGATAGCGCATTTATAGCAGTCAACAATGCCATTTCATATGCAGAGCGGATGAAAGATACTGCCAAAATAAGTGATTTGCTAAGTCGAAATGCCACCCTGTACAATAGGCTAGGGAAATATGATAGTGCAGAAGTGGTTACCCGTAAAAGTCTAAAGTTAGCCTTACTTAGCAAAGACTGGAGGGTAATTGCTTCTAATTATGGGCAATTGGGTAATGTATTTTACTACAATAACAAGTTTGAAAGTGCTTTAAAGAACTATGTAAAAGTGGATTCTATCACTTCAAAACATGGGGTTTCAGTTATTTCTGCAGGTTCATCAATAAATGTCGGGAATATTTTCGTTCAATTGAAGAATTACCCTAAGGCCAAAGAGTACTATATACAGGCAAAAGGCTTCTACAAACAATTAAAAATGACGGAGGGTGGTTTTCATGCCGATCAAAAGTTGGCAGAGCTTGAAGGACTTCAAAAAAACTATGAAAAGTGTATTGAACTACTACAACCCGTTAAAGCTTTCTATGCCAATCTTAATGATGAATCGGCTCTTGCCAATATAAATATTGTTCTTGGAGAGTCGTATTCCCAAATTGGTAATTATGATGCGGCTGAAGCCGCTTTTGTTTCTGCATTATCCAATGCTTCAAATTCCAAAAGTATGTCCATGTTGGCCAGTGCTTTAAAATCTTCCGGGAGGACCCAAATTAAGCTAGGTAAATTCAGACCTGCTGTAAATAATCTATTGCGAGCTGACGAGCTGAATGATGAGATGAACATCACAGTAGAAAGAGGAACCCTTTTGGCCGATCTGGCTGAAGCATATAAAGGTTTAGGCAAATTCGATTCGGCCTATCACTATTCCAAATTGCACCAGCAGTTTATGGACACTTTGGCATCAAGGGAGAAATATAAATACACCCGAGAGCTAGAGCAGAAGTATCAAACCGAAAAAAAAGAGCAAGAAATAGCCTTGCTATCCGCACGAAATGCCTTGACCGAGGAAAAAAGTGCCAACCAAAGAAATATTTTCGTTGCAGGAGGTTCTATTTTAACCCTAGGCCTTATCGGTCTTTTCTTTTTGTACCGTAATAAACAAAAGACCAATACCAAATTGAGGGAGTTGGATACGCTTAAATCTAATTTCTTTGCCAATATTTCCCACGAATTCAGAACACCCCTAACGCTCATTTCCAATCCTATTGATAAGAAACTAGAAGACCCGAAAATTTCCAAAGAAGAAAGGCATGATTTTGAAATGGCCCAACGCAACAAGGAACGATTACTCAATTTAGTAGACCAACTTTTAGATCTTTCCAAAATAGATGCGGGAAGCATGGTACTGCGGGTATCGAAAAATCAAATATGGACCCTGCTACGTTCTTTAGCGGAAGCATTTGATCATCTTGCCTTACAAAATGGAATCACCTACGCTATTGATATTCCAAAAAATCTGGATGAGGCCTGGTTTGACAGCGAAGCAGTATCAAAAGTTGTCATCAATTTATTGGCGAATGCAGTTAAGTATACGCCTGAAGGTGGAAGTGTGACCTTGCGTGCAGATCTAAAGAAAGAAGGTGAATTACATCTAGAATTCAGTAATTCTGCTCCTACTCTTACATCTGAAGACTTGAATCAGCTTTTTGAACGATTTTACCGTGGCACTACAAAAACTGATGGAACCGGAATTGGTCTTGCCCTGGTAAAAGAACTGATACTCCTTCATAAAGGCTCTTTAAAAACGACTAAAGAAGGGGAACGAGTCCAATTTATCGTGAAACTACCTGTTAAAAAAGAGGATTACGAGACGGAACAACTTGTAGAAACACGAACGCCCATTGAAATTCCAGATTTAAGGACTACTGAACGACTTGAGGCGATTACTGTTCAAACCAATGACGAATTACCCATTTTGTTGATTGTTGAAGATAATCGGGATGTTCAACAATTGTTGGGTTCCACTTTTGGTCAACACTATCAAATTATGATTGCTTCCGATGGGGAAGAAGGAATGCGCATTGCTACAGAATATATTCCTGATTTGATTATCTCGGACGTAATGATGCCCAAAAAAGACGGTATTGTTCTAACTAAGGAATTAAAGCAAGATGAACGTACAAGTCATATCCCTATCATTTTACTTACAGCAAAAGCAGGTGAAGAAAACGAATTGGTTGGTATTGAATCTGGTGCCGATGACTATATCACCAAACCTTTTAAAAGCAAACTACTTACCACAAAGGCGGAAAAGCTAATTGCATTACGCAAAGAACTTCAAGCGAAGTATAGTCAGGAAGTCATACTAAAGCCTCAGGATATATCAGTAACCTCTGCCGATGAAAAATTTCTGGAAAAAGTTCAACGGGTCTTGAACGAACATTTGATAGAACCCGATTTTAATGTGGAAAAGTTCAGCAAATTGGTAAATATGAGCCGCATGCAGTTACTGCGTAAGATTAAGGGCCTAACCGGTCAAACCGCGTCCGAATTTATTAAAATGGAACGTCTTAAGCTCGCCGCCAATCTGCTAAAAACCTCAAGCATTACTATTTCAGAAGTGGGTTACTCTGTTGGTTTTAATGATCATTCATATTTCTCAAAATGCTTTAAGGAAAGCTACGGAGTAACTCCCACGGAATACGCCAAGAGTAGTTAAATCTTATTTAGCACCGTTCTTCCTGACCCAGCCAATCCAAGCTATTGGCCCTATGTTACATATTTTATAGTTTCTGTTTCAAATTCCATAGTGGCTCACTTGCCTCCTTACTACTTTGGTAGTGTCAAATTCTTTGATACCTGTTTCCCCAACCTAATTAAATGAAAAAAAAAGGGCTGCGATATGAAGGCAAGTTGGACAGCTTCCATGGCTTTCAAATTCGTCTAAACATCAATCACTTGAAAAATGGAAAGTATACCTTGAAGATAGTGCATCGGGACAAGGTTATAAAACAAACTCATTTTACTAAAACTAAAAACAATACAAAAAACAAATCATGAAAACATATTCAATATCCTTCTGGAATTTACTAATACTCTCATTCTTGTTTATATGTGTATCCGCATGCGGCAGTGATGACAATGCACCCCTGCCAATGGATGATGACCCCATGATGGTGGATGATGATAGTGACGATGAGCCAGCACCTCCACAGCAAATATCGCTACCAACTTTAGTGGAGGTAACAAGCATTGGTTCCATGCAATCTTTTGAAATTGTCTTGGAGTACGATGAAGAAAACCGGCCAAATCAATTTACAACCACAAACTTGGAATCTGGCGATATATCGCGAACTACCTTAACATATAACTCCGAAGGAATGATTGTAAGTGTACTGGATGAAGAAATTGAGCCCTCCCCCTTTTCAACAGAACTTCAATTCACCTATGAAGATGGTATTGTTACGAACATTATGTCCATTATAGATGGAGGAGCTCCCATTACTTTTGCAGTTGACCACGATGCGGTCACCAACACCTATTCCTTCAACAATGGTGGTGAACAAGTTTTCGCCTTTGATGAAGAAAACAATCTGGTTTCGTACACCGCCTCTGGTGTAACCCGATTATCTATTCTCCATAATTCAGACAACCCAGGAATCGTATCCGGGTTAACCAGTCAGATAGCCTTAGGGATTACTCTGGGAGACATAAGGGATATACTGGCTTTTGGGCTGTACTACTTCAGCACCTTACAAATAGAGTCAATTACAGTTTCTGATACTATGGTAGAGGTAAACACAAGCTACACTGAGGGTATCCTCACAGGAGCAGAAATTGAAAACATGGGCGAAATAACGGGACGTTCAACAATCACATATGAATCTTTTGACCTTTAAAATGAACTTTCTTAACTGGGAATCTTACCGAAGGCTTAGTATGCTCCTTGTTGTGTGGTCATTATTACTTCATACTTCAATGGTTTCGCAAGGAAAGTACTTGCCTAAAACGATTATATGTAGTAATCCAAACCACCTGATAAAGGATACTATTCAGCTAGAGTATGATTGGGCTAATAGAATAACAAGAATTAACTCAAAAACAGGTGGTCAAAGAGGGCAAGAAAATAGATTTGAAACCAAGATTTCATATAATGAAGATGGCATGGTTGCTTCTCTAATTGAAACTCCGTTAAGCAATGGTTCCAGTCCCACACTTGAATATCGATTTGGATATAGCGGGCGTTTTTTGGACAAAATTTGGTTCAACCAAGGTGCCGGAGAAGAAATGGCAAATGTTCAGTACAGTGCCCCAACAAATACCTACAACGTGGACTATAAGGGAACCTGGCAAAATTTTGTTTTCGAGGATGGGGATTTAGTGGCAAGCCGAATCAAAGGATATGAGGTGTTCGCTATTCATAGGGACAAAGAGGCCGGACCGGGAGTGTTGATTCATATCAAGGACAATTTACCCATCATGATGGTAACTCAAACGTTGGGTGGATCTCAACTCGTTTGGTATGTGCTTGCCAACCATCAAGTGGACTTATTGGTGCTTAATGATCAAAATATTTTCATCAGCACAAAGCGTGATGAATTCGGGCGAATTGCCCAGATAGACTTTGCCATGGACGAACTAGGCACCTATCAGACCACAACGATAGATTACAAAACCTTAAAATAGAACATGATGAAATTGATACGAACACTAGCGTTGATTCCCCTTGTTATGTTTACACAGAACACGGAGGCGCAATTCTTTAAGAAACTCAAAAAAAGAGCCGAAAGAGCCGCTGAGGAGACCATTCATCGGAAAGCGGAACAAAAAACAGCACAAAAGACCGAAGAAGTGATGGATAGCATTTTTGATGCTCCTAAAAAAGTAAGCAAGAAAGATAAGCGGCAGCCTTCAGAAAAGAACGGGCAAAATGGCAATACTGAGATATATAAGGGAGATGACGACGCTTCCGCCACCAGGTCAAGCACGGTCTTTTCTGCTTACTCCAAATTTGACTTCGAAGCAGGAGAAAAAATCATTGCCTATGAGGATTTTGCATCCGATGAAATTGGGGACTTACCGGCTAGATGGAACTCCTCAAATAGCGCAGAGGTGGTCACGCTGTCTACTATGAACGGAAAATGGCTGAAAATTGGCAAAGGCAAAGGTTCATTTGTTCCAGATTTTATTACAGAGTTTCCCGAAAACTTCACTTTGGAGTATGATGTGATTTTTGATTATGACGTTTCCCTTTACATATTCCTTCGCTTTTTTGTAATGAATTTTTCAGACTTGGAAAATCCCAACTATCAAATGGATCGCTATGGCCCAGGTAAAAATGGAGCCTATTTTAGAATAGATGGGGGTATTAGCAGTGGTGGCGAAGTGTCCTTCCATAAATACGCGGAAGAAAGGGAACTCAACATTTCCAGTAAAAAGAAAGTTCCGCAATTAGCCAGAGACAATAGTGGCAGGGGAAAGATAATGCACGTGTCTGTTTGGAGGCAGGGAAAACGCTTGCGCGTGTATTTGGATGAAACCAAAGTGTTTGACATTCCGAGAGCATTTGAAGAAGTCTCCAAAGTGAAAAGCATGCGCTTTTTCTCTGAAATTTCGGATGACGACAATTATTATTTTCTTGGGAACATCCGCTATGCGGTAGGAAAGGCAGATACACGAAGCAAATTGCTCAACGAGGGCAAACTAGTAACCTACGGAATCACTTTTGACTCTGGATCTGATAAGTTAAGACCAGAATCTTACGGAGTGCTCAAAAAAATAGCCTCGGTTATCAAAGAAAACAATGTTTCCGTAAAAATTATTGGGCATACTGATGGGGATGGGGACCGAGAGTCCAACCAAAAACTTTCAGAATCTAGAGCTACTTCCGTGAAGAAAGCTTTGGTAAGCGAATTCGGCGTGGACAATTCCTCACTCAACGCTGAAGGACGTGGTGAATCCGAACCTATAGCAGACAACAACAGCTCCGAAGGGAAAGCAAAGAACAGAAGGGTTGAATTCATCAAACTATAAGAATCAAAAGTTCTCTAGTAACGGCCTTTTCCTAATGTCATCCAATGTCCAAATATGGGGTCAGTGCAATGCCTATAAATGGAATAAAAGTCAAGTAATAGAGCTGAATTCGTTGACCAACACTATCATCAATCCGTATCCCGACGACATGGTAGACTTCTTTTGAATGATTATAAGCAATAGTAAAATGAAACAACATATTTTAAAATCACTGGCTGTTATAGGCTATCTCATAGTAACAGCATGTTCAAACGACGACAACAGCAGTGGAAATCCATCGGACAATCCTATGGACGGTGGAACCCAATTGAGCAACATTGTGCTCACCACTCTGGGTGTGGACAATACTTTGGTTCGTATAGATGATACCTTAAGTTGGGAACCCCTACAGGGTAGCAATCTAGAATATCAACTATTCTTAGGTACTACCCCCAATACCCTGGAACTAATGACCACAACCAATGAAACATCATATTCTTTAACGGTGGATTTGGAACTAGGCACCAATTATTTTTGGCAAGTAACGGCTTCCGAGGGCTCAGAGAAAGTGGGTGAGTCCGAAGTCGTTACGTTCACCACAGAATATATTGCCCCGCGGATATTGGTGGAGAATACTGCCTTTTCACCCCGAAGACAGGCCAATACCGTGGTATTTAATGATAAGCTATGGCACATAGGCGGTGCCAATGCAGAAAATCCGTCGGGCCTATCTGAAATCTGGTCTAGTGAAAATGGAATCGATTGGGTTCAAGAACCCATTACTGGTCTAGAATTTGAACGTATGCGGGACTATATCACAATCGAGTTCAACGGTCGTTTGTGGTTAAGCGGACAATTCCAACTCTATAGCTCAGAAAACGGGGTCAATTGGAATAGGGAGGCCGATCCCCCCTTTGTACATTTTGGTACCATAAGCATGGTTACATTTAATGGGGAACTATGGCGTTTTGCTGGCTTTAACGGAACTACTACAGGTGATCCTACCACGGAGGACAACATTTATAGCAGCACAAATGGTACAGATTGGGCATTGCGGGCCGATCCCCATGGGTTTTTTACAGAATCAGGGGTTTCCGTTGTTGTGGCGAACAACTTGTTATATGGTATGGAACAACCAAGAATCGATGAGGTTCGCACTACCATAATTTGGACCAGTACCGATGGTGTCACCTGGGAAGAGCTATCGCGTTCAGATCTCGGTTTTTTTGGTTTTAGATTTCAGATGATTTCATTTCGGGATAGTTTCTTCATTGTGGCCGGAGGCAATTTAAACACGTACTATCGCTCACAAGATGGAATCACCTGGCAACCGGCTACCACACGCGAAGTGAATACGCAACTTTTCCTTAAAAACTTTGTGGAACTCAATGATACCCTCTATGCCGTAGGAGGTGGAGGGGTCAATGCAGGAGAAGAAGGAAATACGGTTTGGGTCTTTAATTGAAAATAACATAAAAATGAAAAAACATATCCCGATCTATTTGGCACTGTTATGTATGATCAAGCTAGTCGGCCAAGAGGTTCAGAGCCATATGGAAATGCCCATGCGTCCCATAGATCCAGTGCAAAACATTGACATAATAGGCACCTCATTTAAGAAAGAAGCTGATACTAATTTGGAATACCTAGTTCACCATCACCCTAATGGCAAAGACTTCGTGCTTACGCCTTACCATTGGGGAGAGAGCCCCGATGCATCAAAAAAGTTGTTAATCGATGATGCCATGCAGGCCATCACAGATTCGAGGGAAACCTATGCCGAATTTGGCGAGGTAACCAGTGACCTTTTTTACATTCTGGACGAGCTGGATAGGGATAACCTGGGTATGGCCTATTGGCTAGTTGAAAATACATGCTGGATGAGGTCCGGAGTCCCGGATGTGTCACCACTTGACCAAGGTGATAGAAAGCAAGTTTTTGCCCATGAAATCGGACATTGCATGATAATGGAAAAAGTAGCACAGCTAAAACGCAACTACAACACCTTAAACGCATGGTTTGATGAAAGTATGGCAGAATGTCTGTCCTCTTTGGTGTATCCAAGCAATAATTTCGAATATGGATATGCGACCAACTTTGATCTTGATGGTCAGGCCTTTACGCAAAGATACAATGCTTACCCATTGATGTATTACTATTTGAAAAAAAATGGAATGGACCAACTTTTTGATTTTTTGAACCAATTAACCACAAAGGACACACGACCCCTTCGTTTAGCACATATGCGACGTAAAGAATTTGATAGACTTTACCACCATTTTACCGTTGACTTCATTAAGCACAATATAAAAGACCCAGGGGGCGGTTATATACCACGTGAATCAGTAGATGATTTCCGTCAAAAGCCATTTATCATTAATCCTGCGGATCCTCAACCCATAACCTTTGACACCATACCTCCGGAACGGAATTCCCTGTTCCGCGTTGACCTTCCAGCTGGGTACGACATCACTTTATACCCTCCCGAGCATTTAGGAGGAAGGGTCTTTTTTTCTGTGCATGGTGGGGGAAAGTCCATTAAAGAATGGACAGAGCGCGAAAAAATTGTTGGAAGATGTGACGAAACAAAAGATATTTACATTTCAGCCACTCATCTTAACGAAAATTCGGTAACCGACGTTACGCTTACTTATGAATTGAACGAACGCCTTGGCTGTTGTGATTCGGATGTGGTAATCTCAAAAAATCCGCCTCCTGAAAGACTGGACGACGAATTCAGCTTTGATTACCATATCAAATCTACCCTTACCCTATTCGCCGATGGAGATGAAAGGTCTTCGCTCTTCAATTACTATGTCAATTCCAAGGATGGTTCCATGCTTTTTTCAGAAGATTTCTTTTTCCATTACCTTGATAAGGATACGTTCGGGGGCATGGAGATAAAGGCCGTTATTTGGTTCCCCAATGCACAATTGGTGGCCTATGTGGTTGATCCCGTCGGTGTAAAAAGAGCCATCACTATCGATATGAACCAAACCGCTTCCGATATTATGGGATTACATACTTTTGGAGCCGAGGCCTTCTTACGAAATGCCGTTGGTAGCCGTATTTCACCCGCTCCCCTTCCTCCAGAAAGCCCATGGAACACGCTGGCATCAGGCTATGCCTATCACCTTAAGGATGTGGAAGACCGATTAAAAAAAGGTCGGGTCTCCGGATACATTTCCAAGGAGTCATCAGCAGTAAAAACGAGCTTACCCTTTCTCGGTTTTATGGCAGGCTATATCAAAGACCGAGAAAACAGACCCAAAACCCTGGTCTACTCCCATTTTGAAGATGACGATGGCAATACGTTGGAGGAACACCTGCAACAAATGGACAGACAATGCTATTCGTTTAGCGGTGCTGACTATAAAAAAATGACCCTTTTTGGCGATAGTGGGGCCATAGGACACATGACAGCAAAGTCAGAAGCTCTTTTTGACGAGGAACAAGAAAAGTTAATCGAAGAGCTAAATACCATTGTTGAAAATCTAGGAAAATGTGGGGATGATGAACGATGCGCTGCAGAGTTAACGAAGCGGATGATGGATATCCAAACCAAGATGATGGGCAATCTTTACGATTTACCAGCCAATCCTTTATACTCCGGTACGGCAGGATCTGATTTTAATGCAGAACTAAAAGAAATCGACAAAAAAATGAATGTTTTACTCAAAAAAAATATTGATAAAGAAATGGAGTGCCTTGAATATGAAACCGCTATGCGTGAATGTGAAAAGACCGGAGGTTCATGTGGAGTACTTAGAACAGAGTTTCGTAACTGTAAGACAGAACATGATTCACTAAAGGAAGAACTTGATAAGTTAAGTTGTCAAAAGGCCAAATTGATGGGGACCGAGGACCTTATGGATGGATGCGAATAGTCTGGAAGCAAAAATACATGTAAAGGTTGGTTGCTTTTTATAAATAAGCGGATAAAGTGTATATTTTGGTTCAAACTTGCAAGGATGAATAAATGCTTGCCGAATAACTATTTGATGCACTCTTTGAATAGCTTTTCAGAAGATTATTTTGAAGTGTTTTCGAAAAAAAGAAACATCACGAGGTATGTTTCAAACAAGGTCCTTGAGCCTTATTTTACTACTTGTGTAACGTTATGGTCTACTTTTATTGGAAAATTGTCTCAAAAGTTAGTTCCGCCATTGTAAAAGGTCGCGTTCATACAAAACGACTCCTATATAGATTTGGACTTATACCCTTCTGGCGTTTAAACATGCGATTAAAATACGAACGATTTGTAAAACCACACGCCAAAAAGACCTCAGTTAAGTTGATAGAAGGATCCTCAAGGAGTTGTATTGCTTTATGGATACGCTCCTCATTAATAAAATCAGTTGGTGAAACACCCATTTCTTGTTTGAAAACCTTATAAAAATGGCTTTCGCTCATGCATGCTTTTTGGCTTAGTTCCTTTATTGATAGAGGATTTCGAATATTCTCCCTAATGTATTGGACTACATAAGCCAAGCGCTTAGTACGTGAGAGCACCTGGGTTTGGGTCTGGTATGTTTTACGTATGTTGGCTTGAAGAATGCGAACAATGAGTTCTTGCACCATATTGGAAACAAAAAAGTCTTTTGATGGATGATTTTCGGTATACAAATAGACCAATCGCTGTAAAATTTGATAAATACTGGTATCGTTGGTAAAATGAAAATTGTAATCCATCAAATCCCATTCTTGCCCATCACTTCTTCCCATACAATCATTCATAAATTGAATTACTCGTTTCAACCGCTCTTGCCCTATTTCCATTGCCAAACATCGTGTCGGGTTATCTTCTCGTGCTTCTGGAAAATCTATGGACATCAACTCGTCTGCAGGTAAAATAAGAGATTCGCCTGGTAAAAACTCAAACGAAGGTTTGTCGCGTAGGTGCATCACCTTTTTACCTTCGAACATACTTGCCAGTACTGGAGTGCCAAATTGCAATTGCACCTTTTCCGCCCTTAAATGAGTCTCGAAAATATGCATTGCAGAATCTTCCAACTCATAAGAGGTTTGGTTTTCTACCATATCTACCAACAATCTCGTTTGGTAAAAGGAATCTGATAAATGCATCTTCGTTTAAGAGGTTTGTAAAAATTTGAAACAATATTCATTATTTCTTTATAAAAGATACGTATTTTTTGTTGAAAATATAAAAAATGATAGGATTGTTCATACAGTTGATAGAATTGTTCAAAGAAATCTTGACCTATCCCATTAACTTGTACCTCAAGGATTTAGAACTTCAACCGAAAAATTGAAAGATATGAGTGATGCAAGTACTACCGAAAAAACGGCTCTGGTAAAGCCACAATTCAAAAACCAGTATGACAACTATATTGGTGGAAAATGGACCGCCCCAGTAAAGGGCCAATATTTTGATAATATTTCTCCGGTAGATGGAGCCAGTTTTACTAAAGTGGCCCGATCTACTGCAGAAGATATTGACTTGGCGATAGACGCCGCTAAGAAAGCGGCTCCCATATGGAACAATAGCTCTGCCACTGAACGGAGCAATATGCTTTTAAAAATTGCAGATATCATGGAGCAAAACCTTGAAGCATTAGCAAGAGCTGAAACATGGGACAACGGTAAGGCTTTGAGAGAAACCATGGCTGCAGACCTTCCTTTAGCCATTGATCATTTCAGATATTTTGCTGGGGTGATTCGAGCCGAAGAAGGTACGGTCAGCGAATTGGATGCGAACACTATTTCCATGAATGTTAAGGAACCTTTGGGTGTAGTAGGCCAAATTATCCCATGGAACTTTCCTTTATTAATGGCTGCCTGGAAGGTGGCTCCTGCATTAGCTGCCGGTAATTGTGTGGTATTAAAACCTGCGGAGCAAACACCTGTTGGAATTATGATACTTATGGAATTAATTGAAGGAATATTACCTGAGGGGGTGTTGAATATTGTAAATGGATTTGGTATCGAAGCAGGAAAACCCTTGGCTTCAAGTCCGCGGATTAATAAAATAGCTTTTACTGGTGAGACAACTACCGGTCAATTAATCATGCAGTACGCCTCAAAAAATATCATTCCGGTCACCCTGGAATTGGGTGGCAAAAGTCCAAACATCTTCTTTGAGAGTATTATGGATGCCGATGATGAATTTTTTGATAAGTGTTTGGAAGGTGCGGCTATGTTCGCCTTAAACCAAGGCGAGGTTTGTACTTGTCCATCACGGATTTTAATTCAGGAAAGCATATACGATAAGTTCATTCAACGTGTGATTGAGCGTGTAGAAGCTATTAAATTAGGCCATCCTTTGGACCCAACGACCATGATGGGGGCGCAGGCCTCAAATGACCAATATGAGAAAATTTTAAATTATCTCGATATTGGAAAGGATGAAGGTTGTGAAGTATTGACCGGAGGTGCAGCAGCATATAACGAAGGATTAGAGGGAGGATATTATATCCAACCCACCTTATTAAAGGGAAACAATAAGATGCGTGTGTTCCAAGAAGAGATCTTTGGGCCTGTGGCTTGCGTTACCACTTTTAAAGATGAGGCTGAAGCATTGGAAATTGCCAATGACACCCTTTATGGTTTGGGTGCGGGTGTATGGACCCGCGACACACATCAAGCCTATCAAATTTCTCGACAGGTTCAAGCAGGTCGGGTGTGGGTAAACTGCTATCACCTCTACCCTGCCCACGCACCGTTTGGAGGATATAAAAAATCGGGTATAGGTCGTGAAACTCATAAAATGATGCTCAACCACTACCGCCAGACAAAGAACATGCTTATCTCCCATGACAAAAATGCCTTAGGCTTCTTTTAAAATGGTGGAACGTGTTCTAATTACTGACGAGGCAAAGCGGGTCATTGATTCTCTTAGGGAACAACATGGCCCGCTCATGTTTCACCAAAGTGGTGGATGTTGCGACGGTTCTTCACCTATGTGTTTCACTGAGGGGGAGCTCATGATTGATGATAATGATGTACATCTAGGCTCCATTCATGGCTGCGAATTTTATATGTCAAAAGACCAGTTTGAGTATTGGAAACACACGCAATTGACGGTAGACGTAGTACAGGGGCGTGGTTCAAGTTTTTCATTGGAAATACCCCTTGGATTACGATTTATTATCAAATCTAGAATTTATACGGAGCAAGAGTTGGGTCAATTAAATATAGAATTGTAAAAAGTAAGCTGTCGTTTTTTACATTTATTCCTTTACCTCTTTGAGAAGTAAAAAAGCTTTAATCAGAGCTCGTAACTTCTTAAAAGTCGTCGGTACATTCATTAGTTTGATATCTTCACTTAATTAAAATTCTTGATAAACTCTTCTTTTTGATTCTTTAGCTGAAAAAGATAATATCCATAACAAAAGGGAACTGTGGAAACAGTTCCCTTTTAATACAACAATAGTATAGTCAATTATTCTAAGGACTTGGCTTTTGCAAAGGCCTCTTCAGCTTGCTTTGTTTGACCCAAACCTTTTAAAGCTGTACCCAAACCTTCCCAAAAAATTGGATTGTTTGGAAAGCTTTCTACAAACGTGCCGAATACAAAAGCTGCAGGTTGATATTGTTGTTGGTCCAATAGCATCTGCCCTACCTGACTAAACTCTTTTTCAAAATCGATGTGTTGGTATTTGGGATCACTTATAATTTGTTTTGCATCCGTTTTGAGCTGCTCCAGCTTTCCTTCTGCAAAAAGTTGTCTAAAATACCCCATAGGGTCTACTACCGAAGTTTTGGGGTCTATTGTTTCAATAAGTGCTAAAACTGGATCTTGGTTCGTACGATACTCTTCAAAAGTAGACTCTGCATAAAAATTGGGTGTAGTTGCATCCGCATTCTCCCATTGAGGTTTGTCCTGCCACCAAGCAAAGGATAAGTACGACTTTACACCCGAATTAGGCAATTGTACCAATTTGGTATCTCCATAAAAGTTCTTGTTTTCCGATGTAGGTTCCCCTACTAGGATGGCCTCCGTATACGTCTCCACATCATTAGTCAGGTTTTGACATGCTGAAAAGGTGTTACGGCCAATAATGTAGAAGAAATTACCTTCTTTATTAAGTTTCGGCCTTGCCATAATACCCTTAATAAAATGGATGTTGTTATAATTGTTGCCTCCTCCATTCAACCGAACATCATAAATAAGTTTCTCTACGCCTTGGGTATCAATAAAATTAAAAAGACGAGTGTAAAAATCTTTTAATGTTTCTTCTGGATGATCAAATACGGAGCTTTGTCGCACATATAACGTCTTTGTCCCCTCCAACAACTCGAAATAGAAATACTTATCATTAAGATGTTTAAGATACATTGGTGTTTTATCGACCTCTCGAATACTAAGCCAGTTCTCGTTGGGTATGGTGTATAGATAATCTCGGGACATTTCTGCTAGGGGGATTGCCGAAAAACTACGCGAAAAACGCTTGCCGTTTTTTTCTAAGCTTAGGCTTATCTCATGTTGTAGCGTCGCTGTAATACCCTGGGCGTGTAATACGGTAGGCACAGTTACGAAACGTAGTCCGTACCCTTTAAAATATTGGTCGTTCTCTGCTGGTACTACTGGCCTAATCTTGGTTAGAGCTTCTTCAATTGGTAATCCATTAATGGCTATCACTTTGGCACCTAGTGTTTCGGAATACTCTTTATGTACTCCTTCAATGTAGATACCATCCTTAAAATGATATAAGTTCACTGGGAGTACCGCATCCTTTGCCAAGGTGCTGAATGGAACTTGGGTATGCCCGTAGCCAAATGCAGACACCATTCGGCCAAGCCCTACCTTAATTTCATGTTCGGATAAGGTCGGAATTTCGGCTCTAAGGTTCTCAACTTGCTTGTCCCACTCTTTTTGAGTGATTTTTTTGAACAAAAAAGGATATTCTGAATGTATTTGCTCTTGAAGATAATCCAAGTCATCTTGCCATTGTTCAGAAGTTATTTTTTCTTGTGATAGAATGCTATTTGTTAGTGTTATAGCAATTGTAATTGATAGTACTACTTTAAATAATTTGGTTTTCATAACTTTGACTGATTTAACGTATTGGGGTGCAAGAAACAGAGTTTGTTACATTTTTCAACCTACATTTTTTTGAACCATCGTATTCTCCAGTTGAATTAGCATTTTAATGATATAGCCTTTCTTTACTCCATGGAAAAAGTTCCGAACAAGCTTTGCAATGAAACCAAGGAAATACTGTCTCGGACCACAATTGCACACTTAGAACTCGGGGACTTTACTTTACAAATTATGCACTTCAAAAATGGATAGTTCCCAAAACCATGACTCCAAAATCCTGGTGCAGAAGTTAACTTGACCTAAAAATATCAGTCGCCAATAAAAAAATCCACTCTATTCAGGTGGATTTTAATTTTATTAAAATGAATTTTTAGATTTTATCTAGTACAAAGATTGGTTATAGCAGTGTATATATCGAACAGCCTATTATTAAAAGAAGGTTGATTATAGTACTTAAGACCAATAGTCGGAAGATAAGAGCAGGTTTTTGCACAGTTAGAATTGATGCATTGTGAGCGCTACATACTACCACGGTCAAAAAAACTAACGCCATTGGTAGTAATCCATTACTGATGCTCAATATGTAGAGAATTGAGATTCCCCCAAGACATGTAGAAAGAACAATTCCTAGAGAGGAGTATCCATTTATGTTATGAATAAAGTCATTTTTGATATGTGATAAGGTTGCCATATGTTTTGGATTTTAATTCTCATCAAAGCTATTGGACTTCAAACGGTTATTATATGATATTAGTCATGTTTTAATCTTCAACACAAAACTTGAACACACCGGTTCACAGGAAATAGATTTGTATTTGCTTTCGAAGGATAACACCCTGCAATGAAATACATTTTTATGGCATATTACGATTATTTTTTACTTCCCATCGGTTTTGGCCTTTTATCCAACTCAATGAGTAAATGTTTCACCAATGTATCCGCTTGCACCTGTCCTAAATAGTATTTTTCATTGGTTTCCCGAAATATTTCAGTATTGTAACTTGTGAAAATATGGTTTACATCCATTATCATTTCGTGTTGTATACCAAGCTTGGACAGTTCATCTTGGGTTGCCCTACCGCATAAGTAGAACATACTGGCGTGCCAAAGGTTTCTTGGAAATTGCATGCTTAACTCTTCGCTCTTATAGTATATCTTGTCTCGAATAGGGCTTTCATCAAACAAGTAAAGAAGATGTGAACCCTCATGTAATATGGTTTCAACGAATGAGCTTGTAGTTTTTGAAGGGTCCAGAGTTGATACTATTATGTTCATTTTTGGAATGGATGTTGTGTAGGCTCCTGCCCAATTGGCATACGCGGTAAGGTCAACCCGTACTTTTGTGGAATCTGGCCATTGGTTCAAGGATAATCTTTCCATTTGCTTTATGACTTCTTCTTCAATGGCATCAATGGTTTCAATATGTTGTTCTAGAATAGAAAAATTATGGGATTCATGAACATTCCAAAAATGCTTTCGATAAATTGGAGATACTTTATTTAGCGTTTCTGTGAAATTTTTACCAAAGCTTGTATCGGAGATAGGTTGATGCTCTTCTTTTTCTTGTAACCAACTTCTTTGAGCATTTAACTCTCTTCTAAGCGTTTTGGTAATTATACTGTCTTTATAGTACGCTATAGCTTCGTTGAGTAGCTTCTGCTCATACCCGGAGAGTTTTTTTCCAATTGCCATTTCTCCAATATCAATGAATTGAAGACTATCGTGCTGCAATTTCCGAAGTTGACTGCCATCAGCTCTTTGATACAGAAAGTGATGTAGATTTACCCAATAATTGTTTTCAAATTCAAAATAATCAGTGGTATAGCACTCGTTACTTTTTTGAATATCAGAACATGATAGAATACTGAAAGTAAGGAGTATAAAAGTATAGCGTTTCATAAGTGCGTGAATTATCTTTGCCCGTTTCTCAACAACAAAGGACTCATATTTAGTACGCTTGTTGCAAAAAGCTACCCTAGTGGATTGTAGGAGGCGTGTTTTTTAGATAATAACTTGAAATTGAATACCCGAAAGCGTTTTTTTGGGTAAATACGCGCCAAATCCTTAAGTAGTAGATAGGAAAACTTGGTTAATTAAATGCAACTCTGTCGCATTTACATCATTACCTATTATATTTGTACACACTGTTTTATTTGGTATTTACGGATATAGTACCGGTATTAAACTAAGAACGAATGATACAAAGACAAAACTTTAGAAAACCCCTTCAACTTTTTATTCTCTTGTGCGGCATGATGGGTCTAACATTGGCTTGTGGAGATAAAGAAAAAGACAAAGACCTACAGCAAGCGTTTAAATTTCACGAAGAAGCCATTCAAGTTCGTCAGAATTTAGAGGACCAAATTGCCACGCTTAAGTCAAATACCGATTCATTATTTATTGCCACCTACTCAGATGAATTGAACAACCTTGGTAGTGCGCTTAAAGAATGGGATGAACAACTGATAGAGGTTCCGGGTTTTGAAGAGGAACACGATCATTCCCATCATGATCATTCTGGTCATGATCACGACCATGAGCACGAACACAATCACTCCGAACAGGAACTTACGCCAAAGCAACACTTAGAGGTACAGCAGCATCTTTTGCAAGAAATCAAAGGCCTTGCTGAAAAAATCGGCAGTATGAAGTAAGAATTCCATTTGCATTTCTTCTCATTGTTTTTGAATCCAGTAAGCGATTAATATGATATTAAGTGGTTTGGAAATAGCGGAGCGTATGGGTAAGGACATCAGTATAGAACCTTATGACCCTAAACAACTGAATCCCAATAGCTATAACCTTCGCCTTCACGATGAATTATTGGTATATGACAATCCTGTATTGGATATGAAAGTTGACAATAAGGCATCACGACTCACTATTCCATCAACAGGTTTACAGCTAGATCCAGGTAAGCTTTATTTGGGTCGTACCGTGGAACGTACCCGTACCGACAAACTAGTTCCTATGCTTGAAGGCAGAAGTAGTATAGGCAGACTTGGCATGTTTGTTCATGTAACTGCTGGTTTTGGTGATGTGGGATTCAATGGGTATTGGACGTTGGAAATTTTTGTAGTGCAACCTTTAATCATTTATCCGGCCGTAGAGATTTGTCAAATATACTATCACCATATAGACGGGGATTACAGCACCTATAAACAAGGAAAATATCAAAACAACGAAGGTATTCAACCCAGTAAATTATTTCAGGACTTTAGATAGCATAATAAGACGGTTGGAATATAATTTTGTTGAGAAAGGAATACACAAATGGATTTACAAGATAACAATACCCTTGCTGAGTTAGAGGAAGGAAACCAGTTCGCACCACAATTTGATAAGCGGGGCGGCCTTCTACCCGTGGCGGTTCAGGAAACGAGCTCCGGACAACTTCTGATGCTGGCATCCGTCAATGAAGACGCACTACATCAAACTATAAAGACAGGTCTTGCCACGTTTTGGAGCACTTCCCAAAAAAAGCTTTGGGTAAAAGGAGAAACCTCAGGTGATTTTCTAACCGTGGATAACATTTTTGTGGATTGCGATCAAGATGCTTTTGTATATCAAGTAACCCTGCAAGGCGACGGTGTATGCCATACTTTTAACGAACAGGGTAAACACCGAAAGGCCTGTTTTTACAGAAATTTAGATACAAAAAGTAATAGGCTTCGATTCATTCAAAGTATGAAATAATCATTCTTGCCATAAATCTAAAGACTGTATCAAGTTGGAATAGTTGTTCTTCGGCTTTCCCATCACATATGTTGCAGCGCATAAAACAAAGTCAGTTTCTTTCTTCATTGTGGAAAAGTATCCCGACCGTATGGGCTAACTAGCCCTTATAAACCTTCAGGTCGCACTTTAGTAATTACTTCAGTACTTACCCAGTAAAAATTCGATAGCTCACGTTCCTCATTATACCGGCCAAAAAATAAGTATTTACCATCAGGAGTAATGCTAGGACAGGTTTCACTAAAATTGGAATTTACTTCATCGCCAAGGTTGATGGGTTGGGACCAGCTCCCATCGTTCTTTTTAAAATAAACATAGATATCGCTTTTTCTATCCTTATCTTCCTGGTTCCTCGCATTTATCACTAAATAATCTTGTGATGGCGAAATGAAACCATGAAAACCTCTAGTGTCAATTTCATGTACTTCCGAATATTTACTGCTTTTTTTAGGGGCATAATACATTTTTCTTTTTGAGACATTGGTATAAAAAAGGTCCCCATTTTTAGCTTCATTCGAATAAAAAACAAAATCATCATTTATAGGCGAATCAAGTTGTATCGCTTCACTCCACGAATTCTCCAAACGGTCTACATACCAGGCTTTTACCGATTCTTTGTGATGAGGCAATGTAAAAGAATCATGAGCTGCAAAATGAATTCTTTTACCGTTTGGACTGACGAATGGGTGCATCTCCCCTACCTTTTTGCCCTTTGTAAAATCCACCTTTCTGGGAGTACTCCATTTTCCATTTTCCAACTTGGAGAAATAAATACTGGGGTCGTGGTCTTCATAATTTGCACCAAAGTATACTTCCTTTAAATCAGGAGAAAATGAAATACCATGCTCATACCTACCTTCTATGGAAACAATACCGGGAGCAAACAGTTCTGGAAGTACGCCCGGCCTATCTTGGCCAAAATAGAGACTTCCTGTGTTTGCTGCATCATTTTTAGTTGAGTTCTTTTTTTTGATGTCACAGGCATTTAAGAATACTACCAACAAAACCATGAAAATCACATGTGTTTTTCCCATTCTTTGTTTTTTTGAAGGATGACCACTATTTTAAAAATGCAGGTAAGATTCGCTCCGCAGTAAGTTGTAAGGTATGGTTGTCATTATTATGGCCAGTAAACACAATCATCAAATCTAGCTCTTCAATAAGAATGATGTATTGGCCACCACCACCTTGAGCAGATCTACTGAAATAGTTTTTACCACCATGCTTTAAGTCGGCACTCCACCAAAAATATCCGTATCCCTGATTAAATACATCTTCACCGCCACCATAGACATCATCGTCACCTGTCAAGAGTATTCTACTGGTCGCCTTACTTATGAAAGCTTCAGGCAATAGTTGTTCACCATTCCATTTGCCCTTATTTGCTGCTAAAATACCCCACTTGACCATATCACGTGATGTCATGCTAGTACGCCAGCCTGCTTCTGGTAAACCACTTACTTGCGTTCGCCATCCATAATTTGTAATGCCCATTTTATCGAGAAGTTCATTTTTAATAAAGTCTTTTGCAGACCCAGGCACAACGGCATTAATCACTTGCATTATCAGACCTGGACCTGTACCGTATAGAAAGGTTTGGGATTCTGGAGTAATAGGTGTGCTGTGCTCAAAAATGGCTTGGACCTGTTTCTGGCCTTTTATTTGACTAGGGACTTTCTCAAATGCTTCCCACTGTTCTCTAGGAATTCGAATACCCGTGGTCATCGTCAATGCTTTATGCAAGGTGACCAACTCAGTTCCTTCCACAAATTTTGTTGGGTCCAACTCCTTTAGAAAGTTTACCACAGGTTTATCCAAATCTTCCATACTTAGATAGCCTAATTGGATAGCACGACCAAGAGCCAGACCAGTATAAGCTTTTGTTGCTGAGGCTTGTGGATGAGGTAGGTTGACACGGCCACGCAGATAGTATGATTCAAATAAGAGCTTATCATTATGAAAGATTAAAAAGCTGTCAAATTTGTTTTCATTACTCTTTGCAATTTCTTTCGCCAATTGGAGAATCATTGCTTTATCACCTCCATCTACACCCAATTCACCTACGGGAATACCATCTTTTCTATCCGTTGGGTTAGCAGTAAAAAAGGCTTTCCCCTCATGAGGTATATCTCGAAACGAGAGCTTTGCTTCGGCTGGGGTCGCTTCGGGAGCAATCCCTGCATCGTACTGAGCAATGACATTTTGCGCAACAAGAAAAAGTGAAAAAAGCAGAAGTGCGAGTTGATTCTTCATAGTCCTAAGATTTATAAAAATTTAAAATGATATTGTTCGTTTTCTTTTTTCTCCGGTTACAAAAGATGGTTTTTTCTTGCAGTTGCACATGCTATTTTTTATCAACTGCTCTATGCCTTTATGAACTACTCCAAGAGGAGGTATTATATGATTATCTTGCACCAATAAACCTTATGGAATGAACTTGAGGTCCTTACTGAATTTCCTCTTGGTATTTTTGATGCTGCTTGTTACCTCTTGTTCCCAAATCCCTGTTTTTAAAGAATATAATACCCTGGCCAAAATTGGGGATAGCGCAGGATGGGCCGCCAAAAACTTAAATGAAGAAGACTGGAGTCTAGAGAAACCCATAGTAAAACCAGGGGAGGTCTTTTGGTACCGAACCCCAATTGATATTCTAAAAGCACCAGAACCACTACATCCGTATGCTATACGACCTTATCTTTATGGGGAGTATGAAGTATTTTGGGACGGTGTTTTAATCGGAAAAAATGGAAATCCAGGACAGGAAGCAACACTCGGCCCTGAAGGCAAAATGTTCGCTCCGTTTATCATTCCTTCGCACTTAACGGAAGAAGGTGAGCATATGTTGGCGATACGGGTAAGTCTTTTGTATTTCTCAGACCATGTAGGAATGAAAATAGATCTTGAGAACTATGATGATTTGCTAACGACACGACTTATAGAAACTTCTTACATGCATATTTTTGCCGGCGCCTTCTTAATTGCCTCTATTTATTTTCTTTTTCTGTTTCTAGGTAATAAAAAGGAACATCCCATGCTGATTTTCAGTATAAGTTGCTTTCTCTTTTTTCTATTGAATCTTGCTGAATTTATAACCAATTATGTACCTATTCATTATAGGCATCACGGTATCCGCTTGGAAATCATTGGAATCTTGACGTTTGGAATATCCTTTTTGATTCCGCTCTACCTCTCCATGCAGTTCCCTTATCCCAAACGAAGGCTTTTTTTGATGGTCTATGCCCTAGTTCTCTTGTTTGTCTTTTTTATCAAACATGATTTCTTCGTTTTTACCTACCGTAATATGGTTTTGAGTATGTGGGTGTTCTCTTTTGGTATCGCAGTATTCGGTGCCTACAAAAAAATAAAAGGTGCCAGTCTAGTACTGGCTACTCTGCTCCTATCCTTATTGATAAATTCCCTAATTTCTTTTAGAATAAGTCTTTTTGTCGGGTTTAGCCTTATCCTACTGGGTATGTTTTATTTGCTTTCCCTTCGGATTAAGGAACAACGCCTTGCCTATGAAAATTCACTGATTCAATCTACACGCCTCCGCCTTGAACTGCTCAAAAAAAACATTCAGCCGCACTTTTTAATGAATACATTGACTTCATTAATCGATTGGGTGGAAGAAACACCCAAGAAAGGTGTTTTGTTCATAGAAGCTCTGGCTAAAGAATTCGACCTTTTCAACCAAATAGAAAATGAAACACGAATACCGATCACTCAAGAAATAGAACTTTGTCGCACACATTTGGAAATTATGGAGTATCGCAAAGAAGTGAATTATTTTTGGGAAGAAGAAGATATAGATTCTGAAGAGAAGATACCTCCCGGAATACTTCATACCTTATTGGAAAACGGAATCACGCACAGCTTACCTTTAGAGGATAATAGTGTTCGTTTTAAACTTCTTTATACATCAAATGATGCATACAAGAGCTATACATTTTTAACCTATGCAAAGAATGTAAGAGAACCCAATAGCGCAAGACAAGAAGGCACTGGACTCAAGTACATTAAAGCGAGACTTGCGGAAAGCTATAACTCAAAATGGGATTTTACGTCCAACCCAACAAATCACGGCTGGAAGAGTTCTATAAAAATATATTCTTAAGTAGATGAACATTTTAATTGTTGAAGATGAGCTAAGAATTGCCAAGCGGATTGAACGAATGACCAGAGAGATTTTCGGCAATTCCTTATTATCACTAACACGTATCGACACGCTTTATAAAGCATTGCATTATATTGAAGACTACGCTTTGGATTTGGTTCTTTTGGATTTGAACCTCAATGGTGACAATGGATTTGACCCTTTGACAAAAGCAGTTTCAGAATCGTTTCATACTATTGTTATTTCGGCATATAAAGACCAGGCAATTACTGCATTTGAATATGGGGTTTTGGATTTCGTGCCAAAACCCTTTAACCAAGATAGATTGGCACACGCTTTTAATCGACTAAACACTAAAGAAAGAATAACCACAAACACAATTAAGTTTTTAGCCATAAAAAAGCGAGGGAGGATACAGTTGATAGCAATTCAGGATGTTCTTTATATTAAAGGAGCTGGTGCATACACAGAACTTTTTCTAAAAAATGGCGATCAAGAATTACATGATAAATCCCTAGAAAAATTAGAACAGTTGTTATCGTATTCTTTTGAGCGTATCCATAAGTCCTATTTGGTGAAGATGTCCGAGGTGAAAGATATTATTGTGGCGTCCGGGAGTAAGTATATGGTTGAACTAAAAAACGGGAATCATGTCCCAGTCGGGAGAACAAAATACAAAGATTTAAGAGCGAAGTGGGCCTAATAGTATGGATTACCAATGTCCTGTTCCTGTCTCTCCTTTGAACGGACCCACTAAATCAGGAGTAATCCAACCCGCATAAAATAGCCCTGCTTGCGGCTTTACTTTCACACCGTCAACTCTACAGTCAAGATGATGTGGATAAAAGGCTAAATGCTCTATTAAGTTTTCAAATTCTGAAAATGGGTTTGCATATGACCAAGCAATTGGAATGTTTGGAGCCCTACGTAAACTCCAGTAACTGGCACTCCCCTTCCACTCACACATTGAGGCCTTTCCTGGTATTTGTAGTAATAAGGATATTTCAATATCCTGTTTCGGAATATAATAGGTAGGTGGACTAGCTGTTTCCAAAACTGCGAGTGCACTGTTTGAATCAGCAATAGTAAAGTCGTCGTACTTGATGGTTATATGTTTGGATACTTGCTCAATAATTGGTGGGCGTGGAAAGTCCCAAACCGACCTTTGTCCTTTTTTGGGAACTTCAGCAAATGGAGGTCTTTCATCACCACGATAGCGCCACTTATCACGCGCCATTTTCAACCATTCTTTACTATTGTTTTTCGGCATTATCAGTTGTTTTTTGTTTCCACCTTTTCCAATAGAAAGCATCGTTTACCTTATTATCCTGTTCACCCAATTTCAGAATAAACTAAGAGTGAAACACAAATTAGATATATTCCGAGGTGAATTGCGCAAGGTCTTGGCTTTCCTCCAACAAATGAACAACCCCCAAAGCGGCTAGCTCACCTGCCTGCATTGCACCATTTAGCGAACCATTTAAAAGGGCGTCACCTGCTAAAAATATCCTTGAAGTCAACCTCGTTTCCTCAGGACTAATCGAGATTTGTACATTATTAACATCGGGTAAAGCTTTCTGTATCGAGTACTGTTTTAAGAATTTCACCTCAGTCATCCCCAAATATTCCCTAAGCTCCTCGCTAACTCTCTTAACTAGAGTATCCTTTGAAAGTTTATGTGCTTTGACCAGAGTAACTGATAGTACATGAGTATCGGTTTTGTATTGATATACATCGTTTAGGGAGAAAACATTATTGATAAGGGACTTCTCATCAGCAATAAGTTGTATTACCTTAAACTTTGAAACTGGTTTTTTAACCTCGAAGTAAAGGGTATCACAACCTTTCCATTGAAAATCTTGATATCTCAGGTTGGAGACAAGAGAGTTTGCGTCCGTAGCGATTATGGTTAAATCGCTTTGGATTTTTTTTCCATCTTCCAGGGATATACATCCATCCGTAACATTTACTACTTTGGTATTGAATCTGAATTCAGTTTGGTGTAGTTTGGACTTTAGCTGATTAGGAATAGCTTCTATACCTTTTTTAGGTATTGCGGCAAGACCTTCCCCAAACATTTTGTAGACAAATTCAAACATTCTACTCGAAGTGGTGAGATTAGTTTCCAAGAAAATTCCACTGAAGAATGGCACAAAAAAGGGCGCTATCATTTTATCACTAAAACCAAAATCCTTTAGATATTCCATCGTTGTCATTTCCGGACTTTCAAATATCTGCTCTATTGTCTTTTTTCTAAGTCTTTGTTGAAGTTTGAGTATTTTAATTTTGTCTGCAATTGTGCCTATTTTACTTACCAGGGTTGGTATTGCAAAAAGAAAATTTCGAAGAGGATCTCCGATGGTATTGATTTTTCCATCTCTCCATATTACGGCACCAGGGTCAAAATATGAAAGTTCTAGGTCATTCATATCAAGATATTTTTGTGCCATGGGATACGCGGTAAGCAATACCTGAAATCCATGGTCAAAAGGAATAGTATCATGAAAATCCGTTTTGACCCTTCCTCCAACTCTATCGGTTGATTCAATGATTACCGGACTATATCCATTTTTTTCCAGCACGGTTGCGGCTACCAGCCCGCTTACACCCGCACCAACAATATGAATTTTATAATCAGATTTCTGAAATACCATAGAAATTCGGTTTTAAGGATTATGAACTAAATCCCTATATGGTCTTTAGTCATTATAATACCAGTAGAGTTCTGCACTATAATATTCGATAGTCTCACTATCTTCTTTGTATTTAAAAGCGTGATTTACTAACTGATATTTGAAATCAATACCAATAAACTTTTTTCTAACTACGCTCAGGTACTCCCGGATTATAAAAACTATGTCTTTTGATATTTTGTCGAAAAAACCAACCACTGCGTCTTTTTCCATCACATCTTCTGGATACACCTTTACTACTACTGGAGGCTGCATATGCCCATTCATTAGTTTTTGCCAGACTTCTCGATAGTTATACATGATTACAACACGGTTACCATCAATCGTTAATTTCTGGCTATACGTATTTTTCATAGTTTTTTCGTAAAGATAATGCATACTAATATTGTTTATTAATTTTAATAAAAAATTAAACAAAATTTTAAACAATGCTTCTTTTCTACTAATTTGGTTGAGGTGAAATGATTCCTCCTTAACGGTAAGTTGGTCAAATTATACCAATGATTTCGAAAAAGGAACTCATCAACTTTGTATGGCTAAAGCGTGATTTATGCTCGTAAGATAACGAACCATCATATCGAGTTGAATCAGCTGAAATTCCATATGGAATCATCCTTTTTGAGTCCTAACTAACATGAATTGCAGCACGATGACACAGGAAAAGGGTTAAGGAGTTATACTAATTGATTATATCATAAGACCATGACCATAAGTGTTCAAAATTTTTTACTCATGTTAATCTTAACTACCATGCCGCAAACAACATTGTTTAAGTTTAACTCATCTTCAGATGTTTCCAAATGGATTGTTATAAATGATGTGGTTATGGGAGGTAAATCGTATGGAAACTTTTATTTAAGTAAAATGGGCAATGGCGTTTTCAGTGGTCGTGTGTCCCTTGAAAACAATGGCGGATTTTCATCCGTACGATATAGATTAAATCTAACCGGAGCAAAGAACTATTCCTCAGTGATTCTTAAAGTAAGAGGTGATGGTAAAAAATATCAGTTTAGAATAAAAGACAAACAATCCAATTACTATTCTTATGTAAGCTATTTTAAAAGTTCCAAGGAATGGGAAACCATTAAAATTCCCTTATCCGATTTCTATCCAACATTTAGGGGACGTAAAGTAGCTATTCCAAATTACGATAAAGACACTATAGAGGAGATTGGATTTTTAATAGGAAACAAGACCGCGGAGGAATTCAAATTGGAGATTGAATTTATTGGCTTGGAGGAATAAAAATCAATAGAGTATCAAGGAATTAATCTAAAACCCAATAAAGCCCCATTCACATGTGAAACTTATCCGCTTCGACATTGTTTCGAGTGAATGAGGCCATAAATATCATCTTCAGATTTTCTACGAATTGATATAATTCTGTAGCTCTGCTATTTTTTGAGGTGTATTGAATTTTCCTCCATAAAAAACGGTCACTGTCTCAGAAGTATCATCCTTAATACCTCGAGATGACACACAAAGGTGTTTTGCTTCAATAATTACCGCTACGTCTTCTGTATCTAGAATTTGCGTCAGCTCTTTCGCAATTTGATTGGTCAATCTCTCTTGCACCTGAGGTCTCTGTGCATAGTATTGTACAATCCTGTTAAGCTTTGAAAGGCCAATTACCTTACCAGATGAAATATAGGCAACATGGGCTTTCCCTATGATAGGCACAAAATGATGCTCACAGTTGGAATAGAAGGAAATATTCTTCTCTACCAACATTTGGTTATACTGGTACTTATTATCAAATAGGGCTACTTTAGGTTTGTTTGCCGGGTTTAGACCGGAAAAGATTTCGTCAATATACATTTTGGCCACTCGATTTGGCGTACCACGGAGAGAATCATCGTTAAGGTCCAGACCCATTACGTCCATGATTTGCTCAAACAAGTCAGCTATTTTGATTTTCTTTTCTTCGTCAGATATCTCAAAAGCATCTTCACGTAAAGGTGTTTCCATTCCGGTGGAAATGTGGTTATCACCTATTTCTTCTTCTGAGAAACCATTTAATATATTTTTTTCAATAAGGGTATTCAACATAATTTCTTGGAGTTTCGTATAATTTAATTTTTAACTCTAGTTTTTCGTTTAATTCTTGCCGCAAAAGGTTATAAATAGTGATGGCAATGTTTTCAGCTGTTGGATTTAACTCTTTGAATTCCTCCATATCCAGATTAAGGTTTTTGTGATCAAACCTGTCCAGAATTTTAACTTTGATAAGGTCGGACAACACCTTCATGTCCATCACGTATCCAGTATCGTCGTCAACTAAACCAATAACTTTCACTTCCAAGTCATAGTTATGACCATGGTAGTTAAGGTTATTGCATTTTCCAAAAATAGCTTTGTTTTTTTCTGCACTCCAATGGGTATTGTGTAGACGATGTGCAGCGTTAAAATGCTCGCGACGAATTACGGCAACTCGATTCATAAGTATCCGTTTCTTATTGTAACTCAAAAATACAGATAATTTGTTTAATTATATAATATATTTGTTAAACAAATTATAACTCTTTTGTTTTAAAATCAATACGACCTTTATCCATGAAAAAAATTGGTCGTTGAAAATGTATAGGGCTGATTGGAAATGTAATCTATATACTCTATGGTCATAACTTTCGATTTTTGTGATTGAAAAATGTATACAATCATAAACCAATTTTTATGCCAAGATTTAAACCTATTTTAATTCTTTAAATAATGCAAGAACAACTCAATGTGTTTGGTGAACCTTTAGTAGCCTGTTGTTTTGGCCCAACTACGGGATATCTTAGAGACGGTTTCTGTCATTTTTCATCCACAGATACAGGAATGCATCTACTTTGTGCCTACATTACCGAGGAGTTTTTGGAATACACAAAACTGAAGGGTAATGATTTGTCAACACCTATACCTCAATGGAACTTTCCAGGATTGAAGCCGGGAGACTTTTGGTGCTTATGCATTTCTAGGTGGTTACAAGCCAAAAAAGCCGGTAAAGCACCTCTCTTAAAGTTGGAAGCATGTCATAGTTTAGCATTAAAGTACACTGCCTTAGAACAATTAAAGGAATATCAATATGTTCCCTGATAACAAGGGCTTCCTTTCATAGGGTAAAGCATATACTTGTTTAGGTTGTCCATATGAATAAAAAAAGTGTGATTCTCTTTACAATCAATGACCCCCGAAGTATCCATACAATTGATAGAAAAACAGACCTATTCCGGCAAGCACCAAATACCAATTTACCGCTTTATAAAAAGCAGGAAACTGCTTGTTCTTTTGAGAAATAGAAATAATTAAAACGATAGGAATTAATGCTAGCACCTGCCCTACTTCCACGCCTAAATTAAAGCATAGAATTTTTGCCAAAAACTGTCCCTCTCCCATATCAAAAGATTGCAACCTTGTAGAAAGTCCAAAGCCATGAATCAATCCAAAAAGTCCTACCATAAGCAACAGATTTGGTGATTTCACGTTCAACTTTTCAAAGCCTCCCAAATTCTCAAAACCTTTGTATAAAACACTTAAGGCAATAACTGCATCTACCAAGTGTTCATTCGCGGTGATACCAGCATAAGTAGCTCCAATCAAGGTAATACAGTGTCCAATAGTAAAAACAGTTATAAATTTTAGGATATCTTTAAAACTGTTCAAGTAGAATATAACACCAGCCAAAAAAAGCAAGTGGTCGTAACCGGTGAGCATGTGCGTAGCTCCCACCCTAATGTAAGCTAACAAACCACCATTACGTAAAATCTCTTGGTCAGCACTTGTTACATCATGAGCTAGTGCTAAAAGTGGAACAAATAGCAGCAATAAAAAAACGGTATGCCTTAATTTAACTTGCATACTCAATTCTATTTTCTAAAAACTAGAAACAATATCACTATAACCAGCAAGCTACCCAATACAAATATCCAAGTAGAAAAACCTTCATCATGGTCGTGATCGTGGTCATGTGTATGTGAGCTTTCATCATGCTTATGGCTTACCTGAAATGTAAGTGTGGCCCATTTTGACCGGTGCGTTAATGCGTCATTATCCATGGCTCTGGTCATGTAGATGGTACGTAGATAATAAATACCGTCTCCAGAAAGATTTACAACAGCCACGCCTTGGTCATTGGTGCGTAATTGTTGACCATTTGTGTGTGTATGTCCGTTATCAGTATGCGAATCGTGGGAATGGTCGTGTGTCCCTTCGCCATGCGCATGATCATCATGAGAGTGTTCTTCTCCATCATGATGATGGTGGTCATCATCATGGTTATGTTCATGAGCAGTTTTTATGTAATCTGCATACACTAATTGATTGGATAACGGCTCACCGTCCAGTAATAGCTTTACCTCTAGATTTTCTCCGCTATACTTTTCATACGGATTTGCCTGTGGAACGAACTCAATGGGATAGCCCAAAATTGCTCCCCAGTCTTTTGTTGTGCTATCTCCAACTTGATAGATGGCCTTCACATGTTTTTCATAACTCTCCACTGCATCTTGATTTAAGAGACTGTCATTGGTTCGCTCTTCAAGCATATCCAAAACACCATCGTGCTCCAAATAGCTATTGAATTTTTCTGCCGTAAGTTCTATGTTCCTTGCCTTGGTAGAAACACCGGCCACATAAGTCCCAGATTCTCCAGTTGTAAACGTTAACTGTGTGATAGTACTGTCTTGGTCTTTCCATTGCGTGGAGTCTATGGCTGTCCTCTGACCTTTAGCGATAATAGAGGCATCCAACATACGATCACGCGAGATAATGTTTTCACTTTTTTCGAAGGTTCCATTGTATAGACTTAAAGTGGTTTCTTGATTGGGCTTCAAGAAATAGTTATCCATCTTTACATACAAATCGTGACTGCAGAGCAAAATGAGTAATACAAGATAAAAGGGTTTGCGCATTGGTAAAGTCTTTAGCACTTAAATATACGAGGAAAATAAGTCAGGGGTTTGCTAATCGAAGTATAAATTCTGTCATTTTACACCTTATGTTCTCTACAGTAGGATACCCATGGTTTGTTGCATTTGGTAATTGTAGACTGTATAAGTATTGCCTTTAAAGTTACGGTTGCAAAAAAAAGAACACAAAAGACCTATGAATACGATTATTCAGGTCTCAAAAAAGTAAGCTTTAACCAGGCAAAAAGGAGCCTTATTTTAGCTTCTTTTTTTCTTCTTTGTTCCTATGAACTCATTATTTTCCCAATAGCCCTTTTGTACAAGGGCTCCTTCTTTATTAAAAGCCTTACCTCTTCCATTTCGTCTGTCAGCCTTCCATTTGCCACCCCATTTACTACCATCTATCTCTATCATAGTACCTCTCCCATGTCTGGCATTGTCTTGAAAACTACCTTCGTAGCGGCTCCCGTCAGGCCATGTGTAGGTTCCTCTACCACCAATAATATCCCCAAATAATGAACCTGAATACCTAGCTCCATCAAACCAGACGATAATCCCTCTAACCATACTTCCATCTTTCACTTCGACATCGAAATAGACCTCCATTTCTATAAACTTGTGCCATCCATCTGGTAAGTGTTTTGCTTGTTGCTCGTAAATGGCATTTATTTTTTGAGCGGAAAGATGAGTGAAAGCAGAAAGTAAAATGATAAAAGCCAAAGTGGATTGCTTCATGACCTTTTTTTCAAACTTGGTCGTCTATCAGCTTATTTGCTTACTAAAAGATATGCTAGGATAGATTATATGTGGCCCTCACCTGCTTTCATATCTTTTTCGGCCTGAATACCTTCATTTCTTGAGGGTTAGATTCCATATACGGGCCATCTATCAAATCTATACAATAGGGAATAGCGGGAAACACAGCTTCCAAACATTCCCTTATAGATTTTGGTTTACCAGGTAAATTCACAACCAAAGTATTTCCTCGTATCCCAGCAGTTTGACGGGAAAGAATTGCCGTTGGAACATATTGTAAACTGACCTGCCTCATCTGCTCACCAAATCCAGGGAGTAGTTTTTCACAAACAGCAATGGTAGCCTCTGGTGTAACATCTCTAACGGCTGGTCCTGTTCCCCCAGTCGTTACAATAAGGCAACAGTCTTTATCATCTGCCATATTGATTAATTCCTTCTCTAATAATTCTTGCTCATCAGGAATTACCGCATATTCGGCTTCCCAAGAGCTAACTAGCCAAAGGTTCAATAGCCGTTTCACTTCTTGGCCAGGCAAGTCTTCATATTCTCCTCGACTAGCTCTATCGGATACATTGATAATCCCAATTTTTATTTTTCCCAATTCATCGTGGATTTAAAATTTGTAATCATGGTAATTAAGTCATCCATTAATTTTTACTTCTCTAACGGTACTAGTTTTGTTGTAGAAACTGCAACGGAATCAATTTTTTCCCTGGAATAGTATACTGGAAAATATTCATCCTTCGCCCAAGGTTCAAAGAGGTTATCATAAAATGGGCTGTCGGGATTTCCAGATTGTCCAGGGCCATTTGAACCTAAGGCAGCATCCCAGTCCCCCGTATTTACAATCATCCGAAAAGAAGCTCCGCTACTTTGTCTTAGATTGCTTCCCGTTGAGCCCGGAGTGTAGGCGTTACCACCTCTCGGTGCAGGACCTAAGTCTAGTTTTTCCTTTATTGAATCAGGTACAACTGCACTAAGCGCATGTTGCATATAGGTATGTTTACTTTTTTCCTGGCCATATTGCCACGATTCCATATCTGACCCAAGTTTTTTTTCCAAACCACTAATGGCTTGGTTGAACGCATTGCTTAAAAATTCGTTTCTACCCAAGATAGGGTTAACTCCAAATTTTTCATCAGGAGACTCAAGCCATTCAATAATTCTAACCAGCTGAATTGACGCAACTATTCCTTTTCCTTCTTGTGGAACGAATTCCTCATTAGCCATTACTTTGATTTGGTCTTCCCAAGCGACATAAATAGCAGCAGGAATTGAACCTGCTTCAAGTTTATAATCCCATCCGGCAAGTCTCTTTTTGGCAGCATCTGTTTTTCCAGTAAAAACAAGATTTTCTAGCATGGGGACTAATACCCTAGCTGGTATGGAAAGGTAGTCCGTTTGTAAGGCCTTCATATCTTCCATGGTCAACTTATTATCAGCACTAAGTACTTCATTAACACGGTCTCCTCGGTAAGGATCTGACCATGAAAAGCCAATCGCATCCCAATGGCCATAATCTTCTGGTGTTACATTTTGATTTGCCGTGGCGAGGAAGCCTTCGGTGGGATTGTAGGCGTTTGGTTTTTCCACTACAGGCAAATAACCATCCCATTCGTAACGCCCATCACCGGGAACAGGAACCAAACCACTAAAGTTTCTACGAACAGGTGCAATGCCCACAGCCTGCCAACCTATATTTCCATCTTTGTCAGCCCAAATCATATTTTCACCAGGAATATGGCTATAGTTACAAGCTTCGCGAAATTCTTCCCAAGTTTTTGCTTGATCCATACGCAAAGAAGCTAAATAAGGAGACCCACCTGGTTCCAGCCAAGCGCAACGAACGGCATAGGCCACATTGTTTTTAGCATCAATATGGGTTACAGGGCCATGTTGGGTATAATACAACTGAACCGTGTGGTCATCTTGCCCCTTTACTTTTATTGTTTCTGTAATCTGTGTCATATCCACCCATTCATCTTTGTGCTTATACTGATAGGGATTTTCCGGATTCAACTCATAAACATATAAATCTTCACCATCGGTTCTAAAAACGGTAAGTCCCCAAGAACCATATTCATTATGTCCGATAGAGATACCTGGTATTTCTGGTTCACCCCCACCAATAACATTCCATCTTGGAGCTACCAAATGATTCATATAACGCAATGATGGCACAGCAGTGGTTCTATGTGGGTCATTGGCCATATAACTATTGCCATCTTCCATTTTGTTGCCACTAATTACCCAGTTATTGCTGCCTATACTATACGAATCGTACTCAGGCTCATAACTGGATATAGCCGTTTCTTCTGCTGTTATATTTTGATAGGCCGGAACAATATGTTCTTTTTTAAATTCTACAGGTTTGCGATAAGCGTTGTATAAGGCCAAAATATCATCTGAAAGTAAATCTGCATTTATACAGGAATCAATTTTCAAATTAGGTTCCTTGGGATGAAACCAATACAAATCTTTAATTTTCTCTTCACCAAGTTTTGCAACGGCACGTCCAATTTGTAACTCTTGACCAATGTTTCCCAACAATCCTTGATGTCTTGATATCACCACTTTAGGAGTCCATTTTTGTGGTTTGATACCTAAAAGTTTGAATTCTATGGGCAACTTCTCGGGAGTTTTCAAAATTGCTTCAATATAGGCGTTGACCCCGTTGGTATATGCAGTAATAATTTCAACACCATCATCGTGATAGTGATTCATCTCCGTAGTCATATCTCCTCTGAACTTAAAAAGACGTGTTCCTATATCACGTTTCAATTCATTTTCACCAAGAATTTCAGCTACAGTGCCGGTAGCTTGTCTTCGCCAAATTTCGAACTGAAAAAGACGGTCTGCGGCCGCACTATACCCTTGCGCAAAAAAAAGGTCGTGTTGGTTCTGTGCATATATGTGATTGATTCCCCATTTATCTCTCACAATTTCAACCGATTCTTGTAGTCCATCGGTTAAAAACTGGGTTTCAGAAGTATTTTTTGAATTGTTGCAGGAAAAGAAAATAACAACCACAAAGAGTGTAAGTACTTGTCTCATTTTACGGATTTTCGCAGCTTGTAATGACAAAAAACTGCTGGTTAGTTCTACTCTTGAAAAAGAGTATGAATCCTAAAACTTATGTTTTATGGAACACCATAAAAATAACAAATACGCCGTTCTAAAGAGCATCTAAATCATTGTATCCTGTAGAAAACAAAAAACCAGTTCTTTTAGAACTGGCTTTTGTATTTAGTATAATCCTCATAATCTGCAGTTTGCAGACTTCGAGAAAAATAGATTTTATTCTACTTAAAGTGTTTAATCCTTGTATGCAATATCCCTACCAATTGTATTGGCAAAATCAAAGATTTGCGCTAGGTCATTTATATCCTTAACATTCAGAGAATTTTTCTTTATCAAGCTAGCAACTTGAATTTTCTCACTTTCCTCAAAAAAGTCAATCAATTTAGATTTTTTACTAGGTACTAAACTCGCGATATTAGTGTTGAGGTCAAGCACATACAATTCTGAGCGCTGAACGAATTTACTTGGCACATCCAACATTAAGGAGTTGGCCGCCTTTTTCCCTTCTTTATAGCTTATCAAAGGTCTTTCCATAAGCTGATATTTTTCCCCTGTACTTTTAGCTAGTAGAAATTCATCTACTTTATTCCCTTTTTTATCAATAAATGAAACAAACTTCATCTCATCTTGATTGTTGAAAACGAATCTTACTTTCTCATCGTTAATCAATGCTTTTGCTATCTCTTCCTCAGAATTCGTTTTTTTAATCTCTAGTTCTTTGTTGTAACCATTATATCTAGCATAAAAAGTTCCTATGCGTTCCTCTCCATAAAACAAAGAACCTTTTTGAAAAGATTCAACTAAATACGGACTTCCGATTGCATTAGCTAGTAGCGCCGTTGTCCCTGACGTACTTGTTGATTTCAAATCCGCGTAAGAAAAGAAATTCACAGGGTTTCTGGTTTCGGTGTAACCCACTGCAATTGATTCACAAGCGGCATGTACTACGTTTTGTGCATAAATAGAAGTTGCACCAAAGACTGTAAGGAAGGCGAAAATGATTACATGTTTCATGGTAAGTGATTTTAAATTAGCTACTTCCATAAAAGTAAGTGTTTGTTTTCGCAATAATTATTGAAAGCTTAATAATTAATTAAAATGTAAATATTTTTATTGATTTCGTAATTAAGAAATTGAAACCTTAAAATTATCCCAAAATATATATCAATATATTGATTAATATAAAATATGTAGCTGCTGCTAATTTAAGTATACATCGCTTTGTACCCTTTTGTTTACCAATAGTTTACGGTGCAGTAGGAAACCTATACCTATTTTTTGGAACCAAATGTAGCAATCTGTTTCCCAAAAATGGCCGTAATGCCAGCTGCAAGCCCCCCAATTACACCAGTTATCAAAATAAGGAGATAAGGATTACCTCCTATTTGTAATAGTTGGGATATTTTTTTTGCTAGAGTAAAATCATTAGCGTTGCTTAGCAAGAAACAGTAAGCAGCCCAGAAGACAAGAATACCGAAAAATGGGACAAAAAAAACCGCTCCTCTTTTAAGAGGTAGGAACAAGGATGTTACCAATGCTGCCGTCATGATAGACCACCAAGGCAGAAACAGTGAAAATAGTGCAGCCAATACAATGGTTGCCAAAAAGTTGGTGATGTTCTTATTCATGATTGGCAGGTTTTAAGATTTGTGTACCTATTGTCATGCTACTTGCCTTATTCGATTGTAGAAAATCGAGGCTGTGATATTTTCCCGCCGCCCAATCATCAATAAAATTGTCATAATACTGGCTCCCTGGATTACCTGATTGCCCTCCAGGATAAATGCCTAGAGCAGTTGGAGGGGAGGTCATTTCAACAATCATTCTCCATGAAGGCCCATGGTTTTTAGAGGTGGCATTTACTATGTTTCGGTCACCACCAATTGGAATATCAAATCTTGAAAAAGCGGGCAAAGCTTGCAGCAAATGACCCGTATAGGTGCCTTTATAATGAGCCCATGTATAATACCCATCTTCCTTTTCAAACTCTTTTAGTTGCTTTACAGCTTCTTTAAAAGCCAGTAAGAATAGGTCTTGGGAAGTTTCGGTTTTATCCTCTGTGGCCATAATATCCATGAACTCATGGTCCCTATAATTCTTCAATAAGTAGATGGTTTGATAGGTGTATGGAGTTGTCAGTTCAACATCTTCTACATCAAACTCGTCCCACAACAAACCATATAGTTCACCATACCACCGTTTCCAAATACTTGGTCCCACCTCTTCAATATCATTATTAAATTTCCAGGATTTAATTTCTTCAAATACTTCCATTTCTTCTTCGGACAGGGATGTCGTATCCATTGTATTTAACATGTAAGGGACAAGTTCCTGAGCTTTGAGATTCAGGGTGTTGTTATGTAAATCCTTAAAATCCTGAACACTAAACGTATCTTTTGAATTAAAAAAGGTATTGATTACCCGGTTGCGATAGGTTTCATAACCATCATTAAAAACATAAAAGGGATACTTCTCATCAACAGGATGTTGATTGGCCGAACTCACAAAACCTCGTTCCGGATTTTTAGTATGTGCATTGAATTTTTGTGGGATATAGGACTGCCAATCGTTTTCTGGATTACTTCCGTCCATTAGGAATTTACCTTGCCCTTCCCATTTATTGGCAAACTTTCCTTGTATCCATAGGGCTATATCCCCAGCAGTAGAAGCGAATACAAAATTCTGGGCCGGGGCATTCCAAAACTGTAGGGCATTTACATACTCATCATAATTCTTTGCCTTGTTAAGCTCTATGAAGGTCTTTTGATTTTTACCCCCATCATGACCTATCCATCGCATTGCATAACCTGTAAGTTCATTATCGGACATGAAATTCTTATCATAGACTACGGGACCATGATGTGTGTATAGCACCGAATCTTTATAGCTTTCCTGACCCTTTATTAAAATATTTTCTATCCTTACCGTAACATCCCTCCATTCTCCGTCGTATTTGTATTTCGAGCGATCTTCATTGAATTCAATTTTATACCAATCAATAACATCCCGGGTTGCATTGGTCTCTCCCCATGCTATGTATTGATTAAACCCAGAAATTACACCCAGTGCCCCAGGTATTGTGGCGCCAAAAGCATTGTGGTCTGGCGTACTCAATTGCATCACAAACCAAATAGACGGTAGATTAAGACCTAGATGTGGGTCATTGGCGAGAATAGGATTTCCTGTTGCAGATTTTGCTCCAGAAACTGCCCAGTTGTTGCTGCCATTGTCTGGGTGAGGCTTTGCAATGGTCTCTTTGATGGTGTCTAAAACCACTTTACTTGTTGGTAATTCGGTTTGTGGCACGTCAATAAAACTCCAATCGGTTTCCTTAGGAATTACCGGGTCTGCGCTATCATAAAAGTCAGGGAAAAGCAAATCAAAATTCTCTTTTCCTATTCGTCTTAACACGTTGGTATATTCGAGGTCATCATCTGCACCTGCTAGCATTTTGGTCATATACATTAGTAACAGAGCTGTTTTTTTAGGTGACCATGCTTCGGGTTTGTAATCCAATAACTTATACTCTACTGGGTAGTCTTTAGGATTCAATTGATTTATATACGCATTAACCCCGTCCGCATAGTCCTGAACAAATGCCAGAGTTTCTGTATCCTGCTTTTCCATAAATTTTATGGCCTGTTCTGCACCATAGCCCATACCCCGCCTACGCTCGGTTCTATCGTAATCTAACGCTACCTCTCCAAACAGTTCGGATAAACGTCCTGCTGCGGCATGTGTCTGGAATTCCAATTGCCATAGGCGATGTTTGGCGGTTAAATAGCCTTGGGCCTTATACAAATCATGTTCGTTCTGGGCAAAGACGTGAGGAATCATCAATTCGTCGTAGTGAACGGTAACCTCTTCTGTTAAACCAGGGATACTAACTTCGCCTGTTGTGGTTTCATCTGTTTCATTTTGCCAAATACCCGAACTTGGGTTCAAGAATCTCCCTAAAGGAGGAATGGAACCAAGTTTTGTATTTAGAACATAAAATATTCCAATGGTTAGTGCAAAGGATAGCAGGAGTTTAAAATATTTCATTAAGTCTTGTCTTTACGGAAACTTAAAAGTTTACTGAACTGCGTTCTTAATTTTCATTAAATCGGTTTTTAATTCATTATAGCGGTTTATGACATCCTCCCCTATAGCCTGATCAGCGCTATTGACCATGTAGTTTATATATGAAATCTGAGCAACTAACATCTGTTGCGGATATGCTCCTTCCTCATTTTTTAATTGGGAAAGAGCATTGTTTATAGTTTCCAATCTATTATCGTTAGCTTTACCAGATTCGGCCTCTAATTTTTTTGCTTCTTTTTCCAATGTATCTTGAAATTGCCTTGCTTCTGATAATAAATCCAATGCTTTTTGTTGCATTCCGTGTTGCTTGGTCAACAACTCCATCGTCATACCTTCTTCTGCCACTCTGGGGTCCATCACTACTTCAAAATCTTGTATCACGCTTTTATCATCTACAGTAATCTTAGCAGTATATCTTCCTGGTAACACCATTGGGCCATCTTTGTAACGTCTCTTTTCATTCTTGTGCCATGCCCCTTTTTCACGGAGGTCCCATGTAAAGCGATTTAAACCTTTTTTGGCTACAAGTTTTTTATCGACAAAGCGAAAAGTTGCACTTAAATTCATGTCTTCCTCTTCATCTACTGAAGATTTCAATTGTGTACTGTCACTAAGAACCGTCATAACCGTTTCGTTATTCGAATTGAAAATTTCCAATTTCAAACCTTTAATGGTCTTGGGTAAATAATAATCTATATACACGGCTGTTCTGGGGTAGTTGGGAAAGGTGCCGCTTGCTCGCACTTTGGGGTAGCGATAACGAACCGTGTTATCTGGTTTAAAAAGATGTGGGGTTGTTCCTAAATTGGGCATAACCTGATCACGAAGACTGGTAATGTTGTCCAAAATCCAAAAACCTCGGCCCATGGTACTTAGAACCAAATCCCCTCTAAAAATTTTGATATCTGTAATTGGGGTGATAGGAAGGTTTTGTTGAAAAGGTTGCCATTTCCCTCCATCATTAAACGAGACAAACATACCATACTCTGTACCTGCGTACAGCAAACCGGGTTTTATCGGGTCTTCTCGCAAAACACGCGTGGTATGATCATTAGGTATTCCATTAGAAGCTGTGCTTAATAAAGTCCAGCTGGCTCCATAGTCTGATGTTTTGTATAAATAAGGTTTTTCATCTCCTAATAGGTGTCTATCCACAGCTATATAGGCTGTAGCCATATCATGATGCGATGGCGAAATAGACTCAACCCTTCCTCCTTTTGGTAATTTCTTTGGGGTAACATTTTTCCAGGTTTTACCCCTATCTTGTGTCACGGAGACAACACCATCATTGGATCCCGTCCAAATTAACCCTTCTTTTAAGGTGGACTCACGAATGGAATAAAGGGTGCTGTAATATTCTTCTCCAGTGATATCACGTGTGATGGGACTTCCAGAAACCACTTGTTTATCTTCTTCAAAGGCGGTTAAATCTGGGGAAATGGTTTCCCAAGAATAGCCATCTGAATCTGTTTTGTGAAGGAATTGCGACCCATGATAAACCACATCTGGATTATGAGGTGAAACATGAACCGGTGCAACTCGCTGGAATCGGTATTTTAAATCCTTTGGGTTATGTCCATAGATATTGCTTGCTCCAACATAATAGCTTTTTTCTACTCCAGTCAACTTGTTGAACACCCCAAAACGACCTTTACAATTTGCATACACAATGTTATGGTTTCCAGGTTTTGGCACTGCCGGACCTGTTTCACAACCTCCTGTATTAATTATCCAAGCTGAACCCGGGTTTTGAACTCCACTCGGAGGAAAACTTGGCACTGCAATGGTTGTATAATTATCCTGCTGACCAGCATATAACCAATACGGATATTGGTCATCTACTTCAACTTGATAAAGTTCCGCTGTTGGTTGATTAAATTGTGTAGACCAAGTTTCACCACCGTTGAAGCTAACGTTGGCACCTCCATCATTTGCTTGAATCAACAACTGTGGATTATTTGGATTCAACCAAATATCATGATTATCCCCGTGAGGGACCGTCATTCTTTTCCAAGTCTTACCACCGTCAGTCGACTTAATCAATGGATTGGCATTGGAATACACAATGTCAGGGTCGGTTGGGTCCAATTCAACATTAGTATAATAGAAAGGTCTATTCACCAAACGAATATCATCAGAAAAATGTGTAAATGATTTCCCTTGATTTATAGATTTATACAGTCCTTGTTCTCCTTTAGGGGCCTCGATAACCGCATACAAAATACTGGAGTTGGCAGGTGAAACGGCTAAATCTATCTTGCCTATAGTATCCTTGGGAAGTCCATTTTCAAGTTTACTCCAATCTTTACCTCCATTTACGGATTTGTATATCCCACCTTCTTTTTTTGTGCCTCCAGAAATAATAGTCCAAGGCTTACGTTCCGCCTTCCAAGCTGCAGCATAAATCACATTGGGGTTTCCAGGAAGTAATTCAATGTCTGAAAAACCTACTTTGTCAGAAACAAATAGCACTTTCTGCCAAGTCTCTCCGCCATCGGTAGTTTTGAATACACCACGTTCTGGATTACTTCTAAACGCATTACCAATAGCTGCAACCCAAACCACATTACTGTTTGTTGGGTCAATTTCAACCGCACCAATCTGACCAACATTTTTAAGTCCAATATGTTCCCAAGTCTTACCACCGTCAATAGATTTATACATGCCCTTACCGCTGATAACATTACTTCGGAGTCCGTCAGAACCCGTTCCCACATATACAATATTCGGGTCGTTTTCAGCCACCTGTATTGCTCCTATCGAGGGAGTATCAAAAAAACCATCTGAAACATTATTCCAGGTGCTTCCATAATCCTCAGATTTCCATACTCCTCCTCCTGAAGCACCGAGGTAAAAGGTTCCTGGAAGGGTAGCAACCCCCGTCACCGTGGTAACTCGACCACCTCTAGATGGTCCAACCGTACGGTATTGAAGCGCATCGAAATCTTGCGGAAATAAGGATGCTCCATAGGCAAGAAATGATAACAAAAATAATTTTAGTCGTAAAGGGAGATTCGTTTTAATCATGCGATATAATTGTGTTATGTCTTTTATTAAGTTTATATTAGGTTGTATTGAAAGCGTAGGTTAATAGCCAGCAGCTTGACCATCTTTTCTCGATTCGGAGGCACCAGAATACACCTTGGTTTCCGTATCAATACCAATGGCTTGGTATCCTCCAAACATACCTACACCAAAACCAATGCGATGCCCCTTTTTTCGCAACTCCCGTAGCGTTTCGGAATCAAAACCACTTTCAAGAAACAAAGTGCCGCCATTGGTCATTTTAGAACCTGTGGGCTGTGAGCTTCCCACGTGTCTCATCCTTGGTGCGTCTCCAGCTTCTTGTAAGTTCATTCCAAAGTCTACTACATTGACCACAATCTGTGCATGACCTTGAGGTTGAACCGCACCACCCATAAGGCCAAAACTCACCCAAGGTTTTCCATCTTTAGTGATAAATGCGGGTATTATGGTATGAAAGGGTCGCTTCCCAGGTTCAAGGGCATTAGCATGGCTCCTATCTTTAACATTAAACATTTGTCCTCGGTTTTGAAGCACAAATCCCAGGCCATCAGGTACCATACCTGAGGCAAATTCAGAATAAATACTTTGTATAAAGGAAACTATATTGCCGTCTTTATCTGCCACTGTCAAATAGGTGGTGTTCCCGGTTTCAATTTCCAAATCCCCCGCTGGATAGGTGTTGGCAGCTTTATCAGGATTGATAAGATTTCTTCGTTGGGTAGCATAATCGTCAGACAGTAATGCTTGTAATGGAATTTTATTGAATTCAGGATCAGCATAAAATTTAGCCCGGTCTTCATATGCCAGTTTTTTTGTTTCCGTAAGTACATGCAGGTATTCGGCACTTCCAAAACCCATGGAAGCAATGTCATATCCTTCAAGAATGTTTAGCATTTGCAATGCAGCAGTACCCTGACCATTGGGTGGGAGTTCCCAGACATCGTATCCACGATAATTGACCGACACAGGTTCCACCCAATTTGAAGTATGTTTTGCCAAATCTTCAGCAGATAAAAAACCTCCATGTTTTTTCATGTAGCTATCGATGGTTTTCGCAATAGAACCTTTATAAAAGGCATCACGACCGTTCTTGGAAATGAGCTCGTAGGTATTTGCCAAATCGGGGTTTTGGAATACTTCTCCTTTAAGGGGTGGCTTACCAGTAGGCATATACGTTTCTGCGAAACCAGGTTGGTCTTTTAGACCCTCATAATTGGAAGCCATTTCATATGCGATTACTTCAGATACTGGAAATCCTTCTTTTCCATAGTTTATGGCAGGTTGCAAAATGTCTTTCATTGGCAAGCGACCAAACTTTTCATGTAACTTAAACCAACCATCCACACAACCTGGTACTGAAACAGGTAACGGTCCATAAAAAGGAACGTATTTCATGCCTTTTTCCATGAAATAATCTATGGACAAAGACATGGGTGCCCTACCACTACCATTTAAACCATATAATTTTTCCTCTTCAGCGGACCATACAATTGCAAAAATATCACCTCCTATGCCGCAACTGGCTGGTTCCACAAGTCCCAAAACCGCATTCGCGGCTATACCTGCATCGATAGCGCTACCTCCCTTTTTCAAAACATCCAAAGCAACTTGGGTAGCCAAAGGTTGACTTGTGGCCGCCATTCCATTTTGTGCGAGAATTTCAGAACGTGTGGTAAAGGTTTGACCTGTTAATCGGTCTTGGGCATTAGCCAAACAAATCATTGCCAGAAAGACAGTGACGGTTGATAAAAATTTCATTTTCAAATTTTTGGAAGATAGTTGTTAGCTAACCAAATACAACCCCTGAAAATAGAAAGAGAGTACCTATTTGGTTTATGCATTTAAATATAGGGATAGTGGAACGAAATCAACTATCTATTCGGAAAAAAGTGGATTCCTAAGTGTTTATTTATGAAGGGTGTTCAACATACTTAGTGTTGTATTTAGTTGGAATTTGAAGTAACATTGTAAACTTTGTGTTTTTATCTATAAAAATGACTCGAAACATCTTTTTTGCTGCTCTTATTTTGTTCTTCATGTTTTCTTGTAGAACCGAAAAAAAAACGGGCAACCAAACTTGGCGAACTAAACAATGGGTTGCTGAAAATGAAACTCATAATCAACTATTGGATATTGAAAAAGAACAGGGATGGACACTATTATTTGATGGTAAATCCCTAAAGGGTTGGCATCTTTTCAATAAACCAGATTCCACGCAATTTTCTGCTTGGCAAGTCAAGGATGGAGCTATTTTTTGCAATGCTGCCGATGAGAACAAAGTTTTCGGAGATTTGACCACCGATAAAGAATATGAAAATTACGAACTGGTTTTTGATTGGCAGATGGCCGTTCGCGGAAACGGGGGTGTTTTTATAAATGTCCAGGAATCTCCAAAGTACAGGGCTACCCATCAGACCGGTCCTGAATATCAGTTGCTGGAACCAGCCCATTCAGACACAAATACACCCATGAAGCGACCTGGCTGTCTTTGGGGAATATCGCCTCAACTCAATCCAGCAGAAGCTAAGGTCAATGGAAAGTGGAATACGTCTAGAATTGTGCAACAAAACGGAAAAATTGAATTTTACCTGAATGGAAAACTAACCGCAAAAGAAGATTTCACATCAACAGAATGGAGGGATAAAGTTGCTTCTTCCAATTTTAAGGATGCAGTTGATTTTGGCAAGGCGACTCGTGGTAAAATCGCACTTCAAAACTGGTACTTTAACTCCTGGTTCAGAAATATTAAAATTCGGGAACTCTAGTACCCTATCCCTCAAACCAAAATTTTACTCTTCCAGAATATTAGTCATTGCATACATTTCATCAATAAGTGAAAGGGTTACCCCGTTGTTTCCCGAACCAGCATACACTGATGTAATAACCGACTCTCCGATTACATACCTTCCTTTAAAAGTCCCATCTTCCGCTTTGTGGATTCCCTCTACCGGATAATTGCCAATGAAAGTTTCGAGGTTTTCATTGGAATACGAAGTTTTAAGTCCCCAAATGGCATGAAGAATCAAGGGGTCACCGTTGGGAGCATCACCTACATACAACATATTGTGACCTTTCTTTCTCAAAATAGTCAAAAAGGGTATTCCTTTTTCCTTAATCAACTTTACTTTTTCATCGCTTGTTTCCGGAAATTCATAGACGTCTCCAACTTCAATTTGGTCTTTGGAATCCCTTGGCAACCAAATTCTATAAGTACCCAATAAATCACGAATCATAGAGGAACAATCCCTGTTTTCCAGCTTTCCTCCCCATCCATACGGTTTTTCTATTAGATTTGACACCAATAACTTGAGCGTTTCTTTGTTAAATGAAAAGCTGTTAAACGCAACAGCATTCGTATCGACTTCTGCCTTTAGAATTTGAGCATTTTGGTTTTCATCAGTATTCGCATAATACACCTGAACCCTATTTTGATTATCTCTAATGTTCTCGTACGGTAATATCATTCCCATTTTGGCATTGATGGCATAATTGGAGCCATTAGCTTGAAGATTAACATCATCCGATAAGGGAAGACAAAAGCGTTTTGAAGACCATTGGGCTACAAAATCTTCGTCCGCGATAGCAACATCATGCATGGATACCCAACCTTTGTAAAGGGAACTAATAACGTAGCACCATTGTTTATCCTTAGAAATATGCGCTATAAAAACTGGAGTATTGGCCCATAAAGCCGTTTCCTGAAAATAATCGAAGGGATACCCTTCGCCGGCATTTGAATAGGTATCAAAACCAGGTCGATTCGTAGGGATT
>JBCCXJ010000001.1:0-367806 GCA_039191905.1 Bacteroidota bacterium | reverse complement strand
TCAATTATAAAATTTTTATATCTTTAACATTATTAACTAACTAAATTTAAGTTTGAACAAAATGAAAAAAATATCCTTTACTCTGGCTACTGCCGGAATGTTTGTTTTGGGAACTACATCGGCATCTGCAGCAATGTTGCAGGAGGACGCTGAAGCCAGCAAGGGTTTTACCCAAGTACTAAAAGAACAGTTCATACAGGGTGGACCTGAATTTATGGGAATTGTACTTCTTTGTTTGATTTTAGGACTGGCGGTTGCCATTGAAAGAATCATCTATTTGAATTTGGCTAGTACAAATTCCGCCAAATTGAAGCAACAAGTTGAGGACGCTTTGGCCTCTGGAGGTATTGAAGCTGCCAAAGAAATTTGCCGAAATACGAAAGGCCCCGTTGCTTCTATCTTTTATCAAGGTTTGGATAGAGCCGGTGAAGGATTGGAATCTGCTGAAAAAGCAGTTGTTGCGTATGGAGGTGTGCAAATGGGACAATTAGAGAAAAACGTTTCTTGGTTATCCTTATTTATCGCAATTGCACCCATGCTTGGGTTTATGGGTACGGTAATTGGTATGATTGCAGCTTTCCAGAAAATTGCGGCGGTAGGTAACTTGAGTGCCTCTTTGATTGCTGGTGATATCCAAGTAGCACTTTTAACAACCGTATTCGGTTTGATCACAGCGATTATTCTTCAGATTTTCTACAACTACATTATTGCAAAAATCGATAGTATCGTAAATGACATGGAAGACTCCTCCATATCCTTGATTGATATGTTGGCAGCTCACAAGAAATAATTACGAATTAAAATCTATCGAGAATCATGAATAAAGTAATTAAAATAGCTCTTATAGTCATTGGATTGTTAGCGGCCGTGCTTTGGTTCTCGCTACCATCTGCTGACGACCCAGATGCCATCAATAGTGGCTCTATGAACTTTATGTTCATTATAATGTATCTTCTTTTGGCGATTGCAGTTGTAACTTCGGTAATTTTTGGATTCAAAAAATTACTTTCTACACCTGGAAGCATCAAAAAGACCTTGTTTGCCTTAGGTGGATTGGCGATTATCGTTGCCATTTCCTACGGTTTGTCCTCAGGTAATGCAGCTGTTGTTGACACAATGGCGCAGAGAGGAGTGGAAACTACAGAGGGCACTGTGAAAAACGTTGGTATGGGATTAAATGTTTTCTTTATCCTAGCGGCGGTAGCAGTTGTACTTATGGTTTTCCCTGGACTGAAGAAATTATTTGTTAAGTAAAAAAGGGAAATTATGCCTAGAAGAAAAGGTGCACCGGAAGTAAATGCCGGGTCCATGGCGGATATTGCCTTCCTTCTGCTTATCTTTTTCTTGGTAACCACTACCATTGAAACAGATGCAGGGTTGGACCGTATGTTGCCGCCTATTGACCCCCCTGAGGATATTGATGTAGTTATAAAGCAGAAAAATATCTTCACGGTAAATATTAACAAAAATGGACAGCTATTAGTTGAAGATCAACTTATGAAGCTTGATAATTTAAGAGAAGCGGCAATGGGTTTTCTTGAAAACAATGGTGACGGTAGCTGCAATTATTGTAAAGGACGTAAAGACTTATCATCTTCGGATAATCCCGAAAAAGCAATTATTTCTCTAAAGAATGATAGGGAAACTAAGTACAGTACTTATATTACCGTACAGAATGAATTGGTGGGTGCCTATAATGATTTAAGAAACAGAGAAGCTCAGCGTCTTTACAATAGGGACTTTACTGATATGGAATCTGAATACCTTAATCCGGAAACACCCTCTAATGTTAGGGATGATTTAAAAGATAAGGTAAAACGGATTCAGGATATGTTCCCTCAAAAGTTATCAGAAGCAGAAACAACAAGTAATTAATACAATTTAGATTATGGCAAAATTTGCAAAAAAGAAAGATGGTGATTTACCAGCGGTTTCTACTGCGTCGTTGCCTGATATTGTTTTCATGTTGTTGTTTTTCTTTATGACGGTAACAACTATGAAGGACAGCTCTTTGTTGGTTGAAAACACCCTTCCTAACGCCTCTGAGATTAAGAAGCTTGAGAAGAAAGATAGGGTCATCTATATTTATGTGGGTAAACCAACCAGAGAATATCAAAAGGTGTTTGGTACAGAACCCAAAATACAGCTTAATGATAAGTTTGCCAGTGTTGACGAAGTAGGTTCTTACATTTTAGCAGAAAGAGCTAAAAAACCACAAGAACTTCAAAACGTATTGACCACTGCATTGAAAGTGGACAAGGACGCTAATATGGGACTAATTGCCGATATTAAGCAAGAATTGAGAAAAGTAAACGCTTTGAAAGTAAACTACACTACTTACGAAGGAAATGCTTTTAACAACTTGCAATAGGCAATAACTTAGATTTAGTAAAAAACGCTCCAGAGTATTCTGGAGCGTTTTTTTATTTTTGGATAAATTCGGTTTAATTAGATGTTTGGATTTTCGAGAGTACCTCTGTTGATTGTTTTTTTTACAAATGCTTTTTATTGTCATGCACAATTTGGAAAAAGCAATGAAGATATTCTGCGTTACTTCGAAGATCAATTCTATATTGGAACGGGCATCAATTTTTTAACTGAAAGACCCACAGGTGTAGTCCAAAATAGTTTATCCTATAACCTTCAACTGGGGTTTATTAAAGATATTCCAATAAACAGGGCAAGGAATTTCGGCTTTGGGTTAGGTCTGGGGTATGCTATTAATTCATACTACAGTAACATAAGAGCAGACAATTCAAGCGGAGACTTGGTGTATACAATTTTGAATTCCGAAGATTTTCGACGAAACAAGCTGGCAACCCATGCTTTGGAAGTTCCTCTAGAAATTAGATGGCGTACATCTACCGCCACGGATTATAAATTTTGGCGAATCTATGGTGGATTACGGTTTTCCTATATCTTTTCAGGAAATTCCAAACTAGTTTTAGAGGAGCAAAATTCATTGAATCTCATGGATGATGTGATTCGCTTTTCGAACAATGACATACGGGATTTTCAATATGGGCTCACCCTGAGCTTTGGTTATAATACCTTCAATATTCACGCATATTATAGCTTAAATCCACTTTTAAATGATGGAGTGGTTCTGGACAATGGCGAATCTATAGATACCAGAGTCTTTAGAATAGGTATTATTTTTTACATTTTATAGCCAGTACTTCATTATCAAGAGTTGGGATAGGACCCCTACAAAAAAACCAATAAGAAGCTCTACTTTGCTATGGGCATGCATGTACAAACGCGAAGTGGCCACTAATCCTGTAAACAAAGTAAATAAACTTATGGCCAGGGTTATATTTTTTTCAAAATGAATGCTAAGCCCAATCATAAACATCAAAATACTTCCCATTCCTAATAGGTGTATACTGGTTTTGACTTTAAGAAAAAGTAGAATTAATGTTGCCCCAACCGCCATTAGCAGCCCCAAAAAGAAGTAAAACAACTCAGGGACATAGTTATTTGGAATCACCTTGTATAGAATCATGAACAAGATAATTATGTTGATGTACAGGGGATATTTTCGTTCTTTTAAAGTGGGTAGAAATATGGAACTAATGACCCCTAAGTTCTTTAGAATCAGAAAAAAGATGATAGGGATAATAACGGTTAAAATAAAAATAGGCAGTATGTTACCACTTTGAATTTCTAATGAGGTATATTTTGGAGTTACCAAAAAGTAGATAAGGGTACCGCCAATAGGAACAAATAGAGGGTGGAAGATGTATGAGACAATGCTCAGAAAGTGCCGCATCAAATCTGTTTTCTAAGCCTGGCCACAGGAATGCCCAGTTGTTCCCGGTATTTGGCTACGGTTCTCCTTGCGATGGGATAGCCTCGCTCCTTTAGGATTTTGGCTAATTTGTCATCGGTTAAAGGCTTTTTCTTTTCTTCATCACCAATAACCGTCTCCAATATCTTTTTGATTTCTCTGGTAGACACATCTTCTCCTTGCTCATTTTTCATGGCTTCAGAGAAAAACTCCTTGATGAGTTTCGTACCGTATGGCGTATCCACATATTTGCTATTGGCCACCCTGGATACCGTTGAAACATCCATGCCAATCTGGTCGGCAATATCTTTAAGTATCATGGGACGTAGTCTACGTTCATCCCCTGTTAAAAAGTACTCTTTTTGATAATTCATGATGGTGCTCATGGTTACGAAAAGGGTCTGTTGGCGTTGTTTTATGGCATCAATAAACCATTTAGCGGCATCCAGCTTTTGCTTGATGAATAGTACCGTGTCCTTCTGTGATTTGGATTTTTCCTTCGCGTTCTTATACCCTTCCAGCATATTGCTATACTCTCTGGATACATGAAGTTCCGGCGCATTACGTCCATTCAGGCTAAGTTCCAGTTCACCTTCCACAATTCGTATGGAAAAATCTGGAACAATATGTTCTATGATTCTTGTACTTCCCGCATAGGAGCCACCTGGTTTGGGATTTAGCTTTTCAATTTCTAAAATTGCCTCTTTTAAGGCCTCCTCATCAACCTGATGTTTTTGAAGTAATTTAGAATAGTGTTTTTTGGTAAACTGCTCAAAAGACCTGTCCAGAATATCAACGGCCAGCTCAACGGAAGAGGTATTGTCTTTTCGTTTAAGCTGAAGAATGAGACACTCATCAAGAGACCGAGCAGCAACTCCTGGCGGGTCTAGCTGTTGGACAATTTTAAGTACGTCTTTAATTTTATCCTCGTCGGTATAGATGTTTTGAGTGAAAGCCAAATCATCCATAATATCACTCAAAGGACGACGAATATACCCACTTTCATCAATGCTACCCACTAGAAATTCGGCGATGGCCCACTCTTGGTCATCCAAATGAACCGTGTTGAGTTGATTGATTAAAAACTGATTAAAAGATATGCCTGATGCATACGGGATGCTTTTTTCGTCATCATCTGCACTATAATTGTTTGTGTGCGTACGATAATCCGGTACTTCATCATCACTGAGATAATCATCTATATTGATATCATCAGTAGCGATGGATTCGTTATCTCCTGATTCCTCATAGGTATCATATCCATCATCCAAAGTATCACTTTCAGCTTTACCGCTTTCTAGGGCAGGATTTTCCTCAAGTTCTTGTTTTAATCTTTGTTCAAAAGCCTGCGTAGGCAATTGAATCAGCTTCATCAACTGAATTTGTTGAGGCGATAACTTCTGGGAAAGTTTAAATTGAAGATGTTGTTTTAACATGGAGCTATAATAAATCTTCCTTCCCTATAAATTTAAGCAATCGAATTAAAATTCTGCGTTTTGTGGTGTTCTTGGATAAGGAATTACATCACGAATGTTGCCCATGCCTGTGGCAAAGAGAACTAAACGTTCAAATCCAAGTCCAAATCCACTATGAACAGCCGTTCCAAACCGTCTTAAATCGAGATACCACCAAAGCTCTTCTTCATCAATTCCCAAAGCTTCAATTTTTTGTTGCAAGACTTCCAAGCGTTCTTCACGTTGCGAGCCACCAGCAATTTCCCCAATTCCAGGAAAAAGAACATCCATGGCCCTAACCGTTTTGCCATCATCATTCAATCGCATATAAAATGCCTTTATTTTGGCTGGATAATCAAAAAGAATAACAGGACATTTGAAGTGTTTTTCCACTAGAAAGCGTTCATGCTCACTTTGTAGGTCAGCACCCCATTCATCAATTAGAAACTGGAATTTTTTCTTTTTGTTGGGCTTGCTGTTTCTCAAAATATCGATAGCCTCGTTATAAGTTACTCTCTTGAAGTTGTTGTCTGTCACAAATTTGAGCTTTTCAATAAGGCTCATCTCGCTACGCTCATTTTGAGGTTTGGTCTTTTCCTCATCCAGTAGACGTTTCTCCAAAAAGGTCAAATCATCCTTACAGTGGTCTAAAACATATCGAATGGTATACTTGATAAAGTCCTCGGCCAAATCCATATTGGCATCTAATTCGTAGAAGGCCATTTCAGGTTCAATCATCCAAAACTCGGCTAGGTGTCTGGTAGTATTGGAATTCTCCGCTCTAAAAGTAGGTCCAAATGTGTAGACCTTACCTAAGCCCATCGCATAGGTTTCAGCTTCCAACTGGCCCGATACCGTAAGGTTGGTTTCTTTTCCAAAAAAATCATTCTTGTAGTCAACTTCACCATCTTCCTTCATAGGTATTTTTTTGACATCCATAGTGCTCACACCAAACATTTCTCCGGCTCCCTCTGCATCAGCTCCAGTAATAATAGGAGTATGCATATAGTAAAACCCATTTTGTTGAAAATAACTGTGGATGGCAAATGATAAAGCAGAACGAACCCGCATTACAGCAGAAAACGTATTGGTACGAATTCGTAAATGTGCTTTTTCACGAAGGAATTCTAAGCTGTGTTTTTTAGGTTGAATGGGATAGGTATCGGGGTCTGCGGTTCCATGTACAAAAATATCTTCCACTTGGATCTCCACACTTTGCCCTTTTCCTTGACTTTCAACGAGCTGCCCTTTGATGCGTAGTGCAGAGCCAACAGTAATCTGTTTCAGTAAGGATTCGTCAAAATTTTCAAAATCAATGACGCACTGGAGGTTATGTAAAATAGACCCGTCGTTCAAAGCAATGAATCGGTTACTTCTAAAGGCCCTTACCCAGCCGTTGATTTGAACAGACTCTCCAACGGGCTGTTTTTCAAGCAATGATTTTATGGATTGTGATATCATTTTTAGCTTCACTGAAATTAAGCCGTAAAGATAGTTTTTTGGTCAAAAAAGTAAACTATGCACTTAGGTTTTATACCGAAATATCTATTTATCGTTGGGATCTCCTTCTTCTTCCTTAGGTAGGATATCAATTTGTGGTTTTTTGAGCACTTGCTTATTGGCAATACTTCGTTCCAAGGAAAGTAATAGAGAGGGTAATAATATCAGGTTGGCTAGCATTGCAAAGAGCAGGGTTGCCGAAACTAGTCCACCTAGGGCTTTGGTTCCCCCAAAATCTGATATGATGAATACAGAAAAACCAAAGAACAACACTATAGAAGTGTAAAACATACTAACTCCCGTTTCCCGTAAGGCAGCGTAGACGGATTTTTTAATATGCCATCTATGGGTGGTAAGTTCTTGCCTGTATTTGGCCAGAAAGTGAATGGTGTCATCCACGGAAATTCCAAAAGCAATACTGAAGACCAAAATAGTCGAGGGTTTTATTGGAATTCCCAGATATCCCATGAGTCCAGCGGTGATAACAAGTGGCAGTAAGTTTGGTACCAACGAAATGATTATCATCCGAAATGAACGGAACAGATAGGCCATGAACAAAGAAATCAAGCCAATGGCCAATGCAAGGGAAATCAATAGGTTTTTGACCAAATATCGAGTGCCCTTTAGGAAAAGAAGAGCCTTCCCGGTCATAAAGACATCGTAGCGTTCTTGTGGGAAGAATTTGGTAATGGCTTTTTGAACATCCATTTCAATTTCTTCCATTCTATCTATTTTAACATCTCTAAGAAATGTGGTCAGACGGGCGGTTTGTCCCGTGCTATCCATAAAGCTGTCCAGTAAATCCCCATCAGCCGAAGACTTTCGCACCATATCCATGATAAAGGTGTTCTCTTGGGAGGTAGGAAGTTGGTAATATTTTGGAATACCATTATAAAATGCCTGCTTGGAATATTTGACCAAATCTACAACCGAAATAGGTCGGGATAGCTCTGGAGTTTCTTCTATGACCTCTCCCAATTGGTTCATTCTTCGTAAAGTGGCAGGTTTGAAAGCACCATTTTTTCGTTTGGTGTCTACCACAATTTCCATGGGCATTATACCATCGAACTCCTCTTCAAAAAAACGAATGTCTTTAAAGTAATGTGTGTTTTTAGGTAAATCTTCAATACGGCTCCCAGTAATTTCAATTTGATAAATTCCTATGATGCTCAAAACCAAAATTGCCACTGATGAAATATATACGCCAATACGATGATCTCGTACCATACGTTCCATCCAATTCACAAAAAAGTCAATCCACTTTTTATTTAGGTGTTTCAAGTGCTTTGTTTTTGGTAAAGCCATGAAACTGTAAATGATTGGGATAATCAGTAAAGAAAGAATGAAAATTCCAATAATATTAATAGAGGCTACTATACCAAACTCTTTAAGCAGGTCGCTATCCAAAATAATAAACGTGGCAAAACCTGATGCCGTCGTAATATTGGTCATCAAGGTAGCATTCCCAATTTTGGAAATTACCCTTTGTAGGGAAAGTGCTTGATTTCCATGTTTTTTTACTTCCTGTTGGTATTTATTGATTAAGAAAATGCAGTTGGGAATTCCGATCACAATAATAAGTGGTGGAATCAAGGCGGTGAGTATGGTTATTTCATACTGAAGTAATCCCAGAATGCCAAAGGCCCACATAACGCCAATAATTACAACGCACATCGAAATAAGGGTGGCTCTAAAACTTCTGAAAAAGAAAAAGAAGATTAAACAAGTTACCAAGAGTGCCGCAACAATGAAAATACCAATTTCATCTACGATGGATTTTGTGTTCCAAGTACGTATGTAGGGCATACCGGAAACATGCATGTCCAGGTCCGTTTCTGTTTCAAAGTTTTTTACCAAATCCCTTAAGTCATTCAAGATAAACTCGTTTCGGACCGCAGTATTCACAATATCCTTATCCAAATAAGCTATGGTTTGAATGGTCTCGCTTTCAGGGTTGTATATTAATCCATTATAAAAAGGGAGTTCATGAAGCAGGTGACTTTTTAAATCTGATACCTCTTGAGAGGTAGAAGGAATTTCTTTTATAAAATCTTGAATGACAAATTCCTGTTTTTCATTGTCTTTGACCAGCTCTTGAAGATTGTCGGTAGATACTACAAAGTCAACTTCGGGAAAAGCTTCAAGTTGTTTGCTGAATTTGTTCCAACGGTTGAAATTTTCAGGTTCAAATAGTTTTGGATTACGAACGGCAAAAACAATGGCATTGCCTTCCTCCCCAAAGAGATTGGTAAAAATGTTATATTGGATAGTTGCTATATGGTCATCCGGAAGAATATTGGCCTCAGTATTGGAAAGCTGAATGTTTTTCCACTGCAAGGCCAAGAAAACTGTAGCAGCGGTAACCAAAATCAGGATAAAGATTCGATTCCTTAAAATTATTCGAGCCACGGCTGGCCAGAATCCTTGCATAAGCTTTGCTACCATAAGTGTTCCGTTGGGGGCAAAGTTAGAAAATCATTGGTTGCACTCCTAGAAGATGATTGACAGGATACCAAAAGTCTTAGACTTTCATGATTTCAGCCTCCTTAACGTTGAGGATGGCATCAACCTTTTGGCTGTACGTATCGGTCAATTCTTGGACGTCTACTTCAGCATTACTCTTTAGGTCTTCAGAAATTTCGAGCCTTTTTAATTCCTTGTTCGCTTCTTGTCTGGCATTTCTGATGCTTACTTTGGCATCTTCGGCCTCACCCTTGGCTTGTCTTACCAATTGAATTCTTCGCTCCTCAGTGAGTGGTGGAACATTGATGATTACCATTTCTCCATTATTCATAGGGTTAAAACCCAGATTTGCATTCATAATGGCAGTTTCAATGTCTCCTAGAATACTTTTTTCCCAAGGCTGAACGGAAATGGTTCTGGCATCGGGAGTATTGATATTGGATACCTGTGAAAGTGGAGTGGGAGAGCCATAGTATTCCACCATTACGGTTGATAACATGACCGGGCTGGCTTTACCTGCTCTTATTTTGACCAAGGCTTTTTCTAGGTGTGAAATACTTCCATCCATGCTCTCTTTGGCAGAATCAAGTACAAAAGTTACTTCTTCATTCATTCGTTTGCGTTTTAAGTTTTGGCAGCAAAAGGTTTGCCAAATTATACATTGACAACTGTGCCTATACTTTCTCCTTGAACGATTTTCATCAGATTTCCTCTAGTGTTCATATCAAAGACAACTATGGGAAGTTCATTTTCCTGACTCAGAGTGAAGGCCGTAGTATCCATTACCTTAAGTCCTTTGGAAATAACATCATTAAAGGAGATTTTATCAAATTTGGTAGCCGTTTTATCCTTTTCTGGGTCCGAAGTATAAATACCATCTACTCTCGTTCCCTTTAAAATTACATCTGCCTTGATTTCAATAGCTCTAAGAACCGCAGCAGAATCTGTGGTGAAATAAGGATTGCCAGTACCTCCTCCAAAAATAACGACCCTGCCTTTTTCTAAGTGGCGCATGGCCCTTCTTCGGATAAAAGGTTCTGCTACTTCATTAATTTTAATGGCTGATTGTAATCGGGTTTCGATACCTTGTAGTTCCAAGGCACTTTGCAAAGCAAGACCGTTTATAACTGTGGCCAACATTCCCATATGATCCCCTTGAACGCGGTCCATTCCTTGGCTCGCTCCCGTAAGTCCTCTGAAAATATTACCACCACCTATTACAATGGCAACTTCTGTTCCTTTTTCAACCACAGCTTTGATGTCTTCGGCATATTCTGTCAAACGTTTTCCATCAATTCCATACTGTTGGTCACCCATCAAGGCTTCTCCGCTAAGTTTTAAAAGAATTCTTTTGTATTGCATGTAGGCTCTGTTGAAATCCGGACAAAAATAATCAAAAAATTTTTGGCCATAAGCCTGTAAAATTCTATGATTTCATATTAAAATGAATAAAAAAGTATACTTTTTGTAACCTTTTTAATTTGAGGCAGTATTCCCTTAAACGAACCTAAAATAACTGAAAACTTGCAGGATCTTACGGATAACGCACTTATGCTAAAAGTCAAGAAAGGTAATCTTGATAAATTGGGATTGTTGTATGAACGACACAAAAAGAAGTTGTTTGGATTCTTCTATAATCTGGGAAACAATCCATCCGTTAGTGAGGATTTGGTGCAAAATGTATTTGTACGGATGTTGCAGTATAGGAACTCTTTTTCTGGAGATGGAACTTTCGGTGCATGGATGTTCCGAATGGCTAGAAACGTGAACTACGATTATCATAAAAAAACGTTGAAAAAAATAGAATTCTCAGGGAATTCATTCAATATTGAGATAAAGGACCCCATGGATGACGAATTAAATGAAGAAATAGAAGCTGAGGGAAACAACGCTCTACTACGAAGGGCAATGGCAAAATTACCTGAAGAAAAAAGACAAGTATTGGTGCTGACAAAATATAAGGGGCTTAAGTTTTCAGAATTAGCTGAAATTATTGGTTGTACCGAGGGAGCTGCGAAGGTACGGGTCCATAGAGCACTGAAGGAATTACGAAGTATATTTTTAGAACTGGAAATTGCATAAAATGAACAAGGAAGTATTTGAAATCAAGGCGATGGATTATTTAGCTGGCGGAATGACCCTAACAGATAAAGATGCTTTTGAACTGTTCCTAAAGGAAAATTCTGAATATAAAAAGGCATATGCGGAGTTGGAAGCCTCATGGAACTCAATGCAGAGTTTGGATACTCCAGAACCATCAAGCCAAATGGACAACGCATTTTTTACCATGCTTTCAGAAGAAGTTGAAAAAAATGTAAAAAAGAGTTCAAAAGACTTTTTTGAAACATGGTTAGGGTGGTTTAAGCCTCAATTCGCCTTGGGAGCGCTGTTATTGGTTTTTGGTTTGGGATTGGGCTATTTTTTAGCTTCTGATGGAGAGGTAGAGACATCACAAAGTGAGGTGGCAGATAAAGAGACAGAAGCAGTTCGTCAAAAGTTGGTTTTGACGCTTTTAGAACAACCATCGGCCAACCAACGACTGCAGGGTGTGGGGGAAGCCAACAAGATTGCAGACGTTGATGAAATCGTTATAAAAGCGCTCTTAAAAACCTTAAATAGTGACGCTAATGTTAATGTGAGGCTTGCGGCAGTGGAGTCTTTAACCAATTATGTTGACAATCCCTTGGTAAGACAAGGATTGGTGCAGGCTATCCCAAATCAGGAATCCCCCATAATGCAGATTACTTTGGCCAACTTGATGGTAGCTTTACAAGAAAAAGCATCTATTGAACCTTTTAAACAACTGTTGAAGGAACAAGAATTGGATACCACGGTAAAAAAGAAAATCAAGAATTCTATTGAATCTATTATATAGGAGTTTATTTATCAATCTACCCGTCTAAGGGTCAAATCAAATTACGAACAGTTAAAATGTATTTAAAATGATGAAACAGTTAATCGTGTTGCTGTCGTTTACTTTGGGCATGTGTGTCCAGAATATGCCGGCACAAAAAAAGGAATTCACAGAGCTAATTATAAAGGAAGTAGAAGTAAACAATGCGGCAGAAAGCAGTTTGGTAATAAAAAATGTCTTTGGGTCCATTAATGTGGAAGGATATTCGGGTAGAACCATTCAGGTTGAGGTAGAACGTAGTATCACAGCCGAAAACACTTCGGATTTGGAACTGGGCAAAGCCGAACTTCAACTAAAGGTGTCCCAACAATCCAACCGTGTTATTATTCGTCCAGATGCCCCTTATATTGAATTTGATGAGGAGAAACTAAAATATCGCTGGTGTGATAATTCGTATGATTTAAGTTATGAGCACAATTTGAATATTAAAGTTAAGGTTCCCAATACCATGCTAATTGATGTGAGCACGGTAAATAATGGAGAAGTATTGGTTGAAAACACGCGTGGCAAATTTCTAAAAGCAGAAAATGTTAATGGTGGAATTACACTCTCCAACATTACAGGTAAGACCAAAGTGAATTGTATCAATGGACCAGTAACCATCTCGTATATCGATAATCCCAAAGAGGCTTCAGAATACTATTCATTGAATGGGGATATCAATATCTCGTATCAGAAGGCATTATCTGCAAACATATCTTTCAAAAGTATGAATGGGGAATTATTTACAGATTTTGATATCAACAAACAGTTTACCCGGACTAACAAGTCAATGGGAAAAGGAAATAAGCCGAAATTCAAAGTAGAGTCGCAACCCGTGGTTCAAATCGGGGATGGTTCAGTAGATTTTGGTTTCGAAACTTTAAACGGAAACGTATACATCAAAAAAATATAATCAAATGAAAACAATAAAATATATAACAGTATTTCTTGCCTTTTTGGCAATGCATGGGGTATTGGCCCAAGAAGGAAGTATCGATTTGTTTTCGGTACCATTAAGTGAACCTTCAAAACCTGGAAAATTGATGGTGGATCAGTTAACAGGTTCCATAAGTGTAGAAGCTTACGAAGGTAAAGAGGTGGTTGTAAAAGCTACTCTTAGTTCCTCGGAAGGGTGTTGCGGAGGTAAGAACAAGCAAAAAGATGCAACGAAATCGAAAGGTATGAAACGTATTGGTAATTCCTCGTTGAACATCAGTGCAGAAGAAAAAAACAATGTGGTCCAGATTGTGAATGAACAGTGGAACCGGGCCACCAATTTGGAGATAAAGGTGCCCCAAAACTTTTCGCTAAAGCTTAGTACGGTCAACGAAGGAGATATTTGGGTGAAAGGTGTAAAAGGTGATATGGAAGTAAGCAACGTGAACGGAGCAATCACGCTTGAATCGGTGAGTGGTTCGGCATCTACAGACACGGTTAATGGAGATATTGATATCACTTTTGAAAAAATTACGTCTAATGCAAACATGGCCTTTAGCAGTTTAAACGGGGACTTGAACATTAGTTTTCCAAGTTCTTTGAAGGCAGATGTAAAAGCGAAGTCGGAAATGGGAGAGATTTATACGGATTTTGATTTGGTAGTGTCTTCAAACAAGCCCGAAGTGAGTGAGAATTCCTCCTCAGGTACCTATAAGGTTAAATTGGAACAGTGGGTGAGGGGTAAGATTAATGGAGGAGGTCCCGAAATGTTGTTTAAAACCTTTAACGGCAATGTGTATATTAAATCAAACTAATTTTGGGATTACAAAAAGTAAAAAGCCGCTTTTAAAGCGGCTTTTTTTATTATAAGGGTATAGCATAATATCTAGCTATCCTAATGCTACTCTTTGGAATCCAGTAATTTCCAATCCTGAATCCACAGTTTTTACATATTGGGCAACACTTTGCTTGCTATCTTTAATGAAAGCTTGATTAACTAAAGTGTTGTCTTTAAAGAAACGCTTTAGTTTTCCTTTGGCTATATTTTCCAACATTGCCTCTGGCTTTCCTTCTTGACGCAATTGATCTTTTGCAATTTCAATTTCCTTATCAATAGTTGCTTGGTCAACACCCTCTTCATTCAATGCTACTGGGTTCATAGCAGCAGCCTGCATAGCAACATCCTTTGCAGCTTGGGCAGCACCATCAACGGAGGCAGAAAGACCAACCAAAGTGGCAATCTTGTTTCCAGCGTGGATGTAAGATCCCACAAATGGAGCATCCAATTTCGCGAAGCTTCCGATTTCAATTTTCTCACCGATTACACCGGTTTGCTCCGTTAACTTTTCAGCTACGGTCATCCCATTGAATGAAGCACTCAAGAAAGCGTCCTTATCGCTAAAATCCAAAGCAAGTTCAGCTAATTCATTGGCCAAAGTCACGAAGCTATCGTTTTTTGCAACGAAATCGGTTTCACAGTTTAAGGAGATAATAACTCCACTTGACTGACTTCCATTAACTTTTGCAATAGCTGCGCCTTCGGAAGAATCTCGGTCTGCTCTTTTGGCCGCAACTTTTTGTCCCTTTTTTCTAAGGATTTCGATTGCTTTGTCAAAATCACCTTCAGCTTCAACAAGGGCCTTTTTACAGTCCATCATTCCGGCTCCAGTCATTTTTCTAAGTTTATTTACGTCTGCGGCGGTAATCTTTGCCATTTTCTTTTGAATTTAAATTTGTATAAAGTAAACAGTGTTGCGGGAATCCGCTTTAGGACAATGTTAAATTAGAAAGTGGATTATTCCACGCCTCCTTTTGCATTATCCTGCCATTCTTTAAGCTCGTCCCATTTTCCATCAGCGGCCATCTGGGCTTGCTTACCCCAGCTGGTCGGGTCTAAATGGGCCATTCGAGAACTAGCCTCGGTCAAAATCTCTTTGACCTGCTCAGCCTCGGCTTTTGCCAAATCTGCAAATGTGCTAATGCCTTTATTGTTCAAAGCCTCAGCAGCTTTAGGACCAATACCTTCAATTTTGGTCAAATCCTCAACTTCCACTTTAGCAACTGCTGGTTCTTCTTTTGCTTCTTCGACCGCTTCTGCTGGAGTCTCTTCCAAAACAGCTTCAGCTTTTGGAGCTTCAACAACCTCTTCAGTAGCTGGAGCTTCTTTTGAAACGGCTTCAGTTTTTGGAGCTTCAACAGCACCTTCAGTTTCGGCTGCTTTTTCTTCCTGCTTTTCGCTCTTACGATCTGCCAACCCTTCAGCAACTGCATTAGTCACCTCAGCAAGAATAACTTCTATGGATTTACCAGCATCATCATTTGCTGGGATCACATAGTCAATTGGTCTTGGATCAGAGTTGGTATCGACAATTGCAAAAATTGGAATGTTCAACTTTTGAGCCTCTTTCACAGCAATATGCTCTCTCATGGTGTCAACAATGAAAATAGCACCTGGAAGACGTGTCATATCAGCAATTGAACCTAAGTTTTTTTCCAACTTGGCTCTTAGACGGTCCACCTGTAATCTTTCTTTTTTCGAAAGTGTGTTGAACGTACCATCTTTTTTCATTCGATCAATGGCTGCCATTTTCTTTACAGCTTTACGAATGGTGACGAAGTTGGTCAACATTCCACCAGGCCATCTTTCAGTGATGTATGGCATGTTCACTTTTGATACCTTGTCGGCAACAATATCCTTAGCTTGTTTTTTGGTAGCGACAAAAAGGATTTTTCTACCAGAAGAAGCGATTTTTTTCAATGCTTCCTTGGCTTCGTCCAATTTTGCTACAGTCTTGTAGAGATTGATTACGTGAATTCCGTTTCGCTCCATGTAGATATATGGGGCCATGTTGGGATTCCACTTTCTTGTTAGGTGTCCAAAATGCACACCTGCTTCTAATAAGTCTTTGACTTCTGTCTTACTTGCCATCTTTTGTACTTAGTTTACGTTCCGTTGTAGTAGCAATGAATAGGTGGTCTTCACTTTTGATGAATCGCCCTACTCATTTAGATGCTAAACTAGTATCCAAAAAGTTGATGTTTGCTCTTTGGAACAACGACAACTTGGTTAAAAATTGAACCCTGAAAAATTTCAGGGCTTTCAATGAACTTATACTTGTGGACAAACAATGTCCGGTATTCTTAACGTTTGGAGAATTGGAATTTCTTTCTCGCTTTCTTCTGACCGAATTTCTTACGTTCCACCATTCTTGGGTCTCTAGTCAATAGACCTTCCGGCTTAAGTACGGTTCGGTTTTCCTCATTAATTTCGCACATAGCTCTTGACAAAGCTAAACGAATAGCTTCTGCTTGACCGGTGATGCCACCGCCGTATACATTCACTTTTACGTCATAGGTATCCTCGACGCCTGTTAAAGCGAAAGCTTGTTGTACTTTATATTGCAAAGGAGCAGTTCCAAAGTAGTCTTTGTAATCTCTTTTATTTACAGTGATGTTTCCTTTTCCCTCTGAAACATAAACCCTTGCTACCGCAGTTTTTCTTCTGCCTATTTTGTGAACTACCTCCATTATTTGTAGTCGTTTAAGTTTATTGCTCTTGGTTTTTGCGCATCGTGACCATGCTCGGCACCTGCGTAAACCTTTAAATTTCTAAAAAGGTCAGCACCCAATCTGTTTTTAGGAAGCATTCCCTTTATAGATTTTTCAACAATGCGCTCAGGATGTTTTTCCAACATTTCTGTAGCGGTTGTTTCGCGCTGTCCTCCTGGATAACCAGTATATCTTTGATAAGTCTTGTCGGCCCATTTGTTTCCAGACAAATTCACTTTTTCTGCATTGATGACAATCACGTTGTCACCACAATCTACGTGAGGAGTAAAACTTGGTTTGTGCTTTCCTCTAAGTAGTTTTGCCACTTTGGAAGCCAATCTACCCAAAGCTTGTCCTTCTGCATCAACTAGCAACCATTCTTTTGAAACAGTTGATTTATTTGCGGAAATCGTCTTATAACTTAATGTATCCACTGTAAGAATATTAGTCTTTTAATAATCTATCCGTTTTTAACGGGCTGCAAATGTACAATTATTAGATTGAATTACAAATGGTTGTTGCTGATTATTTTTTAATTTTTGAAAGGGATTCATCAGCATACTTTAATTCACATTTATATATGTTAAAATCAAATTAAAATCAGATAGGACTGTAACTGATTCCATTTTTCCGGGTCTTTACTATAACTATCAAATCAAAAAACGGAAACAGTGAAACAACCAACCCTTTTGCTGGCCCTTCTCTTTCTTTCAGTTTGGGCAAGCGCACAAGATTCTACTGAAGTCGTCCCAAAAAAAATATACGTTACCAAAGCAGTGGACCAAAATGACCCACCATCTATTGATGGTTTACTCAATGATTTGGTTTGGGATATGGTGGAATGGACCGGCGATTATATTGAATTACAGCCCGATGAAAATACACCTCCCAGCTATCAAACAAAATTCAAAATTGTTTACGATAGCAAATACCTATATATAGGAGTACGTTGCTATGATGCCGAGCCGGACAAAATTGTAAAAAGACTTTCACGGCGGGATGGATTTGATGGAGACTGGGTGGAGTTCAATATAGACAGTTATCATGATAAGCGAACAGCTTTCTCCTTTACCGTTACTGCTGCGGGTGTTAAGGGAGATGAGTTTGTATCTAATAATGGAAACAATTGGGACGGAAGTTGGAATCCCATCTGGTATACCAAAACCAATGTAGATGATGAAGGGTGGACAGCAGAACTTAAAATTCCGTTAAGCCAACTAAAATTTAGTGGAGCAGATGACCAAGTCTGGGGTTTACAATCTACTCGTAGGTTTTTTAGGGCGGAAGAGCGTTCCTTATGGCAACGAAAACCTATTGATCAACCTGGTTGGGTAAGTGAATTTGGAGAACTGCATGGACTAAAAAATATTCAACCTCAAAAACAACTGGAAGTGCAACCCTACACCGTGACCAGTGGGGAGACCTACGAGGCTGAGGATGGCAATCCATTTAGAGACGGAAATGAGAGTGATATTACCGTAGGTTTAGATGCTAAAATTGGCATCACTAATGATCTTACCTTGGATTTAACCGTCAATCCGGATTTTGGTCAAGTTGAGGCAGACCCCTCCGCTATCGCCTTGGATGGTTTTCAGATTTTCTTCCGCGAACAGCGTCCTTTCTTTGTGGAAAACAAAAACATTTTTGATTTTAATGTTTCCCAATCTGAAGCGGGAAATACTTTTGGATTTGATAATGTGTTTTACTCGAGAAGGATTGGTAGAAGTCCGCAAAGTTCGCCTGATACGGAAGACAATGAGTTTATTGACCAACCCGACAATACGCCCATTATTGGGGCGGCTAAATTTAGCGGCAAGACCAAGGACGGATGGGCCATAGGGGTTTTGGAAAGTGTAACAGCAAGGCGCTATGCTTCCATTGTGAATGATACCGGAGATGGAAGAAGAGAAATGGTGGAGCCCTTAACCAACTATTTTGTAGGAAGGCTTCAAAAGGACTTCAATGACAGAAACTCCTATATCGGCGGAATCTTTACAGCTACAAATCGAGATAATTTGACGGAGCAACTGGATTTTTTGCATCGGTCTGCGTATACGGGAGGGTTGGATTTTAAACACCAGTGGAATAATCGGGATTGGTATGTGGAAGGTAACCTTATTCTAAGTCATGTGCAGGGAAGTGAAGAAGCCATTCAAAACACTCAAGAATCCATAACCCATTTATTCCAAAGAGTAGATGCTGGACATGTAAACGTTGACCCCAATCGCACCTCGTTGACAGGTAGTGCAGGAAACCTTCAATTAGGGAAAATTGGAAATGGCCATTGGCGGTTTGAAACTGGGGGTACATGGAGGTCACCTGAACTGGAATTGAATGATATAGGTTTCCAAAGGCAATCGGATGATATTCGTCATTATACTTGGGTGGGATATCAAACCCTAAAACCGGACAAAACTTTTAGACGGGTTGGAATCAACTACAACCATTGGAGTGCCTGGGATTTTAATGGCAATCACAACATTTTACGATTCAACACTAATAGTTGGCAAAATTGGCAGAATAACTGGTTTAGTAATTTTGGATTCAACTATGGTCCTAGACGCTATGATAATTTTGCGTTACGTGGAGGTCCCAGGTTAAAACGTTCACCAGATATTAGTTTCTGGAATTCCATTCGTACCGACAGTAGAAAAAAGTTACGTTTCAATTTCTTCCACAGAGGGCAAAAAGCTGTGGATGATTCGTACCGTTCTTACTTTATTGAAGCCGGGTTAGTGTATCAACCTGTTAATGCAATTCGGGTTTCGGCATTTCCATCATTGCGCATCAATAATGATAAACTACAATTCATCGATAATTTTGATGATGTGAATGGAGCCCCGCGCTATTTGAATGGAGAAATTCAACAACGCACCTTAAGTATGTCTTTTAGATTGAACTATACCATAAACCCAAATTTAACGATACAATATTGGGGGCAACCTTTTATTTCCAGAGGTCGGTATTCAAGCTTTAAGCATGTAACGGATGCCACAGCTCGACGTTTTGAAAATCGTTTTTTAGCGTATTCCAACGAGCAGGTTACGCTTGCGGATGGGACATATTCAGTTGATGAGAGTTTATCCGGAAACACAGACTTTAGCTTTGACAATCCAGATTTTTCTTTTGTGCAATTCCGTTCCAACTTGGTAATTCGTTGGGAGTATATTCCAGGTTCTGAAATCTTCCTAGTTTGGTCTCAAGATATTTCCCAGGATGGGGACCCTTCCCAGGGATTACTTAACGGATTGAGTGACAATATCTTCGGACAGCAGCCTCAAAATATTTTCCTTCTCAAGGCTACATATAGATTTGTACTTTAGAATTTAATGTCATGTGATACTTTTTCAATGGTTTTTGCGTTATTTCGACATTAACCTCACAAACAAAATGATGAAAAAGATATTCTTAGTTTTAGCGGTGATCGGGTTGAGCTTTTCCTGTTCAAACGACAGCGATGACAATGAAACACCAAACTCTGAAAATGCTTTGGTAGGTACTTGGGTATTGACTGATTTACGCGTAGACGGCGGAATGGATAATGATGACCTTGACTTTGCCAAAGATATCGTAACATTCCTTCAAGGAATAGATTGTGATTTGATAACGTTCACTTTTAATCAAGATGGAACCGTAACTTCTGTGGATAGGGCAAGTTTTATATCCATTAATGTGGGAATGGGTGGTTTGGATATCCCATGCCCAACAGAAAGTGAAACCGAAAGTTCTGTTTGGTCTTTGGAGGGAAATCAACTGACCTTTATCAATGAGGATATAGAAGAAGAGACCATTACCGTTACATTTGAGGGGGATGACACCTTACTTATTGCTGGAGAAGACATCAGCGCTGAAAATTTCACTGGTGCCGATGCTGTATTTACTAGACAGTAAACGAGAATTGTATATATAACCAAAGCCTCATTACTAATGAGGCTTTATTTTTTCCAAAGCTTTGATAAGAGCTTCGTTTGCTTCTTGCGTACCGATAGTAATCCGAACTTTTCCTGGAGCTCCAAACTGCAAAACCGGGCGGACCATTACCCCTTCATTCATTAAGAGATCTGTGAATTCAAATTCAGGTATGGGAGGTTCTATTATGAAGAAGTTCCCTTGTGTGGGCCAATAGGTCAATCCCAGTTTTTGAAATTTGTTCGCTAAAAACTTTCTTCCTTTTATTACTGTTTGAACGGTTTGTTTTATGAATTCTGAATCATTTAAAGCCCCAATAGCAGCCTCTAACGACGTGAGTGGTAGAAGAAAGGGTTTGTGGATTTGGCGAACGTAGTTGGCTATTTTGGACGTAGTGTAACAATACCCAACACGTAGTCCAGCTAGACCATAAGTTTTTGAAAAACTGTTGATAGCTACGACGTTGTGTCCTACTTTCACATAGGATAATGCCGAAACATAGTCTTTTGCATCTGCAAAGTGCCTGTAGACTTCATCAAACACGATGATTATATTTTTTGGAACCCTATTTAGGAAATCATCGATTATTGGTTTGGGAATATAAGTCCCTGTTGGGTTGTTAGGGCTGGTTAGGAAAATTACTTTGGTTTTGGGAGTGATTGCATTCAAAATTCCCTCCACATCCAAAGCGTAATCTGGTTCCTTTAATTTTATGTCAATTAATTCCGCTCCATACCATCTAGAAAATACCGAGTAGGGTAAAAAACATGGATTCGAATAAATTACTTCATCACCCTCATTGATAAAGGCTCTTAAAAGCATATCAATGATTTCAGAACCACTATTTCCGCAAATAAATTGGTCTGCTTGCAATTGATGTTCAAAATCCTCCACCAAAGCTTCACGAAGACGGATATCTGTTTGGTCAGGATAAATGGCAACATTTGTGGCAGCCTTTATCAATGCTTCAGTGGCCTTTGGGGATTGACCCAAGGGATTTTCGTTGGAGGACAGCTTATATATTTTTTTATCCATCTGTTTAGGAAGGTTCTTCCCTCCCTTGTAGACTTCTTTGGACTCTAAATGAGGTTTGAAAATGGACTCTATTCCCTTTTCCATATCATATACTTTCAGCATAAAGTAAAATAGCCATTGCTTTAGTTGTATCCCCTTCGGATAAAATCTGTTGGGCAAGCCAATGCAATTGATTTTTAAGTTTCCCCGATTCCTTGCCTACCTTCTTTACCATCATTTTAACTTCATCATCTTCTTGAACGGAATTTATGTCCGCTTCACTGGGTAAAGCTTCAAGATTGCCTAGACGGCCTAGGTTGTTTCCTGTTAAAACTTGACTTTCACGGATTTCTTTGGGTAGGGCATCAACTCCAATTCCCTTGGTTTGTATGGGTTTTGGTATCTCAAACAAGGCATTTCCAGAAGCCTTTACATACCAACTGCCTCCCATTCTTCCAACCAAGTCTAATTTTTGGGTATCTAACTTTTCATCAGTAAGGTAATCAGCATTTAAATGGATACGCTCCACTTTTGCAATGATTAGGTTTCCAGCTCCAGGTTCTTCGGCTAATTCAATGGTCTGCTGAACCGTACATTCAAATGATACAGGAGCTTCTCCTACTCTCGGTGGTTTTACCAACTCGCTGGGAACCTGGGTAAGCCCAGATTTTGTAAATTCATTTACACCACGGTCATAAGCCGTGCTTGATAAAGACATCTGTTCAACAATAGCGTGATTTACGATATTGATGACAACTTCAGGAACTTCCTTAACATTCAAATAGGAATGTTTGTGTGTATTGTCACGTCCACTTCGCGCTGGAGAAAATATAAGTACCGGCGGATTGGAACTGAATACATTAAAGTAACTAAATGGACTCAAGTTCACATTTCCTGAAGCATTAATAGTACTCGCAAAACAAATGGGGCGAGGTGCTACTGCAGTAAGCAGAATTCCATGTAAATCCTGTTGCGAAATGGTTGAAGGGTCAATCGTTTTGGTCATATTGATTCTTTTATGTCATTTCGAAAGAGCAAAGCGATTGAGAAATCTCAATTATAGATTTCTCACTTTCGTTCGAAATGACATTTTACATTACTTCGCAGGCAATACTTTCGATGAAACTTCACCAAATCCAACACGAATATCGCCTTTTTGAGCGTAACCACGCATAGTTACCGTATCTCCATCATTGATGAACTTTCGCTCTGTACCATCTTTCATTTGAAGCGGTTTGGTCCCCATCCATGCCAATTCCAACATGGAACCGTAAGAATCTTCACTTTTACCCGAAATGGTCCCAGAAGCCATCATATCACCCACATTTAAGTTACATCCATTTACGGTATGATGTGCTAATTGTTGAGCCATGTTCCAATACATATATTGAAAATTGCTTTTACAAATAATGGTTTCATGACTGCTTTCAGGAGTAATGCCCACTTCCAAGTTAATATCGTAGTTCTTATCTCCTTGGTATTTCAAGTAAGGAAGTACCTTGGGTTCTTGTTCTGGTCCAGATACTCGAAAAGGTTCCAAAGCCTCTAGAGTAACTATCCATGGAGAAATAGAGGAAGCAAAATTCTTCGCCAAAAATGGGCCTAGCGGTACATACTCCCATTTTTGAATATCCCGTGCAGACCAATCATTGAACAAAACCAGTCCGAAAATATAATCCTCTGCCTCTGAAGTTGAAACCGATTCCCCCATTTGTGTATTTTTTCCACAAACAAAGCCCATCTCCAACTCAAAATCGAGTCGTTGGGAAGGTCCAAAAACAGGCGTGTTTGCATCTTTCGGTAAAGTTTGGCCTTTTGGTCGATGAATGGGTTCTCCACTAACTATAATGGAACTTGCCCTACCATGGTAGCCAACTGGAATGTGTTTCCAATTCGGCAATAAGGCATTTGCTGGGTCACGAAACATTTTACCAACATTGGTGGCATGTTCAATACTTGAATAAAAATCGGTATAGTCGCCCACATACACGGGCATATGCATTTCAGCTTCAGATTGTAGCACAAAAAGCTCTGGTTTTCCAGCTAAAATGGATTCATCATCCTTTAGCCAGTATTGAATGTCCTTTCTTACTCGAGAAGTGATTTCTTTTCCCAAGGATATAAAATCATTGAGGATATCTTTCTCAAAAACTGCCGTATTAAAATCAAATACATCAAGTTCTGAAACAGCTGCTAAATCTAAGATGTGCTCTCCTACAGCAACACCAGCTCTTGGACTTCTGTCTTGGGTTGAAAAAATTCCGAATGGAAGGTTATGAATTGAAAAATCTGAGTTTTCAGGTATGTTTATAATCATTAATTATTCTTGTTAGGTCATTTCGTAACGAGCGAAGCGATTGAGAAATCTCATTTTGGATTTCTCACATTCGTTCGAAATGACGTTGAGTATTCATTAAAAGTTTTTAGTCCACCCAGGATTTATAGTAATGGCCATCATCTATTTTAAGTGCGTTTTCGGTGACCTGTAAGGGTTTAAATGTGTCAATCATCACAGCCAATTCCTCAGTTCCCTTTTTGCCAATACTTCCTTCATACGTCCCCGGATGCGGACCATGAGGGATTCCTGCTGGATGCAACGAAATATAACCGGGGCCAATACCTTTTCTGCTCATAAAGTCACCATCAACATAATATAGCACTTCATCAGAATCAATGTTGGAATGATTATATGGTGCGGGAATTGCTTTTGGATGATAATCATACAAACGAGGGCAGAAGGAACATATAACAAATGCTCCAGTCTCAAAAGTTTGATGTACCGGTGGCGGTTGGTGAACTCTACCGGTAATGGGTTCAAAGTTATGAATTGAGAAACCATATGGGTAATTGTAACCGTCCCATCCCACAACATCAAAAGGATGCGTGGCATATACCAAACTGTGCAACATGCCCTGTTTCTTGATTTTCATTAAAAACTCTCCAGACTCATCATGACTAACCAAATTCTGAGGCAATTTATAGTCTCGTTCACAAAAAGGGGAATGTTCCAATAATTGTCCAAACCAATTTCGATATCGCTTTGGCGTATATATAGGGTGGAAGGATTCGGCATATAAAATGCGATTATCCTCAGTATCAAACTCAATTTGATATATCATTCCGCGTGGGATAATGAGATAATCTCCATATTCAAAAGCAATGTCCCCTAAAAAAGTCTTTAAGGTTCCTGTGCCTTTATGGATAAAAAGCATCTCATCCGCATCAACATTTTTGTAGAAGTAGGATGTCAATGACTTTTTTGGAGCCGCCAGACCAACATGCACATCGCTGTTGACCAAAAGAGGTTCGCGTGCCTCTAAAAAGTCATCTTTGGGTTGCACATCAAAACCAATCAGCTTTCTGGAGGTGATGTTCTTTTCTACCGCAATTTTTGGAGTCAAATCCAAAGGCTCGCCAATCTGTTTTACCTGAGTTGGGCGGTGTATATGATATAAAAGGGAGGACATTCCATCAAAACCAATGGTGCCAAACAATTGCTCGTAATATAGGTTTCCATCTGGTTTTTTAAACTGGGTATGTCGCTTTTGCGGAATTTTTCCGAGTTTATGATAAATCGGCATTTGTTTTCATGTTATAAGTTATCAGTTATTAAGTGTACAGAGTAGAATAATTCATAACTCTGAACTCAACGCTGAAAACTGGTTAATGTAAGGTTCCTCTGAGCTCCTGTTCACGCTCAATAGCTTCAAACAATGCCTTAAAGTTACCCTTTCCAAAGGATTGTGCTCCTTTTCTTTGAATGATTTCAAAGAACATGGTCGGTCTTGGCTCTACGGGACGTGTAAAAATCTGAAGTAGATAGCCTTCATCATCGCGGTCTACCAAAATGCCCAATTCCTTCAATGGAGCTATGTCTTCATCAATTTTACCTACGCGGTCAGTAACAACTTCATAATACGTATCAGGTACTCTTAAGAACTCCACACCTCGACTGCGAAGGTCTTTTACAGTTTGTATGATATCATCGGTAGCTACGGCAATGTGTTGCACTCCTTCGCCTTCATAGAAATCCAAATACTCTTCTACTTGAGATTTCTTCTTTCCTTCTGCAGGTTCATTGATAGGGAATTTAATACGACCGTTTCCATTGCTCATCACCTTGCTCATCAAAGCAGTATACTCCGTTGAAATATCATTATCATCAAAGGAGAGAATGTTTACAAAGCCCATTACTTTTTCGTAGAATTCGACCCAATAGTTCATTTTGTTCCATCCTACATTACCCACCATATGATCTACGAATTTCAATCCCACGGGCTCTGGATTGTAATATGGTGTTTCCCATTTTACAAAACCGGGTAAGAAAGTGCCGTTATAGTCTTTACGCTCTACAAAAATATGAACGGTTTCTCCATAGGTGTGGATGCCGGCGCGAACCACTTTACCATTTTTATCTTCTTCAACGGTAGGTTCCATGTAGGATTTTGCACCCCTTGCAATAGCCGTTTCATAGGCGTAAGTAGCATCATCTACCCAAAGTGCCACTACTTTTACGCCGTCGCCATGGGCATCTATATGTTTTCCAATTTCAGTTCCGCTTTTGAGAGGAGAGGTCAGAATCAATCGAATTTTATCTTGAATCACCACATAACTCTCACGATCTTTTAGTCCAGTTTCAAGCCCGGCATAGGCATAAGACTGGAAACCAAATGCTGTCTTGTAGAAATGTGCAGCTTGTTTGGAGTTGCCTACGTACAACTCAATGTAATCTGTACCATTAATGGGCATGAAGTCTTTGGCTTCATCATGAATTTTTGGAATTGTAGAAGTTTCCATAGGATTCTAAATTTTAATTGTGATGAAAATATTGTTGTTAGTGCAACAAAAATACATATTTTTGTATTACCAAACTATATTCGCAACTAAAATTCAAGTTAAAATGCTCAATCAAATAGACAAGATATCAGGAATAGGATTGCACTTGGATTTAGTGCTGCGGAAAATCCAGGATGCCTATTTAAGAACCTTTGAGGAATTGGACGTGGATATGACCATTGAACAGTGGGTTGTACTCCATCGCGTTTATGAACTAGGTGATGAGGCTTCCCAAAGGGAAATAGTTCGGACCAATTTTAGAAATCGAGCCACTACTTCACGAATCATAGGGAGATTGGAAGGAAAGAAATGGATTTCAAAAACCCGATTTGAAGGGGACCAAAAACGTTTTAAGTTAGAACTCACCCAAAATGGCAAAGAAATCATTGATTTGGTATTGCCTTACGCCGTTAATCTTCGCAAAAAGGCAATTGAGAATTTGGATGTGCTGGAGTTTGATATCTTTCTAAAAGTCTTGGACCAAATAGGGGACAATTATTCCTCAAAATAACCTACTTCCATTAGCTTTCTGTTTCATTTTATCTAAAAAATCCTTAAAAACCCTATTTTGAGGTAATACAGCATATAAATAAGGTAATATTGTTGTTTTGATAGGGTAAGTAATAGGGGAATTTTGCGACTCATTTATCTTAAAACATAAGCATGAAAAAGTTGAAACATTATCCTACAGTATGGCAGGCCTATCCGTTTTCCATGGAGATGTTTGCCCATTTTGAAGAAGATGCCAAGAGGGCATCTGGAAGAAGTGAAGTTAAAAGAAAAGTTAAAAAGACGCGAAAGTCAAAATTAAAAATGGCTTTTGGGTGGTAAGTAAAAATTCTATAAACAAGTAAAAGGCGTCCATCGGGCGCCTTTTTAGTTTCTATAAAAACATCACGCAGGTCTTTTTGGACCTATTCATTGAATAAGTATGGCCATTTTTTAATCTACTCTAGTCAGAGTAGCCGTTCTACCTAGAAGGGAAAACCCCAGATATCCTCTCATTTTGAGGATTCTTCCACTGTTCTCTAACCATAATTTTCCCGAGTAGGTGTTTCCATTATCGATTGAATATACCGTGCCTCCAACCCATTTGTTGTTTCTAAACATAAAATCCTTCAAAAAGATAAGGTCAATAACACTCTTGTTCCTAAGTTTTGGGTCTGGATTTTTTGTGTCATTTATTACTTCTTTTCGCCACTTTATTCTTCCAAAATAGGCATTTCCTTCTCGGTATATCTCTATTCTGCCCTCTTTGGATTCAGTCCAATATTCTCCTAATATGGCATCCCCTTGTCCATAGGAATAATTTAAAATACACAGTAGGGCTACTATGGGAAAAAGTGTTTTTTTCATGGATTTATGGTTTTAAGTCCTTCCTTAAAAGAAATAGCATTTTTATACCCTAGCTCTTGCCTTGCTTTTTCATCACTCACAGAAAATTCGGTGGCCATTAGGCGTATCATGAGTGGAGCTATTGGGGGTCTGGATTTTAGTTTCAAAAGTTTCCAAAGTCCACCAAAAAAATGGGCTAAGACAACAGCAATCCATCTTGGCAGTTCTTTTTTTCCAGGGTCTAGATTGAATTCCTTAATAACACTTTCAAAGGTTTCGCGCATAGACCTTCTATCCCCATCGGTAACAAAATAAGCTTTGCCTCCTTTATCAGAAGAGATGGCTGCAAGTATAGCGTTCCCTAAGTTGTTCACGTGAATGGTTGACAACACCTGATGACCTCCTCCTATCCATCGCCATTTTCCTTTCTTTACCCTAGAAAGAATTTCATCATAATGGTGGTTATTTGGCCCCCAAATTGCTGGAGGTCTCAACGAAAGGGTCAAGAATGTATCTGAATTGGCGCGAAGTACTGCCTTCTCCGCAATAGCTTTTGTTTTTGGATACAAATCCCTAGGTAGCTTATGTGTCGCCTGATTTTCTTTAAGATTTACAATTGGAGATCCTGCAACCACCGGTGCTGCACTGATGTAAATAAATTTTTGGATTCCGCAGATTTTCGACAGCTGTAAAAGCGTCTCAGTAGCCAAAACATTTATTTCATAGAAGGGTTTTGGGTCATAGGTAAAATCCATATGAGCTGCAGAATGTATGACAACATCGCATTGTTGTAGTGCAAATTCTGTGTTTTCGGATAATTGCTTCAAATTGTCTCGTACAGGAATTGCACCCAGACCTTCAATAAGTTTAGCAGAATCTTCGCTTCTTGCCAAGGCGTGCACGATATGTCCATTTTCAACCAATAGTGGAATAATGTTTCTGCCCACAAAGCCAGAACCGCCAGTAATAAAAATTTTCATCGTATTGAGATTTCATTCCAAATTTGGATAGAATCCATAAGGCATAGTTAGCCCAATAGGACAGAACATTGTCCCCAAAAGTCAATTCTAAATATCTGAGGGTAGGTGCCCAAAGTATTTTTTGAACGCGCTTGTGAATTTGGAAGGATGGGAGTACCCAAGCTGATAACTGATTTCGGAAGGAGAGCTCTTTTTGCTCAAAAGCTGGTCACGTGCATATTCCAACTTGATTTTGAGGTTATAGTGAATAGGGGACTCCCCAAATACTTGTTTAAAGATGGTTTTGAACTTTGTGGTTCCCATACCTGCTATCTTGGACAATTGCTCAACAGATGGAACTTTATCGGATAAGGGGTCACGAAGGTAAGATGAAGCCAAAAACAATCCTTTTACGTCCTCTGGATGAATTTTTTGGTAAAGACTTTCCCCATCTTCCCTTCTTCTGAGTTTCTGGAAAAACAAATGAAGGAATTCCAGTAAATAACCGTTAGCCAAAAGCGAATTGGAGGTATCCCCAATTATTTTTAGTAAAAGCTCTTCAGACTGATAATCCAAGTCTTCATATATGATAGTGGAATCACCAGAAGTAAAAAACGGTATTTCCGAAATGGAATAGGTGGACAAAAATGATTTGTGGAACCTGACTAGTACGAATTCAAAAGGAATATGTGGTGGACTAATACTCGAGACCTGTGTTCCAGGTGTATAGAATAGCATTCCTGAAGGTAAAAATCGTTGGAAACTCAAATCTTCCTGGTTTACCGTCTTCTCCACTTTGGTCTCTGATAAGTTTATATTTATAAGAACCCAGTCGCTATCCCTGGGGTTTCTGGAATTTACCTGGAAAGGTGACTTTAGGTCAATGTAAAAATGATAAAATTCCAACTGATTTGCGAAAGGCCTAAAACTAGCAAAACCTTTTCCTAAGGAGTTATTTACGTTAAGCGTGTTACCCTCAAGTGCCAATCCTAATTGTTCAGAAAATTGGACCAATATGTTTCGGGTAATATCTAAGTGTGCGCTATTCATAAAGGGTTTTTCATGGAATCTTCCCGTCATGAAAACCAGCTCGTTTCCAAGTGTCGTTTTCATAAACCCAAAGATTGGTAATACGGTATTGACTTTGTTTGGGACCCAAACTGTCTTTGGTCACAACCGTAACCCTTCCAGTAACAATGGCGGAATTGCCATGGTACTCAATTTTAGTTTCATCTAGGTTATAATCCAGAACCTCAATTTCTCCAGATTTGAGACGCTTATTCCTTTTCTCCAAATAGTTGAACCAATCTGTTTTACTAATAACCTTAGAACTGCTATTGGTATGAAGGTAATTAGCGGTGGTAAGGGAATCGAGTACGTCCAAATCACCCTTTGAAAAAGCAGTATTGAACGCATCAATGGAAGTTTGTAATGAAGTAGGGTCAACTTCATTTTTGGGTTGACAACTTAGCAAACAAATGCCGAATAAAACCAGGATTGATTGATGAGTGTTCATAGATATTGATTTTAATGTGCTTCAAGCCAGTTCTCTCCAATACCTACTTCCACATCCAAAGGAACAGCCATGGTATAGGCATTTTCCATTTCTGCTTTTATCAAGGTTTTCATTTCTTCCAGTTCAGGTTTGTAGCAATCAAATACCAGTTCATCATGAACCTGGAGTAGCATCTTGGTTTTATAACCACCTTCAGAAAGTTTCTTATGGATATTGATCATCGCAATTTTTATGATATCCGCGGCGCTTCCCTGGATGGGTGCGTTTACGGCGTTACGTTCCGCAGCGCCCCTAACCACTTGATTACCTGCGTTAATGTCCTTTAAATAGCGTCTTCTACCTAAAACGGTTTGTACATAACCATTATCCCGAGCAAAATCTACCTGCTCGCTCATATAATTTCGCAGCTTGGGGTAGGTTTTGTAATAGGTATCGATGAGTTCCTTGGCTTCAGACCGGGTCAAATCGGTCTGATTGCTTAATCCAAAAGCAGAAACACCATAGATAATTCCAAAGTTGACTGTTTTTGCATTACTACGTTGTTCTCGGCTTACTTCGTCAATAGGCACATTAAACACCTTTGATGCCGTTGACGCATGAATATCCTCCCCATTTTTAAATGCAGAAATCATAGTGTCCTCTTCACTCAATGCTGCAATGATGCGCAGCTCGATTTGAGAATAATCCGCAGCTAATAAAACATAATTTTCATCCCTTGGAATAAATGCTTTCCGCACTTGGCGCCCACGTTCGGTTCGGATAGGAATGTTCTGTAAATTAGGATTATTACTACTTAATCGCCCCGTTGCGGCAACTGTCTGCATATAATCTGTGTGCACGCGACCACTATGTTCCTGTACTTCATTGGGCAATGCATCTACGTAAGTGCTTTTCAACTTGGATAACCCTCGAAAATCCAATACGTTTTGAATGATTTCATGGCCTTTGGCTAGATAGGACAATACTTCCTCTGAAGTAGAAAATTGCCCAGTCTTTGTTTTTTTAGGCTTATCCACCAACTTCATTTTTCCAAAAAGGATTTCACCCAGTTGTTTGGGAGAAGCTATATTGAATTGCTCACCGGCTTGTTCATAAATCTTAGTTTCTAAGTTTTTGATATCCGAATCCAGTTCTATTGAAAGGCTATTTAGATAGCCCTCATCCAAATTAATCCCTTCACTTTCCATATCCGCCAACACCCTTAGCAGAGGAACCTCAATATCCTCAAATAACTTGTCTGTTTTCGCTTCGGAAAGTTCAGGGCGAAAATGTTGTGCCAATTGATACGTGATGTCTGCATCTTCAGTAGCATATTCCGTTTGTTTATCCAAAGGAACTTGGCGCATGCTCAACTGGTTCTTGCCTTTTTTCCCAATAAGTTCAGTAATGGAAACTGGGGTATAGTTAAGATATGTTTCGGAAAGCACATCCATGTTATGGCGCATATCTGGATTTATAAGGTAATGGGCCAACATGGTGTCAAAGAGTTTTCCTTTGACATCTACCTTATAATTGTGCATGACTTTGATGTCGTATTTTAAATTCTGCCCTACTTTTTCAATCGCTTCGGACTCGAAAAAGGGACGAAGCTCTTCAACAATCTCCTGAGCGACCTCTTGGTCTTCAGGAATTGGCACATAAAACCCTTTTCCCGTGTTCCAACTAAATGCAATGCCCACTAGTTCTGCTTCCAAGGGGTTAATGGAAGTGGTCTCGGTATCAAAACAGACTGAGGTTTGGGACATCAATTTTTCGATAAAAAGTTTAAAACCAAGCCCATTTTCTACAGTTTGATAGAAATGTTGTACGTCCCTTACGGTTTTTCGGCTACTCTCATCTTTCACAGTTGCAGCAGCTTCAGAAGGGTCACCTCCAAAGAGCGTAAACTGCCCACTACCTGCTACCTTTGGTTCTGCCTTGTTCGGTCTAGGCTTTGCCTCGGTACCAGCAGTTTGTGCTTCGGATTCAGCTTCCCCAGAAAAGATTTTTATAAACTGTTCTTTTAATCTTCGGAACTCCAACTCCTCAAAAATCTCTTGCACTTTGGGACTATCTGGAGCACACATTTCAAAGTCCTTTGCATCAAAAGTAACCTCACAATCTATTTTAATTTCTGCCAATTTTCGAGAAAGCCTACCCAATTCTGCATTTGTCTCGACCTTCTCTTTCATTTTACCTTTTAGTTGGTCAGTATTGGCGAGTAGACCCTCCATAGATCCAAAATCTGCCAAAAACTTTTTAGCAGTTTTATCACCAACTCCAGGTAGTCCGGGGATATTGTCACTGGCATCGCCCATCATGCCCAAATAATCGATAACCTGTTCTGGACGCTCTACGCCAAAGCGTTTTTGCACTTCAGGAATGCCCCAGATTTCAATGCCATTACCCATACGCGCGGGTCGATACATGAAGATATTTTCAGAGACCAATTGACCAAAATCCTTATCAGGAGTAACCATATAGGTTTTAAAATCCTCTTTTTCGGCCTGTTTTGCCAAGGTTCCAATCAAATCATCTGCTTCATACCCTTCTAGTTCAACTACAGGAATTTTCATGGCGTTCAGAATGGATTGGATGTAGGGTACCGCAATTTTTATGGCCTCCGGAGTTTCATCCCTATTGGCTTTGTAATCCTCAAACAATTCTGTGCGTTCCACACTTCCACCTTTATCAAAGGCCACGGCCAAATGGTCAGGTTTTTCTCTTTTAATCACATCAAATAGTGAATTCATAAACCCCATAATGGCGCTGGTATCCATCCCTTTAGAGTTTATTCTTGGATTTTTTATAAGCGCATAATACCCACGAAAAATAAGAGCATAAGCGTCAAGAAGAAAAAGGCGTTTTTGTTCAGGCATGATTACGAGATTGTCAGTTTATAGTTATTAATTGACAGGACTTAAAAGTAGGGAAAATGTAGAAATGGAACTAGTTTGTTTCAGCTATAAAAAACGGAATTTCCCAGCTTATTTTGCTTGACTCTGAAAGTGTTTTTTCCACTTTGAGTTTATGCATCCCCTTTTTTAAGTCAGCTGTATCCATGTAGGTTAGTATCCCAAGTTGTTGCGTTACAGGGTGGTCTGCTTTAATAAATTCTACAGCCACGACTTTTTTATCAATGCTGATTGTATGTTTTTTGTGATAGCAATCTAGGTGATCTTGTCTTTTTTGTTGACGTTCTTCATCAGGCAATTTTTTGAATTTTGGATATGTCTTCAAATCGCAGACTTCAGAAAGCTTTCTAATTTCATGCTCCATTATGGGGATGAATAATTTTATGCCCTTCGTATCTATAACATCTGATTGGATTTCAGGAGTTAAAAGAAAATTAGAAGTGTTCGTGTTGGCATAAAAGGAATTTTCAATTCTTGAAGAATCACTGTTCTCAAGACCAAGAATTAGGTATTTGTAATCAGATTGGTCCATTCGAACCCCACCAAAGCACACGCCCACCAAGCCCATAAAAATGACCAGACGCACCAAACCTTTTTTCTTCTTGAAGTTAGATCCGAAAATCATGAATACCTGCATGATATTTTTGTACAAGGGCCCCAACAAGATTTTGTTTCCAAAACTGGAGTATAGAAAAAAGAAATGTTGTAAGCGCTTTTTTTGGTGATTCCTTTTCATGCTAGCTGGAATGCTTATGAAAACACCGATTATATAAATCAATCCGAGGATATAAGCGGGAATCAACAAAATCCAGTGGGGAACAAAGTCTTTGAGCAAGTTGAAAAGGATCAAGTAAAGCGTGGCTACCAATGTGATGTACAGATAAACCATCATTAAGGAAAAGGCGGCTGAAAAGATTACACTGCACAATTCATCTACCTTGTTAATGGTTTTGGGAAGCTTAGGAAGAATTTGGAGTAATTTTTCAGTATAAATGGGAGAGTACGCACTATCTTCTAGGCTGTAGTCCGGAAATACTGAATTCAGTCCCACAAGTCCAATCCAATAGGCCCTTAAGGCAAAATGAATGATAAACATGCAAGCCAATACCCCAATTGCTAGATAGCCAGAAACCACCACAGTATAACCCACAAAATATTGTGATGGGTCTAGATTATCAATGAATTTGATAACCAACCAATCCACAGCGGAAAAACTCTTTAAAATAGCAAATATAGCTACAGCCGAAACCAATAATTCAGCTTCCCAGCTTTCTTCCTTTAAGCGATTTAACCAACTTTTCTTTTGGGTTGGCTTCGTTTCAATCTGTTCTGACATACCTTATGCAATGGTTGGTTTACACGTGTAAATTGACAATTTTTTAAAAATAGGGAAAACAGTCAAGAATATAGAACTTTGGAAACAAGATGTTTGGACTTGGAAATTCAGTGCCTAAAAAAGTGAAGCGATTTGATGTCTTTAGCTAGCTCTTCTTGTAAAAGCTATCCGAAACAACATTTACATGCCCCATGGGATCATATTTCCGATAGGTAAATCCAGGATGCACACAATACCCACCGGTCTCTCCTTTTTTATTAATGGCCAAAAAGCCAATCTGAAAGTCTCTCCGGGTTTTATTTTTGGCCATGATGCGCTTTACCCCTTCTTCACAAGCTTCCTGGGGTGATTTTCCCTGTCGCATCAATTCCACGATTAAAAAACTACCTACAGTTCGAATTACTTCTTCACCAACCCCTGTTGCCGTGGCACCGCCTACTTCATTATCCACATACAAACCAGCACCAATAATTGGGGAGTCACCAATACGACCGGCCATTTTATAGGCCATGCCACTGGTGGTACATGCTCCGGCAATATCTCCATTTGTATCAATGGCCAGCATGCCTATGGTGTCATGGTTTTCAATATTTATGGGTGTTTCATACTTTGATGTCTTTTTCCACTCTTCATATTGTTTTTGTGTGCTTTCGGTCATAAGATTCTCTTTCTGAAAACCCTTTTCCAAAGCAAATTGCAATGCACCTCTTCCGGCTAATATTATGTGAGGTGTCTCTTCCATAACTTTTCGAGCCACTGATATAGGATGTGCAATATGTTGCAAATAAACCACCGAACCACAATTACCATCTTTGTCCATAATACAGGCATCAAGCGTTACGTTGCCATCACGGTCGGGCCTACCTCCCTTGCCCACAGTTTCATTGGTAACGTCTGCCTCTTCAACTTTAACCCCTTCTTCCACAGCGTCTAAAGCAGTGCCTCCAACATTAAGAACCTCCCATGCTTGTGCCGAAGCATTACCAAAATCCCAAGTGCACACTACGATGGGTTGAACAACTGAGGTTGGCTCTTGAGAAATAGGTTTTGTTTCATCTTTTGTCTTACAGGAAGATAATACAGGGGCTGAAATCATTCCAGCTGCTGTGATGCTTGATTTTTTAAGAAACTTTCGTCTTTGCATAGTAAGGTTGTTTACTTTTAAAGCTGACTAAAGATAGCAATATGCTAGTAGAGGTTTGTGCTAATTCATTGGAGTCTGCTTTGAATGCAGAGAAGGCAGGAGCTGACCGTATTGAGCTATGCTCAGAATTGGGAGTGGGAGGAATCACACCATCACATGGTCTTATATTGGAGGTAAAAAAACGACTTAAGATACCAGTTCATATATTAATCCGTCCGAGAAGTGGGCATTTTACCTACTCCAGTTTTGATATGGAAGTCATGAAAAATGATATTGCTTTTTGTGAGGAAATAGGTATAAATGGTATTGTTTCTGGGGTTCTTTATGATGATTTTTCACCTGATATCGAAAAGACAGCTATTTTGGTTCAGGCTTCTGGGGCTATGAAATTTACCTTCCATCGCGCGTTCGACTGGGTTCCTGACCCTATAAAAACATTGCACCAACTTGAAGGTTTGGGCGTTGACTACATTTTGACCTCCGGTCAGAAGGCTTCTGCCGAGAAGGGGTTGAATTTGCTTGAGAAATTGCACAATATCTCAAACACATGCACAGTAATGGCTGGAGGAGGTGTGCGCTTGAATACTTGTAAAGTGTTTGCAGACCTGGGATTAAAAGCATTGCATCTTTCGGGAACTTCCTTTAATACCCCATTAAATTTAAAAGGTAAAATCCCAATGAATTCTGCTAAGCATCTAAATGAAACTAGTATAGCCGTAACAAATGAGGAAACCATTCGTCAAATAGTTCGCAGCGTTAAATAAACTCAAAAAACGATGCTTCCTTAACGAATAAAATATCTTTGCCAAAAATTCAGCATGCCACGTTTTCTTATTGTTCTATCCATTGTTTATGTAATCGCAGCCATCTACGGCTTTCAAGGCTTTAAAACACTCTTTAAAAATGTTTGGCTGTATTGGGTTTATGCATTGCTGTTTTTTGGAGCCTTGGTCAATTTCATTGTTCGGGTATTCAATTATACACCAGGTGATGGTGTTCGAGGACAAATAGCGAATGCGGGCGGAATTTTTGTTGCCTTTTTACTCTTGGCATTGGTTCTTGGGGTGGTTCTTTTTCTAGAGGACGTTGTACGCGTGTTGGTTTATGGGTATGAAAAAATTGCAGGTGTTTCGGAAACCAGCGCCCAAACTTTTCCTTCGCGTAGAAAATTCATTAGCGGAATAGCTCTTGGTATTGCTGCATTACCTTTTGGCGCCTTGCTTTATGGCATGTACAAAGGCAAGTATAACTATCAAGTGCTTAAATATACTTTGGAATTTGATGATTTACCCCAGGCTTTTGATGGCTATCAAATTACCCAGATTTCTGATGTGCATAGTGGTAGTTTTGATAATAAGGAAAAGGTGGCCTACGGTATTGATTTGATAAATAAGCAGCAAAGTGATGTTATACTTTTTACGGGGGATATGGTCAATGATAGAGCAAAGGAAATGGAACCTTGGGCTGATTTGTTTGCCACTTTGCAGGCTAAGGATGGAAAGTTTTCCATCTTGGGGAACCATGACTATGGGGATTACACCTCATGGCCTTCCGCTGAAGCTAAAGCTCAAAATTTAGAAGACCTGAAAGGCCTTCAAAAAAAGATAGGTTTCGACTTATTGCTGAATGAACATCGCTATTTGGAAAAAGGTGGAAGTAAAATTGCCCTGTTAGGCGTCGAGAACTGGGGAGTTGGTGGGTTCAAAAAAGCAGGAGACCTGAAAAAAGCAGCAGAAGGCGTACAAAAGGATGATTTTAAGATACTGATGAGTCACGACCCTTCCCATTGGGAGCAACAGGTTGTACAAGACGAATATCATTATCATCTTACATTAAGTGGTCATACGCACGGAATGCAGTTTGGTATTGAAATTCCAGGCTGGGTAAAGTGGAGCCCTGTAAAGTGGCGCTACAAATATTGGGCTGGCATTTACAAAGAACTGGGTCAATTTATAAATGTGAACCGGGGCTTTGGATTTATTGGTTACCCCGGAAGATTTGGCATCTGGCCTGAGATTTCTGTGATTACTTTAAAAAAGAAATCTTTAACGTGAATTTAACGTGGCTTAGGCCCCTGTATACCTTGCATACGATAGAATTTTAACAAATTTTCTTACTTTTGAGTGACAAACCCAATGTATACACATGTCCAAATTTGGTGAACTTATCGATTTAAACGTGCCTGTACTCCTTGACTTTTATGCGGAATGGAACGAACCTTCAACCTCGATGCATCCTGTTCTTCGTGATGTTGCCGCCGCGTTGGGAGACAAGGGAAAGGTTATTAAAATAGATGTGGATAAAAACAAGGAGCTTTCCCAAGCACTTCGTATCAAGGGATTGCCTACACTTATGATTTACAAAAAAGGTGAGATGGTGTGGAGGCAAAGTGGTGAGCAAGATGCAAATACCTTGATAGGTATCCTTAACGAATACACTTAAAAAAAGACCCGCATCTTCTTGAGCGGGCCTTCATTCAATTTTAGATTTTAGAACTAGCGATTCCTCAAAAACTCAAGAATTTCTTTTGGGTCCAATCTTTTAGTGTAATCTTCTGGAACAAAATCGTATATAACTGTTTTGTTCTTGTCAATCACGTAGGTAGCGGGCATTGGAAGTTCATAATTTGTATTTCCGTTGTGCTGGTCTACATGCAATCCAAAAGAATGATAGACTTCCCGTAAATCCTCTGGCATTTGAAATGCAAGATTCAATTCCTTGGCATATTGATTATCAATGTCGCTCAATATTTTGAATTGCAATTCATTCTTTTCTGAAGTTGTCAGGGAGTTGTCCGGAGTTTCTGGAGAAATACCTACTAAATCAGCACCTAGGTTTTTGAAATCTGAAGCGAATTGCTGTAAAGCCCGAAGCTCCATATTGCAATACGGGCACCAACCTCCGCGGTAAAAAGATATAATTAGGTATTCTGCTTGAAGTATTCCATCAATGGTTACATTATTACCATTTTCATCAGGGAGTTCAAAATCAGGTAAGGTATCTCCTTTTTTTATGGCTTTTTCAGAAATATTCGCATCCAATAGTTGTTTGGTGCTTTGTTGCATTACTGCATATTTATCCTGTGGAATTACCCTTGATGAGTTCTCCCTTTTTTGTGTTAGTTCTTCTGTAAGCGTCATCACTAAATTGTATTTTGATTTTAGCGAAGTAGTCGAAGAAAATAGGGTGAGCTTTCTTTTCAGCTAAAAAGATAGTATTAAGAAAATCTAAAAGTTCTATTGTTCCGAAACTTGAATCGAATCAACAGCTTCCAGACTGTCCAAAGGAATCGAATCCATCATGTCAGGGTCTGTTTCTGGCTCTTCGAAGAAATCCTCCTCATCATCCCCAACAAACTGTGAGAATTTATCAATAAACGAATTGAAAGTTATGGTTTCCTTTTCGGCATAGTCTCTATCATCGTTTTCGATTAGGATATCTATGTTCCGTCTGTAAGCCTGCATGTCAGAAAGAATGTCATCAATCTTTTCATACTGTTCATCCAATGGCGCCAAAGCATAATAATCCAATCGCTCCTGATACACTTGTCTTAGTTTTTCGTACAGCTCTCTTGCTTTTTCCGTTTCACCTACCTTATAGTAGCCATCCAAGAAAGGCTCAACAAAAGCATAAAACCCAAAATATTCAAAGGGGAGATTGGTCATGGCAATATTGATAACCTCTTTTGCTTTCTCTATTTCGTTTTCAGCAATCAGGGTTTCGGTAAGGCGTGCTAAAATGGTTCTAAACGAAAGACCTTGTGAACGCGTTTGCGGATCATGATAAATTTCGGTACTACCAGAATTTCCCCAATCCCAATCTTTAATGATATCATAGGTCAAATCACTGTCTATCCGACCCATTTCAAAGCTATTGCGATTTTCCGTGCGGATTGGAACGAGTTTATAAATTAAACCATCCAATTGAAGATAGTCCTTCATCCAAATATATTCTGCACTATCAAAACTTCCTCCTGAAAAATAAATGGGCCGTTTCCAATCGTTATTGGCTATAAGGTCCAACATTAAAATCCTGTTCTTGGGAAGGGCACTTTGGGGAAGGTCAATATCAATATAATCCACAATCAAGGCAGAATCTTTTTCCTTGACCAAGCCACTTTCCAAAACATTCTTTTTGTTTACTGGAATTCTAATCTTATTGGTTGGATAGTACACAATGTCCAAATTTCCCTCAGAATATTGGCTCAAATCCGCACCTTGTTTTTCAAGAAGAAATTTAAATTTAGTCTGAGGCTTATCACTTCCAATCCAATTCATGAAATCTTTAATGTTCCATCTGTTATCAGAAATACCTTGATAATAAACTGCATCCCTTGCTCCATAATGGTATTTATCGTGGGTCAATTGCGATGGAATGGGCTCACTTTCGTATGCTTTTCGCTTCATTTGGTCAATGTACCAATCTGTAGCAAAGAGACTAGTATTTACAATTCTAACATCGGTTCGGTATCCTTCAATCTCTTGGGCATACCAAAGAGGAAAGGTGTCATTGTCGCCAATGGTAAACAAAATAGCTCCAGCATCTTCCTGACATGAATCTAGATACGCCTTAGCTGCCGACTGTGCCGTATATCTATTGGAACGGTCATGGTCATCCCAATTTTGGAACCCCATGAGTAGGGGCACAGCTATCAGGCACAAAGTTGTGATTACGGGTGCTGCGATTTTTGCAGAGAGCAATTTTCGGAACTCATCAAACAATCCATAAACGCCTAATCCTATCCAAATACAAAAGATAAAGAAGGACCCTACCAAGGAATAGTCCCTTTCCCTAGGTTGAAAAATATAAGGGTTTGTGTAAAATTGGATGGCCAGTCCAGTAAACATGAAAAAGACAAACAATACCCAAAAGTGTTTGGGATTCCTTGAGATTTGGAAAACGATACCAATAATTCCCAACAATAAAGGAAGAAAGAAATAAGTGTTTCTTGCCTTATTGTTTTTCCATTCACTGGGTAAGTTTTTCTGACTTCCCAAACGCAAGCTATCAACAAAACCAATTCCGCTTAGCCAGTTCCCATTCCCATCATAGCGTCCTTGAACATCATTTTGACGCCCGACAAAGTTCCACATAAAGTAACGCATGTACATATATCCAAACTGGAATTCAAAAAGGTATTGAATGTTTTGCCAGAGCGACGGAGGCTCCACTTCAATATATTCGCTAAAGTCACGCAAAAAGCGTATGTATTGGTCAGAATCCAAATCCCCTTGAGCATGCGCCGCTTTAAATTGGGCTACTGCATCTCGAAGCTCATTATTTGAAATATATTCCGATTTAATTCTAAAATCCAGAGTTCCAAAATACCTCATGTAGTTTTCAGCATGCTGGTCGCTCCAAAGTCGAGGTAAAAGACCAACATGTTTGGCATTTGGTCCCTGAAGGGCGTTTTTATAGCTATTGACTATTACGTATTTGCCCAACTTTTCATCTTTCTCATATTTTGGCCTATCGTCAATATCATCTCCTGCAGGGGCAAAAGTGTCTGAATAGTACGCACCATAAAATGGACTTTCCACTCCTGGATATTGTTCCCTATTGTAATAGGCTAGAAGTGAACGAGCATCTGATGGATCGTTTTCATTAACTACGGTATTGGCATTGGCTCGTATGGGTAGCATTAGCCACGAGGAGAATCCTAAAATCAAAAACATAAGGCAAAGCACAATAGTATTGCCCATATAGAACTGATTCTTTCGAGTATATCGCAAACCAAAATAAAAAGCGGCGATGAAAAGGATACCCATTATTATAGTACCCGAATTAAATGGTAGTCCAATTGTATTTATGAAAAATACCTCACTCCAACCAAATAACCTGAGCACGTAGGTAAGTGAAAATTTGTATACTAAAATTAATAAGGTCATCACAACGATGTTGGCTAAAAGAAAATTTTTGACCGTTGTGGTTTTATACTTTTTGAAATAATAAAGCAGGCCTATGGAAGGAATGGCCAAAAAGCCCATAAATTGAATTCCAAAGGTAAAACCAACCAAAAAACAGATAAGCAACAACCAGCGATTCCCTCGCTTTTCTTCCAAACTGTCGGTCCACTTTAACCCCAGCCATAACAAAAGTGCCATGATAAAACTAGCCATAGCATATACTTCGGTTTCCACTGCATTAAACCAAAAACTATCTGAAAAAGTGAAGGTCAGTGCACCTACCAATCCGCTTCCCAAAACAGCAATGGCTTTGCTATTGGTAAGTGGCTTTTTCTTTACCACCATCTTACGCGTTAGATTCGTAATAATCCAAAAAGTGAACAAAACAGCAAAGGCACTGGAAACTATGGATACAGAATTGACCATGAGGGCCACTTTAGAGGTGTCTTCAAAGGCGAACATGGCAAAAAATGCACCAATCATTTGCAGTAAGGGAGCCCCTGGCGGGTGTCCCACCTGTAATTTAGCTGATGTGGTTATATATTCTCCAGCGTCCCAAAAACTACCAGTGGGCTCAACCGTAACAGCGTACACAATAAATGCTATGGAAAAAGAGACCCATCCCAGAATGGTGTCCCATTTTTTGAAGTCTTTTGCAAACATAAATATGGTGTTTACCAAGTTGGGGCGAATTTAGTAAATCTCGAACAGACCCATACCTCTTTTTGGAAAAGGTTTAACAGGAAGTGTGATGAGATTTCTAGGCGAATCTTCTTAAAATATTTGCCCAACAAAAAGTTTGTTTTAAATTTGCACGCTCAAAAGTGGTATTGGCCTATGGTGTAATTGGCAACACTACTGGTTTTGGTCCAGTCATTCTAGGTTCGAGTCCTAGTAGGCCAACAAAATTCCTTCAAAGCTCCCTTGAACAGGGGGCTTTTTTGTTTGATTTCTTACCATCTCTCCGATCATCTCATATCTTTCAATCGGATTATGCATAATTCTGGATGATTTTTGGAACAAGCAGCATTGAGAAAAGGATACATATTAACTGACAATCCTGCCTGCTGCATTTCTCTATCACTTTTAGAGTAAAAAGTCCACTCCAAAAAAACAGGAACTTATTTTTTGGCACAGCAAGTTGTTAACAAAATGCTAAATACTTCAAAAAATGTAGTAAATTACTTATGAGTTTTAACCTATTTATTAACTAAATTCTACATTTTATGAAACGAATTAAAATGTCATTTGGAGCTCTGATCATGCTTTTTGCCCTAAACGCATGCGATCAAGAGTCCATTGATGCGCAGGCAGCCCCAGAAACCTTTATTGAAACGGCTGAAGTTCCCGAAATTCCAAAACTGGAAATAACGGAAGAAATCACTGATGTGTTCAAAAGCAATTTTTTTAATGCTGGTGAAATAAAAGTTGTCGATTTTCACCTTCCAGATGGTACTGTAGAACAACGCTACGGGATTGAAGATGATATTGCTATTTCAAAAGAACAATACGAGTACATTGCATCATTAGATCGTTCGGTAGGCCAGTATCATACCAATAACTTGGTGAATCCCCGAACATTGACTATCATAGGCTATACTGGTAGCCCATTTGCATTGTCAACTAAGGAACGAACCGCTTTACAGTGGGCGGTAAACAACTATAATCGTTTGAATCTAAGCATAAGACTCAATTTGACCTTCGGGACTGATTTTGGGGATAAGGACATGGTGGTCTATAATAATACGATAAATAATCCAGGTCGGAGTGGCGGAGTAGCAGGTTTTCCAAGTGCTGGGAATCCAAATAAATTTATACAGATTTATGGGCTGAGCGGATTCTCCACAAATGTCAATGAGCACGTAATCACACATGAAATTGGACATTCCGTAGGGTTTAGACACACAGATTGGTTTAGTAGGCAAAGTTGTGGTGAAAATATCAACGAAGGCGCATTACCCAGCGGGGCCAATCCAATACCAGGAACACCTTCTGGATTCGACCCAACATCGCTTATGCTGGCTTGCTTTAACAGTGGTGTTGATGGTGAGTTTAATAGTAATGATATTACGGCTTTGAACTTTTTGTACTAAGACGTTTTATTTATATATTTGCACCACTGAACGGATAATAGTATTCATGAGGGGACTTCGAGTCCCCTCTTTTATTGCTTGATTCTATGTTGAAGGAAAAAGTCACACAGTTATTGGAAAAGGCATTGGAAGAACACCCTTCCTTGTTTTTAATTGATTTTACTGTTGGTGGAGATAACACTATTAAAGTGATAATCGATGGAGATGAAGGTGTGAACTTGAAGGATTGCATGGACATTAGCCGTGCGATAGAACATAATTTGGATAGAGAGGAAGAGGATTTTTCATTAGAAGTGACATCCGCAGGAGCTACTTCACCTCTTCAACTGCCAAGACAATATAAAAAGAATCTAGGGCGCAAATTAAAGGTCAAAACTTTGAACAAGGAATTTGAAGGAAACCTGGCCCAAGTGACGGAGGCACATATTACCTTGGAGTGGAAGGCAAGAGAGCCAAAACCCGTAGGTAAAGGAAAAGTAACAGTTCAGAAACAACAAGACATTGTATTTTCTGATATCGAAGAAGCAAAAGTTGTATTAAAATTTTAATGTAGTTCAAAAATGGAAAACCTAGCGCTCATCGAATCCTTTTCGGAATTTAAGGACGATAAGTTTATTGATAGGGTTACCCTAATGGCAATTTTGGAAGAAGTGTTCCGAAGTGCTTTAAAACGAAAATTTGGTTCCGACGAGAATTTTGACATTATCATCAACCCAGATAAGGGCGACTTGGAGATTTGGAGAAATCGTATTGTGGTCGAAGACGGCGCCGTGGAAGAGCCTAACGAAGAAATTTCGTTGAGTGAGGCTAGAAAAATTGAACCTGATTTTGAAGTTGGGGAAGACGTATCTGAAGAGGTGAAATTGATGGATTTGGGACGTCGTTCCATTTTAGCTTTACGTCAAAATTTGATTTCCAAGATTCATGAGCACGATAATACCACCATCTATAAGCAATTTAAGGATTTAGAAGGTGAGATTTATACAGCCGAAGTACATCATATTCGGCATAAAGCGATTATCCTATTAGATGATGAAGGGAATGAAATTATTCTTCCCAAGGAAAAACAGATACCTTCTGATTTCTTTAGAAAAGGCGATAATGTGCGCGGTGTAATTGAAAGTGTAGAGTTGAAAGGAAACAAGCCCGCAATTATTATGTCTAGAACTTCACCTCTTTTCTTGGAGCAATTGTTCTTCCAGGAAATCCCAGAAGTTTTTGATGGCTTGATTACCATAAAGAAAGCAGTGCGTATTCCTGGAGAAAAAGCCAAGGTAGCGGTAGATTCTTATGATGATAGAATTGACCCAGTGGGCGCCTGTGTAGGAATGAAAGGTTCAAGAATTCATGGTATAGTTCGTGAATTGGGGAATGAAAATATAGATGTTATCAATTGGACGAACAACTCACAGTTAATGGTAACCCGTGCTTTGAGTCCAGCGCGAGTATCTTCAGTTAAACTAAATGATGAGAAGAAAACGGCCCAGGTTTATTTAAAACCGGAAGAAGTATCAAAAGCGATCGGTAGAGGTGGCCACAATATTAGATTGGCAGGGCAACTTACTGGTTATGAAATTGATGTATTCCGAGAAGGAGTGGAGGAAGATGTAGAGTTGACCGAATTCTCAGATGAAATAGAAAGCTGGGTGATTGAAGAGTTCAAGAAAATTGGATTAGATACCGCACGAAGTGTGCTGGAACAAGATGTTGAGGATTTAATAAAACGAACTGATTTGGAAGATGAAACCGTATATGATGTAGTTCGTATCCTTAAAGAAGAGTTTGAAGATTAAACTAGTATATTAGCACCGAAATTTCGGGAAGGAAAAAGTATATATGGCAGGAAACCCAACAATACGACTTAATAAAGTTCTAAGAGAGCTGAACATTTCATTGGATAGAGCAGTAGATCATTTGGCTTCTAAAGGTCATGATATTGAGGCGCGTCCAACCACTAAAATTAGTGATGAGGTGTATCAGGTCTTGTTGGATGAATTCCAGACGGACAAAAGTAAAAAGGTTGCCTCTAAGGAAGTTGGTGAGGAAAAGCGTAAGGAAAAAGAAGCGCTCCGTATCCAAATGGAGCAGGAGCAGGAAGAGAGACGATTGGCTCGTGAACGTAGAAATGCGGAAAATCAGGTAATCAAGGCCAAAGCAGAGCTTTCTGGGCCAAAAACTGTGGGTAAGATAGAGCTGGATAAAAAGCCATCCGCTCCTGAACCCCAAGAAGAAGCCAAGAAAGAAGAGGAAGTTAAGGTAGAGGAAGCTCCAACTGTTGAGGTCCAAGAACCAAAAACAGAGGAAAAGGCCCCCGAGACCATTGAAAAGGTTGATGAAGCGCCTAAAGAGGAGGAGGGCGAGAAGGAATCTGAAACTATCCAAACCCAATACCAAAAGCTTTCAGGGCCTAAAATTACAGGAGATAAAATTGATCTCTCCAAGTTTGAAAGACCAAAAAAGAAGAAGGAAGAACCTAAAAAGGAAAACACTTCGGATAACGCCACGGATAGAAAAAAACGTAGAAAGCGAATTGTGAGCAAGACCGGTCCACAACCCGGAAATCGCAACAACAACCGAGGTAACAATGGTCAAAACAGAAGAGGAGGACAACGAAATACGGCTCCCAAGGTAGAGCCGACAGAAGAAGAAGTACAAAAGCAGGTAAGGGAAACCCTTGAGAAGCTCCAAGGTAAGACCAGCAAAGGCAAAGGGGCCAAATACCGAAGGGAGAAAAGAGACCAGCACAGACAACAAACGGAAAAAGATCTTGAGTTGCAAGAACTTGAGAGCAAAACCCTTAAGGTTACGGAGTTTGTGACTGTAAATGAGGTGGCCACAATGATGAACGTCTCAACTACTGAAATTATCTCAGCTTGCATGTCGTTGGGAATCATGATGACCATGAACCAAAGACTGGATGCGGAAACACTTGCTATTGTGGCCGATGAGTTTGGATACCAAGTGGAATTTGTGACTGCCGAAATTGAGGAATCCATTGAAGAAGTTGAGGATGCTCCCGAAGATTTAAAACCAAGAGCACCCATTGTTACAGTTATGGGACACGTAGACCATGGTAAAACGTCTTTACTGGATTACATCCGAGAAGAGAATGTGATTGCCGGTGAAAGTGGTGGAATTACACAACACATTGGCGCGTATGGTGTTACACTTGAGGACGGTCAAAAGATTACTTTTCTGGATACACCAGGTCACGAAGCCTTTACGGCGATGCGTGCACGTGGTGCTCAGGTAACGGATATAGCGATTATTGTAGTGGCGGCGGATGATGATATAATGCCGCAAACAAAGGAAGCCATCAGTCATGCACAAGCGGCGGGAGTTCCCATCGTATTTGCAATAAACAAAATAGATAAACCCACCGCGAACCCTGATAAGATTAAAGAAGGTCTCGCATCGATGAATCTTTTGGTTGAAGATTGGGGTGGTAAAATCCAATCTCATGATATTTCTGCCAAAACTGGGCAAGGCGTCAATGAGTTGCTTGAAAAAGTGTTGTTGGAGGCAGAATTGTTGGAACTTAAGGCTAACCCGGATAGGTTGGCGACCGGTACGGTTGTAGAAGCGTTCTTGGATAAAGGAAGAGGTTATGTTTCTACTGTTTTGGTACAAACCGGTACGATTGAAATAGGAGATTATGTGCTAGCAGGGACCTGCAGTGGTAAGGTAAAGGCGATGCAAGATGAACGCGGCAAGAACGTTAAGGTCGTAGGGCCGGCCACACCTGTGTCCATTTTGGGTCTCGATGGTGCACCTCAGGCAGGTGATAGATTCAATGTACTGGAAGATGAACGGGAAGCCAAGCAAATTGCAGCAAAACGTTCGCAATTGCAACGTGAGCAATCCGTACGTACCCAACGTCACATCACATTGGATGAAATTGGACGAAGAATCGCACTGGGTGACTTTAAGGAGTTAAACATCATCCTTAAAGGAGATGTGGATGGTTCTGTAGAAGCCTTGACAGATTCATTCCAGAAATTGTCTACGGATGAGATTCAAGTAAACATTATACATAAAGCAGTTGGAGCTATTACCGAATCTGATGTGTTGTTGGCTAGCGCCTCAGACGCAATTATCATAGGATTTAACGTAAGGCCCATGGGCAATGCAAGAGCAGTTGCTGACCGCGAAGAGATTGATGTCCGTATGTATTCCATCATCTATGATGCAATCAATGATTTGAAGGATGCAATGGAAGGAATGCTTTCGCCAGAAATCAAAGAGGAGATTACAGGTAATGCTGAAATTCGTGAAACCTTCAAGATTTCTAAGATTGGTACTATTGCAGGATGTATGGTAACTAGTGGAAAAATTTTCAGAAACTCTCAAATTCGCTTGATTCGAGATGGAGTTGTCATCCTAACTGGAGAACTTGCTTCCCTAAAACGATTCAAGGACGATGTTAAGGAAGTGTCCAAGGGATATGATTGTGGACTTCAAATCAAGAATTACAATGATATCAAGGAAGGAGATATTGTTGAGGCCTTCCAGGAAGTGGCAGTCAAGAAAACATTGTAAAAAAGAAAACCCGCATCAGCGGGTTTTTTTATTGTTCTTTTTCTCAGGTTTTAAGAGCATGGCATCTGGATACTTTTTACGAACTTCCAAATACTTTCGTTCCGCTTCCAATTGAGTTCTAAATTTTCCTAAACGCACCCGATAGGTAGGCGATTCAAATTCTATCTTGGAATACCAATTGGGAAAATCCTGCTCTACTCGAGTCTTCAAATTTTGGGCCTTTTGATAGCTCCCAAAACCTACTTGAATTTGATAAAATTCAGCCTTTGAATTTACTGATGCGTACAACTTTAGCAGTTCATCGATTTTCGGGTCTTGTTCAATATTAACAGTCCCATTCTGCGCGGAAACAGTAGTGCAGAAAAAGGTCAAAACCACTAAAAACACTAGACTTTTCATGAAATTAATATTTATTAAAATTCGAGGTACATACAAATGTAAATTTTTAATACTTAAACAAGTAGCGACCGGATTATTTAGATTAATTATAAATTAACGCTTATAAATCCTCTAACATTTCAAAAAATCGCGCTATGTCTTACTTTTGTGTCCAGTTTTTAATACGGCGAAACTCTTTCTTTATTGCTGTAAAGTAGAAAAAACCGTACCAAAAATTTCGATCGAAATTACCCAAGTATGAAAAAGGTTTTAAACCGCCAACTATTAGTAAAAACTTTAGGTCTTTCTTTCCTACTTTTTTCAACTTCATTTTATGCACAAGAGGAAGCTGCAGCAGAGGAAACAGCAGTAGAGGAATCTAGCGCTTCAGGAGGTGATGCCGCTAAAGGAAAACAGCTGTTCAATCAGAACTGTGCCGCATGCCACGCATTAAATCGAAAAATGACCGGCCCTGCATTGGCCAATGTGGAAACAAGACTTTACGAAGAGGAGGGATTGGATAAAGAATGGTTGTATGCATGGATTAAGAACAGTGCTGGAGTAATTGCGTCAGGTGATGCTTACGCTAACAAAATATATGCGGAGTATAACCAAGCCGCCATGACTGCTTTTCCAACACTCAGCAATCAAGATATAGATGATATTCTGGCCTACACGGCCGCTCCACCTCCTGCTCCAGCGGCAACTGCAGTAGCTGTGGCCGAAGGGGCTCCTGCACAAACTTCTGGTGGTATTTCCAACGAAATAATTCTAGGTGCGCTGGCTTTGGTGTTCGGTCTTTTGGTCATCATGTTGATTTTGGTCAACAATACCCTTCGACGTATAGCAGAAGCTAATGGTATTGTTTTAGAAAAAGCTAAAGCAGAAAAGCGCTTACCGCTATGGAAGGCTTTTGCCCAAAACCAATTTTTAGTTTTGGTAACTGCTATTTTCTTTTTGTTGTCCAGTGCGTATTTTGCTTATGGCTGGATGATGCAGGTTGGGGTAGATCAGGGTTATGCACCGATTCAGCCTATTCATTACTCGCATAAAATCCATGCTGGGGACAATAAGATTGAATGTAAATATTGCCACTCGTCCGCTAGGGTATCAAAGCATTCAGGAATACCTTCCTTGAATGTGTGTATGAACTGTCACAAATCTATTTACGAGTACACTGGTAACCCTGAGGGCCCAAGTGCTGATGATTTAGCAAACGGATATACCAACGAATTCTATACGGGTGAAATTAAAAAGTTGTACAAAGCAGTTGGATGGGATGAGGAAAACCAGAGTTATACTGGTGAATCCCAACCGGTGGAATGGGTAAGAATCCATAATCTTCCTGATTTTGCGTATTTCAACCACTCTCAGCACGTTTCTGTAGCGGGTGTTGAATGCCAAACTTGTCATGGACCTGTTGAAGAAATGGAAATTATGTACCAATATTCTCCACTGACTATGGGTTGGTGTATTAACTGTCACCGAGAAACAAATATAAAAGTTGAGGGCAACGAATATTACGAGGCTATCCACGCCGAGCTTTCCAAGAAGTATGGTGTTGAAGAACTGACTGCCGCTATGATGGGTGGTCTGGAATGTGGAAAGTGTCACTATTAAATTAAAGAAGATAAATCTCAGAGATATCGTATGGCATCAAACAAGAAATATTGGAAGAGCGAAGCGGAACTAAATCCGAACGATTCCATTGTTGAGACGCTAAGACAAAACGAATTCACGGAACCTATCCCTGTAGATGAGTTTTTGGGAGACAAAGAAAGTTTGTCAACTTCAAATACAAATCGTAGGGACTTTTTGAAATATGTCGGTTTTAGTACAGCCGCAGCTGCCATGGCGGCTTGTGAAGGGCCTGTTCATAAATCCATTCCCTACGTATTTCAACCAGACAATATAGTACCTGGTGTCGCCAATTTCTATGCAACTACCATAGCAGATGGATTTGACTTTGCTAGTGTTCTTATTAAGACTAGGGAAGGGAGGCCTATCAAGATTGAGAACAACGAAGATGCTAAAGTAAACGCTGGAGCTAACGCAAGGGTTCATGCATCTGTTTTGACATTATACGATAGCACTCGAGTTCAAGGTCCAACTGCAAATGGAGAGCCAATAGAGTGGAAAGTACTGGATACCACAGTTCGTGCTAAGTTGGGAAGTTTGGCTAACTCAAATAAGCAAATCGCATTGCTAACACAAACGTATGCAAGTCCGTCTACTGAGCGATTGATTGCAGAGTTCAAAGAAAAATATCCCAATACGAACCATGTAGTTTATGATGCTATCTCAGAAGATGCTGCCCTGAATGCTTTCAATATGATGTATGGGGAGAGGGCATTTGCGGACTACGATTTTGAAAAAGCGGAACTGATTGTCGCTTTCGGTGCAGACTTCTTAGGAGACTGGCAAGGAGGAGGATACGATAGTGGTTATGCAAAAGGGCGAATTCCTAAACATGGAAAGATGTCCAAGCATATCCAATTGGAAGGAAACATGTCACTCTCTGGAGCCAATGCAGACAAGCGTTATCCTATGACATCCGCTCAGCAAAAAATTGCTTTGGCCAAGTTGTATGGAAAATTGAACGGCAGCAATGTTGGAGGAGGAACTTCTGATGTAAATGCTGCGGTTGATAATCTTGTAGCCCACATACGAAAAGCTGGAAGCAAAGCAGTAGTGGTTACTGGTTTAAATGATATAAATGCACAAATGGTGGTACTTGCAATTAACAAACTACTTGCAAGTGAAGCCTTTGATGCAGAAAATCCAAAATATGTTCGTCAAGGAGATTCTGCCAAAGTTTCCAAATTAGTGGCAGATATGAATGCGGGTCGCATAGGAGCTTTGATTATGGATGGTGTTAACCCAGCTTATACCTTGCCCAATGCGGATGAATTTGTTGCAGGTTTGGATAAAGTAGACCTTTCAGTCAGTTTCTCATTCAACAACGATGAAACAGCACAAGCTTCCAATTATGTAGCTGCAGCTTCCCACTACTTGGAGTCTTGGGGAGATGTTCAACTCAAGAAAGGACATTATGCCCTTACCCAACCCGCTATTCGTGAACTGTTTGATACGAGACAATTTCAAACAGCCTTGTTGACATGGATGGGTAATGAAAAAACATATTACGAATACATTCGTGAAACTTGGGATGCCAACATACTTCAAGGTAGAAGTTGGAACCAAGCACTACAGGATGGTGTTCTAGAATCAATGGTTGCCCCGGTAGCAGAAGAAGGTGCTATGGAAGTGGCCTCAGAGGAAGCGGAGACAGTAGAGTCTACAATAGCCTCAATATCTGCTGCAGTGCGCTCTTTGGTGAATTCCACAGGCAATGGCACCGAGTTGATATTGTATTCTAAAGTTGGGATGGGTGATGGTAAGCAAGCTACCAATCCATGGTTGCAAGAATTTCCTGACCCTATTTCAAGAGTATCTTGGGACAATTATGTTACCGTTTCCAAAGCGGATGCCGTTGAATGGGAATTGGAAAATGAAAACGTGGCCAATGGTGGTTTGGACGGTAGCTATGTTAAACTTACAGTTGATGGAACAGTATTGGAAAATGTTCCGGTAATCATTCAACCTGGTCAAGCTAAAGGAACCGTGGGACTTTCCTTCGGTTATGGTAGAAAAGCGGGTATGAAGTCGGAAATGGCAACTGGAGTCAACGCCTTTTTACTGTATAAAAACTTTTCTGAAATACAATCTGTACGTATTGAGAAAACCTCTGGGATGCATGAGTTTGCGTGTGTTCAATTGCACAATACCCTTATGGGTAGAGGTGATATCATAAAAGAAACTACGCTTGAGATATTTAATACGAAAGATAGCCATGAGTGGAACCATCTTCCTGAGGTTACCCTAAACCATGAAGAAATTCCGGTAACTTCCAAAGATGCTGATTTGTGGCAAGAATTTGACCGCACAATAGGGCATCATTTCAATCTTTCCATTGATTTGAATGCATGTACAGGTTGTGGTGCATGTGTTATTGCTTGTCATGCAGAGAACAATGTTCCCGTGGTTGGAAAACGTGAAATGCGCCTCTCCAGAGATATGCACTGGTTGCGAATTGATAGATATTATTCATCCGAAGATTCCTTTGAAGCAGATAATGAGAAGAAGGACGGTTTGGAAGGACTTTTTGGTGATAACGGTTCACTGGGTGGATTTGGACAAATGGAAGACCCTTCCGCAAATCCACAGGTAGCTTTCCAACCCGTAATGTGTCAGCACTGTAACCACGCACCCTGTGAAACTGTTTGTCCAGTGGCTGCAACATCTCACGGTAGACAAGGTCAAAACCATATGGCGTACAACCGTTGTGTGGGAACAAGATATTGTGCCAATAACTGTCCGTACAAAGTACGTCGATTCAACTGGTTCTTGTACAACAATAATGATGAGTTCGATTTCAATATGAATAATGACCTTGGAAAAATGGTCATCAACCCAGACGTTACCGTAAGGTCTCGTGGGGTTATGGAAAAATGTTCATTCTGTATTCAATCGACCCAAGCCGTTATCTTGAAAGCTAAGCGAGAAGGAAGACCTGTGGCAAAAGGGGAGTTCAACGATGCTTGTGCCTGTTCCGCTGCTTGTACTTCTGGTGCCATGCGTTTTGGAGATGTTAATGAAGAGGGAAGTCCAATTTCAGAATTGGTCAAAGATAAAAGGGCATACCACCTGTTGGAGCACGTAGGTACTAAACCTAATGTGGTGTATCAGGTTAAGGTTAGAAATACAAATGAGGCATAATCAATAAATAAGAAAGTAACTAGAAAATAAATTATGGCGTCGCATTACGAAGCACCTGTTCGAAAGCCCCTAGTACTGGGAGATAAGGGATACCATGATGTAACCGAGGATATTGTGCGCCCTGTTGAAGGAAAAGCCAATAAACACTGGTGGATTGTATTCACTATTGCTCTGGTAGCCTTTTTATGGGGACTAGGCTGTATTATTTACACAGTTTCAACCGGAATTGGGGTTTGGGGTCTCAATAAAACCGTAAACTGGGCTTGGGATATTACAAACTTCGTATGGTGGGTAGGTATTGGTCACGCGGGTACGTTGATTTCCGCTGTACTTCTGCTCTTTAGACAAAAATGGAGAATGGCGATTAACCGTTCTGCTGAGGCGATGACTATTTTCTCTGTTGTTCAGGCAGGACTGTTTCCCATTATTCACATGGGGAGACCATGGTTAGCCTATTGGGTATTGCCCATTCCAAACCAGTTTGGTTCGCTTTGGGTGAATTTCAACTCCCCATTGCTTTGGGATGTATTTGCAATTTCTACGTATTTATCTGTTTCCTTGGTATTCTGGTGGACAGGATTGTTACCTGACTTTGCAATGATTCGTGATAGAGCAGTAAAACCCTTTCAAAAGAAAATTTATAGTCTTTTAAGTTTTGGATGGACTGGTAGAGCAAAAGATTGGCAACGTTTTGAGGAGGTATCCTTGGTGTTAGCCGGTTTGGCAACACCACTTGTACTTTCCGTACACACTATTGTATCCTTTGACTTTGCTACATCGGTAATCCCAGGATGGCACACGACCATATTCCCACCCTACTTTGTTGCTGGGGCGATTTTCTCTGGATTCGCTATGGTGAATACGCTACTCATCATTATGCGTAAAGTATGTAGTCTCGAGGCATATATTACCGTACAACATATTGAGTTGATGAACATTGTAATTATGATTACAGGTTCTATCGTAGGTTGTGCTTATATAACCGAGCTGTTCATTGCTTGGTATTCTGGTGTGGAATATGAGCAATATGCCTTCTTGAATAGAGCAACAGGACCTTATGCTTGGGCGTATTGGAGTATGATGACTTGTAATGTGTTTTCTCCGCAGTTCATGTGGTCCAAAAAACTAAGAACTAGTATAATGTTCTCGTTCTTCATCTCCATTGTGGTGAACATAGGAATGTGGTTTGAACGTTTTGTGATTATCGTGACCTCATTGCATAGAGATTACTTACCATCCTCATGGACAATGTTCTCTCCGACATTTGTGGATATCGGAATATTTATAGGAACTATTGGCTTTTTCTTTGTACTATTTTTATTGTACTCACGAACTTTCCCTGTAATTGCCCAAGCCGAAGTGAAATCCATCATGAAAGCTTCGGGAGAACGTTTTAAAAGGCTTCGCGAAGAAGGAAAACCATTGTATACCAAACCCACGAACGGGGTGATAATCGAGGTGGATGTAGAAGAGGAGACCGAAAAGGAACCAGAAATGGCTGAAGGAATTGCCGATGCCCCAGTAATGCAACTATTGGGTTCTATTGGTAGTTTCGATACCAGTACCCAGATACCGGATGATTTGAAAAAAGTGAGAGGTATTGGCCCATTGATGGAAAGGACCTTGAACAAAATTGGAATCTTTTCTTTCCTTCAAGTAAGTAAAATGACTGAAAGAGAATACGGCTTATTGGATTCCATTACAGGCTCTTTCCCTGGGAGGGCTCAACGTGATGATTGGGCAGGACAGGCAAAAGGATTAATCAATTTAGATAAGTAATCATGGCGGCAACAATATTCAAAGCACTATACGACGATGATGACGTGTTAATGAACGCTGTCAAGAAACTACGTTCGGAAAAGTACCACATTGAAGAGGTATACACTCCTTTTCCTGTTCATGGATTGGATAAAGCTATGGGATTACCTCATACCCGCTTGGCAATAACCGCCTTTTTGTACGGATGTTTGGGATTGACGGTTGCTATTGTCATGATGAATTATATTATGATTGAAGATTGGCCTCAAGATATAGGTGGTAAGCCAAGCTTTAGCTATATGGATAATTTGCCTGCTTTTGTTCCCATTATGTTCGAGTTGACGGTTTTCTTTGCAGCCCACCTTATGGTAATTACCTTTTACTTAAGAAGTAGGATGTGGCCTTTTAAGAAAGCAGAGAATCCGGATGTAAGAACCACAGATGACCATTTTTTGGTAGAGGTAGAAGTAGGAAATGATGAAGAAGCGTTAAAAAGTTTATTGTTGGAAACAGGAGCCGTTGAGGTTCATGTTCCCAAAAAAAAATAATATGATGATCAAGACTTTTGGTAAAGTACTTTGTGTCCTGGTTTTTGTTCTCTTATTAGGCTCTTGCACTAATAAGAACAATCCAAATTACCAATATATGCCAAACATGTATGAATCTGTTGGTTACGAAACCTATGAGGGAGTGGATAATGGTTTGTTCCCTCAAGGTACGGAAGCAATGTTGCCACCAGAAAATACAATATCCCGCTCCACTTTACCCTACGAATTTGATAATTCCATTGAAGGAAAAGAACTCGCTAGATTGCAAGCCAGTCCTTTAGATTCATTAGATAGAGAAGAAAACTTGGCCAAGGGAAAAGAGTTGTACGATGTCTATTGCGCCATCTGTCATGGAGCTAAAGGAAAAGGACAAGGTACTTTAGTAAAGCGTGAAAAAATATTGGGAGTGCCAAGTTATGACGATGCAGCACGAAACATCACAGTGGGTAGCACATACCATACTATGTATTATGGATTAAATTCCATGGGTTCCTATGCTTCACAAATGGAAAATGAGACCGAATTATGGCAAGTGGCCGAATACGTAATGAAATTAAAAGGAGACCTAACAAAATAATTGGATAGCAAACTATGTACACGTTTTCAAATAGATTAAAACTAGGGTCTTACATTGCAATGGCTGTCGGATTGATATGCCTCGCAACTGGTTTTTTTACAGCACCTAGCAACGTGGAAGAAGCAAAGGCAATGGTAGCTTCGGCTCATGGTGACGGGCATGGACATGGACACGATGGGGGCCATGGAGAAGAAGCAGGTCATCACGGTACCGAAGGTGAAAAAGACTACATGGACAAATCAGGTCATGGAGATTCCCATGCAGGTGAGGCTGAGCATGGAGGCTCCCATGCGGATGAGGCGGGCCACGAAGGTTCCCATGATGCCTCACATGACGAGCATGTGTTGCATCAGTTACAAAATAGACCTTGGGCCGCACTATATGTGGCAGCATTTTTCTTTTTTATGATTGCCTTAGGGGTTTTAGCTTTTTATGCTATCCAACGTGCCGCTCAGGCAGGATGGTCACCACTACTTTTCCGTGTAATGGAGGGTATTACCGCTTATTTGGTACCTGGGGGAATTATCGTGTTTGTGATTTTGGTACTGTCGGTACTACATATGAATCATATGTTTGTTTGGATGGATGCGGACACTGTGGCGCATGACAAGTTGTTGCAAGGTAAAGCGGGCTATTTGAATCCAACTTTCTTTTTGGTCAGAGCGGCCATTTTCTTGGGAGGATGGATTTTTTATCGCGAGTACTCCAGAAAATTATCCTTGGCTCAAGATGATTCAGACGACAACTCAAATTTTGTTAAGAATTTTAGATGGTCTGCAGCCTTCTTGGTATTCTATTTGGTCACTGAATCCATGATGTCTTGGGATTGGATTATGAGTTTGGACCCTCACTGGTTTAGTACTTTATTCGGTTGGTATGTATTCGCCAGCATGTTTGTTTCCGGAATCACTACCATAGCTATCATTACCATTTATTTAAAATCCAAAGGATACTTGGAACAAGTGAATGATAGCCATATTCATGACTTGGCAAAATTCATGTTTGGTATCAGTATTTTCTGGACGTATTTATGGTTTGCCCAATTTATGTTGATTTGGTATGCAAATATTCCTGAAGAGGTTACCTATTATGTGGCACGGTTCCAAGATTATAAGCTACCCTTCTTTGGTATGCTCGTAATGAACTTTATTTTCCCATTATTGGTATTAATGAACAGTGATTATAAGCGTGTAAATTGGTTTGTTATTATGACAGGTTTAGTTGTTCTCTTTGGGCATTACCTAGACGTATTCAACATGGTTATGCCTGCTACTGTAGGGGATCAATGGTATATAGGGTTGCCCGAAATAGGCGGAATATTATTTTTTGGAGGTTTGTTCGTTTTCTGGGTGTTCAATACCCTTACAAAAGTACCGTTACAACCTAAACGTAACCCATTTGTAGAAGAAAGTAGACAATTTCATTATTAATACGATTAAGTTTCTAGATAGATAACAATGACTGCATTATTAACATTGACCGTTTTAGTCCTGGTAGCCATCGCCATTTGGCAGATGACCAAGATTTTTGAATTGTCACAACTCAGAACTGAGCAGGCTACGGCTGAAATCGCTACCGATTCGGACAACAAATACAACGGTTACCTATTGTTTGGTTTCCTTATCTTCATTTACGGAATCACTATTTTCAGCTTTGCCAAGTATTCCAAAGTTTTACTTCCAGAGGCATCTTCTGCTCACGGAGGAGAGTACGACCAGTTGATGTGGGTATCTTTTGCCATTATCTTTTTCGTTCAAACGATAACTCAGGCGTTGTTACACTATTTTGGATACAAGTACAGAGGGGAAAAAGGAAAAAAAGCTTTATTCTTTGCAGATAATGATCGCTTGGAATTTATCTGGACCATCATTCCCGTAATTGTTTTAGCGGGATTGATTCTTTGGGGACTATATACGTGGACTAATATCATGGATGTTAATGATGAAGATGATCCGTTAATTGTGGAACTGTATGCCCAACAATTTAACTGGACAGCTCGCTATGGAGGAGAAGACAATGTATTAGGTGATGCCAGTGTCCGATTGATTGATATAAATAGAGCTAATGTTCTTGGATTGGATGAATCTGACCCTAACGCATCAGATGATGTGATTGTAAAAGAATTACACTTGCCCGTGGGTAGAAAAGTAAATTTTATGATGCGTTCCCAAGATGTACTGCATTCAGCATACATGCCTCATTTTAGAGCGCAGATGAACTGTGTGCCGGGGATGATTACACAATTCTCATTTACGCCTACAGTAACCACCGAAGAAATTAGACTGAATCCAGATGTAGTGGATAAAGTGAAGCGAACCAACAGACTAAGAGCCAAATGGGCGGCGGAGGGGAGACCTGACTCAGACCCTTGGGAATTTGATTATGTATTGTTGTGTAATAAAATCTGTGGAAAATCACATTACAACATGCAAATGAAGATAATTGTAGAGACCGAAGAAGAATTTAATAAGTGGATGGCGGAACAAACCACATTTAAGGAGACAGTTTCCACAAATCCTTAATATCTTTATAGAAAGCTAGAAAAAGAAAAATAAATAATTAAAAATTAGGTTATGTCTGTAACGGCACATGCACCAGCCCACGTAGATGATCATGCACACGACGATCATGGCCATCACCATAAGGAAACTTTTATAACAAAATACATTTTCAGTCAAGACCATAAGATGATTGCCAAGCAATATCTTATTACGGGCCTTATCATGGGCTTCATAGGTATTGCGATGTCCCTATTGTTTAGAATGCAGTTGGCCTGGCCAGGTGAATCCTTCCCAATCTTTGAAGCACTTTTGGGGAAATGGGCGCCAGATGGGGTAATGGATGCAGATATCTATTTGGCTCTAGTCACCATTCACGGTACAATCATGGTATTCTTTGTATTGACCGCTGGTTTGAGTGGAACCTTCAGTAATTTATTGATTCCACTTCAAATTGGAGCACGGGATATGGCCTCTGGATTTTTGAACATGCTTTCCTATTGGATGTTCTTTATGTCGTCGGTCATTATGGTAATTTCCTTATTTGTTGAAGCGGGACCCGCAGCAGCAGGGTGGACGATTTATCCCCCGTTGAGTGCATTACCTATGGCACAACCTGGTTCTGGAGCAGGTATGACACTGTGGCTGGTATCTATGGCGATATTTATAGCATCTTCCTTGTTAGGTTCGCTGAACTATATCGTAACCGTACTTAACTTAAGAACAAAAGGAATGTCTATGACTCGTTTGCCATTGACAATCTGGGCGTTTTTTGTGACTGCTATTATCGGTGTGATTTCTTTCCCGGTATTGTTGTCTGCTGCTTTGTTGCTTATTATGGATAGAAGTTTTGGTACATCCTTCTTCCTTTCAGATATTTTTATTCAGGGTGAAGTACTTCACTACCAAGGAGGTTCCCCAGTATTATACGAACACTTATTTTGGTTCTTGGGTCACCCAGAGGTATACATTGTATTGTTGCCTGCGCTTGGAATCACTTCGGAGGTAATGTCAACCAATGCACGAAAACCGATTTTCGGCTATCGCGCCATGGTAGCTTCCATTTTGGCGATTGCTTTTTTATCAACAATAGTATGGGGACACCACATGTTCATCTCAGGTATGAATCCGTTCCTTGGGTCTGTGTTTACCTTTACTACCCTGTTGATTGCGATTCCTTCAGCCGTAAAAGCCTTTAACTATATTACCACACTTTGGAAAGGTAACCTGCAATTGAATCCAGGAATGCTGTTTTCAATCGGTTTGGTTTCCACCTTCATTACAGGAGGTTTAACCGGGATTATTCTGGGAGATAGCACCTTGGATATTAATGTTCACGATACCTATTTTGTAGTTGCCCACTTCCATTTGGTGATGGGTATCTCCGCATTGTACGGCTTGTTTGCAGGAGTTTATCATTGGTTCCCTAAAATGTTCCAAGGGCGTATGATGAACAAAAACCTAGGGTATGTGCATTTCTGGATAACGGCCATTTGTGCTTATGGAGTGTTTTTCCCTATGCACTTTGTGGGAATGGCAGGTGTGCCACGTAGATATTATCAGAATACGGCCTTCCCTATGTTTGATGAATTGACGAATGTGCAAATACTTATGACTGTCTTTGCAATTGTTGCCGGATTGGCCCAACTGGTTTTCGTGTACAACTTTGTACGAAGTATTTTCTATGGAAAACGAGGTCCGCAAAATCCATGGGGTTCCAATACATTGGAATGGACTACACCTCAAAAACATGTTCATGGAAACTGGCCTGGAAAAATCCCACATGTTTATCGTTGGGCATACGATTACAGTAAAACTTATGAAAATGGTGAGTATATTATTCCCGGACAGGATTTTGTTCCGCAGAATACGCCACTTCAAGAAAATGAAGAAGAATTGAATCATTAACTTAGATTCTTAAGAAAATATGAAAAACCCATCCTTTAGGATGGGTTTTTTGTTTTAGCACTTTGGTATGGCTATTGTTGCATCAAATTATAATACCTTTAAGTGCCTATCTAAACGAACACCTATGAAAAAAGCAATTCTTTGCGGCTTGATTTTAATTCCAATGGTAATCTGGTCACAACGTAAACCAAAAATTAAAGGGAGCAGGGTAGTTACCGAAGTAAATGAAGAATTACCTGCATTTAATGCCATTGTATTGAACGATGATTTGGATATTGTGCTTAAAAAGTCATTTGGACCGGGGTATGAGATTATTGCCGATGATAATCTGATAGATATTCTTAAGTTCAAGGTGGAAGATAGCACCCTTGTAATCACTTCATTTTATACGGTAACTTCAAAAAAACAATTTGATATTACCATAAACTATACAGATTTAAAAGCCATAACAGCAAAGGAAGGAAGTATAGTATCCAAGGAAATGATAAATAGTGACGAGCTGTTTGTGGATGGATTCGCTGATACCAGACTCACGTTACAAGCCAGTGCTGCTGTAATGGACATTAATTTGGAGGATATGAGCAAATCAGAATTTAATGTGGACGTGGATTCGCTAAATGTTACTATGAATAAGAGGGCCGAAACCTACATTTATGCAGTTACTGAAGCCAATCTGGTGAATTTGGGGGGAAACGCTTCATTTACTTTTGAAGGGACCGCGGATAGAATGCAATTGGAAGTTATAGATAATGCCAAATTTAAAGGGGAAAAGATGGAGGCCGGCTCGGTAAAGGCCAAACTTGAGAATTCCGCAAATGTGCGTTTGAACTCGTATCGGGATTTGGAGTTATCTTCTAAAGGCAGCAGTAGAACCCAGTTATATGGTAATCCTCAAATCACAATTCTTGAATTCTTGGACAGTTCCCAATTGATAAAGAAAACCGAATAAACAGCTATTGCGCAATAGGAGCTGTTAAACGGTGTTCAGGTATACCAAAACCATCCACTAATACCTCAATATGTGGGCGTAGTTCCGTACAAAGACGTTCTACTCGTTGTCGAATAGCTCTAGACTTAGTACTACCGATATACCCCTGCTCCAAATACCAACGTGCCTCGGTATTGATTTCATCCAAGGCATATAAGGTTCCCAATTTTTCGATGAGTCCCCTGTACTTTGGGTCTGAAACAGTTTCGTAAAAACTGGTATAGGTGGTATAGGCTAACTCAACACTATACGCTTTGCCCAGAGCAATTAAGTGGGTCTGGACCTTCAGGAAAGCTTGATACGCAGGAATACCTTTTTTAATATAGTTTCGTATGCGCATTGCCAAGGTATACGTCAGTCTTCGGGTTCTATATTCAAAAGCATGTTTATGGAACTTAGGATTGTACAAGTGTTCTGCATCCACCTTATTCGCATAAATGGGATTTAATGTGTTCCATCTATCAGAAAGTTGTGATTTTAATAATTTCAGAACAGAAGCAAACCCCGCGCTATTGAATTCAGCTTTAAAATCGGAAAGAACTCCTTTGGCAGCCAGTTGTAACAAAACTGTATTGTCTCCTTCGAAGGTGGTAAAAATGTCAACATCGTTTTTTAAACTTCCAATCAAATTCTCCAAAAGGTAGCCTTTTCCACCACATGCTTCGCGGCATTCTTGAATGGTAGAATTGCCAAACCAGGTAATGATGGCCTTTAAACCTGCCACTTGGGTCTCTATTTTTCGTTTATCCGCTTGGGAATCATCACTATAGGCCCTTATCATTTCATCTAAAGTAACATGGTAGACATAGGCGCTTGCAATAGCTGGGGTTAACCGCACTTGATGGATGGGATAATCCATGATCAAATCTTCTTGGATTTTTATATTGTCATTGAACTGCCTTCGGTTCAAGGCATGTTTGACAGCTATTGCCAAAGCCATTTTAGCACCACCCAAGGCCCCACGCGCTACACAAATACGTCCCCCGACCAAGGTGCCCAGCATAGTAAAAAAACGTTTGTTCGGATTTTTTATGGACGAAGTATAGCTGCCCTCACGAGTAATGCTGCCATATTTATCCAAAAGATTAGCCCTGGGAACGCGGACCTGATTAAACCAAATTTTTCCGTTGTCAACACCATTCAATCCCAACTTGTATCCATTATCTTCTATGGTAATTCCGTTGAGTACATTATGATTGGAATCTCTGAGCGGAACAAGGATGGCATGTACTCCTTCATTTTTTCCATTCACAATAAGTTGAGCAAAAACGGTTGCTATTTTAGAATGTAGCGCGTTCCCAATATATTCTTTATTGTCGTTTTTTCCAGGAGTATGAAGTACAATTTCATCGGTTGCATTGTCATAGGTTGCCGTGGTTCGTATACCACGTACATTGGAACCATGCCCTGTTTCAGTCATGGCAAAACAACCCAATAACTCAGCGGTACCAGCATCTTTTAGATAAATATCGTGATGTTTTTGGGTACCTAACTTTTGGATACTTCCACCAAATAATCCAAACTGTACCCCAAATTTTACGCCTAGGCTTCCGTTTACAAACATTAAATGCTCAAATAATGCACCATAAGCCGGCATGTTTTCTTTACCTCCATATTCGATAGGGTACGCATAGGCCCCATAGCCATTCTTTCCTAAAACTTCAACCTGTTCCAAAACCCTAGCTCGAAAATCATCTTTATTAGGTAGAATTTGCTTGTTGAAAATATCTTGATTTAGAAAAGTCCGAAACTCATCAATGCTTGTACCGTGCTCTCCTTTTAGAAGAGTGTCTAAAACATGGGCATCATATTGTTTTGAAGTTTTTTCATGAACCACTTCAACGTCAAAAAGGTGATTGTAATGATTGGGCTGTATGCCCAGATTGATTTCAATATGTTTTAGGTAATCGTTGAACTTACAATCATCGCAATAGCTATTTCCCAATCGTTGGCTCAATGAGGTTAGGGGATAGGTGTCGCTCTCTACCAACTTGATACGAGCGTTTGAAATGGTTTGTTTCCATTGCTTAAATTCTTCTTCATTTGGTGGATTGTCCCGATCCAGCCATTTTAAAAGTTGTTTTTTTTCAATAGCTTCCAGATGGATGTCTTCTTCAATGGTTTTTTGTATTACGGATATCTCTGAAGCGGAAAGCAAATCATCGGACCAAATCACATAAAAAAAGGGAAGGTACTGTAGAATTCCAGGGGAGTAATCAATTACTTTCATAAACGGGATATTGAAAAAAGGCTGTCTGACTTTTGAAGTATCTAAGTTAAGTCTTAGAATTCGAAAAAGGAATCTAAACCTAAAGGACTTACGGTTTTGGTCAAAACAGTTTTAAGCACATTTCGTTTTCAATTATATTTGTTTGAAGATGAATGAGAACTTAGACCCCTCAGCGGATAATTTTTCCCACGAAGAACTGGATATTGAAAGGGCACTCCGTCCTATCACCTTTGATGATTTTACAGGTCAGGAACAAGTGCTCGAAAACCTAAAGGTATTCGTTCAAGCGGCCAATCTCCGGGGTGAAGCTTTGGACCACACTTTGTTTCACGGCCCGCCTGGACTTGGGAAAACTACATTGGCCCACATTCTTGCAAATGAATTGGGAGTTGGTATAAAGATTACTTCTGGCCCCGTTTTGGATAAACCTGGAGATTTAGCAGGATTGCTTACCAATCTTGAGGAAAGAGATGTATTGTTCATTGATGAAATTCATAGGTTAAGTCCAATTGTTGAGGAATACCTCTATTCGGCCATGGAGGATTATAAAATTGATATAATGATTGAAACGGGACCTAATGCTCGTACGGTGCAAATCAATTTAAGTCCTTTTACTCTTGTGGGTGCTACAACACGTTCGGGTCTCCTTACTGCCCCTATGCGTGCCCGTTTTGGAATTCAAAGTCGTTTACAGTATTACAATACCGAACTTTTATCAACTATAGTTGAACGTAGCGCAGATATTTTAAAAGTGCCCATCACCAATGAGGCCGCTATAGAAATTGCCGGAAGAAGTCGTGGTACCCCACGTATTTGCAACGCTCTTCTTCGCCGTGTACGTGATTTTGCGCAAATCAAGGGCGACGGTAATATTGATTTGAACATCTCTAAATTTGGATTAAAAGCCCTGAATGTTGACGCCCATGGTCTTGATGAAATGGATAATAAAATATTGAGCACCATAATTGATAAGTTTAAAGGTGGGCCCGTAGGTATTACAACCTTGGCGACTGCGGTATCCGAAAGTGCAGAAACTATTGAAGAAGTATATGAACCCTTTTTAATTCAACAAGGGTTTATTATGCGAACACCTCGCGGTAGGGAGGTCACAGAACTAGCCTATAAACATCTGGGAAGGATTAAAGGTGGTGCGCAAGAAGGCTTATTTGGATGAAAAAACTACCTCATGTTTCTGCGCTAAAAGTGCTAAAGAATAGTAAACGTATTCTCAAAAACCCACTTCCTTTTCATAAAGAGAATTTCGAAAAACTTGGAGATACCTTCCGAATTTCAATACCTGGAGAGGGAAGGGTGATATTTTCAAGAGACCCGGAATGGGTGAGACAGGTTTTGAAAAAAAACCATCGTTCCTATTCCAAATCAAAGCTTCAGACAAAAGATTTGGCAAAATACATTGGTTATGGCTTGCTAACTTCAGAAGGGGAACATTGGCGTACACATCGCAGGATGATTCAACCTGCCTTTCATCGCCAAAAATTAAAAGGTCTGTTGGATATTATGCACAAAGCCATTGTAGATGAATTGGAACGAATAGTCCCGAATAAAAATGAAGATGTATTTGCCAAAATGGGGGATTTGGCATTTCAGGTAGTGGCTAAATCACTTTTTAGTAGTGATGATATTCGGGAATCCATGGCAGAGTTAAAAACCATCACTGAAGAGAACCAAAAAATGCTTATCAAGGAAATGCGGAGGCCGTATCTCAAGGCATGGTTCACTTGGTCCGGTGAAATTAAGAAACATTTGAATGAAGCCAAACGTGGTCGTGATGTGCTTAATGATTTGATTGAAGGCCGACTAAACGAAAAAGGACAAAACGGCCATGATTTATTGGATATGTTGCTGGAGGCCACCTATGAGGATGGTACTAAAATGTCTAGAAAACAACTTATAGACGAAGTGCTGATTCTCTTTACTGCTGGGCATGAGACCACGGCAAATGCGTTGTCGTTTATGCTGTATTTTTTAGCAAAGGATAAAAAACTTCAAGAGGAATTGTTTAAAGAAGTTAATGCTTTGGAATCCGAGACGTTTTCTTTTGAGATTATGGGCAAACTGCCATTAGCACAATCATGTATCAAAGAAACGATGCGAATTTATCCTCCCGCCTATTTTATTGACCGTGTAACCACAGAGGATACCGAAATTGGTCCGTTTGAATTAAAAAAAGGAACTTTAGTGTTACTTTCCATGTATGAACTACATCGGCATAAGTCTTTTTGGGAAGATGCGGAGGATTTTATTGCAGACCGTTTTGTTGGAATAGATATGAAATCAGCCTCAAATTTCTATTATCCTTTTGGCGCTGGCCCCAGAATGTGTATTGGAAATGCTTTTGCGGACTATGAGATGTTAATGGTGCTTATTGAGATTGTAAAAAAATACCGTATTAATACCGCGATGGAACGCATTGAAATCAATCCTATGATTTCTTTAAAGCCAAAAGAAGTGTCTTTGAATTTTACACCAAGGTAGATGGGTAAATCGGCAAATACAAATCTTATAAAACAGGAGGCCCAACGCTTGGGTTTTTTATCCTGTGGGATTTCGAAAGCTGAGTTTTTGGAAGAGGAGGCTCCACGTTTGGAAAAGTGGCTCAACCAAAATATGCATGGTGAAATGGCCTACATGGAAAATCATTTCGATAAACGATTAGATCCCACAAAATTGGTGGAAGGTTCCAAATCAGTTATCTCTCTTTTACTCAATTATTTTCCCGATGCGACCCAAACTTCAGAATCCTATAAGATTTCCAAATACGCGTACGGTACGGATTATCACTTTGTGATAAAGGACAAGTTAAAAAGCCTGTTACATTTTATTCAAGAAGAAATAGGTCAGGTTCATGGTAGAGCTTTTGTGGATTCGGCACCCGTATTGGATAGAGCTTGGGCTGCAAAAAGCGGATTAGGTTGGATTGGAAAAAACAGTAATCTGTTAACCCAACGAGTGGGTTCCTTTTATTTTATTGCAGAACTTATTGTTGACCTTGAATTGGAATATGACCATCCAATAACGGATCATTGTGGTTCTTGCACAGCTTGCCTAGATGCTTGCCCTACCCAAGCCATTGCTACACCTTACGTGGTGGATGGAAGCAAATGTATTTCCTATTTTACCATTGAATTAAAAAACGAAATTCCTTCAGAATTTGAGGGTAAGTTTGATGATTGGATGTTCGGATGCGACGTTTGCCAGGATGTGTGTCCTTGGAATCGATTTTCGAAATCTCATAACGAACCCCTATTTAACCCCAATCCAGAACTGCTTTCTTTTTCCAAAAAAGATTGGGAAGAAATTACAGAAGACGTTTTCAAAAAAATATTTCAGAAATCACCAGTAAAAAGAACAAAATTCTCAGGATTAAAAAGAAATATAGATTTTATTAAATAAGATTTCCACAAAATTCAAACGTTTTCGTTTGGAATAATTCAATTTTTATAGGGCAGTTTTTAAAGAAGATTCAAGAAAATACTATCTTGAAACAATGAAAGGGTCATGAGCAACAGGCCAAATACCACTAAACTAACTCAATACGAATGAAACTAAAGAAACCTAAATTAAGTTTCTGGCAAATCTGGAACATGAATGTCGGATTCTTAGGAATACAATACAGTTTTGGATTACAACAAAGCGCTATCAATCCTATTTTTCTTTTTTTAGGAGCAGCGGAGGAGATTTTACCCATTTTAAATATTGCAGGTCCAATTACCGGACTTATTGTGCAACCCATTATTGGTGCTGTATCCGATAAGACATGGTCTCCTAGATGGGGAAGAAGAAAACCCTTTTTCTTGATAGGGGCCATTTTGGGTAGTTTGTGTCTTTTTGCATTTCCCTTAAGTCCGGCTCTTTGGTTCGCGGTTGGCCTGCTTTGGATTTTGGATGTGGGTAACAATATGGCCATGGAACCCTACAGGGCATTTGTTGGCGACAAACTTCCAGATAGCCAATTAAGTATAGGGTATCAAATGCAGAGCCTTTTTGTAGGTGCCGGTATTTTATTGGCAAATGCTTCCATTTTTCTATTTCAAGATTGGTTTGGAGGTGGGGAAGAGGTATCGGGACAAATCCCTAAATGGTTGTACTATTCATTCTTTATAGGCTCATTTTTATCCATAACTACCATTTTATGGTCGGTTTTTAAGACTCCTGAAATACCACCAAGTGACGAAGAACTAGCTGAAATTAATAGGCATAAGACACTTCCGTTTGTCGAGCGATTTAAACTACCATTTGTAGAAATAAAGCATGCGGTTAAAGATATGCCCAAATTTATGTGGAAGCTTTCCGCAGTATATCTTTTTCAGTGGTATGCACTGTTTGTATATTGGCAGTTCATTACCCCTTTATTCAGAACCACGATGGGATATGATACCTCGCAGGCCGCGGCTCAAGCTGCCAAAATGAGCACAACGTATAATATAGTGACTGCCGTAGTGGCGCTAATTCTAGTCCCTTTAACCATCCGCTTTGGAGGAAAAAAGATTTACGCACTCAGTCTTTTTGGAACGGCTATAGCATTATTTGCCATTCCCAATATAGCAGACCCTGTTTATGTACTATTTCCAATGGTGTTATTTGGTATAGGATGGGCCGCCATGATGGGAATCCCATATAGTATGGTTTCCAAAATTGTTCCCCAAGAAAGAAGAGGGGTATATATGGGAATCCTAAATATGATGATTGTAATCCCAATGGGAATCCAAACCTTGACGTTTGGGCCAATTTTTAAGAACATATTAGGAGCCAATGCAGCGAATGCCATGCTCTTTGCTGGAACATGTTTCGTAATTGCATCTATTTTAGCTATGCGTTTAAATGTAAAGGAAGAAAGCCCAGTTGAATCCTAAGAAACCTTAATTGAACTTTTAACTGGAAACAGATATGAAGGGTATTCACTAATTCGGGAATACCCTTACCTTTATCCCTTATTTCAGAACTATCTATATGAGCAAAGAAAAACAACGTAGGGAGGCCTTGTTGTACCATGCTAAGCCACAACCGGGAAAAATAAAAGTGGTTCCTACCAAACCTTATGCTACACAACGGGATTTGGCCTTGGCCTACTCTCCAGGAGTTGCCGAACCTTGTTTGGAAATTGAAAAAAACAAGGACGATGTTTACAAATACACCGCAAAGGGAAACATTGTAGCGGTTATATCAAACGGAACTGCTGTTTTAGGTTTGGGAAATATAGGTCCAGAGGCTTCTAAACCGGTGATGGAAGGCAAAAGCTTGCTGTTCAAGATTTTTGCAGATATCGATGGAATGGATATTGAATTAGATACTTCCGACGTAGATAAGTTCATAGAAACAGTAAAGACGATTGCGCCTACTTTTGGCGGAATCAATCTAGAAGATATCAAAGCACCCGAAGCATTCGAAATAGAGCGAAGGCTAAAGGAAGAACTTGATATTCCAGTAATGCACGACGACCAACATGGAACCGCCATTATTTCTGCAGCTGCTCTTTTGAATGCCCTCGAATTGACCGGCAAAAAAATGGGAGAGGTGAAAATTGTGGTTAGTGGCGCTGGTGCAGCGGCAGTTTCCTGTACGCGACTGTATAAAGCTTTTGGAGCAAAAGCAGAAAATATTGTCATGTTGGATAGCAAGGGCGTGATACGAAAAGACCGCGAAAATCTGACCAAAGAAAAGTTGGAATTCGCTACGGATAGGAAAATAGATACGCTGGAAGAATCGCTTCAAGGTTCGGATGTGTTCATTGGTTTATCCATAGCCAACATTTTAACACCCAAAATGCTAAAATCCATGGCAAAGGACCCTATAGTTTTTGCTATGGCCAATCCTGACCCTGAGATTGAATATAATTTAGCCTGTGAGACACGGGATGATATTATTATGGCTACAGGTCGTTCAGACCACCCCAATCAAGTCAATAATGTTTTAGGATTTCCCTTCATTTTCCGAGGAGCACTTGATGTACGAGCTACAAAAATCAATGAAGAAATGAAAATGGCTGCGGTGCGGGCCTTGGCTGATTTGACTCGGGAACCTGTTCCAGAACAGGTAAACATTGCTTATGATACCACAAGATTGGCATTTGGGAAGAAATACATCATCCCAAAGCCTTTTGACCCTAGGCTGATTACCAAGATTCCTCCTGCGGTGGCCAAGGCAGCTATGGAATCTGGTGTGGCTAAAGCTCCTATTAAGGATTGGAAAAAGTATGAGGAAGAACTTTACTTGAGGTCCGGAAATGATAACAAGGTGGTTCGATTATTGCACAACCGAGCCAAAGTAAATCCAAAACGTATTGTATTTGCCGAAGCAGAGCTGCTGGACGTTCTAAAAGCTGCACAGATTGTACATGATGAGGGTATAGCACAACCTATTTTATTAGGAAATCGTGAGACTATAGTAAAGCTTAAAAAAGAATTGGATTTTGACGCCGAAGTTCCTATCGTAGATCCCCGTTCTGACGAATCCAAAGAGATTAGAACCAAGTATGCCCATAAATTATGGGAATCAAGAAAGCGAAAGGGGGAAACTGAGTATAGCGCCCGAATAAATATGGGTAAACGCAACTATTTTGGTGCAATGATGTTGATGGAGGGCGATGCCGATGGTATGATTTCTGGATACTCCCGAGCATATCCTAAAGTTTTACGACCCGTTTTTGAAGTGATAGGAAGGTCGAAAGGTGTAAAGAACGCATCAACGGTAAACATTATGATTACCGAAAGAGGGCCTTTGTTTTTGGCCGACACTTCCATTAATATTGACCCAAGTGCTGAGGAAATAGCCGAAATAGCTTTGATGACTGCGAATGTTGCAAACACTTTTGGATTTAACCCAGTAATGGCACTCTTGTCTTATGCTAATTTTGGTTCATCAAGCCATCCTAATGCCCAAAAAGTAAGGGAGGCTGTACGAATTTTACATGAAAAAAATCCGGATTTGGTGGTAGATGGTGAGATTCAGACAGATTTTGCACTAAGTCAGGAACTTTGCCACAACAATTTCCCTTTTTCCAAATTGGCTGGGAAAAAGGTAAACGCTTTTGTATTTCCAAATCTAGAGTCAGCCAATATCACCTATAAATTGTTGAAGGTACTAAACAAGGCTGATTCCATTGGTCCCATCATGGTTGGATTGCGTCGTTCGGCCCACATATTGCAGTTAGGTGCCAGTGTGGATGAAATGGTGAATATGGCAGCAGTTGCCGTTATTGATGCGCAGGAGCGTGAAAAACGCAAAAAAGCAAAAATGGAAGAAGTAGACTAACCAAAACCCCGTTTCGAACCAATGATAAATCATTTAAAAGGAAAATTAGTAGAAAAGAACCCTACCTATGTGGTTGTGGAATGCAACGGTGTGGGGTACTTTTTAAATATCTCCCTACATACATTTTCTTTGATAAAAGACGAGGAAAGCATTCAGATTTTCACCCACCTTCAAGTACGGGAAGATTCGCACACGCTCTTTGGATTTATCGAAAAATCTGAAAGGGAAATTTTTAGACTTTTGATTTCAGTATCTGGAATTGGTTCCAGCACAGCGAGAACCATGTTGTCCTCCCTATCACCGCAGCAAATAAAGGAAGCAATTGCCAATGGAGATGTCCCTTCCATACAGGCAATCAAGGGGATAGGAAGCAAAACAGCCCAACGAGTCATTTTGGACTTGAAAGATAAGATTTTGAAAGTGTACGAAATGGATGAAGTTTCCCACATTTCAAACAATACTGGCAAAGAAGAAGCGTTATCTGCTTTAGAGGTTCTCGGTTTCACCCGAAGACAGTCCGAAAAGGTAGTCGACAAAATTGTGAAAGAGAATACTTCGCTAAGCGTTGAGGACATTATTAAACAGGCGCTAAAAAATTTGTAACTAGTTTGAAAAGAGGGGCAAAACCAATACTTAAACCAAAAGTGTTTAAGTACTTCTTCTTATGTATTTGTTTTCTGTTCGTTTCTACGGCTTTTGCCCAAGAGACTGATGAACAGGCACAAGACTCTACCAAAACCGGAGTTGCCCTAGGGCGTCTCAAATTAGAGAACCCTAAAAGCATTATTTCAAAATATACCTACGACCCTACGCTTGACCGATATGTATATTCTGAAACCATTGGCGAATTCGATATTTCCTATCCCATAATCCTTACTCCTGAACAGTTTTTTGAGTTAGTTCGAAGAGAAGGGATGAAATCCTATTTCAAAGATAAAATTGATGCCTTCACTGGAAAAAAGGAAGGAAGCGAAGAAGCACGTAAAAATCTTTTGCCCAATTTTTATGTGAACAGCAACTTTTTTGAATCCATTTTTGGAGGGAATACGATTGAGGTCATTCCTCAAGGTTCAGTTGCTATGGATTTGGGAGTTCTATGGCAGAAAAATGATAACCCTGCCCTCTCACCCAGAAACAGAACCAACCTTTCTTTCGATTTTGACCAGCGCATTAGCCTTAGTCTTCTCGGTAAGGTGGGAGAACGACTACAAGTTACCGCCAACTACGATACCGAGGCCACATTTGATTTTCAGAACTTAGTGAAGTTGGATTATACCCCAACCGAGGATGATATTCTCCAAAAAATTGAAATAGGTAACGTGAACATGCCCTTAAATAGTTCGCTTATTACCGGTGCACAGAGTCTGTTTGGGGTAAAAACACAGTTACAATTTGGAAGAACCACGGTTACGGCAGTTTTCTCAGAACAACGTTCCCAAAATAACACCGTAGTGGCCCAGGGTGGAGGGACGGTCAACGAATTTTCATTGACCGCCTTGGATTATGATGAAGACCGCCACTTTTTCTTATCCCAGTTCTTTAGGGATAGCTATGATGAAGCTTTGCAAAACTATCCCTTTATACGAAGTCAAATCCAAATTACGCGTTTGGAGGTTTGGGTGACCAACAGAAATCAGCAAACTTTGAACGTAAGAAACGTGGTTGCGATTCAAGATTTAGGTGAAGCTGAATTCGGAAGAAATGGAGATGAAAAAACAAGAGTAGGAATTGCGGGAGGTGACCCTGCAGGATTCTTTAATATAACAGGGACCAATGTTTTTCCCCAGAATAATGTCAACGATTATGACCCAGCATTAGTCGGAAATGGCGGTGTCTTAACAGAAGCTGTTCGTGATATTGCTACCGTGGACTCAGGATTTAATTTTTCAACAGGATATTCGGCCAATCAAGGATTTGATTATGCTATTTTAGAAAATGCAAGAAAATTGGAGGAAGGCAGGGACTATCAGCTGAACACGCAACTGGGCTATATTTCCTTAAATCAACGTTTAAGTAATGATGAGGTTTTGGGTGTAGCCTACCAATATACAAACACGTTGACCGGTGAGGTGTTTCAGGTAGGAGAGTTTGCCAATGGCGGTATAGATGCTACCACAGTTTCGGGTAACGTTAATCCAATTATTGAAAACAATACCTTGATTCTAAAGTTACTGAAAAGTAATATTACCAATGTGGCGGATCCCATTTGGGACCTGATGATGAAGAACATCTATGCAACGGGTGCCTTTCAATTGAGTCAAGAGGACTTTAGACTTAACATATTATATTCCGACCCTACCCCAAGAAACTATATCACCCCAGTGGTTGATTTTCCAGCACCTGAAGCAGGACAAAAACCTCTGGAAGAAAGAATTTTATTGGAGGTGTTCAATTTAGACCGTTTGAATGTCTACAATGATGTGCAGCCCGGAGGAGATGGATTCTTTGATTATGTTCCTGGAATAACGGTTGATACACAATCCGGAAACATCATCTTTACCACAGTGGAGCCTTTTGGAGAATTCCTGTTTGAAGAGTTGCGAAGCAGCGCTACCGAAGTTTATGATGTTGACAATGATGTTGGATATAACCCCAATCAGGTACGCTATGTTTTCCGAAATATGTATTCGCAAACAAAAGCAGCTTCCCTTCAAGATGCTGAAAAGAATCGTTTTCAATTAAAGGGTCGATACAAATCCCAAGGGAACAATGGAATTCCAATTGGGGCCTTTAATGTACCTCAAGGTTCGGTGCGTGTTACGGCGGGCGGTAGGCAACTTCAAGAGGGGATAGATTTTACTGTGAATTACCAAGCAGGAACCGTGCAGATTTTGGACCCGAGCTTACAAGCTTCAAATACCCCCATCAATATTTCCGTAGAAAATAACGCGGTTTTTGGCCAGCAAACCCGAAGATTTACGGGAATCAATGTAGAACACCAATTCAATGAAAACTTCTTGTTAGGAGGTACACTTTTGAACTTGAATGAAAGACCGCTCACTCAAAAATCCAATTTTGGGGTTGAACCAGTTAACAATACCATCTTTGGTTTAAACGGAAATTTCAGTACTGAGATTCCTTTTCTTACCCGTTTAGCCAATAAACTACCTAATATTGATACAGATGTACCTTCCAATCTTTCGGTTCGAGGAGAAGTAGCCTTTTTACAACCCAACTCACCGAAGAATGCAGATTTTCAAGGTGAAACCACCACGTACTTAGATGACTTTGAAGGAGCGCAAGCATTGATTGATATACGTTCGTCTTTAGGATGGACATTAGCCAGTCCGCCGGTTGAATTTATTCAAGACCGTACGGATATTGACGTGGGATTTGAACGAGCAAAGATGTCTTGGTATACCATCGACCCCATATTTTACACCAATCAAAGACCGGCTGGACTTAGTGACAATGATATTTCTTTAAACTCTACCCGTAGGGTTTTTATTGATGAAGTATTTACAGAAACCGATATAGCCCAGGGACAGACTCAAGTTCAAGGTACTTTAGATATTGTATATTATCCGAATGACAGAGGACCTTATAATGCAAATCCTAGTTTTGCAACCGAAACACCGGATGAGAAATGGGCAGGTATTATGCGACCTTTAAGCAGTACCAATTTTGAACAATCCAATGTGGAATTTGTTCAGTTTTGGGTGTTGGACCCCTACATTGATGGAGAAACCACGGGGGTGAATGTTGGAGAACTGGTTTTGAACTTAGGAAACATTTCTGAAGATATTTTAAAGGATGGTCGGAAACAATATGAAAATGGACTTCCGGCAAGTACGAATAACGAAATTCCAAGACCTACCATTTGGGGGCAGGTACCCTCCACACAGTCTTTGGTTTATGCTTTTGATGCGGATGAAACGAACAGAACCCAACAAGACGTTGGTTTTGATGGCTTGAATGATGCCGAAGAACAAGCAATTTACAATGGACCTGCCGAAGACCCTGCCTTGGACAATTTTGTTTACTATCTAAATCGGGAAGGGAGTATCTTGGAAAGATATTTTGATTTCAACAACCCTCAAGGTAACTCTCCTGTAGAAGTGACCAATACCAACCGTGGTTCCACAACCCTACCTGATGTTGAGGATATTGACCGGGATTTGACAATGAATACGGTGGACAGTTATTTTGAGTATCGAATTCAAATACGGCCTAATACCACAATTGACGATCAATATGTAACCGATATCCGCGTAGGACAGACGCCCCAACTTCCTAATGGAACAACCTTAAATAGGAGATGGATTCAATATAAAATTCCGTTGAGTGATTTTACGGAAGCCGTTGGTGGGATTACAGATTTTCGCTCCGTTAGTTTTATGAGAATGTACATGACTGGCTTTTCGGATGATATTGTTCTTCGCTTTGCTACTTTGGATTTGGTACGTGGGGATTGGCGAACTTTTACCAATTCCTTGCAACCCGATGTGGATAATGACCCTTCGGATGACGGAACAGTTACAGATGTGAATGCGGTTAACATTGAAGAAAACTTCGCGAGGCAGCCTATTCCTTATGTATTGCCACCAGGTGTTATTAGGGAGCAATTGAACAACAACAATACCATTATCCGTCAAAATGAGCAGTCCCTATCCTTTGTAGTGGAGAATTTGGAATCTGAGGATTCTAGGGGGGTGTTCAAAAATGTGAATATTGATATGCGGCAATATGAACGCATTAAGATGTTTATGCACGCGGAGAAAATATTGAATGGAGATTACTCGGACGATGATACTCCTTTGGTTGGATTTCTTCGAATAGGTACGGATTTCTCTGAAAACTTCTATCAAATAGAACTTCCACTTCAATTCACGCCCTTTGGTTCGGTTACTCCAGAAGATATTTGGCCCGATGTAAATGAAATTGATATTGCCTTAGCTGATTTGAATCGCGTGAAGTCTCAAGGTATTGCCAATCAAACCTTAAATCAAGTAGTTTTTTACGAGGTTGTGGATGGCGAAGTGATACAAGTTGATGAATTTGCCCCAAGAACTTTGGGAAGATTACGGATAGGAATTCGCGGTAATCCATCCTTGGGAAGTATACGTTCCATGATGGTGGGCATTAAAAATATTGATGACCTGCCCGCGAGGGGAGAGGTTTGGTTTAACGAGCTTCGTTTGGCTGGCTTGGACAATAATGGAGGTTGGGCCGCTGTGGCAGCACTTGATGCAAACATGGCTGATTTTGCCAACGTTACGGCCACAGGGAGCCGAAGCACTTCGGGATTCGGTTCCATAGACCAAAAACCCAACGAACGTTCTCGAGAAGATGCCATTTCTTATGATGTGGTGACCAATGTGAATGTAGGCCAACTTTTTCCAAAAAAATGGGGACTTCAAATACCTTTTAACTATGGAATTTCGGAAACCTTAATAACACCAGAGTTTGATCCTGTTTTTGACGATCTTAAACTGGAAGACCGAATTGATGCCGCGGAAACCGCAGAAGATGCTGAAACCATTCGAAAACAAGCTGAGGATTATACTAAACGAACAAGTATCAATCTCATAGGTGTTCGGAAGAACAGAGGTGAAGAAGCAAAAGAGAATTTCTTCGATATTGAGAATTTCACGTTCAATTATTCCTATAACGAAACTGACCATAGAGACTTTCAGGTCGCAGAGCTTCGCGATCAAAATGTAAATACAGGATTTGTATACAACCACAATTTCAAACCAGCCCCAATAGCTCCTTTTGCTAAAAAGGATTCTTTGTTTACTGGAAAGTATTGGCAATGGCTTAAAGAGATGAATTTAAACCTCCTTCCTACCAGTTTATCTGTCAATGCCAATTATAATAGAACATTTAATCAGCAGCGTTTTAGGGATGTATTGGAACCTGGAGTTGAGTCTTTGGATTTGCCTTTATTGCAACAGCGTAACTATCTCTTCAACTGGCAGTACGCATTGAACTATAGTATCACAAAATCTTTACGGGTTAATTTAACCTCCTCCAACAATAACATTGTTAGGAATTTCTTTAATGAAGAAGGTGACCGTGATTCTGGAATCAATGAAACGCTGGATATTTGGGATGGCTTCTTTGACGTAGGTGAACCCAACAGGCACTCGCAACAAATGCAGTTGAACTATGAATTGCCATTCAATAAGTTTCCCTTCTTAAATTTCATCAATGCCCAATACACGTATACCAGCAACTTTGATTGGCAAAGGGGTGGAGATGCTCTAAACGAAGTGGTCCAAGAAGAAAACCCTGGGGAACAAATCAACACGGTTCAAAACGCAAATACGCACAACATTACCGCCAACTTGTCTATGCAACGATTTTATGACTTCATTGGATTAAAAAAGCGGGATGGAAAAGTAACCGCCAATCAACAACGAAGAACAGACAAAGATGGTAATCCTGTTGATGAAAAACCTATTAAGAAAACGAGCAAGACTTTCAATACATTGGTAGACTTTTTCACTATGGTAAAACGTGTGAATGTTAATTACAGTGAGAACAACGGAACGGTATTACCTGGATATACACAATCGATTGGATTTTTGGGAACCACCCGACCTACACTAGGCTTTGTTTTTGGTAGTCAGTCCGATATTCGCTTTGAAGCGGCAAGGAATGGATGGTTAACCGATTTTTCCGGATTCAACTCGCAATTTTCCACGGTCACCAATAGACAATTGAACATTACTGCCACGGCCCAACCCACACAAGATTTAACTATCGACCTAACAGCGGATAGACAATATTCGGAGAATTTCCAGGAAAACTTCAGGATTGAGGATGGAGATTATGTGCCTTTGGCTCCAAATACATTTGGGAATTTTAGCATCTCTACACTTATGATAGCCACGGCATTTTCAAAAAGTGATGAATTTGATTCCGAAACCTTTGATGAATTTAGAAATAACAGGGTGATTATTGCAAATCGATTGGTTTCGGACAGAGGAGAAACTCCGGGTGCTTTGGACGAAGATGGATTCCCTGAGCGCTATGGAAAAACACAGCAGGAAGTGCTGTTGCCAGCCTTCTTTGCCGCCTACACCGGTCAAGATGCAGAAAGCGTGAACCTGGATGCCTTCAGACAGATACCTATTCCTAATTGGAATATTAAGTATACCGGTTTAATGAAGAACCGATGGTTTAAGAAGAAGTTTAAACGTTTCTCTCTGAGCCATGGGTATCGGGCAGCTTACAGTGTTAACTCGTTTCAGACCAATTTGGAACGCCAAAATTCAGATACCAATCCTGAAAATGGCGATTTTCTTCCGGAAAACATTATAAATAATGTTGTACTTACCGATCAGTTCAGTCCACTGGCACGTGTAGATTTTGAAATGAAGAATTCCTTTAGCTTTTTAGCCGAGGTGCGAAGGGACAGAACACTTTCTTTAAGTTTTGATAACAGCCTTCTTACCGAAATCAATGGACAAGAATATACGGTCGGATTGGGTTACCGCTTTAAAGATGTGAAATTCGTGACCAACATAGGAGGCGAGCGAACCAGACTAAAAGGAGATTTGAATTTAAAAGCAGATTTTTCTTTACGAGATAATATTACCATTATCCGAAACTTGGATATTGATAACAACCAAATTACCTCTGGTCAGCAGTTGATTTCTTTTAAATTTACTGCTGATTATGCATTGAGCAGAAATTTCAATGCCCTGTTTTTTTATGACCACTCTTTTTCCAGCTTTGCTGTTTCAACCGCATTTCCACAGACAACAGTCAATGCCGGATTTACCTTGAGATATAACTTTGGAAATTAAATTTTTCCTTGATTTACGTAGGTTGATTTTGTTTAAGATATTTCTTGAATAGCTATGCCCAATCCGTTACATTTGTGGTTAGACTAAAATTTTCGAAACAAATGAACATACCAGCAGAACTACAGTATACCAAGGACCATGAGTGGGTTAAAATTGATGGCGATATTGCCACGGTAGGAATCACGGATTTTGCCCAGAGCGAGTTGGGTGATATTGTTTATGTAGAGGTTGAAACTTTAGATGAGACCTTGGATAAAGAAGAGGTTTTTGGAACGGTGGAGGCAGTTAAAACAGTTTCTGATTTGTTTTTACCATTGAGTGGCGAGATTATTGAATTTAATGAATCTTTAGAAGATGAGCCCGAAAAGGTAAATTCGGACCCCTATGGTGATGGCTGGATGATAAAGATAAAAATCAGCGACTCTGCTGAGATTGATGCATTGATGAGCGATGCAGATTACAAGGCCTTAATTGGTGCTTAGAACCTACATATTTACCATATTATTTATAGGCTGGTTGATGATAATTACATCGCTCAGCCTATTTTCTTTTTCCAATATGGATACAGGCTCAATAAACATTCCCCATGCCGATAAAATAATACATTTTGCGTTCTATTTCGGTTTTGTTGTTTTGGGATGCCTAAGTCTGTGGGAACAAAAGGGAAAAAATACAACCCTTAAAAAAGCCATCAGAGGCATGGTTTTTGGCGCTATTCTTTTTGGTGTAGCAATTGAGGGATTGCAATATACCATGACAGAAGATCGAATGGCCGAATTGGGAGACGTTCTGTCCAACACCTTTGGGGCTTTTGTAGGAGCACTTGCCGTATGGTGGTATTTTACCAAGAAAGAGCCGTTAAAATGGAAATTTTAGTTGTTTATTTAACAAATTAAATAGTAAATTAGCGAATACTAAATTCAAGAAAATGGAATTAAAAAAGAATCCTAGAGCTGATGTTGGAAAAAACAGTACCCTCTATTTTGTAATAGGTTTGGCTGCTGTTTTGGGATTGGTATACGGTGCCATGGAATGGAAAAAATACGATAAATCCAGTGATTATGACATTTCTTTGAATGTTGAGGATCAATTGGATGAAGAGGTGCCGATGACGGAGCAAATTAAAACACCACCACCACCTCCTCCTCCTGCAGCTCCTGAGGTAATCGAGGTTGTAGAAGATGAAGAAGAAGTTGAAGAAACAGTAATTGAATCAACCGAAACTAGCCAAGAGGAAGAGGTCATGGAAGTTGAGGAAGTTGAAGTAGAGGAAGTAGAGGAAGATATATCGGTTCCATTTGCCGTAATTGAAGACGTACCTGTTTTTCCAGGATGTGAAAAGTCTAGCAATAAAAAGAAGTGTTTCCAAGAACAGATGCAGAAGCATATTCGTAAAAATTTCCGTTATCCAGAGATTGCCCAAGAAATGGGTGTTCAAGGACGGGTAAACGTAATTTTCGTTATCCAAAAGGATGGAAGTATAGGAAATATCAGAATGCGTGGGCCGGATAAAAACTTGGAAGCAGAAGCCTTGAGAATTATCAAAAAGTTGCCTAAAATGACTCCAGGGAAACAGAGGGGTAGAGCGGTAAAAGTTCCATTTAGTATTCCGATTACCTTTAAGTTGCAATAAAGTAAACGTCAAGAATATTTATAAGTTGAAGCCCTGGCAAACCTGTCAGGGCTTTTTTATTGAATTAAAATAAGGAAGTATGTTTTTTGTAAAAACTTAATTTACAATGTTTTAGAAATATACTGTATTTATAAATAAGATTAGGACTACATTAAATAAAGTTTAAGAGTATTTTTTGTTAAAAAAAATACCTAACTTATTAAGGAATTAATCAACCTAATCTTGTAATCATGATTTCCAAACTCGGTGTACCCGTTTTTTTGGGGTTATCTCTGATTTTCCTATTTACCCATACTCTATTCGCACAAACAAATACCTTTCCTTCATCTGGAAATGTAGGAATTGGTGCAATAAACCCTTTGTCCAAGTTGCATGTTTACAAAGGTTCTTCAAACGGCGTTCCCCATGGCTTCTCTGATATTACCTTGGAGGACAATGAAAATGGAATGATATCCATTTTGACTCCTAATGATAAGTATGCATATTTTGGATTTTCCGATTCAGATGATGATTATGTAGGTGGCATTCAGTATTACCACGGGGATGATAAGATGACACTTAGAGTGAATAACTTCAATAGTAATATGGTTATTGATAGGAGTGGAAATATTAGTCTAGGGGCGGAGACCAATCCGAAATCCCAATTGGTTGTTGCCAGTAATTTTGGTGCTAATATCTCGGGTTCTACAGGTGGTAATTCAGTTTTTGGCTCAAATTTAGCTGTTCTTCAAGGGGGAGCAAATCATAACAAATTGTTCACGCCTTCCAATCATTCAAATAACTATGGTTTTTCTGGTATGCGCGCCAGTTGGGGGAAATTATATTTCTATACTAAATATGGAAATACTACGCAGGGTGCAATTGTTGCTGATGCTCCGAAGATGTATATAGGTCACACTGGGAAAGTAGGGATAGGAACTATATCACCAGATTCCAAACTCACTGTAAAGGGCAACATTCATGCTGAAGAAGTAAAAGTGGACCTATCCGTTCCTGGTCCGGACTATGTTTTTAAGGAAGGTTATGAACTCAAACCCTTAGAGGAAGTCCAAAACCATATCAAAGAACATGGACACTTGCCCAATATTCCATCGGCAAAAGATATGGAGGAGAATGGGATTCAATTGGGTGAAATGAATATGAAGCTCTTGGAAAAGATAGAGGAACTAACCCTATATATTCTAGAACTAAAAACAGAACAAAATGCATTGAAGCGTGACAACGATGCTTTGAAGCTGTTGATTGAACAAATTGATAAAAAATGAAAAAGTCACTTCTTGTTTCAGTTTTCTGCAGCCTTTTAACTCAGAGCCTTGTTTCTCAGGTCAACTTATCTACCACAGGAAGAGTGCAAGATATTATCAGTGATTTTTCATTCAGGCAAGTTGATGGCCAGTACAACAGAATTGTACAACAAACAGGCTGGATTTCTGGGGTCGGGGACTATATAGCTCTTAAACATGGAGGGGCAAACACGGAAGAGTATACGTTCGGTATACGAATAAGTGATGGATATGGATTTGATTTTGGACGGAACGATTTTGCCAAATCTTTCATGAAAATCAAACCAAACGGTTATACAGGAATTGGGATAGGGAATCCATCAACTCAACTAGAAGTACACAGTCAAGTTCGTGTCAATAATCCAGCTACTAGAGGAAGCTCTTTTTTAAAAATAGATCGTGGAAGCGAAGGAAAGGATGCAGCGGTGGTGGCCTATGGGCAAGATGGAAATTATTTATGGCATACAGGCTTGTTGTACGATGGGGGAGGCTTGACCCCTGATTTTTACATAAGTCAAAATGGAGCAATCCGGGATGGTAATGGAACAATTACGCATTTGCCTGAGTTTACATTAAAAGCAAATGGCTATGTCGGTATTGGTACAAGATATCCTGACTCCAAACTCACCGTAAAAGGAAACATTCACGCTGAAGAAGTAAAAGTGGACCTATCCGTTCCTGGTCCGGACTATGTTTTCAAGGAGGACTATGACCTCAAACCCTTAGAGGAAGTCCAAAACTACATTAAAGCAAATGGCCACCTGCCCAATATTCCATCGGCAAAAGATATGGAGGAGAATGGGATTCAATTGGGTGAAATAAACATGAAACTCTTGGAAAAGATAGAGGAGTTGACGCTGTACATCATTGAATTGAAAAACAAAAGTGAAATGGAAATCAACAATTTAAAACAAGAGGTACGAACCCTAAAGTCAATAGCAAATGAAAAGTAACATGTGCATATTGTTTGGACTTCTAAGTTCGATATTCATATTTGGGCAAACCAATACGTTTCCTTCTTCAGGTAATGTGGGAATTGGAACTACAACTCCAGATGGTAAGTTGCATGTAAATGGATCTAATGCCAATACCACAAATCTAGTTTTATCCGCCAACTATGAGGATAGTTATCGTTGGAGGTTAAACACAATTGACAGGGGAAATGCGATTGATTTGGATATAACATCCTCAGATGCTGGTGATAGTCAAGAGGCAGTCTTGAAACTTTCCAGATCTAGCTCTACTCGACCTGAGTTTCAATTATATAACAATGCCATTGTAGCCAATAATGGTAATGTGGGTATAGGGAATGCAGTACCTAGTCAAAAACTGGATGTAACCGGTAATATTTTGGCCAATACGGTCATGCTTCGAGATCCTATAAATACATCCGACTGGAATAGTATTTGGCAAAGTGGTTTTTATCAAAGCTATAATGCTACAAATGCTCCAGAAGCTGGACATTGGTTTTGGGGAGTCAATTTCAACCATAGTTCCAACAGTTCAACATATAGATACAACGGGCAGATTGCCATTAAGAATTCCAGTACGAATCCAACAATGTATTTCCGAAGCACAAATAGAGATGGTATTGGTACTTGGTCGAGGGTAGTACATGCAGAAGGGAATCAGATGATTAATGGAAGCCTTGGGATAGGCACTGCAAACCCTGGTTCATATAAACTAGCTGTTAAAGGAAAAATCAGGGCGGAAGAAATCAAAGTGGAAACTGGCTGGGCCGATTACGTTTTTAAACAGGATTATGACCTGCCAACTCTTGAAGAAGTAGAAAAACACATTCAACAAAAAGGTCATCTCATTAATATCCCATCTGCAGAAGAAGTTGAAGAAAATGGAATTCAGTTAGGGGAAATGAACAAACTGCTCTTGGAGAAGATTGAGGAGTTGACGCTATACACCCTGCAGCAGCAAAAACAAATAGATGACTACGAACAGAACATACATCAACTTATACAACGGGTTGAAGTACTTGAAAAACATACCCATAACCTAAAACAATAAAGCCTTGAAACGAAAATTACTTTTATGCAGCTTATGCCTTTTATTGGGGAGCACCACTTGGGCGCAAAACCAATACAAAATTCAGTTTAGTTATGACAGTGCCGGGAACCAGACCCTAAGGGACAGGGTATGTATAAACTGTGGCACTTCTAAGGAAGTTTTGGACTCCATCCCTACCGAAGATGTGGCGATTCAAGAAGACCTTTTGGAAGACCTATCAGGTGTTGATAATACCCCTGAGACTATCTCCAATATAGCTGCTTACCCCAATCCAGTTACGGATTTGTTGACCGTAGAGTGGAGGGATAATGAGCGCCGGGTTGCTAAAGTCATCCTGTTCTCAGGTATTGGGCGGCAGTTATATGAAAAGACGATAAGCAGTCGGCAAGGCAATACCCAACTCAGTTTTGCCACCTACCCCACAGGGCATTATATACTCTCGGTGTACTATACGGATTCAACCCGAAAAACCTTCCATATCCTCAAAAAATAACCCGATGAAAAACCTAAGTTTTCTAGTTTTTTTACTAGTATTTCAAATCACTTTTGGCCAAGATACTTTTAGTTACAAAACAATAAAAGCTTCGCAAGTAAATCAGTCTGAAGAAGAATTGACAGGAGCGTCGAGTGGAACAGTTTCTCTTAGTTCTAAATCTTCAGGTTTGGCTTCAAGAGGCGGAGGAACTGTAAACGGGAGTACGATGGGTAGTCTAAATATAACCTCTACAGGAGCAGCAACTTATGCTATACCTATCGATGTACCCCCCGGGTTGAATGGAATACAGCCAGAGGTAGCCCTTGCATACAATAGTCAATCTGGAAATGGCTTGGCAGGTTGGGGCTGGAATGTTTCAGGCATTTCGGTAATTACTAGAATTCCTACTACCTCGTTTCATGATAACCAGATTGACCCTGTGGACTTTGATTTAGACGACCGCTTTGCTTTGGATGGACAGCGACTAATATTAAAGACAGGATCATATGGGGTTTCAGGAAGTGAATACCAAACCGAACAATACTCCAATTTAAAGATTGTAGCTTATGGTTCTCATCCCACCTCTGGAGTCCAAGGACCTTCCTATTTTAAGGTGTTCTATCCTGATGGTTCTGTTGGGGTATATGGAAATACTAGTGGCACGCGAAGCAGAACAGACTACGCTATTTCGTATTGGGAAAACCCTCAAGGGTTACGCATAACTTACACATATACTACTAGTGATAATTCTCTTAGAATCAACAAAATATCCTATGGATCTCGGGGAACAGCTGCTCCGGTTAATGAGATTGAATTCGTTTATAAAGACCGTGAAAGAGATGAGCAATCCTATGTTGGAGGGGTTCGATTTATACGAAAACACATTTTGAGTGAAATCAAGGTAAAAGGTAATGGAACGGCATATAGAAATTATCTTCTTCAGCATGATGCTACGCCTCTTTTAGATTTTGAAAGATTAATAAGTGTCCAAGAAAAAACTGGGGACAATCTTCTTTCTAGAAGCCCAATAACTTTTACCTATGCAAGTTCATCAAACACAATAACCAAAATAGATCGTACTTCTCAATTAACCGTACAGAATATAGAGCAACGCAATGCAAAAGTAGTTTCATTGGATATAACAGGTAATGGAAAAATGGATTTTGCAGTTTATCCAACTACAGGGAGTGATGCAAAAAAGAAATTCTGGCTTTTTAATGATATACAAAACAGTTCTAACTTAAATTTTGGTATAGAAGTAAATACGGGACTCTTTGAAAACATCTTTCCAGTTTCTTGGTTGAATTTTGACTATAAGTTGTTGCCTAATCAAGGCTTAACTGTTGTGCAGAATAGCGGAGGTACCCAGGTTAAGTTTAAAGTGTATTCCTATGGTGGTGCGGCCAGTCCCATAAGCTATAAATATGAAAAGACTTGGAATGCTCCTTCGTATACGTACTATACGTCATGTGGAAACGGTGAGCAGCGAAGAATAAAACAGCGTTATGTTTCGGGTGACTTTGATGGAGATGGATTGTCAGATGTATTGGCTATTGCCAATGGAAGCTATGATCAGAATATATGCTATCCAAGTGGTCAAGGGTGCAGTTGTAATTCTACCTATGTTACTCCAAACAGGGTAGAGCTAATAAAATTGGATAGACGACTTACCAGCAATTTTTCCTCCTTCGTAGGGACGCTGTCCAACGCTTTGAGTATTAATGATCAGCTGATTACTTCTGATGTGAATGGTGATGGAAAGACGGACCTTGTGAGATTTAAAGATGGTTTGGTCGAAGTGTATGGCTTAAATCACGCTAATAACAGTTTGGATTTACTTTGGAGTAAATCGGACTCAGTAATTGATTTGGACCGACCAATTTTACCAGGAGACTACAACGGCGATGGTAAGTTTGACTTTATGGTCCCTACAGCTAACAATAGCTATCAATATGCAATGTTTCTATCTACTGGAACTGGATATTACAAAAATCAGGCCTTTCAACCATTTCAATACAAAGAAACGGATTACAATGGGCAAGGTACTTTATATGGGTATAACCTAATTCCTGTAGACATCAATGGAGATTCCAGGACGGATATTATTGACTATAGAACAACAACCTATAATAATAGTAGTAATGGATACCAGGTATTTACGGTGTATCACAATGCGAAACCCTTAGGTAGTGGGGCTTTCCCAGATTTTGAATACACAGGAGGTACTTCCAGCACTGGTAATCTTAAACATTTTCCTATACCAGTATTTCTAAACTCAGCAGATAGACCTAATAATAATCTGGATTTTGCTTCAATCAGTGATAATCATATCACATCTTTTGAATTTCAAAAAGATCATAGAGCGGATATTACCCTAGAACAAATAGAAAATAATGGCGTTAGTACGGCTTTAACCTATGGCGAAGTGAACTCTTATTACAATGGTGGTTTTGATCCCGCATATTATCCCGCATATGATGAAATTTATCCATTTATTAACGTGAACGTGGCTCCTTCTTTAAAAGTAGTCAAAGAATTAGAGCAAAATGGGGATGGCATTACCCGAAATCAAAAATTCTATTATGAAGGAGCTGTTTCACATGCATCTGGGCTGGGCTTCATGGGGTTTGAAGTTTTAAAACGCACCAATTGGTATGGAGATAACGTAGGCGTCCTTTGGACCATTACCAGGCAAGACCCCATGCTACGAGGAGCTGTAACAGAACAGATAGTTGCAAATACTTCCAGCTCAAATCCTTCCACCTACATGAGCAAGGTAAACTACTTTTATGATTATCAGCTGATTGCAAATCCAGGTTCTCCAATTGCTCCTCAATATACGGAGAACATCAATCGGAGTTCCAGTTTGTCGGGTAGTCAAACAGATGAAGCAGAACTGACCATTAATCTTTTCCCAGGTTTTCATGCCATAGGGTCCAATGGAACTTACCTAGGCCGTATTGTTCCCCCCAATGAACAGCCCGGGGATACGGGCTACGCGGGTGCAGCGGACATTCGGTTAAACCGCATGGAAACCGACAATGGACTCACAGGTGTTACCACGATTGAAACCTATTCATATGATCAATACAACAATCCCGTAGCTACAACAACGTCTTATCCCGGTGGAAGTCGCGTGGTAAATTATCAATATTTGAACAACCCATCTGCAACTAACAACACATTCCATGTGGGTAGGGTACAGCGGATGACAGAAACCATTTCCTTAAATGGTAACACGTTTAATTCTGAGGAACAATATTCATATAATAACAATCTGGTTACCCAAATCAAGAAAAAGGGAAATGGAACCAATTGGCTTACGGAAGATTTTCAGCACGACATCTATGGCAATGTTCTTAGCAAGACCCTCACGGCAAGTGGTCTTGCAACGCGGACCGAAACATTTGAATATGCAGTAACCTACGGTGGACGGTTTTTGACCAAATCCACAGATATTGAAGGTTTGGAAACAACCTTCGTCTATAATTCTTCCACAGGAAATTTGGTATCCACAACAAATCCCTATGGCCTGACTACCACCTATGTAAATGATAAATGGGATAGGGTAGAAAGGATGACCGATTATTTGGGGAATGATACCGATTACACCTACACACCTCAATCCAGCGGTGGGCAAATAAATACGGTAGATTATGCTACCGGGGCCAAGGAGGAAACCATATATAATGCCTTTGGGTGGGTGACCCGGTCGGGAACCTTAAGCCTTAACAATCAGTGGATCTACAAAAGTTTTGAATATGATGCCAGTGGAAGGAAGAAAAGGGAGAGCGAACCTCATAACGGCTCTCCCAACCAATGGAATACCTACGCCTTTGACGAGTACGGCCGCCCAATCACCCAAACCCTTTTTACGGGAAGAAGCATTTCTTTCACCTATTCAAACTTATCCACAACGGTGAACGATGGTACAAAAAGCGTAACGACCACACTAGATGCCCTAGGGAATACCATACAATTACAAGACCCTGGAGGAACTATTGATTATACCTTTTTTGCCAATGGGACTTTGAAAACTGCGGATTACGGAGGCCACGTAATTACCGTTGGTATTGATGGCTGGGGCCGTAAAACAAGTTTGACCGACCCTTCTGCTGGTACCTATACCTATGATTATGACGATTTTGGTCAATTGTTGGAAGAAACAACTCCAAAAGGAACCACCACATATGTATACGATGCCTTTGGAAAGGTTACCTCAAAGACAATGACAGGTGATTTAACTGACCATACCCTGACCTATGTGTACGACAACCTGACCAAGATGTTGACCACCATAAATGGACAAGACAATACCAATAGCGCTAGGGCTTATAGCTACATTTATGAATACGATACCTACGAACGCCTTAAAAAAGTAACTGAAAATACGGGCTTGGCCAGTTTTGAACAAGAATTTACGTTCGACCCTGTGTATGGAAGAATATGGAAGGAAAAACTCACGTCATCTTTGGTGGGTGGTATCTCCAAAACCATTACCACTCGTAACGAATATGATACCTCGGGGTTGTTAAAAGAGATTTGGAACGATGGCACACCGGACAAACTTTGGGAACTGGACCAGATAAATGCTCGCGGACAAGCCCTTACCGTAAACTTAGGTAATGGCATGGTGCAGAATAAAACCTATGATACCTATGGCTACCTGACGAAGATCGAGGATAAGGAAACGGGGACCAACCCCTCGGTGGCCTTGCATACAGAATATGATTTTCACCAACAGCGTGGCATACTCAATAGCCGGGAAAACTTTGGGTTTAGCTGGCAAGAAACCTTTACACACGATAATCTGGATCGTTTGACGGCTATTGCAGGGGATGTATCCCATACAAAAACCTATGATGCCCGGGGCAATATAGCAACGAACACAGATTTGGGAGACTATACCTATGGAGATACCGGTAAAAAGTACCGGCTTACGGAAATTGATCCCAACACGGCAGGGACTACCTATTTTCAACAACATCCCACCCAGCAAGTAAGCTATAATGCCTTTAAAAAACCAATAGAGATACACCAAACGGGCCATGGACGGGTAAGTTTTGAATATGGCCCTATGATGAACCGCAGTACCGCCTACTACGGTGGGGAACAAGAAGACCGTACCCAGCGTAGGTACAAAAAACACTACTCGGCGATTATACCCGTAGAGATTGTACAAGATACCCAAACGGGTAACAGTAAAATTATCACCTATGTGACGGGAGATGCTTACTCTGCTACGATTGCCCACATTAAGACTACCGGAACTGGAGCGGTGGATGAATACCATTACCTACACCGGGACTATTTGGGCAGTATTTTAGCCATTACGGACTCCAATGGAAACATTAAGGAGGAGCGCCAATTTGGGGCCTGGGGTGTGGTAGACCAGTTTTTAGATAGTGGCGGAGGTACGGCCTTTACTCATGCCTCTTTATTAGGCCGGGGGTATACGGGGCATGAACACTTTTTTGAGGTAGGCCTTATCCATATGAACGGCCGGATGTACGATGCACAAGTAGGCCGTTTTTTAAGTCCAGATAACTTCATACAGGACCCGTACAACACTCAAAATTATAATCGTTACGGCTATGTGTTGAACAATCCTTTGGTTGTTGCCGACCCCAACGGAGAGTTATTCTGGTTTGCTGTTGGTATCGGGGCATTGATTGGAGGTATTTCTCAGGCAATTAAGCCGGGAGCTAATTTTGGTTCAATTCTTGGTGGAGCATTGATAGGTGCAGCAGCTGGTGGTTTAGGTTTTGGTGTTGGCAATGTTGTGGGAGGAGGCACATTCTTCGGCAGCAATATTGCTAGTACTCTAGGATTTGGCCAAGGGTTCGCAAGTGGTTTTGCAGGTGGGTTTACTGGAGGCTTTGTTGGCGGGGCTGGAAATGCCTGGTTAAATGGAGAAAGTTTTGGAAACGGACTCTTGGGCGGACTAATAACAGGAGGATTTGGAGGTCTGACTGCAGGGTTTGTTAATGGCGTTACAAGTGGAATAAGGGCTAATAAGCAAGGTTTAGGTTTTTGGAATGGAAAAGAATCTTATTCTGATTATTTCCGCAACAAAGCAGATGCAATAAAAAAGGGGATTAATGGACTAAACCTGCGGGATAATCAAGAATTTGGTTTGGATTATTATTATGATGCTATTGATGGAATGGAATTGCCTAATGGTTATGTCTTAAATCGGAATAATGTTCATATCACTCTGAACCCAGATCCAGGCGGAAATGCTAGATATCTTGGGTATAAAGGTTGGAAACATCATGTTAATTTTGATATAGGCGATTTCCAAATTACAGCAGACAATATTAGGGCTACTATGGTTCACGAAGTCTATGGTCATGGGATTATGGGGTATACTGATTCTTTAAATAATCATTATAAAGCCTATTTTACAAGTATTGACAGTAAATACTGGGGTGCAACAACGTTGGATTTTAAACAGTTTACAGTAAATTGGATGTACAAATATTTCTATGATGAATTAGGGGGGACAAGGCTTTTGCCCAGTAAATATTTAAACGTATTTAAGAAGTATCAGACATTGTATAAGAAATGACTTGAATTATGACGAAATATTTAATTGTGGTTCTATTACATATTGCATTTGTAAATAGACATTACTCAAATGACTGTAAGACAATTACAAAATTTGATGAGTATAACATGTCAGAAATAATATTCCTGGGTTATGTGACGGAAAAGGATAGCGAACATTTTACTATTACTATTATTGAGATTTTTAAGGGTAAGGACTTTAGTTTTGGGTCAAAGGTTCAAGGATTCTTAGGACTCGGCGTCGTTAATCCAAATATTGGTGAAACATGGTTGTTATACGGTTCTTTTTCGGAAAATGGGATAGTCATAAATAGATGCGGACATTCTAGAAGTTTTAGTAACCCATACAGTTTGGCCAGTAACGATATTCCTCCCCCTTTAGCTATTGAGAGTTCCAAAGAAGCTCAAGACTTAATTGAGAATGTCTACCTGAATCGCGCTCTGGCGGAACTTCAATATGATGTCATGGATTTACGCCAAAGAAAATTTCAAGCAGAGTATACAAGGTTATATGATAAAAATAGTGATGAGAGTAGCTATCTAGTCTGGATTTTGATAAGTTTTTCTCTGTTTTTTTCTTCCTTGAGCTTGTTTGTTGTTTTGAAAAAAAAATGAAATAGTAAGTTGAGGCAGTAATTGGTAAACGAAAAAACATGATAAGGCTGTTATTATTTTTACTCAACTTGCCCCACCCGTTCCGCAAACCATAACCCGGCATACTCATACCGCAAGCAAATGGCCTTTTCCTTTTCCGCAATAACAAAGGTTAGGGAGACATGGTCAGGAGTAATGCTCAAAATACCAGTAGAAAGGGGTTTTTCAAGGTTTTTCATGGGTATAAAAGGGGGTAACCCATCACTTTAGATTGTTCCCAAGAAAACGTAAAGGAGAACATAATATGGTCCATGACTTCCATTTTGGCAACCGTGGAATTAGGTTGGGTATAGAGCAACAAATTACCACTGGGTCGATGCCCACAATGATATTCCCGGCCTTCGTACTGAGCCGAAATTTCCAGGGAGTTAAAGCTCAACTCCCAAGTAGCGGGCTTTTGGTATTCAAAGATTTTATGAATTTCAGGTAAAATAGGCAATACGGTCATAACCCGGATTTTGGGGTGAAGGGGTTATGCTGTAAAACAATTCCAAGATATACAAAATTAATCAAAATACCCCATCGTGGATGTCTTTTCTTTTCAAGAGTATGCCCAACTTGGCATGTGCTCAAAAAATACACAGAAAAAGATGTGAAGCTTATGAAGCAAGTTGGATTGCGAATCCGAGAGCTACGTGATGCCAAAGGAATTTCCCAATTTCAACTTTCTGTAGAAGCCGATTTGACCAAAAATCAAATAGGTCGTATTGAACGCGCAGAACGGAACACTAGTTTAGTCACTTTGGGTAGAATTGCCGACGCCCTTGAGGTTCCCTTGTCCCATTTGTTTCAGTTTGGGGAGTAGGGATTTCTCACCCTAAAGGGTTCGAAATGACATTGGTTTCCTCTTTGTCATTTCGAAGGAGGTACGACTGAGAAATCTAAGGCAAGAAGAGATTTCTCGCTTTCATTTCATTCAAGCTCGAAATGACGGCTGGGTTCTTTTTGTCATTTCGAAGGAGGCACGACTGAGAAATCTGAAAGAAGAAGAGATTCCTCACCTACGTTCGGAATGACATCCGTACCCTTTCTGTCATTTCGAAATAAGATGCAAAGCATCGATTGTGAAATCTATTTCTTACTTTTAACCATGTCCCAAACCTACTATGTCTACATGGTCACCAATGCCAATAAGACCACATTATACATTGGTATGACCAATAATCTTCAAATAAGGTTGTCCCAACACTATACAGATAGTCAAAAAGCAAAACGTTCTTTTGCGGGGAAATACAACTGTTATTTCCTTGTGTTTTACGAATCTTTCGAAAACGTTTTGGATGCTATCCGTAGAGAAAAGGAACTGAAAAAATGGCGTAGAGCCAAAAAAGAGCAGTTGATTCAAGAAGTGAATCCTGATTGGGATTTTTTGAACGATAGTGTTTTTTAGATTGAGATTTCTCGCCTTCGTTTCACTTCGGCTCGGAATGACAGCCGGACCCTTTTTAGTCATTTCGAAAAAGCGGAGCGACTGAGAAATCTAAAACTACCATGAGATTTCTCCTCTCCACTACGTTTCAAGTCGAAATGACGTTTGGTTTCTTTTTGTCATTTCGAAGGACAGCCATCGGCCACAGCCTCTGGAGTCGGACAAGCGGCGACTAAGGAATCTAAAACCAACAGAAGATTTCTCGTCCTCACTTTGTTCAAACTCGAAATGACATTCCGTTTCCCTTACAAACAAAAAAAGCCCTGACCTAAATCAGAGCTTATTTTTTCTAAGTTGTTTTGCGCTTAAGCGTGGTAATACCGTTCATTCACAATTTTCCCATCTTTCCATTGGGTCCGTACCACTTGCTCAAATCTATGCTGCGTGCCATCATTGGTGTCAAATTCCATTATGGCTTCGTAAAAAGTAGTATCACCTTTAACTGCTGGTCCACTGGTCACCGTATACCCGTGAAATGCGGTTACGGTGTCCAATAATTTTTGCTCTTCGGCCAAAGAAAAAGCCTTTCCTACTTTGGCGGGGTTGTTTCCCTCAAAAAGTTGAACATCATCAGCCAAATAGTTTTCCATAGCTTCAATGAATTTTCCCTCAGCTAATAATTCAACAACTTCGTTTGCTTTTTTTAATAAATCCTGTTCTTGTACTGTAGTTTCCATATTTAGATATTTTTAAGTAGTAATTTGTTGATACAAAGGTAATTTCGGTTAAGCCGAATTTCGTTGCCTATATTTCCCGAGTACTGATATAGATTTCCCGTTTTTTCGGATTTCGTCATTTTTGTAAAGCAAATAGTTCAATAAGAAAGCCTAAAAACGAAACAAACCCACCTAAGCGGTTGGAAAAGAAGTGCTCCACCGTTATCTTTGCATGCTGATAAAAGTTGTGGATGAAGACAGCAACGGGTTCTTTAAAATACATATCACTTTCTTTGTTTTTTGCTGATTTTAAGGAAATCACCAAGGCCAGATTGGCTGTTAGCGTTGTTTTTTCATCAATTGCCGGTTATTTTTTGGGAGCCTATCAGATAGACCTTTGGTCCATTTCGTTGCTCGCCTTTGGAGGCTACTGTATGGTTGGAGCTTCTAATGCCTACAACCAAGTTATTGAGCGCGACCTAGACGCTCTCATGAAGCGTACACAAAATCGCCCAATTCCTTCGGGACGCATGACCGTGAATATGGCCATGAGCATTGCTGTAGTACTCACCCTTCTCGGGGTTTGGTCATTATATCTTTTAAGCCCTAAAACCGCCCTTTTTGGTGCGATTTCTATTTTTTTATATACCAGTGTTTACACCCCCCTGAAAACAAAAACACCACTTGCGGTATTTGTGGGAGCTTTTCCCGGAGCTATCCCTTTTATGTTGGGTTGGGTGGCTGCCACAAATGATTTTGGTATTGAACCCGGTACTCTTTTTATGATTCAGTTTTTTTGGCAATTTCCCCACTTTTGGGCTTTAGGCTGGATGCTGGATGATGACTATAAAAGAGGAGGCTTTAAAATGTTGCCCACAGGAAAAAAAGATAGAAGCACAGCTTTGCAAATTATATTGTACACCTTTTGGATGATTGTTATTTCCATAATGCCGGCATTTGGTTTTACGGGAAGGTTGTATTTAAGTATTCCAGCAGCCACTTTGGTACTGCTCTGTGGATTGGTCATGTTGATTTTTGGCTTTAACCTCTATATCAAAAGAGATAACCCTTCCGCCAGAAAATTGATGTTGGCCAGCGTAACCTACATCTCATTGATTCAGATAATTTTTGTGGTAGATAAATTGATTAGTTGATAGTATGGATTTAACCCAAGGAAGCGAAATACAAAAGAACAGTCGGGCCAAGAAGATGATGTTGTGGTTCGGTATTGTAAGTTTAATAATGGGGTTTGCAGGTTGGACCAGTGCCTACATTGTGAGCAGCAAGCGCGCGGATTGGATAAGTGATTTAGACCTACCCCAAGCTTTTTTATGGAGTACCTCTACCATTATTTTGAGCAGTTTCACCTACATTCTGGCCAAAAACGCGGTAAAGAAGGATAACCAAAAGCAAAGTACGCGCTTTCTTCTGGCCACATTGGGTCTAGGAGGCATATTTATAGGACTGCAATTTGTTGGCTTCTCCCAAATGTTGGAAAACGGCTATTATTTTACAGGACCGACCAGTAATATCAAAATGTCCTATGTGTTTTTAATCGCTGCAGTACACATTCTCCATGTGGTGGCTGGTATCATTTCGCTCTTGGTGGTATTGGTACAGCAGTTGCGTTTAAAATACACTCCGGAGAATATGTTGGGCTTGGAATTGGGAGCCACGTTTTGGCATTTTTTGGATATTTTGTGGGTGTATTTAATACTTTTCATGTATTTCGTAAAATAATTTTTTCGAAGGGGAGTTTTCATTTCACTTTATCTTTACGAATACAGTAAAAGGTGTATTTTTGCTAAAGTTTTATTAAAATAAAATTCTATGGATACTACGGTAACTACCGGAACTGAAGATGGTGTTTGGGGAGGGGGCAATCGCCCGCTAGGCGCAAGCTACGGAAAAATGATGATGTGGTTTTTTATTGTGTCTGATGCCTTAACATTCTCAGGGTTTTTGGTGGCCTATGGTTTTTCCAGATTCAAGTTCATAGAGACTTGGCCCATTGCGGATGAGGTATTTACTCACGTTCCCTTCTTCCACGGTAATTATCCAATGTACTATGTAGCCTTCATGACTTTTATTTTGATTATGTCTTCCGTAACTATGGTATTGGCTGTAGATGCCGGGCATAGAATGATGAAAAGCAAAGTAATTATTTACATGTTCCTTACAATTATTGGGGGTGCTATTTTTGTTGGCTCTCAAGCTTGGGAATGGGCTACGTTCATCAAGGGAGATTACGGAGCTTTAGAGACCAAGGGAGGTAGAATCCTTCAGTTTGTCAACGCCGAAACTGGAAAACGTGCGGCATTGGATGATTTCTCTACCACTCTACCAGAAGACCGCTTAAAACATGAAGGATTTAACGGAATTTGGTATCAAAAAGAAGGATACCAAACTTCGTATTCCCTAAATGAAGTTATAGAGGGATTTAAGGCTAATCCAAATATCCTGATTCGTACGGAAACGGTCAATGAGGAAGGTGAAAAGACCTTGCTCACACGTCAAGAATCCTTGGCAAAGATACAGGATGCAAAAATCGTAGTAGAGGGCGCAAACCTTATTCGTAATGAATATGGAAGTAGATTATTTGCAGATTTTTTCTTCTTCATTACAGGATTCCACGGATTCCACGTATTTTCTGGAGTTGTAATCAATGTTATCATTTTCCTTAATGTGGTAATTGGAACTTACGAACGTCGAGGTCACTATGAAATGGTGGAAAAGGTAGGTCTTTACTGGCACTTTGTAGATTTGGTCTGGGTATTCGTATTTACATTCTTTTATTTGGTATAATTCCGTAGAAGCGGATAACTAATAGCATTCAAATGGCACACGATCATAAATTGGAAATTTTTAGGGGACTTTGGAAATTTAAGTCCAATACACAAAAGATATGGGGTGTTTTGGCTTTTCTTTCTTTTGTAACCATAATTGAAGTTGCTCTAGGTATATTGAAGCCCGAAATTTTTACCAAGAATTATTTCCTGGGGATGAAATTGCTCAACTGGATTTTTATCATTCTTACCTTGGTAAAAGCCTACTATATTGCATGGGATTTTATGCACTTACGTGATGAAAAAAGTTCCTTGCGTAGAGCCATAGTTTGGACACCAATTTTTTTGGTCAGTTATCTGATTTTCATCCTCTTGTTCGAGGCAGATTACATCTATAATGTCTTCAAGGATGGCTTCCTTTCATGGAACTTCTAAGAAAGTATTAACATATTTAAAAGGCGGTTTCACTACCGTCTTTTTTATTTTTGTAAGAGTATTGATTCCATGAAAAAAACCTTTGTTTTAGTTGTTCTTTTCATCTTTCCGTTAGTGGCTTATCTCTTTTTTGCCTCTGGAGTCAATAATTTTGGAAAGCTGCCTGTTTTAACCGAAAATGTTCCTGAGCCCATTCATTTTTCAGGAGACAACCAATTGACTGATAAAATCACCATTCTTGGCTTTTTAGGTAATACTATTGACCGAAAGAAAGGCAATGCTTTTAATCTCAATCAAAAAATTTATAAGCGTTTCAGTGAGTTTGCCGATTTTCAAATATTAATGATTGTCCAAAATGGACTTGAAGATGAGGTAAAAGGGTTAAAAGAAGACTTGGGAGCCTTGTCCGAAGTGGATAAGTGGAATTTTGCCTTTGGGGAAGAACACGATATTCAAAACTTCTTTGCACGTCTCGGAACCAATCTGGAATTGGGGAAAGACCTGAGTACACCTTATGTATTTATTATAGATAAGGAAAGGAATTTAAGAGGCAGAAATGATGATGAGGATGAGGGAATCAAATTTGGTTTTAATACCACATCCGTGGCCGAGCTTAACAATAAGATGGAAGACGATGTTAAGATTATTTTAGCAGAGTACCGTCTTGCTTTAAAAAAGAACAATGCCAACAGGAGCAAATAGCAACAAGAAATACACGTATGTTTGGGTCTCTGCAATCATTCTGATTTTTGGAACCTTTGCCGTTTATGAAATTTCTAAAAGGCTGAAAGAAGGAACTGTAGTAGAAAATGATAGGATGAGCATTCCTAATTTATCCAAAGAAGTGGCCTTTGTCATCAATAATGGCCGAAAAAGGAAGGTACCATCATTTTCTTTCAGAAATCAGGATAGTATTCTTATTTCAGACAAAGATTATTTGGGCAAAGTGTATGTTGTGGAGTTCTTTTTTAGTACTTGCCCAACAATTTGTCCCATGATGACAAAGAACTTAGTGGAACTTCAAGATACATTTAAAGACTACGAGGATTTTGGTGTGGCATCTTTTACCATTAATCCCAGATATGATACCCCTTCGGTTTTGAAGAAATATGCAGAAAAGTATGGAGTTAATGACCCAGATTGGCATTTCCTCACAGGAAGTAGGGATTCCATCTATGATTTGGCCCAGGATGGATTTTATCTCCCCGCTATCGAGGATGCCGGTGTGCCAGGAGGATTTGAACATTCTGGGATGTTCGCACTAATAGACAAACAAGGAAATATTCGCAGCAGAGAAGATAATTACGGGAACCCTATAATCTATTATCGGGGAACGGTCACCGAAAAACAAGGTGTCAATAATGAAGGAGAATCTCAACAAATAACCATATTAAAAGAAGACATTAAAAAATTGTTACTTGAGGAATGATGCAAGAAGTTTCGTTAAAGGAAAAAAGATACAATCGATGGATTACAATTGTCTCTATAGTAGTCCCATTAGTGGTAGCGCTATTATTTGGCTATAAGATTCCCAATGCCGAACCTTTATCTTTTTTGCCGCCCATTTATGCCACCACGAATGGAGTAACAGCAGTACTTCTGGTTTTTGCTTTGATAGCCATTAAAAATGGAAAGATGAAACTCCACAGAAATTTGATGACGAGTTGCGTGGCGCTATCCGTTTTGTTCTTGGTAATGTATGTGGCCTATCACATGACCTCAGAAAGTACCAAGTTTGGTGGCGAAGGATTCTCGAGGTATGTTTATTTCTTTATTCTTATCACACATATAGTTTTGTCAATTATCATCATACCTTTGGTATTGATTACATACTCAAAGGCCTATTTAAAGGATTTTAAAGCCCACCGTAAATGGGCCAAATATACCTTTCCAATTTGGTTGTATGTGGCCACAACAGGTGTTGTGGTGTATTTGATGATTTCACCCTATTATGCCCACTAGACCATGAAATTGAAGATTCTGATAGTGCTGATGTTCCTGGTTTTTCTGTCACCTCAAATGATGGACGCCCAATGTGCAATGTGTCGCGCCGTTGTGGAGAGTGAGGGAGATCCAGAATCCGCTGAGGCACTCAATGATGGGATAGTATATTTGATGGCCATCCCTTATATTTTGGTAGCGGGACTCTTCTTTTTTATCTACCGGAAGATGCGCAAATAAGGGGTTTCCCAAAAATTAACATTTTTTTTACGGTGTCAGTGTAACAATACACCTTACTTGTAGTCGTATAGAAGTACGCTTGCGTATTTCATCAATCACCAAACACCAACCGCATGTTCGATATAGAAAGGTGGCAAGAGATATTTGACACCATCAGAAAGAATAAACTAAGGAGTTTTCTTACTGGCTTGTCCGTGGCATCGGGCATATTCATTCTTGTTATTTTGTTGGGTTTTGGTCAAGGTCTTCAAAATGGAGTGGCTCGTGAATTTGAGGAAGATGCCGCTACAAAAGTTTCTGCGTGGCCAGGAACTACCTCCATAGAATACAAAGGCCTAAATCCGGGCCGTGATATCCAATTTGTAAATAAGGATTTTGAAGCCATAAGCTCAAATTATGGTGACGCTATACAGCACGGTACCGCGCGTATTTATCTTCGGAACGTTAAAATAAACTATAAGTCAGAATCTTTGGTCTATGACTTTCTAGGTGCCAACTCTCAGTTTCAATTTGTAGAAAACACTTCCATGGTCGAGGGGCGATTTATAAATCTCCATGACGAACAATACATGGAAAAAGTAGTTGTGATTGGTAGAAAAATCAGAGACGAAGTATTTACAGATGTGGATTCACCGATTGGGGAGTTTATTGATATATCAGGAATTAAATTCAAAGTCGTAGGTGTTTTTAGTGAATTGGAAGAACAGGAAGAGGAACGTATAATTATACCCAACACTACTGCCCAACTTGTTTTGAATGCGGGTAATAACATCAATAGTCTCGAATTTACCGTGCCTCCTGTTGAAAATTTTGAGCAAGCCGTAAAAGAAGCAAAGGCTTTTGAAAACAACCTACGAGACTACTTGTTAAAGGAACATTTAGTTTCTGCTGATGACGAAGCAGCAATCGAGTTTGGAAATGCTTTGGAGCAGGCTAAGCGTTATTATGGACTTATGTCCAATATCAAGTTATTTTTCTGGTTTGTAGGCATATGTACCATTATCGCTGGTGTAGTGGGTGTAAGTAACATTATGTTAATCGTGGTCAGGGAGCGTACAAGAGAGATAGGTATCCGTAAGGCATTGGGAGCTAAGCCCTGGTCCATTGTAGGTATGATTCTGCAAGAATCAATATTCATAACCGCAATTTCTGGATTTTCCGGGCTCATCACAAGTATGGCCATTTTAGAATTGCTCGGACCTAACATACAAATAGATTTCATTATCAATCCCTCATTGAATTTCAATGTGGCATTTACAACGGTCATGGTCCTAATTTTTGCAGGTACTTTGGCAGGTTTTGTGCCAGCGTGGCGAGCTGCAAAGGTACAAGTGATAGAATCATTGCGTGATGAATAAAATCAACTAGGAAACCAATAAAACACCATGTTCAATCAAGATAGATGGCGAGAAATAATTGAAGTGTTGACAAGTAATGTCGGGAGAACGTTGTTGACCGCATTTGGAGTTTGCTGGGGTATTTTTATCTTGATTCTTCTTTTGGCAGCTGGAAAAGGACTCGAAAATGGAGTAAAAAAGGATTTTGGAGATTTGGCAACCAACTCTCTATTCATGTGGACCAGAAGGACTACCAAAGCCTATGAAGGTCTATCCAAAGACCGACGTTTTGAATTTAGACTTAGCGATGTACAACTTATTAGAGATAATGTTCCCAATTTAAAAATGATTTCCCCTCGAAATAAATTGGGAGGATTCAATGGTAATCAAAATGTTATTCGTGGCACAAGGTTGGGTTCTTATGGGGTTTATGGGGATTTTCCTGAGATCACAATACAAGACCCCATGACAGTGACCGCAGGGCGTTTTATTAATTACAACGATATTAAGGAAAAACGGAAAGTAGCTGTTATTGGAACCAGGGTAAAAGAGGAACTCTATGAAAAGGATGAGGAAGTTTTGGGCTCACTTATTAAAATAAGAGGAGTGAATTTTACCGTTATCGGAACCTATAAAAAGAATGAAAACAACCTGGGAGATCAGGACCAACAAAAGGAAATTTTTCTTCCATTTACCACATTTTCCCAAGCTTTCAATCGTGCCGATAAAGTAGACTGGATGATTATTACCGCAGAAGATAATACTCCAATCACCAGAGTCCGAGAACGAATTTTCACAACCCTACGCACCAGATACAAAATACATCCTGAGGATAAAAGAGCGATAGGTTATTTTGACCTATACGAGCCTTTTAGCCGAATACAAGGATTGTTTACGGCATTAAGACTAGTTGCCTATGTGGTAGGAATTTTGGTGCTTTTGTCAGGTATTATTGGAGTAAGTAATATAATGCTCATTGTGGTCAAAGAACGTACAAAGGAAATAGGTATCCGTAGGGCTCTGGGAGAACAACCTTGGTCCATAAAAATGCAAATCCTTATGGAATCTATCTTTTTGACGATAATTTCGGGTATGACAGGTATTATAATGGGAACGTTGGTTATCTATGGAATAAACTCCCTCTTAGAAAATGCAGGTGATGTGGATATGTTTTCAAATCCATCTGTAGAAATTGGGGCTGTTACCGGAGCACTTATTATATTGGTAATATCAGGATTGTTAGCAGGTTTTATACCGGCTAATAGTGCAATAAAAGTGAGACCTATAGAGGCATTGCGCACAGAGTAAAAAAATCAATCAAAACAAATCATAAAAATCAAAATGAAGAAATCGGTCACTATTATAATCTTACTATTAATCTTTATCGTTTTTGGCGGTTCGATGTATTATTTGTATCAAAAAAATGCCGAAGACCCTATAGTTTATGAGACAGAAAACGCCACGAAGCAAACTATAGTTAAAAAAGCAATAGCCACAGGTAGTATCCTTCCATTGGAAGAAGTACTCATAAAACCCAATATTTCTGGGGTTATTGAAGAAATTTATGTGGAAGGAGGTGATTATGTGAAATCTGGTGATTTATTGGCTAAAATAAAAGTAGTACCCAATTTGAATGCCTTAAATGATGCCCAAAATTCCATAAACGATGCTAAAATCACCTTGGATGATCAAAAAAGGAACTATGATCGTCAGGTAGGCCTATTCAATAAAGGGGTTATTTCCCAAGCAGATTTGGAACGAGCCCAGGTAACGTTTGATCAAGCAAAGCAAGCATACCAAGCTGCAAAAAAAGGATATGATATTGTGAATACCGGTACTACCTCTGGATTTCGGAATGCAGCCAACACATTAATACGCTCAACGGTAAGTGGAATGGTGTTGGATGTTCCTGTGGAAAAAGGGAACCAAGTCATAGAAAGCAACAACTTCAATGAAGGAACTACCATTGCTGCCATCGCCGATGTGGAAAAAATGATATTTGAAGGGAAAATCGATGAATCTGATGTGGGTAAAATATCAGAGGAACTACCTTTGGAAATAACAGTTGGAGCAATAGAAAACAGAGTGTTTGATGCAGTTTTGGATTACATTGCCCCAAAGGGTAAAGAAGAAAACGGCGCCATCCAATTTGAAATAAAAGGAACGCTCAAAAAGCAGGATTCCACCTTTATCCGTGCAGGATTAAGTGCTAACGCAGCTATTATTCTAGGTAGGGCAGACAGTGTTCTAGCGGTAAAGGAAGCACTTGTTCAATTTGATAAAGAAACAAAGGCACCTTTTGTGGAGATTGAAACTTCAAGTCAACAATTTGAACGAAAAGATGTTGAATTAGGGATAAGTGATGGAATCTACGTCGAAGTGAAATCGGGCATAAGCATTGAGGACAAAATAAAAGTGTGGAACGAAATCGAAGAGGAAACCGCAAATTAACGTATCCAAAAAAAAGTTGAATATGCTTGTAACATTTCAACACATTATATGTCTTATTACCGGAATTAGAATACCGGATATTCAATAGCAACAATTATGATAGAAATCAAAGACCTTCATAAGTCCTATAAAATGGGAAGCAATTCCCTCCATGTGCTCAAAGGGATAAACTTTAAAGCCGAAAAGGGAGAGCTAGTGGCTATTATGGGATCTTCCGGTTCAGGAAAATCAACATTGCTCAATATAATTGGAATGCTCGATTTGGCCGATACAGGTGAGTATGTTTTGGATAATGTGCCCATTAAAGATTTAAGCGAAACCAAAGCAGCCCAATATCGAAATAAGTTCTTAGGATTCATTTTTCAGTCCTTTAATTTGATCAATTACAAGAATGCAATGGAGAACGTCGCATTGCCATTGTATTATCAACGTGTCGGACGCAAAGAAAGGCAAGAAAAAGCATTGAACTATCTGGAAAGGGTAGGCTTAAAAGAGTGGGCCACTCACTTGCCCAGCGAACTTTCTGGAGGTCAGAAACAACGTGTGGCCATTGCGAGGGCCATGGCAGCAGAACCAAAAGTACTTTTGGCGGATGAACCCACAGGTGCTCTGGATAGTACAACATCCTATGAGGTCATGGATTTGATTCAAAAAATCAATGATGAGGGCAATACCATTCTAGTGGTAACGCACGAGGAAGATATTGCGCATATGTGCAAAAGAATAGTGCATTTGAAAGATGGGGTGATTGTGGAAGATAAAAAAGTTAAGCAAGTTAGAGCCTCGGAATATGTTCAGTAGGGATATTTGGAAGGAAATATTTGAAGCTATCGGAAAAAATAAACTCCGAACCTTTTTAACAGGGTTTACGGTGGCGTTGGGTATTTTCATTTTTGTAACTCTATTTGGAATGGGCAATGGATTGAACAATACGTTCGACTCCTTCTTTGGTGAGGACGCCAACAACGTAATTATCATGGAAGCCACCCAAACCAGTTTGCCTTATGGAGGCTATAAGGCTAAGCGCCGCATACATTTTGATAATGATGACCTTGCAGATATCGAAAAGGATTTTGCGCCCATGTTGGATTATCTCACTCCTCGAATCTCAAGAAGAAATTTGGTGACTTATGGTAAGAACTCGGACTTTTACTATACACGGGGTGTTGCTCCAGGTCATTTAAAGGCTGAAAACAGTTTGATGATGCGTGGGAGGTACATCAACAATATGGATTTGGCGGAAAAGACCAAGTATGCCGTAATTGGAAGAATGGTGGAAATTGACCTTTTCGATGGTGAAGATGCCATGGGCCAAATTATTGATGTAGATGGAAGTGCTTTTAAGGTGGTTGGTGTTTTTCAGGATGAAGGAGGGGATAATGAAGAGCGCTACATTTATATACCCTATACCACAAGACAGTTATTAGAAGGCAATGAAGATGAGTTTGATGACCTGATTGTGGCTTTCAAAGAAGAATTGGGCCACGAGGGTGCACTGAGATTCCAAGACCAACTGTTAACATACTTGCGACAGCGAAAAGTAATCAGTCCAAAGGACCGTAGGGGTTTTAATGTTATCAACCTTGCTGATGAACTCAAGAAAAACCAACAATTTGCCGGCGCACTCCAAATCATTATTTCTGCTATTGCCTTTGCTGTGATTATTTCGGGTATTATTGGTATAAGTAACATTATGCTATTTGTGGTAAAGGAACGAACCAAGGAGATTGGAATACGGAAAGCACTGGGGGCCACCCCGAAAAACATCACCAATACCATTATGTTGGAATCAATTTTTATTACAGCAATATTTGGTTTTTTAGGTATGTTGATAGGTGTGGTCGTATTAAGGGCCATTACCGGGGAAACGTTGGAAGAAGGATATTTTATTACCAAACCTGGAATAAATATAGGTCTGGCCGTTTTTGTTACCATTTTATTGGTGGTATGCGGTGCCATTGCTGCATTCGTACCAGCAAGAAGGGCAGCTAAAATTAAACCAATTGTAGCACTAAGGGACGAATAAGATGAGACAACTTCTAGATAGGGATACATGGGATGAGATATTCCAGTCGATTCGTAAGAACAGACTGAGAACCTTCCTTACGATGATAGGAGTTTTTATCGGTATCTATATTTATATTGGACTTTCAGGTGCTTCGAAAGGTCTGGATAACGGATTTGAGAAAGAATTTAAGAACGTGGCTAGAAACAGCATGTTTATCTGGGCACAGAATACAAGTAAACCCTATGGAGGCTTTAAAACGGGGCGTCGTATTCAGCTAAAACTTTCAGATGCTGAAGCGCTACGCAAACAGGTTCCAGAAATTATGGCGATTGCGCCAAGGAATGTAAGGGGAATTTTTGGATCTAGTCCAGGCGTAATCAAAAGAGGGACCAAGTCAGGTAATTACTCGGTTTTTGGAGATTTTCCGGAATTCACCAAAATAGCAACAAAAAAAATCTATGATGGAGGCCGGTTCATCAACCAAGATGATATTGAACAAAGTAGAAAGGTTTGCGTTATTGGAGAACGCACCCAAACCGAACTCTTTGAAAGTGAAGAAGATCCGCTTGGGGGATATGTCAATATTGACGGAATCAACTTTCAGGTAGTAGGTGTGCATAAATTTACAGGTGGGGGGCCAATGGATAATAATAGTGATATTTTTATTCCATTTACCACCTATCAGAAACTATACAACACTGGCGATTTTGTTGCCTGGTTTACCGTAGCTGCCTATGATTCGGTAGATGTGGTCCAAGTAGAACAGGATGTTAAGGCAGTATTGCGCAATATACACAGTGTGCATCCCGAAGACGAAAAAGCCATTGGGTCTTTTAATCTGGGAGAGATTTTCAAGCAGATTTTCGGTTTTGCCAACGGCCTTACCTTTCTTTCACTGATTGTTGGAATTGCAACCATTCTTGCCGGAGTAATTGGCATTGGAAACATCCTTTTAATATCGGTAAAAGAACGAACAAAGGAATTAGGTGTGCGCAGGGCCATGGGGGCTACACCATCGGAAGTACGAAATCAAATTGTGCTTGAGGCGTTAGTATTAACACTTTTGGCAGGTGTAATCGGAATTATTGCAGGGGCTGGTACATTGGCATTAATTGGCAATATTGTAGAAAACTCAGGTGGAGATTTCCCCTATACCAACCCCACGGTTCCAATACCCTATGTTTTGGGCTCTATGATACTCATGCTCATTCTTGGTATTTTAATAGGCTTAATTCCTGCCCAACGCGCGGTGAGTATCCGCCCAATTGATGCTCTGAGAGAAGAATAAAAGGTGAACATAAAATTAAATAATCATACACCATGAATAAATATGTGAAATGGACTCTAATTAGTGTACTTGGTTTGGGAGCTTTGTGGGCTGCTACATTTTTTATAAAAAGCAATAGCAAATCTGTCACAGACTTTGAGACGCACAACCCTTTCATAGCAAGTATTGAAAAGAAAACTGTAGCTACTGGAAAGGTAATTCCAGAAGATGAGATTGAGATAAAACCTCAGATTTCCGGTATTATTGAAAAAATCTATTTGGAAGAAGGATCTGATGTTAACGCTGGAGATCTTATCGCTACAATAAAAGTAGTTCCAAACGAACAAGCACTTTACCAGGCAAGAGGACGTGTAAATAATGCCAAGGTAGCCTTGGGAAATTCGCAGTTGGACTACAATCGCAACAAGGCTTTGTTTGATAAAGGCGTGGTTTCTGCTCAAGATTTTCAGAACATACAATTGGCTTTTGATCAAGCAAAACTGGAACTGGAGAATGCGCAGAACGATTACCAAATTATTCTTCGTGGTTCGGCAGGGGGTTCCTCTAGTGCCAATACCTACATCAGAGCTACAGTCAATGGTACTATTCTTGAAATTCCTGTGGAAGAAGGAGACCAGGTCATTCAAAGTAACAATTTCAATGACGGTACTACGATTGCTTCGATCGCGGATTTGGGGAAGATGATTTTTGAAGGCAAAGTAGACGAAGGTGAAGTAGGCAAACTAGAGGTAGGTATGCCTTTAAAAATTACTCTGGGTGCGGTAAAAGATCAGGAGATGGAGGCCAAGTTGAAATTTATAGCCCCAAAAGGTGTAGAGGAATCAGGTGCAGTTCAATTCAAGATTGAAGGTGATGTTTCGGTGAAAGAAGATGTCCTGATTCGCGCTGGATATAGTGCCAATGCCTCACTTACGCTAGAAAAGAAAGATAGTATTCTGGTTATACCGGAAGCATTGCTCCAGTTTGATAAAGACACCAATAAACCCTATGTGGAAGTGGCTACGGGAGTACAAAAATTTGAGAGACGGGATATTGAAGTCGGTATCTCAGACGGCATAAATATTGAAATTCTATCTGGGTTAAATGAGGAAGATGAGGTAAAGCAATGGAATAAAACCGAGCCTATAAAACAGGATTCCGATAAAAAGAGAATAGAAGGAAGCTAATTAAATCAGAAGTTAGAACAAATACAATCAAAAACGAATGAAACATAAATTAGTACTAATTATAGCCTTATTTACTGTACTATCATCTCACGCCCAATTGAAAAAATGGACATTGCAGGAGTGTGTGGAATATGCAGTGGAAAACAATTTAAGTGTTGCACAAACCGAACTCGATTTGGAAAACGCAAAAATTGATAAGTCGGATGCAGTAGGGGCTTTGTTACCGGATTTAAATGGGGACGCTACACTTAGGGAAGACCTGGGACTGTCCTTTAACCCAACATCACAAGAACCTGTAAATTCCCAACTTAACTACATTGGGAATGTGACCTCCTCGGTTACTCTTTTTGATGGTCTTAGAAATTATAGGAGGTTGAATAGGGCCAAGTTGAATGCCATATCCAACCAATACCGTTTGGAAGACCTTAAGGATGATATTCGAGTGAATGTTGCGCAAACCTATTTGGATGTACTTTCCAACAAAGAACAACTAAAAGTGTCACAGGCCCAATATGCTGTTACAGAGCAGGATATGAAACGTACAAAAGAGCTTGTGGAAGCGGGAGTGGTTCCACGCGGAGATCTCTTGGAAATTGAAGCTACGGCCGCGACCCAGGAACAACAGATTGTCAATAACAGGGGGTTGGTTACCATTTCAAAGATTTCGTTGGCCCAATTGCTACAGATTACGGATTATGAAAATTTTGATATAGCAGATGATACCTATGAAATTCCACCTTCAGATATTCTGAATAATTCTGCTAAAAGCATTTTTGCAAAGGCACTTGGGTTCAGGAATGATATAAAACTATCGGAAACCAATATTGAACTGGCAGAAGAGGATGTTAGGATATCCAAAGGTGCTTATTTCCCATCGTTAAGTAGTTTCATCAACTACAATACCCGATTTTCGGACCAAAACTTAAGATCATTTGAAGATCCGAGAGTGATACCTTTTACAGAACAGTTATATCGTTTTGATGGTCTTTCCTATGGTTTTCGATTAGATATACCCTTTTTCAATGGTTGGAATACTAGAAATTCTGTAAGACGTGCAAAGATTGATTTGGAGCGCGCCAAACTTTCCTTGGAGCAAACGAAACTAGAATTGGAGACTTCAATAAATCAAGCTTATGTGGACGTGGGCGTTACGCTAAAATCCTATCACGCGGCTGAAAAAACATTGGATGCCAGACGAACCGCATACCAGTATTCGAAAGAACGTTTTGAAGTAGGTCTCATGAACTCGTTTGAATTTAGTCAGGCCCAATCGAGATTGGATAATGCTGAGGCCGATGTGATACGCACAAAATACAATCATATTTTTAGACTTAAGATTTTGGAATTCTTTTACGGTATTCCACTTACACTAAACTAGTATCTTTGTGGCTCTATGGCCCTAGTACTAAACTTAGAGACCGCTACAACCAATTGTTCGGTCAGTATTTCGGAAAACGATAAAACAATTTTTTTAAAAGAAAACAATGCAGTTGAATATTCCCATTCGGAACAACTGCATGTTTTTATTGAAGACGTTTTGAAGGAGGCTTCCTTGTCTTTTTCGGACTTCGATGCTGTTGCAGTTAGCAAGGGTCCTGGTTCCTATACCGGCTTGCGAATTGGGGTCTCTGCGGCAAAGGGGCTCTGTTTTTCTTTAGATATTCCTTTAATTTCGGTTCCTACCTTACAAAGCATGGCCCGACAGGTAAAACTAGGAGAAAATGAAATTAGTATCCCAGTTTTGGATGCCCGACGCATGGAAGTGTATTCAGCCGTTTATGATGCTGGCTATAAGGAGATTCGTGAAACCAGGGCAGAAATCATAGATGAGGATTCTTTCAAGGAATTTGCAGTCTATGATAAGGTCTATATTGTGGGAAGTGGAGCCAAAAAGTGTAACGAAATCTTGGAGTGCCCTAACTTTGAATTTGATGCCTCCCTAACACCATCTGCAAATGAGATGGCGAGCATTGCTTATGAAAAATACCAAAAACAACAATTTGAAGATGTAGCGTATTTTGAGCCCTACTATCTTAAAGATTTTGTACTACAGGGGAAGAAAACTAATCCGTAGCCCCTTCATGAACCACGCGTTGTGGGAACGGAATTTCTATTCCTGCTTCATCAAATCTCAGCTTTGATTGTTCAATAACGTTGAAACGGGCGGGCCAGAAGACATCATTGGGTGCCCAAAACCGCAGCGTTAGATTTACTGAACTGTCTCCAAGACTATCCACATAAACCTCTGGAGCTGGATCTTTAAGAATGCGTTCATCTTCCTCACATATCGCCAACAAAATATCCTTGGCAACTTTGATGTTAGAGCTATAACCAATACCTACTTTATAGTTTTCCCTTCGGTTAGATTCACCATTATAATTAACAATGCTTCCATTTGAAAGTTGACCATTTGGAATAATGGCAATTTGATTTCCAAAAGTGTTCAGTTTGGTGCTAAAAATGGTGATTTGTTTGACACTTCCATCCAAACCTTGGGCAGAAATCCAATCTCCAACTTTAAAAGGCTTAAAAATCAAAATAAGTACGCCTCCGGCAAAATTTGCCAAAGACCCCTGTAAGGCCAGTCCTATAGCCAAACCTGCCGCACCAATCATAGCGACCAAGGAAGAGGATTTTACGCCCAATTGCGTGACCACAACAACAAACAAGAGTACTTTGAGGGAGATATTAATAAAACTTTGGATAAAACTCTCCAATGTGGGTTCATAGTCCTTTTTGTCAAAGAACTTGGCAACCAACTTATTAATGAATCGTACCATCCACCAACCAACAACTAAAATGATTATGGCCAGTATGAGGTTAGGAATAAAATCCCAAAACCACTCAATAGCGTTTTCCAGATGCTTTTCTAGATTCTTTATCTCTTCCATAATTTCATGATTTCTTACAAAGCAAAACTAACTTCTTGGTCTAAACAATACTAGGCAGATTAGAATAATATTATTCTTTAAGCTGCTGAAATACAGCTTCAGATGTATTGACGGGTAGTTTACACGCTCCTTCAATACAGACGTATATTAGGGTCTCACCTTCGTTATACCGGTTTTGTAGTAAATCCAATTTCCCTTCCTTTTCTGAGCCTACCAAAATACTGTTGGGGAGGTATTGTTTTCTTATTTCTTTACCTATTCGTTCATAATCTTTCCCAACAATGGCGATTTCATGAAAATTCAATCGCTCATACAGCACCAAGTGTAGCCAGTTCGCATACCCCTGAGCACTTTCGTCAAAATATACTTGAACATTTTGGAGCATTTCGGTAGCCAGCTCACCATATCCTTCGTCAGGAAATAGTTTGTGAAACTTTAGAAGATTTTTAGCCATTATCGAATTGGAAGCAGAGATAACATTATCACTGGTTTCAATGCTCCTTCGGATTAGGGATTGGTCCTTATCCGAAGTAAAGTAAAACATCTTGGATTGCTTATCCAGAAAATGTTCTTGGGAATAGCTTAGTAAATCTTTGGCATGGTTTAACCATTTGTCTTCAAAAGTTACTTGATACAGGTTGAGAAATGCTTCTATGACCGAGGCATAATCTTCTAGGAACGCATTGATGTTACTTTTTCCATTCTTGTGATTCCGATACAGGGAATGGTCAGGACGCATCATATTTTCTTCAATAAATCTGGCATTCTCCAAAGCCAAAGCCAAATACTTTTGATTTCCGAGATAGCGGTACGCATCCACAAGCCCATTTAACATCAATCCATTCCATGAGGTAAGTATTTTATCATCAAGACGAGGTTTATCTCGGTTGGAACGCTCATTTTTTAGAAGGGTGAGTGTATTACCCATTCTTTCTTTAAGTTCAGTAACCCCTATATTTTGTGCTTTTGCGACTTCATCCTCCGAGTTATCTCGAATAAGAACATATTTTCCTTCCTCCCAAAGACCATAGGAGTTGATGTTATAGTATTCTTGGAATAACGAAAAATCGTTACCCAGAATTCTTTTAAGTTCGTCCTCATCCCAAACATAATAGGCGCCTTCTTCCAAGTGTCCATCTTCATCCAAACTATCGGCATCCAATGAGGAATAAAACCCTCCGTTATCGTCCTTAAGTTCCTCCACCACAAAATCAATGGTTTTTTCCACCACTTCTTTGTACAGGTCGTTTTGGGTTGCCGAATACGCTTTGGAATACAAACTGACCAATTGTCCGTTATCGTAAAGCATTTTTTCAAAGTGGGGGACGTGCCATTTGGTATCTACGGCATATCTTGAAAACCCTCCACCTACATGATCAAAAATACCACCATACGCCATTCTAGTTAGGGTGGTATCCACGTATTCCATTAGCTTGGGTTGGATAGAATTTGCATAATGCAAGAGAAACTCCCAATTATTGGGCATCATAAATTTTGGAGCCCTTTTATAGCCTCCCAAATAGGTGTCAAAAGACTCTGACCATTTTTGTATTGAACTATCCAACTGTTCTAAATTGTAAATTGATGTGTTTTCTTGGGTTTCTACCAGGTTAACAGCAGTGATACCCTGGGATAAACTGTTAGCATATTCTTCTACTCTTGGACGATCATTTTTATAAAGCTCGGATAGTTGTTGTAAGGATTTTATCCAATTCTCTTTTGGTACATAGGTGGCACCCCAAAATGGTTTTCCGTTTGGAAGGGCCACAATGTTTAATGGCCATCCACCTTGACCGGACATCAATTGAATGGCATCCATATAGATTTGATCAACATCTGGCCTTTCTTCCCTATCGATTTTTATATTGATAAATGTGTCGTTCATGATTTGGGCCACTTCTTCATCTTCAAAGCATTCATGCTCCATAACATGGCACCAATGGCACGCGGCATACCCTATACTGATAATCAAGAGTTTGTCTTCTTTTTGGGCGCGTTCCAGAACATCAGGTTTCCACGCTTCCCAATTCACAGGGTTATGGGCATGCTGCAATAGGTAAGGGCTGGTTTCGTGGACAAGGTCGTTTGTGTATTTGTGGGTCACTTCTTTTGGTTTTTGGGTACAGCCAAGCACTATTAAAAACAGAAATTGTGTGAATACGAACTTTAAATTCATCAATACGTCATCTTAAGAGTAAAAAAAGCGCCAAATAGGCGCTTTGGACTTTTGTAATTCCTTGGAATCTATTTTACTTCAAAGGTGATTTTAACGTTTACTCGGTAATCTTCAATTTTTCCGTCCTTTACGGAGGCACTCTGTTCATTAATATACACGGAGCGTATATTTTTTACAGACTTCGAGGCATGTTCCAATGCATTTTTAGCTGCTTGTTCCCAGCTTTCATCAGAATTTGCCAATACTTCAATTACTTTTAAAACTGCCATGGTTACTGTTTTTAAAATTTATTGAAGTTAATGAAAAACGGCCATATTTTGTTAGATAGGCAGGGTTTATCCGTTTATGGCCACTACCTCATTAATCTTGTCGCCCATCATATTTTTAAGCATGGTTTCAATTCCATTTTTGAGCGTGAATGTAGAAGATGGACAACCACTACAGGCGCCTTGTAATATTACATTGACTGTTCTACTATCCTGTTCATAGGATTGAAACAGAATGTTACCCCCGTCACTAGCTACAGCAGGCTTCACATATTCTTCCAAAATATCAATGATTTGTAGGGATGTGTCATCATATTCTTTATCCAACGCCGCGGTACTGGAAGAGTTTTTGGTTACCTCCATAGCTTTTTCAGAAACTACTTCCTTTCCTTCGGCCAAGAAGTTTCTAATAAACTCACGAAGTTCCAGGGTAACATCCTCCCATTGTGCCATGTCATATTTAGAGACCGAAACATAGTTTTCGTCAAAAAACACCTCTTTTACAAAAGGAAAATGGAAAAGCTCTTGGGCCAATTTAGAATCTTTGGCTTCATCAATATTTTTAAACTCGTAGATAGCGGGTACAATTTTCTTATTGGCCACAAACTTCATCACAGCTGGGTTTGGAGTGACCTCAGCATATACCGTGATAGCTTCCTTTTTATTAGTAACTTCCTCATTGACGATGGTCTGGCCTGTATTTAAATATTCAACCAGTTGCTGAGCTACTTCGCCCTTAACATCATTCCATTCTACAATATCAAAACGCTCCAAGGCCACAAAGTTCCCAGAAACATAAACGGTTTTAATAAAGGGTAGATAGAAGAGTTGCTGTGCTAGAGGTGATTGTTTGGCATCGTCTATGTTTTTGAACTCATAATTCCCTTTTACTAAGAAATGATTCGCCTCAAACTTTAATATTTTGGGGTTATTGGTTTGTATGACCGTGATGTTGTATTCTTTCATAGCTCAGAATTTATACAAAAATACCAAAGTAAAAGATGAAGGACAAGCGACATAATAATGTATCGCATATACCGTTATAGAAATGTTTGATTGCCTATATATATCAACCATAGCCCCAATCGTTACATGAGACGCTGTTTAATACTATCAACCTTCGTCCTCTTCTGTTGTGTCTTTACATCAAAAGCTCAAGAAGGTATTCCCGTATATTTCGACTATTTGGCCGATAATTATTATTTGGTTTATCCTTCCATGGCTGGTATTAGTGAGGGCACAAAGATTCGTTTAACGGCAAGACAACAGTGGTTTGATGTGGAAGATGCGCCTAATCTACAAACACTAAACATCAATGCCAGGGTAGGTGAGAAAAGTGGTATTGGCGGCATTATATTCAATGATGCCAATGGCTTTCATTCCCAAACCGGTTTTAAGTTCACGTATGCGCACCATTTACAATTAGCCGGTGATTTTAGAACTTTAAATCAGCTTTCTTTTGGACTAAGTGGCACGGCACTATTAAGTAGCGTGGATGAAACCGAGTTTAGGTCGGTCGCCTTTGACCCAGCTATTGCCGGTTCTAAGATTACAAGCTCATATTTCAATGTTGATTTAGGCGTATCCTATAACTTCAGAGAATTTTATTCGCATTTCACAATATTAAATGTACTGGCATCCACACGGGAGATATACCGTATTGGAAGGGCTGATGATCCTGATAATCTCGTAGTACCCCGAGTAGATAACCTAAGAAGGTATCTGTTTTCGGTCGGATATGTTTTTGGGAGAAAAACTCGGATAGAACCTTCTGTTTTATTGCAGTTAACAGAGTTTACTGAAGAAGCAACGGTTGACATTAATGCAAAAGTATATCGAGATGTACAGTTCGGTACCATTTGGGGTGGATTATCGTACCGTAGGAGCTTTGATGGGGCACAGTTTCAACAAGATGGTAGTTTTGGCGAGCAACGTTTACAACTTTTTACGCCCATTGTAGGGATTAATTACAAGAATTTCCTGGTTTCGTATAACTATTCCTATCAATCAGGAGATATTCGATTTGACAATGGCGGTTTTCATCAAATCACTTTGGGGTATGACTTTGGTCAGAGTGATCAGGAAAAACGATATGATTGTTATTGCCCGGCAGCGAATAATTAAAATGGCCCGCTGTTACCAACGGACCATTTTTCAGCAGCTAAACCATTCAATCAATCCCACGTATAGTTCTTCTTAGCCGCTTGATTTTTAATTGCGTTCAGCAGAGCATCTTCCAACTCTCCTTTTTCTTCTTTTTGGTTTTTGGCGATGTAGGCTTCGCGCTTAACATTCAAATCCTGAATTTGTTTTTGAATCCGCTTTCGCTCTTCTTTTTTATTTTCGATATACTCTTTCATTTCCTTTTCAGATTTTCCGCGTAGCTCTTTGGGCAAATCGTCTTCTTTGATTTCATCCAATTGTACTTCGGCTTCTTCTACGGCATCAACTAAATCCCATTTGGAGTTTTTGTAAAGCCTTGAACTTTTGCTCACCGAGCGCTTTACGGCAACACCTTTGTTTACTTTATAGGCTTCGGAATCCTGCGTAGCTTGGGATGCCACTTTTGCCGCTCCTAAAGACCCGTAGGAGATATACGTATTATTCAACTGTGTATTTAGTTTGATAATTACATCGTCATATGGTGTGTCTATGTGTACAACCTGTCGGTTATGGTCAATGGCCATATATTCTCCACCTGTAATTGTCGCTCCATTTTTCCACTTTGTAGAAATCCCCTGTTGGTAGTTTCCACAGAAAATGGTGTTTACAATAATGTCCTTTTCTTTGGCGTTGAGGGCTGCATCCCTATAATTCAATTTACCTTGGGTAAAAGGTTCATTTCCAGCTATAAAAATCATTTTTAAATCATCAGCGTTTTTCCCCCAATCCAACTGTTTCAAAGAAGTATGGATGACTTCGCCGCAAAATTCCTCGCCCCCATTGGTAGTCAACGAAAAGAGTTTTTCAGAAATTTCATCCAAATCACTGCTAAAGCTTAAAACCTGTCTAATGTATCCCTCACGGGCCGAAAGATTATCATTTCCGTACTCATACAAGGCAATTTGAAGGGAAGGTCTGGCTTCATTTCCACAACGTGCATAGGTAAATTCGTTTACAATGTCCCAAAGTTGGGATTTAGCCTGATTGATAAGTCCATCCATACTGTTGCTGGTATCCAACAACAAGGCGAGTTTTACATAATGTTTCGCTGGTTTTTCAGCGATGTAATTTGTGGTCAAAGCAATTTTGTCAGTCGAACCGGATTTAATGCTACATCCGTATAGATTTCCTAAGGTGAACGTAAATAAGGCCATTCCTGATAAAAAATATTTCGCGTGTTTCATGATTTCAATTGTTTACTATTGTTTTATTTCAATTTTTCGATAACTAATACTACGAGATAGGCAACCAACGCCATAAAAGCACAGCTAGCCAATACTTTAATATAAAATTCGATGGTCCATACCAAGGCATTCGTAACATGTTCCAGAAGCCCCATTTGGATTATTGTCCCTTCGGTAAGGGTGAATTTTATGGTACAGAATTCGTTTTCATCGTCAAAACTTCCAAGACTTACACCCAATTCTTGAAGCTGTTGCTCAATCTCCAAAATCCTATTTTCCAAGAGCATGTATTCATTTATTTTTCCACTTTTGGATTTAAGGTTTTCCAAGGAAGTCTTTGTTTTTTCAAGAGATAATTTTTTGGCATTCAGTTCCTTGTACTCATTGGTTTTATCCTTTTTTGTAATTTCTTTGGATTGTATTTTTCCAATTTTGGTTAGATTCTGAAATAGACGGTCAAAGTTTTTGGGAGGAACCCCAATGACGAGTTCCAATCTTCTATGACCTTCATTTCCATTTTTATTCTCAAATTGGATAAGTGCACTCAGTTTTTGAATTTCATCCCGTACCTTACTTTCTTCAGTCTCAAATTGACCGCTGATTGCATCTATGTTGGCAATCTTTTCATACTTCTGGTCTAGATTGGATGAAGATGGGTTTGGACCCTTATACTTAATTGACGCGTAGTTTTTTCTACCATCAAATTCCAATGACTTTTCAAACAGTATCATTTGATGATCCATCTGGATGTTTTGGGAATCCGAATTATAATCATGTATGATTCTAAAAATGAATAACCCCAAAAACCCTAGGGAAAGGATTAAAATGAATTTTCTGAATCTCTTTTGGCTTACTTGTTTCATGTCTTTTGACAGTGTATTGTTGGGTTAAAAGTATTTCTAAGCTTTACGGATAAAAATCACTAATGAGGGAATGGGTACAGTGAATGAGTGAACGGTCCAGTTGATTGTGTAATGCATGAAATTGATAGGATTTTCAGCCCTTTTCCAATAGGGCACCATTTTTTAAACCCAGCATTATGAACTAAGTTTACAGGGTGTTCGAAAGATGAAACAAACAACATACATACTGTTAGTACTGCTGTTTTCCCTTACCCCGGCATGGAGTCAACTTGACTCCACTAGGCCTCCCCTTACTATTGAAGGGTCCGTAAAAGGCAAGGAAAACTACAATCCTATAAGTGGGGTTGAAGTTTCTACGGATAAGGGAGAGTATACCCTCACTAATGCCTTTGGAGAGTTTAAAATAAAAGCTGCCATTGGAGATATCATTATTTTCGAAAGCCCAGAATTTGAAACTGTTCAGCATCGTATTACCTCTAGTGAGGATATTGATGTTTTAGTTGAGGATTATACCGAAACTGTAGAAAGTTCAGTATACAAAAAGAGAGCCTCTCGGAATAGTTTGAATCATCAAAGATTTCTGGATTCAGCTCTTTACTACAAGCAGACGGATTTGGAAAAGAGTATTGACTTTATTGCCAAATCGATAGGGGATTTGGGGAAAAGAGGCAATAAAAAAGAACTTTCCGAATCACTTACAGCTTTGGGGGAAATCTACTCCTACCATCAGCAATATGATTTGGCCATTACCAATTTTAGGGATGCACTTGCAGCAAGAAAAACAACAAAGACCGCACTACTTTTGGCCAGAACCTATGTAAAAAACAAGGAATTTGGTAAAGCAGAAGCTGAGTTAACCCCATTAATTGATGCAAAGAATCTTGTTCCCTCACAACGCGTTGAACTTTATGAAACCCTCGGGGACGCATACAATGCATTATCTGATTTTGGCAAAGCCGAAGACTTTTATCGCGAAGGTCTGAAGGTTGCGGAAAAGAATCAACTGTCATCCAAAATAATAGACTTGAACTCAAAAATTGGTGACAGTTTTGCTAAGCAAAACAAGGTTCTTGAAGCAGAAGGTTTTTATGCGAATTCACTGAGCCTCTCCAGAAGCTCTGCACCAGAAAGGGTAGTCAAGGAGAATGAAAAGGTAGCTGATTTTTATAATGACAAAAATAGGTTTGAAGAAGAAATCCAGCTGCGAAAACAAAGTTTGGATGAGTTGGAACAACTGCCCAAAAAGGAGACGAATAAAGAGCTCGTTTCAGAGACAAGTAGGGATAGCATTACGGCCCAGCGCATTAATTACAAGATCGCCAACGCCTACATTGCTCAAAACAAACTTGATGAAGCCATACCTTATTTGCAAAAAAGTATCGTAGAAGCAGACACTGAAAATGACTTGGTCGTACAAAAGGATGCAACTCGAAAATTATCTGAAGTATATCGCTATAAAGGCGACTTTACCAAGGCTTTGGAATCCTATCAAAGCTATGTGGCTGTAGTAGATAGTCTTTATATCCGAAAAGAACAAGAGATTTCCAGCGCGGCACGCTTTAATCGGGAGATAGCCACGAGTCAGAATCGAATTTCAAGCTTGGAACAAGAACGGCAATTGTCTCAAAGCAAGTATGATTTGGCCTTAACGGAACAGCAGTTGTTCGAAGAAACGAGTAAGCGCCAAAAATGGATTATTTATTCGCTTCTTATGGGAATTCTATTGTTGGGTTCAACTGCATTTTTCTTTTACCGGAGCAACAAACAGCAGAAATTGGCTAATAATCTTTTGGCATTAAAATCGCTAAGAACACAAATGAATCCTCATTTCATATTCAATGCATTGAATTCGGTAAACAACTTTATCGCAAAAAGTGATGAACGAAGTGCCAATCGATTTTTAAGTGAGTTTTCGGTCTTGATGCGCAGTGTGTTGGAAAACTCAGAGGAAGATTTTATTTCCTTATCAAAAGAGTTGGAGTTACTGGAGCTCTACGTTAAACTGGAACATTCACGATTTGAAGATAAGTTTGATTATAAGATTGATATAGACTCAGCCATAGATGTAGAAGCTTTCCACATACCTCCTATGTTATTGCAACCTTATATTGAAAATGCAATATGGCATGGGCTTCGCTACAAAGAAGAAAAGGGACTACTTCATATCCAAATGGATTCCATGGATACCGACACTCTGAAAATTGAGATTACTGATGATGGAATCGGTAGGAAAAAATCGGCAAAGCTTAAGACACAGCACCAGAAAAAGCAAAAATCCAAAGGGATGGGCAACATCAAAAAACGTCTGGACATATTAAATGAGATGCACGGCAATCAAATTGAGGTAGAAGTGAATGATTTAAAAAGTGATGGCTCCGGAACCAAGGTTATCTTAAAACTAAAGAAACAATGAGCGGATTACGTACAGTCATAGTTGAAGATGAAGCTACCAGCAGGGAGATACTTCAAAACTATTTGAAGAAGTACTGCCCGGCGATAGAAGTTTTGGGTGAAGCTTCCAACATTACAGAAGGATTGGAACTGATTAAGAAACATGGTCCTGATTTGGTTTTTTTGGATGTAGAGATGCCATTCGGCAATGCCTTTGACCTATTGGATAAGGTTCCCAACCGGACTTTTGAAACAGTTTTTGTAACGGCCTACAATCAATATGCCATGGATGCGCTGAACAGCCATGCTGCTTATTATTTAATGAAGCCGATAAATATAGACGAGCTGATTAAGGCGGTGAACTATGTTGCAGATATCAGAAAAAAGGAAAATGCATTGGAAGGTCAGGTGTTGAAGGCAAAATCCAGCAAAGCAGAAGGTAAGATTACAGTACCACAGCAAGATGGTTTTCAAGTCCTTGATGTGGCTGATATTTTCTTTTGCAAAGCCGATGACAATTACACCGAAATCTATTTGGAGAACAAAAAAATATTGGTCAGCAAGACCTTGAAATACTTTGAAGAAATCTTATCGGAATATCCTTTTGCCCGTATCCATAAATCGTATCTTGTCAATGTTGGTGAGGTAGTACGTTATAGAAAAGGAAAAGGCGGAAGTGTAGTATTGTCAAATGGCAAGGAGCTATCTGTATCAGCATCAAGAAAATCGACATTGTTGTCCTATTTTCAATAAAGAAATATGATTGTAAAACCAGTTAGGGGCAAAACCCCTCAAATAGGAAGGGACTGTTTTATTGCCGAAAATGCGGTCGTCGTTGGAGAGGTTTCCATGGGAAATGAATGTAGTATCTGGTACAACGCGGTACTTCGTGGCGATGTGCATTACATAAAAATGGGAAACAAGGTAAATGTCCAAGATGGAGCTGTGGTGCATTGCACCTATCAAAAATCCCCTACGGATATCGGAAATAACGTTTCCATTGGTCACAATGCCATTGTGCATGGTTGTACCATTAAAGATAATGTGCTAGTAGGCATGGGAAGCATTATTATGGATGATTGTATAGTAGAAAGCAATTCAATTATAGCTGCAGGTGCAGTGGTAATCAAAGGAACCCATGTTGAAGCAGGAAGTATTTATGCAGGTATGCCCGCCAAAAAGATAAAAGATGTAAGTCCTGAATTAATGTCCGGAGAAATCGACAGAATCGCTAACAACTATGTAAAATATGCGAGTTGGTTTAAGGAGTAAAGCCTGCCAAAATATCCCTACTTTTGCAACCAACTAAATAAACACGGATGAAGGCATATGTTTTTCCCGGACAGGGAGCCCAATTTGTAGGAATGGGTTTAGACTTATATGAAAACTACCCCCTGGCACAAGAATTTTTCGAACAGGCAAATGATATTTTGGGATTTTCCATTACCGATACCATGTTCGAAGGTACTGTTGAGGAATTAAAGGAGACCAAAGTAACTCAGCCTGCTATATTTCTTCATTCGGTGATTTTGAGCAAAGTTTTGGGAGATACGTTTAATCCTGATATGGTTGCCGGACATTCTTTAGGCGAGTTTTCTGCCCTAGTAGCCAATAACACGCTAGATTTTGAAGATGCCCTAAAGTTGGTTTCACAAAGAGCGATGGCCATGCAAAAGGCATGCGAATTAAAACCTAGTACGATGGCAGCAGTTTTAGGTTTGGATGATGAAGTCGTAGAAAAGATATGCGCTGAAACACCAGGTATTGTTGTAGCAGCGAATTACAACTGCCCAGGACAATTGGTCATTTCCGGAGAGATAGATGCGGTAAACACGGCATGTGAAAGTTTAAAAGAAGCAGGAGCGCGTAGAGCTTTGTTACTTCCCGTTGGAGGAGCTTTCCATTCTCCACTTATGGAACCAGCACGCGAAGAATTGGCAGCAGCCATCGAAGCAACTACCTTTAATACGCCCACCTGCCCAATTTATCAGAATGTGACCACATCAGCAGTAAATGATTCCGAAGAAATCAAGGCTAACCTTATTGCGCAATTGACAGCACCCGTAAAATGGACGCAAAGCGTTCAAAATATGGTAAAAGACGGCGCGACATCGTTTGTTGAAGTAGGTCCTGGAAAAGTATTGCAAGCTTTGGTGCGTAAAATTGATTCTGGAATGCAAACGGAATCAGCAGCGATTTAAAAAATTATGAAGATTGCATTCAGGTAGTTTAACCAAGAAACGTAGATTTAGACCACAATTTTGGGCGAATCCTCCTTTTTTTAGTAATATTGATTTTGTCGGATACCAACCACGAATAGTGAGATAGTTTCTATATAATTTAGCTCTGGGTCATGTTGCCTATACCTCAAAAAAAAAGCGAAAATTCTCAATATTACTCACCATCCAAGTGGATATTTTTTCTTGTATGTTCGTTTTTATTTGTTCAGATAACCAACGCACAGTGTAATGCAGGAAATATTGCTCCAGCATTGGACGCTTCACAACCTACTGAGTTTTGTGATGTAGTGGTTGCAGATTTAAATGATTATGTAACCAATACGGCTCCGGCAGGGAGTGTGTTGACCTGGAGTTTGGACTCGGATATAACCAACACTGCTGCTTTTATTGATAGTAATGTAGTTGCCGCGGCTTCATATTTCGGTTTTTTCTATGATGAGGTCAACCTATGTGCCAGTCCAATTCTAACAATCACCTTAACAAGAAATATTACACCTTCTGTTGAGACAACAACTCCGGGCTCACGTTGCGGTCCAGGTACGGTTACCCTAAGTGCCACCACAGATGACAGTGCTTTGTTGCTTTGGTATGATCAGGCCGTTGGAGGAGCTATTTTGACTACAGGAACATCTTTTGAAACTCCTGATATTTCAGCGACCACATCTTTCTTTGTTGAAGCGACCTTAAACGATTGTACCTCTGCAAGAACGGAGGTGGTAGCTACCATAAATAATAATCCTTCCCCCGGTACCTCAGAAAATACGGAGGCCTGTAACGTAGCAGGAAATGGCGGACCCACCCAAATTGATTTGGACAATACCCTAACTGGTGCAGATGTGGGAGTTTGGACGATTTTATCTCAACCCATGGGTGGAGCCGTTTCAGTTGCTGCTGAAAACATTGTGGATTTTGAAGGGCAGCCAGCAGGGGATTACCAATTTGAATTTACTACAAATGGGGCCATTGCGCCATGTGTAAATAGTTCGGTACAAGTCACTATCTCTGTAAGCAGTTGTATTGAAGACCTCGATGGCGATGGACTGAGCAATAGTGAAGAAGTGGATTTGGGAACGGACCCCAATAATCCCGATACGGATGGAGATGGATTGACGGATGGTGAAGAGGTTTTGGTGCGTGACGACCCAAGTACGACGGCTATCCCTGAAACTGATACGGACCCTCTTGATGCTTGTGATCCTTTTTTGATTCCTGCATGTAATCCAGACCCTGTTGATTTGGGTGTTTTGAAGGAGGTGGATGATAATACCTCATTGCTAGGACAGACCATTACATTTACCATTACTCTTGAAAATGCCTCTCAATCACGTGTTTTGGATATCGTGATTAGTGACTTGATAGGAGCCGACTCGGGATTTGAATACATTTCTGATACACCATCTTTGGGAAGTTATGATAATGTCACTGGACTTTGGACCATTCCTGAACTTACAGGCGAAGAGGAAGACCCTATTACCCTACAAATTTCGGTAAGGGTGCTTGTAGTTGGGCAACTATCCAATACGGTACGCATCAATTCGGCTTTTCCTTCTGATAACAATCCTTTTAATGATGCCGCTTCGGTTTCTTTTGATGTAATACAAAGCCCATGTTCCGAACCAGGTACGTTGTGCAATATATTTTCCCCAAATTCGGACGGCGTAAACGATACCTTGGTTTTTGTGGACCCTAACAACGAATTTCCTAATAATAGATTGGAAGTCTTTGACCGATATGGCAATAGTGTGTTTGAGGCAAATGGATATGATAGCTCATGGGACGGTACAGGGGACAATGGACAACTTCCCTTGGGGACGTATTTCTATGTTCTAGATTTAGGAAACGGTACCGAAGCTCAAAGGGGATGGATACAAATTATACGATAGGGAATGGAAGTGATTGAAATGGGAAGAGTGGCCAGATACGCAACTATTGTTTTCTTATTGTTCATACAGCTTTGTCTCTCACAACAAGAACCTCAATATACCCAATATATGTACAACATTGGAAGTTTTAATCCAGCCTATGTGGGCACAGTGGAAACAGCTGATGTTTCTGGATTGTACAGAGCGCAATGGGTTGATGTGCCAGGGGCACCTACAACTTTGAGATTTGGAGTAAATGTTCCCTTCCAAAATGAAAAAACAGGTTTAGGACTTAACGTTGTTAATGATGCGCTTGGGCCTTCGGACCAAACCTTCATCACAATTTCATATTCATATCAAATTAACCTGTCTAACGACACAAAACTATCCTTTGGTCTCTCTGGAGGAGGTTCGCTTTTGAACTTGGATTTTTCGGAAGGAAACTTCTTTGACCCCAATGACCCTGCCACAACCGGCGAGAATATCAATAATTTTTATCCTACGGTGGGTGCAGGATTATTTCTTTATCAGGATAACTGGTACACCGGACTGTCTGTTCCAAACTTTTTGACCAACGGTCTTTATAATGATGAAGTGGCGACCGTAGTTGAGGATAATATGCAGTTTACGCTTATTGGAGGATATGTTTTTGATCTTTCGGAAAGAACTAAATTCAAACCAGCGTTTTTGGTCAATTACTTGGAAGGAGCTCCAGTAAATGTAAACGTGTCTGCAAACTTTCAGTTTTTGGATGCGTTCACCTTAGGTGGATCCTATCGATTTGATAATGCCGTAAGTGGTTTGGCGGGTTTTCAAATATCCAATTCGATATTTATTGGATATACCTATGATTACAACACCAATGGTCTCGCAGATTTTAGCGGGGGCTCGCATGAAGCAATACTAAAGTTCTATCTCGGAAGAGGAGGAGGTGGAAATAGAAGTAAATCTGGTAAAAAGGATAAACTGCCTAAGGGAAAACCAAAACAAATTGATTCACCAAGATTTTTCTGAAATGGGACGTAACAGAAACATATTTGTGGTATTGGTCATTTGTTTAATGGCCCAACTATCCTTCGGTCAAGGGAAGAGACTAAAAGGTGATGACTACTTTTTTCAATACGCCTATAAACAAGCCATTTCTTCATACGAACAACAATTGGCCAAGGGAACCTATCTAAATATCCAACAGCAGTTAAATCTAGCTGATTCATATTACAAAACGAATGCATTTGATAAAGCAGCCAAAATCTACTTGGAAGTCTATGCCAAGGACACCTTGATGACCAATTTGCAATTCAACAAGATGTTGCAAAGTTTTTCGGTACAGGCAAATTTTAAAAAGGTAGATTCTTTATTGGCCAGTAAACAAGGTTTGTTTTCCAAGGAAGTATTGGAAAATATGGAGTTCAATATATCCATCTTAAAAGACCAAGCTCAAGCGAAAGGATTGGATTATCAGATTTTTAATGTAAAGGCCAATAGCGCCCAATCTGATTTTTCTCCCGCCTTTTATGGCAGTAATGTACTTTTCTCAAGTGGCAGGTCTCAAGATAAAAGGAAGCAATATGCCCCGGCAGGAGAGGGGTATTTGAACATTTTTCAAGCTGATATTCTCGATGATGGTCAGATAGACAAAGCAAAGGTGTTTACGGGTATTCCAGCCTCTAATTACCATAAAGCCACTCCTTTCTATGGAAATACATTGAATACGGTTTTTTACGTGGCTTCCAACATGGATGATGGAGAACTTGTTTTTGATGAAAAAGGGAAAAATGCCCTTTCCATAACCAAAATGATACTTAAGGAAAATCAAAAACCGCAGCTCTTACTGAGAGATTTAAGCACGTCGTTTTATTATCCATTTTATGATGAAGCCTCAGGAAGACTCTATTTTGCAGCCGATTTTGGTACTGGTTATGGCGGTACAGATTTGTACTACGTGTCTACAAATAATGGGCAGGTTATGTCGGCTCCTGTGAATTTAGGCCCTCGCATCAATTCCTCGGGAAATGAAATATCCCCCTACATTTTTGAAAACAGCCTCTATTTTGCTTCTGATATTTTCTACGGACTTGGCGGAATGGATATTTATCAGAGTTCCATAGAATCTGACAATACCTATAGCATCCCGGTCAACTTGGGGTCTGGAATAAACTCAGAGTATGATGATTTTGGTATGATTATCAGAAATGAAGGAAAAGGCCTGCTGGGTTATTTCGCATCCAACCGAAAAGGAGGCAAGGGGAATGATGATATCTATGGATTCAAAGTAGCTGAAAAACCTGGTTTAAAAACAATAACCTTAAGAGGTACGGTGGTGAAAACATACAATGCCACCGAACGTGTAGACAATGCAATTATAGTGCTTCTGGATTCTGATGGAAATGTTATCAAAGAAACCAAATCCAATGAAAACGGACAGTATCGTGTTGAAGTTCCGTGGCAATCCGAAGTGACCGTTTTAGCATCAAAAAACCGCTTTTCTACCTATGAGCAAAAGCTGGTTGAATCTGAATTGGAAAATATAGGAAACAATGACTTCAATTTGGATATTTCACTATATGATGATTTAATAGAAGAAAAAGAAGGTCAAAAAGTGGTGAAACTTCGGAAGTTTTTCTTTGGAAGAGGCCAAACAAGTGTAGATGCAAGTATTGCCCCAGAATTGGATAAGGTAGTGGAGTTTGTCAAAAACTTTCCCTCTGCTCAGCTACGAATTGAAACCCATACGGATAGTAGAGGAGGGGGGAGTACCAATTTCAGGCTTACCCAAGGAAGGTCAGATGCCATCAAGCGGTATTTGATTGAAAAAGGCGTACCTGAATCCAATATACTTTACAGCGTTGGGTATGGAGAGCAAAAGATTCTTAACAATTGTACCAATGGCGTATACTGTCTGGAAGTCCTGCACAAGAAAAACCAAAGGTCTCTTATTGTGGTTTTGAACGACAACTTACTTTTTAATGAGTGATTAGCTCATAAGAAGCCAACAGTAATATAGCGCGAATAAAGAGAGGAAAACAATTCCTAAATAGGTAAGAACCTTAAGTCCCATTTTAGGTTGTTGTTCCTTAGGAATATCTTTCCCCAATACCGTTTTGAGGTTCATCCAGCCTACCAGGGGTGCCATAACAAAGGATACAAAAGTGGCCAGCGCTACCAAATCTCCCATATTGGCACCAAAGGCAACAATTACAGTCCAATTCACAAGAGCTAAAAGAATAATTCCAAGGGCAAAAGCTTTTTTGCTTCGAAAAACTGAAGTGGTTGGGGATAGTTTCTTTAATACATCAATGCTCACCCGTGTAACGGCATCGTGGGCTGTCATACAGGTACTGAACATGGTAGCGAAAGCAGCTATGGCAATTAAACCATACGTCCAATCCCCAATATGGGACGTAAATAAAGTAATGACCTGGTCTGCAAATACAACCGCACTACCACTCAGTTCAGTTCCCGTACCATATAGGGTAAGCCAGCCAATAATCAAAAAGAAAATGGCCAGGACCCCGGTAAGGATATAGCCCAAATTGAATTCTTGTAGGGCAATTTTCAAAGATGGTCTTTTCTTTTGGGCATTCTGATTTTCAATACTCCAGAGGCTTACCCATCCCGAAGCCTCTACAGCGGTTGGCATCCATCCCATTAAGCTGATTAAAAAGAGAATGCCTACCTCATTGAAAATTTCAGGAGCTTTATAATTGGGAATAGGGGTTACAGGCCCTTTTTGAATGACCAAGAACGTAGTGACCAACAGGGCAATAAAAAGTATGGTAATCACTGCTTTTAAGGAATCCTCCAAAAATTTATAGCGACCAATGATGAGAATGCCACTTATAAAAGCAAATAGTCCCAAGGAAACTAGGCCGATGTCCAAGGTATTCAATTGAAATAAGTTCATAAAAAGTCCTGCAGTGACAATATATAAGGCAGCCAAAATGGTAAAGGTAGATACCAAGGTGACAAAAGCATACACCCATAAATATCCCTTTCCCATATGCAGGTAACCTTCAATAAGACTTTTTTGAGTAACGGTGGTATACCGAATGCCAAATTCAAAAAAGGGATATTTGAAGACATTGGCCAGTATAATGGGAATCACCATGACCCAACCATATTGGGCCCCAGCTTTAGTAGATAGCACCAAATGGGATGTTCCAATAGCCATGGAGGCAAACAACAAACCAGGTCCGAGGTAGGTTAGGAGGGTTTTAAGTTTAGTCATCGATGAATTAAAAGTACGTTTTACTAAAATAGTATATTTAGGGTATCATCATTTTATGAAAAACTGACTGACGTAATAATTCGCATGAAACGCTTAAAAAAAGTCCTTAAAGGAATTTTGGTGCTGATACTACTCCTGGTAGTAGCTTATTTTGTAGGCCCGAAAGTAGAGAAACCAGATTTGGATACCACATTACCTACTGTTTCTTCAGATTTGATGGCCCTGGATGACATGATACGAACAAGGGAAGAAAGTATTCTCTACATAAAAGAGGATAATGAGGCTCGAATTTTATGGTACGATAGCATTCCGCAAAAAACGGAATATAGTATTGTATATCTACATGGTTGGTCAGCAAGTCAAGAAGAAGGAGACCCCTTGCATGTAGAAACAGCCAAACGCTATGGATGCAATCTCTATTTGCCTCGCTTGGCGGGTCATGGACTTCGGGAAAAAGAACCCATGCTGAACTTGACCGCCAATGATTTGATTGCCTCTGCCAAAGAAGCCATAGCCATTGGAAAACAACTAGGGGACAAAGTAATTCTTATGGCTACCTCGACAGGGGGTACCTTGGCACTTCACTTGGCTGGTGGAGATAAGGATATAGCAGGATTGATTCTGTATTCCCCCAATATTGAAATCTATGATGAAAGTGCCAAAGTTTTATCCGGACCTTGGGGCTTGCAGTTGGCCCGAATGGTAAAGCAGGGTGATTACCATGAATTTGAAGCCAGTGCGATAAAAAAGAAATACTGGACCACAAAGTATCGCGTTGAAGCCTTGACCCACCTACAAGCCTTGGTGGACCAAACCATGACGTCGGAAACTTTTGCCGAAGTGACACAGCCCGTGTTTATGGGCTATTTTTATAAAAATGATGCTATACAAGACAACGTAGTCTCAGTGCCAGCTATGCTGGAAATGTTTGACCAATTAGGAACGCCATCTCTGCTTAAACAGAAAGTTGCTTTTCCAGATGTAGGCGACCATGTGATGGCCTCTTCCATTACCTCCAAGGATTTGGATGCGGTAAAAAAAGAAACCAATATCTTTATTGAAGACATTTTGGATGTATCCCCAAAAAAATAACGGCAAAATCAAAATGATTCTACCGTTGTAATATGTTGTTTAAGATTGGTTTACTTAATCTTCATCCTCCAAGATAATAACATCTGCCGTTCCCGAAATATTGAGTTCGTTTCCTGTACCATTATTATCCCCATCCACGGTTAAACTGTAGGAAAAGGTCAAATTATTGGTTTCGAGGTCAAAAGTCAAATCAGAGAATTCAAAATCAGAAACGCCTTCACTGTTCTCCTCCAATGGAAACCAAGACTAAGGAAAGCACCCAGGTAAGTGCATAAAGTAGATTAAAGCGTTTCATAATTTTTTAAGTTTAAATTCGGATAAACTTACCAACAGGCTAACTGCTAAAGGATGCTGTTTAATGGATGGCCGGTTTGGGTTCGCAGATACAGGCTACGGTTTGATAGGGGTTTTTGGGTGTATCTTTAGATGTTGGAATTATATCCTATAAATACCGTTGGGTAGAAGACGGCAAGTGTTTTATGAGTGTTTACCAAAACAAAAAGCCAAGACTAGGTCCTGGCTTTTAATTGAGAATCATATGCGGTATCAATACCTATTTTCCATTTTGTGTAGGTTTTTCCATATAGTCTTTAAACCCACTCCATTTTTTCTCGAGGGACGCTTCATAATCCGTACCCTTGTATCGTTCAAAGGTTTTTTGGGAAATTCCTCGATACCAGACGGTTTCGGAAAGCTCCGTAGGAGAACCGGCCTTAAGGGTTCGTTGCATGTAGAGCGTGCCCGTGGGAAGGTCGTACCGAAGTGTATAGGATTCCATATCGACAATGTCTACGATTTCAACCTCATAAATCTGCCCAGATTCAACAATAACCTGACAGTTTTGTCTCTTTTTTAGTTCATCGGGACAACGAACATCCACGATGTTGCTATCCCACATTTTAAAACTGGAATAATCCAAAAGAGCATTCCATACATTCTCTTGGGTATTGTTGATGGTAACGGTGTGATTAAATTGCTTCTTCTGTGAAACCCCTTTGCCCACAAAAAAACAAAAGAGCATAACAAACAGGATACGTGAATTTTTTTTCATGACGGAAGTTGTTTTGAAGTTTTTATTTTAAGATTTACCTTAAAATTCGAATCTTACTCATGAAAAATCTGTGTCATTTGACACATTAACATTTTTTTGAATCCTAAGCAGCAGCAAGTTTTCTGCGGATACGGTGCAAGGTCTCTCGGGAAGTACCTATGAGTGAGGCAATGATTTGTACGGGAACCTCTTGGACCATTTTGGGATGGTTGTGCAGCAAATCCAAATAGCGTTGTTCTATGGACATGCTTGATTTTTTATTAGCTTCAATTACCTTTGCAGATAGCAACTGTTCCGTAATATTTTGAATAAAATTACTGAGCTCCTGATTTTCCGATTTGATGGCCAAATACCCTTCTCGTTTTAATTCGCAAAGTCGAACTGGGTTCAATGCCACACAATACTCCCGCGTAGGGACATGGTTGACAAAACTGTCCAGAATAGTCCAGCAATAATTGGGCTCTACCACCTTTAAGGTGACCCGTTCCCCAAAATCATTGTAAGTGTAGTAATGCAGAAAGCCCTCTTCCAAGAAGTAAATGGAATCCACATCCTGTTTGGGTTTGATGAGTTCCATACCCTTAGGAACTTCACGGATTTTGCAATGACTTACCAAATAGTCCATGTTTTCTGGAGAGATTTCACCAAAGCCCTTGAAGTAATTTCGGAGCATTTCCATATCTCAAAATTAATGATTTGGCGGGAATTTTTCCAATGGTGAGTACAGTATTTGTCTGATTCTGTGCTATTTTCGATGTGCGTACCCAGAAGCCCGGTTCTAGAGCTGTCAAGAATCTATTTTTGTAAACTTACGGATGATTCGGCTTGAAACCGACACAACCAAATACCAGAATTGGCATCCTGTTCTAAACTAACCAAGATGAAACAACTCCTAGCCCTTTTATCGCTTATTTTACCGTTTATGGCAATCGATTGTGAAGATGATTGTGTAGTTGAAGAAAACTGGGAAGAGGAAAATGTGACAATGCTCATGGAACTTTCACAACTTGAAGATACCTATAGTCAAGGAGACATTCTTACACTTACTGCCCAAGTGCCCTCGGAGAACACTTTTTTTGATAGGACCGTTGATTTGAATTTAGAATCAGGTGATAATACGGCACTACTCATGCTGTTATCCGATAATATCTTTATTGAAAACAATCTGGATTTCAAAAAAGGACAACAAGGTCAATTTGCCAATTGGTTCTTGTTGCCATTTAATCCAACCACGGGAATGTATGAGTTGGAGGTAGATGTTGAATTACAGCGAATAGGGGCGTACTCCCATTTTAATAGCGGAACATTTGAATTTGGGTCTTCTGATTGCCCGGATTTTATTCTGAACTCACGTTTTGCTGGCGTAGAAGATCAGTTTATTGAGTTTACCGTTGACCAGTAGGTAAGTTGAACTTGAGTAACCTCAATTTGTAAATCAATCTGAAATCTGAGAGAACGGTTTAGTGTTTCTTTAATTGTTATCCAGGTTCGGCCTCCGAGCCGCTTTCAATTTTCAATAACCCCCTAAAGGCATCCTCTACGGTATTTCCCTCATACAGTACCTTATACACTTCCTCAGAAATAGGCATGTGCACATTGTAGTCCTTAGAAAGTTCCATAACTACCTTGGCTGTTTTTACACCTTCAGCCACTTCTGACATTTCCTCAATAATTTCGGCTAGTTTTTTGCCTTTCCCCAATTGAAAGCCCACATGGCGATTTCTACTTTTTGCACTGCTACAGGTAGCCACTAGGTCACCCATGCCAGCCAGGCCGGCAAATGTTCTCCTTCTGCCACCCATTGCTGTTCCCAAGCGCGTAAGTTCCGAAAGCCCCCTGGTGATCAACGCTGCTCTTGTGTTATCTCCTGCATTGGCACCATCACCCATGCCCGTGGCAATTGCCATAATATTTTTTAAGGCACCTCCGAGTTCACAGCCAACAACATCGTTATTGGTATACACACGAAATAAGCCCGAGTTAAAAACACTTTGAAGTTTTTTGGCAATAACTTCATCCACCATGGCAATTACGGCCGCGGCCGCTTGACCATTGTGAATCTCTTTGGCAAGGTTAGGTCCCGTAAGTACGCCTACGGGATGCCCAGGTAAGACATCTTCAATTACCTCGGTCATTCTTTTTTTTGTGCCCATCTCAAGACCTTTGGATAAGCTCACAATTGGTATCCAAGGACGCACAAAAGGTTTTGCAGTTTCCAGTACCTCACGAAAGTTTTGGGAAGGAATCCCCATAACCAACAAGTCTGCATTTTTTACGGTTTCTTCTATGGAATGGGATGCCTTAAGATTTCGATTCAGCAGGGCTCCGGGTAAATATTTTGAGTTTTTTCGGTGTTCATTGATTTCCTGAACTGTTTCTTTACTTCGAGCCCAGAGGGTCGTATTGGCATTTCTTGCTGTTAGAGAGGCTACGGTAGTACCCCAAGAACCTCCTCCCAATAATCCTATGTTTAGTGCCATTTGTTCTATACTTTGTTCGGTATGTCAAAGAAATCAACTAGTGACTTAGTTCCGCTACAAAAAGGTCACGAACTTCTTCGATATATTGGTTTAAGTTTTTCCGTTTCCAAAGGGCGGTTTCAACAGGGTCCAAAACCACTACCTCAATATGTGTGGGGTACAACATCATGGAGCCTTTCTTTACGGCTTGGTATGCATTTTTAATAACTATCGGAACAATGGGGACACCAGCCTGCATGGCCAAATGAAAGGCACCTTTTTTAAAGGGACCAAGCTCAGGAGTTCCACTTCTTGTACCTTCTGGAGCAATTGCAACAGAGATGCCATTTTTGAGTGCCTCTACGGCAGGTTTCATGGCTTCAATAGCCTTGTTTTTATCACTTCTGTCTATATATATAGCACCAAGGGCCTTAAATATGGGTCCAATGGGTGTTTTTTCGAGTTCCTTTTTGGCTACACCTGTAAAATCCTTCCTCAAAAGTTTCATAATGATAAAGAAATCGGCTGCACTCTGATGATTGAAGCAGAAAACCGCGGGACGAAAATCGGTGAGGTTTCTTTTACCCCGTACCGAAATCTGTAATCCGGCAAAGCGCGTGCCCAAGTCTCCAATACTAGAAAAAGTAGTGTTGGCCGCTTCCTGTTTTGACATGGTGACCAAACCTTTTACCGCACCTTTTACCGCAGAAGGGTAGATGCTCGCTGCAGCCAGGCCTGTACGCAACCCATTAACAACGGGTTTTTCAACAGGTTCCTTAAATCTTAGGATAGGCCAGTCATTTTCAAATGCAATTTGGGAAAGGGCATTATCGGGATTTGTAGCCACTGGTTTGCCTACAATCTTAAACAAAGGATAGTCATCAAAACTGTCGGAATAAAAATAACTTTTCGAAAGGTCGATGTTGTTTTCTTTGGCAAATGTTCTTGCGGCTCTGGCTTTGCCCTCACCCCATCGCATTTCTGCAATTCGTCCAGTAAACTTTCCATTTTGGACTTCCATTCGCGTGCAGTAGATGTCAGAAATCCCCAATTCCTTTGCAACAGGTCTAGTTTGGTATTCAGTCGCGGCGGAAATGATAACAACACGATGCCCTTTTTCAAAATGTTTTTTAATCAATTCACGGGATTCAGGATATATGGTAGGTGATAAATATTCATCAAATACTTCTTGCCCCAAATCAGCAAAAACCTTTTCAGGAATACCTTTGACCCCTAAGGCAGCGATTTTGGTCAAGACTTCAAAGTCGCGATTGCCAAAGGAAAAAACAAGGGCCGTCATAAATTGGGTTATGTATTCTTTAGCGGTTGTTTCTCCACTAAAAAGCCGAGTACGCATAAATCGCTTCGCAGAAAAATCATTTATGATGGTACGGTCCAAATCAAAATAAGCGGTAATATGTGGTCCTTCCTCTTCGTCCTCTATTTTTTTTCTTGACTTTTGCTCTTTTGTTTCCGGTACAAGGATGTTCTGGCGGGCTATTGAACCCATACTTTTGGCGCTTGGCTCTACTTCAATCTCCTTCAGATAAGTTAATCTTTCGGTTAGGTCGTCAAGTTGATTCATCCAAGCTTCCAATCCCTTGTGGTTCGGTTTTTGGTTTTTGACCCCTAGTCCAGCATTTTCCGCAAAACGATAGGCATTCTGTAGAAAAGGTTTTGAGATACTCCCCAATCTGGTAATTCTGCTATGCCAGTGGAGTTCCTTCCCTTTAAAAATGCAAAGTTCCAAGAACTCATCTTCAGAAAACAAATCATTTTCGTCCCATTGACTTAAGGTATGACAAACAACTTTATCTGCCTCTATATAGGATAGCAATAGTGCACGTGAAATGAATAAACTTTGTTTTTTTAGGATTTCAGAAACGTCTTTTTTAGGGTCGCTTAGAATGTCACGCCAATTTTTATCAAATCGGGTAAGCTCTTCTTCGATTTCATCGCTGAACTTCGCCTTGTTGGTATAGAAAAATTCAAACTTGAAAAGATTGCGAAGACGCATGATTTCCTCCCAAAAGTTCACGATTCTATCTGAGGAAGTATCGTCTTTAATTTTCACTAGCGCCATTTCCACAAACACTGAATGATAAAGGTGACCTGCAACCATGTTGGCATAGTAGGTTGCTGATAGATACTCAGAGCTAATGACACTATACTGCGCTTTTTGCCCTGCTCGACTTTTTTGTACGATATGGCCTCCTTGGAGCAGATTCAAAGCTTTTTGAACACTAACTGCAATAGGATTACCTCGGTCCATCAAAACATCTTCCTGTTTTTTGCCGATATACTCCATCAGCTTTTTTACCTTAAACTCGATTTCCTTTTTGGTCAAGGCAAAGTCGTTCAGCAAGACATTACAAATCAATGAAACGGTGGAAGCTGGAGTAATTCTTGACATTTGATTGATCAAATCAAATGCAAAGAAGGGCAAAGTGTCTTTGCTTTTATAGCTATCCTCTTCAAATTGGGGCACAACTACATTGTGTGTTTCATCAATTTCCACGGGGTCACCAAAACGAATGGCAGCGCGACCGTAGTCACTTCCTAAGCTTCGTACATATTTTACCCCCTCCGATACATCCTCGGATTTCTTTTTGGCCCCTTTTGCTTGCTCGGTCATTTCCTTAACATCGGGAATAAGGTCATACCCTATGGAGACTGGAACATATTTTATATCTCTGGAACTCTGTTTTTCTGCATCCATGATGTATTTTAAAATACCCATCTGCGGATGCAATATTTTACCGGTTCTTGAGCGTGTACCTTCGATATTCCAGGTTAGGTGGTCTCCTTTATCAATAATGGTAGAAATGTAATGTCTAAGGGCCACTTTATATACGGGATTGTCCTTAAAGCTTCGGCGGATAAACACAATACCGGCACTTTTTCCCAGTTGTTTTAGTCCAGGAAAAGCAAGGTTGATTCCTCCAAAGGAATATGGAACGGGCATGCCATACCGGGCTAGGGTGGAAATTAAGACTAGGGTATCCAAATACGTTTTGTGAGTCATAATAAAAGCTACGGAATGCTTTCGCATCAACATCATAAGCTTTTTGATACCCTTCGGGTCAACATCTATTTTTTCGCTATATGCACGGGATAAGATATAGTCAAAACCTCGTACAGAAACCATCTTCGAAATTGGATGTTGCTGTGCGTAGAGTTCCTTGATGTAAAGAGCGGCATCTTTCGTAACATCCTTAATGTCCAGTTTATGTTCTTTGGCAATCTGCTTTAAAGATTCCTGAAATTTTGGATTGTCGATAATATCTTCCATGCTACCCATTGACCTTGGTTTCTAATTTAAGAAAAACAAGTTTCTTTTTTTCTTGTTCCAGTAAAAAGGATACAGTATGCGTTCAATATTTGTGATGGTATCCGAAATGGTTTTTCCTTTGATGTTGGCACTTAAGGCGTTGGCCGTAATCAACAAAACACTTACGTTAGCGCCTAGACCGGAGTGGCTCCCGTATACCTCAATGTTCTTAATGTCCTCCCGAAAGCTTTCGGCTTCCATACAATGTTTCCAGGGTAGGAGACCATCCGTTTTTGTATATATACACGTGATGGGAACATTGGGGATGGGTTCCAGTTCTTCAATAAAACGTTTGTTCCTTTCCTTGAGGGATTTGCCTCTAAAAAACTCCAGTATACCGCTAACCGGCGTTTTCATGTCCATAACCCCCCAAACCGGAGAACCAATTGTTATAATTTGTTCCACTTGTTGCGGATGACGGTTGGCCATAATCTTCGCAAAGATGCCACCGCCGCTCCAGCCTACGATGTTTACTTTCTCCCCGTGTGTTCTATAAATGTCATCCAGTTTTTCTTCGAGTCTGGGTATGTAGTGCGACTTCACCAAATTGAAACCCTGTTCCCATTTATAGGTTTTAAAACCTAGGGAGGTTAAATACCTTCGAACAAAAGATGTGGAGTAGTCATCCCCCAAATAGGGCGGAATCAACAGAACGGGCCTACCTTCCCCTTTAATGCGCTTAGGGATGAACGGATAAATGGCGTAGATAGAGGTCCATTCCACCAAGGACCGGCCTTCCAAGAGCATATTAAATAGCGGCGGTTTGGGAATCTTTTGATTGATTAAGGCGATTTCCTGCCGAAATTGCTCTAAGATGTTTTGAAAAAGTATGGCCACTTTTGTGTCTTTCTTTTCAATAAGATCATCAGTAATATGCTCTAATAAGGTTACTAGAGTAAAGTACTCACGACTAGGTCCTAACTCATCACAAATGCGTATGCACTCATTGAAAAGAAAGTTTAAATCTTCCTCTTGATCGGGAGTATTTTGTTTTACGAGTTCGGCCAATTCCTCGCAATCCGGATGATCGCTAAAATTCTCAATAAGGATTTTCTTTACCGCTTTTTCCGTAAGTCTACTGTGCAAACCCATGGTCGAAGCGAGTTTAATAAAGGCCTTATATAAGTTCAATTTGTCTTTCATGGTCTACGGAATGTGAGTGTTAAGCCATATAATAATATCTTCTTCCACTTCTTCACGGTTCTTTTCGTTGAGCATTTCATGACGCCCCCCTTCATAAAGATTAAACGTAAGGGTATCATTGCCATTCTTTTTATAGTTATTAGCCACTTTGCTTACCCCTTTTCCCATTTCTCCTACTGGGTCTTGATCTCCGGAAAAAATTAGAATAGGTAATTCATCTGGAGTATTAATAAATGCCTTTTTTTTGTTCAATTCTCTTGAATTGAGAAGAATATCCTGAAATACGCCAATTGAGAAGTTCTCAATGCGATATGGGTCCAACTCAAAGGCATCCACCGCATCTTCATCGCTACTTATCCAATCCAATTTGGTTCGATTGGGTTTGAATTTTTTATTAAACTCATCAAAGAAAAAGCTCCGCAAGGTCTCATTGCCGCGTTCTCTTCCTCTAAACACACTAACGACCTTTGTGCTGGCCAGTCCAAAATGGCCCAAACCGTTAATAAAATCTGCAGTACCGGATAAAATCAGTGCATCAATTTCCTTACCATATTTCAGTACGTATTTTCGACTCAGCAGCGAACCCATACTATGGCCAAATAGGATAAACTTGGTGCTCGGGTGCTCTGTTCGCATCAATTCCGTAAGGGAATGCATGTCTTCTACCACATCTTCAAAATAATCGGTACCGTTATAAAATCCGAACAGCCTTTTTATTTCAGCAGTCTTTCCATGGGCACGGTGGTCATTGGCATATACTGTAAAGCCTTCTTGCTGTAAGCGATGGGCAATGCTGTCATATCGTCCGGCATGCTCACCAATTCCATGAGCTATTTGAACAATACCTCTCTGTTTTTTGGTATGATCAGCTTGCCATTTGTAATAACAGATAACTTCACCGTCTTTAGCCGTAAATGTGTCCGTCCTGTAATGCATACTATCGGTTTAGAAAGGCTTTGATTAGGTTAGTGAACTTGCGTTTGTTCGCTACTGTGCCAGATAGTTTTAGGCGCTGCTGAATTTTTAGCTCTTCAAAAAGTAGTTTTTTCTTGTATAAAGCATAGAGATTCGCATCTTCTATTTCCATTACAGTTTTTGGGTCTAGTTTTGTTGTTTTTTTAATAGTGACCGCTACTTTGGTAAGGTCAATTTCCCAACATTCACTGCTTGCACCCATATCCACATTGATATGGTAAATCCCTGCATTTTTTTTGACAAGCCCCGTTTCTTTTTTCAAATACCGCTTTAAGGTGCTGAAAAATACAGTGCTTAGGCTTTTTTGTTTGACTTCTTTTGTCTCACGGGCTTTTTTCTTTTTGCGCTTTACAATCAGGTCTTCCAGCTCGTTGGCAGATTGCCGGATATATCTCGCGAACAAATAAGCATCCGGCATGGTCTTGGCATCTGAGGTGCAGGTGATGCTAATATTTCCATTATAGCTGAATGCGGCAATAATTAAACCGAAACCATCTACAACCGGGGTAAGACCAAAAATAGCGACCACTTTATGGCCATTCAAATACAGGAGTTTTGAAGGTCCAGGAACGTTGGTGATGGTAACATTGAATGGGGGGCGGTGTAAATCTTTAATGTTATACTTACTGTAAATCCGTGCAGCAAGGTTGGCCAGTCCGAAGGGTACCGCGTCGGCCATTTTAGATAAGGTTTTAGCACCCATGGTCTTATGTCTGGCTTTGCCCAGCATGGTTTGCTCCTGTATGTATTCCAAACGCTCCAACGGGTCTTCAATATGCGTGGCCAACTGTATCATCATATTGGCAATTTGATTATTGTGGGACTTATCGTTCTCACTTCGGATGGAAATCGGGACATTGGCCACCAGCGGCTGTAGCGGTAGTTTTTCTTTTTCCAGCAAATATCGTCTTATCGCTCCTGCACAAATCGCAAGAATTATATCATTGATGCTACCCCCTGTTGATTTGCGCAAAGTATTCACACGGTCAAAGGAAAGGATGGCGGTACCCCAAGTTCTCTTTGGTGATACATTGCCATTGAAAATAGTAATGGGAACGGGATAACGTGCCGTGGCGAACTCCTTCTGAATACTCAAGGTTTTTGAAGCTCTCGTACGTACAAAGGCCATAGCGGTCTCAGCTATAGTCCTAGGAATTTTAAGTGGATTTTTCAGAAAACCGTAACCACTTTTCAGTAATAGACTAATATCGTCTGGTAGCGGGTCTGGGTCATATTTTTTAATTTTTGATACATCAACAGGCTTGGCTTTTGCATCTTGGTCAAATAGAATCCCCATGAGCCCTACGCCCGAGTTACCATCAATCATTACATGATGAACTTTACTCACAATAGCCACCGAACCTTTGGGTATTTGTGGAATTTCATCAATACCCTCAATAAAATGTATAGACCAAAGCGGACGCCTTAAATCCAAGGGTGCGCTGAAAATGCGGGACGTGGTTCGCCTTAATGACTCCCAGTTAGATGGGTCGGCCAATTTCATTCGGTTGAGGTGAAGGTCCAATTCAAAATTGGGATCGTCCACCCAATACGGATAATCTAAATCCATAGGTACATGCAATAAGCGTTGCCTAAATTTTGGCATCAAATGAAGCTTGGAAGCCACCATATTTTTAAAATCCTTAAAATTTATGGAGCCTTCCACGATAACCAAGGTGGCAATGTGCATGGGACTTGTGGGGGATTCTGCATACAAAAAAGCGGCGTCATAACCCGAAATTTGTTTGAACTTACCGTCCAGTACTTCCTGTGCAATATCCTTTAAGTCTATTTTTGATGCCATTTACTTCTGTGCTTTATGTTAACCCTGCCCAATAGGCACTTTAGAAAACTGAGTATAGTTGTTAATTTTTATGTTATCTGCCTTTAGGTCAAACAACAATCTAAAAAGTCCAAAAAGGGTTCGGTTCATATAGATGATATGCTTGGAGCCCCTATTGGCATTCATATTTTTCAAATTTGATTTGTTTAGATATTGCTCCCCGAATTCCGATATTTTATCGAAAAAAGTTATATCGGAAAAATCGAAGGTTTCCCCATGAAAAGGTTTGGTAAACCATCCTACGATTTCTAGAAAAGTCTCTGTAAAGAAGGTTTGCTCTTCAATAGTATCTTTGTCCTTAAGAATCTCCAACTCAAAAAGTGTTTGTCTAAAAGTCTCTGGATTTTGAAGGGTTTCGAGTTTGAACATTGTAAAGTAGGGAACATAGAAATGCTCTGGGATTTCTTTGATGCACCCAAAATCCAGTACGATTACCTTACCATCTTCTGATATCAAAAAATTACCAGGATGGGGGTCGGCATGAACCTTACGTAAAACATGCAATTGATACATGTAAAAGTCCCAGAGGGTCTGTCCCACAAAATTGGCGAGTTCTTGGTCCACATTCCATTCGGTAAATTCGGAGAGATGTAGACCGTTCATCCAATCCATCGTAATAATCTCGGAGGATGAATACTCGGGATAATAGCTTGGAAAACTCAGGTTCGGAAGATGTCTACAAGATTCCGTTATTTCCTGGCTTTGCGATAACTCTAGGACATAATCTGTTTCTTCAACAAGTTTGTTTTCCAGTTCTTTAAAGTACTGTTCCGAATGTTCACCTTGGATATTGAACATTTTCATAGCTACCGGTTTCACAATGGCTAAATCAGATTTGATACTTTGCGCTACCCCGGGATATTGAATTTTAACCGCTAAAGTCTCACCATTTTTCTCTGCTTGATGAACCTGTCCTATACTCGCAGCATTAATAGCCTGGGCATTGAATTTATCAAACAGCTGGTGGGGAAATTTTCCAAAGGTTTTTTTAAAAGTCTTCAATACCAAGGGAGCGGAGAGCGGTGGGACCGAGAATTGGGATAATGAGAATTTTTCAACAAACGCCTTGGGCATGATGTTTTTTTCCATGCTCATCAACTGCGCCATTTTTAGAGCACTTCCCTTTAAAGTTTTTAGGCTGTCGTAGATATCGCTGGCATTGTTTTCGTCTAGTCGCTCTTTGGCCTCTTCTTCGGAATGGACCATTTTATCCCCATAATACTTCAGGTAATTCACACCCACTTTGGCTCCGGTCGTTACCAATTTAGTGGTACGGTGAAGCTTTGAAATCGGTATGGTCCTTGAGGTTTTCATGAGAAATCTTTCGACTTTATTTTTTCAGCATATAAAAATTTACCCAAATCAATAATATTGTCCAACGACTTGGTATTCAATAACTCAGTGCCTGTGTTCACCGACTTCTCTATGAAAATATCCGTCTTTTGACATTTTTCGGAATCGTCACTCATCCAAAATCGAATGGTCAGTAAAAATTGCACCCAAAGTCCTTCGCTGATTGATTTTTTTTGAATGGAATCCAAGCTTTCCGTTATACCCAAGGTTTCCAATTGTAGTGACTCTACAAAATGGATAAAACTCTTTTTCAATCCACTGAACACAGATAGTGCACCAAGGCTTAGTCCATAACTTTTAATGGTCAATAAGGTAAAATCCCGATTCAAGGTCAAATTTTCAAAAAAAGTATAGTATAGACTTAAAAGTTTATCCTTTTTACTAAAAGACACATACTCCGGGACTTCTTTCAGATTGCTGATGGAAATGTTCATTAAAGTCTGGAATATGGTTTTGTCCAATTCTTCGAAGCTTTCAAAATGTTCGTAAAACAGCTCTATATAAAAATTATAGTCATCAGCGAACTCTTCTATCGAATTGGGTTTGCCCTCGTATTTTACCACGGCATCCATATAAAAATCGATAATATCTTCTTCTGCTATTTTCTTTTTTTTTGTCAAATCAAAGTTTTGGAATCAACCTATATTAGGTGATAATCTGCTCCTTATAGAGCAAAAGGGATTCTTGCTAAAATAACGATTTACTTTTTACTATGCATGCATACTAAAAAACCAGTAAGTCTCATAAGAGACAAACTGGTTTTACTAACTAACTTAAAATAACTAAAGGTCTACGCTACCAGCTTGTTGAATTTCTTTCTACCGATTTTCAAATCACCTTTGACCTCGTTCAAAATATCGAAAATCAAATCTTGTTGTTTTGCTGCTAGCTTTAATCCACCCTTAAGGGCCTTATCGGCAACAGCTTGCCATTGCGCGGTAATCTCTAAAGAGGTGGTAACTACTTCCTCAGTCTTGACAAGTGCTGTTTCGTTGGCTTTTAACGCCATGTCTTTCGTTTTGGCCATTGCACTGCTAATGATACCTTTTGATTTTTTATTGCTCTTATTTTTTTTCATCACGTTCCTTATTAAAATTACTATTACTTGGGTTGAACCTTAGTCTTCTTAAGCGCGCTCTTGTGCTTCTTTTACCCAGTTGGAAAAGTTAACGCTCTTAAACACAGGACCTGCCTTTTCAAGAATGGATTTGATTTTGGCTTCGCTGGCTTTTGCCAATTGTGCGAAGGTTTCAATACCGTTTTCATTAAAAAGTAGTTCCAATTTAGGACCAATACCCTTAATAAGTTTCAAATCGTCTTTCGCAGAAGCTTTAACTTCCTCTTTTACCTTAGCTACAGTTTTTTTAGCAGTTTGAGCTTGGGCCGCTGCTTTTTTAGAGGCTTGAGTAGCTTTGGCTTTTACTGTTTTTTTAGCTTTAGTTACATTGCTTTTCCCTTGCTTTAAAGCTTCATCAACAAATTCTTCCCCTTTATTGATTACCTTTTTTGCCTGACCCAAAACATCTTCCTTGAGGTCATTGAACTTGGCTGTACTTTTTGCTTTTACTTTTTCAGCAGTTTCTTCAACCTTTTTTACCATCGGGTTTTCGGTAACCTTCACTTTGATATCCTCGGTTACTTTCAACACTTTTTTACCTACTGGAGTTTTGGATACATATTCAAAAGCACGCTCAACGGTTTCTTCGTCGTAACCTACCAATTCCATAGTTCTTTCTTTCCCAGAATTCACTTGTTTTTTTACCGTAGCGGCGGTGTCAAAGAACATATCCATCTGTTTTCTACGTACAGGTTCAGACTTCTTAACCAACTTTTTGGTCAATTCTTGCCATTTTTCACCATGCTCAATAGTAGTGTTAATGGTGGCCATTGTAGCATTTGCCAATGATTTGTTCAGGCTCTTTACGTTTTCTTTTTTTCTTTTTGCTGTTGTTGTCGCCATGATATTTTATTTTGAAAGTATTAGTATCGTTTTAATGATGGTGCAAATCTAGATGTAGTGGGTTACAACTGAGTTGCACACTTGGTTTCTATGGAATTATCCTAGTTTTTAATGATTCTCTTCTTGACTCCGTTCAATACATCAAATACAAGATCTTGTTGCGTTGCAGTGATGTCGAATCCTTTTTTTATCACTTTAGAAGTAAGGTCCAATGATTTATGAGCCAAACCGAAAGAGGTGTCAAAGGCTTTTTCCGTAGTGCTCAAAGCAAAGTTGTTCGCTTTTGTGGCCAAACCTAGAACTTTGGTCGTGGCTTTTTCGATTCCTGTTTGTTTTGCTTTTGTTGCCATATCTAAATAATTTTTTGATGTATTTTATTTTACATGGCAAACATAGAATCAGGTAGTTACAATTGAGTTACAGATAAGGTGCGAAAGAAGATTTTTTTGAAAGATAGCGTTCTAAGTCCTTTATATGCAAGAATTTACGAAGGGAGGAAAAATAGAAAATTTTTTAATTAGGCGATGGCTTCTATCTCTTTAAGCAAGGCTTTGGTAGCGGGCAGCGGACCAATTCCATATTCTTCCTCCAAAATATCAGCACACTTTTGATAGGTTTTCAGGGCTTGGGGACGATTCCCTTTAACGATGTAAGCAGACATTTGAATGCGATACGCATCCTCCCAGGTTTTATCGATAGCTACTGCTTGTTGTGTTAGGCGGATACTTTCCATTGGATTGGTATTCACTAAAAGTTCGGCAAGATTGACCAGTGCCCCTAGAATAAGCACTTGTATCTTTTCACGCTCTTCCGAGGACCAATCCTCAAAAATTCGATTGGGCAAATAGGCTCCTTTGTACAATGTGATGGCCTTTTCATAGGCTTCTTGAGCAATTTTTGGATAGTCTCCCAGCGCTTTGTTACCCACAATAATATATTGTTCCAAGGCTTCCACATCAATCCAAACCAATTCTGGATTCAACTGATAGGTTACCCCTTGTCGTTGCACATAAATAGCTTCGGTTCTTGACGGTCTTTTGGGTTCCAAAACTTTATTCACCCCATGGAGTGCCACTTTAAAATCGCGGTCATCGCCCTCTTCCCAAAGATGATCCATAATAGACTCTTTATGAAGGGCGTGTTTATGTCGGTAAGAAATAAGGTATTGAATCAATTGTACGGTCTTGTCACGACCCCAATCTTTGGCACTGACTTTTTCACCTTCACGCCAAAGGGCAAACTGCCCCAAGGTTTGAAATCGGATGGGTGCCTCGAGCTGAAATTTTTTATAGCTCGCCAATTGGTCTGTCAATTCCTGTTGCGACACGGACTATTTTGTTTTGCTGGAGGAAGATTTTGTTCGAGCGGTAGTTTTTTTGGTGCTAGCTTCATGTATGGCGTCCACTTTTTTGGACAGATCCGCTACGGAATACGAGAGTTTTTCCAAGGAATCTTGAATGGACTTAAAATCGGATTTTGAGGCATTGCGCCATTGGTCCAAGGGTACTTTGTCCAACAGTTCTTCCCCATACTCGTGTAATTGCCCTTGAATGTTAGCTACCTGCTTTCTAGGGTCTTTTAGGGTATCCTTGATCATTTTGGGTCCGGTGGCTGCCACCGTTTTGAAAAGGGAAAAACTCTTTTGTAGAATATTTTCCTGTTCTTCCGAAGAGCGATCATCAGTCGCATTTCGTGTGAGGTCGGTCAAATGCTCCTGAATGAAATTCACGGCATCATTAAAATCGGAAAAGTTGAGGTCTTCACCGCCTTGTACGTGCGACACATTGCCTCGCCATTGTACTTTGGACTCCCCATTTTCGTCATATATTTTTTGAGTAAACCGAACCATAAAGGATGCGGTTTGTGCTACCTTTTTTGCCATTTTTTAGTTTTTTGGAAGGTGATTTTCCATATTAATCCTTTCTAAAGATAGGGATTAGTGTTTGGAACCAGATTTTGACTCTTATAACGTCTATTTAAAATAAAGGATAAAAAAAGCCTCCGAAAAGGAGGCTTTACAAAGTACTCGAGGCGGGAATTAGCTCCGCTGAGTCCCAGTTCGAACCCGTTGAGAATAAAAAACCAATTCTAAAGGAATTGCTTTGTCTGAAACAAAATTTCACTCAAACAAGTTTGGTTCATTTTATTCCATAAAAAAACCAAGGAAATTCCTTGGTTTTTAATTCATTGGTACTCGAGGCGGGACTTGAACCCGCACGGCCACAATGGCCATTGGATTTTAAGTCCAACGTGTCTACCAATTCCACCACTCGAGCCAGACTTAAATAAAAAAACGCTGCAAGCAGCGTTTTTGAGCGAAAAACGGGATTCGAACCCGCGACCTCCACCTTGGCAAGGTGATGCTCTACCAACTGAGCTATTTTCGCATTTTAAAGAACTTGCACCCTTTTCAAAGATGCGGATGCAAATTTAATACATTTCTGTAAATAGAAAAGTATTTTTCATGGAAGCATACTGTAATATTTTTTAAAGTGCTATTAAAACGAGTCACCCTGAATTTATTTCAGGGTCTTACTATGGGCTTTGTCATTCCATAGGGATGAGATTCCGCAACAAGTGCGGAATGACATGTCATTATGAAGTGGCTTTTTTCTTTTTGGTAAGCAAGCGTTTAATTTCGTTGAGTTTCATGAGAGCTTCTACAGGAGTTAAGGTATCGATGTCCAAATGCAATATCTCATCCCGAATTTCTTCCAAAAGTGGATCGTCCAGATTAAAAAAGCTCAACTGCATCTCATCAGCAGAAGCTTGCTCCAGCTTGTCCATAATCTCTTCACTGGAATGTGATTTTTCCAGTTTTTTTAGAATTTTTCCAGCTTTCTGAATCACCTGTTGGGGCATCCCCGCCATTTTCGCTACATGGATACCGAAACTATGCTCACTACCACCGGGAACTAATTTCCTCAAGAACAGCACATTGTTTTTAACCTCTTTTACCGAAATGCTATAATTCTTGATTCGGGAAAAGGTCTTAGTCATTTCATTCAGCTCATGGTAATGCGTGGCGAACAAGGTTTTGGCCCTTGCCGGATGTTCGTGAAGGTATTCCGAAATAGCCCATGCAATGGAAATCCCATCATAGGTGCTGGTTCCCCGACCAATTTCATCCAACAACACCAAACTTCGTTCTGAGAGGTTATTCAAAATACTGGCCGTTTCGTTCATTTCCACCATAAACGTGGATTCGCCCAAAGAAATATTGTCACTAGCACCTACACGGGTAAAAATTTTATCGACCACCCCAATTTTAGCAGATGAAGCGGGTACAAAACTTCCCATCTGTGCCAGCAAGGTAATCAATGCAGTTTGACGGAGGATAGCTGATTTACCGCTCATATTCGGTCCGGTAACCATAATAATTTGCTGCTCCTCTCGATTCAGAATCACATTATTGGCAATATAATTCTCTCCAGGGGGTAGCTGTTTTTCAATGACCGGATGCCGCCCATCTCGAATTTCCAAAGCTGTGGAATCGGTAATTTCCGGTAAGCTATAGTTGTTGTCTTGAGCCAGGCAAGCAAAACCGCAAAGGCAATCCAATTGTGCAACTAATTGTGCATTTTTTTGAACTGGTGAGATGTATTCCTGCATCCAGACCAACAATTGTTCAAAAAGCTGTTGTTCCAAACTATGGATGCGTTCTTCGGCACCCAATATCTTAGCTTCGTATTCCTTGAGTTCTTCGGTGATGTAACGTTCGGCATTGACCAGAGTCTGCTTTCGAATCCAAGATTCTGGAACTTTGTCCTTATGCGTGTTGCGCACTTCAATATAGTACCCGAATACATTGTTTGATGCTATTTTTAAGGAAGTGATTCCTGTCTGCTCCATCTCTCGGGCTAGCATCTTGTCCAGATAATCCTTTCCTGAAAAGGCTAGATTTCTCAATTCATCCAATTCTTGCGAGTATCCTTCAGCAATAACATTGCCTTTGGCAACTTGAAGCGGTGCTTCTTCGTTTAATACCTCTTTTATTTTGGCACGCAGTGCATCACAAGTATCCATTTGATTCCCCAGCTGCGATAACGACCTGTTAGCACTTTCCACAGCAATTTGTCGCATGGGAATTAGGGCTTCCAGGCTATTTTTTAATTGAATGACTTCTTTGGGATTGATTTTTCCTGTAGCCAACTTGGAAATCAGACGTTCCAAATCCCCCATTCCAGATATCCAATGCCGAATTTTTTCCAAGGAAGTTTCAGATGCTTTCAAATGCGCAACAATCTCATGTCGTTCCTGAATAGCATCAATATTTTTAAGAGGTAGGGCCAACCATCGCTTCAAAAGTCTACCGCCCATGGGCGATAGGGTTTTATCGATAACATCAATTAGGGTAATAGCGTTGAGATTATGCGAATGGTATAGCTCCAAATTACGAATGGTAAATCGGTCCATCCAAACATAATCCTCCTCTACAATACGTTGAATTTTGTTGATGTGTTGTAGGCGGGTATGTTGTGTCTCGGATAAGTAATGCAAAACAGCTCCAGAGGCAACAATGCCGTCTTTTAAGTGGTCAACGCCAAAACCTTGTAAGGAACGCGTCCTGAAATGCTGAGTTAGGCGTTCATGGGCAAAATCATCTTGAAAAATCCAATCCTCCAAAAAGAAAGTATGGTAAGTAGAACCAAAATGTTCTGCAAACTCCTTTTTATGGCTTTTGGATAGCAACACTTCATTTGGAGAAAAGTTCTGAAGCAATTTATCCATTTGCTCCATAGAACCCTGAGCGGTCAAAAACTCCCCTGTGGAAATGTCCAAAAAGGCAATGCCAAATTTTTTGAGCCCATAGTGGAGGGCACATAAGAAGTTATTGCTTTTGGAGTTGAGGATGTCATCATTTAGGGCTACGCCTGGGGTGACCAATTCAGTTACTCCCCGCTTTACAATGCTTTTGGTCTGTTTAGGATCTTCCAGTTGGTCGCAGATGGCCACTCGCTGCCCCGCTTTTACCAATTTGGGCAAGTAGGTATTCAAGGAATGGTGTGGAAACCCTGCAAGTTCAGTCTTATCGCCACCATTGTTTCTATGGGTCAGGATAATGCCCAAAATTTTTGCCGCTTTGATGGCATCTTCCCCAAAAGTCTCATAAAAATCGCCGACACGGAATAGTAGAAGAGCATCGGGATGCTTCACCTTGATGGCATTGTATTGCTGCATCAAGGGCGTCACTTTTTTGGATGATGTTTTGGTTGCCAAGGCGAGGGTATTCGTTTAATTTTGCCCAAAATCGGTAAAAACGAAAATACCTTTTTCCCCAGACCTCAAAAATTTTTGTTGATATTTTGAATCCTAAAGTTGAAAAGTAAGTATGCGAAAACTGCAGAATAGTGAACTGGAACGGTTGAATGTGGAGGAATTTAAGCAGGCAACAAAAATGCCTGTCATTCTAGTATTGGATAATATTCGAAGTTTGAACAATATTGGTTCTGTTTTTAGAACCTCTGATGCCTTCTTGGTCGAGAAAATATTTTTATGTGGCATTACAGCTACCCCTCCCCACAAGGATATTCGAAAAACGGCACTTGGAGCTACAGAAAGTGTGGATTGGGAATACAGAGAAAGCACCTTGGAACTTGTTGAGGAGATTAAGGAACAGGGAATTCAAACCATCGCCATAGAACAGGCGGAACAGGCGACTTTTCTTCAGGCATTTTCCCCGAAAAGTAATGAACGGCTGGCGTTGATATTTGGAAATGAAGTAAAAGGAGTTTCCCAAGAAGTAGTATCTGCTTGTGACCTTGTTCTGGAAATTCCACAGTTTGGTACCAAGCATTCTTTGAACATATCCGTAAGTGCGGGAGTAGTGGTTTGGGATATCTGGACTAAGTTCAATTCACAAAAAAAGCCCTGAGTTTTCAGGGCTTAAACATATAGTTTGAGTTAGTTAGTTTCTCTTAAAGAGATGGCTAATAAAATAAAACCATTCGTTATATGCAAACATTTTCTAAAAATTCTCTTAAAAAAGAGTCAAAAGGATTTGGTCTTCCAACTGCTCCAAAATGGATTCATAATGGGATTGATTAGAAACAAAATCCAAGTCGCTTAAGTCCAAAATGATACTGTTTTGTTGAGGATGTCCTTTGATAAAATCCATATAGCCCCGGTTTATTTTTTGGAGATAATCAAAAGGAATATCCTGTTCATACGACCTCCCTCTTTTTTTAATGTTATCCAATAATCGCTCTGTATTTTGATAGAGATATAGATAGATATCCGGCTTTTTCACCTCCTTGTACATAAAATTGAAGACCTTCCGGTATAGATTGAATTCCTCATCTTGTAAGGTGATTTTTGCGAAAATCAAAGATTTGAAAATATCATAGTCGCTGACCATAAAGCTCTTAAAGAGATCAAACTGTGTGGTGTCATCAGTAAATTGTTGGTATCTGTCCGCTAAAAATGACATTTCCAAAGGAAATGCATAACGAGCTTGGTCTTCATAGAATTTGGGAAGGAATGGGTTGTCGGCAAAACGCTCCAAAACCAGTTTCGCATTAAAATCTTGAGCTATCATTTTAGAAAGCGTGGTTTTCCCGGCACCAATATTACCTTCAATCGCCAAAAAATGAAGTTGGGAAAACAGGGAACTACGGTCCTTGAAAAATTTTAATGGACTTTTTTTGAGTGTTTTTCGTCCCTTTATTTGCTGAAGTAGATTTCGAATATCCTTGTTTTCGATGGGGTGATAGTATTGTGGGGCAATATCGGCCAAAGGTTTTAGCACAAAAGCCCTTTCATGCATCTTGGGGTGGGGTACTATCAAATTATCGGTCTCTATAATTTCATTTTCAAAAAGGAGCAGGTCAATGTCGAGTGTACGGGATTCATATCCTTCTCCTTTTTTGCGCGCTCTCCCAAAATGGCGTTCAATAGAAAGCAAGACTTCCAATAATTCTGAAGGTAAAAGTTGGGTCTGTATTTGGATACAAGCATTCAAAAAATCCTCCCCATCAAAACCAACTGCGGGAGTTTCATAAATGGAAGAAACCAAAACTGTGCTACCTGCTCTTTTATTAATTTCAAAAATGGCTTTTTGCAATGTGGAAAAACGGTTGCCCAGGTTACTGCCCAATGATAAATATGCCTTGTGTTCCTTAGTCATAATCAGCTTGACAAAATAAGTAAAACAATACTACAATAGTTATCTTTGGCATCGAATAAAATGTTATGAAATGAAATTTTTAAGGAATCTATTGGCGTCCATTTTAGGAACACTTGTGGCGTTTGGTATTCTGTTAGCCATGTTTTTCATCTTTACCCTTCTTGTGGGAAGTTCGGATAATGGTGTTGTAGTGAAGCGGAACTCTGTACTTGAATTAGGCTTTTTAAAACCCATACAGGACTATGTTGGCCGTGATGACTCAGACCCGTTTGGTGGTCTGTGGGAAGAAAACGTAGGTTTGGATGTTATTCTCCACGCAATTGATGAGGCGAGCATGGATGAAAACATAAAGGGAATCAGTTTAACTACAAGCTTTCTTCAAGCAGGATTGGCACAGACTCGTGAAATCCGAAAAGCTTTGTTGGATTTCAAGTTGTCGGGAAAGTTCATCCTTGCCCATTCGGATTTTTTTTCTCAAAAAGATTATTACCTGGCTAGTGTGGCGAATAAGGTCTATTTGAATCCCGTCGGGGGCATGGATTTTAAAGGATTGGCTTCGGAGGTGCTTTACTATAAAGATTTACAAGAAAAATCAGGAGTGAAGATGGAAGTAATTCGCCATGGTAAATATAAAAGTGCAGTTGAACCGTATTTGACCAATACGATGAGCGACGAAAACCGTAGGCAAATTAAGGAACTCATTTCTTCCATTTGGAGTACGATGATAGATGATATATCCAATTCCAGGAGCATCAATCAAGGAGATTTGAATAGAATAGCAGATACGTTAGGCGCCCGCACACCTGAGTATGCAGTAGCCTCAGGATTAATTGATGATGTACTCCACCATGATGAATACGAGGCGATTTTAAAGACGGAACTAGGCCTGGAAAAAGATGACAAACCCAACTATGTTGACTTCTTTGATTATATGGATAAGGTAAAAAGCAGAAATTTAAAATCGGGCCAGAATAAGGTAGCTGTGATTTACGCCCAAGGTGAGATTCTGTATGGTGAAGGTGATAAAACTATTATAGGGCAAGGTCTAATTAACCAATCGCTTGAGCGAGCTGTAAAAGATGATAATGTAAAGGCAATAGTGTTTCGCATCAACTCGCCCGGAGGAAGTGCATTGGTATCCGACATTATTTGGCGCCAAGTGGAAGTGAGCAAAAAGAGCAAACCTGTGGTAGTCTCCTTCGGAAATGTAGCAGCATCTGGAGGTTATTATATCGGTGCAGGTGCGGATAAGATTTTTGCAGAACCCACTACCATAACAGGTTCCATAGGTGTTTTTGGTACCATTCCCAATATAAATGAATTGGCGAATAGGGTGGGAATCAATGCAGAACAGGTAGGGACCAATCAAAATTCGGTGGATTATTCCTTTTTTGAACCCATGACAGATGGTTTCAGGGATGTGTTGAGAGAGGGTATCGAAAATACGTATGATACTTTTTTGGAGCGCGTTTCGGTGGGAAGAAATATGACCATTGATGAAGTAGATGCAGTAGCCCAAGGACGTGTTTGGAGTGGGGTTGAGGCTCAAAAAATAGGTTTGGTGGATGAGTTGGGTAGTTTGGACGATGCCATTGATGCTGCGGCCCAAATGGCTGATTTGGAATATTATGGAATCCGCAAATATCCCAGATATAAATCCGGTTTCGAAAAATTCATGGAAGACTTCAACAATTCGAAAGCTAAAATTGGTACCGCATTTATTGAAGAGGAAATAGGTTCTGAAGCTTTCACCGTTTTAAAAGAGTTCAAACAATTTTCAGAAAAACGGGGCATCCAAGCCAAAATGCCCTTTTCTTTAAACATCAAATAGGGAAATGACGCAAAAAGACAAACGAGTTGCCTTTTCTATCTATCTCTATTTAGGCGCTTTGTTCATCACTTCCTTGGTGGTGTCCAATCTCATATTTCAGAAATTCTTTACATGGACACCTTTTGGTGATGTTACCGTTTTTGGGGCTCCTCTTTTTGAGGTTTCTGTGGGTATTTTACCCTACCCGCTTACCTTTTTAATCACGGATTTGATTTCGGAGATTTTTGGAAAGAAAAAGGCAAATCAAGTAGTTATAGCGGGTATTTTTGCCTCCTTTTTTTCTTTGGCCATAGTGTATACGGCTTCGGCAGTTTCTGCTACCGATTGGTCTCCAGTTTCCAATACCATGTTCAAAGATGTTTTTGGGAACACGATAGTAGCGGTTTTTGCCTCCATGATGGCCTATTTATTGGCGCAATTTGTGGATATTCAGATTTATCATTTCTGGAAACGAGTTACCAAAGGCAAATATTTGTGGCTCAGAAATAACTTTTCCACCTTTTCCTCACAGTTCATCGATACGTTTACGGTAGTGTTGTTATTGTGTTCCTTTGGGGAAATTCCGTGGAGTCTTTTTTATGGTTTGGTCATTAGCGGATTTGTTTTTAAAGTACTTGTTGCCTTCTTGGACACCCCTTTGCTCTATTTCTTCGTATATCTATTACGAAGAAGATTTAACTTAAAAATAGGGGAAGAGATACAGTTGGATTAAATCCTTCTCTTTTACTTTGTTATCTCAAATCTTAAGTCATGAAAAAAAAGCTCCTCAAAATCACGGGAATTACATTTCTGATTCTCATTGCCTTGATTGTTGCCCTACCTTTTTTCCTTGAGGGCAAGATTTCGGAAATTATCAAAAACAAGGTAAACAATAGCATCAACGCCACTTTGGATTTTGATGAAGCTAATTTAAGTCTCATTAAAAGCTTTCCCAATGCTCATGTATCACTCAAGGGAATTTCCTTAGTGAATCACGCCCCATTTGAAGGTGATACGCTGTTCGCTTCTGGAGAAGTAGAATTGAAAATGCGCATAAGTGAACTTTTTAAAGGTACCGAAGACCCTATTTCCATCAAAACCTTAAATATTTCAGATGCACAGTTATCCATTAAAGTAGATGAAGCCGAAAATGCTAATTATGATGTATCCAAAGATACCGGAGGTACAGTAGAAAAATCAGATTCCTCCGAAGGCTTCACATTGGCTTTGGAATCGTATAGCATCACCAACACCGACATAAGCTATGACGATTTTGCCAGTGGAATGCATCTGGAGATTACTGAAATGAACCATTCGGGAACAGGAGACCTCTCTTTGGAAACTTCTGAGCTTAAAACGACAACGGATGCGTTGGTTTCTTTTGAATTGGACAGTACACGTTATTTGAATAACAATACACTCTTTTTGGATGCCTTAATCGGTATCGACTTAAAAAACAGCAAATACTCCTTTTTGGAGAACAAAGCTTTAGTCAACCAGTTGCCTCTGGTTTTTGATGGTTTTGTTCAAGTGAATGAAGACAACCAAGAAGTGGATATCAGTTTTGCAACGCCCTCTTCGGATTTCAAAAACTTTTTGGCGGTCATTCCTGAAGCCTATTCAAAAAATATTGAAAACGTGCAGACTACAGGAGAATTCAAAGTAAATGGCGAATTTAAAGGTATTGTGGATGAAGCGCATATCCCCAAGTTTACCATTCAAATGAATTCGGATAATGCCTCCTTTAAATACCCAGATTTACCACAAACCGTAAGAAACATTATGATAGATGCGGTGGTTGAAAACAAGACGGGTATTACCGAAGATACTTTTGTGGACATTAAACAACTTTCTTTTGCTATTGGTCAGGATAAGTTTAACCTCCAGTCAAGAATTACAGATTTGCTGGGAAATACGAAGGTAAATGCTCATGCGGATGGGAAAATCAATTTGGCAAATCTTTCCCAAGCCTACCCCATATCTGAAGATTACAACCTAAGAGGACTTTTGAATGCGGATGTTACTACGGCTTTTGATATGGTTTCTGTGGAAAAGAAACAATATGAAAACACAAAAACCTCCGGTAATCTCGAACTTGAGGGGTTTGAATACAAAAGCGAAGAACTGAAGAGCCCAATTGCTATAAATCAAGCCTCATTAACCTTCAATCCGGAAACCGTTTCTTTAAACTCTTTTGATGGTAAAACCGGTCAATCAGACTTTAAGGCATCAGGTACCTTAACCAATTTATTAGGATATCTCTTCAATGAAGAGCCTATTGAAGGGAATTTTGATTTGACCTCCAACACCTTTGCTTTGAATGATTTTATGGTTGATAGTGAAGATGGGGGTGAAGGTTCTGAAACCAGCACTGAAGATACAGAGGAAATGAAAATTCCATCCTTTTTGGATTGTACCATTAACGCTAAAGCAGGTTCAGTCTTGTACGATAATCTTAATCTGAAGGATGTTCAGGGGATTTTAGTCATTAAAGATGAGCGGGCTGTATTGAAAAATCTACAATCTGATCTTTTTGGAGGGACATTGGGATTGCAAGGAGTTGTTTCAACCAAAGAGGATACCCCTGTTTTTGACATGAGTCTGGGAATGAACAATTTCAATATTGACGAATCCTTCCGGTCTTTGGAGTTGTTTAAAGCTATCGCGCCAATTGCCAGTGCACTCCAAGGAAAATTAAACTCAGATGTAAAACTTTCTGGAAACCTGAAAAAGGATTTGACCCCCAATCTGGCTTCACTCTCTGGTGATGTATTGGCCGAATTGTTGGCAACCCAAGTCAATACGGAAAAAGCTCCATTGTTATCTTCTTTTAGTGGGCAACTCAATTTTCTTGACACCAAGGACTTAAATTTAAGTGATTTAAAAACGGCTTTAAGTTTTGATAATGGCGCAGTAAAAGTCAAACCTTTTACGGTGAATTATAAAGACATTGCTGTTAATGTTTCAGGGAGTCACAACTTTCAAAAAGAACTTCAATACCAGGCCACTCTGGATGTACCTGCAAGATATTTAGGAAGCGAAGTAAGTAATCTTATTGCTCAATTGGATGAGTCGGATATGGAGAATTTGACGATTCCTGTAGTAGCCAACATTGGCGGTAGTTATACTAATCCAACGGTTAAAACCGATTTGACTTCGGGTGTAAGCAAACTGACAAACCAGTTGGTCGAAATTCAAAAACAAAAGCTGTTGAACAAAGGTAAAGACTCGGCCAAAGATTTGCTTACTGATGTTTTCGGGAAGGAAAATGATTCTACCAAAACGAAGAAGTCAACAACAGGAGCAGTATTGGGTAGTTTACTTGGAGGGTCCGAAAAAGATAAGGATTCTGCAAAAACCGAAGAAGACCCGGTGAAGAATACAGCTAAATCCCTTTTAGGGGGATTGTTGGGGAAAAAGAAGAAGGATTCGGTTAAGTAGAGATTAATTGATGTCCAATCCTATATAATATCCTTCATGTGCTCGAATATTGAAGACTGAATTGTCCTCAAAAATCAGATATTGGCCCTTTATGCCTTTTAGTATTCCTGAAAAGGAAGGGATTTTTTCAAGATTCAGACTTTTAACTTTTTCAGGATACTGTAAAACCGGAAATTCTAGCTGGGTTTCTGTATTGTTTTCAATAAAATAATCAGCAACTTCATCGGGGATGTACGACTTGAGTTTTTGTCGCCATTCTGTTAAATCTAAATCCTCAATTTCGTTTTTAAGCATTTTTTGCCAACTGGTCTTATCGCTCACATGAGCTTTAAGTGCAACTTCTGTGATGCCCGCTAAATATCGATTGGGCACTTCTACAATTTCAATGGCTTCATGAGCGCCCTGATCTATCCACCGGGTTGGAACCTGGCTTTTTCGAGTCACCCCCACTTTTACATTGCTTGAGTTAGCCAAATAGACAATATGTGGCTGTAGTTGCATACGCTTCTCATAGTCCAAATCACGATCTTCTATGTTCAAGTGTGCTTTGCTGAGTTCGGGTTTCATAATCCAATCACCTGCTGCTGCAGATTCAAAAAAATAGGATTTACAAAAACCTTGACGGTAAATGGGTTCATTTTTACCTGTACCAAGACATTGGTATTTAATAAACTCTATTTTGAGTTTTCGATTCAGAGCTTGGTTCATGTTTATAAAATCGTTCTCAAAAACCAAAAAGTATTGGATAGGACTTCCTAATTCCGTTCGCATTTTACGCAAAACACCTTCAAAAAGCATAGTGGGATTACTGAATTTTAGTTGATTTGATAATGAGATTAAGATACGCTATTTTAGCTTTTGGACCTGCAATCCATGTAGGTCAAAGATACCTAAAATGCCAATACCATTATTCAATAGTATCGCTTCCTGGTTGTTGAAAAAGCGCTATCATCAAATAGAACTTTTTTTAAAATACCCTTTGGATGTGCAAAACGAAGTATTGCACCAGCTTATGGATTTTTCCAAGGATACGGTTTTGGGCAAGAAATATGGATTTTCAGGTGACCTTAAATATGATGAGTTTAGAGAACGGGTCCCTTTGGTCAACTATGAGGATATTGCCCCATTGATTGAACGGTCCCGAAAGGGAGAACAAAATCTCTTTTGGCCCACCCCCATTAAATGGTTTGCCAAGAGCAGCGGAACTACCAATGCCAAAAGCAAATTCATACCGGTGAGCTCTGAAGCGTTAGATGATTGCCATTACAAATCCAGTAAGGATTTGCTATGCCTTTACTTAAACAATAATGAGAATTCACAACTCTTTCTCGGCAAGAGTTTAAGATTGGGGGGGAGTAAGGAACTTTATGAAGACAATGGTACTTTTTTTGGTGATTTATCGGCCATATTGATTGATAATATGCCTTTATGGGCAGAATATAGCAGCACACCAAGTAGTAAAGTATCTCTGATGGGCGAGTGGGATACCAAGTTGGAGGCTATCATCAAAGAAAGTATTAATGAAAATGTAACTAGTTTGGCAGGAGTTCCTTCCTGGATGCTTGTTTTGCTGAATGATGTGTTGGAACGCACACAGAAGACCCATTTATTTGAGGTATGGGAAAATTTGGAGGTATATTTTCATGGAGGAGTAAGTTTTACGCCGTATAGAGAACAATACAAAAAGCTGTTACCTCGAAAAAACTTTAATTATTACGAAACATATAACGCTTCCGAAGGCTTTTTTGCCATACAAGACCGTAACAACTCGGAAGATTTGCTATTGATGTTGGATTATGGCATATTCTATGAATTTATTCCTGTAAACCATTCAGGGAAAGAGCGCGCTATCCCGCTTTGGGAGGTAGAGGTAGGCGTAAACTATGCGGTTGTAATTACCACGAATGCCGGGCTATGGCGTTATAAAATAGGGGATACCATTCGTTTTACCTCGAAAAACCCCTACAGAATCCGGATAACAGGCCGTACAAAACACCATATTAATGCATTTGGGGAAGAACTTATTATTGAAAATGCGGAAGAAGCCCTAAAACAGATATGTGTAAAGACGGATGCAGAAATTATGGATTATACTGCTGCGCCTATTTTCATGAACGGTTCTGAGAAAGGCGGCCATGAGTGGCTTATAGAATTTAGAAAACCTCCATTGGACATCGCTTACTTTACAGAATTCTTGGATAATGCTCTAAAGTCCTTGAACTCGGATTATGAGGCAAAACGTTACAACAATATGACATTGGCTATGCCCAAAGTACATTTGGCTCGGAAGAATTTATTTCATGATTGGCTAAAATCCAAAAACAAATTAGGGGGGCAACATAAGATTCCTAGATTGTCCAATGAACGCGCATACATCGAAGAATTACTTCAAATGAACAATTAAATGCTTTTTTTACGTTGTTTATAGGGAACTTTCTTGAGCAAAATTTTAATTGAAGTAATCAAACAAACTGATAATGGCGGAAAAACTCGTTGTAATTTCTGATATGTGGGGAGTAAAGAAGGGAATGTGGATAACATCCTACTTCGGATACCTGCAGCAATACTTTACTATTGTTTTTCATGATGCACAACAACTTGGAAACGTGGATGTTGCTGTTTCTACAGAAGAAAACGTACACAATGCTTTTGTGCAAGGTGGGATTGATACCGCGGTAGCCCATCTGTTAAAAAAAGAAACAAAACCATGTCATTATCTAGCTTTCAGTACAGGGGGAACCATTGCCTGGAAAGCAGCTCTTAAAGGCTTGCCTATGAAGTCTCTGACAGCAGTTTCACCAACACGCATACGTTTGGAAGAAGAGAAGCCAAATGTTGCTATGCGTTTAATTTTTGGTGAGCGTGATACATTCAAACCAGACTTGAAATGGGCCAGCAAAGTTGAAGCTAAGTTGGAAATAGTACCTGGTTTTGGCCACGATTTATACTCTGACGAAAAAATAATATCAGATGTTAGCTTGGGCCTCCTGCAAAAGGTGACCAGCTCCTTAATAAAATAAATTTTCTAGGAAACGGCTTTTAACTTTTTAATGGTCTCATGCGAAAGTTTTTCTTCTGCATAAGCCTTGGTAACCTTAAACTCGTTTTCATCACTACTAGGTAAGGTGAACATCGCATCTGTAAAAACAGCTTCACAAAGCGAACGTAATCCTCTAGCTCCGAGTTTATATTCTACAGCTTTCTCAACAATGTAGTTCAATGCTTGTTCTGTTATACTGAAAGTTATGTTATCCATAGCAAACAATTTCTCATATTGTTTGATGATGGCGTTCTTGGGTTCAGTAAGGATGGCACGCAAAGTTTTGGCATCCAATGGATTCATATGGGTCAAGACGGGAAGTCTACCAATGATTTCAGGAATTAATCCAAACTCTTTTAGGTCTTTGGGTATGATGTATTGAAGAATGTTTTTACTATCAAGGGTATCTTCAGCTTTCGAGGCACTATACCCAACGGCTTGCATGTTTAGGCGTTTATTAATGATACGCTCGATACCATCAAATGCACCACCCGCAACAAATAAAATATTCTCTGTGTTTACTTCAATAAATTTCTGATCCGGATGTTTTCGCCCGCCCTTTGGTGGAACATTGACTACTGTACCTTCCAAAAGCTTGAGTAAACCTTGCTGTACGCCTTCACCAGAAACATCCCTGGTAATGGAAGGGTTATCGCTCTTGCGAGCTATTTTGTCTATCTCGTCAATGAAAACGATACCTCTTTCAGCTTTTTCCAGATTGTAATCCGCAGCTTGGAGCAAACGTGTCAAAATACTCTCAACATCTTCACCAACATAGCCTGCTTCAGTAAGAACTGTAGCATCTACAATAGCCAAAGGAACATTGAGCATTCTTGCAATGGTCTTGGCAATGAGGGTTTTACCTGTACCCGTTTGTCCGACCATAACAATATTACTCTTCTGTATTTCAACCCCATCATCATTTCCCTTGGGTTGAAGTAATCTTTTGTAATGATTGTATACCGCAACAGACATCACTTTTTTGGTTCGCTCTTGTCCAATTACGAAGGTGTCCAGGAAATTCTTGATTTCCATAGGTTTTTTCAGAATTAATTCTGAAGATAAATCCTGATTATTGGATTGTTTTGATTCTTCTGCAACAATGCTATAGGCTTGTTCAATACACCTGTCGCAAATATGAGCATCTAAACCAGCAATTAATAGGTTGGTCTCAGATTTTTTTCTTCCGCAGAAGGAGCATTCTAGATCTTCTTTTGCCATATACCCTTAAGGTTCAATACACAATAACGCAAAAAAAGGTGAAAACTATACGTTTTTGCGTTGTTTTTTCAGCTATTAGTCTGCTTAAGTTACCTTTCCCTTACCAAAACTTCGTCAATCATGCCATATTTTTTGGCCTCCTCAGCTTTCATCCAAAAGTCTCGATCACTGTCCTCATAAACTTTATCAAATGTCTGTCCAGAATGGTCGGCTATAATTTGATACAGCTCATCTTTTATCTTAAGTACTTCTTTGGCAGCAATTTCAATATCACTTGCCTGACCTTGGGCACCTGAAAGCGGTTGGTGAATCATAACCCTTGAATGGGTAAGGCCACTTCGTTTTCCTTTTTGACCTGCACACAAAAGAATAGCAGCCATGGAAGCAGCGATTCCCGTGCAAATAGTGGCCACATCCGGTTTGATGAATTGCATGGTATCATAAATTCCAAGACCAGCATATACACTACCACCTGGAGAATTGATATAGATTTGAATATCCTTAGAGGCATCCGCACTTTCAAGGAACAATAGTTGTGCCTGGACAATATTGGCCACCTGGTCATTGATACCAGTTCCCATAAAAATTATTCGGTCCATCATTAATCTTGAAAAAACATCCATGGCAATGGCGTTCAATTGTCTTTCCTCAATGATGTTAGGTGTCATATTCACGGGGTACATACTACTTATGATTTTATCATAGTACATGCTATTTACTCCGTGGTGTTGGGTTGCGTATTTCTTAAATTCATTAGCGTAATCCATACGATATCGTTCAATTTAGCTTAAAAAAAAGGTGCCGAAAAATTCAATTTTCGGCACTATAAAGATACTTAAATTTCCTTTAGTGAAAGTTTAGCCGTAAACCTCTTTCACGAAGTTGTCATACGAAACTTCTTTTACCTTTAAATTGGCCTTTTCTTTAAACAAATCCAGAAGTTTTTGACTCATCAGTTGTTCGGAAAGTCGCTTTACTTCATCTTGGTTGCCCAAAACGCGATTAGCCACATTTTCCAATTCTTCTTCTTTAGGTTCTAGATGACCATATTGTGCCATTTGGGATTTGATAAAGCCTTTGGCAAATTCTTTTAATTCATCAAATTGAACCTGTAGTTCATTTTCCTTGATGATTTTTCCTTCGATTAACTGATATCTCAATCCTTTTTCCGACTTATCGTACTCTTCCTTGGCTTGATCATCCGTGATAGGGTTTTCGCCGCTTACCTGAATCCATTTGGTCAAGAATTCTGCGGGAAGATCAAACTTCGTATCGTCAATAAGCTTCTCAGTTACATCATTTAATAGCTTTTGGTCAGCCTGCTGTTCAAATTGCTTTTCAGAATCTTCTTTTATCTTGTCTTTAAGCTCTTTCTCGGATTTTACATTATCCTTACCAAAAAGCTTATCAAACAACTCTTGATTTAACTCTGCTGGTTGTCTTTCATTAATTTCCTCGACTGTAAAGCTTACTTCAATAGTAAGTTTTTCAGCTTTTTCTCTGTCAATTCCCAATGCTCCTGATAACAAGTATTCTTCTTTGAATAGACCTTTGGTGCTTAAAGTGATGGTTTCTCCAACTTTTTTCCCGACTAAGGCATTTACCGCTTTTTTGCTTTTTACTTTGTCGAGCTCTATTGTGGTTTTGTTTTCAATTTCCTCTTCTTCATTTTTGAAAACTCCGGTCACTTCATCATTAGCACCGATTTCAGTTTTGGAAACCAACTTTCCATATTGCTTTTGGATGCGTTCTACCTGCTCCTCAATCATTTTTTTGTCAGCTACTATCTTATATTGGGTGATAGCTTTTTTCGTTTTTAGCTGTACATCAAAATCTGGAGCCAACCCCAATTCAAACTCAAAGTCCAACACATCGCTGTCCCAATCAAAGTTATCCTGTTGTTTTGGTAGCGGATTGCCAAGAACATCCAACTTTTCTTCGGTAAGGTATTTGTTCAGGTTGTCTTGTAACAATTTATTGACCTCGTCGACCAAAACGGCTTTTCCGTATTGTTTTTTTATTAATCCAATAGGAACTTGACCTTTTCGGAATCCTGGAATATTGGCCTGTTTTCTATAATCCTTAAGGATAGTATCAACCTTTTCTTGATAATCTTCCTTGCTAATGGCAACCTTTACAACTGCATTAAGCTCATCAATCTGCTGTTTTGTGATATTCATCTGCTACCTGATAATTATTTCTATTGAAAAATGGGTGGCAAAAGTACGCTATTTTCTGTATCACAACAACTTTTTAAATCATTGAACACCAAGAAAGTCTATGATTTTTTATTAGTCCCTTTAGTTTGTAGAAAAACCTTAAAACAACAGACTTTCAATATCTCCAATGCGGATTGTTATTGTTCCCAATTCCTAAAGAAAAGGTTCTTCTTGCAATTACGGCTTTCGGATTGTTAATGCGTTGGGTTTCGCTGTCTTTCAACTCCATGGTTCGAATGGCTCTTTTTTTGGTGGGTAGAATTGCTATGCAATATACGACGCTCAAAATCAAACCTAAAAAATATGCTGCACTGGTTTCGATTAGCCAAGGCGTTGCTGCAATTGGAACAAAAACAAAAAATAGTTTAATTAGTATAGCCGACCTATAGTTGCCCATCTTAAGAATAAGCTGATTCTTTTCACTTATTTTTTTCTGTAATACATATTCATTTTTGTGAAGGTTCTTTATGCGTTCTATGTTTTTGGAATAGAGAAAATATCCGAGAAACACAAATAGTATAAAAATGGAAAGCGTAAAATAACTGGCTTGATTGTTTAAGTTGAGGAAGTCACTGCTGCCTATTTTACTTTGGAAGAAAACAAAATGAAATGCCCCAAAGGCAATCATAACCAAAATAAAAATGGAATGGTTCAGGTATAGGATGTTAAAAAACTTCCTTGAGTTTAAATTCTGTGGTTTTTGCTTCATTGTTCACATTTTGTAGGTTAAGAATATTTCGTTCTGAAAATTTGGGAGTTCAGTGGTGTTCTAATCTTGAATCACTAGCTTTTGAATAAGCTATGATTTCTTTTTGTCTTCCTTAAAAAGAGAGTGCAGAATGGATTGAAGAATAGAAAGTAAAATACTGAATATGATTGCCCATAAAACCCCATCCACCTGAAATCCAGAAATAAAATTGGCTGCAATTAAGATGATAATAGCATTGATAATGAGCAAAAAGAGACCCAAAGTAATAATGGTTATGGGCAGGGTAAGGATAACTAATAGGGGTTTTACCAAAAAATTAAGTATTCCGAGTACAACGGCAACTAGTAAAGCGGTTATAAAAGAATCTACTCCGACACCGGGTAGGGCGTAGGCCAAAATAATGACAGCGAGCGCATTGAGCAATAATCGTAGAATAAAGGACATATGGCTAAAAAATTAATGAATAAAAAAAGCACCACAATATTGCGGTGCTTTCAATATAAGTTTTTTACGATTAATCAATGTATAATCCTGTAAAATCCAAAGGATTTACACCGGGGAGGTTGGAGCCATAGGTTTCATTGATGGCTTCAACAAAAGCATTCGCCAAAATAGCATACCCTCTAGGAGCAGGGTGAACACCGTCTAATGAGAAACCGCCACCGGTTGCAAAGGTAGAGGTGACTACGCTTCCATCAGCTTGTGGCAAACCATTGGCGTTAAGGTCAGCTAATAACGCATTGGCATCAACAAAGGCTAGACCAAACTGCTCTGCAAGAGCTTCTATGCTTTGATTGTACGCTGTCAAAGCAGTGCCTACAGCTTCTTGTTCCTCGGGAGTAAGTACCCATTGGTCTTCTAACGGAAAAGTAATTCCATTTACTGCTAACTGACCAGCAGTTTCAGGTGGAAGCATAAAAGTACCAGTAAGTAAATCAAAAGCATCTTGGTTTAGTTCTCCAATAACAGTCTGGCTAGTTAACACCAAGAGGTCATCGGCAGTGGCCGGTCTAGCCTGCCCATATAGGAAACCGGTTAGTTGAGCGGTGCCTGCATCAACACCATTCATCATTAAAGCACCAGTAATTTGTGCGGATAAATCAGGTAAATCCTCATCGTTAATAATAACAGGGCTTGCAGCAGTTTCAGAAAAGATAAATTGTCTTTCGGGAACATTAAGGGCTTGGAAAACCAAGTTCAAACCTGCAAATTGAGCGTTTAAAGTGGGGATTTGAGGTCCAAAAGATTCACTTGTTGGATCCAAGGGAGCAAATGGTACCGTAGTAAAAAATGGTATATCTGTTACATCAGGTAAATTGGCAATTACACCCCCTGCCCCGTTGGCGGTCATGGTTTGAAGAATTCCACCTACGGCGGTAGCTAAAAGACCTGGGTCCGTAATATCATTCCTGTCATAATCCAAAGGATTGGGATTTCCGGTTCTATCTACTCCAGAACCACCATTGGTAGCATAGAGTAAGATGTCATTAGAACCTATCCAAAGCGAGAAAAAGGTTGCGCTTTGGGCTGCGGCATCTTCAAGAACTGTGGCAGTTTCAGAAGAAGAGAAACGCGCAAAATAAGGGTTTGCTGTCCCCCCTGGTACCCCAGCAACACTTCCATAACCTTCCGCTAAAAGTTCATAACTTTTAGCTCCTGGTACCCCCATATTATTAAAGGGACCAGAAAGCTTTGTTGAAATTTCAGTTGTTCCTGTTCCTGGTACTGCAGTAGGAGCAGGTCCATCTGGAGTAAACGCCAGGAAAAGCCGATTGCCCAAAATTTGATTTCCCTGTAAGGTGGCTCCACCTAAGTTATCTGCCATAAACGGAATAGTAAAAGTTCCGCCTCCTACCAAAGCAAAGTTAGATGCCAACATGTTTGGAAATGAAGCTTCTTGACCTGCGATAAAAAGCGCGTTATCAGAGAAACCAGCAGTTAAAGAATTTCCTATGGAAACGTAATTTGAAAAGTTAGCAGAACCAGCAGTAAAAACAATGGGGTCTGGGTCTGGAGTAGTAGTGGTTTGAGCATCATCATCGTCCGAGCATGCTATAAACAATAACCCTAATAAGGGAAGTAGGGCATATACTTTTTTCATAAATGTTTTAATTAGAGTTAGTTTTAGTTAAATCAGTATTAACCAAATCTATATGAAATTTGTTATACAGGCAATTAAATGGGCAAAAAAATTATGCATGCATAATAAAAAAGGGCAAATTTTAAGAATTCAGAAAGTTTAGCGCCTTTTCAAAAAATTGTTTGGGATTTTCAGCATGAAGCCAATGTCCGGCCTTTTCTACCGTGGCAATTTGAGCATTTGGAAAGTGTTTTCGTATTTCTTCGTAATCATTGGGTAAGATGTATTCTGACCTATCTCCTCTTAAAAACAAGGTTAAACCTTCAAAAAACGACGTTGCAGGAATGCTTTCCCCAATCTCTTCCATTTTGTTTTTGAGGATATCAAGATTGAATCGCAAACCTAATTTGCCTTGTTCGACCCAATAAAGATTTTTTAAAAGAAACTGACGAATCCCAAAATCTGCAAGGTGTTGGGCTAAAACTTCATCTGCTTGTTTTCTGCTTTTAATTTCCTCAAAGTTCAATTGAGTCAGTGCATCAACAATGTATTGATGATGGGGAGGGTAAAATTTTGGGGAAATATCGACAACAATTAATTTAGTTATGCGATTTGGGTACGAAATGGCAAATTGCATGGCTGTTTTCCCTCCCATGGAATGCCCAATAATGGAGGCGTCGGAAATTTGATTCTGTTCCATATAATCCGACAGGTCCTGACTCAAAATCTCATAGTCAAACGCATCCGAATGAAAACTTTTCCCGTGATTCCTTTGATCTATGAGGTGTACCTGAAAACCGTTTTCTGCAAACTGGTTGCCTAAAGTCTTCCAGTTGTCGGACATGCCTAAAAAACCATGAAGAATTAAGAGGGGTTTGCCTTCCCCCAAAATTCTTGAGTGAAGTTGTTCCATTATTTCAATCGATTTAAATACATGTTCACCACGTTTTCAAGTCCAAGGTAAATAGATTCGCAGATGAGCGCATGCCCAATGGAAACCTCTAGCAAATTAGGGATGTTTTCTTTGAAAAATTTGATATTGTCCAAACTTAAATCATGCCCCGCATTTATGCCCAACCCAAGCTGGTTGGCGGCAACTGCTGCTTCCGTAAAAGGTTTTACGGCTTCTTGTTCTTTTCCCAAAGCAAAGATCTGGGCATAGCTTTCTGTATAAAGCTCTATGCGGTCGGTTCCTGTTTCTGCAGCCCCTTCAACCATTTCTATAACAGGATCAACAAAGATTGAAGTACGAATCCCTTGAGCTTTAAAAGTTTGAATAACATCAATAAGAAAATCTTTGTGTTTTAGGGTATCCCAACCAGCATTGGAGGTAATGGCATCTTCTGCATCTGGAACCAATGTGACTTGGGTTGGCTTTATACGCAATACCAAATCAACAAACTTGGGTATTGGATTTCCCTCTATATTATATTCCGTAGTTACAACATTCTTTAAATCATGTGCATCTTGATATTTGATATGTCGCTCATCGGGTCTTGGATGCACAGTAATTCCCTGTGCACCGAAAGATTCTATATCTTGAGCAGACTTTAATAAATCAGGTGCATTTCCTCCTCTTGAATTTCGTAAAGTGGCCAGTTTATTGATGTTGACACTTAACTTTGTCATATATTCACTTTTAGGGTGTCAAAATTAAACAATAGGCATGCCTTTTGCTATATAAAATTAGTATTTTGCACCTAACAGTATTGCTATGCAAATCCAAGATAAAATCATAACGTCAATTCCGGTTTTTGAGGTATCGGAAAACTTAAAGGAGGCCATTCTTTTTTTTGAAGAAACAACTTTTTCGCATGTAGCGATTACAGAAAACGGTGAATACCTGGGCGTTTTATCCGAAAATGACCTGCCATGCTTTGAACCAGATGCGCCTATAGAGAAGTTTAGGTTTGAAATGGAGCATTTCCATGTCACGAAGGAAACCATGTGGATGGATGTATTGGAAATGTTCTCTAGAAATGAAGCCAATGTTATTCCTGTTCTTGATGATAATGCCGCTGTAACAGGCTATTATAACTTAGAGGAGGTTGTGGATTATTTTATTGACACTCCGTTTTTTAAAGAGCCTGGTGGTATTTTGGTAGTTTCTATGGGCAATAAAGACTATTCGTTTAGCGAAATTGCTCAAATTGTAGAAAGTAACAACGCTAGATTGTTAGGGGCGTTCATTTCCGAGTCACATAACGATATTGTACACGTAACTCTAAAAATTGGTTCTGAAAACCTGAGCGAGGTGGCGCAAACTTTTAGGCGGTATAACTACACTATTGTATTTGGAAATAGTGACGATCAGTTCATTGAAGATTTGAAGCAACGATCGGATTACCTAGAAAAATATCTCAACATTTAATATGAAAGTTGCCCTTTATGGCCAAAATATCATAGAGCAAGACAGAATATTTGTTTTGGAACTTCTAGCTGAACTAAAATCTGTAGGAGGGGTTGCCTGTATTGAGTCTGGTTTTTATCAGATGCTAAAAAGTTTGGGGGTAACCTCAGAACATGATGAATTTACCCAAACTTCCGGGTTGGATAATAGCTTCGATTTGTTTGTAAGCTTTGGTGGTGACGGAACCATGCTTCGGGCGGTTACTTTTATTAAAGATTTAGGTATTCCAATAGTTGGCGTCAATACTGGACGACTAGGTTTTTTATCTACATTCAAGAAGCAGGATGTGCGTAAAGTGGTTACCGAATTTTTATCTGGTGCCTATGTCCTTGAGGCCCGTTCCTTGGTTGAAGTATGCTTGAGTTCAGAACTCGAGGAATTCAATGGATTGAATTTCGCATTGAACGAAATAACCGTTAGTAGAAAGGATACTACTTCCATGATTAGGGTTGAGACGTATCTTAATGATGAATATCTAACCTCATATTGGGCAGATGGTTTGATTGTGTCTACCCCAACGGGTTCAACAGGATATTCATTAAGTTGCGGTGGTCCGGTGATAGCACCATCTACCAAATCTCTGGTGCTTACTCCAATTGCCCCCCATAATTTGAATGCAAGACCTTTTGTGATTTCAGATGACACGGAAATTCGTCTTAAGGTATCAGGTAGGGAAGAAAACCATTTAATTTCATTGGATTCCCGAATTTCCAGTATTCCCAATGGGCAGGAAATTAGAATCAAAAAATCAGACTTCACTATTAATATGATTGAATACAAATCTGAAAGTTTTTTAAAAACACTTCGCAATAAACTTCTTTGGGGCGAGGACAAACGCAATTGATGTATTTGGAAACAATAAAAACAGCTAAAAACTGTTTAACAAAGGAGAACATAGTAACCCAGAATTATATAGACTTTCCTTTACTTCTTTTAGGTTAACATTTTTAATAGTATGCGAATAGTATTTGCTATTTTTTTGTGTGCAGTGTTTGGTGTGAATGCCCAAACCTATGAAGTAGGTTTATTTGCGGGTGGCGCCAATGTTATTGGTGATGTAGGGCGTACCAATTATATATTGCCATCAGGGCCAGCTGTTGGAGGTATTTTTAAATGGAACAAGAGCAAAAGGTATGCTTGGCGTGCCAGTGTAATCTATGGAAGTTTTACTGCTGATGATACAAAATCCTCCAAATCCTCCAGGGTGCAAAGGGGTTTTGTTATCGATAATTCGGTTTTAGAAGGCTCAGTTGGACTCGAATTTAACTTTGTGGAGTACAATCTTCATAAGCTTGGACCTGCCTTTACCCCCTATCTTTACACAGGTTTCACCTACTTTAGGTACGATTTTAATTATTTTGATGCACAACAAGTTCAGGATATTAACCAAAAAGAAGGTAGTTTTGCAATTCCAATGACGGTAGGGGCCAAGTATCGTTTGAATCAGTTTCTAATTCTTGGAGCTGAGATTGGGGCAAGATATACCTTTACGGATAATCTGGACGGGAGCAATCCCGAAGGTTCCAATTTTGAGCAATTTAGATTTGGAAATATTCTAAGTGATGACTGGTACGTCTTCTCTGGTATAACATTGACGTATACCTTTGGGCGCAAACCCTGCCAGGATTGCTTTGAATAAATGCACACATTAGAGGACGTTAACAAAGATAGACTGCCAAAACACGTTGCCATTATAATGGATGGTAATGGTAGATGGGCCAAACAACGGGGAAAGCTTCGTATTTTTGGCCATGAAAACGGTGTGGATGCTGTTAGAAAAACGGTAGAATCCTGCGCTAAGCTCCAAATAGATTTCCTTACGCTTTATGCATTTTCAACTGAAAATTGGAATCGACCCAAATTTGAGGTGGAGACGTTAATGAAACTTTTGGTGTCGTCACTGCGAAAGGAATTGGATACCTTAAACAAGAATAATATCTGCCTAAAGGCCATTGGAAATATCCATTCCTTACCTTCTAAAGCACAAAAAGAACTATCTGAAGTAATTGCGAAAACCGAAAAAAATTCGGGAATGACGTTGACATTGGCGTTGAGCTACGGCTCCCGCGAAGAGTTGAAAACCGCAATAAAAGAGATAAGTTTCAAAGTTAAAAATAATATAATTTCACTTGAAAATATTGACGAAACCGTTATAAATACTCATCTTTACACGCATTTCATGCCAGATGTAGACTTGCTTATTCGTACCAGTGGAGAGTGCAGAATAAGCAATTTTTTACTTTGGCAGATAGCATACGCCGAATTATATTTTATTGACGTATTTTGGCCCGATTTTAGTGAGCATCATTTGGTAGAAGCAATATTAAGTTACCAAAATAGAGAAAGACGATTTGGAAAGACTAGCGAACAACTCAATTAAAAGGACCACCAAAACTTTACAACCATACCTTACATTACTCCTTCTTCTTCTTTACTTAAACCCTAGTTTAGCCCAGGATACTTCCTTTGAAAACGGCAAAACATATATTTTAGGAGGTTTGTCGGTAACGGGACTGCAAAGTTACAATGAGCAGACGGTTAAAACATATACAGGTCTTAGAGTAGGGCAAAGAATTACAGTTCCGGGAGACGAAATTAGCTCAGTTATTAAAAAACTTTGGAGTCTGGAATTGTTCAGTGATGTGAGCATGTACTACACCAGGATAGAGGGCGATAAGATTTTCTTGGAACTCAATATATTGGAAAGACCGACCTTATCCAAAGTCACTATCTATGGTGTTAAAAAACGTAAAGTTGATGATATCATTAATGATACGGACCTAAAAAAAGGGAAGAAAATAACAGAAAGCTTAATAGCGAATACCAAAAACTATCTCCAGAATAAATACAAAAAACAAGGTTATCTGAATGCCAAGGTAAATATTGCTACGGCAAAAGATACTTCCGCGACCAATACCCAAAGTATGGTCATCAATGTAAATAAAGGGGATAAGGTAAAAATCAGAAGTATTGTTTTTGAAGGAAATGAGAAACTTTCAAATAAGCGTTTACGGAAAGCATTAAAGAATACAAAAAAGAAGAAGCTTTTTCGTTTCTGGAAAAAATCGAAATATATAGCAGCAGATTTTGAAGAAGACCTTTCCAGTTTGATTGACACCTATGCAGAAAGAGGGTATAGGGATGCTAGGGTCCTTTCGGATACTTTCATTAAGGTTAACGAGAATAACATCGACCTAAAAATAAAAGTAGAGGAAGGAAATAAGTACTATTTCGGTGATGTCAACTTTGTAGGTAACTCCGTCTATACGGATAGGCAATTAAGCCAGGTTCTCGGTATTCGAAAAGGAGACACCTACAATGGGGTTTTGCTTAAAAAGAGAATTGCTGATGATTCTAAACCGGATGGAGAAGATTTGACGAATTTATATCAAAACAACGGATATCTTTTTTCCAGTATCAACCCTGTAGAGGTTTCTGCAGTAAATGACACCATTGATTTTGAAATACGCATTATTGAAGGAAAAGAAACCTTCTTGAACCATGTTACCGTGGTTGGGAACGATAAGACCAATGACCATGTTATTTTTAGGGAGCTGCGAACAAGACCTGGTCAAAAGTATAGCAAGGACAACATTGTAAGAAGTATTCGGGAATTGGGTCAGCTTGGTTTTTTCGATGCGGAACAAATTGCTCCAGATATTCAGAACCCAGATCCCAATGCTGGTACAGTAGATATCAATTATAGTTTGGTAGAATCGGGGTCCAGTCAAATTGAATTACAAGGAGGATTCGGTGGAGGAGGATTTATAGGTACTCTTGGACTTTCGTTTAACAACTTTTCTTTACAGAATATATTTAACGGAAAAGCGTACAAGCCTGTTCCTATGGGTGATGGACAGACATTTGCTTTGCGTCTACAAGCAAGTAGATCTTTCCGAGTATATAGCTTGAATTTTTCAGAGCCTTGGTTGGGAGGAAAAAAGCCAGTACGCTTTAATATGTCGTTATCCCGAACTCAACAGTTTGCTACGAATTTCGATAATAGAGGTAGAATTGATGTAGACCGTGATAGAGGATTTGCCATTACTGGGATTTCTCTGGGCTTAGCCAAGCGAGTGCAATGGCCTGATGATTTCTTCACGGTATCACATGCTTTGAGCTATCAATTATATGATTTTAATGATTTCAACAACGGTTTATTCAATTTCGGAAACGGAAGCTCAAATTCATTGAACTACACCTTCGGAATTTCAAGAAGTTCTCAAGGACCCAGTAGAATTTTTCCCTTGACAGGTTCCAATTTCGAATTTACCGCGAAGTTTACACCACCATATTCCTTATTTTCAAATAAGGACTTCAGGGGCATTCGAACAAGGATTGATGAAATAACCCAAGAACTTTTTGATATAGGACCCAACCCAGGGTCAATTGAAGAGCAATTGGAATTTGAAGAGTTAAGTGATGAATTGGAAAGATTGGAAGAGGAACGATTTAAACTTTTGGAATTCTACAAAATTAAGTTTAGAGGAGATTGGTACACGCGAATAGTGGATAAACTGGTGTTGCGAACCAATGCAGAGTTTGGTTTCTTAGGAAGTTATAACAACGATATTGGGGATGTTCCATTTGAACGTTTCTTTGTGGGAGGTGATGGTTTAGGAAACTTTACTTTGGATGGTAGGGAAGTGATTCAGCTAAGAGGATATGAAAACAGCTCCTTAACGCCATTCATCACTAACCCTATCACGAATCGGCAAGAACAAGATGGGGGTACTATTTACAATAAGTTCTCTTTGGAACTTCGTTATCCGCTAACGCTAAAACCTGCAGCATCTATTTATGCGCTCTCATTTTTAGAAGCAGGTAACGCCTTCAACAATTTTAGCGACTTTAATCCGTTTGAATTAAAAAGATCTGCCGGAGTGGGGCTTCGTATTTTTATGCCGGCATTTGGTCTATTGGGAATTGACTTTGGTTACGGTTTCGATACAGATGCCAGACCAGGTTCTGTAGGACCCAGTGGCTGGCAAACACACTTCATCATCGGGCAGCAGTTTTAATCATGCGGAAATATTATCCATTTAATATCTTCAAACGCCTCATTTTGAGGAGTTTTGATATTTTGGCACGATATTTTCTAATAAAAGCGGAAGAAGGATGAACAACAAGGTTCTTTTGGTATTGACAATTTTGTTGGTTTCGGCCCAAGCATTTTCCCAACGTGGAGTAAGGATAGGGTATGTTGATATGGAATACATACTAGAAAATGTAGATGAGTATAGGGATGCAAGCGCACAACTCGAGGCCAAAGCTCAAAAGTGGAAGCAAGAAATTGAGTTAAAGCGCAGTGTTGTAGAACAAATGAAGAAGGACTTAATGGCGGAAAAAGTGCTTTTAACAGATGAGTTGATTGCTGAGCGAGAAGAGGAAATCCAAGTATTGGAAACTGAAATGATAGATTACCAACAAGACCGTTTCGGACCTCAGGGAGATTTGGTTTTACAAAAAAGGTTGTTGATTCAACCGATACAAGATCAAGTTTTCAGTGAAGTACAAAAAATAGGAGGAAATAAAAGATACGATTTTATTTTCGATAAATCAGCAGATGTTGTAATGTTGTACTCCGAAAAAAGACATGACATTAGTGACTTGGTCCTTAGGGAAATAGCTCGCACACGAAAAGTGAGCAAATCCAACAAAAAACAACAAGAAAAGAACAGGTTGGACCAATTCAAGGCTGAGGAAGCAGAAGCAGACAAGGAGATAAGTGAAGCACTTAGGGAAAGAAAGGAAAAGGCCGCTCAGTCCAGAGATGAAAAGGCGAAAGCTGCGGAGGATAGAAGAGCTGAACAGCTAAGGTTGAGGGAAGAACGTAAAAAAGCATACGAAGCAAGAAGAAAAAAATTGTTGGAAGAAAGGGAAGCGAAAAGGCAAGCTAAATTAGAAGAGCGGAAAAAAGCTCAAGAGCAGCCAAAAGATTCCATCCAACGATAAAGATTAAAACACTAAAATTAACATTCAAATAGTAACTCAGATTATGAAAAATGTAAAGAAGATGGCTGTAGCCCTGGTATTGTTTGTAGCGGCTACAGGTTTTATTAACGCTCAAAGCAACACAGCGCACATTAACGTGCAGCAATTGTTATCTGAAATGCCGGAAATGAAAGCGGCCCAAGCTGAGCTTAAAAAACTACAGGAGACATATCGAGCTGATATAGAAAGTTCAATGACTGAACTTAAAAATAAATACACACAATACTCTAACGAAGCTACTTCAAAGTCAAAGGAAGAAAACGAGAAAAGGGCACAGGAGCTTCAAGGTTTTGAGAAAAACATTCAAGAAGCGGAACAAGCTGCCGTTCAAGAAATGCAGAAGAAGCAACAGGAATTATTTGCTCCTATTTCAGAGAAAGCTAAAACTGCCATAGAGAAAGTTGCCGCTGCGGAAGGTATTGACTATGTAATGGATGCCAGTCCAGGACTTGGACTCATTGTAGCTAAGGGAAAAGACTTGTTGCCAGCTGTTAAAAGAGAGTTGGGCTTCTAACAATAGTACTATAGCATAACTAAAAAACCGTACTTCATTTAGAACGTACGGTTTTTTGTTTTCTACAATCTCGTTAATTTTAAGTATGCGTAGACCCATAGGGATTTTTGATTCTGGTGTAGGAGGAACTTCCATTTGGAAGGAAATCCGAAAAAGGCTCCCTTTTGAGAATACTGTATATTTGGCGGATAGTAAGAACGCTCCTTACGGTACCAAATCCGCAGAGGAAATCTTAGGGTTGAGTATAAAAAACACGAAATTGCTCCTATCCAAGGATTGTAAGTTAATCGTGGTAGCATGCAATACGGCAACAACCAATGCTATAGCTTATTTAAGAAAAAATTTCTCCGTTCCTTTTATCGGTATTGAGCCAGCAATTAAACCAGCAGCATTGCATACCAAAACCAAAAGGGTAGGCATATTGGCTACAAAAGGTACATTGGCTAGCACTTTATTTCATAATACATCAAAACTTTATGCTGAAGGGATAACTGTATTGGAACAAGAAGGGGAAGGACTGGTGGAACTTATCGAAGCGGGCCAGGAAGACTCAGATGAAACCAAGAGGCTATTAAAAAAATACCTTAAACCTATGTTAGACGCGCAAATAGATTGCTTGGTTTTGGGTTGCACGCATTATCCGTACCTTATTCCAACACTGAAAACAATACTTCCAGGAAACATTCAAATTATTGACTCTGGAGAAGCTGTAGCACGACAGACCCATAACATACTTGAAAAACAAGGCCTTTTAGAGCCATTATCAGGTAAAAAAGGAGAATCTATATTTTATACCAATAGTGATACCCGAGTACTACATAGTTTTGTTGAAACTAAAGGGGTTTTAATAGATCGCCTCGACTTTTAACTTACTTTCTTTTATAGGTTTGGTAGGTAAAATCAAATTTGTGGCGTTCATCTTTGGGATGAAATTCCTTATTGACGATTTCCCATTCTGAGCTATCTATTTCAGGGAAAAAAGTATCTGCCTCAAATGAACTATGAATTCGGGTAAGCTCTATAGCTGTGGCAATTTCCATGGATTGTCTGTAAATTTCGCCCCCACCAATAATAAAAGCTTTTTCATTCTCCCTAACCAAGGCAATAGCTTCTTTAATGGAATGGGTTATTGTACATGGAAACTTAGGACTATACGAAGTATCTCTGGTAACCGCAATATGCTCACGATTGGGTAAGGCCTTTGGAAAACTCTCCAACGTTTTTCTACCCATTATTATTTTATGCCCCGAAGTCAATGATTTGAATCTTTTAAAATCATCCGGTAAATACCATGGTAAATCGTTGTTTAAGCCCAGAGCATTGTTTTCCCCTGCGGCTGCAATAATAATGAGTTCCTGCACTATTCTTTTTTTTTATTGATGGAAGATAACGGGAAGTCTGTCTCTATTTCCTTTTGAATTTCTGCAATGCGTTTTTTCTGCTTGGCGACCAGAACTTCTCGTTGTCTACGCTCCCAATCCTGCCCCATAAACCTATGGGTAACAAAAACATTAAAAGCATGTAAAACAAATAGAAAGGCCCACAGGAGTATGGCCCATACAAACCAATCGTATTGTTCTCCATACTTCAATACTTTGTTGATTAATACAAGGAATACACCTCCAATCAAAAAGATGACAAAGTGAGAAAACAAGCGCTTTTTTTGCGTTACCCGCTTTTGGGCATATTCCAGAAGTTCGTGTTGTTCCTGGTCAACTGGATTGGATTTCTTTTTCCGAAAGAAGAGCATGGGAATGGCTATCTTTAGCAACAAAGATAATTGAATTGTGAGCAATACATCGGAAATACAAAAGTTGAGAGAAAAGTTTCCCGCACTTCAAGAATGTATTTACGCCAATACAGCGGCTACTGGCCTTCTTAGTACAGATTTATTTGAGTGGCGAAGAGCACATGATAATGAGTACTTAACAGGCGGAAGCCACATGAAACAAAAAAGTTTTGACAACACCCATTTGATTAATCAAACAGTGGGAGATTTTTTCGGATGTAGGAAAGAAAATGTGGCACTGACCCCAAACTTTTCACTGGCTTTAAACTTACTGCTGGAAGGATTGCCAAAAAACCAGAAAGTACTGCTATTAAAAGGGGATTATCCTTCAATAAATTGGGTCTTTGAAACAAGAAACTTCGAAAGACTCTATATCGATATTGATGCCGAACTCGAGGAAAGAATTTACACAACGGTCAAAAAAAATGGAATTGATGTATTGGCACTTAGCATAATCCAGTGGATTAATGGAATAAAAATCGATTTGAACTTTTTGAAACAACTTAAAATAGACTTTCCAAGTCTAATGATTATTGCAGACGGAACCCAATTTTGTGGTACCCAGAAGTTCGATTTTGAAAAATCTGGGATCGATATTCTAGGTGCCAGTACATATAAGTGGCTTTTAGCGGGTTATGGGAATGCTTTTCTTTTAGTGAAAGAAAGAATCAAAGATAGATTTAATTTGAAAGCTATTGGGAATGGTTCTGTTGACCGAGATATCTCTAAAAGAGATGCCATACCATTTTGTAAGCATCTGGAGCCCGGACATTTGGATTCGCTCAATTTTGGAAGTCTTCAATATGCTTTGAATTTTTTAAAAGGTATAGGTTTGGAGAAAATAGAGAAAGACCTTAAAAGCATCTCCCAAAAAGTCAAAAACGAATTTTCACGAATGGGTCTGCTTGAAAGCTCTGTTGAAAACAGATTGGCACACAGCACTATTTTTAATATTAGGGGAGATCAAAAGCTTTTTGAACAGCTAACATCACATAGGGTGGTATGTGCGCAAAGGGGTAGTGGAATTCGACTTAGTTTTCACTTTTACAATACAGAAGATGAGGTGGATAAGGTTGTAAAAATCCTGCAATCTTACTGCTAAAATTACTTTTTCAAAAAAAAGAATCGGCTATTTTGCCAAAATAATGCAATTGTAAAGTTGATTTTAATAATATGATAAATCGAGCTTAACTTATTGTAAATAAGAGGTTTTATATTTTGCTTTGTCTAGTATTTTAAAACTAAAAATTTAGTACCATGGCAATAAAGAAACAGTACCTAAAAAGTAAGCCGATTTGTAAAGTAACCTTTACTGTACCTGCTGAAGAAGCGAAGAAAGTAGCTGTAGTTGGAGATTTCAATGAGTGGAACCCAAAAGGCAGCACCTTGAAAAAACTTAAGAATGGAACCTTCAAAGGAACTTTCGATTTACCTAAAGAAAATTCATTTGAATTCCGTTACATCGTCGATGGAAACTATGTGAACGACGAGGCTGCAGATCGTTATCAGTGGAACGATTTTGCTGGAACAGAAAATGCAGTGCTTGAGCTGTAACCAATGTAATGGTCACCATTGAGGATTATTCCTCGATGGTGACTCCTTTCCAAAAAGCTACTCTTCCCTTAATACCTTTGGCAAGCTCACTGGTTTCGGGGTAATACCAGGCAGCATCAGCGTTCTGTTTTCCATCTACATCCAAAGTGTAGTAAGATGCCACTCCCTTCCATGGACAAGTTGAATGGGTGTTACTGGACTTGAAAAATTCTTTCTTTAGACTTTCCGGTGGAAAATAGTGGTTGTTTTCAATAACTACGGTGTCATCACTTTCGGCAATCACCGTATCGTTCCAAATGGCTTTCATAAGTTATTTTTTAAATACATAGTTTTTGTAATTCTCCTCTTCATCAGAAAAAGAGGTGATTACGCTAAGACCTGCCTTTTCTGCTAGCCATTCAATTACTTCATCGTCATATTTCTGCGAAATCTCGGTATGAATGGTCTCCCATCTTTTCAGTCGGACGCTTAGTTCTAAACTTTCAATAGTGACCTCTTGAGCTTCTTTTGAAACCAAAAAGCTCTTGGCAGTACCCGTTTCTGGGTCGTAGACCTCCCAATGCAGAAAATTATCAATGTTGAAATTACCGCCCATTTCTTTGTTGATTCGCGTGAGAATGTTCTTGTTGAAAGCTTCGGTTATTCCCGTTGGGTCATTGTAGGCATCTAAAATAACTTGAGGATGTTTTTTTTGGTCAAATCCCATAAAAATAAGGTCGCCTTCATTTATGGAATCCCGCATATTTTGAAGAAATTCAATAGCCAGAGGATGTAAAAGATTACCAATATTAGAACCTAAGAAAAGTATCACTTTTCGTTTTCCATTCGCATTGCCAATATCCCGAAGGGTATCAAAATAAGTACCTTGGAGAGTGTTTATGGTAACTTCAGGAATTTCCCTTTTGATAGTCGCTTCTAGCTGTTCCAATACATTTTGACTGATATCAATTGGACGATAATCAAAATCTGCATTTGAATGCACCAACTGCTTTAGTAAAACCTTGGTCTTTTTTCCATCTCCAGCGCCAAGTTCAAATAAACTAAAAGGACTACTATCTTGAATAAACCCTTGGACGATTTCTTCCTTGTGCTCTTGAAAGATGTTAAACTCACAATTGGTAAGATAATATTCAGGCATGGCCATAATATCCTGGAAGAGCTTGTCCCCAACTTCATCATAGAAATATTTGGAAGACAAATGTTTAGGATAAGCGGTAAGACCTTCATAGACCTCCTGCTCAAAAGTTGAGGCAAAAGTGGGCATTTCCTTGTTTTGCATGTTTGTTTTTTGGAGTTATCGAGCCAACCGAATTCCGGTAAACTGCCATCTCAAATTGGGGTGGAAAAAATTTCTATAGGTAAATCGAGTATGTTTGTTGGGTGTTGCCACAGAACCACCGCGAAGTACTTTTTGGCTCACCATAAACTTCCCATTATACTCACCAAGGGCACCGTCGACCTTTGTGTAATTGGGATAAGGAAGATAAGCGCTTTCTGTCCATTCCCATCGTTTACCCCATGGAAAAAAGGATTGTGCAGCTTCCCATTCAAATTCAGTGGGCAATCGTAACCCTTTCCACTGGGCATAGGCAAAAGCCTCAAAATAGGAAATATGGGTTACAGGAGCCAAACCGTTCACTTTTTCAAGACCATGGGTTGTATAATGATGCCACTCATTGTCAATTTTATGCCAATATAGAGGTGATATTACTTTATTTTGTTGCACCCAATCCCACCCCTCGGCATGCCATATATCAAAACGTTGGTATCCACCATCTTCTATAAACTGAATAAATTCATGGTTGGTAACCAGCTTATTTGAAATTTCATAATCCTGAAGGTAAACTTTATGTCTGCCCAGCTCATTGTCATAACAAAATTCCTCAGAATTGTGCCCTATTTCATAAATTCCAGCTTGCATAGGTATCCAGTCTTGCTCATGTGTCTCCACCGGATGGTCCAGAAATGAGTGGGAATACGCTGGTAACAACGGATTGTTGCCCAAAATATATTTAATATCCGTTAACAGCAATTCTTGGTGCTGTTTCTCGTGATGAATTCCTATTTCAAGAAGATCATTCAGATTTTGATCTTGATTTTTTTGAAAAAAGCCTTTGATGCCCTCAGTAACATAGGCTCTGTATTCATACACCTTCTTTACGGATGGCCTGGAAAGATTGCCACGATCCGAACGAACTACCCGTTTCCCAACAGTTTCGTAGTAACTATTGAAGACAAAAGAAAAGTCTTCATCAAATTGAACGTAGTCCGGAGCATAAGGTTTTAGGATAAACTCCTCAAAAAACCATGTGGTATGTCCCAAATGCCATTTGGGTGGGCTTACGTCAACTACAGGTTGTACGACATAGTCTTCAATCTCAAGAGGTTCGCAAATAGTTTCGGAGTGTTTTCGGGTTTCCAAAAAGAAATCCAGCAACGAATCGGTTAGGATCATAAAAAGAATTTACTCTTTAAAGATAAGGAATATTCGTCTTAACCATACTGTAAACAGGAAGACTAAAACTAAATGCCGTGCCCTGATTGGGTTCGCTGAAAACTTTTATACGAGAGTCATGGATTTCCATAATTTTTCGAACAATGGCCAATCCTAGTCCAGCACCCTCTTTTTGTTGTCCGGTTTTAGTTTGTCGGTAGCGCTCGAAAATTAAGGTTTGATTCTCCTTTTTGATACCAGGGCCTGAGTCTTGAATAATAACCTCTACATTTTGGTCTTCCACCTCAATCTTGACCGTTACCTCACCACCTTCAGGTGTAAACTTCAAGGCATTATCCATTAGGTTTTGTATGGCGCGTTCCACCAAAGAAATATCAGCAAAAACCAGCGGAATGTTCTCTTTCATAGAGAGTTTGAGGTCAATATTTTTTTGCTGTGCCAAAATCATATAGTTCCTATGAATATCATTGGCGAGCTCACTAATTAAAAAGGGCTCTTTTTCAGGTTCTATCTGGTTTGCCTCTAATTTGGAGTATTCAAAAAGTTGGGAAACTAACTTGGAAAGACGCTCGCTACTCCTCGTAACTCGCTTTAAATATTCGTTTCGTTCTTCTTTCGAAAGTTCCGAGTCTTTCATATGGAGCGTTTCAATATATCCTTGGATTATGGCGAGCGGAGTCCGCAAATCATGCGAAATATTGGCAATAAGTTCACGGCGCAATTGCTCTACCGATTTTAATTTTTCGATATCCGAAAGAATGGTATCCGCCATGTTGTTGTAGGTGGTGGCTACGTTGGCCAAATCTGTATGTTCCGCATTCTCAATTCGATATTTTAAATCGCCTTGCTGAAACCTTTTGGCGGCGTAGATGATTTTTCGCAAACTTCGGGTCAAGTACCAAATGGCCAAAACCCCAATAAGGGTGGCAAAAACAAGCGTGAGTAATGAGCCACCAAGCCCCAATCGCATAAAATAGCTATTGAATAAATCACTTCGGGTAGCCAAAAAATCTTCACCTGCCAAAACAATGTAAACATAGCCTTCGCGCCCTTCGGAATTAAACTTTGCTGCGGAAAAAATGGTTTCTTGGGTCAAATCCTTCGGGTCATCGCCTAAGGTATAGGAAGCTCCATTTTCTTCAATGAATTTTTGGATAGGCTCCAAATCCACCTTTTTTTGTTGGGTTTCCGGAGCATCATGGTCCAAAACCACTGAATATTGTACATTGCCCTCATCATCCAAAAGATACACCTCAATGGCCCGGTTCACGGCCATCATATCATGCATAATATCCCCAAAAAGCGCCTTGTTCACCTCTCCAGACTCGGTAAAGGGCTGATTGTTTTTAAACTTTTCCTCAATCAAGTCTTTGGCCAGGTTGGCATGCAAACGCTGGGTGGTCTCGTAAAAATATTTGTTGGATAGATAAATGGAAGTAATGGTGTATCCAATACCTGCCAATAAAAGAATGGCTAAGAACGAAAGCGATAACTTGATTACAAATCGTGTAGTTAGTATGTTGTTTTTCATAAGCTGATTTTAGCTTTCCACCAATTCTTCATTAAACTTATAGCCAACACCCCAAGTGGTAAGAATAAATTTTGGATTGCTCATGTCTGGTTCTATTTTGGACCGCAATCGATTAATGTGGGAATTGACTGTATGTTCGTACCCTTTGAAATCGTATCCCCAAATCATATTTAACAATTGGGTACGGTCATAGCTTTTTCCAGGATTGGAAGACAACAATACCAATAACTCAAATTCTTTGGGTGAGAGTTCAATTTTTTTGCCATCCAAAAGCACTTTTCGCATTTCGATATTGATGGAAAGAATATCAAACTCCATCATCTTAGGATTTTGATCGGTAGGTTGAGTATCGTCATCCATTTTTTGTCTTCTGAAAATGGCTTTAACCCGTGCTAAAAATTCTCGAACGCTAAAGGGCTTCGTCAAATAATCATCGGCGCCCACCTCAAGGCCCAAAACTTTATCAATTTCCTCAGAACGAGCCGTAAGCATCATAATAGGGGAGGTAATATTGTTGGCCCTAATTTTTTGACAAACTTCAATACCATCCATTTCGGGTAGCATCACATCCAAAATGACCAAATCTGGATTTTCGTTTATCGCCTTTCTCAAGCCTTCAGCCCCATTGGAACTGGTTAAGACGTCGCAGTCTAAGTCCCGTAAGTGAATTTCTAAAAGATGTATGATTTCAGGATCGTCCTCAACAATCAGTACTTTTTTCATCGTGCAGCGAATTAAGTGGTAAAGTATCACGAAAAGTTCACCGTTTTCTATGCATTTTTAACCGGATACCCCTTTAAAAGTCCATTTTTATTCAAAATCTTTACAAAAAAGACGACTTTTTAATATAAAAATCTGAAAATCAATGCGTAACGAATATTGATTTTTCCGTGATACTTCTGCAATGATTCCCATATTTCTTTGTGATGTAAACATAAAGAATACTTAAAATGAACAACTTAAAATCTTTTTTATCCCTATTGGGATTGGGAATCATCCTGGTCTCATGTAATAAGGGAGAGACGGACGACACTCCCGTTGAATTGAACGCAGGTACATTATCTGGAGGGCCCTACACCTTTGTGGTCGATGGTATTCCAGATATGGTAAGTACGATAACGTTAGATGCCAGCTCACTTGTTGGTAGCAATAGAACCTATGTCATTACAGACGACTCCAACAACATTTTAGGCATTCCCCCCACCTTGGATGCCGTGATGGGTGTAGATTTTGATGAAGCAGGCGTGGGAACCTGTTATATCTATCATTTGGTATATGAAGAGGGAGTGACAGGTCTTGAAGGAGGAGCCAACTTGGATAACCTGGAAGGACAGTTTGACCTGTCTAATTTTGTGGTTGTGGTACGAAACGGTCTAAATGCTGGTACACTCTCAGGGGGTCCATATACATTTACCGTTGATGGTACGCCAGATATGGTGAGTACTATCGTTTTAGATGATACGGAACTTACTGGAGATGTACAGACCTATGTAATTACGGATGATTCCAACAATATTCTTGGAATTCCACCAACCTTAGAAGCGGTAATGGGCGTAGATTTTGATGCAGCTGGTGTTGGAACCTGCTACATTTATCACCTAACGTATTCTGGTGAAATTTCAGGCTTGGACGGAGGTCAAAATGTAAATGACCTTACAGGCAACTTTGCTCTTTCCAATTTTGTGGTGGTAAACCGTTTGGGATTAAATGCTGGAACACTTTCTGGGGGCCCTTATGAATTTGTGGTTGATGGTATTCCAGATATGGTGAGCACCATTGTTTTGGATGATACTGAATTGACGGGTGATGCGCAGACCTATGTTATTACAGATGATTCTAACAATATTTTAGGTATCCCTCCAACCCTAGATGCCGTTATGGGCGTTGATTTTGATGCTGCTGGTGTAGGAAGTTGCTACATCTATCACTTGACCTATTCCGGTGAAGTCTCTGGATTGGAAGGCGGCCAAAACGTAAATGACCTTACGGGTAACTTCGCACTATCCAATTTTGTAGTGGTGAACCGCAATCCTTTGAATGCTGGAAAACTCTCTGGAGGTCCTTATAATTTTGTTGTGGACGGCACTCCGGATATGGTGAGCACCATCGCTTTGGACGATTCAGAATTGAACGGCGCAAAACAAACCTATGTTATTACCGACGATGCTAAGAACATTTTAGGTATCCCTCCAACCTTAGATGCGGTTATGGGTGTTGATTTTGATGCCGCTGGAGTTGGCTCATGCTATATTTTCCATGTAACGTACACAGGAGAAATTGCAGGATTGGTAGGCGGAGAAAATCTCAATAACCTGTCCGGTAACTTTGCCCTCTCCAACTTTGTGGTCGTAAACAGAAACCCCTTGCACGCTGGGAAGATAAGTGGCGGTCCCTTTACCTTTAAGGTAGATGGAAAACCAGATATGGTAAGCGGAATTCGCTTAGACGATTCAAAACTGAACGGAAGTATCCAAAGATGGGTAATTACAGATGACCAAAACAATATATTGGGCCTACCACCAACGCTAGAAGCTGTGGAAGGTGTAGATTTTGATGAAGCTGGCGTTGGGGTATGCCTTATCTGGCACATTACCTACGAGGGAGGTTTGCAAGGCCTAGAGCAAGGCAATAATCTTTTATCTGGCTTAGAAGGTTTTTATGCGGTCTCCAATTCCATACGCGTAACGCGTGACGCACCCCATTAATACCTATGAAAAAGAATACTTTTTAATTTAGGTGGCTGACCAACCTAGAAATCGCCCAGATGTACGTCTGGGCGTTTTTTATTGAAGTTTAAATGTAATGGGAATGGCGAATGGAATTTTTACAGGTTTTCCATTCATTTTTGCGGGAGTCATCCTAGGAATTAGCCTGGCAATTCTTTGAGCTTCTTCTTCTAATATTTGATGAGGCCCCCTGGTCCTAATTTTAGTGACATAACCATCTTTATCAATTACAAACAGGATATGAACTTTACCCTGTAAACCCGTTTCTTGCGCTAATTCTGGGTAACGAAAGTGTTTTCTAATATGTGCTTGGATGCTCTTCTGAAAACAGAGTTTGGCCTGTTGTTCTGTTTTTACCTTACAGCCAGCATATCTTGGCACTTCAAGTATTTGCCCTCCTTTATAAACTTCCTTTTCAATTATTATGGGGGTCAAAGCCATGCTTGATTCTTCATTTTTGGATGTAACATAATTATAGTGCAATCTATGGCGAGACGTATATTTTTTTGGTTTTCTGTTGACCACTTTGAAAGGTTGAAAATAAGTGATTATTGAATTCAATGATTTTTCGATGTTCTTTGAAAGTAGGGAATCGTTAACAGTAGCATAGTTTCCGTCATTGATTTTTCCATTTTTATCTACTGAAAAAAATATAAGCACTTTCAATGTGTCTTTGGTGATGGCATGTTTTTGTAAAGCTTCTAAGAGCACTGATTTTACTTTTTGCCCTACTTTTCCATATAAACATTCACTGGCATTGGCCTTTTCACAATCTGAATAAATAAGTTGCTCTTGGGGAAAGTAAGGAGGGGTGCTTTGAGAAAACAGGTTAATCTGAAAACTTAAGACAACAAATAGTAGGATATGTTTTTTCATACATTTCAAAAACTAGAATTGGACGATAATCCTTCTGGAAAAGTACCAAAAAAAATAAAAAATTACCTTTTGGTCCGATATGTAGGACTACAAAATCCAAAAATTAGAATAATCTTTGGGGTATGGTCTCAAAGCAACAATTGGATAATTTAAATCATTTAGTTAAAGACACCTACGGAACTCCCGAAGCGCTAGCCAGGCAACTCGATTTGACCGTAGAAATGTTGTTTTATTTGGAGGAGAATTCGTTCACAAAAAAGGAAGTGCAGAATGTGGTGGCTGCATTAAGGGATTTGGTTGGGGTATTGCGGGAATGATTGGCCCGAGCTACTCTGAATTACGGACATTTTAAATTTATTCTTAGTTCTTTTATCTACCCCGATAGATATCTTTTTTGGATAATTTTTAAGTGATGTTTTTCATGTCCAACAATAGATTTAAGAAATTCTTCAAGAGTTATCTCAAATTGCTGGGCCATCCCTTTTCTTTTCAATTGATTTTGAGATAGCGTCTCTACAAAACTAAGTGACGCTTTCCTGACGTTTAAAAAATCTGTTAACAAAGACTGTAAACTTAGCTGTTCAAACCTACTATTTTTGACTAATAGTTCTTGGTCGTATCCCCAAAGTTGTACTCTTTCCTTTCTGCTTAATTGAAAAGCCCTAAACATTTTAATCCTTTCATGGTCCGCAATATGTCCAACTATTTGTTTTATACTCCATTTATCCGGGGCATATCTAAATTTGGCTTTTTCTTCACCTATTTCCTGCAGGATTTCTATCGTTGGAATTTCCTTGAACAATGAATGCAATGAATAGTTTTTTGTTAATTCAAAATAATAGGGAAATCCGTCTTTAGGGCTATATTTCATTTCAGGGAGCTTTATATAGGAGAACTAACTTATTACAGTTTTAAAACTCATCCACATACTCTAATATATCACAAAAGCAACAACTTCTAATCTACGAAATGCCATAATACATAAACACCAAAGCAATCGTATCAAAAAAACCATGTATGGCAATACAAAACCAAAGGTCGTACTTGCGGAAATAGAAAATGGTGGCGGTCGTGGCTCCAATAATACCTGTTATGATTTGACCTGTTATCCCTTGGTAGGCGTGTATCCAGCCAAATAGTGCCCCTAATAATACAATGTTCAGTATTATGGCCACTTTACCATCACCAAAGAATTTGATAAACTGCCGCATCAGGTAACCTCGGAATAATATTTCTTCACCAAAGGCTGCGGATACCCAGATATACACGAAAAGACCTAAAATAGCAGGTAGGTTGCCTTCATAGACTTCAAACTCTGAGAAATCTATGGGCTGCCCTGTGAGATAGGTTATACCTGGTATGAGCAAAAAGATGTATACGGCAAACATAATTGCGGCCACTACAGGAGCAATTACGAGAAGGTTTAGGGCTTTTAATCGATGCCGTTGAAAACCTAAAGAAGCAAATAGTCCTTTTCCATATTCGATTCGGCTAGCTGCAATTACGATAAGCATGGCAAATATCACTTGAAAGTACCCCGATAGGTAGAGTGCGCAACATAAAAGAATGGCTACAATGGGTGTGAGTGTGGATTTTAAAACGTTTGTTTTCATCATTTTTTGATTTTGGATTTTGAACAAAGAAATGATGGAGAAGCTGTTGTAACCTTAAGGAATGCTTGGTTTTTACCTGAATGGTATCAAAGAAATAGCTGAATGGTCAGCCTATGTCACAGTTTCTTTTCAAACCAATCCAAGAATTCCTGCTTTTTATAGCGGCTTATGTTTATTTGTTGTGCTTTTTCCTTAGAAATGTCCGATTTGAGTTTTACGGATAGCTTGCCGTTTTCTATTGCCTGTACTTGCTCAATGGCAGAGGCGTGGAGTATGGTTTGTCGGTTGGCCCTATAAAAGCTATGGGCATTGATTTTGTCCTCAATTTCGTTTAAGGTAAAATCCGTGAATACCGAAGTGCCATCCGTTTTTACAATGTAGGCGATTTTGTTTTCGGTGTAAACAAACGCAATCTCTTCATAACCGACCAAGGTAATTTTGCCTCCGTATTCTACCTTGAGTTTTCCCTCTATGGATGAGAATCGATATAGTTGGTACAGTTCTTTCGCGAACAAAATGGCAATGGAGATAACACTGATAAGCAGTGTTACGGAAAACCCTGTAAGGAAGTAGTACAAACTATATCCATCGACGCTAGCAACAATCCCAACAACTACTAAGTAAAACAGGCTGTAAAAAAGAGATAAATACCCTAAGGTGGAAAACAAAAAACGCAATAAGAGTTTCGTATTGATTTTATGTATAAAATGCTTTTTTCTAAAATGGTTGAAATTCAATTTGGCAATGCCAATAATGGCGCTGCCCAGCACAATTGACACAAGAATGGAAAACCAGGGAAATTTATAAGATTCGTTGAATGGAAAGCTTTCCGGTTGGGTCAGATGATTTACCACCACGGCAATGACAACCAAAGCAATACCATTGCTTACCCAAAAATTGGATAAGTTGATTTTCCTGTTTAAAAAGTCAATCAATGAGCGCATTAACGGGTTGAGTCTATGTTTTGAAGGAATATAAGATACCCTTAAAGCCCTAAAATACTAAAAAGCCCTAATTTAAATCATCACGATTCTTTTATGTGATGTGAGATACAGGTTTTTCTTCAAACTCAGGGCAATCCAGTCGTATTTCGGTGGTGGCTAACTTTTTTTGGAGGAGATTGCAGTAATCCGAATTTGTATTCTTCCGGTAGAAAGTACACCCGTAGCAGGTGCGCTGTACGGTCAAAATACCCGTTCGATTTAGTTTGTAAATAAGCTCATTAATAGTAGTGGATAGGCTTTCAAGTTGGTTTGTATTGAAGGAGTCTACCTGCGCTTTAAGGGGTGTTGCAAAGTCATGGGTGGTGGCCACCAATTCTTGGCCTAAATCCGTCAACCGAAGGGAGTAGCTGCGGTTATCCGAAGAAGAGAAATCTTTTGAAACCATTCCCTTTTTGTCCAAAACGCGTATGGCATCACTAATCGTGGGTTTGGTCACATTAAATTCCTTGGCAAGATGACTCACATTGCACAGCTCCTGCCTATGGAAGGCTATGAAAATCAGCAGCTGGATTTGGATTGGGCTTAACCCAACTAACTTGGCTTTTTCCCACAAAAGCACCTTGAAGACTTCTGAAATACGCTCCAGACCTGCAACAATCTTGCTCGAAATATCTTTTTCTTGCTGCTTAGGGTTAAATGTGCTGTTATCCATAGAAAAAAGGTCCCGTTTGCGAACGGGACCAAGTTAGTAATCCTAATCAAACTATAGGCAATGCTCCATTTCTATTATGGTAAAACCGTAGTTTTCAATAGCGGTAACCATTTCTTCCGTAGCATGCTCAATATGGCAGAACCTACACTCTTTGGAAGAGAGTTCACCAGTGGAAAACGGTTTTGTTTCAAGGTATTGTTGGCCAAATCCGAAGATAGTCTCTTCGTCGGTGACCGAACTGGGTACAAGAATGTCAAAATGCATTACTTTACCATTGTTTCGCGGTACATAAGTGTCCCAAACCGATACTTTCATTCTATTGCTTTTTTACGGTATAGGGTAAGGATAGGTCGCCACTGGCCACATTATACACCTCATAAACCCCCAATAAGGGTAGATTTTCTTTACTAGTGTTGACTTGCATAAATGCCGTAACACCATCATACGTAAAGTCTACTTTATTGTTCATCCTGTAATCAGGTACAACCACTTTTATAGTTTGCTGTTCCGCGGTAACTGGATAGCCTGGAGAATCCATATACATGGGCATCCCTGGATTTGTCGGGGGCAAAACTACGGTCTCATCTGCTTTTTTAAATTGCTTCACGGAAAATCCTCCGGCTACTCTATCATCTTGGGTCAATATCACCTAATGGGGGTGCCAAACCAGACCGTCGTTGTCAAAAACGCTATCATTGTTTTCGTCCCAGAGTGGCGTATCGTCAAAGTCAGGGTGTGATGTGAGTGCCAAGGCCACTATCCCTTCGGTCTTGCCAAAACCTACATCGGTGGGTTGCAGACTAGTGGGGAAAACATAACCCAAAACGGGTGCACCATCTAATTGCCCCACTTTAGTGGGGGTTGTTTTTCCTGCTGTTCCAAGCACTTCAATCTCCCAAACGGTAATGCCTAATTCGGCCATGTTGGTTACACGAACATCCTTTATCGAGAAGTCGTCATTTTTGTATGGACTTTCTTGGGCACACGAGATAGTGATTCCGAAAAGTAATGTTGCTGAAAGTAATTGTAGTATTGATTTCATTTTTTTTCTTTTTGAATGTCAAAACCACCTAATTAGGAACCCTAATATTTGGTGATAAAAAATTAGCTTTTCACATCCTCAATAGATGCTCCAAAGTTGATGTGAAGGGGGTTTCCTTTGGGGGTTACCAAGGCGGGTACTGATTTTACACCAGCTTCTTCGGCTTCTGGAATTCTTGATTGAACTTCACCAATATTGACAATTTCCACGTTTTCAGTTCCAATTAGATTTACGATGTCCTGTTCTGCGCTAACACAAACTGGACAGCCTGCATGATAAAAGATTGATTTGCTCATTTTAAATATTTTATATGTTATGTGTGCAATATTGCGCAACAAATATAGTAAGGAATCCTAACTAAATTATTGTTTTAGATAAATTTAACTGACTGCGCCCCTTTTTTTTGACGCTACAAATCAGATGGGTCTATTTCTCGAGCATAAAAAAAGCGACTGGAAACATCTAGTCGCTTTCAATTGTTTGCTTAATTCTTTTTAAAAATTAAACTTCCCGTTATTGTTTTTGTGTGCTTCAGCTGGCAATATGGTTTCAATGATATCCCAATGTTCCGCAATTTTTCCATTTTCTATTCGGAACAGGTCATAAAAGGAGGTAGGTTGGTCTGCAAAAGAACCTTCGCTCACAGCCAGTACAAAGTTACCTTCTCCTAAGATGATATGGTTTTTTTCATAGACCATTCGAATTCCATTTTTGGCCATCTGTTCAAGTGCTGTGCCTAAACCAGAGAGACCATCCCCAATTTGTGTATTATGTTGTAAATAGTGATCTCCATCAAAATATTGGCCCATAGTATCAAATCCTCCATTTATAAGCACTTTGTGAATAAAGCCTTTGACCAACTCTTTGTTTTCTTCGGTTTTATCCAAATCCAACAACTCCGTACTTCCATCGGTTTGGGTACGGCCACTTGGGTTTTTGGGTGCGAGATCTGCTAGGTTATCCCAATGTTCCACTATTTTTCCATCTTCGAACCTAAAAACATCAAAACCTACTTTTGGCCCAAAAAAGTCATATATAGTATGGTGAAATGTGTAGTCGCCATCTTGAAAGGAACGGACAACATTCGCTTTAAAACCTCCTTCGGGAGCGTTTTGCATAACAGCTGCAAAGCCTTCCATACCATCAGCCACAGCAAGATTGTGCTGCGTGTATTGGGAAGGGTTAATGTAACCTACGGCAGTACTATCTCCAGTCTCTAAACTGACGAGGAGCGCCGCAGCTTTTTCTTTATTTAATACTTCTTTACTTGTTTCCATGATATTTACCTTTTCAGTGTTGTTTTCCTTGTTTGTTGTTCTACATGCCGTTGCCAATAATGTTAAAGCGCCGATTAAAATTGTAGTTTTCATGTGGTATGTTTTTATACAACAAAGATCAAGGGTAAACGGCCTTGGGGAAAGATAAAACAACGGCAAAAAATGGTTAAAGTTGAACCATTATTCTTTTTTTAGAGACTTTATAAACTGTTTTGGGGTAAAACCTGTATTTTTCTTAAAATATTTAGTGAAGTTAGTGGGTTCTTCAAACCCTAATTGGTAGGCAAGTTCGGTGCTTTTTATGGAAGAATTGATAAGACTGCGCTTTGCCTGTAAAACAATAAAATCTGTAATTATGGTCTTGGCTGTTTTGTTAAGAAGCGTTTTACAGGTCTCGTTGAGGTGTTTGTAACTCACCCCTAGCTCCTGGGCATAGAATTGCGCACTTCTGTTTTTTGAGTTTTGTAACTCCAAACGGTTCATGAACTTTTGGAACAATTTTATTTTTTCTAGACTTTTTTTATTCTGGGTTTGTTGTTGTTTGACTTGCTCGGCTTTTGACACCAGAATAACAAAGAGTGCATCTATAATGGTTTTTTTGTTTTCTTCTAAGGCATTATATTCCTTAAGCAATAATTCAAAATAACTACCAAAGTCTGAAGTATTGGGTATCTGTACAATAGGTGAAAAAATCTGCGGACTAAATAATCGAAATGTAAAATCTTTGGGTAAGTTCGGAAAACAATGGGTTAAATAAGTTTCTGTGAAAACCATACAAAAGCCTTCCAAACCCTCTGAAAACTGAAATGCATTTATTTGTTCTTTGGCAACATATACCAATGAATTTTGATTTACAGCGTGCCAATTAAAATCAATGAAATGCTTTCCTGAGCCTTTGGTATAAAAGATAAGATTGTAAAATTTTATTTGGTGTGGCTGTTCTGGGTCATGGTCAAATGTCTTTCTATTTTTAGCAATTTTTTCAATGGGAATAATTTCAAAATGAACTGTTTTCTTGGATGCAGGATTGAAAGCTATTTTAGGAACTTCACTTTTCATAGTGCAACTTAACCAATTTTTGATGGATGCCTAAGTCTCGATTTCTTGCATGTTATTTCATAACTTTTTGTTCAACTCGAACGCAAAAAATGCTATCCATCCGAATATAAATATGCTTGCCACTCGCTGCGTTACTCCTCTGTAATCCGTTGGGTCTAATCCAACCAACATTGCCCAGAAATAGATAAAAACAATAAACCCTGCCATAATAGATATGGAAAAAAATCGATTTCTGACATTCTCGGTTTTTAGTTCATAACAAGCTGCAAAAGGGAGTAGCATAAAGGATAAACCAATACCGTATAAGCCGTGCATGGGTGTACCCATAGGATAAAGACCATTGGATATCATAGATATCCCAAAAATGGTCAAAAGAATGCTTGACAGATGGTACTTTTTAAAATTGAGCAATATGCCCATGGCCAATACAATACAGGATAGGCCCGCTGAGATTGCCCCACTGCTTAGAATTAGTTTTGCAGCACCAAAGTCGGTTAAAGTGATTTCGCTTCCGTGCTGTTTGATTGGGTCGTAGTCCTCGGTCAAAAAACCGGCAACGAAAACAGGGATTAAAAACAAAAAAGGGATTAGTGTAGCTTGTTTTATAAAATATTTCATAGGTTTTTAAAGTGTTTTTAATGCTACTTCGTAGATAGTGTTCAACAATTCATTTCTTACTTGGGAATTCCTATGATTCAATAGTATGATCAGCCCCCATTGGTCCGCTCGGTTATAGCAAATCATGGAAGACTGCCCCATGGAATCCCCGGATTTTAGATAGAGTATATTGCCACCATCTTCAACAATATGGAGACCTAATCCCATATTGCGGTTTTCATCCATATAAACTTTTGTTTCGGTCAAGAGGGCTGCTTTGGAGAATGTGGTCCCTGCTTTGAGTACAGCTTTTAGATAGGTAATCATATCTGAAGCGGTTGACTTTAGGAGACCGGCAGGGGCGGTAACGTTCCAGTTAAAGAATTCTTGTTTCCCACCCTGCGGATTATGACCAGACGTTCGGTTAGGTACTTGAAACTCTTGGGTCAGTGTGTTCGTTAGCTGTAACGGCCCGCTAATTTTTTCTTGTACTAAAACGTCGTACGTTTTTCCATAGCTGGTTTCCAAAATCTGCCCCAACAGGGTGTATCCCAGCGTAGAATAGCAGTATGTTCCATAATCAATGAGTGTATCACATGAGTTTACCATTTTTGAAATGGTATTTTGGGTCACACTACTTACCGGTTGTTGTGGGTTTAACGCAATTAATTCCTTGAAATCGATATCCGGAAGCCCAGATTGGTGCGATGCCAAGTCAGATATTTTGATTTTGTTTTTGATTTTGTCATTCAGAACATATTGTTCTGGAAGGTAACTGTCGATATAGTCATTCAATTTTAGTTTGCCGTCCAATTCAGCTTGAGCGATAAGGCTACCAGTTATAATCTTGGTAATAGATGCAATCTCAAAAAGAGAATTTTTATTGATTGCTATTTCACTTTCCTTACTTAAAGTACCATAAGCCGTGTAGTATTCTTCATTATCGTGTATAAACCCGATGTTTATGCCCATACCATCGCTCTTCTCAAAATAGCTTTTGGTAATGGAATCGATTTTTTGAGGGATAGTTTGACCCTGAGAAAAGTTACTGGTTACAAAAAGCAGAATCAGGAATTTAAAAAAGTGTTTCATCGTTTTCAGTGATTAAAAGATTCATTGCAAATCTGAAAAACAGGCAGTTTCTGTGCGACCGACTTTGTAAAGTCGAACCATTTTTTGGATGAAAAAAGTTGTACTATAGGTTTGTGAAAAGGAACACTCCCTTTGTAACTGACTGTTTATGAATTCTTTGAACGATAGGTAGTAGGTGTATGGCCGGTATGTTTTTTGAAGGCCGTATTGAAAGAGGATTTTGAATTAAATCCAACCTCGTACAGAATTTCAAGAATGGTAACCTTCTTTTTGGTAGGATCCTTTAGGATATCGACGGCACTTTGGATACGATAGGAATTTACAAAATCGAAGAAATGTTGTCCTATTTTGTGGTTGATTAAAATAGACAACTCTCTGGCTGGAATCCCGATTTTATCGGATAGACCTTGAACGGTTAACGAAGGATCGAGAAAGGGTTTTTCTTCCACCATATATGTTTTGAGTTGTGATAAAGAACCATCAATATCTTGCTCTCTAGCATACCAATTGGATTTCTTTTTTTCAGTAAGTAAAGTTTCTACAAGTTTTAAGCGGGAATTCAAATTTCGGAAGAGATCTGGGTGATTTAACGCTTTGTATAAATACCAACAAATAATAATCAATTGAAATATGAAGAGTCCCACTTGTATCCCTTCCGAAAACGTATCAAAAATTGAAAACTTAAAAATGTTTTTTAATAAGGCTAGCGCATAAAAAGCGGAAATGGCCAGGGTCAGTTGAAACAACCAATGGTAGGATTTAATACTAGCTCCAGCATAATTCTCCAAATAAAGCTGTTTCACCTTTCTCAAAATCAAAAAACACATGATGAGATATACAGCAACTTGAATATGAAAAAGAATATGATTGAACTGTATTTCAAAAACATGTTTAAAATCTTGAAGCAAAGCGAGCTTTTCAGTTTGGGTTTTCAGATAAAACCGTGGTGTAAACACCAAGTTTACCATTATGAAAGGAATTATATGCAAGGCATGTCTGGATTGTAACTTAAAATCTGAAAAACAAGCCGAAAGAATGTAGAGGTACAAGGTGGGAAGTTGAAGAAAAACAGCAAGATTTCGTAGCAAACCTAAATTTGAAACAGAATCGCTTTGATAACCAAACAAGAAACTGCTTAAATCAACTACAATTAGGAGTAAAAAAAACGCAAAAAGACGATTGCTAAGACGGTTTTTGGTTTTGACCGTAACCAGAAAGAAGGCCAAAAAAAGTGAAATGAAAGTGGAAATGACTACAATAGCTGATATGAAACTCTCTTTAGACATCCATTCCGTTTAACTTGCCGTTTTGCCAATTCTGTAATTATCAAATATAGACTTTACCAATAACATCTAAGCGCCATTTGTGCTTTTGTGTTAGAGCACTGGAACAAAGGCTTAAATGGCTTATCGGTAGGGTAATGTTCCGTTCATTTTCGTTGCAAACCAAAAAGGAAGGTGCAATTTGTCAATTTTTAGTACCGAACAACTTTTTTAAGTTGTGTTTGTAGGTTTGACCGATGGGTAGGACATGCTCTTTGAGCTTTATTTGATTGCCTTCTATAAGTTTTATTTTCTGAGCGGCGACGATAAAGGATTTATGCACTCTTAGAAAATGTGGAGGAGGTAAAAGTGCCTCGAAGGAGGAGATTTTTTCATGGCTCACAATCATTTCGTCAACCAAGAAAACTTTGGTGTAATTTCCATAGGCCTCTATAAATAAAATGTCATCAATATGTACCTGATGGGTTTTCTTATCGCCTTTCAAGAAAAAACTAGTTTGTCTGCTTTGTGGAGTAGAAACTAAAGTTTCAGGCTGATGCTCCATTACCTTATTTATCGCTTTTAAAAAACGTTCAAAAGAAAATGGTTTTAGTAAGTAGTCTGAAATATTAAGTTCATAGCCTTCTAGCGCAAATTCTTTATAAGCTGATGTTACAATAACTTTTGGAAGTTGTTTCCTAGTCTTCAACAAATCAAAACCTGAAATTTTGGGCATGTTGATATCCAAAAAAATTAAATCAATCGCACTCTTGTTCAAGAATTCCATGGCTTCAAAAGCATCATAATAGTTTCCCACTTTTTTTAGGTAAGGTAGGTTTTCACAATATCCCTCAATGATACGATGAGCGATTGGTTCATCATCTATGATGCAATACTTCATGATAACTGAAGACTTAATTTTACGTTATACACATTGGAGCTTTCATTAATAATTAACTCGTGTGTATCGGGATAGGTGTAGCTTAATCGTTTTCTCAGATTATCCAGACCAATCCCTTTTTGGTTTTTTGAAACCGTGTTGTCAAAATTGTTTTCAATGGTAAAAGTAAGCTGTTCATTTTTGGATTGCATAGTAAGGTGTATATACGCTTCTTTTTGAATGGTTTCCACACCATGTTTAAAGGCATTTTCCAACAGAATAATAAACAACAAGGGAGCCACTTCTATATTTTCCCCTACGTTATGGGTAAATGAAATGTCTACTTTCTTTTGGTACCTGATTTTATGCAACTCAATATAGTTTTCCAAATAGGTTATCTCATCTTTTAAACTAACTACATCTTCTTTTCCATCATAAATAGTGTATCGCATCATATCAGAGAGTTTCAAAACTACCTTAGGGGCCTGTTCGGATTTTTCGACGACCAGTCCGTATAAATTATTTAAGGTGTTAAAGAAAAAATGGGGGTTTACTTGGCTTTTCAACAGTGCAAGTTCCGTATGAGTCTGATTTAGTTTTACACTTATCAACCAGTTTAATTGTTGGTATATCCATAATATTACCGTCAGGGAGACGGATAGTGTAATGAAATAACCAATAATTCGAATATGTACTTCTGCAAAATCAGGTGCTGTTCTTGATATGTAAAAATAAAGGATTACCACTCCGTTAATACCGAATATGACCCGCTTGTATTTTTTGATAAAGTCAGGAAGGAGCAAATAGGCAATACCCAGCCAAAAAAGAATTAACGAAGGCACCGTAATGGGGTTATTTACGGGTAACCTTAGGTATACTGTGCTGTTTACGATTACCAATAATGCAAATACTCCTAGAACTTTATACACAGATAAGGTGGCAACCAGTAAAGAAATAATAATCCAGAACAACAAAAAACCAATGGTTTGGGTAGCAAAAACAATGGGATTGAATTTGCCATTTATAGAGAAGATCTCCACAATATTTTCGCCCAATATGATTAGAACCGAAGCTAAAGCTATTGCAAACCCAATGAATACCGCACTCTTGTTCGTTTTGATTAAATCCCCAAGCTGGGAACTAGTTAGATTTTCAGTCATTTTTAAAGTATTGGTTTCTTATATAGACAAAAATAACGTGAGGGGTTCGCTTTTGTAATAAATTATGATGAACACGCTTTTTTTTGCTTCAAACACTATCAGTTTTTTGCCCAACCCTATAGGTCACAAATAAAGCGGTTTGTGTTTGTGTTTTTCATGGATTCATCAAAATAACTATACCGTGGTTTTCAGAGGATTTAGGTTTGAACCGAATCTTTGAAAAGTCAACCTTATGAAAACCATTTATGCAAAAATTGCTCTATTACTTTTTACAATATGCCAAACAGTACATTGTTCAGCACAAGTCAATTCATCAGGCGATAAACAAAACAATTTGGTAATGCAGGAATGGATGGCCATGGAATCTTTTGATGGCATATCCGTAACCAACGGAATTACTTTGTTCTTGCGCAATGATAAACATCAAAAGATTGAAGTGCAAACCAGTAAAAAAACATTGAAACATGTAAAAATGAAAATTTCCGATGGTCTGCTGGAAATAAAAGTTGATGGCCCCATTGAGGAGGATGATAAGATATTTGTATTTATCAAATCACCTAGAATAAAATCAATAAAAGCGAATAGAAAGAGTATCGTTCGTTCTCAAAATACCTTAATGGCTGAAGACTTACACTTGACATCCTCTCGTGAATCACACTTGAACATAACGGCCAATGCAAAACACCTATACCTCGATAGCTCCGGTGGTAGTGAATTGATTGTAAAAGGACATACTGAACATTGCAGTTCTAAATCTAAAAAGGGAGGTAGTATCAATACTTGTGATTTGATTTGGTGAGATTTAAGGGAAGCACCTTTGTAAAGTGAACAAAGTATCCAAACCGAAAAGAATCTTTAAAGTATCGTTATAAGTTACAGACAAACAATCCTAAACTTACACGGCTACTACTCCTTTAATATGTGGATGTGGGTCGTAATTAAGCAATTCAAAATCGTCAAAAGTAAATTCAAAAATATTTTTTACCTCTGGATTAAGTTGCATTGTGGGCAAAGGTCTAGGTTCACGACTTAATTGCAGTTCCACTTGCTCCATGTGATTGTTATAGATATGTGCATCACCAAAGGTGTGCACAAATTCCCCCGGCTGGTAACCACACACTTGAGCCATCATAAGGGTAAATAACGCATAGGAAGCAATATTAAAAGGAACGCCCAAGAATATATCCGCACTTCGTTGGTACAGCTGGCACGATAGTTTGCCATCGGCTACATAAAATTGAAAGAAGGCATGACAAGGAGGTAAAGCAGCCTTTCCTTTTGCTACATTCTCTGAAAAAGAGATGGATGTATCGGGCAATACACTGGGATTCCAAGCGGAAACTAACATACGTCTACTATTTGGGTTGTGCTTCAAAGTATGGATAACCTCCTTAATCTGATCAATCTCCTCAGAATTCCAATTGCGCCATTGATGCCCGTAGACTGGCCCTAAATCTCCATTTTCATCGGCCCATTCATTCCAAATACGCACGCCATTGTCTTGCAAATACTTTACATTGGTGTCTCCATTCAAAAACCATAACAATTCATGAACTATAGACTTAAGATGTAATTTTTTGGTAGTCACCATAGGAAAACCCTGGGCTAAGTCAAAACGCATTTGATAGCCAAAAACGCTTAGGGTTCCCGTTCCTGTCCTATCTCCTTTTTGGTTGCCCTCTTCCAGTACGTGTTTGAGTAAATCGTGATATTGTTTCATTCTCGTATCCTAATTACCGTTGTCATTTCGAACGAGCATCCCGAATAGAAATTCGAAAAGACATCTCGAATACGCTCAAAGTGACAAAAAATAAATCCGTCTAAAATAGTTTAAAGTTGATGGAAAATCGAAGCGAAAGAGAGTGTACTTATGAAGAATTTATCAACCGAGAATCATCCCTGCAATAGTAGCTGAAAGCAAAGAAGCGAGCGAGCCGCCCAAAACCGCTTTCATACCAAATTCAGAGAGGGTTTTTCGTTGGCCTGGGGCCAAAGAACCTATTCCTCCAATTTGGATACCAATGGAAGCAAAATTGGCAAAGCCGCAAAGCATGTAGGTGGCCATAATCACGGATTTGTTATAGGTAAAATGCAAGGTGCTAGTCATTGTTTTAAGTTCGGCAAGCTGGATATACCCGATGAACTCGCTAGCCGCTAATTTGATACCGAGCAACTGTCCCATGAGCATTACATCTTCTCCATTTACCCCTATCAACCACATGAGTGGTGCAAAAACAGTTCCCAGAACAGCTTCTAAAGAAAAACTATCATAGGGTGAATTGGCGGCAATCCAATTATTAAGGGCGGTTAAATCTCCGATCCAACCCAAAATCCCATTTATCATCGCAATAAAAGCAACGAACACCAAGAGCATGGCACCCACATTTAAGGCCAATTTTAAACCTTCCGTAGTTCCATTGGCGATGGCATCTAGAATGTTTGCTCCTATTTTCTCTGTAGAAACCTTTACGTCTGTATTAACTTTTTCGGTCTGCGGATACAGAATTTTGGAAACGACTATAGCCCCTGGGGCGGCCATGACCGAGGCTGCTAATAGGTGTTTCGCAAAAACCAATCGTAAGGCCGGATCATCCCCACCCAAAAATCCAATATAAGCTGCAAGAACAGCACCTGCAACGGTAGCCATACCTCCAATCATAACCAAAAGAATTTCTGAGCGATTCATTTTCTCCAAGTATGCTTTGATGAGCAAGGGTGCTTCAGTTTGCCCTAGAAAAATATTCCCTGCTATCGAGAGGCTTTCCGCCCCTGAAATACCCAAGGATTTGGTAAGCAACCATGCTAAGGCTCGTACTACTTTTTGTATAATGCCCAAATAAAATAGAACAGAAGTCAATGCGGAGAAAAAGATAATGGTAGGGAGCACTTGAAAGGCAAAAATAAATCCGAAAGTGTCCATATCCACAACCAATCCTTCGAAAAGGAATTTACTTCCTGCACGGGTAAAGTCAAGAATACTGACAAAAACCTCTCCAATTTTTTCAAAGATCAATTTAACAAAAGGGACTTTCAATACGCCAATGGCTATTAAAAGCTGAAGGGCCAGTCCAATAGCAACAGTTTTCCATTTAATAGCCTTTCTGTTTGAACTGAACAAAAAAGAAATAAGAACCAAAACGGCCATTCCCAAGGCGCCACGCCAAAAGCTGTTTATTGAAAATCCTTGATTCGGTATCAATTCTGGAGTTTCCGTAACGGATAAATCATCAATAATGGTTGTATCCACTGCTAGATTCAGAGAATCGACAGGAAGAGAATTTTGACCAAAGGTTTGGGCACATATCAAAAGAAGGAGTATCAACAAACCTTTGTGGTATTTACCCATAGAGTAGTGTTTACTTTCGCTTGGAGATTTCGTCTCGAATTTTTGCCGCCTTTTCGTAGTCTTCATTGGCTACGGCCTTATCCAGTTCTTTATGCAGTTCTTCTAGAGTGAGTTCTCTATATCCTTGTGAGGCAGCTCCAGATTCAATTTCAACAGTTTCGCCTTCTTGAAGGATTTCATCCACTACAATGCTATCATCATCATTTTCCTCTTCATCTTTGTTGGAAAATTTCAGGAAGATTCCTGCTTTGTCCAGAATGTTTTTATAGGTGAAAATAGGAGCATCAAAACGCAGAGCCAAAGCGATGGCATCACTAGTTCGAGCATCAATTATTTCCTCTACCTTATCTCGCTCGCAGATGATACTGGAATAGAAAACCCCATCTACCAACTTGTGGATGATGACTTGTTTGATAAAAATCTGAAAACGGTCTGCAAAATTCTTAAAGAGGTCATGTGTAAGTGGTCTAGGTGGTTTAATTTCCTTTTCCAAGGCAATAGCAATGGATTGCGCTTCAAAAGCACCGATGACGATAGGTAATTTTCGGTCTCCATCTACCTCATTCAAAATAAGGGCATATGCACCATTTTGGGTTTGGCTGTAAGATATCCCCTTTATTTTTAATCGTACTAAGCTCATAATCTCCTCCTAAAACCAAAAAAGGCTATTCAAATAAGTGGCACAACCAGTTATCTGAACAGCCCCTTCAAGTGGGCAAATTAACAAAATTTAAGCGTTCTGGGCTTTAAATTCCTTTAATTTTTCGATGAGTTTAGGAACTACTTCAAAAGCATCACCCACAATACCATAGTCGGCTGCCTTGAAGAAAGGAGCTTCTGGGTCATTATTGATGACAACCTTGGTTTTAGAAGCACTTACTCCGGCCAAATGTTGAATAGCTCCAGAGATACCGATAGCGATATAAAGGTTACTGGCCACTGGTTTTCCTGTTTGACCTACATGCTCTCCGTGCGAGCGCCATCCTAAATCAGAAACAGGCTTGGAACAAGCGGTCGCTGCACCTAAAACATCGGCTAACTCTTCAATCATACCCCAATTTTCTGGTCCTTTTAGTCCTCTACCTCCTGATACGACCACATCGGCATCAGCGATGGTTGCTTTTCCAACAACTCTATCAACTTCAACGGACTTCGTGGTAAAATCGGAATCACCTAAAGATGGCGTAAACCCTTCAACAGAAGCAGACGTACTGTTTTCTGATGTGCCGAAGGCATTATTGGATACCCCAATGATTTTAGTTTCGGCATCGATAGCTGTAAAGGCGAAACCTTTATTACTAAAGGCGGTTCTCTTCACAACAAAAGGGGAAGTGCTCTCTGGAGCAGCTACCACATTAGGTACATAACCTGCATTTAGTTTGGCAGTAACAATAGGAGCCAAAAACTTGGTGTCGGCGCTTGAACTTAAGATAACTACTTTAGCCCCTTCTGCTTCAGCGGCTTGTGCTATTACATTGGCATATGCTTTGGCATTAAAAGTTTCCAAATCGGCCTGGGAAACGTTCAAAACCTTTGAAACACCATGGGTTCCTAAAGAAGCTTCATCCTCAGCATTTATGGAAATAGCTGTGACGGTTTCACCCAATTGTTGCGCGACCGCGTAGGCGTAAGAAGCTACCTCAAAGGCATTCTTTTTAAATTTTCCTTTTTCGGATTCTGTATATACGAGTACTGACATAATTCTTTTAGATTAAATAACTTTTGCTTCGTTATGTAATAAACTGATAAGCTCGTCTACGTTTTCTGCGTCTACCAGTTTCACAGGTCCTTTAGCAGCGGGCTTTTCAAATTTTTGATCTTGTGTAGGTGATGGTCCATCAACTGCTTCTACAACGTTTAGTGCTTTTTTACGAGCCATCATGATACCTCTCATGTTTGGGATACGAAGATCACTTTCTTCAACCAAACCTTTCTGACCTCCTATTATTAATGGAAGTGAGGTGCTTATGGTTTCTTTTCCACCATCAATTTCACGTACGGCAGTAGCGTTGGTTCCATCAACTTCAAGACCAATGCAGGTATTGACAAAGTTGATGTCTAAAAGAGTGGCTAAAATTCCAGGAACCATCCCTCCATTATAATCAATGGATTCTCTTCCTGCTATTACCAAATCATATCCGCCGTTTTTGACTACTTCAGCCAATTGTCTGGCTACATAGAAACCGTCGGTAGGTTCGGCGTTTATTCTTATGGCTTCATCAGCTCCAATGGCAAGTGCTTTTCGTATGGTTGGCTCGGTCTGAGGGCCTCCTACAGTAACCACATGTACTGCTGCTCCCTGTTTTTCTTTAAACCACATAGCCCGGGTAAGTCCGAACTCGTCATTAGGATTGATGACAAATTGAACCCCATTAATATCAAACTTGGTATCCCCATCCGTGAAGTTGATTTTGGACGTGGTATCCGGTACGTTGCTAATGCAAACTAAAATCTTCATATGTTTTTACATTTTGACCCTTCAAAGATAGCTATAAAAATATAAAATTTATTATGCATGCATAATAAATATCGTACTTTATTTTACTTTTTCCAAAGGTGGTTCTTGTTGTATTATTTCCTATTTTTGCTTGCCTTTTTAAGTAGAACAGAACAATTAAACCTTTCAAACTACTCAATGAAAACTTTACAATTCAGAGAAGCCATAGCAGAAGCCATGTCCGAGGAAATGCGGAGAGATGATACCATTTATCTTATGGGGGAAGAAGTTGCCGAGTACAATGGTGCTTACAAGGCCTCTAAAGGAATGTTGGATGAATTTGGTCCCGAACGGGTTTGGGATACCCCTATTTCTGAATTAGGTTTTGCCGGTATTGGTGTGGGTTCTGCCATGATTGGAAACCGGCCTATTATAGAGTTTATGACCTTTAACTTCTCGTTAGTAGGTATTGACCAAATTATTAACAATGCAGCCAAAATAAGACAAATGTCCGCTGGACAATTCCCTTGCCCTATAGTATTTCGGGGTCCAACGGCTTCTGCAGGTCAATTAGCGGCAACACATTCGCAAGCTTTTGAAAGTTGGTTTGCCAATTGTCCTGGTTTAAAAGTGGTGGTTCCATCAAACCCAGCTGATGCCAAAGGACTTTTAAAATCTGCCATCCGCGATGACGACCCAGTTATTTTCATGGAATCGGAACAGATGTATGGCGATAAAGGGGAGGTCCCTGAAGGGGAGTATACTATTCCTTTGGGTGTGGCCGATATAAAAAGAGAGGGGACAGATGTAACCATTATTTCTTTTGGGAAAATAATTAAGGAAGCCTACAAGGCGGCCGATGAATTGGAGAAAGAAGGTATCAGTTCTGAAATCATTGACTTGCGCACTGTGCGCCCAATGGACCATGATGCTATTTTAAATTCGGTAAAAAAGACCAATCGTATGGTAATTTTGGAAGAAGCTTGGCCTTTCGGTAATGTGGCTACTGAAATTATTTACCATGTTCAAGACAAAGCATTCGATTATTTAGATGCGCCAATAGTAAAATTAAACACTGCAGATACACCAGCACCATATTCACCTGTTTTGTTAGCGGAATGGTTGCCAAACGCCCAAGATGTGATAAAGGCTGTTAAGAAAGTGTTATATAAGTAAACGACAGGAAAACTAACGTATATTTGTATAGAAAATTAGCCTCATCGACCTTTAGGTTGATGAGGCTTTTTTAAAGGAATAGTTTTTGATAAGAAATTACCTTAAATCTAAAATGACCAAGTTTAGTTGAAATATCATATCGATTTTTCAGCTACCGTAGACATCAAAACATGAGAAAGTTCCTTATCTCCTTTTTCCTGATTTCTTCCTGTATCGTTTTTTCACAAACCAAAGTTGGAGGTATCGTTGTAGATAATTCAGGCTCGCCTATTGCTTTTGCCAATCTTATTTTTAAAAACTCGTCTGAAGGAACCATTACTAACGATAATGGTAGGTTTTACATGGAGTCAGACAATACGTACTCTACTTTGATAGTTTCCTTTATTGGATATGAGACTTTGGAAATAGAATTGCCCCAAAAGGTTAATTACAATATGAATATTGAATTGACAGAATCCACTGAGCAACTTAAAGAAGTTATCGTATACACAGGGAAACAATCCAAGAAGAATAATCCAGCCATCGATATTCTTAAAAAGATTTGGGCCAAAAAAAGAGAGAATGGGGTTCGAAAATTCAAACAGTACAAGTATGACAAGTATGAAAAAATTGAATTCGATTTAAACACTATAGACAGCAACCTTATTAAAAGTAAACTTTTTAAAGGTCTGGAATTTGTTTTTGATGATTTGGATACTTCCCGAATTACAGGTAAGACCTACTTGCCCTTATTCCTAAATGAAAATTTTTCCAAGATATATGGAGACAACATACTCAAAAAAGAGAAAGAAGATGTTTTAGGTAATAAGAATTCAGGTTTTCAGGGGAATCAAGCCATCACTGCGTTTGTAGAAGACCTATATTCCGATTACGATATCTACAATAATTATCTGAAATTTTTCGACAAAAGCTTCACTAGCCCTTTATCAAAAACAGGGGTCGACACCTATAATTATGTGCTTTCGGATAGCACATTTATTGATAACAAATGGTGTTATAATATTATCTATTATCCTAGAAGGAAAAATGAGCTTACGTTTAAAGGAGATTTCTGGGTCAATGATACCACCTACGCAATCAAAAAAATAAACTTACAGGTTACAAAAAGTGCCAATATAAACTGGGTAAAAGAAATCTATATCGAACAAGATTTCGATGTGGTAAATGATTCGATTTTTCTGCTAAAGAGAGACTATATGTTGAGTGACTTCAGTTTTTCCAAAAAGGAAAAATCAAGGGGAGTCTACGGAAAGCGTACCACTGTATATGACAATTATGAGTTTGATATACCCCGTGGAGAAGCTTTTTACAAACAAGTGGCAGACCCCTATGATCCAAGGGTGTTTACCAGGGATAGTGTTTTTTGGAAGAATGCACGTCTAGAACAATTAAATGAGGATGAATCTGGAATTTTCAAGTTGTTGGATACCCTAAAAACTGTTCCAAAGTTTAAGACCTATTATAACATTGTTAGTGTGCTTGGCTCTGGTTATATTGAAATTGACAAATGGAACCTGGATATTGGGGATATTTACAGCACATTTGGATTCAATGATGCCGAAGGATACCGGGTTAGGGCAGGAGCGCGAACCTATTTTGGACAAAACGATACTTGGCGTCTGGAAGGTTATATGGCCTATGGTTTTTCGGATAAAAAGTTCAAACATGGACTTTCTGGAAAATTTTTGTTAGATAGAAAAACCAGGCTAATTCTCTCGGGAGGAAATAGAAGGGATATTGAACAGTTGGGACTGAGTTTGACGAGCACCAATGATGTTTTAGGCCGAAGTATTGCGTCGTCCTCTTTGGTTACCGTTGGAGCCAATGATAGGTTGACCAACATCAATCTATCGACACTAAATTTTGAGATAGAACCCGTAACCAATCTTAGGTTTCGATTAGGAGGTTCATTCAGAACCTTGAGTTCTGCACTACCGGAAGCATTCAATTTGGATTACATCGATCCAGAATCACCTACGGGTATTTCCTCGGAGGTAAAACAGTTTGATATCAATACTACTTTAATATATACTCCAGGAAAACGCACAATTGGGTATGGTGTTGAGCGCGTAAACATAAATGATAATCATAGTACGCTGCTATTGAATTATACCAAAGGTGTGGAGGGGTTTTTGGAAAGTGACTTTGATTACGAAAAACTGCAATTTTCCTATACACAACCTTGGCAACTAGGTGGATTTGGCAGGTTGACCAGTACCATCGAGGTTGGTAAGACCTTTGGTGAAGTTCCTCTAAGCCTGCTTAGCGTGGTACCTGGAAACCAAACCCTGTTTTCCATTTACAATACCTTTCCCAATTTGGATTTTTATGAATTTGTGACCGATACTTATGCTACGGTGCATTTAGAACATAATTTCAATGGGAGATTATTTTCAAGAATACCGTTTCTCAGAAAACTTAATCTTAGGGAGATTGTTGGGCTTAGAGGAGCATGGGGGCAGGTTTCCGATGAAAATATTGCATTAAATGCGCCTTCCAATATTCCTCTTCTGGCGCCTGATGAACAAATTTATTGGGAATACTCTTTTGGAATTGGTAATATTTTCAAGATACTTCGAATCGATTTCAACTTTAGAGGTAATTATCTGGACAATCCGGATGCTAGGGCATTTGGGATTACAGGTTCCTTTGGATTTAAATTTTAGTTAATATACAGATTAGGTTTAAAAGAGCTAAATCCCTTTAAACTACATACTTTTGCAAAAAATAAAAGTATGGCCAAGAAGCAAGTGACCTTTGATGTACTCATTGAAATCCCAAAAGGAAGTCGTAACAAATACGAGTACGATTTTGTTCTACATAAGATACGTTTTGACCGAACACTCTTTTCCTCTATGATGTACCCGGGAGATTATGGATTTGTTCCGGAAACTCTTGCTTTGGACAAAGACCCTCTGGATGTTCTCGTTTTGGGCACCGAACCTACCTATCCCATGGTGGTTATGGAGGTAAAACCCATAGGAGTTTTTCATATGACTGATGAGAAAGGTCCCGATGAAAAAATAATTTGTGTGCCAGTAAACGACCCGATTTGGAGCAAAAGAACTGACATTAGTGACTTAAATCCCCATCGATTAAAGGAAATTGAACACTTTTTTCAAGTGTATAAGGATCTGGAAGAAAAGAAAGTTGATACCGGTGGTTGGGGTAACGTAGAAGAGGCTGTCAAGATATATCATCAATGCGTCAAGCGCTATGAAGAAAGTGACCATAAAAAGAAGCGGACCTTCACCATTTGACATAAAATAAACCAGGGAAAAATGTGCTTTTGAAACCCAAAAGTGCATTTTTTTTATTAGTGGGTATTTTACTACTTTTGCCACCATTAAAAAATTCTTAAACAACTAATTAACTATGGATTTATTGATACAGTTTCTGCCCGTATTTGGTGTTTTGGCACTGCTGTATGTTTTTATCAAAAACGTATGGGTTTCAAAACAAGAGGTCGGTGATGATAAAATGGCGCGAATCGCCAAGAATATTGCTGATGGCGCCATGTCTTTTCTTAAGGCAGAATACAAAATATTGAGCATTTTCGTTATTGCCGTAGCCATTTTGCTCTACTTTAAAGGAACGAGTGAAGTAGGTTCCAATGGAATGGTGGCGGTCTCCTTTATTGTAGGTGCCATTTGTTCGGCTTTAGCTGGATTTATTGGCATGAAAGTAGCTACAAAAGCTAACGTAAGAACTACGAATGCTGCAAGAAACTCGCTAGGTAAAGCTTTGGAAGTAGCCTTTGCTGGAGGTGCAGTAATGGGACTTGGAGTTGTAGGTCTAGGTGTTTTGGGCCTTAGCGGACTTTTCATGATTTACAGTGGTCAAGGATGGGAGATAGGAGAAGTATTAAATGTACTTTCTGGTTTCTCACTAGGAGCTTCATCCATTGCACTTTTTGCTCGTGTAGGAGGGGGTATTTATACCAAAGCTGCTGACGTTGGTGCTGATTTGGTTGGTAAAGTTGAAGCTGGTATTCCTGAAGACCATCCTTTAAATCCTGCAACTATCGCTGATAACGTTGGAGATAACGTTGGAGACGTTGCCGGTATGGGAGCTGACCTTTTCGAATCGTATGTTGGTTCTATAATAGGAACAATGGTATTAGGTGCTGTTTTTGCTACTCTACCTGAATTCCAAACCGCTTTTGATGGGCTTGGAGCCGTGTATTTGCCCTTAGCTTTGGCTGCCATCGGAATTGTAATGTCCATTATAGGTACCTTTTTTGTACGTGTAAAAGATGGTGGAAATCCACAAACCGCATTGAATATTGGAGAATTTGGCTCTGCTGGTTTAATGTTGGTTGCTTCATACTTTTTGATTAATGGTATGTTACCTGAATCTTGGGTTGAAGGCGGAAAAGAATTTACTTCCATGGGGGTATTTTGGGCAACTATTGCTGGTCTAGTTGCTGGTCTTGCAGTAGGTAAGGTGACCGAATATTATACAGGAACCGGAACTAAGCCAGTTAACTCCATTGTAAGACAATCCGAAACGGGAGCAGCAACGAACATTATCGCTGGTCTAGGTGTTGGAATGATGTCCACAATGATACCAATTATATTAATTGCAGCCGCAATCCTGGTTTCTCATCACTTTGCAGGTCTTTATGGAATTGCAATTGCTGCCGTTGGGATGTTGGCCAATACAGGTATTCAGTTAGCTGTAGATGCCTATGGACCAATCTCTGATAATGCTGGTGGAATTGCTGAAATGGCAGAGTTACCAAGTGAAGTTCGCGAACGTACGGATAAATTGGATGCCGTTGGTAATACAACTGCTGCTATTGGTAAAGGTTTTGCAATCGCTTCTGCTGCATTGACAGCTTTGGCATTGTTCGCGGCCTTTATGAAAACGGCTAATGTAACTTCAATTGATGTTTCGCAACCAGATATTATGGCTGGATTACTTATTGGAGGAATGTTGCCATTTGTGTTTTCGGCCCTTTCCATGAATGCTGTGGGTAGAGCTGCGATGGCAATGATAGAGGAAGTACGTCGTCAATTTAGGGATATTCCTCAGTTAAAAGCTGCTTTGGAAGTAATGAGAGCGGTCGATTCAGATATGTCTAAAGCCACAGATGAGCAACGAGCAACTTTCGATGCAGCAGATGGTGTTGCAGAATACGATAAATGTGTTGCTATTTCAACACAAGCTTCCATTAAGGAGATGGTATTACCAGGTCTATTGGCAATCGCTGTGCCAGTAGCGGTAGGATTTATTGGAGGTGCTGAAATGTTAGGTGGTCTACTTGCAGGTGTTACTACTTGTGGTGTTTTGATGGCTATCTTCCAATCCAATGCTGGTGGTGCATGGGACAACGCTAAGAAAACAATAGAAAGTGATGGACGTAAAGGTTCCGACGCTCATAAAGCTGCAGTTGTTGGTGATACGGTTGGTGATCCTTTTAAAGATACTTCAGGTCCTTCCTTGAACATCTTGTTGAAATTAATGTCTGTTGTGGCATTGGTAATTGCTCCAAGTTTGGTTAGCCTTTCCCCAGCGGATGAAGTTAGTATGATAAAAGCCGATGGAACCACCATTTCCATTACCACGGATGGCATGAAGGAATCCAAGCAAATCGAAAAACAGCTAAAAGTTGAAATAAGCAATACTATGGATGGTGCATTCAAGGCTATTGTTACTACAAGCTCAGAAGCTGATGATGCGGTTAAAAAAGAAGTAAAAGAATTTACAGCTGCAACTAAAGAAGAATTGGAGAAATTGGTTGACGAATACAAGCAATCAAACGAGAAGTAACTAATCCTGATTTCAAATAGAAAAACCACGCTATTGGCGTGGTTTTTTATTTTTAGATAATATGCCTACTTGCTCCCTAGTCCCCGAAGTATGTGCTTAAATCTATTTTATAAAGCTTTCCTCCGGAACCGCTGCTACGAATATATTCATCAGTAATATAAATAGTAGTGTCATTTGCAAAACAAACAGCTTCTTTTTGGGTATTGCGCTCTAGGGAAATAGTTTTCACCTTGCCTTTCAAAAAGTTGTCATTCTCAAAATCATAAAAAATCCAAAGGGTAGTGCCACTAATAAGGGCTACTTTATTTTTATCTGGACTAATATCCGCCGCAGTAACCCAATATCCGAACCAAGGGTGTTCTCCCGGTTTTGCAACCCCTGTAGCAAAACTTCCTATTTTCTTTGCAATGTGATTCCCAGGTTTGTCCGGAATACTGTACAAATTGGTTTTCATAGGCAAAGTGCGGTGTTTGGTAAATAGATACAAACGCTTGTTGAACCAGAAGACCGCTTCACAATCAAAATTCATCTGGTTTTTAGGAGGAGGAAATTCAGTTTGATCCTCAAAACGAAAACTGATTTTTTCTGCACTTACAAAATCTATACTTTCATTTTGTTGCTGAGGAATTTTGATTTTAAACAGTGATAATTCTTTACGCTTGTTGCTGTTGTTTCCAAAGTTTCCAATATAAAAGTGGCCTTCATCATCTTGGGTGATATCCTCCCAATCGTCATTTGCGGCATTTTTTATTTTTAGAGTCCTTACTAGTTTTCCAGTCGTATCGCATTGATACAATTCCTGTCTGCCACCACTATCATTAAAGGTCCAAATGGTGTAATTTTCCCCATTTTCAATACCAGAACTCTCATCGATGGACAAAGGCAGGTTGCCTAAAGTGGTGAGTTGACCAGAAGCATACTGTACGCTAAAAAGGAATAGGGAAGCAAAGAGTAGGAATAACTTCATTTTATAGAGAATCAGAATTTCATCGACATCAAAATAAATGAAATGATACTGCAAATACAAAATGTGTATGAAATATGGGTTGCTCGGAATTCGGAAAATAAAAACCACGCCTAAAGCGTGGTTTTTTGTTATAAAAAATAATTTCTATCGAATAAAAATGGTAATGGCACCCTCTGATACAATGCCCTTGTTTATGATAAGACTATCATTAACTATAGTAAATGTACCTCTATCGGCATTATTGAACCGTAATGTTTCAATTTCATCTTCTGAAGTTATTTCATAGGTGTAAGAACCTGTGTCAGGACCCGAATAAATATCCTCTGGTCCAGTATTTTCGATAAGATTCATAACATCAAGATTTTTTGATGCTTCATTGAATATCCAGACCACATCACCTCTGCTATATGCTATATTGACTCCAGCGAAACCGTCAGTAACTCTGGCTAAGTTCCAAGTGCCGTTGATTTGATTCAAAGCAGAGACATCGTCATCAGAGTTGCAACTTGAAAATACAAGCAAAACAAAGAGCGCAGATAAAGAGCTTTTTTTCATTGAATAGGTTTGTGACCATAAGATATGCAAAGTAAGATAGGGTTGCGCCAATCAGTTACTGTAGTTTGAAGGTAATGGGAATGGCAAAAGGAACCTTAACTGGAGTTCCTCTTTGTTTTCCAGGCGTCATTTGCGGCAATTTAGAAATAATCCTTCCTGCCTCACCTTCCAAAATTTCATGGGGTCCTCGCATGCGCACATTTCCAATACTTCCATCTCTTTGAATAGTGAAAACCACATTAACCCTACCCTGCAAACCCATTTCTTGAGCCAGTTCAGGATATTTAAAGTTCTTTCGAATATGCTTTTGCATTTTTTCTTGAAAACAAGCTCTTTTATCAGTGGCATTTTCACAACCTGGGAACACTGGAACATCTTCAATGGTAACCCAAGGCACTACATCTGGAATGTCATCTTCAACCACATCAATGTCATTTATATCCACAATTTCCGTATCCTGATTTACTTCATCAGATTCAATAACAGTTTCAGTAACTTCTACCTCATTATCCACAATTTCGATAATAGGAGGTGTTTGGATTTTAGGGGGTGGAGGTGGGAGTAAATTTTGAATAGTAATGGGTACTTCCTCAACTAATTCATCAATAATTTCCAACTGTGCAAATTCATCGTAGGAGGGATAATAGGTTTTCCACTCCAAGGCCAAGTAGATTAAAGCTAGAATAGCCGCCAAACCTATGGCAAAATAAAGATTGGAATTGCGTTCCAGTTGAAGTTCACGATTCTTTTTTGTTTCCATAATACATCATTTTGTTGTTAATGTATTATGAACTTATTGTGAAATAGGGCTTCAAGAAAGTACCATTGAGTGAAAGTTACTTTTCACTGAGTGACTGGAACCTAAATTTTAAAAAAGACTAAAATAAACCGTGCAATTCGGCATCAATACGATTAATAACCTCTCCCAAATCCTCAGGCTCATCTACAAAATTCAGGTTATCCACATTAAAGACAAGAAGCTTACCTTTTTCATAAGTGTCTACCCAAGCCTCATAACGCTCGTTCAATCGACTTAGATAATCTATGGAAATTGTATTCTCATATTCCCTGCCTCTTTTGTGAATTTGATTCACCAGATTGGGAATGGAACTCCTTAAATAGATGAGCAAATCAGGAGGTTGTACCAAAGTCTCCATAAGCTCGAACAGACTTTTATAGTTTTCAAAGTCACGATTGGTCATTAAACCCATGGCATGCAAGTTAGGTGCAAAAATGTGGGCGTCTTCATAAATGGTACGATCTTGAATCACATTTTTGCCACTTTCCCTGATTTTTAAAATCTGACGATACCGACTGTTCAAAAAGTAAATCTGAAGATTGAAGCTCCATCGCTCCATTTGAGTGTAAAAATCATCCAAATAGGGATTGTCTACCACATCTTCGAAATGAGCATCCCATTTATAATGTTTTGACAATAAATTGGTTAACGTAGTTTTTCCTGCTCCAATATTTCCAGCGACGGCAATATGCATCTTAAGTCGGGTTTAATAGTTTTTTAAAGTCGGAGGACGCAATATACAAAGTATATTGAGTAGGAGGAAAGATTTCAGATGAAATGAATAATAGCTTAACAGATGAGTTTGTAGCCTAAACCTCGAATGTTGATTATTTGAATATTTTTATCTTTTTTTAACTTCTTTCTAAGCTTCGTAATGAAGACATCCATGCTGCGAGCATTAAAAAAATCATCATCTCCCCATAACTTTTTCAAAATCTCAGAACGGTCTAAGACATCATTTTGTTTTTGGATTAAATGATAGAGTAATTCCGCCTCCCTATGGGTAAGATTCTGTGCATCTTTATCATGAATCAGTAATTGTTTGGTATAATCAAACTTAAACTTGCCAATTTGAATATGGTCTTTCTTATGTTTTCTACTTCTATTAAGAAGAGCGTGGATGCGAACGATGAGTTCTTCCATGCTAAAAGGTTTTTTCAGGTAATCGTTGCCACCCAACTGAAAGCCATTTACCACATCTTTGGTTTGGGATTTGGCGGTTAAAAAGATAATCGGAATGTCTGTATCTTTCTGTCGTATTTCCTTAACTAAAGTGAAGCCATCCTTTTTGGGCATCATTACATCCAATACTAGTAGCTCAGGTTTATTTTCAAGATAGCTCTCATACGCTTTTTTCCCATCTTCGCACAGGATTACTTCAAAATTTCGAGTCTCTAGACTTTCTTTCACAATTTGCCCAAGTGAGGGCTCATCCTCGGCCAATAGTATTTTTATGGGACGGCTCATAATATGATTTTAAATTTGGTAAAAGAATTATCTGGGACTAGGGTTAAACTACCACCATGCTTTTCAATTATTTTTTTGGAATAGAAAAGACCAATTCCGAAACCTTTAATATCATGTCGATTGCCTGTTGGAATACGATGGAACTTATCGAAAATTTTGTCCTGTTGTTCCTTTGCAATTCCCGGACCATTATCTGATATGGTAATCTCCACCTGGTCCAAGACAGTGCAGATGCCAACTTCGACTTGGTCCCCTCCATATTTGATAGCATTGTCCAATAAATTGGAAATCACATTTTCAAAATGAAATGTATCAATCTGCTTTATAACATTGGGTGAATTGTGTTTGTAGATTAACTGCTTGTCCGTAATTAATCTAAATCTTTCAATAACAGAATCGATTATGGTCACCAAATCGGATGGTTCTTTTTCCAATTCCAAACTTTCGCTAGCAAGTGTTGCGGTCTGCAATAGCTTCTCTACCATGGAATTCAATTTTTTTAGCTGCTGTCCGGAGATATCCAGATACTTTTCTGTCTTTTGGATATCCTTTATCGCATTGAAATTTCGTATTCCTTCAATTGCTGTCGAAGCTGTGGCTATGGGAGTTTTAAACTCATGGGTGATATTGCTAATGAGGTCGTTTTTAATTTCTGATAGTTGTTTTTGCTTTTTGATGATTCGCAAAAGATAAAACAAACTAAAAATGATACATGCCGAAAGCAATAATGAAAGTATAATCCCGGTGAGGCTCTTTTTTAATATAGAAAGAACAGGATTGCTATAGTTCAACTCTAGTTTTTGATACTCAATGAGGTAGTTCGACTTTGAAATCGCAGTAAGTGGATATTCCTTGATTTGTCCTCTTGAAATGGTCTGTAATAGGGAGTCATCTTCAAAATAGTTCAATTGATAGGTCAAATCAATTTGCTTTTGATTTAAATTTTCATTCAATAAACTATCCAATTTTCCAAAATTTAAGTCACGACTCGTGGCTGAAGTCACCAAACGGTTAAAAAGTCTCCTAAAGGGACCAGCACTATCTCTCATTTTTTTCCTGAAAAAATGCATCTTTGCGAAACGCCGTGGCGGTCTGCGTGGTTGTATTCTAATTTTTGCACTATCTACTCCTTCCAACATTTTCTCAATGATAACTTTACCATCCTCGGGTTGAATATCAATATTTATTATACTATCGTTTTCAATGATCCTTACGATATCATCTCCTTGTCTAACATTCGAAGAATCTGTATCTAAAAAAGAGAAAAAGTCGCTTTTGACTAAATCGGCGTAATAGGTCTCAACACTGGTATCAAAACTATGTTGAACCTCATTGATAAGGGCCTTTTTGTTCGTCTTGTAATTACCAATATTCCAATACACCTGAATAGCGATTGTAGCTAAAATGGTAAATAAAATTAGGTAAAGGATATAGGTCTCCTTTCTGGTTTCCATATGCCAAATCTATTAATATGAATTGAGGTTTTGGGTCGCTTAACACACGTTAACACTTTTTAACCAAGCTTCTGGGAATAGCCTGCCATTTTTGTGGTGAATTCAATCAAAATAATTTAATGATGAAAACAACAAAACATTTCATAAGTCTGATTCTTGTAAACTGTATGATCTACTTGGCAATAGGACAAGAATTTCAAGGAAAAGCCTATTACAAAACAAAAACCAATGTAGAATTAAATTTAGATGATCGCGAAATTCCTGAGGCCATGAAACAGCGCATCAGAGATCGCGTGAAAAGTAGAACCGAGCAGAGCTTTGAATTGACTTTTGACAGGACTACCTCGCTTTATACCCAAGAGGAGAAACTGGATTCCCCTGGCACCCAAAGTGGAATGCGAATGGCGTTTGCAGGTGTAGGAGGTGGAGAATACTATAAGAACATCCAGAATCAACAATATGCAAATCAAACCGAGATGTTCGGAAAAATGTTCTTGATTAAGGACAGCCTCGATACTTTGGAATGGAAACTAGGGTCAGAGACTAAGAAGATAGGTAATTACACTTGCTATAAAGCCACCGCCTCCAGACCAGTGAACGAAGAGATTGTGACACGGATGCGTAATGCCTTTCAAGGAAACTCCAATTCGGATGGAGAAATAGCTCAGGACTCGACTGAGCAAGGAAATGGCAATTCTGTACTGGCAAGAATTGAGCCTCAAAATACAGAGATAACTGCATGGTATACTCCTGATATTCCTGTAAGCCAAGGACCGGGACCTTACTGGGGTTTGCCCGGTCTAATTTTGGAAGTGAATGATGGAAGAACAGCAGTTTTATGCTCCAAATTAGTGCTGAATTCCAAAGAAAAACTAAAGATTCAAGCTCCTAACAAAGGAAAAGAGGTAACTCAAGAAGAATATGACGTCTTACTTGCGAAGAAAATGGAAGAGATGTCAGAGCGATTTCGTTCCGGTGGACGCGGTAATGGTACCAGAATTATGATTCGAGGCTAAGCTATTTTCAATGAAATTGAGGTGTTTTTTGCTGCCAATTTGTTTGGCCTGGGGAAGTATTGCCTTTTGTCAAGGGTTGACGATTAGGGGAAAAGTAATGGACAGCCTGCAAAACCCATTGGATGTTGCCAATGTGGTTGCCATTAATCAAACCACTCAAGCCTTGGATGGTTTTGGGATAACTAACCCTGAAGGAGAGTTTAAAATCAACGTCAAAAAGAACTCTACCTATATGCTTAAAGTTAGTTTTTTGGGTTATGAGACAAGGAAAATACCCTTGCAAACAGAAGGTGAGGATATAAATATAGAAGTCGTTTTGTTCCAAAGGACTGAAAATCTGGATGAGGTCGAATTGGTATATGAAATTCCAATAACCATTCAGGGAGATACCATTGTTTATAATACCGATTCTTTCGTGTCCGGCACGGAGAAAAAATTGGCTGATGTTCTAAAAAAGTTGCCAGGAATAGAAGTGAATGATGAAGGTGAAATTGAAGTGGAGGGAAAGGCGGTAACCAAAGTAATGGTTGAAGGGGATGACTTTTTTGATGGGGATTCAAAATTAGCTTCGAAGAATATTCCCGCCAATGCCTTGGATAAGGTGGAGGTACTTCGAAATTATAGTGAGGTTTCGCAACTAAGCGGACTGACCAACAATCAAGATAATATAGCCCTGAACATTAAGTTAAAAGAAGGGAAGAAAAAATTCTGGTTTGGTGAGATTACAGGAGGTTTAGGTCCAGATGAAAGATATGTTGCACATCCTAAATTGTTCTATTATAGCCCAGATTTTAGTATTAATGTACTTACCGATTTAAATAATGTTGGGGAAGTTCCCTTTTCTTTGAGGGACTATTGGAATTTTACGGGTGGGACTCGCGGAAACGTTCGCCCCAATACGGGGACTTCTTTTACTACAAGTGCCTCTGGATTGGGCTTAAGCACCACTCAGAATAATAGAGCTAATTCCATTGATAGTAGATTTGGAGCTATTAACTTTAATTACAAACCATCACCTTCATGGCGTCTCTCCGGTTATGGTATTTTTTCCAATACGAATACATTACTGGAGACGATGGCAACACGAACATTTATATCAACAAATGAGATTGAGAGTACGCAAACAACAGCAGATCAGAACACAAGTTTAGGGTTGGTAAAGTTTACTTCCAATTATAAGCCTTCAAACAAGTTGCAATGGGATTATGAGGTTCTTTTAAGAACTGTTGGGGAGAATGAAGATACAAATACACTTTCCATAGCCGATGTAACTGATACCATTTTCGAAACTCAAGAGCAAAATCCATTAACTATTACACAAAACTCAAATCTGTACTATACGCTTAATGAGAAAAACATTTTTGCTTTGGAAGCCCAATATGAATATTCAGATGAAGACCCATTTTACAATGTACTAAGAGACGAGCAACCTTTTGTGGGAATTCTTCCTGTGAATACTGAACAAGGTGATTTTGACATCGGGCAAAGACAATTTACACAAACACATCGTTTGGATGCCAAACTGGATTACTTTTGGGTGTTGGGACCAAAAAGTAATTTGAATTTTACACTAGGGACGCTTCAGAGTAGTCAACGTTTCAATTCTTCCATTTTCCAAATTTTGGACTCAAGTGACCAAAACACTTTTGGAAATGAAGATTTGGGAAATAACGTAAGCCATAGCTTTTCGGATAATTATTTAGGATTGCATTACAGAATAATATCTGGCAAATTCACTTTTAGCCCAGGATTTCATGTACACAATTACAGCGCAAAAAATGAACAATTGGCTAGTGAGGTGGTAGACACTAAGTTTAACATCCTACCGGATTTGTTTGTGAATCTACAGCTGAAACAATCCGAAAGCCTACGTTTCAATTATACTGTTCAGCGTGAATTTTCTGATATTAATCGATTTGCTAGGGGTTACATATTTTCTAATTACAATGCCCTATACCGAGGAAATCGTGACTTGGAAAGCGCCCTTTTCCATAGAGCACAGCTCAACTTCCTTAGTTTTAGCATGTTCAATCAACAAAACATTTTTGCCAACCTAAGTTATTCTAAACGAATCGATGCCTTTAAAACCAATACAGGTATTGTAGGCATCAATCAAGTGAATACTCCCATCAACTCAAATTTGGATGATGAAATCTTGAGTGGAACAGGAAACTATCAACGCACTTTTGGCAGGATAAAAGTAAGTGCCCGAAGTACAATTGCATACTCAAATACTTTCAATATTGTAAATGACATTGCTCAAAACTCGAAATCTCTTACACAAGATTATTCAACATCTCTTGGCAGTAGTTTCCCCAAAGCGCCAAATCTGGAATTAGGTTATAGGTATACTGTAAATCGATATGAGACTGGTGGTACAGAGAGTACTTTTTTTACCGATAGACCCTTTGCTCGATTGGACTTTGCCTTTTTGAAGGGTTTTATTCTATTAGCTGATTACGATTATTATTACTATCGAGATAGAAATCAAACCATTGAGAATAAATACGGTTTTTTAAATGCTTCCCTATCCTATCAAAAGCCGGGGAGTAAATGGGAATTTAGTTTTAATGCGACCAATCTGACCAATAATCAGGATTTAAATCAAGATACCTTCAATGATTTGTTTTTTAGAACTACGCAATATTTGGTACAGCCCAGGTACGTTCTGTTCAAAGTGAAATACGATTTGTAAATAGTTGCATTTTAAAATGTATTTTTTTGCAAGCTTTAGCTTTTACCATATTTTTGCGTCGCAAAATGAGGAAAGATTTGACTGATTGCAACCTCGAAAAAAAAATGCTAAAAGTGGAGTAAACTTTCTTCCGTGCATTCGTCAAATCTTTTCGTAAAATAAATTCTGAATGCCATATTTATTTACTTCTGAGTCCGTGAGTGAGGGACACCCAGATAAGATTGCTGATCAAATAAGCGATTCTCTCCTAGATAATTTTTTGGCCTTTGACCCCGAAAGTAAAGTAGCTTGCGAAACACTAGTAACCACGGGACAAGTGGTTTTGGCAGGCGAAGTAAAAAGTAATACCTATTTGGATGTTCAACATATTGCTAGGGAGGTAATAAATGAGATTGGATACACGAAAGGCGAATACCAGTTTAGTGGGGATTCATGTGGTGTGATATCCTTGATTCATGAACAATCCCAAGATATTAACCAAGGTGTGGATAGGGGTAGTAAAGAGGAACAAGGAGCAGGTGACCAAGGAATGATGTTTGGATATGCCACAAGGGAAACGGAAAATTATATGCCTTTGGCTCTTGATATTTCCCATAAGATATTGCAAGTATTGGCCGATATCCGAAAAGATAGCAAAGAGATTTCGTATCTAAGACCCGATGCCAAAGCTCAGGTAACCATCGAGTACTCAGACGATAACGTTCCCCAACGCATAGATACCATAGTAGTTTCTACCCAACATGACGATTTTGACGAGGATGAAAAAATGCTATCCCAAATCAAAAGGGACATTATTGACATCGTAATTCCAAAAGTAAAGACACTTCTTCCCTTAGCTATTCAAAACTTGTTTACCGGTAGTATTACCTATCATATCAATCCAACAGGGAAGTTTGTAATTGGAGGTCCCCATGGAGATACTGGTCTTACAGGCCGCAAGATTATTGTGGACACCTATGGTGGAAAAGGAGCTCATGGTGGTGGAGCATTTAGTGGAAAAGACCCAAGTAAGGTTGACCGCAGCGCAGCATATGCAGCAAGACATATTGCCAAAAATTTGGTCGCGGCTGGGGTGGCAAATGAGATTTTGGTACAGGTAAGTTATGCCATCGGTGTAGTGGAACCCACCTCTATCTTTGTTGACACTTATGGTACAGCCAATGTGGATATGAATGATGGCGAGATAGCCAAAAAAGCGTCAGACCTGTTTGATATGCGCCCTTTTGCTATTGAAGAAAGATTGAAGCTGCGTAATCCTATGTATCTGGAAACAGCGGCGTATGGTCATATGGGGAAAACTCCAAGAATTGTAACCAAAGTATTCGAATCGCCTTATAATGGGAAGGTAGAAAAGGAAATAGAGCTCTTTACCTGGGAAAAATTAGATATGGTTGACACAGTGAAAACTGAATTTGGTCTCTAAGTTTCGGAATTGAGGTTTGCTTTTTCAGTTTCATTTATGCGACCTACATCTATGGTAATACCCATATTCTCACGTTTTACAACATAAACGAACTTTTGACTCCATTTGATTTCAGATGCCTTGTAGGAAGATCTTGAATAAACCGTTTGGGAAGACGAATCGTCAAAGGCCTTCATGGAAATGATAAATTCAGCATCTTTTTCAAGCACATCCTTTTCAGTTAATCCAAGTAACGGACTTGATTCAGTAATAGGGTGAACTATGGTCCACATATAGGGCATAAAAGCAACTTTGTCCCGTTCCAATTCCAGTGAATGAAAATCTCGTAGTTCTGAATTCTGGCGTTGCATTGCCAGATTTACCTGAACTTCTAGTTCCAATAACTGATTTTTTTGAGGATTGACAATACGGAACATAAAGCCATTAATCTCCCCATAAGGCGCAATAACGGCTTGTTCACTATATCGAATTTTTGCAGAAGGTCTTGAAAAACGTCCATAAAGTAAACCAGTTGCCAAAGCAAAGCCTAATAGTCCAAGCATCGATTCAACCGCTGCAACAATATTGGCTGGGTATCCCATGGGGGCCACTCTGCCATAACCAAGAGTAGTTATAGTTTGCGCACTGAAAAAAAAGCCTTCCATAAACTTATCGAAATCGGTATTTGCTCGAATGCCAGTTAGGTTATCAACACCAATCAGCATATAGAAGAAGGCGAAAACGATGTTTATAGCAAAATATGCAAGAAGGATAAGCACAAAAAAACGAGACCAAGACATCGTAATCAGAGAATGAAAAAAATTCAATCGTTCAAAAAAAGGAACATTGATTTTTTTTACGTTGAAGGAACCATCTTTATTTAAGGCACGATACCCCCCGATATCATTTTTAGTGCCTAAACCAAAATCATTGAATTTTCTTTTTTTTCGAACAGCCATTAGTAATTTCTTTACTAAGCGTAGATTCTATACTCTTACTGAACGAAGGTAATTTAATTTTTCAGGGCACCAAATTGAGCTGAATATTGAGGTAAGATGAATTTGAGTTAAGAAGTCCTATTTGAAATGATGATACCAAGGTTTTTCGTAGCTTTAGAACTTCAGATAACAGAAAATTTTATGAAAGGTATTTTACGTGTATTTGCTCTAGTTTTTATTCTTGGAACCTTGTTTCAATCCTGTAAAAAAACAGCTAAAACAGAAGTTGTTGAAGAGAATTATGTAGCCGAAAACTATACCAAGAAAGAGGTGGATATTGAGATGCGTGATGGCGTAAAACTGCACACTACTATCTATTCCCCAAAAGACACTTCTCAAGAGTATCCCATATTAATGCAAAGAACCCCATATAGTTCAAGACCCTATGGAGATGGACAATATCGAACTCAAATTGGGCCAAATATCCATTTAATGGAGGAAGGAAATATTATTGTGTATCAGGACGTAAGAGGACGATGGATGAGCGAAGGTCATTACGACAATATGCGAGCTTACATTCCCAATAAACAATCAAATCAAGATATTGACGAAAGTTCGGATACCTATGATACCATTGAGTGGTTGGTGAATAATGTGGAAAACAACAATGGAAAAGTGGGTGTTTGGGGTATTTCATATCCCGGTTTTTATTCAACCTATGCCACTGTGGATGCGCACCCCGCCTTGAAGGCAGCTTCGCCCCAAGCCTGTATTGGGGATTTCTTTTTTGATGATTTCCATCATAATGGAGCTTATTTGTTAAGCTACTTCAGAGCGACTTCGCTTTTTGGAACCCCAAGACCTAATAATGATAGTCCAATAGACACGGCTTGGTATACACTGCCTGATATTGGGACAGAGGACCAATATCAATTTTTCTTGGATTCAGGTTCCTTAGAAAATTTGAATTCCTTTTTTGAATATGAAACTGCTGATACCCCTAAAATAAGACCCGAAGGTTTGACGGATGATTTCTTTTGGAATGAGCTAAAAGAGCATCCCAATTATGATGAACTGTGGCAAAGTAAGGGACTTATACAACACCTGAAAAACGTGAAGAGTCACGTTGCTACTATGGTAGTTGGAGGGTGGTTCGATGCCGAAGATTTGTATGGTCCGCTGGAAACCTACAAAAACATAGAAAAATATAATGCAGGAAATTATAATACGATGGTTTTTGGACCATGGGACCACGGAGCTTGGGCACGTAGAAAAGGTCGTAGCGCGGTAGGGAATTACTATTTTGGAGATTCTATTTCCGAATTTTTCCAGAAAAAGATAGAAACCAAGTTTTTTAACCATTTCTTAAAAGGAGATGGTGACGGTAACACTGGTCTGCCTGAAGCATACGTCTTTGATTCTGGAAGCAAAGAATGGGCGACCATGGATGCTTGGCCTCCTAAAAAGAGTGTAAAGAAAACCTTTTTCCTTTCGGAGAACCAAGAGTTGACCAATGAGCACAAAGGCACTTCTGGTATACAATTCATTAGTAATGTGAAAAAACCGGTGCCTTACTCTGAGGATATTAAAACCGTCTTCACGCCTAGAAAATATATGACTGATGACCAAAGATTTGCAGCTCGTAGATCGGATGTATTGGTTTTTGAGACAGAAGTAATGGAAGAAGACTTCACCTTGGCAGGAGATATTATGGCTAAATTGAATGTTGCTACCACAGGAACTGCTGCTGACTGGATTGTAAAGGTGATTGACGTGCATCCCGATACTGAGGAAACCAATGAGGAGATGCAAGACCATTTAAAACTATCAAATTACCACTTAATGGTCCGCAGTGAGGTAATGAGAGGTCGTTTTCGAAATAGTTTTTCAAAACCTGAACCTTTTGAGCCGAATAAGAAAACCGAAGTAAACCTTAAACTGCAAGACGTTTTTCATACGATTAAAAAGGGTCATAAACTACAGATTCAAGTTCAGAGTACCTGGTTCCCTTTAATAGATTTAAACCCACAGACTTATGTGGATAACATTTTCAAGGCCAAGGAAGAGGATTTCAAAACACAAACGCATACCGTATTTACTGATTCTAGTGTTGAATTCTCTGTTTTAGAACCCTAGAAGAACAATTTGTTATTTTTTCGATAAAGATTAGGATTTTAAAAAATTCTGACTTTATATTTGTTCCGTAAGTTCAAACACGTATTGAATAGTTATCAAGAAAGGTGGAGGGAATAGACCCTATGAAGCCTTAGCAACCCTTGCTTCCAAGCGAGAAGGTGCTAAATTCTATTCGCTCTGGCGAAATAGATAACATCAATCGATATTTTCGATTCACTTTCTTATAACTTTTTGATTTTACTTGTTCACTTTAAATGTGGTGGATTAGGTTTGGCTTTTTTAATCAATTCAATTATTAAAAAACAAAATCATGAGTACACACAAATTGGCCACTAATGTTTTACACGCCGGTCACGACACAAACAACACGCAGGGAACAAGGGCAGTCCCCATTTATCAGTCCACTTCGTATGTCTTTAATGATACGGACCATGCTGCCAACCTTTTTTCGTTGGCTGAACTTGGTTTTATTTATACGCGCCTGAACAATCCAACAAATCAGGTGTTGCAAGAAAGACTTGCCGCTGTTGAAGGCGGAATCGGTGCGGTCGTTTTTGCTTCAGGCACATCAGCAATTTCCACAGGATTGATGACCTTGTTAAAAGCAGGAGATCATATCGTAGCTTCAAATAGTTTGTACGGAGGTACGTTCAACTTGTTGAATGTGACTCTACCACGCTTAGGCATCACAACCACCTTTGTGGACCCATCCGACCCATCAAGTTTTGGTAAGGCGGTTAAGGAAAATACAAGAGCATTTTTTGTGGAATCCTTGGGTAATCCGAAGTTGGATGTATTGGATTTAAAAGCTATTTCCGAAGAGGCTAAAACGGCTCAAGTTCCCTTTATTGTGGATAATACGGTGGCAACCCCCGGTTTGTTGAATCCAATTGAGCATGGGGCGAATCTTGTAATACATTCTTTGACAAAATACATAAATGGTAATGGAACTGCTTTAGGAGGTGCAATTATTGATGCAGGCACTTTTGATTGGACGAATGGCAAATTCCCTGAATTTACCGAACCGTCAGCAGGATACCACGGTTTGGTATATAGCGAAGCGCTGGGAGCAGCTGCCTTTACCTTTAAATTGATTTTGGAAGGTTTGCGGGATTTTGGGGGCGCTTTAAGCCCTACAAATGCCTTTCAGATTATTCAAGGCTTGGAAACCTTACCGGTTCGCATCAAGCAACATAGTGAAAGTGCTTTGGCGTTAGCAGAATGGTTGCAAGATAGAGATGAGGTGGCGTGGGTAAGCTATCCAGGACTAAAAGGAAACAAATACTACGAATTGGCTCAAGAATACCTGCCTAAAGGGCAAAGCGGACTGGTCACTTTTGGTGTCAAGGGTGGATTTGAAGCAGCTAAAAAGCTAACAGATGCCACAAAAGTATTCTCCTTATTGGCGAATATTGGAGATACAAAATCGCTAATAATTCATCCAGCAAGTACAACCCATCAACAATTGACCGAGAAAGAACAAGAAGGTGCCGGTGTAACCCAAGATTTAATCAGATTATCTGTCGGTCTGGAAAGTCTTGATGATCTAAAAGCAGATTTAGAACAGGCTTTTTCGGCCATAGATTAATATTTTTTCAATAACATAATACGGGTTTCTATGCTCCATCATTTGGACATCAAGGCATTCATTACACAATCGGGAAGCGAACAAGATTTGAAATTATCCTACGAATTGTTTGGCCTACCCTTACATTCAGCTCCTATTGTATTGGTCAATCATGCATTAACCGGAAATTCAAATGTAACTGGGAAAACAGGTTGGTGGTCTGATTTGATAGGAGAGGGAAAATGTATAGATACCTTAAAATATACAGTATTGGCCTTTAATATTCCTGGGAATGGCTATGATGGTTTTGTGATTGACAATTACAAAGATTTTGTGGCTGGTGATATTGCGAGGATTTTTCTAGAAGGGTTGGAACTACTTCAGATTAAACGTCTTTTTGCTATCATTGGAGGTTCTTTGGGAGGAGGATTGGCTTGGGAAATGGCAACTGTAAATCCCGAAATTACAGAACACCTGATTCCAGTGGCCTCAGATTGGAAATCTACGGATTGGTTGATTGCCAACTGTCAGATTCAAGAGCAGATTTTGGTCAATTCCAAAGAACCGGTTCATGATGCCCGCATGCATGCCATGCTTTGTTATCGTACACCTGCATCTTTTAAGGAACGTTTCAAGCGAACTACAAACGAAGAACTTCAAGTCTTCAATGTGGAAAGCTGGTTGATGCACCATGGTAAGAAATTACAAGAACGGTTCCAGTTATCTGCGTACAAACTGATGAATCAATTGCTCAAGACCATTGATGTTACCCGAAATGGTGAAGCTGCTTTTGAAAAACTGGAACAAAGCGATACGAAGATTCACATCATTGGAGTCAACTCCGATCTGTTTTTTACTGCTGAAGAAAATAAGGAAACCTATAAAAAGTTGGCATTGAACAACGCCAATGTAACTTATGGTGAAGTACAATCCTTACATGGTCATGATGCATTTTTGATGGAATTTCAGCAGTTGGAGAAGCTCTTGCAACCTACTTTTCATGAGCAAAAGAAAGTGGAGCGACCAAAAATTTTGAAGTTTGGAGGTAAATCTTTGGCCAACGGAGAAGGTTTAAATCACGTTTTGGATATTATTGGGCAAAGAGCCAAGCAAAACGAAAATATTGTCGTGGTACTTTCCGCAAGGGGTAAGGCTACGGATGAGCTTGAAAAAATGCTGAAAAGCGCTTCAAAAGGTAAAGACTTTAAGGAAGACTTTATTCAATTTTCCAACTATCAAAAAAATGAGTTCTCTAAACTAGATATTACCAAAGAGCTTAAGGATATCAAGAGAATTTTAGAAGGCGTCTCGTTAACTGGAGATTACAGTGCCAAAACAAAGGACGAGTTGTTGTCCTTTGGAGAATTGATTTCTGGAAAAGTAGTAACAGCCCTGTTGACCGATTTGGGTATAGATGCAGAACTTTTGGATTCTCGGGAATTGATAAAAACGGATGATGCTTTTAGCAATGCCAAAGTTGATGAACAACAATCCAAGGAAAATGTAATTCGAGGATTTCAAAATTTAGACCCCAACAGAGTACCTATTGTAACGGGATTCATTGCCTCCAATAATGAGGGTGAAACCACAACTTTAGGAAGAAACGGTACAAATTATACCGCTGCTTTATTGGCTAATTTTTTAGACGCGCAAGAGTTGGTGAATTACACCCATGTAGATGGTATTTTCACCGCTAATCCTGATTTGGTTTCCGATGCAAAACTGATTGATTCTATCTCGTATGAAGAAGCTAATGAGCTTGCAAACTTTGGTGCTACTATCTTACATGCAAAGACCATTGTTCCACTTATTGAAAAAAATATTCCCCTTAGTATTCGGAATACCTTCAACTTAGCTAGCCCTGGAACGAGAATAGAGGCCAATCCACATAATGCAGAAATTACATCTTTATCCATCCAAGAGGACATGGCTTTAGTGTATCTTGAGGGTAGAGGTCTTTTAGGAAAAGTTGGTGTTGATGCCCGAATTTTTAGGGCACTGGGACAAAATAACATTAATGTTGGGATTATTTCGCAAGGCTCTTCAGAAAGAGGAATCGGCTTGGTGGTAAATGCATCTCAAGCGCAAAAAGCCAAAAAAGTTCTGGATAACGAATTCGAAACGGATTATAACTTTCAGGATGTCAATCAAATTTCGGTAAACAAAGAAGTTTCGGTCATATCTATGGTAGGTATGGATTTGGAAAATTTTCATAGGCCATTCAGTGCTTTGGTAAAAAACCAAATTACCCCATTGCTGTTCAACAATACCGTTACGGGCCGAAATGTAAGCTTGGTGGTGGAAAAATCAGATTTAAACAAGGCATTGAATGTCATCCACGGACAAATTTTTGGAGTAGCCAAAAGAGTCAACCTCGCCATTTTTGGGCATGGTAATGTGGGAGGCACATTGATTGACCAAATTTTGGATTCCCAAGAAAAAATAGCATCTAGAAAGGGTATAGATCTTCGTGTTTTTGCGGTTGCTAATTCAACGAAACTTCTTCTGAATCCCAAAGGAATTGGTAAGGGTTGGAAGGAAGAACTCAAAGAAAAAAGTGCCCCGTACACAATTGAAGATGTTGTTTCGTTCGCCGAACAGCATCACCTGGAAAATCTAATTGCTGTGGATAATACCGCTAGCAAAAATTTTGTTTCCCAGTATGAAAAACTGATTGAACATGGGTTTGATTTGGTGTCTTCCAATAAAATTGCCAATACGCTGGATTTTGAATTTTACAAATCTATACGACATAATCTTGATGAAAATCAAAAGGAATACTTGTATGAAACCAATGTTGGAGCAGGATTACCTTTGATTGATACGATAAAACTATTGCATCTTTCCGGGGAAAATATTACTCGAATCAAAGGGGTGTTTTCAGGTTCGTTGAGCTATATTTTTAATACTTTTTCTGAAGCTGATGTCTCTTTTTCAAGTGTTATACTGGAGGCTAAGGAAAAAGGGTATACCGAACCTGACCCGAGAGAAGATTTATCTGGAAATGATGTGGGTAGAAAATTGTTGATTCTGGCCCGTGAATTGGATTTGCAAAATGAATTTGAAGATATTTCAATAGACAACCTTATCCTAGAAGAATTACAAAGTGTACTGTTAGAAGATTTCCTCGATGATGTTACTGCTTTGGATACTAAGTTTACTCAAATTAAAACACAACAAAAAGAAGGTCATGTTCTTCGGTATATCGGAGATTTGTACGGAGATCTTCAAAAGGATAAGGGAAAATTGGAAGCAAAATTGGTTTCTGTACCGAAAGAAAGTGCATTGGGGCAAGTAAAAGGCTCCGATTCAATCATAGAGATTTATACAGAATCCTACGGAGAAAACCCTTTAGTAATTCAAGGTGCAGGAGCAGGGGCCGCTGTAACGGCACGAGGGGTTTTTGGAGATATTTTACGAATAGCGGAAAAAGCGTAATAATTGAATTTAAAGAAACGGAGGCTGAGCGTAGCCGAAGTCATAATCTGTGAATGAAGGAGTACATATACATATTGGAGTGCTCAGATGCAAGTTTTTATACAGGGAGTACAAAAGACCTGGAAAAAAGAATTTTCGAACATCAAAATGGTAAATGGGCTAATCACACGAAAAAACGATTGCTGTAAATTTGCTTTATGTAGAAGAATATTTGGAAATAGGTTCTGCGTTTCGGAGAGAAAAACAAATTCAGGGATGGTCAAGGGAAAAAAAATAGCTTTGATTGAAGGTCAATTGGATAAATTATCACTTTTGGCTGAGTGTAAAAACAAAACGAATTACAAATTATTTAAGGAGATAAAGTAGTGAGGCTTCGACTACGCTCAGCTACCAAAGTCAAATACGCCTAATGGACAACAAAAAATTTGAAACGGAAGCAGTACGCACCCAACTGGAGCGTACTCAATTTTTGGAGCATTCAGTACCAATGTATCTCACCTCTAGCTTTGTGTTCGAGGATGCAGAAGACATGAGGGCTTCGTTTGCTGAAGAGAAAGAACGAAATATTTATTCCAGATACTCCAACCCAAATTCTTCAGAATTCATTGAAAAGGTGTGCAAAATGGAAGGAGCTGAAAGTGGATTCGCATTTGCTTCAGGTATGGCCGCCGTTTTCTCCACCTTCGCTGCTTTGCTCAATAGCGGGGACCATATCATTTCTGCCAAAAGTATTTTTGGTTCTACCCATAGTTTGCTCACCCAATTTTTTCCAAAATGGAACATCTCAACTAGTTATTTTGAGATTAATAATTTGGATGGAGTGGAAGAATTGGTTGAATCTAAAACTAAAATTATTTATGCAGAATCACCTACCAATCCCGGAGTGGATATATTGGACATGGAAGCCTTGGCGGTAATAGCTAAAAAACACAATCTTATTTTAATTATTGATAATTGCTTTGCATCCCCGTATTTACAGCAGCCCATAAAGTTTGGCGCAGATTTGGTAATCCATTCAGGGACTAAATTGATGGATGGCCAAGGAAGAGTCCTAGCTGGAATCACGGTAGGCAATGCTGAGCTTGTCGATAAAATATATCGATTTTCTCGAATTACAGGACCTGCACTATCTCCGTTTAATGCTTGGGTACTCTCTAAAAGTTTGGAAACCTTGGGTTTACGTGTTGATAGGCATTGTGCCAACGCATTGAAGCTAGCGACGTATTTGGAAAGTCACCCCAAAATAAATTGGGTTAAATATCCATTTCTAAAGTCTCATCCCAAATATGAGATTGCCAAAAAACAAATGAAAGCAGGAGGATGTGTGGTTGCTTTTGAGGTAAAAGGAGGCCTAGAGGCAGGAAAACAGTTTTTTGATGCCATTCAACTTTTGTCGCTATCTGCGAATCTTGGAGATTCCAGAAGTATTGTAACGCACCCTGCGTCTACAACACATAGTAAGTTAACCACTGAAGAAAGAGAATCTGTAGGTATTTCGGATGGAATGGTCCGTGTATCCGTCGGATTGGAACATATTGATGACATTAGTAAAGATATAGCACAAGCTCTAGGATAGGCTTACGAGAACTAAGGTGCTTGCTAATTTTCCCTATATTCGTGGGATGCTCTCCAAGAAGACAAAATATGGTCTTAAAGCACTAACATATCTCGCATCTATTGATAGTAAATCCCCGGTGCAAATCGCTGAAATAGCAAAGCACGAGAACATTTCCCAAAAGTTTTTGGAAAGCATTTTATTGACACTTCGAAGGAATGGATTTTTAGGTTCAAAAAAGGGTAAAGGAGGGGGGTATTATCTTATAAAAGACCCAAAAGATATTCCTATGACTTCCGTAATGCGGGTATTGGAAGGTCCTATTGCCATGGTTCCTTGTGTGAGCCTCAACTTCTACGAAAAATGTGATGATTGTCCTGATGAAAACGAATGCTCTGTGAATAAACTTATGCTTCAAGTTAGGGACAGTGCTTTAGAGGTATACCGCAACAACACCCTTGCGGATTTAATCTCCTAAAGAATCTTTTCTAAACTATGAATTTGGGTAAGAATTTGGCAAATAACAGATTCATCCATTACTAATCTATTAAAACTATACGGTAAAAGTAATTTTATCTATGTTTTAACGATTACGTTCAATAAATACTTCTATTTTTGATTAACCTACTAAATCTATAGGAAATACATATAAAATGATTGCAGACCAACTTTTAATAAACAATAAACAAGCGAAAGCCACTTATGGCAGGGACAAAACTTCAGAAAAACCAAAGCGTAGTATAGCCAAATCCGTTAGTTGGAGAATAGTGGGCACGTTGGATACGGTATTGATTTCATGGATAATTACTGGAACACTTTCTTTGGCCTTTTCAATAGGTATGGTGGAGTTGGTTACTAAAATGGTGCTATACTTTTTTCATGAAAGGATTTGGAATCGTATCAGCTGGGGGAAATAAAGAACAAACAGATGGCAATTACTAAAAAGGAAATAGTTGAGTTAAATGAAAGGTTCCGGAAATCTGAACCTCAAACTATTATTGAGTGGGCGTTGCAATACGCAAAATCTCCGGTGGCGACTACCAATTTTAGACCTTACGAGGTTGCAATTTTAAATGCGGTTACTCAAGCTGATATGGATATCCCCGTAATTTGGTGTGATACAGGATATAACACGCCAAATACATATAAGCATGCGGAAGATTTGATTGTTCGCTTGGGATTGAATATCAGATTATATGTCCCCAAACAAAGTGCTGCCCATAGGGATGCAATAATGGGCATACCTCAAATTAATGACCCAAAGCATGCTGTTTTTACGGAACAAGTAAAATTGGAACCATTCAAACGGGCTATGCAAGAACATCAACCTGATGTTTGGTTTACTAACCTACGAAAGGGCCAGACCGCACATAGAGACTCACTGGATATAATAAGCATTAGTTCAGATGGTGTGCTCAAAGTAAGCCCGTTCTATTACTGGAATGATACGCAGCTGGATGCTTACCTAGACGAACTGGGATTACCCAATGAACATAAATACTTTGACCCCACTAAGGTTTTGGAAAACCGTGAATGTGGATTACATACCTAAATCAATACATTGTGAATACACTTTTGGAAGAAATAAAATTACCCCAAACAAATGAGCTAACGGATAGACCAAATGCGAATGCATTGGAACATGAGGCTATTTATATTATAAGGGAAGTAGCGGCCCAGTTCGAGAAACCTGTGCTGCTTTTTTCGGGAGGAAAAGACTCCATTACCCTGGTCCGTTTGGCACAAAAAGCATTTTGGCCAGCCAAAATCCCATTTCCATTGATGCATATCGATACGGGACACAATTTTCCCGAAACCATAGAATTTCGTGATAAACTAGTGCAAGAGTTAGGGGTGGAATTGATAGTAAGAAATGTCCAGGATTCTATTGACCAAGGAAAGGTGATTGAAGAGACCGGAAAATATGCCAGTCGTAATATGCTTCAAACAACCACCCTTTTGGATGCGATTGAGGAATTTAAGTTTGATGCCTGTATTGGTGGTGCCCGAAGGGATGAGGAAAAAGCAAGGGCCAAAGAACGTATTTTCTCCGTCCGGGACGATTTCGGTCAGTGGGACGAAAAAAATCAACGTCCTGAACTGTTTGACATGTTGAACGGTGAAATTGAAATAGGTCAAAATGTACGGGTTTTTCCAATTAGTAACTGGACAGAGTTGGACGTATGGAGTTATATCGAAAAAGAAAATATTGAAATACCATCTATCTATTTTGCCCATAAAAGAAGAACGTTTTTGAGAGATGGATTGATTTGGTCTGCAGAAGATGCTATTGTCTTTCGCTCAGAGGATGAAGAAGTAGAGGAAAGAATGGTTAGGTTCCGAACCGTGGGCGATATGTCTTGTACTGCTGCTGTGGAATCGCATGCCAATACCATTGAAAAAGTAGTCTCGGAAATCCGTAGTTCAAAAATTTCTGAACGTGGAGCAAGAATTGATGATAAACGCTCCGAGGCTGCGATGGAAAAAAGAAAACAACAGGGGTACTTCTAACATATCAATAACAACAATAAATGGAAGTTTTAAAAATAGCAACAGCAGGAAGTGTAGATGATGGCAAAAGTACCTTAATAGGAAGGCTGCTCTATGATACAAAATCATTAACGGATGATAAACTAGAGGCTATTGAGAAGACCAGTAGGCAAAAAGGGTATGATTACCTAGACTTTTCCCTGGCTACCGATGGATTGGTTGCAGAACGAGAACAAGGCATAACGATTGATGTAGCCCATATTTATTTCTCTACTCCAAATAAGAGTTACATAATTGCGGATACACCTGGCCATGTGGAATATACACGCAACATGGTAACCGGTGCCTCAACCTCTCAAGCTGCTATCATTTTGATTGATGCAAGAAAAGGGGTTATAGAACAAACAAACCGTCACTTTTTCATCAATAATCTACTTCGTGTTAAAGAAGTGATTGTTGCCATAAACAAAATGGATTTGGTGGATTTTTCTGAAGAAAGATACAATGCTATCAAAGCTGATTTTGAACAGTTGATGCAAAAACGTGACTATGCGGAGCAAAAAATCACCTTTGTCCCAATTAGTGCTTTAAAAGGAGATAATGTCGTCACAAAATCAGAAAATACACCTTGGTACAGCGGGGAGACCATTTTGGAACACTTGGAAAGTTTGGATATGGCCGCGGTATCCAATGTAGGAACACCTAGATTCCCTGTGCAATATGTAATTCGACCCAAAACTGAGGATTTTCATGATTTTAGGGGATTTGCAGGCAAAGTGTACGGAGGTGAATTGAATGTCGGGGATGAGGTGGTCGTTTTGCCATCCATGACCCAAAGCCGTATCGAGAAGATTTACTTCCATAATAAAGAATACCAAACAGCACCAAGGCGCTCTTCAGTGACCATTACTTTGGAAGACGAAGTGAATGTAAGCCGAGGGGATATGTTGGTAAAGGTGGGTGACCTGCCAACCATTGATAAGCAATTGACAGCAACAGTGTCTTGGATGGATTCTGATGACCTAGCTATGGGAGGAAAATATGTGGTGCAACACGGCGTGAACAAAGTGTTGGCAAAGGTAGATGCCATTGAACATAAAATACATCCTGATTATTCGGGTATAGAAGAAAATGTATCGAGCCTACAAATGAATGATATCGCCAAAGTACATTTAAGATTGAACAAACCGATTTTCTATGATCGTTTTAAAGATCATCGTACCAATGGTTCCTTTATCATTTTAGACAGTAGAACAAACAATACCGCCGGAGTTGGGTTTATAAATTAAATCCATTTTTGGTTGTAATGAGTGTTTGATAAAATAGACATACATAAAACCTATTAAATAGATAGGAAAAATAGAATAATATGCAAAGCTTCAGAACTGAAATCGAGAACCCAATAGTAGAAAAGGATATTATTGAGTTGGAGAAAAAAATCCATCAATTCAAGGAAGGTAAAATAGACGAAGAGAAATTCAGAAGTCTTCGTTTGGCTAGAGGAGTTTATGGCCAAAGGCAACCTGGTGTGCAAATGATACGGATTAAATTGCCTTATGGCAAGGTTACCTCCAATCAGTTGGAACGAATTTCTGATGTAGCGGACGAGTACTCTACGGGAAGATTGCATATTACAACCAGGCAAGACATTCAAATCCATTATGTGGCTTTGGAACGGACCCCGGAATTATGGGCTCAATTGGAAAAAGATAAGGTTACGCTACGAGAGGCCTGTGGAAACACCGTGCGCAACGTGACAGCTAGCGAAACTGCAGGAATTGATGTAGATGAACCTTTTGATGTATCCCCCTATGCGCAAGCAGTTTTTGAATATTTCTTAAGAAATCCCATAGGTCAGGAGATGGGTCGTAAGTTTAAGGTTTCCTTTTCAGCAACTGATGCAGATACGGGTCTTTCGTACATGCATGATTTAGGATTTATAGCAAAAATTAAAGATAATGTTAGGGGGTTCAAAGTGATGTTGGGCGGTGGATTAGGTGCACAACCTCGCCATGCGGATGTATTGTACGATTTTCTTCCCTCAAATAAGATAGTCCCCTTAATGGAGGGAGCAATTCGGGTTTTTGATAGATATGGAGAACGAAAAAGCCGAGCCAAAGCTAGGATGAAGTTCTTACTTAAGGATATAGGCTTGGAAGGTTTCAAAGTGCTTTTGGAAGAAGAAAGACTTGCAGTTCCGGTGCAATCCTATCCCATTGATTTTGAGGGTTACCCAAAGCCACAATTGGCAGGACAAACCTCCGCTTTTGTTTCATCTGTTGAAGGGGAAGATTTTGAAGCCTGGAAGTCAACCAATATCATTCCACAGAAACAAGAAGGTTATGTAGCAATAGGCATCAAAATACTCTTGGGAGATTTCTATACGGATAAAGCTAGAGCTTTGGCCAAATTGGTTCGCGAATATGCTGCTGGCGAAATCCGCTTGTCATTAAGACAAAACATCCTTATTCCTTATGTGAGGAAAGAACTGATTCCTTTTTTCTATCAGGAATTGAAGAAGCTGGGCTTCACGGAAGCCGGCTATAACAAAGCTTTGGACATCACGGCATGCCCTGGAACAGATACCTGTAACTTGGGTATTGCAAGCAGTACGGGAATCGCATCAGAGCTAGAAAGAGTGATTAAATCGGAGTATCCGGAGTATATCAGCAATCCTGATGTGGTTATCAAAATCAGTGGATGCATGAATTCGTGTGGACAGCATACCATGGCCAACATTGGCTTTCAAGGAATGTCCGTAAGAACAAAGGATAAGTTAGTGGCTCCCGCTCTTCAGGTGCTTTTGGGTGGTGGTAATTTTGGAGATGGAAATGGTAGGTTTGCAGATAAAGTAGCAAGAGTGCCGAGCAAAAGAGGTCCACAAGCCCTGCGTTTGATTTTGGACGATTTTGAAGCGAACGGTAACAGTCAATCTTTTGCTGATTATTATGCTGAAAACGGAAAAACCTATTTCTATGACCTTCTAAAGCCGTTAACGAGTTTAGATAACCTTACTTCAGAAGACTTTATTGACTGGGGAAATGCCGAGAAATACAAAAAGGAAATTGGAATAGGCGAATGTGCAGGTGTAATTGTGGATTTGATAGCGACTCTCTTTTTTGAAAGTGAAGAGAAGATTATAAAAGCCGAGGAAGCTCTACAAGAAGGAAAATGGGCAGCAAGTATTTATTTCTCCTACCAATCCATGGTGAATTCCGCAAAAGCGCTGCTTACCGCTGAAAAAACAAAGACGAATACCCATGCAGGTATTATCAGGGATTTTGATAAACTTTTTGTAGATACCGATAAAGTAATACTTGAAGAAAGCTTTGAAACCAAGGTGTTACAAATGAATAAAACAGCTCCAACAGAAGCCTTTGCAACCTCCTACTTGTATACGGCAAAAGAGGTTTTAAGAAAATTTGAAGCCTATAGACAACTTGAACTTCAAGAAGCATAACATGGAATTTACAAAAGGATTGTTCACCAATAGAGAAAATCACCAAGGTAAGCTTACCGTGGTAGGTGCTGGTCCCGGTGATGTTGACCTTATAACACTTAAGGGCGTAAAGGCGCTTCAAGCAGCCGATGTGGTGCTTTATGATGCGCTTGTCGATACGGAATTACTAAAGTACGCACCCTATGCAGAACAGATTTTTGTAGGGAAAAGAAAAGGATGTTATAGATATCAGCAAGAGCAAATCAACGAACTAATTGTTCAAAGGGCATTGAAAGGACTTCATGTGGTACGTCTTAAAGGCGGAGATCCTTTCGTTTTCGGAAGAGGTGCAGAAGAAATGGAATATGCAGCAGCCTTTGGTTTGGATGTTGAAGTCGTTCCTGGATTGACATCATCCGTTTCTGTTCCAGCTATGCAGAATATTCCAGTTACCAAAAGAGGAGCTTCCGAAAGTTTCTGGGTGATTACAGGAACCACTAAAAATCATAAGCTTAGTAGCGACGTGGTTTTGGCTGCAAAATCCAAAGCAACTGTGGTCATTTTAATGGGCATGTCAAAATTGGGAGAGATTATACAACTTTTCAGAAAAGAAAACAAACAAGATGTTCCTGTGGCCATTATCCAAAATGGAACCAGAGCGGACGAAAAAATAGGAATTGGAACTGTTGCTTCAATTGAGAACAAGGCAAAGGAGCAGCAGTTATCCAATCCTGCAATTATTATTATTGGTGAGGTAGTTGCACACCGTGAAAGAATATTGGAAATCCAAAAAGAATACAAGCAAAACGAATTAGTGTTTTCAGAATAAAGCAATACTATGATCAAAACAGATGTACTTATTATCGGAGCTGGCCCAACGGGCTTGTTTACTGTCTTTGAAGCTGGACTTTTAAAACTAAAGTGTCATTTGATAGACGCTTTGCCACAACCTGGAGGTCAATGTTCGGAAATCTATCCGAAAAAGCCGATTTACGACATTCCTGCATATCCCGAGATTTTAGCAGGAGATTTGGTAGACCGATTGATGGAACAAATCAAGCCTTTTGAGGCGGGGTTCACTTTGGGGGAACGCGCCGAAAAATTGGATAAGCAAGATGATGGTTCCTTTATCGTAACTACGAATAAAGGAACGCAACACCACGCTCCAGTAGTGGTAATTGCAGGAGGATTGGGCTCATTTGAACCAAGAAAACCTCAAATTGAAAACATTGCCCAGTATGAAGACAATGGGGTGGCTTATATGATAAAAGACCCTGAAGTGTATCGTAACAAGAAAGTAGTGATTGCAGGAGGAGGTGATTCTGCTTTAGATTGGGCGATTTATCTAGCTGATGTTGCAGCTGAAGTCTCTTTAGTACACCGTAGAAATGAATTCCGGGGAGCCTTGGACTCAGTAGAAAAAGCCTCTGAATTGGCCAAATTGGGAAAAATTCAACTATATACCAAAGCCGAAGTGAAAGGATTACATGGTGAAAACGAACTAAAATCCGTAGTAATCCATCATATGGATGATCCCAAGGGAGAATCCTATGTAGAGACGGACTATTTCATACCCTTGTTTGGTCTTTCTCCAAAATTAGGCCCAATCGGAGATTGGGGATTGGAAATTGAGAAAAATGCCATCAAAGTAAATAATGCCAAAGATTATCAAACCAATATTCCTGGGGTCTTTGCCATAGGTGACGTAAATACCTATGAAGGAAAGTTGAAACTGATACTATCCGGTTTTCATGAAGCCGCGGTTATGTGTCAATTCGCGTATCAACTTATTAATCCAGGGAAGAAGTATGTAATGAAATATACAACTGTAGGCGGTGTAGAAGGATTTGACGGAACTAAAAAAGAAGCAAAAAAAGAAGTTGTTCAAAGTATTTTGTAACAATGAAAATTATTTGTTTTAGCTAGGAAGCCTCCCGAATTTCGAGAGGCTTTTTTGCTTAAAAACCGGATTCATTTGTTTATAATGGTTTTGTGTATTTAATTTGTACACTAGTTCATTAAAAAATTGTAACGTTATCAAGAAAGGTGGAGGGATTAGACCCTTTGAAGCCTTAGCAACCCTTGAGAATTAAATCACTCGGTAAAATTCTAAGAAGGTGCTACATTCTATCCCTGTGCTACTAAAACTTAGAGCACATATACAAAACGGGAGAAGATGACAAAGAAAATACTTCACTTGGGTATTCCATTTTTCTTGATTTTAAAATAATAACGGCTCTTTATAGAGCTAGGCTTATAATTATGGCTGATATTAAAAAACTGTTGGAAGAACGTATTTTGGTTTTGGATGGTGCTATGGGAACCATGCTACAACAATACAAGTTTGAAGAAGAAGACTTTCGTGGAGAACGTTTTAAAGACTGGGAGTATCCTTTGAAAGGAAACAATGATTTGCTCTCTATAACCCAACCTCAAGCCATTGCTGAGGTACATCGAAAGTACTTTGAAGCTGGTGCGGATATCGTACAAACAAATAGCTTTTCAGGAACTACTGTTGCGATGGCCGACTATCATATGGAAGATTTGGTGTACGAGCTAAATTATGAGTCTGCGCGTATTGCCAAAGAAGTAGCGCTTGAGTTGACTGAAAAAGAGCCCAACAAACCCAGATTTGTAGCCGGGAGTATGGGGCCTACCAATAAGACAGCAAGTATGTCCCCAGATGTGAACGACCCAGGTTTTCGTGCAATTTCTTTTGAAGAACTTCGAGTAGCCTATAAACAGCAGGCTGAAGCTCTTTTAGATGGTGGGGCCGACATTCTTCTCGTGGAGACCATATTTGATACTTTAAATGCCAAAGCAGCTCTTTTTGCCATTGATGAAATCCTTGAAGAGCGAGAAATTGAAGTGCCAATCATGGTCAGCGGTACCATAACGGATGCATCCGGGAGGACACTTTCTGGTCAAACTGCAGAAGCCTTTTTGATTTCCATTTCCCATATTCCTGTTATATCAGTAGGTTTCAATTGTGCTTTAGGAGCAGAAAAATTAGTGCCGCACCTTGAAGTTGCCGCAGCGAAATCGGGATATGCAATATCTGCTTACCCCAATGCCGGTTTGCCAAACGCTTTTGGGGAATATGATGAGACCCCACAGGAAATGAGAGATCAAATCAAGGAGTATTTTGATAAAAGACTGGTGAACATTATCGGAGGATGTTGCGGTACAACTCCCGCATATATAAAGGCAATCGCTGATTTGGCAAAAGAATACAAACCACGAACATTACCCGTTGAGAGCCTTTAATTCATGGTAAATACAGTCAACTATCAACCACGTTATTTACGTTTATCTGGGCTTGAGCCCCTGGTCATTACGCCAGAAAGTAACTTCATAAATGTCGGGGAGCGCACCAATGTGGCAGGTTCCAAAAAGTTCCTTCGGCTAATTAAAGAGGAAAAATTCGAAGAAGCCTTGGAAGTGGCGCGTCATCAGGTAGAAGGAGGCGCCCAAATCATAGACGTGAATATGGATGACGGTTTGATTGATGGTAAGGAGGCCATGGTCAAATTTTTGAACCTTATTGTTGCCGAACCTGATATTGCGCGCGTTCCCATAATGATTGATAGCTCAAAATGGGAAATAATCGAAGCTGGTCTTCAGGTGGTTCAGGGAAAATGTGTGGTCAACTCCATAAGCTTAAAAGAGGGAGAAGAAGAATTTCTGCGTCAGGCCAAGCTTATAAGACGTTATGGTGCCGCCGTTATTGTTATGGCGTTTGACGAAGTGGGTCAAGCTGACAATTTGAAGCGGCGCATCGAAATTGCAGAGAGGTCATACCGAATTTTAGTAGATACGGTAAAGTTTCCCCCTGAGGATATCATTTTTGACCTGAACATTTTCCCCGTAGCTACAGGAATGGAAGAACACAAACTAAACGCCCTAGACTTTATTGAAGGAACCCGATGGGTCCGTCAAAACCTCCCGCTTTGTAGCGTGAGTGGTGGTGTAAGTAACGTGTCGTTTTCGTTTCGCGGAAACAATACGGTTCGAGAGGCTATGCACTCGGCATTCTTGTACCATGCTATCAAGGCCGGAATGAATATGGGAATTGTGAATCCTGCTTTGCTTGAAGTATATGACGACATTCCCCAAGATTTATTGAAATATGTTGAAGATGTCTTGCTCAATCGAAGGGATGACGCTACTGAACGGCTGCTGGAATTCGCTGAAACCGTAGTAGGTAAAACGAAAGAAAGTAAGGTGGATTTGTCATGGCGGGAAGAACCTCTCCAACACCGAATCACCAGAGCATTGGTAAAGGGAATTGACCAGTATATTGTGGAAGATGTAGAAGAAGCAAGACAACAGGCTTCTAAACCTTTAGAGGTGATTGAAGGACACTTAATGACTGGAATGAACGTGGTGGGCGATTTGTTTGGAAGTGGAAAAATGTTCCTTCCCCAAGTAGTAAAATCAGCCCGAGTTATGAAAAAGGCTGTTGCCCATCTTACTCCATTTATTGAAGCTTCTAAAGACTCCAACACCAGTTCTGCCGGAAAAATTTTGATGGCAACCGTAAAAGGGGATGTGCACGATATCGGAAAGAACATAGTAAGTGTTGTATTGGCCTGTAATAACTATGAGATTGTAGACCTAGGCGTGATGGTGCCGCCAGAGCTTATTATTCAAAAAGCTAAGGAAGAACACGTAGATATCATTGGGCTAAGTGGACTGATTACGCCTTCCTTGGACGAAATGGTATTTCTAGCAAAAGAAATGCAGCGCCAAGAATTCAAAGTTCCTTTGCTCATAGGAGGGGCTACAACCAGTAAAGCACATACTGCAGTAAAAATAGACCCGGTTTACAGTCATTCTGTGGTTCACGTTAATGATGCCTCAAGAGCGGTAACCGTAGTGGGAGATTTGTTGCAGAAAGAAACATCGCACACGTATAAAAAATCAATTAAGCTGGACTATGAAAGCTTTAGGGAAAAGTTTTTGAATCGGACCAAACAAAAGGAATATTTGAGTTTGGAAGATGCCAGAAAAAACAAACTCCAAATAGATTGGAAACCTTCTGATATTATCAAACCCAATCAGTTAGGTATTCAGGTTTGGGAGGATTTTGATTTAAAGAAGTTGGTGAATTTTATTGATTGGACTCCTTTTTTCAGAAGCTGGGACCTACATGGTAGATACCCCGCTATCCTAGAAGACGAGATTGTGGGGGAGCAAGCTACAGACTTGTTTCATGATGCCCAAACTATGCTTCAAAACGTTTTTAAAGAAAAACTACTAAAGGCAAAAGCGGTTTTTGGATTGTTTCCTGCAAATCAGGTAAACGATGATGATATAGAGCTTGTTTGGAAAGTTCAGTCTGAGCATAGTCAAAGTGAAAGTGAGAAAACTATCTTTCATACTCTCCGTCAACAAATCAGAAAACGAGGCGGTGTTCCCAACATTGCTTTGGCAGATTTTATTGCTCCCAAAGAAACAAAGATTCAAGATTTTATGGGTTGCTTCTGTGTCACTGCCGGATTCGGAACAAAGGAACTTGCCGAAGAATTTGAGAAAAACCTGGATGACTATAGCTCAATTATGATTAAAGCCTTGGCAGACCGCTTGGCGGAGGCTTTTGCTGAGTATTTACATCGAGAAGTAAGACTGAGGTATTGGGGTTATGCAGGGAAGGAAACACTATCTAACGAGGATTTGATTGATGAAAAGTATCGAGGTATCAGACCCGCTCCAGGCTACCCGGCATGCCCAGACCATTTAGAAAAGTTGACCATTTGGCAACTTTTGGGAGTCGAGGAAAGAATAGGAGTGAAATTGACCGAAAGTTTGGCCATGTGGCCGGCGGCTAGTGTAAGTGGGTACTATTTTGGACACCCAGAAGCCAGATATTTTGGTTTAGGAAAAATACAGCATGACCAAGTAGAAGATTTTGCAAAAAGAAAAAAAGTAGCACTAGAGTATGCTCAAAAATGGTTGGCTCCAAACATTGTAGATAATTAGGATTTGTCATTCCTGTGAAGACAGGAATCCATGATATCCAAACAGATAGACTCCCGCTAGCGGGAATGACAAAAAAGAATACATGAAAGTAACCGAACATATCAATAAAGCGAAGGGAGAAACACTTTTCAGTTTTGAAATTATTCCTCCCGTCAAGGGTAGAAGCATTCAGGAATTGTATAATAACATTGATCCTTTGATGGAGTTCAACCCTCCATTTATTGATGTGACCACCTCAAGAGAGGAATATGTATACATTGATAGGGATGGACTGTTGGATAAAAAGCTGACCCGTATGCGCCCAGGAACTTTAGGAATATGCGCTTCCATTACCCATAAATACGATGTGGATACAGTACCTCACGTACTTTGTGGAGGATTTACCAAAGAGGAAACCGAATATCTTTTGGTGGATTGTCACTATTTGGGAATAGATAATGTTATGGCATTACGGGGCGATGCTATGAAAGAAGAGAAGTATTTTGAGCCAACAAACGGTGGACATCGGTATGCTTCGGATTTGGTGAAACAGCTTAAAGAAATGAACTATGGGAATTATCTACACGAAGTGATTGAAACTGATAACTGCCCCGATTTTTGTATTGGTGTTGCAGGATATCCCGAAAAACATATGGAAGCACCCTCCTTAAAAACAGATATAAAACGATTAAAGGAAAAAATTGAATTAGGGGCAGACTATGTAGTCACCCAAATGTTCTTCGACAATCAAAAATACTTCGCATTTGTAGAAGCAGCTAGAGAAGCTGGAATTAATGTGCCGATAATACCAGGAATAAAACCAATTGCGGTAAAGCGTCATTTGCAGTTATTGCCACAGGTATTCCGTGTGGACCTCCCGGAAGATTTGATAGACGCCGTAGAAGGTTGTAGGGATAACAAACAAGTACGCCAAGTAGGTGTGGAATGGTGCATTCAACAATCCAAGGAACTGAGGGAAGCAGGAGTTCCTGTTTTACACTACTATTCCATGGGGAAATCCGATAACATCAAGGCAATCGCCAAAGAGGTATTTTAATTTTCTACTTTTGCGCCTCATGAAGCGCCTACTTTTTATTTGTATTCTTCTATGCTGTGCACTTGGGAATTCACAAGAACCTGAAACGCCTAAGAAGTTTGTATTGGATGTCAATCAATTTTATGGTTCCATATTACTGCACAACCCAGATATTTCACACTTGATTTCAGAACATCCAAGGGGATTTGTTTTGGGCTATAGTCGAAAGCGATTCGGAGAAAATGAATGGGAATCTGAGTACGGATATCCAGATACCGGTTTTACGTTTGTGTACCAAAATATGAATAACCGTACCTTGGGAGAACATTATGGACTGTTCGCCCACTATAACTTCTACTTTTTCAAACGAAGTCTACAGTTCCGGATAGGTCAGGGAATCTCCTACAATACCAATCCCTACGATAGAAACCAGAATTTTAGGAACAACGCCTATGGAAGTCATCTGTTGAGTTCTACTATGGCGATGTTCAATTATCATAAAGAAAACCTCTTTCATGGTTTGGGTATAAGGGCGGGATTGACCCTTGTACATTATTCCAATGGGAATTTTAAAGCACCTAATACCTCTACAAATACCATGGCTTTTAATGTTGGTTTGACTTATGATTTGGACGGAGGGAAACACACATCTGAGTTTAAAAAACCAGAAAAGAAAGAGAAAATTACAGAACCGATTAAATACAATTTGGTTTTGAGGGGAGGACTGAACGAAAGTGACGTGATTGGACTGGGCCAATATGGTTTTTGGATTTTTTCCGCATATGCAGACAAACGATTGGGCGGTAAAAGCGCTATCCAACTGGGAAGTGAAGTCTTTTTTTCTAATTTCCTTCAGGAATTGATACGTTTTCAATCTATCTCATTTCCCGAAATGGAAGTTGATGCGGATACAGATTTTAAACGTGCTGGAATTTTTATCGGACATGAATTATTCGTGAATAAAATGAGCGTTATTACCCAATTGGGGTATTACGTATACTACCCCTTTGAGTTTGAAAGCAGGGTGTATAATCGAATAGGATTGAAACGATATTTTGGAGATAAATTGTTTGGAGCTGTAACCCTAAAGTCGCATGGAGCCTCAGCAGAGGCCATTGAATTTGGAGTTGGCGTAAGATTATAAAAAGAGAATGTTGAGTTTTACAACATATAAATTGGGATTTAAGGTCATTTCGAGGGAAGTCGAGAAATCTGTCTTATTTCTTTTTGTACTAATGATTTCTTGTAATTCTGAAAACGCACCAGATTGCTTTCAAAACGCAGGGGATTTGGTTCGAGTTGAGGTAGAAGTGTCGGATTTTTCAACAATAACCGTTTTTGAAAAACTCAATCTAGTACTTCGGCAAGGGGAGGAACAAAGGGTCGAAATTGAATCGGGAGAATTTTTATTGAATGACATTTCAGCTGAGGTTGAGGGCGATAGGCTTATCGTCCGCAATGAAAACGGATGCAATTTTGTGCGAGATTTTGGTATTTCTACTGTGTATGTCACATCACCCAATATCACTGAAATTCGAAGTAGTACAGGTCTATTAATTTCTAGTGATGGTGCGTTGAGCTATCCTAGTCTTAGGTTATTATCCGAAAGTTTTGCGAATCCAGAAGCTGAGACAACTGATGGTTCATTTGATTTGACTTTGGATGTTGAACAAGTTTCAATTGTGGTAAATGGAATTGCTTTTTTTCAATTAAGAGGAGCTGCAGAAAATTTCAATGTGTCAGTTGCAGCTGGGGATTCACGTATTGAGGCAGAAGATTTGGTAGCTCAAAATGTAAACCTAGATCATCGCGGTTCAAATACCATTTTTGTTAATCCTCAGGAACGTATTTCCGGTATTGTTCGAGGAACGGGAGATGTAATCAGTGTGAATAGACCTCCCTCTGTTGATGTGGAAGAAATTTTTAACGGACGCCTAATTTTTAGGGAATAGTTGATGGCTGGTTTCTTTTCGTTTTTAAACCATTTTTTTTCAAAAAAAACTGAATCCAAAGCTTTGGCAGGTCTTTCAGGTCTAACGAAGGCTAAAACTATACTCCACAATATAAATGCACAGGATAAAGTGCCGGGAATGTCCATAACCTTATTGAAAAAAGGAGAAAAATTTTTACAGAATGGTTATGGATTTGCAAACATTGAGAAAAAAGAACCTGTACATGCCGATAACACAATCTTCAGGATCGCTAGTATTTCCAAATGCATCACAGGACTTGCCTTAGGAAAAATGGTTGAAGAAGGTTTGGTGGATTGGGACACTTCTTTCTTCAAGTATGTACCATATTACCCTAAGAAGAAATACGATTTTACCTTAAGGCAATTGGCTGCACACACCGCGGGTATTCGTGGATACCAAGGAAAAGAATTTGCGATGAACCATCCTTATGGGATTAAGGAAAGTATATCGGTTTTTAAAAATGCCCCCTTGCTGTTTAAACCAGGGAAAGGATATCTCTACAATAGTTATGATTTTGTCCTATTGTCTTTGGCGATGCAAGAAGCGAGCGGAATTCCTTTTGAGCAGTACGTAAAGCAAAAAGTATTGGACCCATTGGATATGAAAAACACATGGGCTCCTTTGAAAGAGGGAATACCATTGTCGGCAAAGCGAGAAATCCCAATCTCTGAGTTCTACACGAGAATTTCCAACGGATTTAGAAAAGCCGTTAAAGTCAACAATTTTTATAAGCTTGCTGGAGGAGGATACCTTTCTACTAGTAGTGATGTTGCCAAATTAGGACAAGCTATTTTAGACGGAAAGCTTTTAAAAAAAGAAACCTATGAGCAATTATTCACGCCGCAACAAACAAAAGGAGAATCTACGTATTATGGATTAGGTTTCCAAGTAAGTCAAGATGCAAAAGGACGAAATTTTATAGGTCATATTGGCAACAGTGTTGGTGCTTATTCAAATCTGTTCGTGTATCCAAAAGAACAAGTTGTAATTTCCGTTTTGACCAATTGTACGGCTCCTAACATTCAGAATGATTTGGACAACGCTATTGATAGCTTTCTTGAAAGTATACCCCCGTACTAAATCAAGTATGATTTGAAATTAGCGATTTGTCCGATATCGAGAATATTCGCAACTTTATAAAAACTATCCTAAAATGGCTTTTTTGAAACATATACTAACGATAGCCTGCGTCATATGTACCCTCGTTTCATTTGGCCAGAACGAAAACCTATCGAATGCTTTCAACGACAATGAAAGTGAGGTGTATAATGAGTTATCCCTTTCTGAATGGAAAAGATTCAAACGTTTTGAAAAGAAGCTGAAACTAAGTGAATCCTCTTTTGCAGGTTCGGAAAAGGCACTACGCTCCTATGCCAGGGATTCTCTCCAAATTTTAGGTGTAAAACTGATGGCCATCAAACTTTTGGACGAAAAAAAGTTGTTGGACCGTGATATTAGTGAAAACAAAGTCTATTATAACTCACTTTTAAATGAACTTAAGGAAAGCGAGATTTCACCTTTGGAATATCTCTTTTTAGAGGAAAAAATGGCCTTTATCAATCAGGAAAATCTGGAAAATCAGCTCGCTCGAAGTCAGTGGTTCAATATAGGTCTCGTCCTTTTGTGTATTGTATTAATTGCCTCCTTTTTTTGGTGGAATTCAAAAAGAAAGCTAGTGGAACCCTCAACCTTAAGCAAACAAGAAGTTACAGTGCGCAACCTTATTTTACAAGGTAAAACCAACAAAGAGATTGCCAATGAACTTTTCATAAGTTTGAGTACCGTTAAGACACATATTACCCATATCTACAATAAATTAGATGTGTCCAATCGACAGGAGCTCTTTCAAAAAAGTACGGGTACTAGTACCTAAATCAGACCCATTTTTTTTCGTCACGGCGATTAAGCCCACTTATTTTGGTTGCAAAACCAGATAGTGAAACAATTCTTTTTTCTTTTTTGCGCAGGACTTATTCAGATAAGCGCGTGCGCGCAAATTACATACGAAATTCAAGGAGAGGTTACAGACGAAACCGGAACTTCTATACCTATTGCAGATGTTTTATTGTATGATGCCTCACGTGAAAACATCATACAGTATACAACCCTAATTGAAGGTATTTTTACTATGGAGGTGAAAGGAAGTGAAACCTATTTTATAGAGATTTCGGGGTTGGGGTATGAAACCTACTCCAAAGAAATAGTTGTGGAAGAGCCTATTGAGCTTTTTATTCAGTTAAATGAAAACACAGAAAATCTGGAAGAGGTGGAAGTGGTCGCTGCCAAAAACCCCATTGAATATAAGGCGGGAAACTTAAAAGTAAATGTTCAAAATCCATATTTCTCATCAATTCCAGACCCTATGGATTTACTTTCGCGACTGCCCAATATCCAGATTTCGGCCGATAGGGAATCCATTTCAATTTTGGGAAAGGGGAATCCATTATTGTATTTGGGGAATCAACGTATTTCTATTGAAGAGTTTAGTGCCTTGCCTATTGATGGCATTGAGTCGTTGGAATTAATCAACAATCCCTCCGCCAAATATGAAGCGGAAGGCCGCTCAGTCATCCTTGTCCAATTAAAAAAAGAGTTTAATTCGGGGTTTCAAGGAAGTATACAGGAAACTGCTTCGCAAAAACGCAACTTCAACAATTACGTAGCATTCAATTCGAATTTTTCCACAAAAAACCTGACGATACGAGGAAATTTAGGATACAATCAAATACTACAGTGGGAGAGCAACAGTTTTTTATTTGAAATTCCCGAACGCGAAGTTTCGGTGGATTATTTAGTACTGATTCCAAGAAATGTTAGAGCACAACTGAATCCGAGTTTTGGGATATATCATAAATGGAATGATACCGACTATGTAAGCCTAAATGCATCTGCACGCTTGCAAACCGATGATGCTGATTTTATTGGAGACACCTTTATTGTTGACCGAACTGTTGAAAGTAGCATCCGTAGTGAATCAGAAAATGACAATACCAAAGATTACTATAGTGCTTCTTTCAATTTTAATAAGAAACTAACCCATTCATGGAACCTATTTACGGGAATTCAATATTCAGGTTTTCGTCAGACGTTGGCTACGGAAATAAGTAATAGTGAAAATGACGCTGATTTCGTTTTAGACCAAACTAGGGAACAAGAATACAGTATTAATTCGCTCGCATTTCGATTTGATTTGGAGAAAGCTTTAGCAAAAAACCTAAAATGGGAATGGGGCGCCAATATAAGTTTAGCCCGGGCAGATGCTTTTACTGAAATCCAAGAAATACCACAAAATGAAAACACACAGATTGATTTTTCATACGACGAGAACTTATTTGCGGGATATAGCTCATTTTCAGGAGAACTCAGTGCAAAGACAAACTTTGAATTAGGAGCCAGAGTGGAACACAATGAAGTTAATGGAGAAGTGCTTACTGAAGATGTTCCTGTAATCTCAAGAAGTATCACGAGCTTGTTTCCCAAAGCCAATGTTTCAGTGACTTTGGATAGTACCCAGACCCTCAGCCTAAACTATGCTAGAAACATCAATAGACCAGATTTTTCAAGAGCAAGCTCTATAACTGCATTCATCAATCCTTTTTTGGAAGCTTCAGGAAACGTGAATCTAAGACCAACATTTACCAACGAGATATCCGCCAACTATCAAAAAGGAAACACTTCATTTTTTGCTACCTACTATCAAAGTACAAACCCTACCAATTTTACAATTTCATACGACGAAATTGCAGACCGGGCTGTATTGTCTTTGGTAAATCTGGAAAAAGAGATAGGATTTTATACTGGCGTTACCTTGCCACATACCAAAGGTATATGGACTTCTAATACAACATTGATCATGTACTACAATCAGCTAAAGGATAGTACGGCCATTATTACCGAAGCAAGACCTTATTTTTATGGCTATACCAACCAACAATTCAAAATTGCAAAGGATACCACGCTTGTTTTGGGGGCTTTTGTATTGAGTAAGCGACAAGAAGGCATATTTAGTCGTAATGGCCTGTATGCTTTGGAAGCCTCGGTGTCAAAAACCTTCTTTAAAAACTGGGATTGCACCTTGCGATTCAATGATATTACCCGTGGAACAAATTTTCAAGAAAGCTATGCTTTGGATGGAGTAATTGCAGATGGAACCTATTTTACCGACTTACGAGAGGTTGCACTATCCTTAAAGTATCGATTTGGAAAAAAAGACGAGGTGAAATTCAAAAACCGCGATGTAGATTCAAATATTGATAGGATTAAATGATGTTGATAACTATCCTATCTTTTGGAACTCTTTCGCAAAATCCTCACAGAGCTGAATGGTTTCCTTTACATCATCAAAAGTGGTTCTTGGGTTGATCAAACACATTCGTAAAACAACTTGTTTGTTCAACAAAGTGGTTACCAAAAGGGCATGTCTGGATTCTACTACCTTTTCGGAGATAAACTGATTGATGCTATCCAGTTCAGCGTTGGTATACTGTTTTTCTATAGGATTGTACCTGAAATTGATGATGGCCAAAGTAGCCGGGTAGATCACTTCCCAAACGGTACTTACTCGTAAAAGCTCCTCTAACTGGTCAGCAAGCCTAATATTGTAGTCTACTGCTTTTCTAAAAGCACCCAACCCAAAGGTTTTAATGCTCATATAAAACTTTAAGGCCCGAAATCGCCGGGTTAATTGAATACCAAGGTCATAAAAATTGATTTCCGATGTATTTCCTTCTATATCCCTTAAATACTCAGGTTTTTCCGTGAATGTATGACTCAAATGTCTATGGTTTCGAATCAAAAGACAACCCATTTCATAGGGTTGGAATAACCATTTATGAGGATCTATAGTCAACGAATCTGCTTTTTCGATGCCTTTCAGTGCTTTTTTGCCTTTAGAGGAGAGAATGGCGGCTGCACCATAAGCACCATCAATATGAAACCATAGCCCCTCCTTTTTACAGATTTTTGCCAATGCGGGAAGGGGGTCTACCGTACCAGTATTTGTGGTTCCTGCTGAAGCTAGTAAGCAAAACGGCTGATAGCCTTGAAGACGGTCTTTGGCGATACAGTTTTTCAACTTGTTGAGTGAAAAATTAAACTCAGTATCTGTTGGAATAATCCGTATTTGCTCCTCTTTAAAGCCTAATACTCGAATTGCTTTAATATTGCTGGAATGTGCTTGATCTGACAAATAAATGACCGCTTTTGAAAAGTCTTTCCCGCATTTAATATTTCGGGCGGTTGCCAACGCGGTTAAGTTAGCCATAGAACCACCGCTGGTAAATATGCCTCCGCCATTTTTTGGTGGGAATTCAAATATTTTTAAAAGCCATTGAATGGTAATAATTTCAAGCTCTGCAGCTGCGGGAGAAGTGGCCCATCCTCCTGAGAAAATATTATATCCCGTAGCTAGGGCATCCGCCATGACACTAACATAATTACTGGGACCCGGTACAAAAGAATATGACTTGGGATGCGACATTAATGTGCTGTTCGCCATCACATTTTCCAAAACAAAATTCAATACTTTTTCTGGATTGGAACCTTTTTCTGGGGCTTCTTCCAAGAATATGGAATCCATTTCTTCTCGAGAACCGGTGGATACGGGTAACTTATTGTTTAGGGTATGATAATGTTCAAGGATGGCATCTACGGTGGCATAGCCAAACTCCCTCATTTCCTCTTTTGAGAGCTCAAGTTTTGCTTCTTTTTTTTGCATGATTAGTTTTAGGCACTATAATCTGCAAATATAAAGAGGTAGCTGGTTTTGACTTACTGATTTATGTCAGGTCTGTGAAATTATGAGGTAAGTTCTGTGAATAGACTCTCCAAATTTTTGTTCTTTCTACTTAATTGAAGGGTTTTTAATTGATTGTCATGGGCAAAGTCAAATACAATCGGACGCATATCAGTAGAGGTGTCAAAACGGATTTCATACACGAACCCTCCTATGTTTTTAACCTTGGAAACATGTGGTAGATTAGTTAAGAGTACTTCTTCCACTCTATAATCGAATTCCACTTCAATAATTTGTTCTTCAGAATCCCGTAATTCTTTTAGGGCTTTGTTCGCCACTAACTCTCCTTTATTAATAATAATGACCCGGTCACAAACAGCTTCCACCTCTTTCATAATGTGAGTGGATAGAAGAATGGTCTTTTCCTTTCCAATTTCTCGAATCAGCTTTCTAATTTCAATGAGCTGATTGGGGTCCAAACCGGTTGTAGGTTCGTCTAATATGAGTACTTCAGGATCATGAAGTAAGGCTGTCGCCAATCCAACTCGCTGTCGATATCCTTTGGACAACTGACCAATCTTCTTGTTTGCCTCAGGGCTTAAGCCTGTTTTCTCAATAACTTCATCAATCCTAGACTTGGCGGCCTTATAGACATTTGCGTTATAGGCAAGGTATTCTCTAACGTACATTTCCAGATACAACGGATTATGTTCAGGAAGGTAACCAATACTGTTTTGAACTTCTCGAGAAGCCGTGAGAACATTGTGTCCGTTTACTGTAGCCCCACCCTCATCTGCCTTGTAGTAAGTAGTAAGTATACGCATCATGGTGGACTTACCTGCACCATTAGGGCCTAAAAAACCCACTATCTCTCCTTTATCGACTGAAAAGGATATTTGATTAAGTGCTTTTTGTGACCCAAAAGTTTTGGTGATGTTCGAAACGGTTATGGACATACTTTTTTATATAACATCAAAAATACTATTAAGATTTTTCACCAACACATATCGATGCCAACAAATCTTATTGTGAATTCTAGGATACAAAATTTTCATAATTCTCAAAATACATATAGTAAAACAATAAAATCCATAAGGAATATGGATAATGAAAGAAGGAATCAAAAAAAAATAAGCAATGCTTTGATTTTTAAAAGGAAAGGATAATATTAGCTGCTTATTTAACAATGATGTTTAAAACGTATTTCTGGAACAGATTTTACTTCTACTTCTTTTTTAAAAGAAGTATGGGACTGTTCTAGAATACAATAGGTATAAAAAGTACATAAAGTCCCGACGTAAAATCGGGGCTTTTTTGTTGCATGAAACTCAAGGTAGCCATACAAGGAATACAGGGAAGTAACCATCATCAAGTAGCTCATAACTTCTTTGGGGAAAGCATTGATTTGGTGGAATGCCTCTCTTTTGATGGTATGATTGATCATATCATGAAAGGTACCGCCGATAAGGGTGTAATGGCCATAGAAAATTCTATTGCAGGCTCTATTATTCCCAACTACAATTTGGTGTACCACAATAACATCCACATTATAGGGGAACACTATTTGAGCATTCATCATCATCTTATGGTTATGAAGGGACTGAACCTTGAACATATCAGGGAGGTTCATTCACATCCCATGGCTTTGTTGCAGTGCAAGGAGTTCTTCAAAAAATACCCAGAAATAAAGCTTGTGGAAGATGTGGATACGGCAGAAACAGCGAAACGGATTCAGGAAGAAAAGCTTAATCATATAGCTGCAATCGCTCCCAAAGTGGCGGCAGAACTATATAATTTGGACATTATAGCCTCGGATATCCAAACCATTAAAAACAATGCAACACGGTTTATTATTCTGAAAAAAGTGAACAAGGTGTTGCCCAAAGAAGAAATCAACAAAGCCTCCTTACGCTTTATTACGGACCACAAACGAGGCAGTCTGGCTACGGTACTGAATGTAATGAGTGATTGCAATATGAATTTGACCAAAATTCAATCCTTGCCCGTAATAGAAACACCTTGGAAGTATGCCTTTTTTGTGGATGTCACTTTTGAAGAGTATGCTCATTTTGCCAAGGCAAAATCCTTATTGGAAATTATGTCAGAAGATTTTAGGGTTTTGGGAGAATATAAAAACGCATTACTACCATGATAGTTGCAGATAGGCTCCATACGGTGCAGGAATACTACTTCTCCAAAAAGTTGCGGGAAGTACGACAATTGATTTCAGATGGGAGGCCCATTATCAATATGGGTATCGGTAGTCCAGACCTTCCACCACCTCCAAAGGCTGTGGAAGAATTGAAGAATGTATTGCTTCAACCCAGCGCACACCAATACCAGAGTTATCAGGGTCTTCCTGAACTACGGGAGGCAATGACTGACTTTTATGAAGACCGTTTTAGGGTAAAACTCAATCCTAAAACCGAAATATTACCACTTATCGGTTCAAAGGAAGGTATAATGCATATCAGTTTGGCATTTTTAAACGTTGGTGATGCGGTTTTGATTCCCAATCCCGGATATCCCACCTATACTTCAGTGACCAAGTTGGTCGGAGCGCGGCCCATCTTATATGATTTGGTGGAAGAAAACAACTGGCTACCCAATATTTCAGCCTTGGAACAAATGGATTTGTCCAAAGTGAAGTTGATGTGGATAAGTTATCCCAATATGCCAACGGGAGCCACCATCACTGCAAAGGCCATGGAAGATTTGGTGGCATTCGCTAAAGCGAACGACATTTTGCTTGTAAATGACAATCCATACAGTTTTGTGCTGAATCAAAACCCTACTAGTATTTTACAGGTAGAAGGTGCAAAAGAAGTGGCCTTAGAATTGAATTCTCTAAGCAAGACCTTCAATATGGCGGGTTGGCGTGTTGGAATGGTAATGGGAAGTCCCGAGCATATTCTGGCGGTTCTTAAGGTAAAGAGTAATATGGATTCTGGTATGTTTTATGGCATCCAAAAAGGAGCCGTTGAAGCTCTGAAAAGCGGTCAAGAATGGTTTGCTCAATTAGATGAAAAATATGGGAAACGTAGGGAAGTAATGTTTCAACTGATTGATAGGTTGGGCTGTACATGCGACAAAAATGCAGCTGGAATGTTTGTTTGGGCCAAATTGCCCAAAGACTCAAAACCATCTGAAGATTTTATTGATGAAGTGCTTTATGACAAGAACATTTTCATAGCACCAGGAACCATTTTCGGTTCTAATGGAGAAGGATACATACGCTTTTCACTTTGTGTGGAAAAGGAAAAAATAGAAGAAGCCTTAGATAGATTTTAAGATGAGGATAGCAATAGTAGGTATTGGTTTAATAGGAGGTTCTTTTGCCAAGGATATACAAAAGCTATGGCCCGAAGCTAGAATTTTTGGAGTTGACTCCAATCAAGCGCATTTGCAAGAAGCTTTTGACTTAGGAATTATTCATGAAAAAGCGGATTATGCAGTTTTAACGGAAGTTGATATGATTCTAGTGACTATTCCGGTAAATGCCTTGTTGGAAGAGTTACCCAAGATTTTGGACGCTTCAAGCGATGAAACTGTAGTAATTGATGCAGGGTCTACCAAGAGTTTGATATGCAAAAAGGTAGAAAGCCATCCAAAACGAAGAAATTTTTTGGCGTGCCATCCCATTGCAGGTACAGAGTTTTCTGGACCATCGGCAGCGATTGAAGGATTGTACAAAGGCAAAACCAATATTATTTGCGAAGTAGAAAAAACAGCCTTCAAGCTTCAGGAAAAAGCCTTGGAACTTTTTCAAAGCATGGGTATGCGTATTCGGTATATGAATCCGGTGGCTCATGATAAACATATTGCCTATGTTTCCCATCTGTCCCACATAAGTTCCTTTATGTTGGGGAAAACGGTAATCGAAAAAGAGAAAAACGAACGGGACATCTTTGATATGGCTGGCAGTGGATTTGAAAGTACCGTGCGTTTGGCCAAAAGCTCTCCGGATATGTGGACTCCTATTTTTGAGCAGAACAAGGACAATGTTGTAGAGACTCTAGAGGAGTACATTCAAAATCTGGAACAATTCAAACAATTGCTTTTAGATGGTGATTTTGAAGAAGTATATAATGAAATGAACAATACAAATAGAATAAAACAAATTTTAAAAGGAATACCACTTACAAAACTTTAATCATACGATGGAGAATAGTAAAGAAATGAGAAAATGGTTGGATGATATGGCATTGCCTCATCCATTGGTTATTGCAGGCCCTTGTAGTGCCGAGACCGAGGAACAAGTCTTGAACATAGCACATCAGCTTAAAGATTCAGATGTGAACTATTACCGCGCTGGAATCTGGAAACCAAGAACACGTCCTGGAAATTTTGAAGGAGTAGGGGCTATTGGCCTAAAGTGGTTGCAAAAGGTGAAAGAAGAGACCGGTTTGAAAACCGCCACGGAGGTAGCCAATAAAACCCATGTGGATTTAGCATTAGAGCACGATATTGACATGCTATGGATTGGGGCACGTTCCACAGTGAGCCCGTTTATTGTTCAAGATATAGCTGACGCTTTGGAAGGTACGGACAAGGTGGTATTGGTAAAAAACCCGGTAAATCCAGATTTATCCCTTTGGTTGGGTGCTGTAGAGCGACTTTATTCAGCAAACATTAAAAAATTAGGAGTAATTCACAGAGGATTTTCTACCTATGAAAAAACGAAATACCGAAATATTCCTGAGTGGCAATTGGCGATTGAACTACAGACCCGTTTCCCAGATTTACCCTTGATAAACGACCCAAGTCATATCACAGGAAAAAGAGATATGGTATTTGATGTGTCGCAAACTGCTCTTGACCTGAATTTTGACGGTCTTATGATAGAGACCCATTTTGATCCAGATAACGCTTGGAGTGATGCGGCTCAACAAGTAACACCAGATACCCTTAAGCAGATGTTTGTCAATTTAAAAATGAGAAAAGAAACAGACCTAGAGGCGGAATACAATAGCAAACTGAGTAACCTAAGAGCACAGATTGACGTAATTGACAATCAATTGATCGACACCCTTGGCAAACGCATGAAGGTTTCGGACGAGATAGGAAAATTAAAAAAGCAGAAGAATGTTGCCGTTCTGCAAACCAATCGTTGGAATGCTATCTTGGGCAATATGATTTTGGAAGGCGAAGAAAGAGGATTGAGTGAAGAGTTTGTTTTACGCATGTTCAAGGCAATTCACCAAGAATCGATTAATCATCAAGAAAAGATTATTAAGGCATAGGATTTTCATTTAATTGATAGGATACCGTCCAGAAATTTGGTTTTTGGGCGGTATTTTTTTTTGATTAACTGTAACAAATGAAGTGGAGCCTTATCTTTAAGGAAAACACAATCATGAGAAAAATAAGTACACTTTTAATACTCACCTTCACCCTAGCTGCTTTTTCCCAACGAACAATAGACACTGAGGTAGGTGATTTTGATAAGATTAAGGTTTTTGACTTGATTGAGGTGAATCTAATCCAATCTGACGAAAATCGCATTATGATTAAGGGAAGAAACGTAGATGATATTGTTTGGATGAATCGCGATGGGGTTTTGAAACTCCGTATGCAATTGGATAAAAAATTTACCGGCGAGTATACATTTATTGAAGTATACTATACCGATTTAAAAGTTATTGATGGGAATGAGGGTGCTGAAATTACCTGTAATGAGATGGTGAGCCAGCACGAAATAGAACTTAAGGCCCAAGAGGGTGCAAAAATTAAAATTGGTATGGACGTAAGTCATGCTAATATTCGGGCGGTGACGGGAGGCATAATAGAAGCATCAGGTCTGGCCAAAAGCCAAAGTATAGTGTTGAACACGGGAGGTATTTTTGAAGGTAGAGACTTGAGAACTTCTTCGGCCAGAGTAAAAATATCCGCAGGAGGAGAGGCAGAGGTTTATGCTATGGAAGAGATTGATATTAATATAAAGGCGGGTGGAGATGTTGATGTCTATGGTCAACCCAAAAAAGTAAATAAGAACACTTTCGTAGGAGGAAGGGTTCGTATGGTGAATTATTAAAAAAGGCTCCGCTAACGGAGCCTTTTAGTTTTTTAGTAAGGTAAAAACCTACTTTTTGAAGATGTATCGCGTAATGAAAATTCCTTTTCCATCTCCCTTTCCACCTTCACTTTCCACGGCACTGGTAACGAAGGCTAGTTCCCAACCATTGGCAACCATGTCATTGATCATAGAAGTCAAAAGCGCATCATTCGCGGCGATGTTCTGAAAACGAATACCTCCAATGTTGTAGAAGTTCAGCAATTTGGTTTCCTCAAAATTCTTAACGCGGATTTCTCCACGTTTTGATTTGTTTCTTGTTTTGTCGTCATCAGTCTGTACACTGGTGTATTCTCTGTAATCTTTGTCCTCAAGGGCATTTACAATACGAGATCTACCCAAACCATTGGGAACAATAGATTCTACACTGGTAATAACCTTGAACTGCTGTGCATTGACAGAAAACGTCGATACAAGTGCAATTGCTGCAACGAATAAAATTTTTTTCATGTTAAAATAGATATGATTGATTATTAATATGTCAACATAGATATACGTACATAATCGAGTATTATTGTTTCTTTGCAATTAAAATTGTGAACAATACGTGCGGGGAACTGTTTATAAATCAACGGGTAGTTGGTATTCTGTGAAGACGTCAGATGGTATTTTCTATAACTGTCGTATTAAAGGAAAGTTCCGTATTCAGGGTATTAAAAGTACCAACCCTATCGCCGTTGGAGATGAGGTCGAGTTTCAATTAGAAGCAATAGGCGATGAAACGATTGGGGTGATTTCCCTTATCGGAGAACGTAAGAATTACATCATCCGGAAATCAGTCAATCTCTCCAAACAAACACATATCATTGCGGCCAATTTAGACCAAGTTTTTCTACTTATCACATTAAACAATCCAACGACATACACCAGTTTTATTGACCGTTTTTTGGTAACCTGTGAAGCTTACGATATCCCAGTGGTTTTACTTTTCAATAAAATGGATGTTTATGATAATGATGAATTGGTTGAAGTAAAATATCTCTTGCAGCTCTATGAAAAAATAGGCTACCCCTGTATTGAAATTGCAGCCAAAGAAGGATTGAATGTGGATAAGGTAAAGGAGTATATGATGGGTAAAACAAGTATGTTCTCAGGTCACTCTGGTGTTGGAAAATCTACTCTAGTCAATGCTCTTGAGCCCGGATTGGAGTTAAAGACGGCTGAAATATCGGAACAACACTTGCAAGGCCAACATACAACTACATTTGCAGAAATGTATGATCTCAGTTTTGATGCAAAAATAATAGACACACCGGGGATAAAAGGCTTTGGTATTGTAGATATGGAAAAAGAGGAAATTGGAGATTACTTTCCTGAGTTTTTCGAATTGAAATCAGCATGTAAGTTCAATAATTGTCTACACTTGGATGAACCCAAATGCGCTATCAAGGAAGCCTTGGAAACAGGAGAAATTGCTTGGAGCAGGTATCGAAGTTATATTCAGATGATAACAGGAGAAGAGGAGAATTATCGTGTTGATATTCATAAAGTGTAACTATGCGAGCAGTAGTACAAAGAGTATTAAGGGCAAGTGTGACCGTTGAGGGTAAAGTAGTTTCGGAAATAGAAAAGGGATTGCTCGTTTTGCTAGGTATTGAAGATGCAGATACCGTAGAAGATATCACCTGGTTATCAAAAAAAATAGCAAGCCTTCGCATTTTTAATGATTCCGAAGGAGTAATGAATCGGTCACTGCTTCAAGAAGATGGAAATGTGATTGTAGTAAGCCAATTTACCCTTCACGCTCAAACCAAAAAAGGCAATAGACCATCATACATAAAAGCTGCCAAATCAGATATTTCCATACCCTTGTATGAAAATTTTGTTCATCAAATGGAATTGGATTTGGGGAAAAAAGTGGGCACAGGAGTTTTTGGTGCCGATATGAAAGTAGAACTATTAAATGACGGTCCGGTTACTATTTGGATGGATACGAAAAATAAAGAATGATGAATATAGAAAACGCCCAAAAAGCTGTTGATGATTGGATTCAAAATCATGGAGTTCGTTATTTTAACGAACTTACCAATATGGCCCAACTGACAGAGGAAGTTGGAGAAGTGGCACGAATCATTGCAAGACGGTACGGAGAGCAAAGCGAAAAAGAGTCTGATAAGGCTAAGGATTTAGGAGAAGAATTGGCCGATGTTGTTTTTGTGGTGCTCTGCCTGGCAAATCAAACGGGAATAAATTTACAAGAAGCTTTTGACCGAAAACTGGATTTAAAGACTAAACGTGATCACGACCGTCATCAAAACAACAAAAAACTGAAATAAAGTGATTTCCCCAAAAGGACATTAAATGGGTTTTTTCTAGCTTTGGCCTTCTTAAACACGAATCTTTTGAAACTTAAGCTGAACCAACTACAAGAGCCTTTAGTCAACGCATCAATTCGGATTACGGGCTCCAAAAGTGAAACGAACAGACTCTTATTACTTCAGGCACTCTTTTCTAATATAAAAATGGATAACCTTTCCAATTCCGATGATGGTGAGGTTATGCGAAAAGGATTAAAGATTTCCAATGGCGAAGTGGACATTCATCATGCTGGAACTGCAATGCGTTTTCTTACCGCCTATTTTGCTTCACAGGAAGGGAAAGAGATCATACTAACGGGCTCAGCACGGATGAAGGAACGTCCTATAAAGGTTTTGGTGGATGCGCTAACCGAATTAGGAGCTAAAATTGAGTATACCAATACAGAGGGATGTCCTCCTTTACGTATTTCGGGAAAAAAACTGATAAAAAGTAAGGTGGCACTTCCGGCAAATGTCAGTAGTCAATATATTTCAGCCTTATTATTGATAGCCCCAAGCCTTGAAAATGGATTGGAATTGGAGCTTATGGGAAAAATTACATCTGTTCCTTATATAAAAATGACATTAAGTCTATTAAAGGATTTGGGGATTTCAACCTCATTTGAAGGAAACAAAATTATGGTTGAATCAAAGAGCGCAGTTGACGCTGCTGCGATGGTCGTGGAATCTGATTGGAGTTCAGCTAGTTACTTTTACAGCATTGCCGCTATGTGCAAATTAGGTTCCGAAATAAAGCTATCCGCCTACAAGAAAAACTCTTTGCAAGGTGATAGCGTGCTTCAAAAAATTTATATCCAATTTGGAGTGGAAACATCCTTTTCAGACAATGAAATTAGGTTGAAAAAGGTGCGTGAACAAGGCTCGGATTTCTTTGAATATGACCTTTCTAATGCTCCAGATTTGGCTCAGACCATCTCGGTCACGTGTTTAGGACTGGGAATAGGGTGTCGTTTAACTGGTTTGCATACGCTTCCTATTAAAGAGACTGACCGCCTAGCCGCACTTAAGGCAGAACTGACCAAATTGGGAGCACAAGTAGAAACCGATGCAGAAAGTCTGACCTTGCAAGCGTCCAATTCAATACAAAACGGAGTTTCTATCGATACCTATCATGACCACCGTATGGCCATGGCCTTTGCCCCATTGGCACTTAGAACCGATTTATTTGTGAATGATGCTGGGGTTGTCTCCAAATCATATCCTGATTTTTGGAATGATCTTAAAACCATTGGTCTAGAGATAACCGAAGTGTAGCCATATTTAATCATCAAATTACTTGACATCCCCTATGTCGGGATTGTATATTTGCCCTCCTTTATAAAAACCTAAAAGAGTCTAGATGAAATTATCAAACTTCAACTTTGAATTACCTAAAGAATTATTGGCAGAGTATCCAGCAGAAAATAGGGATGAGTCTAAACTAATGGTAATCCACAGGGAAACAGGAAAAATTGAACATAAAATGTTCAAAGACCTTATCAATTACTTTGACGAAGGTGATGTAATGGTCTTAAACAACACTAAAGTTTTTCCGGCTAGACTTTATGGAAATAAAGAAAAGACTGGTGCGAGAATCGAAGTGTTTTTACTTAGAGAACTCAACCAGGAACAGCGTCTATGGGATGTTCTCGTGGATCCTGCCAGAAAAATCAGAATTGGAAACAAGCTCTACTTTGGGGATGACGAAAGTTTGGTGGCTGAGGTAATCGACAATACCACTTCAAGAGGGAGAACTCTAAGATTTTTATATGACGGTTCATATACTGATTTTAGAAGAAAGCTTCGTGAGCTGGGAGAAACCCCTCTTCCTAAATATATCAAAAGAGATGTTGAGCCAGAAGATGAAGAGCGCTACCAAACCATATATGCTAAACATGAAGGAGCTGTGGCTGCGCCTACGGCTGGACTGCATTTTTCTAAACATCTTTTAAAGCGTTTGGAAATAAAAGGGGTGGATTTCGCTGAAGTCACCCTCCATGTAGGATTGGGAACATTTAACCCGGTCGAAGTGGAAGACCTGTCCAAACACAAGATGGACAGTGAAGAGTTGGTGATTGATGAAAAAGCGACAGAAGTAGTAAATAGGGCCAAACAGAATAAAAAGAAAGTGTGTGCCGTTGGAACTACAGTAATGCGCGGTTTGGAAAGTGCGGTTTCCTCAGAACATACCCTGAACACTTTTGAGGGATGGACCAACAAGTTTATTTTTCCTCCTTACGATTTTAGTATTGCCAACTGCATGGTGACCAATTTCCACTTACCTAAATCAACCTTATTGATGATGATTTCGGCTTTTGTGGGACATGACTTGATGAAAAAAGCCTACAAACAGGCTATTTTGGAACAATATCGATTCTATTCGTACGGAGATGCGATGTTGATTATATAATGAATCAAGAATAACACTACAGTCCCGCTGAAAGTCTAGTGCTTCCCAGCGGGATTTTTTGTAGTTATCTTTACCCAGTGGAAGTCAAAAAGAAAGACATACGAGCTCTAACCAAGGACCAACTCCGAAGTTTTTTTATGGAGCGCGGAGATAAGCCTTTCCGGGGAAACCAAGTATACGAATGGCTCTGGAGAAAATCTGTACATTCTTTTGATGCCATGACCAACATCTCCAAAGAAACGCGCAGCATGTTGGAGGACGCTTTCGTTATCAATCACATTCAGGTTGATGCTATGCAAAGAAGCACGGACGGTACCATTAAAAATGCAGTTAAGCTCCATGATGACTTAATTGTAGAATCTGTGTTGATTCCTACAGAAACCAGAACCACGGCCTGCGTTTCAAGTCAGGTAGGATGTAGCTTGGATTGTAGGTTTTGCGCCACTGCGCGCTTAAAGCGGATGCGCAATTTGAATCCCGATGAAATCTATGACCAAGTAGTTGCTATTGACAATCAAAGCAGACTTTACTTTGACCGGCCTTTAAGCAATATTGTTTTTATGGGAATGGGTGAGCCATTAATGAATTACAAAAACGTTTTAAAAGCCATTGATAAAATCACCTTGCCCGAAGGCCTGGGAATGTCCCCAAAACGAATAACAGTTTCCACATCAGGAGTTCCCAGAATGATTAGGAAAATGGCTGATGAGGAAGTCAAATTCAACTTGGCAGTTTCCCTACACTCAGCCATAGACGACGTAAGAACTTCAATAATGCCGTTTAATGCCACGTTTCCCCTGAAAGACTTGAGGGAGGCTTTGGAATATTGGTATGCAAAAACCAAAAACCGAATTACTTACGAATATGTAGTATGGAAAGGAATAAATGATAGTCAAAAGGATGTGGATGCCTTGGTAAAGTTCTGTCAATTTGCCCCTTCCAAAGTCAATCTCATTGAGTATAATCCAATTGATGATGGAGAATTTCAACAAGCTTCGGATTCTGCACTTCAAAGGTATCAAGATACCTTACAGCGAAATGGGATAACCATTACAGTTCGTAAGTCTCGTGGGAAAGATATTGATGCAGCTTGTGGCCAGTTGGCCAATAAGTCTTAAAGTCTAAAGCTCTATCTCTACATGTTTCCGCATTCTTGAATGATGGTCAAACTCATCCTCCATACTGAATGCGCAGATGAGCCAAATTTTCTCACCTTTTTTTAAATCCATATGATATTTATCAACCGCATCGGTTGGCAAGGAAAAGCTAACCCAGGTTTTTTCAGAAGATTCTCCGCCACTAGCGTCTATTATTTGTGATTGAGAACCTAATTGGCTTACAGGTTTTGGATTGCCGACCCCCACAACAAAAAGATCTTCAGAATTTACTGTACCATCAATAACATTGACCATGATCAGATTACTACCCACAATATCATCTTTGGTATTGAAACCGAGTGCAATCCAACCATCATCGGGAGCCGAAGCGTCAAATGTAATGGTGTTGTCCTTAAACGTCCAGGAAACGTCCATTTGATTTACAGTTACTTGTTGCCCAAAGGAAATTGAATAAAACAGTGCGGTTAGTAATACCGAAACAAAGGTCTTGTACATTACTTTTCTGATTTTTTGATTGACGATTATAAAACTAAGTCTTGAAATAATAATGAGCTCCCAACGACTAGTTAAAAAAATCCTGACGTATCTTTGTATTTGGATGAAAATTGTCTCGCAAATTAAGGAGCCCATTGCCGATGAAATGGAACTATTTGAGGAAAAGTTCCATGAGTCCATGTCTTCCAAAGTGGCACTTTTCAACAGGATTACCTACTACATTGTGAACAGGAAAGGGAAGCAAATGCGACCCATGTTCGTTTTTCTTACGGCCAAATTGCTTAATGAAGGTTCCATTAATGAGCGCACGTATTGTGGAGCATCTATAATTGAACTAATACACACGGCCAGTTTGGTTCATGACGACGTTGTGGACGAAAGCCATAAACGCCGCGGGTTCTTTTCAATCAATGCACTTTGGAAAAATAAAATTGCTGTTTTAGTGGGCGATTTTCTTTTCTCCCGTGGCGTGTTGGTAGCATTGGATGACAAAAATTATGATTTGCTTCATATTATTTCCAACGCTGTTCGAGACATGAGCGAAGGCGAATTGCTTCAAATTGAAAAAGCCCGTCTTCTGGACATAACAGAAGAAGTGTATTACGATATCATTCGTCAAAAAACAGCTACTTTGATTGCCGCTTGTTGTAGTATGGGAGCCTGTTCTGTGAAACCAGATACGGAACATGTAGAAACCTTCAGAAAGTTTGGAGAGTTATGTGGGATGGCATTTCAAATAAAAGATGACCTGTTTGATTATGGTGCTGAGAAAATTGGGAAACCAACGGGTATCGACATCAAAGAACAGAAGATGACACTCCCACTGATTTATGCGCTCAACCAGAGTACTCCCGAAAAAAGAAGATGGTTGATAAACTCCATCAAAAATCACAACAAGAATAAAAAAAGAGTTCGAGAAGTAATCGCCTACGTGAAAGAAATGGGAGGACTGGAGTATGCCGTTACCAAAATGTTGGCGTTTAAAGACGAAGCCCTAGCTCTTTTGAATACCTATCCGGACTCACAATATAAAGATTCCCTTACCTTAATGGTAAACTACGTGGTAGAGCGCAAAAAATAAATAACTTATAATCAATAAGTTGAAGCTTTATCGCAAAAAAAATAGGGAATCAGGCAACGCTTTCCACCCCAATTACGTCTATCAAAACAGAACACAAACGTGAAACCGCTCTTGAAAATCATAGCGCTGAATACCAATGAAAAAGCTGTAATAAGAAAAGCAGTTACCGGTGATTCAAAAGCACAACACACTCTCTATGAAAAGTACTCGGGGAAAATGTTGAGTGTGTGCAGGCAGTATGTAAAGGATATTCAATTTGCAGAAGATGTGATGGTTCATTCTTTCGTAAAAGTGTTTCAGAATTTAAACACTTTTGAGCACAGAGGTAGTTTTGAAGGATGGATACGAAGAATTATGGTCAGGGAGTGTATTTCCTATCTGCGAAAAAGGCAGTTTGTGGTGTATGATGATGAAGTTCTGGAAAATCAGAAGAAAGCAAACGATTCGGAATATGATGCTTTTGATGTAGCCTACATCCAAGAGCAGATAGATAAGCTTCCTGAAGGATATAAAATGGTGTTTCTGCTTTACGCGATTGAAGGGTATAAGCACCATGAAATCGCAAGTATGTTGCAAATTTCGGAGGGTACATCAAAATCACAGCTCTTCAAAGCGCGAAAAATGTTGCAGGAAAACTTGAAATGGATGATGAAAAGTACAGGTAGGAATTAGTGAAAAGGATATGGAAAAGTTTGAAAAACACATAAAGGAAAAATTGGAAACTAGGAAGATTGACCCTTCATCAGAAGCTTGGAGGAAGATATCCGAAGAACTTTCTACCACCCAGAAACCGAAACGAAAAAATACATATCGGTTTGCTATCGCTGCAGGGTTTATCGGATTTCTTCTGGCACTTGGAATTTTCTTATTCAATAGTGAATCAAACGAAAACACCATCCCTGTTCCCATAGTGGAAATAGATACTACCCCAAAGGAACCATTCGAAAAAAACAGGGTATTGGAATTTGAACCCGAAGAAATGGAGGTAGCCGGGATTTCCGAACAAACTTCAACCGAACCAAAGCCCAATATTTTAAACGAGCCTTCTACTGCATATACCCTAGTTGAAATACATGAAGTTGAGGAATTCGAAAAGATGCCATTGCAGGATTCGACCCTTGCTATTTCTGAAGATATCATCAGCAAAAAAGTGAGTGAAGTAATGAATCAGGTTACGTTACTCGAGGACAAGACCGATGCTGAAATTACGGATGCCGAGGTAGATTCCCTGCTCAGGACCGCACAGCGCGAGATATTGACGGATAAATTACTTAATCCAAAAGGAAAAGTGGACGCGATGGCTTTGTTAACTGAAGTTGAAGATGAGCTGGACGAATCTTTTCGAGACCAACTTTTTGAAGCGCTCAAACAAGGCTACCTAAAGGTAAGGAATTCGGTAGCCGCTAGAAATAATTAATCATCAATCAAAAAGCCTTTGTTTTCTCCTCCCCAACTTTGGGGAGGCGGGAACCGAAGGTGCCAAAATCAATCAAAATGAAACATATTAGTCTGTATTTAGCAACGATAATTCTATTTGTAGTAAGCCAAAATCTCACTGCTCAAGAAAAGTTTGAGCGTAAAATAGAAGTGTTGGAAGCACAGAAAGAAAGGATCACTGAGCAGGAGAAGGAGGCCTTAAAGGAGGAAGTGAAAGAAATAAATAGGCGGTACGATAGAGGCAAGATTACTTTGGAAGAAGCAAATGAGCTAAAAGAGAAAGCTGCGAAACGAAGAGCTTTGAATATTGAAAATAGAATTGCTATCATAGATAATAAGATTGCTTTTTTGAATAGAAATAAGGACGCTGGAATTGAACTGGAAGGTTTGGATGAGGAGTCTTGGATTCAGTTTGAAGAGACTGATGATGACATCATTTTTGGAATCCGTCTATCCAAAGAAAACAATCGAAGAATAAAATATGATAAGCGCACAACTTCAGATATTGTGTTGGCTTTTGGTCTCAATAATGCGCTGATACGAGGAGAATCCTTTTCAAACTCCCCTTACCAATATTTAGGCAGTCGTTTTTTTGAAATAGGGTATGCCTGGAATACGCGGTTGCTTAGAGATAAAGGTTGGCTCAGATTAAAATATGGGGTTTCCTTTCAATTTAACGGTTTAAAACCAACGGGAAACCGAATTTTTACGCAAACGGGTGATGGTAGTTTTCCAACCGTTGTTCTTACCACAATACCGGATGGAAATGGGGGTGCGTTGGAATTGACGAAATCCAAGTACCGTATGGATAGTTTTATTATTCCAGTACATTTTGAGTTTGGTCCAGCTTCAAAAAAAGAGTATGGAAACTATACAAGATATAGCACCTACAGAAAGTTCAAAGTCGGAGTTGGTGGATATTTTGGCTTTAACTACAGAAATATTCAAAAAATACGGGGGGAAACGAGAAATGATCAAATAATTGGGTTTTCAAGTGCAGGCAACGGAGAGAACCAACGAACTATATTTGGATTGAGTAGTTACGCTGGATTTGGTGATGCATCGCTTTATTTTAAGTATGAGCTCACACAAATCTTTCCCGGTCCTTCAGTAAAACAAAATAATATCTCCTTGGGCCTAAGGTTCGACTTATAACTATTATGAGTTAGCCAAATAAGTCATTTTGAGTTAAGTTGAGAAAGGTTAAATTGTCAATCTTAACTGGGCTCGAAATGACTTTTATTAGAACGCTTCTTTCATTTCAATAGTAAATTCCTCTTTGGTAAACACTTTTTTACAATGGGAACATTCTACATATTGCTTTGTGCTTATCGTAAATAAAGGAATCCAAAAGAGATGAAAATACATGGGTTGGGAAACCGCAGTCAATGTGCCTTCTTGATGACAATATGGACAGCTAGCATGTACTAAACTTTTTGTGATGGACTTGCCAGGACGAGTTCCAAAGAAAAGAATCATACGAATGAGTTAAGCAGGTTTTTTGGCTTGTGTCCTTTTTTTCTTGTAAAATGCTTTATCCGCGACGTAAATAGTTTTCCTTACTTCGCAGAACACTTTGGATTTATCTTTACTCATTAATTGTGTTTTTTTTACGATAGTGATTTCATTTTCTTCAGACACTCTTTTTTTTATTTCGCTAACCTCTTCGTTTAGGTAAACAAAATCTGCATAAAGGGATTCCCTCGCTGGACGTTTAAAAAAAATCTCGGCAGACTTATCCCAAACTACGTAGTCTTCACCTAGAATATTTATAAGTTGGACCATGGGAATTGGGTCTACTGCAGAAAACATGCTTCCTCCAAAAATGGAATTCACATAATTTCTGTTCTTGTAGTTTAAAGGAAGCCTAATGCTAATATTCATTAAATCTTTAGACACATTTGTAATTCTACCCGTACTTCTACGGTACATTGGGGAGAGATTGAACCCATGTTTAAAAAGGACGTGTTTTCCTAAAAATTTTGCACCTATTTTGGTAAGTTTCTGGTAGATGGACATATTCTCGAATTTAAGGCCAGGGTTATAAACTAAGATAGTAAATCTAACATTTATTATATATTGGTGAACTATGCGGTGGATTCTAAATCCGCATGCTACATTTTGATTTTTGTTTACCTTTAAAGGCTACATTTTACCTGTTGAATTGATATCAAAAACCACCATAGACCAAGTATACGAAACCGCCCGGGTGGAGGAGGTTATCGGGGATTTTGTGCAGTTAAAGAAAGCAGGTTCCAATTTTAAGGGACTTAGCCCCTTTAGTGATGAGCGTACCCCAAGTTTCATGGTTTCTCCGGTTAAGCAAATCTGGAAAGACTTTAGCAGTGGCAAAGGCGGCAATGTAGTGGCCTTTTTAATGGAGCATGAACATTTCACCTATCCCGAAGCCATAAAATATTTGGCGAAAAAGTACAATATTGAAATAGAGGAGACCGAGCGTACAGATGAGGAAAAAGAGCAGGCCAATGAGCGTGAAAGTATGTATTTGGTTTCGGAGTTTGCCCAAAACTATTTCGAAGATATCTTATGGAATACCGAACCCGGTAAGGCAATAGGACACAGTTATTTTAAGGAAAGAGGGTTTTCAGACAGCACCATCAAAAAGTTTGGCTTAGGTTATAGCTTGGATGAGTGGGAAGCCTTTACCAAATCTGCTTTGGAAAAATCCTATCAACTGGAATTTCTGGAAAAAACAGGACTTACTATAGTAAAAGAACAAACCGAGGGCACCAAAAGACAGTTTGACAGGTTCAAGGGGCGGGTCATTTTTCCTATTCATTCTATGAGTGGGAGGGTACTGGGTTTTGGTGGACGCATCTTGACCAATGATAAAAAAGCGGCAAAATACCTTAATTCCCCAGAAAGTGAAATCTACCATAAAAGTAAGGTGCTCTATGGAATTTACTTTGCAAAGCAATCCATTGCCAAAGAGGATAACTGTTATTTGGTGGAAGGCTATACGGATGTGATTCAGATGTATCAGCGGGGTATTGAAAATGTGGTTGCTTCAAGTGGAACGGCCCTTACACCAGAACAAATTCGATTAATAAACCGTTTGACCAAGAACATTACCGTACTTTTTGATGGCGATGCGGCAGGATTGCGTGCTTCACTGCGGGGGATTGATTTGATTCTGGAACAAGGCATGAATGTGAAAGTCTGTTCCTTTCCTGAGGGAGAAGACCCTGATAGTTTTGCCAAAAACAATACGTATGAAGATGTGGTCTTGTATTTGGAAGAAAATGCAAAGGATTTCATTCAGTTCAAGACATCCATTTTAACGAAAGAAACTGCGGACGACCCCATTAAGCGTGCTGATACAGTCAGAGATATTGTTAATAGTATTAGTAAAATTCCTGACCAGATAAAAAAGGAAATCTATATTCAAGAATGTGCCAAGATGATGCAGATTTCGGAAGAGGTTCTGTACAATACATTGGCCCAAATTGAAAAAAAGGGAAGGGGTGAGGCCACCAAAAAGATAAAGCAAGAGCAAAAAGCCTTTGAAGTTGTAAAGCATGATGCCGTGGTAGAAAAGGTAGATGTGCTTTATGAATTGGAACGAAAGATTATCGAAATGCTTTTGCTATATGGAAATCGAAAAGAAGAGTTTGAAGACTTGGTACTCAAGGAAAATGAGGAAGGAGAACTGGTTTTGGAACCCGAGATGGTGGAAGCTAAGGTGTATGAAAAAATCTATTTAGATCTACAAGAAGATGAAATCGAATTGACCAACGAGCAATTTAAGGACATCTACTATAGGCTTATTGGTGACCTAAATGAACGTGAAGAATTTACCATAAATGGTTTTCTTTCTGGCTTGGAACAGAGTATGATTGGAGAAGTTTCTTCAATTCTTATGGAAGAGGAACGATACGCGCTTCACGACTGGGAGCGAAAGGATATTTACCCAAAAGATAAAGAAAGGGGAGTGGCGCAATTGGTTGGCGAAACCATTCTTACCTTACGATGTAATTTGATTAAAGCAAGAATTAGCGAACTACAATCGAATACCGAGGATAATCATGAAGATAATACGGAAACCTTGGAAGAAATCATGAACTACCTTCAACTTAACAAATTATTGAACGCTAAATTGAATCGTGTACTATCATAAAAAAATCCCGAAACAGTGTTCTGCTCGGGATTTTAAATTTAGTACTGGTTTATATTTAGTACAGCTCCAATGCTTTGGCTTGCTGTAATAAATCCACAAGGTTGTCCACGTTCAACTTTTTCATCAAACGGGCTTTATAGGTACTTACCGTTTTTTCATTTAGGTTTAAACCTTCAGCAACTTCCTTATTTCGCTTTCCACTAGCTAAAAGTTTAAGTACTTCAACTTCACGGGAAGATAGCTTTCTGAAAAATCTTCTAGGCTTTTGGGTTCCTTCATCAAAAGCAAGTCTTTGGGCCAGTTCATTCGTGATGAACATATTTCCTTCACTTACTTTTTTAACCGCAGAGATGATGTAATCTAAATCAGCGGTTTTGGAAAGATATCCAAAGGCACCTGCTCTAATGGTACTCAAAGCATAGACATCTTCAGATTGTCCGCTATACATCAATGCTTTTACATTAGGGAATTCTTGTTTCATCTTGCGTAATGTGGCAATTCCGTTAATTTCAGGAATATCCATCTCCAACATTACAACATCAGGGGTAACTTTCTCTAAAACTTCGAACAGTTCACCTGTGGTAGCAACATCTGCAATGACTTCCATATCGGAGCCAGATTCAATTACGTGCTTAATACCAAGACGAACTATGGGGTGGTTGTCAGCTATTAATACTTTGATCATTCGGTTTGGGTTTAATATAATTTATAAGTTGTATTAGTAATTATTTACTTACACGGCGTGGCGGCAAGTTAACCAATTGCTGACATAAAAGTGTGATTTTTTTCTTAAAACCTTAAAATTTCTAGGGTTTTTTTCGTCTTAAACTGGGTTTTTTCGGACAAAATGCTATTTAAGATTATCAGGGATTTCGCAAATAGGTATAGGAATCATCTTATGCTTATTTGCCGTATTGAACTTTTTATAAATAGCAAATACGTCTTTTTGCCTACCTGAAAAATCCATTTCAGTTTTACCTTCATCATCCATTTTCATAGCCCATTCCAGTTCAGGGTAGGAAGCTCCTATCTGATCTTCGTCGGTTCTATGATCACCCCACAAACCATCCGTGGGGGCGGCATCCATAATATCTTGGTTTACGCCCAACGCCCCACCTATCGCATATACTTCGGTTTTCAAAAGGTCGGCTATAGGGCTTAAATCCACGCCTCCATCTCCATATTTGGTATAGAACCCGATGCCAAAATCTTCTACTTTGTTACCAGTGCCGGCCACCAAATAGCCTTTAAATGCTGCGAAATAGTACAAAGTGGTCATTCGTAATCTTGCCCGTGTATTGGCCAATGACATAAAACGTTCTTCTTCATTATCAACTTTTGGAAGGGCATCTACCAAGCTGTCAAACACCGGAGTTAAGTTCACGGGTTGTCGGTTCACATTTTCAAAATTTTCCATCAACCAATTGATATGTCGGTCTGCTCGGGTCACCTGTTTTGTACCTTGATGAATGGGCATTTCAACACATAACAAATCCAATCCCGTTTTAGCGCATAGTGTAGAGGTGACCGCAGAATCAATTCCGCCTGAAACTCCTATCACAAAACCGTTGACCTTGGCGTTGGTCGCATAATCCTTTAACCAGTTCACAATGTATTCGATTACCTTTTCAGTTTGCATAGCTTTCTTTTTAGATTCAAAAAATTACCTTTGTGCCCTGTAAAAATAAACGCTGGTTTTATAATAATGAAGGGGTTGTCCAAATACTTTGAGTATCAAATATCTAGCTTTTTGATTTTTATCCTTTTTTTATCGGTTGTAGGATGCAAAAAAGAGGACAAAACCAAAAATGAGATCATTGGGATAGAGGTTAATCTGGAAGTATATCGCTTTGACCGTGAATTTGCTACAGCTCAACCGGAAGAAATCCCAAATCTGAAATCAAAGTACCCGTATTTGTTTCCAGCTCAGTTTCCAGATAGCATTTGGGAAGCCAAATTGACTGATACGCTTCAGATGGAGTTATCCGATGAGGTCAATAAAACATTTGGTTCGTTTTCGAAGGAAAATGAAGATTTGGAATCGCTATTCAAGTATATTTCTTTCTATTTTCCTGGTACGGATGCCCCAAAAGTAGTCACTTTAATTTCCGATGTTCGGTATGAAGACCGTGTTATTTTAACGGATTCCCTTTTACTTCTGGGCTTGGATAATTACTTAGGTAAAGAACATCATTTTTATCAAAGTCTCCCCCGTTATGTAGCTCAAGGTTTGGACAAGAAATACTTAGTTTCCGATGTTGCCAGCGCCTTTACAAAAAAGGTTTTGAAGTACCCACGAAATAGAACGTTCCTTTCCCGAATGATTCATTATGGTAAAGAACTATATATAAAGGATAAGCTTTTGCCTGAAAACTCAGATGCACAAAAAATAAACTATACACAAGAACAAGCAGATTGGGCCAAAGCAAATGAAGAGCAGATTTGGCGCTATTTTGTAGAACGTGAATTGCTGTACAGTACCGAATCTAGTCTGGATAGACGATTTTTAGACCCAGCTCCCTTTTCAAAATTCCAACTTGCTTTGGATAATGAATCTCCTGGGCGATTAGGGCGGTATATGGGCTGGCAGATTGTACGAGCCTTTATGGAGAGAAACCCAGAGGTGGAACTGGTGAACCTGTTGGATATGCCTGCAGATGAATTATTTAAAAACTCAAATTACAAACCCAAAAGATAGATGGCTGTTGAACATACTTCAGAAATAAAACTAACGGTTGGCCTTGATGAGAATAGAGTTCCCGAAGAACTGCATTGGTCTGCACAGGATGGTGGAATAGAAAATGTGGAGGCCAAGGCGATGATGCTATCGGTTTGGGACAGTAAAAATCAGGAGTCGCTAAAAATTGACCTTTGGACCAAAGATATGCCCGTGGATGAAATGAAAGTTTTTTTTCATCAAACCTTGGTCACCATGGCAGATACCTTTATGAAAGCAACCCAAGATGAAAAAATGACGGCTACCATGAAGGATTTCTGCGACTACTTTGCTGAAAAATTGGAGTTGAAAAAATAGGCTTGCTTACGTTTCATCAAAGACCTCAAAATGAATGACCTTCTCAGGAAATTCAAGTAAGTAATTTTGGTCTTCGGGATAGTATTTTGCCTTTTCATAATCTTCCCCAGCAAAATTTTTGATTACATCCAAGTCCTTCCAAAATGTAATCAATTTGAAATAGGCAAACTGCCTATCAGTTCGCTTTAAAAAGAGGAGTTTTACAAAACCAGCGGTTTTCGAATAGTCAGGAACAGCTCTTTCTTTCATAAACTGTTCGTATACTTTTTCATGTTCCACTTTGGTTCTTCCTTCCCAAATTCTTGCAATCATGGTATTCTTTTTAGAAAAGATTAAATTACACTTAAATCCTCTTCTTTTCCTGTGAAACCGACGTATTTTTGAAACATGAAGAAGAAAATTCGTGAAAAGTTGGTGTTTGTATACAATGCGAATTCAGGAGTTAGGAATGCTTTACTAGACAGCATGCACAAGGTATTCAGTCCTTCTACATATGACTGTAATTTGTGTGATATCACCTTTGGTGTTGTACAGGAAAACCGAACTTGGAAACGATTTCGAGAAGATAGTGCTATGGATATGATGTTTTTACACCGGGATGAGTTCCAGAAAAAATACGCCTCGAAGTTTGGATATAAGTTCACTTATCCGATAGTTCTGGTTGAGTCTGAAAAAGGGTTGGAGGTTTTTATATCTACTGAAGAATTGAATGCATTAAGCACTCCGCATAAGTTGATTCGACTTATTCAGGAAAGGAGCGAGAAGTAGTATCAGTTTGTGGCATGAAATTCTTTGTTGATTCCATCAATGTACTCCAAAAGGGCTTCCTTTCCCATTCGGTTACTGGAAGACGTAATAAAGTAAGGTGGTGTTTCTTTCCAAACACTGTCTAATAGTTTTTGAAGGTAAGTCTTGGCCTGTTTTTCGATAACGCCTGGTTTCAATTTGTCCGCTTTGGTGAAGACAATGGCAAAAGGAATACTGTTGCTTCCCAACCATTCCATGAAATCAAGGTCAATGGGTTGGGGGTCATGTCGTATATCAACTAAAACGAAACCGCAAACCAACTGTTTGCGCTTTTCAAAGTACTCGGTGATGTATTTTTGAAAGGTCTTTTTGTCTTTTTTGGATACTCGCGCATAGCCATAACCAGGTAAATCCACTAAAAACCAATTATTGTTGATTTTAAAATGATTAATGAGTTGGGTCTTTCCCGGTCTTCCTGAGGTTTTTGCTAAGCTTTTTCGCTCAGTAAGCATATTGATCAAAGAAGATTTGCCCACATTGGACCGTCCTATAAAGGCGTATTCGGGAATAGGATCTTTTGGGCATTGGGCCACATTTGAATTGGACATTACAAATTCGGCCGAAGTAATTTTCATGGCTAGAAGTTACGGTTGTCCAACCAAGTTTCAAGAATGGTATTAAATTCGTCGGGGTGCTCCATCATAGGGGCGTGACCACATTTCTCAATCCAGAACAAATCAGAATCCGGTAATAATTCATGGAATTCCACAGCAACCTCAGGAGGTGTTACTGTATCATTTTCTCCCCAAATAATGCAAGTTGGTATTTTCATTTTAGGGAGGTCTTTAGACATATTATGCCGAATAGCACTTTTAGCAATCGCAAGTGTTTTTACCAACTTCATGCGATCGTTTACCGTTGCAAAAACTTCATCTACAATTTCCTTCGTAGCTACTTTGGGGTCATAAAAGACGTCCTCCGCTTTTTGCTTAATAAAATCATAGTCACCTCGCCTAGGATAACCATCGCCCATGGCCTTTTCATAAAGCCCTGAACTTCCTGTAATCACCAAAGCTTTTACCATTTCAGGATATAATTTGGTATGAAGCAAACCTATATGCCCGCCCAGTGAGTTGCCTAATAAAATAACATCCTTTAAACCTTTAAATTCTATGAATTCTTCCAAAAACTTGGCAAAATTTTTCACCGTCGTCTTCAGCATGGGCATATCATATATAGGAAGTTCCGGAATTAAAACCTGATACCCTTTGGACGGAAAATGTTCGGAAACTCCCTGGAAATTACTTAATCCACCCATCAGACCATGTAGGATGATTATTGGCTTTCCTTCACCTTGTTCAATGTAGTTGAATTTACCTTCCCTAATGATTTGGTCTTCCATCTAAAGTTAGTTGGTACTAGGAGGGCAAATATAGGCAATTCATATCATAAAGATTTTCGCTTGTAGGGTACGCGCTGTCGTTTTTACAAATCAATGTTGAGTCAATGTTTTTGGCAAAAGATAGGTTTTAACACGAAAACCCTATCATTCGTCGATAAAAGTGGAGAATTTATTAACAAATGTGGAGTTAAGTGGAGAAATGTGGAAATAAAATCTATATATTTGAGTTGTTATTACTAACCAATTGATTTCTAGTGACCCATATCATAGGACAACATGATTGTAAAGCTGATGCCAAAGGACGGGTAATCTTACCAATTTCTTTGAAAAATCAGCTGTTACCTGTTTTAAAAGATGGGTTTGTTATCAAAAGGTCGGTATTTCAGCAGTGTTTGGAGTTGTATCCTAAGGAAGAATTTGATGTGTTGATGAAGAAGGTGATGAAGAAGAGTAAAATCAACAGAAAGTACGATGCTTTTGTCCGAAACTTCGTTGCTGGAATGAAAGAACTGACAATTGACAATGATTCGGGAAGATTTCAAATTCCAAAAAATCTTGTGGAATTCGCAGGTATTGAGAAGGAAGTTGTTCTAAACGCTGTTTTCGATAAGATAGAGGTTTGGGATAAGTCAAAATATGAGCAGGTTCTTGAGGAAGGCGAGAAGGATTATGCTGACTTGGCCGAGGAGATTTTTGACGACGATGACTAGCGGATACCACAATCCAGTTCTTCTGAATGAGTCAGTAGACGGATTGGCAATAAGGGAAGATGGAGTGTATGTAGATGTCACCTTTGGAGGGGGCGGACATTCCAAAGAAATATTAAAAAGATTGGGAGGGAAAGGAAGGTTGTTTGCCTTTGATCAGGACAAAGATGCTCTGGTAAACGCGATAGAAGATTCCAGATTTCAATTGATCAATCAGAATTTTCGATTTCTCAACCAATTTTTAAAGTTCTATGGCATTCGGGAAGTTGATGGGATTTTGGCAGATTTTGGGGTTTCCTCTCATCAATTCGATCAGGCGGATAGGGGATTTTCCATTCGGTTTGATGCGAATTTGGATATGCGCATGAATCAGGATGATACATTGTCTGCATTCAAAGTGGTGAATTCCTATTCTCAAGAAAACCTGGCTTCAATTCTTTTGGGTTATGGTGAGCTTCGAAATGGTAAAGCTATAGCTAGGACCATCGTTGCGGCAAGAGAAACTTCATCAATCAAAACCACGGAGGAGTTAAAAACAGTCTTGCGACCATTTCTCCCCAAGCTAAAGGAGAATAAAATCTTGGCACAGGTCTATCAAGCCATTCGAATAGAGGTGAATCAGGAGATTGAGGTGCTCAAAGAGTTTCTGCTGCAGGTGCCGAATATTTTAAAATTGGGTGGTCGCCTGAGTTTAATCAGCTATCATTCTTTGGAGGATAGGTTAGTAAAAAGATTTATCCGGGATGGCAAATTTGAAGGTGAGGCAGAAAAGGATTTTTATGGAAACATAAATGTTCCTTTAAAAAAGGTGGGAGGTTTGATTGTTCCCTCAACAGAAGAAATAGCGAAAAACAATAGGGCAAGAAGTGCAAAACTTCGTATCGCGGAACGAATTTGAGAGTATAAAAACGAACAGAAAATGAAAAAAGGATTATTAGACATTTTAAAAGGAAAGTTTTTGGTAAGCGGTGATGCGCCCAAGAACTGGCTTTTTTTATTGTTCGCTTCATTTCTTGCTGCTCTTATGATTTCCAGCAGTCACCGTGCCGATAAAAAGGTCCACGAAATTGCCGCTTTGAACGAAGAGGTGCGCAAATTACGCAGTGAATTTGTTGAGGGGCGGTCAACGGTGCAGCAAATGCGACTGGAATCATCCCTGAGACAATCCGTAGCTGGAGCTGGATTGACTCCATCAAAAAATCCACCAAAAAAAATTAGGGTAAAATCTGAATAACTGTGGCGATTACTGAGAAAAATATTATGAATCGGCTGTACCTGGTAGCAGGCGCATTGTTCATTTTTTCGATGTGCATTGTGTTCAAGCTAGCGGATATTCAGATGGTTAAGGGTGATGATTACAAAGAGTTGGCACTCAACAAAACTGAGAAGATGTTCACCATTGAACCAAATCGTGGCAACCTCTACTCGCATGATGGTAGTCTATTAGCCGCTTCGGTACCCAAGTATGAAATCCGTTTTGATGCCAAGACTGTGTCTCAGGATAATTTTCAAAAACACGTTCCTGCACTTTCGGATTCATTGGCAGTTCTTTTCAATAAGCCCTCTTCGTATTACCGACAATTGTTCAGAAAGGCAAGGGCTAATGGAAATAGATATAAGCTAGTAGCACGTAATGTGGATTACTTGGATTATGTAAAAATTAAACAATTCCCACTATTCAAATTAGGTCCCTACAAGGGAGGTTTTATTGAAACCCATAAAGTTGTTCGCGAGTATCCTTTAGGAAAGATGGCGGCCCGAAGTATTGGATATGAACGTGTGGATGAAAATGGATACTATACCCGAGTGGGAATGGATGGGGCGTTTGGTAAACTTTACTTGAGAGGTAAGGAAGGAAAACGTTTAAAGCAAAAAATAGCCAAAGGACAGTGGAAACCCGTTGGTTTGGATAATATCGTGGAACCCCAGGACGGTCGTGATGTGGTTTCTACAATTGATATCAATATTCAGGATATAGCGCACTATGCACTCTTAGATCAATTGGAAAAATACAAAGCTGATCATGGTAGTGTGGTGGTTATGGAGACCGAAACTGGGGAAATTAAGGCAATTTCCAATTTAGGTAGAACTTCTGAAGGCAAGTATTATGAAAAGCTGAACTATGCTGTTGGGGAATCCCATGAACCAGGCTCTACTTTTAAGTTAATGTCCCTCATTGCTGCTTTGGAAGATAAGGTGGCCGATACAAGTATGGTAATTGACACAGAAAAAGGGAGGTATAGGGTCTATGACAGAACGGTTAAAGATTCGCGTTGGGGAGGTTACGGTAAGGTGTCACTGGCAAAAGCCTTTGCACTTTCTTCAAATACAGCTTTTGCTAAGTTGATTCATGAGAATTACAAAGAAAAGCCTGAGCAATTCGTAAATCGCTTGATGAATATGGATTTACACAGGGTATTGGGATTGCCCATTGTTGGAGAAGGAGAGCCGGTGCTTCGCTATCCTGGTGATAAAGGCTGGTCTGGAATATCGTTGGCATGGATGTCCCATGGTTATGAAGTCTCAATGACACCCCTACAAACCCTAGCATTTTATAACGCTATCGCGAATGACGGTAGGTATATCAAACCCAAATTAATTAAATCTGTGCGAGAAGGCAGTAAAATTATAAAAGAGTTTAACAGGGAGGTTATTAATCCATCAATCTGCTCCAAAGAAACTGTAGAAAAGGCGCAACAACTGTTGAAAGATGTAGTGGAAAAAGAGTATGGGACAGGTCATGGATTGTATTCCCCAGAGTTCAGTATGGCAGGCAAGACAGGTACGTGCCAAAAGAATTATGTGGCCAAAGACCCTGATAAACTGGCTTATATATCCTCTTTTGTGGGGTATTTTCCAGCGGATAACCCTAAGTATTCCTGCATTGTGGTGATTCATGAGCCCGATAAAAGTGTGGGATATTATGGTGCCGATGTATCGGGACCCGTTTTCAAATCCATGGCGCAAAAAATTCATACAATTTCACCCATTATAGATGAAGTTGATGAGAATATCCCGGAACGGGAACAGTTGGATGAGGATTATAGGCAATACTACGTAAATGCGCAGAAAAAATACAACCGAGTTCCTAATGTAAAAGGTATGTGCGGTATGGATGCCATATCGTTATTGGAAAATCTAGGCATTCAAGTCGAAGTCAAAGGAAATGGCAAAGTGAAAAACCAGTCCATCGCACACGGTACGGATTTAAGGAGGGTAACTAAAATCGTTTTGGAACTTTCATGAGGTTACTAAAGGACATATTATATGGTGTACGTCTTTCCGCAGTCAGCGGAAATACCAGCATTATGGTGAACCAAGTTCATTTTGACTCTCGCAGTGTTCAAATGGATGATGTGTTTGTAGCTGTTCGGGGTACAATTACAGATGGACACGAATACATATCCAAAGCTTTGGAATCTGGTGCTGTCGCTGTAGTCTGTGAAGAGTTTCCGGAGTTGATGGTGAACGGGGTCACATATTTAAAAGTAACGAATAGCAATAGCGCCCTTGCCATAATTGCTAGTAACTTCTATGAAAACCCGTCCAAGAATTTAAAATTGGTAGGTGTAACAGGTACGAATGGGAAGACCACAGTTACTACTTTATTGTATGACCTATTTGTTAAAGCAGGTTATAAAGTGGGTTTGTTGTCCACCATACGTGTTATGATTCATGACAAGCAGTACCGTGCAACCCATACTACTCCCGATGTGCTCACTATCAACAAGCACCTATCCCAAATGAATGAGGAAGGAGTTGAGTTTTGCTTTATGGAAGTCAGCTCCCACGGTATCCATCAAAAAAGAACAGAGGGATTACATTTTGCAGGAGCCATTTTTACCAACCTTTCCCATGATCATTTGGATTATCACAAAACCTTTGCTGAATATCGGGATACCAAGAAAAAACTATTTGATGATCTTCCAAAGTCCGCTTTTTGTCTAAGCAATATTGATGATAAGAATGGTTTGGTCATGCTGCAGAACACCAAATCAAAAAAACTGTCCTATGCCCTCAAGTCGTATGCCGATTATAGGGGACAGATTTTGGAAAAGCAATTTGATGGTCAGCTTCTAAAGCTTGATGACAATGAAATTTGGACCAAACTTATTGGAGATTTCAACGCGTATAATCTGTTGGCCATATACGCTACGGCGTCTGAATTGGGATTGGACAAAATAGAGATTTTACGCCTAATTAGTGAACTAGAAACGGTGGATGGGCGATTCCAATATTTTATTTCAAAAGATAAAATAAAAGCAATAGTCGATTATGCCCATACACCGGATGCGCTGAAAAATGTATTGATTACCATCAATGCATTAAGAACTGGAAATGAAAACGTCATCACCGTTGTGGGGTGTGGTGGTGACCGTGATAAGTCGAAGCGTCCGGTTATGGGTCATATCGCCTCGGAGATGAGCGATCAGGCAATTTTCACTTCTGATAATCCGAGAAGTGAACCTCCAATGTCAATTATCGAAGAAATGGAAACAGGGGTGGAGCCCCAAAACACGAGTAAAATATTGTCCATTGAAGATAGAAGACAGGCTATTAAAGCGGCATGCAAATTAGCAAGCTCAAATGATATCATTTTGGTCGCCGGTAAAGGGCATGAGACCTATCAAGAAACAAATGGGGTAAGAAAGGATTTTGACGATTACAAAGAACTAAAAAAGGCCTTGGCCAGTCTCAATAAATAGAAGCATGTTATACTATTTGTTTGATTTTTTGGAGAAACAATATCAATTGCCAGGCGCATCTTTGTTTCAATTTCAGACGTTTAGAGCTGGAATGGCGGTGCTGTTTTCCCTATTGATTGCCATGGTCTATGGAAAACGCATCATCTTGTTTTTGCAGAAGAAACAGATAGGTGAAAGTATCCGAGATCTTGGATTGGAAGGTCAAAAACAAAAGGCCGGCACACCTACTATGGGAGGTATCATTATCATAATGTCCACGCTTGTCCCAGTGCTTCTTTTTACTGATTTAAAAAATATCTATATCATTCTTTTGATTGTCACAACAATTTGGATGGGCATTATTGGATTTGTTGATGATTACATTAAAATCTTTAAAAAAGATAAAAAAGGATTAAAGGGAAGATTCAAGATTATGGGGCAGGTAGTCTTAGGACTTATCGTTGGAACCATTCTATACTTTCACCCTGAGGTCACCATAAAGGAAAAAGATAGCACTCGAATCAATGCTGATTTTCAAGTTGAACAAGTATATGGGCAGGAAATAAAATCTTTGAGTACAAATGTTCCTTTTCTCAAAGATAACCAACTGAACTATGCTGATTGGATTGTTTGGGCAGGAGATGGACTGGAAGAATATGCCTGGCTCATTTTTATCCCTGTAATCATATTGATTATCACAGCGGTATCCAATGGTGCCAATCTTACGGACGGAATTGATGGTTTAGCCGCGGGTTCATCGGCCATAATTGTCTTGACACTTGGAATTTTTGCCTTGGTATCCGGTAATATCCAATTTTCGGATTATCTAGACATTTTTTATATCCCAAGAGTGGGAGAATTATTGGTCTTCATTGCTGCGTTTGTAGGAGCCTTGGTGGGATTCCTTTGGTACAATGCTTATCCCGCTCAAGTTTTTATGGGAGATACAGGTAGTTTGACTATAGGAGGAGTAATCGCTGTAATCGCGATAATAGTCCGAAAAGAGCTGTTGATACCCTTATTATGCGGAATTTTCTTTGCTGAAACGGTTTCTGTAATGCTCCAGGTAAGCTATTTCAAAAGAACGAAAAAAAAATACGGTGAAGGAAAACGCCTGTTTTTAATGGCACCCTTACATCATCATTATCAAAAGAAATTATACCACGAGAGTAAAATAGTCACTCGATTTTGGATTATAGGAATCCTATTAGCCATTATCAGTATAGTGACCTTAAAAGTGAGGTAAATGAAACGTTTGGTGGTTCTTGGAGGTGGAGAAAGTGGAGTAGGAACGGCCATTTTGGGAAAAAAAAAGGGGTATCAAGTTTTTGTTTCTGACAAAGGAGAGATACAACCAAAGTATAAAGAAGTTCTTGAACATTTTGAGATTGAATGGGAGTCAGGAAGGCACTCTGATGATAGGATTTTACAAGCAGATATTGTTATGAAAAGCCCCGGAATTCCAGATAAAGTGCCTTTGGTGAGGCAATTGAAGGAGAAAAGGATTCCAGTGATTTCTGAAATGGAGTTTGCTTCGAAATTTTCGTATGCGACTGTTATTGGAATTACAGGGAGTAACGGAAAAACCACAACAACCATGTTGACCCATCATTTGCTGAAAAATGGAGGGTTGAATGCTGGATTAGCGGGCAATATTGGTGATAGCTATGCTAAGATGGTTGCGGAACGTGATTTTGACCTCTATGCGTTGGAAATTAGTAGTTTTCAGTTAGATGGTATTCAGGATTTTAGACCACATATTGCCATCTTAACCAACATCACTCCTGACCATTTGGACCGATATGAAAATCAGTTTGAAAACTATATCGCATCAAAGTTCCGGATAGCGATGAATCAAACAAAAGATGATTTTTTCATTTATGACGCAGATGACCCCGTCATATCCGAAAGACTTCAAAAATTCCCGATTCAATCCAAATTAGTTCCATTTTCCCTTTATGGGGATTTGCAAGAGGGAGCTTGGGTAAAAGATAATAAAATACAAATTGAAATAGAACAAAAAACCTTGGAAATGAGCACAGATATTTTGGCCTTGGAAGGCCAGCACAACCTAAAGAACACAATGGCGGCAAGTTTGGCTGCGCTTTTGGTCAATGTGAGGAAGGAAACTATTCGTCAAAGTATTCAGACATTCCAAGGGGTACCACATCGTTTGGAAAAAGTTCTGAAAATCAATCATGTGGAATACATAAATGACTCTAAGGCTACTAACGTAAATGCCACGTATTATGCTTTGGATGGGATTAAAAAACCCATAGTCTGGATAGTTGGCGGGGTAGATAAAGGAAACGATTACTCCGAGTTGATGCCTTTGGTAAGGGAAAAGGTAAAAGCCATTATTTGTTTGGGAATGGATAATTCCAGAATCAAGGATGCCTTTGGAAACGTGATTGAATTAATGGTAGAGACCTATTCTATGCAAGAGGCTGTAAAAGTGGCTTATAAAATTGGGGAACGAGGAGATAGTGTGTTACTGTCCCCTGCTTGCGCCAGTTTTGACTTGTTCGAGAATTACGAGGACCGCGGAAATCAATTCAAAGCAGAAATAAAGAGATTATAGAATGTTGGCATTGCTGAAAAATTTGAAAGGAGATAAAGCCATTTGGGGTGTAGTTGCCTTATTGGCCCTCTTCTCATTTTTGCCAGTATATAGCGCCAGTACCAATTTGGTGTACGTTAATGATGACGGGACCACCTTAGGTCATCTGGTTAAGCATGGAGTACTTTTGTTCTTGGGTTTTGGGATAATCTATGCCGTTCATCGCATCCCAACCCATTACTTTAAAGGACTCTCCATAATTGCCCTACCTATTGTATTGATATTGTTAGCCTATACCCTAACCGTAGAGACCAGAATAGGAGGGGTAACCGCAAATAGATGGATTAAGATTCCGTTTGTCGGTGTCAATTTCCAGACGTCTACGTTGGCCTCTGTGGTCTTGATGATATGGATTGCACGGTATTTGACTAAAATAAAAGACGTTCAAATAACCTTTAAAGAGAGCATATTGCCGCTTTGGTTACCAACAGCTTTGGTGGTGCTATTGATTTTGCCTGAAAACTTTTCCACAGCTGCGATTATCAGTTGTCTGGTATTGGTGTTGTGCTTTCTTGGAGGATATCCCTTAAAGTATCTGTTTTCTATAATGGGAGTCGGGTTAGTCCTAGCGGGAATGTTCCTTTTTGTGCTTTTCAAAGCACCAGAGATGCTGCCGCAACGCGCAGGCACTTGGAAATCGAGAATAGAAACCTTTTGGAGTCCAGAAAAGGCGGATAGTGATGATTTACATCAGCTGACCTTAGCCAAAATTGCGGTTGCTGAAGGAGGATTGGTTGGTAAAGGTGCGGGAAAAAGTGTTATCAAAAATATGCTCTCCCAAAGCACATCAGACTTCATTTTTGCCATTATTATTGAAGAATATGGTCTTCTGGGAGGGGGAGCACTGCTATTTTTCTATTTGTTGCTGTTGTTCAGAATTGTCGTAGTGGCCAATTCGGCCAAAACTACTTTTTCAAAATTGTTGGTCATAGGAGTGGGCTTGCCCATCGTATTTCAAGCTTTTATAAACATGGCAGTAGTAGTCCAGCTATTTCCGGTTACTGGACAACCGTTGCCTCTGATAAGCATGGGAGGTACGTCGATATGGATGACCTGCATGGCCATAGGAATTGTGTTGAGCGCTAGCAACAAAAAAGAAAATTTGGAAGAGGAATCCTATGATATGGATGAAAGTAACCCTTTGGAAGTATTAAGTGGGCAACTATAGATTCATACTTTCTGGAGGGGGAACAGGTGGACATATTTATCCCGCAATAGCCATCGCCAATGAATTGAAGCGAAGGCATCCCCAAGCAGAATTTCTGTTTGTGGGAGCAAAGGATAAAATGGAGATGGAAAAAGTACCAAAGGCCGGTTACAAAATAGAAGGCCTTTGGATAAGTGGATTACAAAGAAAACTGACGTGGAAAAACCTAATGTTTCCACTGAAACTGATAACAAGTTTGGTTAAAGCTGGTAAAATAATCAAGAAGTTCAATCCTGATGTGGCTATTGGCACAGGAGGCTTTGCGAGTGGGCCACTTTTGAAGAAGGCCGCCCATAAAGATGTTCCCTATGTGCTTCAGGAACAGAATTCATTTGCCGGTATTACCAACAAGCTTTTAGCCTCAAAGGCAAATCGCATTTGTGTGGCTTACGATAATATGGAGCGATTTTTTCCAAAGGAAAAAATTGTCAAAACGGGAAATCCGGTTCGTGCGGATTTGGTGCGTATTGAAACGGATAAACAGAAGGCCCTTTCATTTTTTGAACTTGATGTGAACAAGAAAACGGTTTTGGTTTTAGGAGGCAGTCTGGGAGCACGTCGAGTAAATCAGCTTATAGAAAGTAAACTAGGCTTTTTTGAAACCCAGGGAGTTCAATTGCTGTGGCAATGTGGAAAACTATATCTCGAGGATTACGAAAAGTATGATGCTGAAAAGGTGAAAGTAAAAGCATTTGTTAACAGAATGGATTTTGCCTATGCAGCTGCAGATTTTATTGTTTCCAGAGCAGGTGCAGGTTCCGTTTCTGAACTCTGCTTAGTTGGGAAACCGGTATTATTTATTCCATCACCTAATGTGGCAGAAGATCACCAAACAAAGAATGCACAGGCTTTGGAAGTTGAAAATGCAGCATTGGTTCTAAAGGAAAACGAATTGGATGAAAAATTTGACGCTGTTTTTTCTCGGCTTTTGGCTTCGGAAGAAGAACAGAGAAAACTAGGAACCAACATAAAGAAAATGGCCTTGCCTAAGGCAACGGAACATATTGTGGACGAAATAGAAAAACTGCTAAAATGAACCTGAAAGATATCCATAACATCTTTTTTATAGGTATTGGGGGCATTGGTATGTCCGCTTTGGCACGTTATTTCAATTATTTGGGTAAGCAAGTTGTGGGTTATGATAGAGTGGAGTCTCCAATTACGAAAGAGCTTCAAACGTATGGGGTTGAAGTACATTTTCAAGATGATTTGGAGCTGATTCCAGATTCTTTCACATCAAAAGAAAATACGCTGATAGTATATACACCTGCGGTTCCCGAAACCCATTCCCAACTTCAATACTTCATGGAAGCTGGATTTGAAATCAAAAAACGCGCAGAAGTATTAGGAATAATTACTAAGGATACATTTTGTTTTGCTGTGGCGGGAACCCACGGAAAAACAACAACATCCTGCATTTTAGCTCATCTACTTAAGGAATGTGGAATGCCTATAACGGCTTTTTTAGGTGGAATTTCCGAAAACTTTAATAGCAATTTCTTACTGGAAGGAACTAAGTATTCCGTGGTTGAAGCTGATGAATTTGATCGTTCATTTTTACATCTATCACCTGATTTGGCCTGCATTACCTCAATGGATGCAGACCATTTAGACATTTATGGAGATTCTGAAGAATTGAAAAAGACCTTCTTTGATTTCACAAAGAAGATAAAACCTGGGGGCATCCTTTTCGTGAAAAATGGGCTGCCTTTAGAGGGTGTGACTTTTGGAATTGATGATGATTCCGATTACCGCATAGAAAACATCACAATTGAACATGGAACCTACATTTTTGATTTGATCTCGCCCAAGGGAAGATTGGAAAAAACCCGCTTCAATCAACCTGGACGGCATAATTTGCTCAATGGATTAGTTGCCTTTGCAATGGCGGTGCATGCGGGCTGTTCGCTGCACCGTTTAGCTGGGGCTTTGGAAACCTTCAAAGGAGTACAACGAAGGTTTTCTTATCAAATCAAGAAGGACGGTCTGGTTTTCATAGACGATTATGCCCATCACCCCACAGAGATTAATGCCGTTTTCGATGCTATCAGCGAGATGTACCCAAGTGAAGAAGTAACCGCAGTTTTTCAACCGCATTTATATTCAAGAACCCAAGACTTTGCGGACGATTTCGCCCGTAGTCTTGAAAAATTTACAGTGGTACTATTACTGGACATTTACCCAGCCCGTGAAGAACCTATAGAAGGAGTGAATTCTGAATGGCTGTTGAAAAAGATTAAAAACCCGAACAAAAAACTAGTGGATAAATCCAATCTGATTCAGGAATTGAAGAAAATAAAAACAAAGATTTTGGTTACCATGGGAGCTGGTGATATTGGTTTGGAAGTATCCAAAATAAAAGAAGAATTAGCGTATGCGAGTTAATTGGAATATACTAAAGCTTACAGTATTGATTCTATCTGTGATTGGCTTATATGGTTTTTCGGACTATAGGAGTAGTCTAAGAGAAGTAGAAGAAATATCTATAAACTTCCTGGGAGACAATGACTTATTTATTGATGAGGCCTCAGTTAATAAATTGTTAATACAAAATTACGGGAGCATCAAAAATAGGTCGAAAGAACAATTAGTTTTGAATACCATAGAGAAGGTAATTCAATCCAACGATATGGTAAAAAAAGCCCAAATCTATTTCACTGTAGATGGCAAGCTTGTTTCTAAGATTGTTCAGCGAAAACCCATTGGAAGAATTGAAGGCGCATCGAAGTTTTACTTGGATGACGTTGGAAAACGTATGCCGTTGTCGAAACATCATTCCGCACGTGTTCCCATTATTACAGGAAAAATCACGGGCAAGACTTTGGAAGATGCATATACAATTCTAAACTATATCAACGCGGATGACTTTCTTAGAAAAAATGTGATTGGTATCCATGTTGAAGAAGAAGGAAACTATCAACTACGATTCAGAATGGAAAATTTTGTAGTCAATCTGGGCGGAGTGGATAATCTAAATGAAAAGTTTAAAAATTTCATGGCTTTCTACGCAAAAGCAACCAAAGACAACTCTTTGGAGAAATATGCAGTAGTTAGCCTCGAATTCAACAATCAAGTGGTTTGCACCAAAATTTAAAGTATGGAACAAGGTAATTATTCAGTTGGATTGGACATTGGAACTACCAAAATTGTGGCAATTATTGGTAAGGAAAATGAATATGGCAAAATCGAAGTTCTTGGAACAGGGAAATCAAAAAGTTTGGGGGTTCATCGTGGAGTAGTGAACAATATTACCCAAACCATTTCTTCAATACAACAAGCGGTGGAACAAGCTGAGCTTAATGCTGGACTAAAAATTGGGTCAGTAGTGGTAGGTATTGCCGGTCAACACATCCGAAGTCTCCAGCATAGCGATTATATCACCCGCTCCAATTCTGAAGAAGTTATTTGCGATGATGATTTGGACAAGCTGTGCAATCAAGTGTACAAATTGGTGATGCTTCCAGGTGAAGAAATCATCCATGTGCTTCCACAAGAATATAAAGTAGACGGGCAATCCGAAATAAAGGAGCCCCGAGGAATGTACGGCGGTAGATTGGAAGCCAACTTCCATGTTGTTGTTGGTCAGGTTTCTTCTATTAAAAACATAGGCAGATGCATTAAAAGCGCTGGGCTGGATTTAGGTAACATTACTTTGGAACCTTTGGCATCTTCGGACGCAGTACTGAGCCAAGAAGAGAAGGAAGCCGGTGTGGCTCTAATTGATATAGGAGGTGGAACCACGGATTTGGCCATTTTCAAGGATGGTATCATCAGACATACAGCTGTAATCCCCTTTGGTGGAAATGTGATTACCGAAGACATCAAAGAAGGCTGTTCCATTATCGAAAAACAAGCAGAGTTATTAAAAATGAAGTTTGGTTCCGCATGGCCCGGTGAAAACAAGGATAACGAGATAGTTTCCATTCCCGGACTTCGTGGTCGTGAACCGAAAGAAATCACACTGAAAAACCTATCCAAGATTATCCATGCCCGAGTTGTGGAAATCATCGAACAGGTCTATGTGGAAATCAAAAACTATGGTCACGAAGAACAAAAGAAAAAACTGATTGCAGGTATTGTGTTGACAGGCGGCGGTAGCCAATTAAAACACTTAAAGCAGTTAGTAGAATACATTACTGGTATGGATACCCGCATAGGGTACCCTAATGAGCATTTAGCTGGAGATTCTGATGAAGAAATTGCCAGCCCTTTATATGCTACAGCAGTAGGATTATTGATGAATGCTATTGAGAGCCACAAGAAGAACATGAACACCATGGATGAGTCCATGGAAGACGAGCAAGTATTGGTAGAGCAAGAGGTTTCCGAAACGCAAACCTCCGGCACTTACAATAAAGAGCGCAAATCTATTTTTGATAAATGGTCTGAAAAGTTGAAAGACTTTTTGGACAATGCAGAATAATAACCCCTTTGAGCAACAAATAAACAATACAAAGAACGACATGAGCAAGAACACCGAATTTGACAACATCGCTTTTGATTTGCCCAAAAACAAGAGCAACGTTATAAAAGTAATTGGAGTAGGAGGCGGTGGTAGCAATGCCATCAACCACATGTTTTTAGCCGGTATTAATGGCGTGGATTTTGTAATCTGTAACACAGATGCACAGGCGTTACAGAACAGCTCGGTTCCCAATAAGATTCAGTTGGGCGTATACTTAACCGAAGGACTTGGTGCTGGGGCTAATCCAGAAGTAGGGGAACAGGCAGCTTTGGAGAGTATGGAAGACATAAAGGCTATGCTGGAAAGCACTACCAAAATGGCTTTTATTACCGCTGGAATGGGCGGTGGTACAGGTACCGGTGCAGCACCTGTGATTGCCAAATTGGCCCGTGAAATGGATATTTTGACTGTGGGTATTGTTACTATTCCATTTCAATTTGAAGGTGCCATGCGAAACAAACAAGCACAGCTAGGGATAGAAAAACTACGTTCCAATGTAGATTCTTTGATTGTTATTAATAACAATAAGCTACGGGAAGTTTATGGGAATCTTGGATTTAAAGCAGGGTTCTCCAAGGCGGATGAAGTTTTAGCTACTGCAGCCCGTGGGATAGCCGAAGTTATTACGCATCACTATACCCAAAATATTGATTTACGTGATGCTAAAACGGTTTTATCGGATAGTGGAACCGCTATTATGGGGTCTGCAACTGCATCTGGTTCAGCTAGGGCGGGCGAGGCCATTATGAAAGCATTGGATTCTCCGTTGCTAAACGATAACAAAATCAATGGTGCCAAAAACGTATTGTTGCTCATCGTTTCAGGTACACAAGAAATCACTATTGATGAAATAGGAGAAATCAACGATTATATCCAAATTGAAGCAGGCCATGGCGCTAATATCATTATGGGTGTTGGAGAAGATAATGATTTGGGGGATGCCATTGCGGTAACCGTTATAGCTACAGGTTTTCATGCTGATCAACAGGATGAAATAGTAAATACCGAAACTAAAAAAGTATTCTATACCCTTGAAGACGAGCAAATTGCTGAGCAAGAACTTACTACACAATCTACTTCAATACAAGAAATTAAGGTAGAGGCGGAGGTTGTTGTACCTGCCCCTGTAGTTCGACATACGCTCAATATGGAAGAGTCGGTAGAACTAGAAAAGGAGCCCATGGTTAAAGATGAAACCATGGATTTGATTCCTACGACGAAATACATCAGGAATTTTAATGTTTTTTGTGAAGAAGTTGTTCCCGAAAATGTGGAGGATGAGTTTGTCATTATAGAAGCAAAAAGTGTTTTGAACAATATGGAGGTGATAGATCCAGAAGTGGTTTCACCTCAGAAAGAAGAAGATCAGTTTGCGCTTACTTTCGATATGCCCATTAATGAACCTGTAAAAGAGGAATCTGAAAATACAATCGTCTTTGATTTGGACAGTGATGTGAATGATATTGAGGTAAATGAGTATGTGGAAGTAAGTCCAGTATTGGAATTTAAGAAAGAAGGGGAGACTCGTTACAATCTTGAAGAGTACATGGAGTTGGAAACCCAATTGACAGGAGCTAAATCAGTTGCCGAAACCCACGAACCCAAATTGGTGGATAATGAATTGGTACTTGAAAAAAAGACTTTGGAAGTTGAGGACAAGTTAGAAAATGAGAATATGCCTCAGAACAGTAAGGACCCTATGAACAGTTCCATAAATGACTTACTGGCGGAACGCGCTGATGAGCGTAGAAAAAAGCTAAAAAACTTTAATTACAAATTTCAGAACAATCGAAGTAGCATTGATGAAATAGAAAAACAACCTGCCTACAAAAGGCAAGGAGTTGATTTAAATGATACACCTACGGAGCAAAAAGTCTCCAGAACCACGTTGAGTGAGGATAGCAATGACGAAATGCAATTGCGATCCAACAACTCATTCTTGCACGATAATGTTGATTAGTAGTGTTTAAAAAGCATCCATTTAAAATGGAACGCTTAAACCCGGAAGTTGTAAAACTTTCGGGTTTATTTTTTTATCTTCGCAGCCCAAAATGGAAGAAGCATGGGTTTGCAAGAACAAGTAATGACAGAGATAAAAGCTGCAATGAAAGCCAAGGATACTGTGGCATTGGAAGCTTTGCGTGCTATTAAATCGGCTTTGTTACTGGCTGGCACTGAAAAAGGGGCTTCAGGAGGAATGTCCGAGGCAGACGAGATAAAGTTGGTGCAAAAACTGGTAAAGCAACGAAAAGACAGTGCTTCTATTTTTAATGAGCAAGGAAGGGAAGACCTAGCTGAACCGGAATTAGCTCAAGCTGTCATAATTGAGAAGTTTTTACCAGAACAACTAAGCGAAGCAGATATTGAAAAAGCAGTGGTAAAAGTAATCGAGTCCACTGGTGCGTCAGGGATGCAAGACATGGGCAAGGTAATGGGAATGGTTTCCAAAGAATTGGCGGGACAAGCTGATGGTAAAACGATTTCTACTATTGTCAAGGCAAAACTTAGTTCATAACATAAATTGGCCCAGTAGTTCAACTGGATAGAATATCAGATTTCGGCTCTGAGGGTTGGGGGTTCGAATCCTCCCTGGGTCACTACAAAATCTCCACTAAAACTTCGTGGAGATTTTGTTTTTTTACTAAGATTTCATTGCTACTTTTTGGGTGAGCCAAAGACAACTTTTCATTTTTAGATTCCTAAAAAACTGAGTGCTGTCGTTCTAGTAGGTTTAAAACGACATATTGGTTGATTGCGAATTGATTTTCAGATTTTCTTAAAATTCTTTTCTAAATAGATTAATGGTAAACAAGAATAATTTGGAAAAGGAATAAGAATCTTGATTTTTCAAGATTACTTTTTTACGATTTATTATGTCTTGAACCATCTCTATTAACACAGAGGTTACAATAAATAACACTGTGGTTACTCTATTGATAATGAATGAAATGGAAGATGTGTCTTGCTGAAAATTTTATAAATTAATATCTCCCTTCTGTTAAGGGTTTAGTATATTTAGAGTAGTCCGTCAAGTCGAAAATGCAAAAATGAAAACCTCTCGTGTCTTCCATAGAGCTTTCTTTTTTTTGATATTTCTTATCACCTTATCCGCTTTAGGACAATACAATTTTCAGTTACTACGCACCTATCAGCTACCTAAAGCAGAAGACGACTTGGAAGTTTATACCATCCTAAGGGATAAAGATGGATTTATGTGGTTTGGAACTAGTAGAGGACTTTATAAGTTTGATGGAGTGGATTACACCATTTACCGAAGTCGTTATGGTGACAGGAATAGTTTGACGGATAATGAGGTTTGGTCGTTACTGCAAGATTCAAAGGGTAGACTATGGATTGGAACCAAATCCGGAGGAATTAGCGTTTTGAATATTGAACAAGGGGTTTTCAAACATTACCGAGAGTCATCAAAAGGAAATGGTATTCCGGATAATTTTTTTATCACTTCAATTTTTGAAGATGGTAACGAAGAGATTTGGATAGCCAGCAATGGAAATGGACTGGGCAAATATAAGGACTCCACGGATTCGTTTGAGTACTATTTACATCATAAAGAAGACTCTACTTCAATTTCCCAAAGCTATGTAACAAAAATTAAGGAAGATTCACAAGGGAATCTTTGGGTTGCTCTCAATGGACACGGCTTGGATAGATATGATAAAAACACCAACCAGTTTACCCATTTTAAATTTCAAGAGACAGATGATACCCAGTTAAATTTCAGAAATAACGTGGTTCGTGATTTTGCCTTTACCGAAGAGGGAAATATTGTAACTGCAACCTTTGGAGGCATAAATAGATTGGATTTGGAAAACAATCAATTCCAACATTGGGATAAAGCTATGAGTCCAGCGTTAAAAACTACTTCCTTTAATGGCACTTTCCGTATTGGAAAGACAAACTATTTTACTTCCTATATGGGCTATATATATGAATTGGGAGAAACTTCAAGTATTCCAAAACAAGTATATCAGATTTCTGGAAATATTCGCTCTGTATTTCTTGATGATAGCAAGATGCTTTGGTTAGGTCTTACTGGCGGAAAAATAGCATGTGTAAAAACAGAGAACACCTATGGGTTCAAAAAAGTGGGGAATGGAGATAGGGATATCCATAGTCTATTGCGAACCGAGGAGGAACTTTATTTAGGTACGGACAATGGGGTAATCCTCTCTGACGGAAGTCCATTTATTTCAAATCCAAGTTTAGAGGGAAAGTTTGTCCTTGCTTTGGAAGAAGACAATGATGGACAGATTTGGGTAGGAACCAATGCATCAGGAGTAGGAGTTTTTAACAAGAATAGAGGAAATGGAGCCATTTATCGGTATACTCCAGGCGATACTTCTAGTTTACAGCAAGATACAGCCATGGATGTTTATAAAGACTCGTTGGGCACGGTCTGGGTTTGCACCCAGGCGGGAGTTAGTGCGTGGTTGCCGGATTCAAGGAAGTTTGTAACTCGTGGGAGAAATACCTTCAACAGCATACTCAGAATTGGTGACGAAATTTGGTGTGCAACAAACAAAGGTGCAGTGGTGCAGGACCTAAAAACCAATTCATACTATTCAAAGCAATCCAGTTTGGAGAAGCATAAAGACAGCATTCTTCATAACACCGTACGGAGCCTATATTCACCGGACAAGGATAGTATTTTGATAGGAACGCTATCCGGATTGAATATTTATATCAAATCACAACAGAAGATGATAAATGTTCATGAGGTTACCAACATACCCTATGTTAGTTTTAAAGGCATATTACAAGATCAATATAAAAAGTATTGGGCATTGACCAATCAAGGGATATTGCATTTTGATTTAAGCTCAGGGGAATTTGAGTTCTTGGATGTGAACAATGGATTGAATTTCTTGAGTACTTGGGGAGGAAACAATGTTATTTTTGATTCGGAAAGCCAGGAGATATTAATTGGAGGAAAAGGGGGCTATTATCAATTTAAACCAATACAAGAAATATCAAAAAATCCAAAAATTGACATTAAAATCACCAAAATAAGCGTCCCAAATAGGGCCAATCAAGATGATGAGAGCGGACAGGGCTCTCCAATAAGGAATGACACTGAATTAGAGTATGATGAGAGCACTATTTCTTTTGGCTATGCTGGAATTTATTACAAAAATCCAAATACAGTTCAATATGCCTACCGCCTCAGAGGTTTAGAAGATACCTGGACCGTCTCCCAAGAACGTTCCACCACATATAACAATTTGCCTTCAGGGAACTATACCTTTGAGGTAAAAGCATCGATTAACCCTAATACATGGCCCGATGAGGCTGCGATTTTCAGTTTTAATGTAAAACCCGCAATATGGAGAACATGGTGGGCCTTTTTGCTGTATTTTCTGTTGTTGGCTGGGCTTGGATTTTATATTATACGAACATTTTTGACGCGTCAAAAGTTAAAAAGTCAATTACACTTTGAGCAGATGGAAGTGGAGAAGGTACAGGAAATGAGCGATTTGAAGTCCAGATTTTTTGCCAACGTTTCGCACGAATTTAGAACTCCTCTCACATTAATAAAAGGTCCAGTCAATGATTTACTTGAACGTAAAACAGGCCAAGAGGAATCTGGAAAACTAAAACTGATTCAGAAGAATGTAAAGCGCTTACAACATCTCATTGAGCAGCTATTGGACTATTCTCGGATTGTAGAGGATAAATTGCCCGTTAAAAAAGTGAAACGCGATATCTTTTCGTTTGTCCGAGCCGTGTCTTCCTCATTTGAATCTTTGGCCGAAAGTAAAATTATCACCTTCAACATAAATGTGCCGAAACAAGCTCGGCTGGCCTTGTTTGATGAAGAAAAGTTGGAAACTATATTGAATAATATTATTTCCAACGCGGTAAAATTCACAGAGTCCGGTGAAACAGTTGATGTAATGGCAAAAATTGAACACTCGAACACTCCAAAGACAATTTTGCTAATAGAAGTTTCTGATACAGGGCAAGGACTAAGCAATGAAGAAAAACGACGAATATTCGAAAGATTCTATCGTCTAGAAAATCAAGTTGAAGGCACAGGTATTGGCCTTAGCCTTACCAAAGAACTAGTGAACATACTTGAAGGCAAAATAACCGTATTGGATAATAAACCTAGAGGTTCTGTTTTTAAGATTGAATTGCCCCTCAGGTTGGTTGGTGAAACAGCTGTAGAAGTGAAAGACGACAGTATCCGTCAATTTTCCATTGAAGACGATGCCCTAAAAATGGAAAACGAAGACAGACAGTCCATTCTACTTGTAGAGGATAATCTTGAACTTCAGGAATACATTTGCGAAATGTTGGAACCATATGGGCAAGTTTTAAAAGCAAAAGATGGTTTTTCGGCTTTTACTTTGGCATCTCGGGAGATTCCCGACATCATAATAAGTGATTATATGATGCCTGGTATGAACGGTGGACAACTTTGTAAAAAGATACGTCAGAATGAAATCACCTCGCATATACCTTTTATCATGCTTACCGCAAAAGCCACGGAAGAAGACAAGATTATAGGGCTTGAAGTTGGGGCCACCGACTATATTTTTAAACCTTTTGACAAAAAGGAACTCGTTTTAAAGGTTTCCAATATCATAGAACAAAGGCTACGATTACAAAAACAACTCCAATCCAGATTATTTGAAAAGGAGGATATGGCCCATGCAGATTCGCAGCAAAATCGGTTTTTGTCCAAATTCAGGAAATTAATCATTGAAAATCTAGATAAATCCGATTTAAATGTCAATTTTTTAAGTGCGAAAATGGGTATTAGTAGGGTTCAGTTATATCGTAAACTTATGGCCATAACAGGGATGCCTGCCTCAGACTTTATTCGAAATCTGAGAATTCAACAAGCCGCTGAGCTTCTGAAAAAGGACTGGGGCAATGTTTCAGAAGTTGCCTACCGGGTTGGATTTAACAATCTATCCTATTTCACCAAATGTTTTAAGGAGGTTTATAGGGTTACACCTTCGCAATTCAATAGGTCCAATAGGTAGTAAAAGAACCTTTTTCAATTCCTCTCTTTTTGATGTAACCACTGTGTTAGGAATGGTTACCACACTGGCATCCGTTGCTTTTTTGGTTAAATAGTTTTAAACAAACCAAAAAAACAAAAATCATGAATCTTTTTTTCAATAGTTTTTCGGAGAGTAAAAAAATATCCAGTCTTCTATTTTCATTATTTTTTTTCCTGTGTATTGGATGCAGTGAAGATGAAGGTGAATTTGATTTTCCTTTGGAAGGCGACACGCTTTCCATAACTGATATTACCGGAAATTGGACTGCAATATTTGCAGAATTTCAGATAAGGGACCAGCCAGCCACCAGCACAAATATTATTATGGATGGAGGGAGTGTAATCATCAATATTCAAAATGATGGAAGGTTTACATCTACTATCACATTTCCAGGAGAGGCACCCACCCAATTTTCCGGACAATTGGGATTTTCTGGCTCACAATTGGTCCTTTTGGACGATGTGGATGAACCAGGAGATGAAGCTTTTCTTGGTATAGCACTATCATCAGACGATGTTTTGGAAATAAGCGGAATTCTAGAATTTGATTTTGATGGAAATGGCACGTTTGAAGAAACTGTAGTCTTTCTACAAATGGTTCGGTAACTCCTTTTAACCCAATTAAAACATCATATCTCAACCAAAACGCTTAAAAATGAAAAAATTAAAGATACTTCTAGGATTGTTTTTCTCAGTACTTGTTTGGACGTCTTCGCTAGCACAGGATACAAAAAAGAATGAATATGGTTTCTCTGTAGGGCTTCTTTCGGGAGGAGATGTCTACATTGCTGAATTGGACCAAAATTTTGATTTGGAAAGCGGTGTATCCATCTATGGATTCTACGATTTTTTTATAACTAATAGTTTTGCCATAGGCTTGAATGGAAGTGTTGCTTTTCCTTTTTTGGAATTACTGGACGAAAATGTGAATTTCTATGAGCTGGCTTTAGCCTTAAAACCTCGCTTTTCATTAAGCGAAAAGGTTTCTTATAAACCTGGCTTTAACTTGGGATATCGGATAATTACTTCTGATGAGTTAAGTGAAGACGATGGAACAATTCAAGGTTTGGGCTTAAACCTTACCAACGAACTTCAATTTCATGTTTCCGATAGTTTTACACCCTTTTTGGATGTTGGGTTCATCGCACAACCAGCTGGTGGAAACGATGAGTTTAATGTCACTTTTTCACCCCTTATTGTTCTTCGGGCGGGGCTCGTCTTTAATTAAAAAATTGAATTGGCTTTTTAAGTTTAGGTATATCCCAAGAAGCTTACTTTCCTTCTTGGGATTTTCTTTTTTTCAATAGGTACAATTCATATCTTAAAGACTTAATCTCAGCTATGAAGAATATACTCTATTTCCTCTTTCTTTTTCCCATAATTTGTTTGGCTCAAAAGGAGGGTGTTAAGGAACCAACTGCCTCCAATAGTACTAAAACTTTGGCCAAATTTGAACCGGAAAACGGCGTATTGCTGTTCGTAGGGCAGGAATTGGAAGCTGTTGGGGGACTGGAAAATTATACTGATGGTTACCTGAATCATTTTCCAAAGCCAGCAGGTTGGACTACCTATACCAGTATAAGCCCGGGAGAATATTCTTTTGGTCTTAGATTTCAAGGATTGGATGGATTATGGGAAATGGCCAATTGGGGTGATAGTGATTACAATGCCCATTTACAGCATTTAGACTCTGACTATTCCAATATGATTATGGCGATTGGTCTATCTTTTATAAACCATGAGCAGAAAGTTGCTGATGGCACACATGATAAATATATAGACCGACTGGCCAATTTCTTGCTATCTATAGACAATCGCCCTGTGTTTCTTCGGATTGCATATGAATTTGATGGTGATCCCTGGAATCATTATGACCGTAAGTCTACCGTCAAAGCCTATAGAAGAATTGTAGATAAGCTACGAGAGAGAGGGATAAACAATGTAGCTTATGTATGGCAATCCACAGGGTATATTTCCAATCAAGAGCAGTTAGAAGGCTGGTATCCTGGGGATGACTATGTGGATTGGTGTGGAGTGTCCTTTTTTAATAGATGGAAAGAAATCGAAATGTTTGAGTTTGCGCGAAAAAAGGGAAAACCCGTTTTTATTGCTGAGGCTACCCCAACTATTTTTGACTATGGGGGGAAACTCTACGGAACCACCAAGGAAACACAACTTGGAAATCCTGAGCAAGCAGAAGAAGCTTGGCAAAAATGGTTTTTGCCCTTTTTTGATGCTATTGAAAAAAATTCAGATGTAGTTAAGGCGGTTCATTATATCAATTGTCATTGGGATTCGCATCCTATGTGGGAGGAGAACCCTACATTCAAGGGAATAGACGCAAGATTGCATCTCAGTGATAGTATCGGCAAAAGATGGTTGGAACGCACTTCAAAAGCACCTTTCATTTTATCCTCAGAAAATCTTTACGAAGAAATCAGAGGAAAACATCAATAAACATTTAGTTCACTTTCTTAACCTTATTCTGTTTTAAGTGTAAAAGTATAGTCGCATTAAATCCAAAGAAAAAGTTACCATCTCGTGTATTGAAGTTATTTCGAGTTTGGGTGATAAAAACATCATCAGCAATATTATGGGAATTGGTCATATAAAACTGAAGCATTAAATCCGTAAGTTCCCAGTTGACTCCCAAAGAAAAGGCATCAAATGTATTGGATGATTCAATAGGATTGGTTAGATAATAATATTCTGAAGTTATGGAAACATGACCGCCAACTCTATATCTTGCCCCAAAACCCAAAGCAAAGTGGTTTGTAGGATCTTCTGGGCTCAAAGCTGAATTTCTGTGAATGAAAGTGGGAGATAGTTGAAGTGAAAAATTCCGAGTAAATTTTCTTGCCAATAATAATTGAGTCCCAAAAGACAATTTTTCTGAAAAAGAGCCGACTTGATTTATAGACCTTCCTGGATTTGTCTTTAGGCTCGCGTTCTGAAAAAGGGTTATTGAAATAGGTGAGCCTTTACCGGTTTTTTGGTATACCAATCTATACTTTCCAAAAGCATCAAAAATGCCATCAAAGGTGGTGACACCTGCTCCCAGGGTAAACCTATCTGTAAATGCATAGGAAGCACCTAATCTGGAAGTTACCCTGTCAACAATAAATGCTTGGGTTTCCTCTCTAATATTCCAGAAACGAGTGTTTGCAGAAATCTGTAGTCCTCCTTGTTTACGGGTTTCTACGGATTGTCCCAGACCAATGCGCGTAGCTTTAAAGGTAGCTTGTACAGGATAACTGGTATCTTCCTGTTCTTTCTCCAAGGATTCCAAAAGGCTTTGCGAATACCCCATGTTGAAGGTTGCGAAAGCACATAAAATGACCAAAGGATATATCTTAATTCTCATAAGGTAGATATTCTTCAAATCTAAAGTTAACTTCGATGGTCTTTGAAATATTTCCTGCTACAATGGGAGGAATTTTAATTTTAAAATCGGCAACCTGTAAATTGAAGGTTCCGGAAAAACTGATTTTATCCTCGTTGTTTTCGATTTTCGTTTTAATCTCCAACTCTTTGGAAACCCCATGAATGGTAATGTTCCCTATTATGAGTTTGGTTTGTTCAGCAGGCAGAGGATTCTCTAAGTTCAAAATTTTCCCCTCAAAAGAACATTTTGGATAAATATCCGATTCAATATAACTCTCGTTAAAGTGTTCCTGCATCAGTGCTTTTTTAAAGACAAAAGCCCGCATTAGCATGCTGATGGCAACTTCTTCGGAAGAAAAATCCACAATACTTAGCACTTGGTTATTGGTAGCTTCTATATCTTCAACAGAAGTGTGCGAGAAGAAGCTCACCTGACCTTGTTTGGTGATGATTCGTTCCCCAGTTTGTCCCAAACAAAGTTGGGATAGGGATAAAGTTAAAAGTAAAAGAAATCTATTCATCTGTTTTTTTTACCAGTACACAATTCAATAAAATGGCATCCATTAAAAAACCTTTACAAATACCTTTAAGAACAACCGAACTGCCTTTGGTGAGCGTTTGTACCTGTGCTATTTGATCTTCTTTCATATCACACATAATGCACATGTATTCACCACTGCCTTGCAATAATACAGTATATCTGTTGTTCAAAAAAGTTACTTCCTTGACAATACCCTCAACTTCAATGGTCTTTTCTACATAAGTAGCGTTTGCTAATTCTTCATCTGATAGAAATGAAGTTACCAAATCTTCAGATGTAACATGAAGTTCAGCCTTGGTGGTTAGGGAATTTTCATTAGGCTTTTGTTGAGTTACCGTAGTGACGTAGCGCAACAAAAACAAACCGAAAACCAGGATTACAAATAATATGACGCTTTTTTTCAATGTCATTCTATTGCTTCAAAAAGGTTTGTGAAGTGTTTTTTTAAGATGTCAGCTGTACAAAAATAGCCCACAGAAGTGATATGTTTATGAAAATATACTCCCGTGGGCAAGTAAACAACTAAACTGGAAAACTAAAGTTAAACATAGCAATTCATTTCCCCTTTGCGGTAGACCAAGTCCTTGTGAGGTGTTAACGTATCAATACTCCCATAGTTTTCATCATCATCGTCATCACATGAGAATACTGTAGTCAGCATTACTAAGGCCAAGGTCTTTAACAGCATAGTTGTTATCCATTTTACTTTTTTCATGATGTATGGTTTTTAAGGTTAGATATAAATCTTACTCCGATTTTCTTCGGAATTTTTTAGTTGGATGAGCCTAAGGATGGGGTGTTGTCTTCATTCCAATCGTTGGAAGTAAATCCTTCACCATCATAGGCGATACTTGAACCTGAGGTTACATTAGGCACAAATCCACCAGCATTCCAGATTCCAGCATCTACGGCAACAGACTCACGAACGTTTCCGGAAGCGCCCCATTGAACAAAACTTCTAATGTTAGCAGCAGATTCGAAACTATTGGTATTGTATAGACCAACTGCACCTGCAGTATCTGAAGCATCATGTACTACAGCGGAAACTACCAAGAACTCGCCTGGTGCAAGGTTGATATCTCCACTCACAATAGAAGTTTGAGCGGCATTTCCAATTCTAAAGTATTGGCCAGGACCAAAGCACATCCAGTAATCAGAAAGGTCTACGCTAACATTACCATTGTTGTATAACTCAATTTGGTCGTCAACTAAGTATTCAACTTCATTTATTACTACAGACCTAACTTCTACAGGAGTTGTGAATACATTGATTTGACCTAGAGTTACAGTAGAAGTGCCTTCCCAGTCATTAGAAGTAAATCCTTCGCCATCATAGGCAATGCTAGAACCAAAAGGAACGTTAGGAACAAATCTGCCTGCATTCCAAATACCGGCCTCAACAGCAACAGATTCTCTCACGTTTCCAGTAGCACCCCATTGTACAAAACTTCTAATGGCATCTGCAGATTCAAAACTATTCGTGTTGTAAAGCCCGACAGCACCGGCATCATCCGCGGCATCATGAAGAACAGAAGAAATCACTAAGAATTCACCTGGAGCTAGGTTTACATTTCCACTTACTATGTTTGTTTGGGCAGCATTTCCAATTCTGAAATATTGACCAGGACCAAAGCACATCCAGTAGTCAGAAAGGTCAACCTCTGTATTTCCATTGTTGTACAATTCAATCTGATCATTAACTAAGTACTCAACTTCATTGATTACTACTGATCTTACAACAGGAACAGTAAAAATATTGGCGGCGCCAAATGTAGTTTCAGTAGTTTCCGACCAATCTGAAGCGCTTAAACCTTCTCCATCATAGGCAATACTATTGTCAGCACTTCCAACGACCATAACATATTCTCCCTCTGTCCAGATATTGGCGTCAACTGCTACATTTTCTCTAGGACTACCGGGAGCTCCCCATTGAACAAAGGAACGGATGTTGGCAGGGTCTCCAAAACCGGTATTATTTGCATATAGACCTAATCCACCTTCGGCATTTGGCATCTCATATGCGATACTTAGAAAAGAACCTGGAGCTATATTTACATCTCCTACAGTTTGTAGGTCACCAATTCGTCTATAGGTGCCTGGGCCTAGACAAAGGAAGTAATCGCTAACATCCACAGCAACGTCACCGTTGTTGTACAGTTCTACAGAATCATTCAAATAGGCTACCTCATTTAAAATGATTGATGCATTTTGTGCGGGAGCATTGAAAATGTTTTCTGCACCCAAGGAAGGCGTTGTTGTTTCTGACCAGTCGGAAGCCGCATTGCCCTCACCGTCAAAGGCTATGCTATTATCGGCACTCCCTATTACTTCAACAAAATCTCCAGCAGTCCAGATACCAGCAGCTACTGCTACGTTTTCTCGAGCGGTTCCGGAAGCACCCCATTGCACAAAATCACTTAAGTTAGCGGCATCTGTAAAATCAGAATTGCTTATATATAGTCCCAATCCGCCTTCAGCATTTGGCATATCATAGGTAATCACTAAGAATTCACCTGGAGCTAAATCAACATTTCCTTCAGTCTCCAAATCACCTACTCTACGATACGTACCAGGGCCTAAACAAAGGAAGTAATCGTTTAAATCCACATTGACATCACCGTTATTGAAAATTTCAACGGAACCTTCTAAATAGGCAACCTCATTAAGTACAACGGAAGCCTCACCCGTTGGGTCTGGTGTTGGGAGTGTAGGATTGTCTACCACAGGGTCATCTATTTGTATGTCACTGTCATCTTCAGAACAGCTCCACACTATGGTTAGTAAAGCGATAATAAATACATACTTTTTCATTTCTTAATTTTTAAAAGGGTTAGAATTACGCTACAAATCAATGCACATCAGGGTTTTATATCATTATTAATATTGGCGAAAGGGAATATTTGGACTTAAAAGGGAATAAAAAGGAAATTACTGGACGAAATACGTTGTGAGGTTTATGCGGAACTTATCTATTATCTTAGTCGCTTAAAACGATCAACCTCAATCATGCGTAAAGACCGACTTTACTTTTTTACGTTCTTAGCGATTACCGCTATTTTTATTTTGATAGCAGGAGTTGCTGTCCGTTCTTTTATCAAAGTAAGTGCCAATCAACTTTTGGAAACCCAATTGGAAGCCAGTAAAAGAGAAGCAAATGAAATGGCAAAGTTGATAGGTTTTCAACTTGAGAATGGGGTGGGGAAAGAAACTATTATTGAAAACGTTCAGGAGAGCATTGAAAACACAAATACCGAAAATGGTTTCATTTGCATGTTCGATTGGTCTGGGAAAGAGATTTGTCACCCGGATAAGACCCAAATAGGACAACAGATAAATCCAGATCAATCTTCGGTTACATCGGTCAATGGCCAAATGACCCCAGAAGATTTGTATGACCTACTTGTGAGTAAGCGAAGTTTTGGAGGTATCCGGAGCTTTGGTGAAGGAGATGAAATAGAATCTGAAATTATTTACTTAAATCCAGTTCCTAATTCTGATTGGATTATTGCTGCCCATGCAAATACCAGTAAAATAACGGGACAAATAGACGGACTAAGGAGCAAGTTCTATACCATATTTAGTATAATGGGCTTTGCGATTGTTCTTTGTTCCGTAATTATGGTACGGCTCATAGGTAGCTCTTATGAGAAAAAATTGGAAGTCAAGAACCAAAAACTAGAGGATGAGGTTGTGAATTTGGCTAAGTTGAACAAAGATTTGGATAACTACCAACAGAGGGTAATTGAAACAAAACCCGAATCGACAAATACTAACACTGAAAAAGGGAAAAAAAGAATTCTCACCTATGTGAGAAACGAACTTCGACCGATATCCACAGATGATATCGCTTATATCTTTATGGAAAGTACCATAACCTATGTGGTTTGTTTTGATGGAAGCCAATCCACATCCAACTCCAGCTTGGATGAACTCTTCTCGAACCTAGATGAGTCCCATTTCTACAGGGCCAATCGCCAGTTTATTGTAGCGATTTCGGCAATAAGTAAAATTATCAAATACGGTAATAATCAACTTAAAATTTTGGTTGACCCCAATTCAGAAGTTGATATTATTATTAGCAAGAATCGTGCTGCCGAGTTCAAACAGTGGCTTAATTCATAGGAAAACGAATTTTATAGGCCCAATTTTGAGTCCAAAGGCATTCGCTTCTGGACTTTTTTTATTCTTGCACCCACTTTAAGAAAATTTTAGCATAACTTAAGGCGTAATGTTAAATTCTTGCGGTCGACTCAATCTGGAACAACTATAACTAAAACAAACAAAATGACAGAACAACTTCAAAAAATAACCAAAAAACATTGTGCCAACCCCCCTGCTAAATATGATGACCTTAGCGTTCTTTTCTTAAACTGTACATTAAATAGAACACCAGTATTATCGCACACAGAAGGTCTTATAAAAGTAGCTCAGAACATTTTTGAAAAGAATGGCGTAGCCACAAAGGTGATTAGACCTGTGGATTACGATATCCCTGCGGGATTAGGCTTGGACATGTCCAAAACACCAGAATGGGATAAGGATGATTGGCCTATGATACAAAAGGAAATTGATGCTTGTGACATCCTTATAATTTGTACTTCAGTTTGGTTAGGCGAGAAATCGTCAGTATGTAACCGGGCCTTGGAAAGAATGTACGGATATACCCATCAATTTAATGCGAAGGGACAATATCGCGATTATGGTAAGGTTGGTGCAACTTTGATTACAGGAAATGAAGATGGTGTTAAGCATTGTGCTATGAACATATTGTTTTCCCTATCCCACATCGGTTATACAGTTCCTCCACAAGCTGATGCTGGTTGGATGGGAGAGGCAGGACCTGGACCATCATATCGAGATGAGGGTTCGGGAGGTCCTGAAAATGACTTTACCAATAGGAATACCACTTTTTTAGTTTGGAACTGTTTACACCTTGCCAGAATGTTAAAGGATCAAGGTGGAGTGCCCGCATATGGCAATCAACCCGACGAATGGGAAGCTGGTTGCAAAGCAGGATTTGATAGCCCAGAACATAAGAGATAGGAGTTACCCTCCCTTATTTTAGAATTCCATACCATTTCTGATGTTCACTATTTTCACAGGTATAGTAGCTTTGTCCTCCCTTTTGAGTTTTATTAATAAAAAACTCCTGAGGCTGCCTGACACTATTGGCGTTATGGTGTTGGCCATTATCGCCTCAGGCTTAATAGGTTCATTAAGTTTTATTGACCAAGAGGCTTTTTTGAGCATCTGTTCGGTTATAGAGCAAATTGATTTTAGAACCATTCTGTTTGATTTTCTGTTGAGTTTCTTGCTTTTTGCCGGCTCCATTCATGTTCAAATACATAACCTCTTAGAAGAAAAAGGACCTGTCCTTATATATGCTTCCCTAGGGGTTTTAATTTCAACTTTTCTCATAGGCACCTTATTTTTCTATGGCATCGGAGCTTTGGGAATTCACATTGATTATATGTTTTGTTTGGTTTTTGGGGCCTTGATTTCTCCTACCGACCCAATAGCCGTTTTAGCCCTGCTAAAAAAAGCTGGAGCTCCAGCGGATATGGAAATAAAAATTGTTGGTGAATCCTTGTTCAATGATGGGGTAGGGATTGTGGTATTCATTTCATTACTCTCTATTGCCACAATGACTGGGGGTCATGGGGTGGAACCTTCGCATATTTTTCTGGAATTTGCTCAAGAAGCGCTCGGAGGGGTTGCTATGGGATTTGCCCTGGGATTTTTAGGTCGATTTTTTCTAAAAAATAGTTACAAATCACCCATTATCGCCGTACATATCTCGTTGGCTTTGGTAATGGGAGGGTATTCGCTATCCTCCATGCTACATGTGTCTGGCGCATTGGCCATGGTTGTTACCGGTCTTATTATAGGAGATTTTTTGCATAAATCCAGTGAGAGTGAACCCATCAAAGAGCACATGAATGTATTCTGGAAAGTACTGGATGAAATCTTGAATGCCATTTTGTTTGTTTTGATTGGATTGGAAATAGTTAGCTTGGAGTTTAGGACAAGCTATTTGCTAACAGGTCTTCTTGCGATTCCAATAGTACTTATTTCAAGGTATATATCCATTTTGATTGCCAATGTTTTCCTTAAAAAATCGCATCGAAGTGGAAGAAATAAAATAACCATATTGACATGGGCTGGGCTACGAGGCGGAATATCGATAGCGTTGGCCCTTACATTACCTGAAGGAGAATTTAGGGAGATATTGATTTTTGCGACCTATGTAGTGGTTGTCTTCTCCATTCTGGTGCAAGGACTGACCATTGATAAGTTGGTGGTAAAGCTTTTACGAATGTAGAACACGTAATAATAAAACAAATGATTTCAACGAAAACCATGTGGTACAAAGTTTTGGATAGCAAAGATGAATTACCAGAAGGTCGTGTAAAAACAGTCACAGCCGCACATAAAGGTATTTGTTTGACCCATTTTGAAGGTAAGTTTTCTGCTTTGGATAATAAATGTCCCCATCAAGGTGGTCCTTTAGGGGAAGGGTCTATTGAAAATGGAATGTTGCGTTGCCCATGGCATGGTTGGGATTTTCACCCCTGTACCGGTTTACCTCCAGGTGGATATGATGATGGTATTGAAACCTTCACGATAAAGGAGGAAGGCGATGCTGTTTTTGTTGGAGTACCTGAGGAAGCCGAACATGAAACTACGGTTTCAGATATTATGGCTGAAACTATGGTAAACTGGGGTGTAACAAAGGTATTTGGTATGGTCGGACATTCCAACTTAGGTTTTGCCGATGCAATGAAACGACAAGAACAAAAGGGAAATCTCAACTTTTACGGTATCCGACATGAGGGAGCAGCTGCTTTTGCAGCTTCGGCCTATGGAAAGCTAACCGGAAAACCCGCAGCTTGTTTTTCAATTGCAGGTCCTGGCGCAACCAATATGTTTACGGGAATGTGGGATGCCAAAGTCGATAGGGCGCCTTTGTTAGCTCTAACAGGTCAAGTAGCCACCCAAGTGGTGGGTACGGGCAATTTTCAAGAAGTGGATTTGGTGCAAGCTTTCGGTAGTGTAGCTGAATTTAATCACAGAGTACAAAGTGATTCAAAACATGGTGAGTTAATGTCTCTTGCTGTAAAACATGCCATTTTGAATAGAGATGTATCGCACTTAACCTTTCCAGACGAAGTTCAAGAGCGTAAAGCAAAGCCCAATGTAAAACCGCAGACGCCAGAAAAACGAATTACTACTTTAGAAATTGCACCTCCAAAAGAAGCAGTGAATGAAGCAGCAGCGCTACTAAAAAAATCCAAACGCCCTGTTATTATTATGGGACATGGTGCAAGAGCTCATAAAAAGGCCATAATCAAATTTGCGGAAAGTTTAAAAGCCCCCGTGGTCACTACCTTCAAAGGAAAAGGATTGATTCCAGATAACCACCCATTGGGAGGGGGAGTTTTAGGGAGAAGCGGTACCCCGATTGCTTCTTGGTTTATGAATGAATCAGATGTATTGATTGTTTTTGGGGCATCTTTTTCCAATCACACAGGGATTACTCCAAAGAAACCTATAATTCAAGTTGATTTTGACCCACTAGCCCTGAGCAAGTTCCATAAAGTAGAGGTTGCAGTTTGGGGAGAGATTTCGCGCACATTGGAAATTTTTGAAGCTGAATTGAGTAACAATTTCAGTACGTATGACCAAACAGAGGAGATTGCCGAGCGCTGGGAAATTTGGAGAAAAGAAAAGGCAAAACGACTCTTGGAAACCTCCGACAATGGGATTAGTTCCATTGCTGTTTTTGATGCTATGAATCAACTAACCCCAGAAAATGCTGTAATGTGTGTAGATGTGGGTAATAATGCGTATTCCTTTGGCAGGTATTTTGAGTCGAAGGAACACGACTTTTTAATGTCAGGCTATTTGGGTTCTATAGGTTTTGCTCTGCCGGCATCTATGGGTGCTTGGACTGCTGTGGGTGCTTCAAGGCCGGTGGTTGCTGTTGCGGGTGATGGAGGGCTATGCCAATATTTAGCTGAAATTACCACTTTGGTAAAATACAATATGCCTGTAAAGCTTATTGTATTAAACAATCATGAGTTGGGTAAAATTTCAAAAGAACAAAGAGCGGGGGAGTTTGATGTATGGAAAACTTCGCTCTCTAATCCAAACTTTGCAGATTTTGCCATTTCCTGCGGTGCTTGGGGAAAGCGTGTAGAAAAACAAGAAGATCTGATGGATGCCATGAAAACCCTTTTCGAACAACCCGGCCCTTCCGTACTAGAGGTGATTACAGACGTTAATTTGATTTAGGATGGATATAGCTATAATGACATTTTTGATAATACTTGAGATTTATTTTTTAGCAGGTTTAGTGTTTGGGCTGTTCTTCATTTTTTCGGCAAAGCGGATTGACCCTTTACTGGACGATAGCAAAAAAGTAGTTCGGATATTACTTTTTCCTGGGGTGGTGGCTACATGGCCCTTCCTGATTAAGAAACTATTTGAAAACAAAGAGGAGTAGTAAATGGATTATCGATTGCGAAAACGACATAAAAGGATGTGGGTGGTTTTAATTTCAGTATTAGCCATTCTCCTATTTCTTTCTGCAAAAAATTTAAACTTTTTTCCTTCAACGGAAATGTTGCAAGTGGATAAGATTGAAGGAAATGTGGTTAAGGAAATAGAGAATGCCGAAATGAAGGTTGTACTGTCCAACACATCGCAACAATACTTGCTAAATATTTGGGTGAAAACCCCTTTAAAATCAACATCATCTGTGGTCTATGAAATTAATGGAAAAGGAAAAAAAGGGGCTGTGTTGGGTCAATTGACCGGCAAGGAGAGCTATGTCTTCCCAAGCAGGGCAATTATTAACGGCTTTATGGTGGTGGATGAGATAAAGAATCAACAAATTCTAAGATTGGAATTCTAATGGGATTGGATTATAAACTAGTGCTTTGGAACAAGCATAAGAAGCGATATGATAAGATTATTGCCTTATCCATGGTAACGTACCTTGTTCTATTCATAATGCTTACGGTATTGTTAAATCCAGAAGGAACTGCGGAAACGCTAATAATTAGAGCTTTCGGTTCTTTGGCAGTTCTTATGTTGCACATTATTTTGGTTATAGGTCCTTTAAGTCGATTAAACCCGCAATTTTTGCCAATTCTTTATAATAGAAGGCACTTGGGTGTTAGTATGTTTTTGGCTGCTTTGATTCATGGGGCGTTCGCAATCATTCAGTTTCATACGCTAGGAAATATAAACCCAATTGTTTCTGTTTTTACTTCCAATATGGACTATGGCTCCTTAACCAATTTTCCCTTTCAAGTGCTTGGGTTTTTGGCCTTATTGATTCTGTTTTTTATGGCCTCGACAAGTCATGACTTCTTTTTGAAAAATTTATCCCCCAAGATTTGGAAAGGACTCCATATGATGGTTTATGTGGCTTATGCTTTGATTTTGCTCCATGTCTTTTTAGGTGCTTTTCAACAGGAAACATCCCTCCCCACCATTGGTATTATGTTGATGGGGTTTATTTTAGTTTCAGGGCTTCATATTACCGCGGCGTTTAAAGAGACCAAAATTGACAGGAAAACGGGAGAGGTGGACAAAGAAGGTTGGTTGAAGGTTTGTGAAATAAATGAGATTTGGGAAAACCGTGCTAAAATATTTACCGTAGATAAAGAACGTGTAGCCATTTTTAAATATCAAGGTAGGTTGTCGGCAATTCATAACGTATGTAAACATCAGGGAGGACCTTTAGGTGAAGGTAAGATTGTAGATGGTTGTGTTACCTGTCCATGGCATGGTTATCAATATTTACCCCAAAACGGTCAGTCACCACCACCCTTTACGGAAAAAGTAGCGACCTACGAGCTAAGAATGCAAAATGGATGGGTGTTTATCAACCCAACAGCTTTACCTGAAGGAACTGAAGTAGAACCTATAAAGCTATAAGATGGAAGAACGAGATGAGTTTTATATCGGTTATGTAGAAGATTCTGTAGGTGTAGAAACCAAGAAAAGCCTTAAGAGCTTTGTACTATTTGGGATTGGGTTGCTAGTTTTGGGCGCTTTGTTGTTTGGGTTTTCCCAAAAACCAGCAAGCAATAGCGCTTTTGATTTTGATACAACTACCAAGATTTCAGGAGTGTATCATGAAATGCCATATCCCATGCTCCAAGTTCAACTGGCGGAACATACGCATAAAAACGTAGTGCTTTTAGGCTTTGGTAAGTTTGGACCAAATGCGTACTTGAAGGATATTCGGAACCAAGAAGGAGATTTAGATGGAAAGCATCTCACTATAGAAGGAAACTTGATTTATTACAATGGTAAGACTCTTTTACAAATTGATGATAGCCAGAAAGTCAGTCTTACTGCTTCAAAACCTATTACACTAATTTCATCGCAACCCATAGGTGAGATTAACGTGGAAGGCGAGATTGTTGACCCAAAGTGTTACTTCGGGGTTATGAAACCTGGTTATGGTAAAATCCACAGGAGTTGTGCAGCCTTATGCATCGCTGGTGGCATCCCACCAGTATTGGTTTCATCAGACCCCAATTCAGTATCAGAATATTTTTTATTGACCGATTTGAAAGGAAATCCCATTCATAAAGACATATTACCATATATAGGTCAACCCTCAATTGTAAGTGGAATGGCCGAAAAACTGGGAGATTGGCATATTATGCGTATCAATGTTTCCCAAATTCAAAAAACAAATAAAGAATCATCAATTTACTGATATGAAAAAGTGGATTTCCTTAGTTTTTTTATTCATGGGGCTCATAGTTTCAGCTCAATCCATTGATTATAACACCAAGAAGGGATATGCGGCCAATGGATATGATGTCGTTTCCTATTTTGATGATCAGGCTACAATAGGCAAAGAAGAATTTAGCACGAAATTTGATGAGGTTAGTTACAAGTTTTCCTCCAAAGGAAATTTGGACAAGTTCACAGCTAATCCGGAAAAGTATGTACCGCAATATGGAGGGTATTGTGCCTATGCCGTTGCGGTTTCCGGTAAGAAAGTGAGCATAAATCCTGAAACTTATGAGATAATGGATGATAAATTGTACTTATTTTATAATAAAGGAAAAACCAACACTTTGGAATTTTGGAAAAAAGAGTCACCAGAGATCCTTCAGGCCAAAGCCGATGTGAACTGGAAAAAAATAAAAATTAAAAAATAAGACAAGCAGGAAAATAGTTGGTAAAGCTTTCATGTTTGGTCAAGATGGATATTAGATGAGAAAAAGTCTAAAGGTTTTATTTTCAGGGTTTTTAATAAGTTTTCTAGGGGCTTTGCCTCTGGGCACTTTAAATTTGACTGCATTTGATATCGCAGCTTCTCAAAGTGTAACTTCGGCAATTTGGTTCTCCATTGCGGTGGTTTTGGTAGAATTAATTGTTGTTCGTTTGGCGATTTACGGAAATGAAAAACTTACGTTAACCGATAGGATTGGCAACTATCTTTTTCCATTGGGTATTGTTTTATTGATGTACCTGGCAATTGTATGCTTTATAGACGCGAACCAAGTTTCGGAGTCCGGACCAAAAATGACTGTGCTTCCGCAAATTGGCTCGCCATTTGTCTTAGGATTGTTATTGAGCGCGCTTAATCCATTGCATTTTCCATTTTGGATGACCTGGACCAAGGTATTGTCTACAAAAGGAATTTTGGAGCGCTCAGGTAAATCCTACTCCTTTTATATCTGGGGCATAGGGATTGGTTCCATCATAGCCCTCATGATTTTTATTTTTCTCGGTAAATACCTCTTCAGTAACTATCAAGATTACAGTAAAGTGACTAATTTATTAATGGGATTGTTATATCTAGGATTTTCACTTTATCTTTCATTTTTGTTGATTAAAAAACGCCTTAACCTTAAATTACAATAGACCTCATGTTTACTTCTTCATTAAATACATTAGAGCAGTTTAAGCATATATTACAGGAGCTCCCTGCAGATTGTTACAGCGCTCCCTGTTCCACACTTTCTAATTCCAGTATTGGACAACATACTAGACACGTAATTGAACTTTATTTGTGCCTCATCAATGGATATGAGACAGAAGATGTTTCGTACGACCGTCGCGAGCGAAATCCAAAAATTGAAAATGAGGTATTGTTTGCCATAGAACAATTGGAATTTATTCAGGAAAAACTGGAAAAACCAAATAAGACTTTAAAGGTTACCTACGAATTAGCAGGTCAGGAAAACACCTTGGATTCTAATTATTATCGTGAGGTGATGTACAATTTAGAACATGCGATTCATCACCATGCTTTGATAAAGGTTGGCATTCAACATTTTACAGAACTGAATCTACCCGAATCTTTTGGCGTAGCCCCATCAACTATGGATTACAGAAAGGCATGTGCACAGTAAGTTTCATAGCGAGCGGAGGTAATTATTTTATCACTTCCAATAGGGATGAACATGTTTCACGCCCTACAGCTTTTGAGCCAAAAAAGGAACTGGTAAACAACATGGAAATTGTGTTTCCTAAGGACCCCAAAGCTGGAGGTACTTGGTTTGCTATTAATGAATTGGGATATGTGGGTGTATTGCTGAACGGAGCTTTCAAACGCCATAAATCAGTAGGTAATTACAGGAAGAGTAGGGGGCTGGTACTTTTGGAAATCATGTCCAAAGAATCTCCGGAGAACTATGTAAATGAAATCGATTTGAAAGGTATAGAACCCTTTACCCTAGTGCTGTTACAACAAGACAAATTGATGGAACTACGTTGGGATGAAAGTGAAAAACATAGCAAACTCCTCAGCACTGCCAATAGTTATATTTGGTCTTCTTCCACCTTGTATGATGAAGACGCCATTCAGCATAGGGCATCACTTTTTTCCAGTTTTATGGAAAATACTACGAATTTGAACCCAGAAAACATAGTCGATTTTCACTCGAATAACCATTCGGATTTTGAAAATGGATTCATCATAGACCGTGAAACGGGTCTAAAAACATTTAGTGTTACCCAGGCCATATTACAAGGAGATGATACTTCTTTACACCATTTTGACCTTTTGAACAACAAAAAGTCAATGATTTCATTTAGTACGGATCAACTTACATTGTACTGAAATGAAGAATTGGCAACTTGGATTATATAAGTGGACCCACTGGGAATATTGGCCATTTGCCTTGGTTTATTACCCTTTGTTTCCGGTTTGGTTATACCTATCCATGCGGGCACGTTCTTTTTTCTTTTTCAACGCTGCCAATCCCACAATGAAAAATGGGGGGATGGCTATGGAATCAAAAATGCAGATTTATGACCTGATTCCATCAGGGAATTTTCCTAAAACCATATTTATTTCAAAGCAAGAAGGATTGGAAAGCGCTTGGAACAAAGTCTTTTCCTCCCGAATTCCATTTCCCTTCATTGTGAAGCCAGATATAGGAATGAAATCGTTTGGTGTAGATAAAATTAGGAGTAAAGAAGAGTTCCGAAATTACTTTTTGCGCATGCACGATGATTTTTTGGTACAGGATTTAATCCCGTACCAAAATGAAATGGGTATTTTTTATGTACGAATGCCTGGGGAGAAAAAAGGAATGATTACAGGGATGGTTTCCAAGAAATTTTTATCGGTAATCGGTGATGGTAAAAGCTCAATTTTACAGCTCATAAAGCAAAATCCGCGTAGTCATTTTCAGCTAAAGGCACTTCAGAAAAAATATGGTTTCAAATTGAACATGGTTTTGGACCAAGGTAAAGAGTTCATTTTAGTCCCTTTTGGCAGTCATACCAGGGGAGCTGAGTTCAGGGATGTAACCCACTTGGTTAACGATGGAATTTTGGAAACCATTGATGGTGTATGTTCCAAGGTAGAAGGTTTTCATTATGGAAGATTGGATGTGCTCTATAATTCACTAGAGGAGTTAAGCAAGGGAGAAAAATTCAGTATTATCGAGATTAATGGTGCTGGTGGGGAACCTACGCACATCTATGATCCAAAACATTCCATTTTTTATGCGTGGAAAGAAATTTTCAAACATTGGAAAATGATGAATGATATCAGTATCATCAATCATAAAAAAGGATTTTCCTATCTAAGTTTTAAAGATGGTAGGGCCATGCTGAAGGACAGTAACACCATTGAACAACAAATAAAAGCGATATAGGATGAAGCAAAAGTTTAACATGGTGTCCTTTTTCATGGTATTGATGATTTCTGCCACCTCTGCGCAGAATACCACATTGAATGAAGGTACGCATTTGGGTGTGTCTATACAGGCTTATCCAGCGGGTATTATTCCTACTGTAAATCTGGAAACCTATTTGAATGAAAAATCATCCCTGTTGTTTAGGTTGGGCGCAAATTTCACAGACCGACAGGATTTTAGTGATGTAAATCTGACGGAGGAAGGAGAAGGTTTTGGAGGTTCGGTTGGATTTAGAAAGCACTTTCCTCTAAAAACGGGAAAAATTGTTGCAGGAATAATAACAGATTTGTGGAGCCTAGAAATTGATTGGACCGATGTTGGCCCTACGGACAATATTGTTTCGGGGACTACGGATATTTTGGTTTTACAGCCGTATTTGGAAGGTGGTTATTTTTTACCTATCAAGAATTCATCCTCACAGATTGGACTTACACTGGGGTTTGGACGAGAAATCAATATTGTTACAGATGGTGATGAGGTAGCTCAGGATTTCATAGCAAGTATTGCCCTTCAATTAATGTTTGGATTATAATAGGATTTGATTTCATGAAGAGGAATTTGAAATCCTTGTTTCTCATTCTTTTCTTGGGTCTTTTTGGATTGATTTATGGCCAAACGCCCAAAAAAAAATATGTTCCTGAAGATTTTCAACTTTCCCGTTATGAGCACTATGCATTCAAAAAGAAGTTTCCTCAGGAAATAGAGGCGCAGGTGTTAACGGCCTTGTCTTATTATCCACAGTTGCGAGATACCCGAATCAAATTTCGATTTAAAAAAAGAAAAACCCCCTTGACATCCCGGCCAAGAATTTCGCATGTTTTCTTACCCAAAAAGTGGCGAACCCATATAATCACGATTAGTACAAAGACCACCGAGAGTTTTGATCCGATTTTATTCTCAAAGCTTCCCTACAATGCACAAATTGGAGTGTTGGGGCATGAAATAGCCCATGTTTTAGACTACAAATCACAAACCAGCTTCCAATTAATTGGATTGGGATTTAAAATCGGAAAACCCGCTTTTGTGGACCAGTTCGAGTTTGAAACTGATAAACGAACTATCGCCAATGGTTTGGGATACCAACTATTGGATTGGAGTATTTTTGTTCGAAAGGCACTTGGTATCACCGAATGGAAAGGAGCATCGAAAACGCTGGGGTCTGGAAACATTCCAGGAGCAAATGAGCGCTATATGAATCCTGAGACCATCAAAAAATACATTACTGAAAATCCCCTTTACGATACGAATTAGTCAATCAATACTTATCCAAAAATTGATTTTGCCTAATTTTCAATGCATTCCATGCATAGACTATTAGAATAAACAAAGCCGTAAGGGCTACCAAAATACCAATCACGACAATATATATGGACGCATTGCTTACCATTTTATGGCTGCTTTCATAAATTCCTGCAATAAGGCCTGATATGACAAAACTTGCAACCGAAATATAAAGGAAAATCATGGCCCAGCTCAAGCGCTTAAGCTGCTGCAGTTTTATCTGAACCAAAAGTTCTGTAGCGTTTTTACCTTTTATTAAATCTTTTACTTCTGTACTTAGCGCAGTCAAAAGATTGGATGTAGATAGAATTATTAGACCAACAGCCGGGACAATGGTTATGGGAATATACCAATCCATGTACTAGGATTTGTAAGCATGAATAGCCTCATTAAAAAAGGCCAAGGCATCTTTCTCAGTACTATGGGAGGCAGGGAGAATAGCACCTTTAAATCCATCGTTCAACCACTTGCCTTTGGTCAATGCGGGAAAGCCCGCGGTTTCTAAACCGGTATGCCCTTTATAACCACTGATGTAAAAATAGTAATCATCTACAAGTGAATCTGGAATGGTAAGTCCCATACCAACGGCGGTTTCAGAATCATCACCTAAAGGTGAGAAAGCACCTGTGTCAAAATGATGTGGCCAAATCCGAACGTCTGAACTCAAATTGTTTTCGGTCAAAACTTTGGATAAAACGGTATTACCCAAGGTCCTCAACTGAATCAGTTCTTCAATTTTTTGCGGATTTTTCAACTGAAATGTTTCGTGGCTACCCAAGCTATAGGGGAGTTCATAATGAAGCTCATATTCATAATCTTTTGGGGAATTTAAAGATGCCGACACTTCTTTTAACCAAGTTACCACATCAAGGTGTGTTTTTTCATGTAGGGAAAGGGTTCGTGTTTCGTTGGATATCCAGAGTAAAGCAAAACTGGAATAATCCAAGCAAAGTTGAGTACCCTTTTCATCAAGAGCCCAAGTCTCTAGACGTTTTTCCGTTCTGGAAAAAGCCAAATTGGTATGGCTGTCGTCATCTCTTTTGTCCAAAAAACTAATTCCTGCAGTGGCTAGATATTGTGCTGCTAGATGCAGCTGCATGGGCATATCCATATAAGTGGTTTTAGGTTGTTCCCTAAAAATAAGGATTTATGACTTCACTTAGTAGACTTAAGCCTTTTGGACCAACTGCATTTTTTCCAAAATGGATTGGACAATAATCTGTGCATGGATTCTTGAATTTTCAATGAACCATTTATGCGTTTCCATACCGCCACAAATCACACCTGCCAAATAGAGTCCGGCTATATTGGTTTCCATCGTATCTTGATTATATTGAGGCAATCTCTTCTCATCATTGGAAAGATGGATACCCAATTGTTCTAAAAATTCAAAGTTGGGCATATACCCCGTCAAAGCAAGAACAAAATCATTGGGAAGGTGAACTACTCCTTTAGGAGTATCTATGATAAGCTCTTCTTCTAGAATTTCTTTTACTTCAGCATTGTAATAGGCCTTTATGCTTCCTTCTTCAATTCGGTTGATGATATCTGGTCTAACCCAATATTTTACCCGTTTCCCAACTTCTGGACCGCGAATAATCAAGGTCACATCGGCACCTTTGCGATAACATTCCAGTGCAGCATCAATTGCCGAATTACTAGCACCAATAACTGCCAATTTCTGACTTGCGTAAAAATGAGGGTCTTTATAGTAATGTGAAACTTTAGGTAAGTCTTCGCCTGGTACATTAATCGTATTGGGCAAATCGTAAAAACCAGTAGCTACAATTATGTTTTTACCTCGATAACTATTTTTTGAGGTGTTTACCACAAAAGAATCTTCAAATCGCTCAACATCAATGACGGTTTCAAACAATTGAATATTAAGTTTGTTTGAGGTAACAATTCTTCGGTAGTACTCCAAGGCTTCGTTCCGTTTAGGTTTCGCTTCTTTGCTAATGAACGGGATATCGTCAATTTCAAGCTTTTCCGAAGAAGAGAAAAACTGCATGTTTATAGGGTAATTGAAAAGAGAGTTTACAATAGTACCCTTCTCAATAATAGTAAAGGAAAGTCCTTTTTTCTTGGCTTCAAGCCCACATGCAATACCAATAGGGCCACCACCAATGATAATTAATTCATACTTTTGCATTACGAAATCTCATCTTTTAAAGCGGATATAGTAGCGGTTGGATTATCGCTTTTAAAAACAAAACTTCCAGCGACCAGTACATCGGCTCCTGCATCCACTAATTTTTTGGCATTTGTCGTAGTTACCCCACCATCAATTTCAATCAGGGCATTGGAATTTTTCCTTTCAATGAGATTTTTAAGAGCCTCCACTTTTTTGTAGGTGTTTTCAATAAAAGACTGCCCGCCAAAACCTGGGTTTACACTCATAATACAGACCAAGTCGATGTCTTGAATCACATTTTCCAAAAGATTGATAGAAGTATGCGGATTTAAAGCGACTCCAGCTTTCATTCCTTCTTGTTGAATGGCGTTGACTGTTCGGTGAAGATGATTGCACGCTTCAATATGTACTGTGAGGTTATTACTTCCCAGTTCCGCAAAGGTCTTTATGTAACGATTAGGGTCAATAATCATTAAATGGACATCCAAGGTCTTTTGTGTATGCTGTGCCATGGATTGTATGACTGGCATGCCGAAAGAAATATTGGGTACAAATACCCCGTCCATTACGTCCAAGTGGAACCAATCGGCTCTACTCTGGTTTACCATTTCGATATCCCGTTGCAAATTGGCAAAATCTGCTGCCAGTAAAGAAGGTGCTACTAAGCGCTCACTCATTGTGCCTTATATTTTGAGACACAAAAGTAGCGAAATGAATTGGTTCGCCTTTACATCGGGTACTTCACCGTTTTAGACCTCTTTGCTAATTTCAAATGTCATTTGACATTTTGGTGAACCCCAGATTTTGAATTCCGTCTGTGAAAATGCAGAAACTTACTATGACGCCATTTACATCTCTTTCAAATCGAATGCTTCCAAATTCAATAGCATCGCTCCGGAAGGTATCTTTCATGACCTGGTGAAAGACAATGGTTCTTTCTTTTGGCCCTTTTGCAATAAGTTGTTTTTCAGTGATTTCAAATTCATAAATCACCTTTAGGCTTTTGTTGTAGTAACTACCTGCATATTCCTCCAGAGTATCGGTGGTTAGTGCTATCGGCGTATATGAGACATAGGTGTATGGGTTGCTTTCCCCAAGCGTAATATCGTAGGTTTTTTTTCCATTGCTTTTTTTGAAAGTGATTACAATCTTTTCATCACCTTCAATGAGCAATTGAAAGGTTTCTGGAGTAGCTAAAGGAAACAAGGCCGCTCCCTCTTGTTGGTCCAAACGCTTATAAAAAAGTGTATCTCTTTCCATTACCACTTTACGGGCAATTCCACGTTTGCCATCCCAGTAATATCCTTGGTACGTTTTAAGGGCAGAAGTAGGAACTTTTCTGGTCTTCAAAAGGCTAGGGTCTATGGAACTTGGTTCGGTATACGCTTCTTGAATGTAACGATTGGCGTGAAGCATAGCGGGCATGCCATTGTAGACATTATTGTTGCCCAAAACAAAGGATGTCAATTTTTGATCAGGAAAGCGGAAAACATTAGAGGCGTAACCACCAACACGACCAAATTGCCAGTAAGCGGGCAATCCTCTTTCTAAATGATAAAACGACCGTCCTAGGGTTAATTTGCCCCACCATGAGTCGAATTCGGCACCATTTTTTATGGTTACTGGTTTATCCAAATTCTGAATAATAGGTGAAAGTGTAGACTTGGATATACCGGTTAGTGTTCTATACCATTGCTGCATATCCTCAGCGGTAGTGTAAAAAACATGGGAAAAATTGATTTTTCTCAATTTTACGGTATCTCCTTGGTTTTGATAGGATATGGCTTTGTCGTCAACTATAGTGTTGGGGTCTTCTATGAAGTGAGTGTTTTCCATACCTAAGGGATTAAAGACATGCTCAGTCATAAAAGAAGCTATTGATTGCCCAGAAGCCTTCTCAATAATTTCCAACAGAAGTGTGATTTCCGTCTGCGAAGTCATATGGGAAAAATCGGTGCCTGGTATAAAGTTTAGTTCCTTCTGGCTCTTAATCAGTCGTAAGCTATTTTCTTGCGTATGGAAGTCATCAGTTTGTACGCCAATAATTCTCCGAACAATACCGTAGTCATTTAACCCGCTTGAATGGTTTACTAGGTGTGAAATTTTGAGTTGATGCTCATACGTTGGGAAGTCTGGCAAATACTTTTGAATAGCATCATCCAAAGAGAGCTTTCCTTGATTTTCCAGCACAAGAATTCCGAAGACAATAAATTGTCGTGACAGATACCCAATTTGAAATTTGGTCTGTACGGTATTTTCTTGCTTGTTTTTGACATCAGCATAACCAAAAGCCCTAGTGTAGCCGATAGTATCACCGTAGATAAGCCCTGCAACTACTCCCGGCACCTGTTTGTCTTGCCATTGACTGAAAATACTATCAATGGCATTCTCTGTATTTTTTTCAGACTGTGCATAAGTTGAGTTTAGGGTAAGTATTGCCATTATAATCCCTATGTCATAAAAATGTATTCTTTTGCTCAAGGAATGCATAATTGAGAAAATAGAAGTCAGTTTTTCTAACAGTTTCATTCTGGATAGTTCTTAAAAGTGAATGATTTATGTATGATTTTCCATCTTTGCTCAACCTTAAGAAGCAATAAGTAATCTGTATAAATGCGCTTCAAACCGGGCATTAGAATTTCAATTTTTGCAATGGCAGCGTCACCTTCAAAATCAATGGAGAGCACTTTACCAATTCGATTGCTTTTTCGTCCTGGTTTCACATTGTTGATGTAATTTTTACCGGACCAGCTCTGTAAAGAGTCATTCCTCACAAAATATAGCTTGAAATCCTCGTCAAATGCTTCTCTAAGCCTGTCAGGTTCTCCGTCGGCTGTGCCTTCGATATAATCATACAGCACTTTATTGATGTGTTCTATTTCAGATTGACTATGTGAAAACTGTACGCTTGCAAATAGAAATAGTAGTAGTGAAATCTTTTTCATTTGGTTTGGGTTTTTAGTGTATTTACAACGTTTTGCGCCACAGAAGCGGCTGCAGTTGGGTCTTGTCCGGTAATCAAACGTTCATCCAGAACAAAATAATTATCCCAACCTTCTTCGGAATAACTGAAGTTTCCGCCTCTATCCTGAATGGTTTGTTCTATGGAAAAAGGAAATTCTTGATAGTAGGCGGCCTCTTTGTTTTCAAACAAATCGGGGAAGCCATTTACCTTCTTTCCTTCATACAGAAACTTGCCGTCTTTGGTTTTTAGGTTTACAATCCCAGCGGTACCATGACATATTGCTGATACAATGCCCTTGTTTTCTTCGTATACACTCATGGTAATTTTTTGGATGGTTTCGTTTTCAGGTACGCCAAACATGGCAGCTCCGCCACCACCGTAGTATACTGCCTTGTACTTTTTTGGGTCTACTTGTTCAGGACGCAGTGTGTTCTTAAGAAGTCCCATAAACTCAAAATCGTATAGGTATTGTTTTTCCATGGCATTAGACGTATTTAAATAGCCAATAGGGATGGCACCGCCTTCAGGGCTTACAAAATCAATAGCATATCCGGATTTTTTAAAAACGTCATAGGCAAAAACAATTTCCGCAAAGTGATTCGCAGCATTAATTGTTGAGGTTCCGTAAGTGTCTTGATTTGATACTATAAAAAGTATACGGTCAGTGGTATCTTCCACTACTGAAGTCGATGAATCTCCAGTTTCTTTTGATATTTCATTTGGTGCATGTCTGCATGAGATGCTACTCAAAATGAAGAAAAGAAGTACATATTTCATTTGTCCTTTGATTTTGGGACAAATTGTTTTTTTAACCTCACATCAAGATTATGACTTATAAAATGGGAGTACGGATTTATAAAAATGAACTCTTTGGTCAGTTCTTATATTGGGCTGGAGTAACTCCTGTGACCTTTTTGAACGTACTATAAAACGTGGATTTTGAGTTAAATCCGCACTCATAACCAATGGCTTCCAGTGTCAAAGGAGTATCAGATTGTATAATGTTGCAGGCTTTGGCAATACGGTACTCATTTATGAAAGAAGGGAAGCTTTTCCCAAGGTTTTCGTTAAGCAATTGAGACAGTTGATGAACAGAGACATTCACCTTTTTGGCAATGTCCGAGGATTTAAGATCGGCATTCGTATAGGGTTCTTCTACGGACATTAGCTGCTGTAATTTTTCCAAAATAGGATTGGCTTCGGAAGGTTGAATTTTTTTTGTAGTGTATTTGTGCTCGGGAATAAAGAGGTTTTGTTTGTTCTTCTTTCTGAAAAACACCAAAAAGGCCAGCAGATAAAAGAGAAAAGAAAAGGTCAAAGCCCCAACGAGATAGAACGTGATGTTAGTAAAAAAATAAGCGGCCCAAATAAGGAGATTCCCAAGAAAAACACTGAGAATCCACACATTTCGAGCATCAAGTTCTTTAGGTGATGTAAACAAGCTTTTCAGCTTAGGGCGCAAAACCCAGCCTGAGGCAAGGATGTAAAAAAACCATTGGAGGTAAATGCTCTTGATAATGTAGGGCCTCCAAAGTTTTATATGAAATTCAAAAGGGTATAAAATTCCAACCGTGATGATGATGGGCAACATTACTGCAATATGGTACTTCCAAGTAGTGCGAATCTTGCTTTTGGGTTCAAGCATAGAGCGGATGTAGAAATACAAAAAAGGCCCAATAAAAAAGCAAGCAGACAATCCAATCTGAAGGTAAATAAACGCCAAATCAGGATTGAAATAGAATACAACAGATTTTCCAATGCGAACACTTAACATGAGCAATAGCATCCCCAAGAACCTATTGGAAATGTGCTTGGGCTTGGCAAACAACAAAAAGTAAAGACCTAGACAAAGCCCGTTGAAAGCACCAAGCGCGCTAAAGAAAAAGAGTAGGGTTTGATTAAATTCCATAAGGAAGTAGATGCCAACACTTACTCTTTAAAAATAATCAATTTATGGATAAAGGGAACGGATAAGCTTTTTCCAAAAAGAACGAGTGGTGGTGTTCTTTTCCGGTTCAAAGGGTCTCGCGTAGGGATTGGATTCAATTTCCAGGCTATTGGAAGGAAAAATCATCTTGATCAATCGAAACCAGATGTAGACTAGGCCAAGGGCTGCTAAACCAATTATGGTCCAAAAAGCAATCATCCCGTGAAATTAGCACCTAAACTGCAGAAGCTATTTATAGGATTGATGGATACAGAAGGAGACTTGATAAATCATGGATATGATTTTATATAGCAAAGAAAGCAATAGAATTTCCGAATTGAGTATAATATGCTATCATTCCAGAACTGTTCCTTTATTTTTTCTATTTTCGCTGTGCTAGATGCAAATTTCTTCAACCTCTTTTTAGGCGATTTTACCTCACGCCAACAGTAATAGTCTCAATTTAAAGAACGTGTAATGAAAGGTTTGTTATTTCATGCCACAATGGTATTGTGCTTGACATCCTATGGTCAAAACAATTTAGAAGAAGGAATGGAATTTACAACAGTAGGGGAGATAAGGGTTTCAGAGGACCTATATGTATCTTGTAAAAAAACCAATGAAACCTACTATTTTGAATATTCTGATTCCAGCGTAAAAGAAAAACCTCCTATGTCTTTTCAAGTAAATTATGAAAAGGGAGAGTTTGAGAAGTTGTTCACTGCTATCATGTATGGTAGTCCAGAAGTACCCTGTAGAGGATTGAAAGTGGAACTGGATTCGGATGATATTTGGTTGGAATTTACTAAAAGTCAGGGAGTGGAACATGTTAGATTTCTTCAAAACACAGGTTCCCAAAATGTGTCATATTCTCCTTGGCTTACTAAAGTTGATATGACTATTTTATTTGGGAGGAATAATAGGTATTGATAGGACTTAAGACTTATTGCGGTTTTTTTGTCCTTTTTGTCAACTCATATCTGGCAACCATCAATTGGTGATTTTAACCAAAAGGCGAATTCAATAATTTAAACTCTTTAGAAATAGGTTTTTAAAGGCCGTAGTAACCCAGGTTTTTCCTTTTTGATGAAAAAAAACAAAACAATCATTTTTTGTGTCCTTCTTTTGGCGCTTTTGATGGGATTTACAACCTCAATACATGCGCAAAGGAGCCCATCGTCCCTTAGTTTATCCCCTCTTTATAAAGTAAATGGATATGGTGTTGGGGGTAGTTTTAATTACTATCACAATGCATCAGATTATCTTCAATTATCCGTGATTGCGGCATTTTCCGAGGAACAACCTAATTCTGCGGTGGAGTTTCCCTTTGAGGATTACCTAGCTAACCTTGGGTATTTTACCACGGTACTGACCTCTCCACGTCGAGGTATTTCCATCTTTTTTGGGGGAGGTCCTTCGGTAGGGTATGAACTGATAAATGATGCTATAGTAGAAGTCTCCTTTGGCATTCAAACTCCAGAAAGCACATTTGTCTATGGTGCTTTTGCGTCATTTGAAATGGGTTTTTATTTAACGGATAGTTTATCGTTAATCATTCCAACTACAGGTATTTATCATTTCAATAGTGAAGTAGAAGATGTAAAACTACTTTTAGGGCTGGGAATTCGATTTTATCTAAAATGACTTCATAATCTGGATATTGGTGAAATCATAGGGTATATAAATGAAAAAACTCCGGTAATCAGCCGGAGTTTATTCATCAATCAAAAAACGAACAGTCATGATAAACTGTTATAGGGTTACAAATTACAACTTTCTTGCCAAAAAACCAATTTAAGGTTTGTTTAACTTGTAATCTGTGTTAATAATCTAAAAGAATTATCCTAAATAGGTCTTTAAAATTTTACTTCTGGAGGTGTGTTTCAACCTACGAATTGCCTTTTCTTTTATTTGGCGAACACGCTCTCTGGTCAAGTCAAAAGTCTCTCCAATTTCCTCCAATGTCATAGAGTGCTGACCCGCTAAACCAAAGTATAGCCTGATAACATCGGCTTCTCTCGGTGTTAAGGTTTCCAAGGCACGTTCTATTTCCGTACGTAAGGATTCGTGCAACAATTCCTTGTCTGGATTAGGAGATTCTCCACTGCGTAATACGTCATATAAGTTGGAATCTTCACCATCAATCAAAGGTGCATCCATAGATACGTGTCGTCCAGAGTTTTTCAAAGATTGTTTAACATCCTCAACCGTCATGTCCAATTCTTTGGCAATTTCCTCTGCGGATGGCACACGCTCATGCGCTTGCTCCAAAAAGGCGAAAGTTTTGTTGATTTTGTTAATGGAACCAATCTTGTTCAAAGGCAAACGTACAATACGGGATTGTTCGGCCAAAGCTTGAAGAATGGACTGACGAATCCACCATACTGCGTAGGAAATGAACTTAAATCCACGGGTTTCATCAAAACGTTGCGCTGCTTTAATCAATCCAAGGTTACCTTCGTTAATCAAATCGGGAAGTGTTAATCCTTGGTTTTGGTACTGTTTTGCCACAGAAACCACGAATCTGAGGTTGGCTTTAGTTAATTTTTCCAAGGCTATCTGGTCTCCCGCTTTGATTCGTTGTGCCAATTCCACTTCTTCATCGGCAGTGATCAAATCCACTTTACCGATCTCCTGTAAATACTTGTCCAACGATGCGGTTTCCCTATTGGTAACCTGTTTTGTAATCTTTAACTGTCTCATTTAATTTCCCTTCAAATTAAGTTTATAAGCCGGAGCTCATTAGTTTATACGTAGAAAAGCTAGAAAAGTTACATTTTGGTAAAATTTATTTGATTTTTTTTTCGTACATGAAAAAACCCTAGGGATTTTCCTAGGGTTTTTGGCTATATATTAAGTTAGAGTTAGTCCCTTCTGGGCTTTCTATCTCTATTTCCGCCTCTTCGGTCTCCGCCACGGTCGTTTCGTGGGGGTCTTTCCTTATACCCTTCTGGTTTTGGTAGCAAGGCCTTTCTTGAAACCTTTTCCTTTCGGGTTCTTGGGTCCAAACCAAAGTACTTGACATCGATAACATCTCCAAGATTTACAACATCGGTTACCTTATCCGTGCGTTCCCAAGCCAATTCAGATACGTGAAGCAACACTTCATTACCAGGGGCGTCATTGTATTCCACAACAGCACCAAAGTCAAGAATTTTAATCACTTTCACTTCATATACACTACCCACTTCAGGTTTAAACATGACCGCATCAATCTTAGCGATTACCGCATCGATACCGGCTTGATCCGTACCTAAAATCTCAACGATGCCTTCTTCGGTTTCAGGATCTTCATTGATAACGATAGTGGTATTGGTTTCTTTTTGCAATTCTTGAATTACTTTTCCACCAGAACCAATAACTGCACCAATGTATTCCCCAGGAATGATTTTGGTGACAATTTTTGGAGCGTAGGACTTCACGTCAGCTCTTGGAGTCTCAATGGTGTCCGTTAGGTGTTTCAAAATATGCAAACGCCCATCCTTAGCCTGCATCAAAGCCTTTACCAAGATTTCATACGAAAGTCCCTTTACTTTGATGTCCATTTGACAAGCTGTAATACCATCAGAAGTACCAGTAACTTTAAAGTCCATATCGCCAAGGTGGTCTTCATCACCTAAAATATCAGATAATACAGCGTATTTTCCAGTTTCGGTATCTGTAATTAATCCCATCGCAATACCGGAAACTGGTTTTTTTAGCTGTACTCCAGCATCCATCAAAGCCATAGTCCCAGAACAAACTGTTGCCATGGAAGAGGAACCATTGGATTCCAACACTTCGGAAACAACCCTTACAGTATACGGACAATCTTCAGGTATCATGCCCTTTAGGGCACGTTGCGCTAAATTACCGTGACCAACTTCTCTACGGGAAGTTCCCCGAATGGGTCTAGCTTCACCTGTGGAAAAAGGAGGGAAGTTATAATGCAGGTAGAATGTCTCTTCTCCTTCATATGATGGCATATCAATAACATTGGCCTCTCTAGAAGTACCTAAAGTTACCGTTGCCAAAGCCTGAGTTTCTCCTCTGGTAAATATAGATGAGCCATGTACGGATGGTAAATAATCCACTTCACACCAAATAGGACGAATTTCGTCTGTTTTTCTACCATCCAAACGCAAACCTTCTTCTAAGGTAAGGTTACGAACAGCTTCTTTTTCGGCTTTGTAGAAATATTTAGAAACCAAACCTCCGATTTCTTCCAATTCTTCTTCAGTAAACGTGGCTTTTACTTCTTCTTTTATCGCTTCAAAAGCAGTGCTACGCTCATGTTTGGCAGAACCTGCTTTGGCAATTGCATATACTTTATCATAGGTAAGAGCGTGAACTTTCTTTTCAAGTTCTTCGTCCTCAACCTCTGGTTCATACTCACGAGTATCTTTCTTTCCGAAGGCTTCTGCCAATTTAAGTTGTGCTTCACACTGTACTTTAATGGCTTCATGGGCAAACTTAATGGCTTCTACCATTTCCTCTTCGGAAATCTCATCCATTTCACCTTCAACCATCATTACAGAATCTGCAGAGGCACCGATAACCATATCAATATCGGACTCCTTAAGCTGTGCACGGGTTGGGTTAATAATCAATTCACCGTTCACTCTACCCACTCGAACTTCAGAGATAGCGCATTCAAACGGAAAATCTGAAAGTTGAATAGCGGCAGAGGCAGCAAGTCCGGCCATAGCATCCGGCATAACGTTTTCATCATGAGACATTAACTGAATCATTACTTGAGTTTCAGCATGATAGTCCTTAGGGAACAAAGGTCTCAAGACCCTATCCACTAAACGCATGGTCAATACTTCGCCATCACTTGGCCTAGCTTCACGTTTGAAGAATCCACCGGGATAACGTCCGGCAGCGGCAAATTTTTCACGATAATCTACCGTTAGCGGTAAAAAATCTACATCACTTTGTTTGTAATTTGAGACAACCGTACATAATAACATACACTTGCCAGATTGGACCACAACAGAACCATGGGCCTGCTTGGCCAATTTTCCAGTTTCGATAGAAATTTCCCTACCGTCACCAAGGTCAATGACCTCTTTAAAAGTTTTTGGAATCATAAAAATAATCTTACTCGGAACATGCCGAGTCGTTAAACATTTGGTCTACCGCCTTCCGGACGGTCGGGTTGTGTTGTTGTGTTGACCAAAGAAAAACTGAATGCAGCTTTTTAAGAATGCTTCGAAAATTCGAAACCACGGTCTATAATAGACCAAAATAAAAGGGAGGTCAAAACCTCCCTTTTTTCTATTTTCTAATACCTAGTTCTTTGATTAGAGAACGGTATTTTTCAATATCTTTTTTCTTTAGGTAGTCCAAAAGACTTCTTCTTTTACCTACCAATTTCACCAAAGAACGCTCCGTTGCATAATCTTTGTGGTTCTTTTTTAGGTGTTGTGTCAAGTGGTTGATACGGTACGTAAACAGGGCAATCTGTCCCTCAGTAGAACCGGTGTTTTGTTTGGAACCTCCATGTTTCTTGAAGATATCCGCTTTTACTTCTTTAGATAAATACATTCCAATATTAGTTTAATGATTTTTATGTATTTGATTGTCAGTTCCTTCATTATACTCAGGCCGAGCAATCAGCGTGCAAAGATAAGGCTTTTTTTAGATTGGAAAATTTTTTCGAAATGAATTAAACCTTTTTGAAAAGTTCGGGTCATAGAGACAAATCCTAAAATTCAATCATTATGAAAAAGAGTCTCAATCCAATGAACTTTATGAAAATTGCCCCATTTGCTTTGGCACTATCCTTTTTAGTATTGGCATCATGTACCGAAGAGGCGGAAGAACCGATTGTGGAAGCTTCCAATGACGAATTGATTACTGTCGCTGAACTGCAAGCAAGTGATGAAACTGAAATGATTTCTGAAGAAGTTTCAACCATTGCTGAAGATGTGTATGCTTCAGATGAAATTTCGCTGACCGCCAAAATTGATTATTCATCTGATTATTTACCGGACTGTGTTACGATTACTACAGTGGTGACGGATACGACCCGTGAAAAGACCATTGATTTTGGTGAAGGGTGTGAATTACCCAACGGTAACGTACTTAGTGGTATTATTAATTTGAGCTATGCCAAGGATATGGAAGCTGCTTCCAAGACCATTACCTTAACCTTGGAGAACTTCACCTTCAATGATGTCGCGGTGGAAGGTGCTGCAGATATCCTACGAATTCGTTCAAATGAAAATGAAAACCCCCAGGGAACTGTAAATTCGGCTTTTGAAGCTACATGGCCAAATGGTGATACGGCTTCGTTCACAGGTACTCGTACCCGTGAATGGATAGAAGGTTTTGGTACCGGTTTTTGGGGTGACAATGTTTTCTTAATTACTGGGAAAAGAACCTACATTGGCAGACTTGGCAATGTATATATGAAGGAAGTGATAACTCCTCTTCGTAGGGAATTGGCCTGTAGATTTATTGTGAGTGGTGTTTTAGAAATATCAAGAAATGACAATACCGCTAGTCTTGATTTTGGAGATGGTAGTTGTGATGCCAAAGGTATCTTGACCCAACCTGATGGGACAGAAACAGAGATTTTTCTGAGGAGGTTTCTCAAGTAGAGTAGATTTTATATCTCAATTTAAAAAGGCGTGTTTTTTAGAACACGCCTTTTTTTCTTTTCAAAAAGCGCAACCATCGGGCAGGGGTTGTGTGCTCTCGAGGTCGCTGGCAAAGTCATCTGATAAATCGAAAGCACTAAAACCGGCCTGTACAGTTCCGCGAAATGCCTTGGTACTATAACCCGAGTTGTTCATATGAGCTCTCACATAAACTTCGGTGCTCGCCGAAACTTGTACTTCACCACCGCTTCTGGTAAAAGGTTGCTCATTGACATGGCTATGGGCTAAAATCCGACGATATATGAGATTTCCTTCAGTATCAGTTACTTCCCACCAATCGGCATATTGATTGCATCCCAAATCTGGGCTAGAAATAGTAACACTAAAGGTGTAGGCATTTACACTTCCGGATACGGTAACATTCGTGATTGCTGCGCTTCCTGTATTTTCCGTTCCAACTTCGTCTTCTATGTTAGCCTGCATACTGTTGTCACTGTTGCCACATGCCCAAAGCGTGATTATAAGAATCCAATAGTAGGAGAAGAACTTGGCCATGGCGTTAATTTCGAACGGGCTGATTGGTGATCAAATCAATGTACAAATTGATTTTGTTCTTTAAATCTCTTCTGTGCGAGATGAAATCCAAAAATCCATGTTCTTTTACAAATTCCGAGGTTTGAAAACCTTCAGGTAAATCTTTGCCCACAGTATCCTTTACCACTCTTGGACCTGCAAAACCAATAAGAGCACCCGGCTCTGAAATATTAATATCTCCTAACATTGCATAGGAAGCTGTAGTTCCACCTGTGGTTGGATCGGTACACAAGGAGATGTAGGGAATCTTTGCTTCGGCCAATTGAGCCAATTTTGCAGATGTTTTGGCCAACTGCATTAAAGAAAGAGCGGCCTCCATCATTCTTGCCCCACCAGATTTGGAAATCATTAGGAAGGGAATTTTACGTCTTTTGGCCACATCGATGGCGCGAGCTATTTTCTCACCCACAACACTTCCCATGGAACCTCCGATAAAGCTAAAATCCATACAAGCGATGACCAGTTCTTTGCCCATCGATTTTCCAACCGCGGTGCGAACCGCATCCTTCAAACCTGTTTTCTGTTCCGCTGCCTTTAAACGTTCTGAGTATTTTTTGGTGTCAACAAATTTAAGTGGGTCCTTTGAGGAAAGTTTAGAATCCAACTCACGAAATTTATTGTCATCAAATAAAATTTCAAAATACTCCCTGCTTCCAATTCTTACGTGATAATCATCCTCTGGACTTACATAAAAGTTTTTGGCGAGTTCTTCAGATTCTACAATTTTTCCAGTGGGGGACTTATACCATAATCCCTTGGGGGTGTCTTTTTTCTCCTCAGTGGCAGTTTGAATTCCTTTTTCTTTTCTTTTAAACCAAGACGACATGCAAACGAAATTTAGTTAAACGGCTATTCTGAATTAAAGGGTGTTGACGTTGTTCAAGTCTTCAAAAGCCTTTTTTAAACGTTCTACAAAGGATTTTTCACCTTCTCGCAACCAAACACGAGGGTCGTAGAATTTTTTATTCGGGTTTTCCTCTCCATCAGGATTACCAATTTGAGATTGAAGATACGCAGACTTTCCTTCAACATAATCCCTGACACCTTCCATGAAAGCGTATTGTAAATCGGTATCTATATTCATTTTTATAACGCCATATCCAATAGACTCCCTAATTTCTTCTACAGTAGAACCAGAGCCGCCATGGAAAACAAAATCGATGTGATTGTGCTCCACACCATACTTTTCGGAAACAAATTCTTGGGAATTCTTCAAAATCTTTGGAGTCAAGGTAACATTACCTGGTTTGTAGACGCCATGAACGTTTCCGAAAGCTGCGGCGACCGTAAATCTTGGACTTACTTTTGAAAGCTCTTCATAAGCATACGCAACTTCTTCCGGTTGTGTGTATAGTTTTGAGCTGTCCACATCGGTGTTGTCTACTCCGTCTTCTTCACCTCCTGTCACGCCAAGCTCAATTTCCAAGGTCATGTCCATTTTGCTCATGCGTCCTAGATATTGTTTACATATTTCTATGTTCTCTTCGATAGGCTCTTCGGAGAGATCAATCATATGTGAGCTGAAAAGGGATTTTCCAGTTGCCTTATAGTGTTCTTCACTTGCATCCAATAAACCATCTATCCAAGGCAATAACTTTTTAGCACAGTGATCTGTGTGCAAAATAACAGTTGCTCCATATGCTTCCGCTACTTCATGCACATGTTTTGCTCCAGCTACCGCTCCAAGAATGGCGGCCCTTTGATTTTCATTGGAAAGGCCTTTTCCTGCATTGAATTGGGCACCACCATTAGAAAATTGCACAATTACCGGTGAATTGATTGAAGCTGCCGTTTCCAAAACAGAGTTAATGGTATTTGAACCTATAACATTAACCGCTGGTAAAGCATATCCATTGGCCTTGGCATGGTCAAAAATCGCTTTGACCTCGTCGCCGGTGGCAACTCCTGGTTTTATATTGTGGGACATAGTGTGAGTTAGTAAGGGTTAAAATTAGGCAACAAAAGTAATAAAATATTTCTGCTAGAATGGGTAATTAATTCCAACATTAAAGACGGCATTTCTAAAATTATATTCTGAAAACCACCTTCTGGATTGTTCTAGAGCAGGATTGTATGTTTTAAAACCAATATCCAACCTAAAAACAAAGTAGCTGAAATCATAACGCAAGCCCATTCCCGTTCCTAAAGCGATGTCGGCTAAGGAGTCAAAACTGCTAAAAATAGCGTCTGGATTGTTTTCGTTGTCAAAAACATTCCAAATGTTGCCCGCATCAGCAAACAAGGCTCCCTTTAAATCTCCTGCAAGGGGAAATCTATATTCAAAATTGAGCGCTATCTTTAAATTGGCCTCATTAAAATCGTTAACGTTATTGGTACTTCCAGGACCAAGTTCATAAGCATTCCATGCCCTGTTATCATTGGAACCTCCTGCAAAATAACTCCGTACAAAAGGAATACTTTCAGAATTTCCATAGGGAATGGCCAAACCAAAAAATGAACGTAAGGCAAAAACTTCTGAACCTCCCAAATCCCAATGTTTAATGTAATCAAGTTCAGTCTTAATGTATTGGGAGAAGGGTACGCCAAATACCAACAGTTGGCCATCTTCGTTTTCATTAAAAGGTATAACGCTTGAAGAAAATGATAAGGCATTACCAGCACTCTCAATTTTAGCCCTTAGTTGATAGAAGTCGTTATCGTTGATGTCTGTTTTACTGTTTTTGGTGAAAGTGTAACTACTTGCAAAAATGAGGTTGTTCTCCGTGAGGCGCTGTTGCCTTTCTTCTATACTGTTTACATCACTGACTTGTTCTTCATCCAGTGCCTGTACTTCTCCATTCTGAACGGCGTTGATAAAAGCATTGGCACCTTCAGGTATGGTAAGTACGGGTTCCATAGTATTTTCATTAAACTCGAAGAAGTCTGAAAACTGAGGGTCGTCTTCGATTTCATCAGCAATATTATCTAAGTTGCTGAAGGTGTTTCGGTAAATATTGAAGAAGCGTTCTGGATTTGTATTGCGGACGAACTCAACGTTCATCAACTCAATATCGTTCTTAAGGCTTTGGTTAGGGGTCCAGTTATAGGACAGGATGGTATTCAAAGTCTGTCTGTCCAGACCAATGTTTTGCTGGAAATTGGTTCCCACTAAAAATCGGGTTTGGGGAAGCATATAATAGGGTATTACCTTTTTTGTGCTTATCGGAAACCAAATTCGTGGAAAGGTAATGTTGATATCTCCACCGATTTCTGATGTAAAAGTTTCCCCAGGAATCAAAGAGGCATCACTTAAAAGACCGATTGCACCTCTTGCAGAGATGTTTAGGGTTTCCGCCCCACCAAAAACATTCCTAGTAATCACAGAGGCACTTAGGGCAGTACCCAAACGTTGAATATTAGAATGAGTAACATCAAAATTCAGGGCCAAAGAGAACTTGGGGCGAGGCGCCAAATAAATATTGGTGTTCAATTGAGTATCCGTTGAATCTGGTATAAACTCAATGTTCGGATACTTAAAGGTATTAAGGTTAGTAATTTGTCGATAGGTACGTATTCTATCCAAGTCTCTATAAATACTATCACTTTGAAAAAAGATGGCATCCGCCAAAGCTTTCGGCTTGTATTTTAATTTATCATTATAGAAAATGGTGTAGTCTTCATATTCAATCGAATTTAAAGAATCTGAAGAACTTCCAATAAGGTAATCACTGTAAATATTTATTTTATTGAATCTGTGGACTTTGTACGTGTTGGTAGAATCTGTAGGATTGCCCCCTGCCGGATTTTGAACATTTAACTGGACCTCCATGAGTTGATCGTCCGATGCTCTAATAGTATCCCGAGAAATATCATAGTTTATCGAGCTTTCCTGAAAATTATACACCCCGGAGTTTCTAAATAAAGTAGTGAGGCGTTCCCTTTCTTTATTGAAATTGGCCAAATCAAATTGCTCTCCCTTCTTTATTAAAGAAAGGTCTATGGTGCTGTTATAAATTGAATCCAAATCCGGAGATAAGACGTTCTTGTAGATGGTATCAAGAACGTAAGGTTTTCCCAAATTGATTTGGTAAGCAACACCAGCTCTTTTTTTTCTTTTGGACTTTTCTATAGTATAAGACCCCGTGTTGTTGAAATACCCCTTGCTATTATAATAGGCTTTAATTCGGTCCACGGATTCCTGGGACAAACTGGTATCTATAATCACAGGAGCCTCACCGATTCGTTTTAAAAATTCACTGGCTCCCTTTACCACAAAGGATTCTTGTAAGCGCACTACTTGCTTTTTGGAAAGCAATCGATTCAGCCGTTTCTCTCTTTTTTCTTTTCGGTGCAACCAGTTTTGGAAGGAAGAATCTGGATTTTCCTTGGCCAGATTATACAAATTGAGACGAAGGGGGTATCCGAGTAGATTACTATTTGGTTTTTGGGTGATAAGGCTTTTGATGGTTTCATCGCTAACCTTTTGATCATCTGCAAAGATTGAATTTTTGGTGAGCAGAAGTTCATCATCATCTACCTTTTTTAAGGTATTACATCCCATAAAGGTAGCCATGAGCAACAATAATCCTATTTTTGCCTTGTTACCCATTTCACGGAAAAGAACCCTCATAGGCGCCAAAATTAACGATTTAGATGGTTACCAAAAACCAAATTAAACTAGTTACAAGCTTACAGCAAAAAAAGTACCGAAATCAACATGGCTTATTCGTAGTTGAAGGTCTGAAGACAGTTCAGGAAATTATGGAATCTGAGATAAAGCCTTACGGGGTTTTTGTTGATAAAGAGGAGTATAGATTTATTTTAGGCGATTCGGCTATTCTGGTTTCGTCGGGAATTCTCTCTCAAATGAGCAGTCAAAGCCATCCCAGTGGAATACTGGGTGTTTTTTATATGCCAGAATTGGAGAAACCGACTATAGATAGTTGGGTGGTTGCTTTAGATGCTGTTCGCGACCCTGGGAATTTGGGAACTATCATTCGATTGTGTGATTGGTTTAATATCAAACATCTGATTTGTTCAAAAGATACGGTAGACTGTTATAATCCTAAGGTACTACAGGCTACCATGGGCTCAATTGCAAGGGTCAATATTCATTATTTGGAACTTGCTGAATTTTTTGACAAAAACAAAACCGTTCCCATTGTGGGAACTTTTATGGATGGAAATTCTCATTATGAAGCATCTTTTTTTCCGCATGGGATTTTAGTTATGGGAAATGAAGCCAATGGTATTTCAAAACCTATAGAAGAAAGGATTTCACATCGTATTGGAATTCCTCAGTTTGGAAAAAGGACTACGGAAAGTTTGAATGTTGCTTCGGCGACTGCCATTTTGCTTAACGAGATACGAAGAAGTTGAAACTAAGCCCTTTTACTCAAAGGTGAAATTGATGAAGATACCACGAGTTCGCATGGCATTAATATTCCCTGTCCAAGGACTGTTTGGGTCGTTATCAGGAACAAGCTCATCAGTCAAGGCGAAAACTCCTCGTATGGAAGGTGAAAACTTGAAGTATTCTGTATAAAAATCAATACCAAAGCCCAATTCATAGCCATAGACATTTTGTTTCATTCGGAATTCTCCGCTACTGTTATCGTCTAGGCTATCTTCTTTTGCACCTAGATTAAGTGAGGTATAGACTCCTCCGGTTATGTAGGGTTTCCAGTTGCCAAAACGTCTGGCACTTACTTTAAGTAAAAGAGGAAATCGGATGTAGGTGGAGCGAACCTCACGCAAGGCATCTTGTGGGTCTGTAAAACCTGGAAAACCCAATAAACGCTGAGTATACAACAAACCAGGCTCGAAACGAGCATCTAAAAATTCATTGATTCTAAGCTCACCAATTAATCCCACATTAAAGCCTAAAGAAGTGTCGACCAAAATATCTTGGCCAATGTCATTTTCATATTCAAATTGAAAATCATATTGGTTAAATCCAAGGTAATAGCCCCAATTCAACAGTTTTAAATCTTCATTTTGAAGATTGAGAACTGGGTCCTTTTTAAACTGAGCCAGAACACCTGTACAAAAAAAAAGATACAGGGAAAGAGGAAATAGGATGTTTTTCATTCAATTACTTTGTCGCCACATAAATGGATGCCACCCCAAATGTCTGGGGCATGTTCTCTATTCCTATAAACCCAATTTTGGCCAAAATATTGTTGAAGTCTTTTCCATGTGGAAAAACTGAGGCAGATTCGCTAAGGTATTTATAGGCAGAGCGGTCTTTTGAGAACAATTTTCCTATACCGGGTAGAATGTATTTGGTGTAGAAGGCATATCCTTGTTTGTAGGGAAATTTCGTAGGTACGGAGGTTTCTAAAACAACAAACTGTCCGCCAGGACGCAGCACTCGAAGAATTTCTCCCAAGCCTTTTTCAAGGTTTTCAAAATTTCTTACCCCGAAAGCCACAGTAATAGCATCGAACGTATCATTTTCAAAGGCTAAATTTTCACTATCGCCCAACACCATTTCAATGGTGCTATCCAAACTTTTTTTGGCTACTTTTTCCTTGCCTACCTCAAGCATGCCCGATGAAATATCTAAGCCAACCACCTTTTTGGCACCTGTAGTGGCAAGAGCAATGGCCAGATCACCTGTTCCGGTCGCAATATCCAGTATGGTTTCTGGTGATTTTGCGCCCACCAACTTTACTACTTTTTTTCTCCATTTTATGTCAATTCCAAAGGAGATCACCCTATTTAAACCATCATAATTGCCAGAAATGGTATCAAACATCTGTTTGACTTGCTCCTTTTTTCCGAGTTCGGAATCTTTATATGGATTGACTTTCTGAGACATAATAGCAATTTGCCCGCAAATATACGACTTCGGGTTATGGAAGGAGTATAAAATAATTGTGTAATTTTGACCCGGAAATACGGAAATCTTTCCATTTTATGCGAGGTACTAGCCCTTTGAAATGTGACCTGTTTACTTTTTACAGCGGAGCATGCAGAAAAAATCTTTTCGAACAAATAGTTTATTGTAATCAATGAAGATAATTATTGCGGGAGCAGGTGAGGTAGGCTTTCATTTGGCGAAGTTATTGTCTTATGAAGCCCAAGATATCACGTTGATTGATACGGATAAAGAGAGTTTAACGTATGCGGATAACCATTTGGACATTCGTGTATTACGTGGTGATGCCACATCTATTGAGGTTCTTAGGGAAGCTCGGGTGGAAAATTCGGAATTGGTAATTGGGGTCACGGCCTCGGAGACCACAAATTTAACATTATGCCTGTTGGCCAAGCAATTGGGCTGCAAGCGTACTATTGCTCGAATTTCAAATACTGAATTCGTAGATAATAAAGATGTAATCAAGTTCGATGAACTTGGTATTGATGAACTTATTTCTCCAGAAGAATTGGCTGCCACTGAAATTCAGTTGCTTCTCAATCAGTCTGCATTTAATGATACCTACGAATTTGAAGAGGGGCTTTTGACCATGATTGGGGTATTTCTACCCAAGTCCGCACCTTTTGTAGGTAAAATGGTCAAAGAGGCGGCCAACATTTTCCCTGAACTGCATTTTATGCCCATCGCCTTACAGCGTATGGGAACCCAGTTCACTGTAATCCCCCGCGGAGATACGGTTTTTAAAGAAGGAGATCAAGTATACTTTATCACCTCAGCTGGGGGTGTGGATGAATTGTACAAGCTCACAGGTATGCAAAAAAGGGAGATTAAAAATGTGATGATCCTTGGTGGGAGTAAGGTCGGTTACAAAACAGCGAGAGACCTTTGCACGAAAAAGTTCAATGTCAAACTCATTGAAAAAAATAAAGAAAAGGCTTTTGATATAGCAGATGATATTCCACATGCTTTGGTCATTAATGGGGATGGACGCAACGTGGAACTTTTGGATGAGGAAAGCCTTGAATCCATGGATGCTTTCATAGCAGTTACAGGGAATTCAGAAACGAACATCATGTCCTGTTTGGTGGCTAAATCCAAAAAAATAAAGAAGACCATTGCCTTGGTCGAGAATATGGATTATTTCCAGTTGTCTCATTCTATTGGTGTTGATACGTTGATTAACAAAAAGCTATTAGCAGCCAATAATATCTTTAGATATATCCGCAGAGGAGAAGTTTTGGCTTTAACACGCCTTAACAATTTGACTGCAGAAATTCTAGAATTCGAAGTAAAAGCGAATTCGTTGGTAAATGGTGAGATTATCAGGGAACTCAATTTTCCGAGAGAAGCCATTATCGGTGGTGTTATTCGTGATGGCAAGGGCATCATTGCTTTAGGGGATTTTAGAATTATGGAAGGAGACCGTGTTGTAGTTTGCTCAAAACCTAAAGCCATTTCCCGGATAGAAAAGTTATTCCTATAATGGGGCTTAATACTAGAATTATTGTACATATTATGGGTCTATTGCTTTTGTGCAATGGCTCTTTTATGCTTCTAGCTGCTTTTGCCAGTGGACTTTATAAAGATGGTGCCACCTTGGATATTGCTTTGGCTGCAATAGTAACCATGCTCTTTGGGGTCATGGCCATGTTTTACACAAGGGGTCATAAAAAGGAAGTAAAGCGAAGAGAAGGATACCTAGTAGTTACTTTGGGTTGGGTGGTTATGTCACTATCAGGTTCCCTTCCTTATATATTTTCTGGAGCCATCCCATCAGTCACTAATGCGTTTTTCGAGACCATTTCTGGATACACAACCACAGGAGCTTCAATACTAAACGATATTGAAGCTTTACCTAAGGGTATTCTGCTGTGGAGGAGTCTCACACATTGGATAGGAGGTATGGGTATCATTGTCTTGGCCATAGCTATTTTACCCTTGTTGGGAATTGGAGGAATGCAGTTGTTTGCCGCAGAAGCTCCTGGCCCAGGGGGGGATAAATTACATCCAAGAATTACAGATACTGCAAAAAGACTGTGGCTTATCTATGTGGGTTATACTCTTGCGGAAACCATACTGCTAAAGCTAGCGGGCATGTCTTTTTTTGATGCCATCAATCACAGTTTGGCGACCTTATCTACAGGAGGTTTTTCCACAAAGAATGCAAGTGTCGCCTTTTGGAACCATGAACCTTTGATTCAATACATCATCATTCTCTTTATGTTTTTGGCGGGAAGCAATTTTGTGTTGAGTTATTTTGCATTTACCGGAAAAGTGCAGCGTATCCTAAAAGATGAAGAGTTTAAATACTATACTAGTTTTATCGTTCTGTTTACATTGATAGTGGCTCTAGTGATTTATTTTAAAGCCAATGTTGAGGTTTCTGATTTCCATCCTATGGTTTGGGGTGAAAGGGAGAGCGCCTTTAGGCACGGGTTGTTTCAAGTTATCGCCGTGGTGACTACAACCGGTTTCGTAACTGCAGATTTTACTGGATGGACGCCATTTTTGACCGTTTTTTTCTTCGGAATCATGTTTTTAGGAGGTTCAGCAGGATCAACTGCCGGCGGCATTAAGGTAATGCGTCATTTGTTGATTATAAAAAATGGCCTTTTGGAATTTAAACGTACACTTCACACCAATGCCATTATTCCAGTTCGTTACAATAACAAAACAGTCACAGAACATATTGTTTACAACATCATTGCCTTCTTTGTGCTATATATGTTGCTGTTTATTGTAGGTTCTTTGGTTCTAGGGTTTTTAGGGTTGGATTTTATGTCTGCAATTGGTGGTTCGGCTTCGTCTCTAGGTAATGTTGGACCAGCCTTGGGCGGTTTAAATCCAGTGAGCAACTATAACGGTTTGCCGAATGCAGGAAAATGGTGGTGTGCTTTTTTAATGCTTTTGGGAAGATTGGAACTCTTTACCGTGTTAATCCTTCTAACTCCTTACTTCTGGAAAAAGACCTAAAGTTTTAGGACTGAACTACAGAAGCAATTCTTGCAATCGCTTCTTTTATTTCATCAACGCTTGCCGCATACGAAATACGAATACTGTTCCCGTTCCCAAATGCATCTCCAGTAACGGTTGCCACATTAGCTTCTTCCAGTAAGTACATAGCAAAATCGGAAGCGTTGTTTATTGGTCTTCCATTCAGGGTTTTTCCAAAGAAAGCACTGACGTCAGGATACACATAGAAGGCTCCCTGAGGTTCATTGCATTTAAAACCTGGAATCCCTTGGAGTAATTCTAAAATAAGCTTTCTTCTGCTTTTAAACTCATCCACCATATACTTTACACGACTTGGTGGCTCTAAAAGTGCTGTAATAACGGCACGTTGTGCAATACAGTTGGCACCACTAGTAACCTGGCCCTGAAGCTTATTACATGCTCTTGCTATATAACTGGGAGCGCCAATGTATCCAATTCGCCAACCGGTCATAGCAAATGCTTTGGCCACGCCATTTACGGTAACTGTTCGGTCATACATGTCCTCAAAAGCTCCCATGGAAGCATGTTCCGTTACCCCGTAATTGATATGCTCATAGATTTCATCGCTAACAACCACAATTTGAGGATGCTTTTGTAATACATCAGCCAATGCTCTAAGTTCTTCTTTACTGTAAATAGAACCACTAGGATTGCAGGGCGAACTGTACCACAGCATTTTGGTTTTAGGAGTAATGGCTGCCTCTAACTGCTCTGGAGTCATTTTGAAATCAGTTTCGATTGAAGTGGCCACCTCAACAGGAACCCCGCCAGTAAGCTTTACAATATCACTATAGCTAACCCAATACGGGCATGGTAATACTACTTCATCACCTGGATTCAAACAGGCTTGTGCCACATTGTAAAGAGCCTGTTTTGCACCTGTGGAAACTACAATTTGTGAACGATTATAATCAAGTCCATTATCTCTTTTAAATTTCGTGATAATGGCATCTTTCAGTTCTACATAGCCATCTACTGGAGTGTAGGAATTGTAACCATCATTGACCGCTTGAATTGCTGCTTCTCGAATATAGTCAGGAGTTTTAAAGTCTGGTTCCCCCAAACTAAGCCCTATAATATCTTTGCCTTCCGCTCTAAGTTCTCTGGCTTTTGCCGCCATTTCAAGGGTTGCCGATGGAACTAAACTGTTAATTCTATCGGATAATTGGTTACTCATATCTCCAATCGTTTTACTGATACTGTAGAGCTGGATTTTTACCGAGCTCTTTCAAATGCTTGAAGTGCGAAATTATAGCTTTTCTGGTAGTTTTATATTCGTTGTAGGGCAAATTAAATTCCTTAGCCGTTTGTTTCACAATTTTGGAAATTTTTGTGTAGTGTATATGGCTAATATTCGGAAAAATATGGTGTTCTACTTGGTGGTTGAGTCCACCTGTGAACCAATTCATAATTTTGTTGCGGGTACCAAAATTCACGGTAGTAAATAGCTGATGAATGGCCCAAGTATTCTTCATGTTGCCCGTTTCATCCGGCAGTGGTGTTTCCGCATCTTCTACAATGTGTGCCAATTGGAAGATTACACTTAGAATTACACCTGCCACATAATGCATTATAAAAAACCCTAAAAGGACCTGCCACCAGGGTATTTCTACAAAAATCAGCGGCAATACAATCCAAATGGTCAGATAAATGACTTTGGTAATTACCAGCGTACTCCAGTTAATTACAGGATTGGGCAGTTTTCCATAAGAAAGCTTTCGTCTCATGTAACGGTACATTTGTTGAAAATCAGTGGTGATAGCCCAGTTGAAAGTCAACAGTCCATAGAGTAAAATGGAGTAAAAGTGCTGAAATTTATGGTGTTTGCGCCACTCGGCATGCTTTGAAAAACGCAGTACCCTTCCTGCTTCCATATCCTCATCATGCTCGTGAATGTTGGTGTACGTGTGGTGCAGTACATTGTGTTGTACTTGCCAATTGTAGACATTCCCGGCTAAAATATATATGGAACTTCCCATTATTTTATTGACCCATTTTTTGTTGGAATATGAACCGTGGTTTCCATCATGCATAACATTCATACCTACACCGGCCATACCTACACCCATAGTAATGGATAAAAGCAAATAGGCCCAAAAAGGTAAATTTAAGGTTAGCATTAAAAAATAGGGGGTCAGAAAGACGGCAAACATGATAATTGTTTTAAGATGAAGTTTCCAATTACCAGTTTTCTTTATGTTGTTTTCGTTAAAGTATTGATTGACTCTTTTATTTAGTGTTTTGAAAAATTGAGCGGAGTCTTTTCTTGAAAACCGTATGGTATTCCTTTCCATGAAAAAGATTTTTTACAAATGTAACGAAAATGACCACCATAGGCCATCCCTTTTTTGAAAACGGGTATAGGAAGCCAAAAGTATTATTTTAGCCAAAATTAACATAGACCGACATGGATGCAAACTTGATATTGCAATACTTTGATAATCTGGATGATACGCAGAAAAATCATTTTAATGCGTTGGAAGAATTGTATCAGGATTGGAATGCCAAAATCAATGTGGTTTCCAGAAAAGATATTGATGAGCTATATCTAAGACATGTTTTGCATTCTTTGGGAATTGCCAAAGTTCAGATGTTTAATGAAGGTGCCGAAATTTTGGATGTGGGCACAGGAGGCGGTTTTCCGGGGATACCTTTGGCTATTCTATTTCCAGAAACGCAATTTACATTGGTGGACGCCATCGGCAAAAAAATAAAGGTAGTACAAGAAGTTATGGATGGTCTTGAATTAGAAAATGTACGAGCTGTCCATAGTAGGGTGGAAGATTTGGAGGGTGAATATGATTTTATTGTAAGCAGAGCGGTAGCAGCTATGCCTACTTTTGTGAGATGGACCAAAGGTAAAATCAAGAAAAATTCTACTCATGAGCGAAGAAATGGTATTCTTTATTTAAAAGGAGGGGATTTGACTGAAGAATTAAAGGAGTATTCTACAGCTCAAACCTTTGATCTAAATGAATTTTTCGCTGATGACTTCTTTGAAACGAAAAAGGTGGTATATCTACCTCAGAAATTTAAAGGTTGAATTCCTTGCTATGAGGAAACTAAAAAAGCCCCTGTAAACGGGGCCTTTTCATTATTGTTGCACACTCCAAGGTGGTGTAACTTCATTGGAACGGGCATAGGCAATCAACTGCCCTTTGTGTTCTCCATTGTGCTCCATGATAACCAAAAGGCCTGAAAGTGTATTTAATTTTGCAAAACCGAAATCCACTTCATCACCAAATTTAGAAGATTCCACTTGGGTAATTTTATCCAGAACAAATTCGTTCGATTTCTTTAAGGTCGCGATGATGTTTTCTTTTCCGGTAATCTTACCTAAGTTCATCATATCTACATCTTCAGGAGGTGGAAATCCTAACTTTGAAGCTAGAAAGTAATTCCCTCCCGCAACATGCAACAGGGCCTCTCCTACAGAGTTTACCCCTTCCATAGGCCTCCAATCATATTGTTCTTCAGAAAAGGCTTCAGCCAATTGAATAACTTGCCCTTGGTTTTGGGTTAAAATACCTTTAATGGTTTGCTGTACCAGTTGGTCTTCTTGAGCCATAGCAGAAAAGTACAGCGTGCCCAAGAATAGAATTAAAATTTTTTTCATGTTGATAGCGTAATTAATGGTTGAATAGCTCCTGATTTTCAGGATTTTCTAAAGATAACCAATAATGTAGTTTTATCAACAGGGATAAAACGCTTAGCCTTAATTTGCAAGAATTAATATTTCGCAAAGAGTTTCCCATTTTGACTTTTTGAATATCCAATAACTACTCCCGAACTATTGCGTTTAAAATATATTGGACTATTGGTTTCATCAGAAAAAATATCTCCTTGCTCATGGTATATGGGATGGGCCATTTCATTAATAGTGGCATAAAGAACTCCATCTTGAGGGTTCACGGCTACATCAATTGTGTCGTTTTCATCAAATTGATATTGGCCTATGAATGCCTGTAATTCCTCACTGGATAGTTGATTTTGGTACGGATTATCACTTGAAAGAATAAGCCCATCACCAACTTTCCAATTGTCATATTCCATATAATATGCAGTTCTTCTCGCCGCGTTCAAACCTTGAAGCTTGGCAACTAGATGTAAGGCACCATCTATACCGGCCGAGATACCAGCGGTTGTGATTACATTCCCATTATCCACAAAACGAACATTCTTGCGTACATCAACTTTAGGATATGAACGTTCTAAATTATCCAAAGCATTGTGAAAGGTAGTGGCAGTTTTTCCATTTAAAATACCCGCTTCGGCCAAAATAAAGGCTCCAGTGCATACTGAAAAGTGATATTGCACGTGCTTCTGGTCTCTAATCCATTCAATTACTTTTGGATTATTGGTTGCGGCATTGGAATTTCCTCCAAAAAAGGCAAGAATGTCTGCTTGAGGTGCATCCTCAATGCTATAATTTGGTACTATCCCCAAAATACCCTGTGATATAATGGGCTTTTTGGTTGCGGAAACGGTGAATACTTTGTATCCAGCATAGGCAAAAACTTCCATTGGACCTGCAAAATCCAAAACTTCCACACCATCCTGAAGATAAAACGCTATGGTTTTTGAGTCACTTTTTTTAATCAATACCATATTGCAATGTGCACATACTCCTGGAACATCATGTTCTACTGCATCACAAGAATTATTACATGGAGGGCATATGTACTTTGAAGCGGGGATTTCGCTGTACCGAGCCATAATACCAAATGTTGCTAAAAAGAAAACTGAAAATAGAGCGATTCTGTTCATTTTTTGACGTTTTGAAATACAAACATAGAAACGAACATTATAGATACGAAGGACAATCTAGCGCAGAATCAGGACATGCTAAAGGGATAACTCCGAGGGAAGGGACGCTGTATATTTTTTGAGCAGTGTGCGCAATTGATTGCTACTTTTTAAGCCGCAAGCAATGGTCACAGAATTCACTTTTTCACCATTTGCCAATAATTGCACAGCTTTTTCTACCCTCAGTTTTTCTAAATAATGACCAATGGTGGTACCCGTAGTTTTCTTAAATAGTCGAGTTAGGTTTCTTGGGCTCATATGTACCTTTTCCGCTAAATCCTCGATGACAAATTTGTCTTCAAGATTTTGTGCCAATGTATCCTGAACCTGATGAATTCGAGTTTCGATGTGATTTCGATATTGTAAGAACACGCTTAGCTGAGGGTCGTTTGGAGAGCGACGCAAGTAAATCACAACTTCCTTAGCAATTTTAGAGGCGAATACAGAACCATACAGTTCTTCTAGAATAAATAAAGAAAGATCAATCCCTGACGCCACCCCTGCGCTTGTATAGATAGTATCATTTTTTACGAGCAATCTATCTTGTAAAAGTTTCGCCGTTGGGAATCGAATTTCAAAATCTTTAAAGTATTTCCAGTGTGTGGTGCATTCTTTCCCATCAAGCAGACCGGCATACCCAAGTATGTAGGCTCCTGTGCAAACTGAACAAAGTTTTGCACCACGTTCAAATTGCGTTTTCAACCAGCTAATGAAAGTGGCAAAGTTCTCTGAAAAATCAGGAGCATGGAACAAATGCGATTCCAGGCCTGGAATGAAAAGCAAATCATTTTCATTTAAGCTAAAATCTGAGAACGGTTTTAATTGAGCAAAAGCGAGACCCGCGCTGGACAATTCCTGATCATTGCAATCATCCATTGCTAAATAGTGGGTTTCAATATTCGCGCCATATTCTTTTGCTTCGTAAAACAAATGTGCAGGTCCGGTTATGTCAAGTAAATGTACTTCGGGCGGAATAAGGAACAAAGCACGCATACCTGTCTTTTTCTACTAACCTAAAAATGGATATCGATAATCTTCGGGAGTTACAAAAGTCTCTTTTATGAGTCTGGGCGATACCCAACGTAGTAGGTTTTGGGCAGAACCTGCTTTATCATTTGTTCCCGAAGCTCTAGCTCCACCAAAAGGTTGTTGACCTACCACCGCACCTGTTGGCTTATCGTTAATATAAAAGTTGCCCGCAGCATTTTGCAAGATTTGAGTCGCCCGGTCAATTGCATAGCGGTCTTGACTCATTACCGCACCGGTCAATGCATATTCTGATGTAGAATCAACCAATTGAAGGGTTGCTTCCCACTGATTGTCGTCATATACATATACGGTGACAACAGGTCCGAAAAGCTCGGTTTCCATAGTGGTATATTTTGGGTCAGTTGTTAAAATAACGGTAGGTTCAATAAAGTAGCCCACTGACTTATCATAACCACCTCCCGCAATGATTTCAGCGGTAGAATCTGATTTTGCTTGGTCGATGTATTTGGCCAATTTATCAAAAGAACCTTCGTGAATTACCGCAGTAATAAAATTTGACATGTCCTCGGGAGACCCTGGTTTGTTAAAAGAAGCAATATCTTTCTTGACTAAATCCAATACTTCATCCGCAGTGGATTTTGGCAAATAAACACGAGATGCTGCGCTACATTTCTGCCCCTGGAATTCGAATGCTCCGCGGGTAATAGCTGTAGCCACTTGTCGAGGTTTTGCTGTTGGATGAGCCACAATAAAATCCTTACCTCCTGTTTCCCCAACAATTCTTGGATAGGTTTTATACGTATGGATGTTGGTGCCAATTTGTTTCCATAACTCTTTAAAAACAAAGGTTGAACCTGTAAAGTGTATTCCAGAAAAATCTGGACTTGCCAATACAGTTTCCGTAATCATTACAGGGTCGCCCATAACCATATTGATGACTCCAGCAGGTAAACCAGCTTCTTGGAATACATCCATAATTACTTTGGCAGAATATACTTGGCTGTCACTGGGTTTCCATAAAACCACATTGCCCATCATGGCCGCACTGGCTGGGAGGTTTCCGGAAATTGCAGTAAAATTGAAAGGCGTAATGGCGTAAACAAAACCTTCCAGTGGACGATATTCTACTCGGTTCCAAATGCCATCTGCAGAGTCTGGCTGTTCTGCATATATCTGTGACATATACTCTACATTAAAGCGTAGAAAGTCAATCAACTCGCAAGCGGCATCAATTTCTGCTTGGTGAATTGTTTTGGATTGCGCCATCATTGTGGCAGCATTTATTTTAGCTCGATATGGTCCGGCAATTAGCTCCGCTGCTTTTAAGAAAATTGCAGCTCGCTGTTCCCAATTTAGGTTGGCCCACTTATCTCGAGATTCTAAACCATTGGCAATGGCTTCTTCGATATGTTTTTTTTCTGCAACATGGTATTGTCCCACAACATGCTTATGCTCATGGGGAGGAGACATAGGTTTAGTGTTGCCTGTTTTAACTTGTTTTGCTCCAATATACAGTGGAACTTCAACCTGAGAAGTGTAGTATTCCTTGTATTGCTTAAGTACGCTTTCTCGCTCTGGAGTGCCAGGAGCATAGCTTTTTACGGGTTCATTAAATGCTGTTGGAACTTGAAAGAAGCCTTTTCCCATGTTGGTGAAATTTTTAAATTTAAAAATGTCACCAAATGTACTAAAAGATTAAGGGAATAAGGGATTATTAATTATTGATTATTTACCCTGCTATTTAGATATTTTATGTAGCCATTAATAGAGAAAATAGCATCATTTGTTAACGAGAGTCCTTGCCTTACTTCTTTCTCAGAAACCCTATTTTCGTCAAGGCAAATAATCAAATCGACTTTAATTTCAAATAAAGACCCTCTACTTATTCTACAGAATTGAATGTTTTCCTTGTAGTGAAATCTTCCAAATCCTTCTGCTATATTTCTTGTGGATGAGCGTCCTGCTCTGCGAAGATTCTGAATCATGTCAAAATCCTTCTCATTTATTTTGTTAGCGATGAAATTTTCCAACCAGAGTCTAACTTTACGACATTTTTGCCAGCAATCCGGCTCTTCAAAGGATGCATAACTTGACAAATTGATTACGATTTTGGGACATGTCCACAAAAATAATCAAGAATAAATAATGAGGATTTTTTAATTTATAGCAAAGGGAGCTGCAAACTTGAATAAAGGTATTTCTGCTTCAAATTCTTGAGAATTGCCCAAATTAACCATGTGATAATAACCCATCATTGCGCCAATTGGTGATGCAAGAAGACATCCAGAACTATAGGTGTGGGATTTGCCTGGTTGAATCACGGGTTTCCTTCCAATGACTCCCTCACCATCTACGGTTTCCATCTCCTTAAGTGAATCGAAGATATCCCAGTGGCGTGCTAAAAGCTGCACCGGAAACTTACTTTGATTTTCAATGGTAATGGTATAACCGAATGCGTAATGCACTTTATAATTTTTGAAAAAAGTGCCTTCAAAATTCGTCTTTACGGATACTTTAATTCCTTTGGTAACTTGGGTAAACATAGGCTTAGTAGGTAAATGCACTTCCTGCGAACAGCAAAATTGCTATGAAAAATGCCAAAAAGACAAAAATCGTATTCAGAAAGATGTACTTAACAATTGTTTTAAATCTTCCTTGCCCGTAAAATTTTCGCATGGCTTTGTACAGATAAATTCCAAAAATCAACAAAAACCAACCTGCACTGGCCGTATTAAAAATACTATCTATTATCAGGCTAAGGATGAGCAAGATAAATAATAAAGACTGGTTATGGAAGCTAAAAATAAGATGATCGGTGTAGGTATATTTTTTTCTGATGTACACCAACCAAATGAATGCTGTGAAGATGGGAAGGAAGAAAAATATTACAAAGGGAAGCTTTCCAATAGTGGCATTTATAAAGCTGCCCGGAGCTTGAATAACCCGCAGCAAACTAGCCGCTGCATTAAAGGGCATTCGGTTACTTCGTCTATTTTCAATTTGATACTTTGCTACGGCATCATTAAAAGAATAAATAGAATCATTTCGGATAACCACAGTAAAAAAATCCATTTTCTTCATAGTTCTGCTGGTGATAGAGCTTTCATTCAGAACGGATTTATAATACTTTGCGGGATTGGATAAAATCAGAGAGTCATTGTCTTCCTTGAATTTCTTCGGGTCAAAGTCTACTATCGAATCTAAACCTTGTAGTGTTTCTGATATTTTAAGTTCGTTTTTATCTAGGGAATCTAGTTGTTTTAATGCTTTTTGAGCATTTTCATTCAAAGCTAAAGAGTCCTTAAGAACATTAGTGGAGTCCAGTGCATAAGAAAGGGGACGCACCTGATTTATTATTTTCTCATCAAAACCACTAAACTGTCTGTCAAAGTCAGAAAAAGTGGAATTATAGGTAAACATCAAAAAATACAGAAAAGCCAAGCTTAGCAGAAATCGGAAGGGATTGGTGTAGGCTATTCTCTTGCCCAAGATGTAATCCTTGGTGATAGTTCCTGGTCTGATTAAAAGTGCTGAAAGTGTCTTGAGCAGCTTGGAATCATAGTTTACCAAACTTGAGAAAAACTCGTCAAAGAAGTCTTTGAGCGTTACCTTCTTTGTACTGTTCATTTGCGAACAGTTTGGACAAAATTTGTCGCTTATATCTAGTTCATGTCCGCAGTTAAGACATTTTGTGCCGCGGTACTTTAGCTCAAAACGCCCCTTTTTGATTAAGCTTGGTTTGTTATCCATTGCTTTGCAATGTTTGAGGCTAAAGATAGTTTAATTGGTAATATTTCTGGAATTCACGGAGCCAATGCCTATAATGCTATCAAAGATTTCCCCAAAATCACGATAGTAGACCAAGATGAGATAGTTGTTTTCTGTAAAGTGAAAGTTTCCGCTAACCGTATTCAAATCGATACTGCCGTCTTCTCTTTCGATAACATATTTGTAATTGTAAAATCCCTGTTTTATCGGCAATTGAAGTTCCATTCTGCCTTTCTCCTCATTAAAGAACATTTTATTTTCCTCTTCAATGGTATAGTTATTGAATTTTCCAATAACGTATACATTGTCCAGACCAATGTCATTAGTATAGGGAAGACTAAAATGAACTTTGGTGTATTCGGCTTCGCGGGAAACATCTTCACCTTGAAGGGTTCGGACAACAAAATCCCCATTAATGTCAGGAAAAAAAGTATACTCTTGGTTGTTTCTGAATGTGTTTTCAAAAAGATAGTGGTGGTATAAATCCGTTAATTCAATTCGTGATATTGCAAAATTCGTCGTTCTCAAATCTTTGGTATCAAAATTTAAAAACTCATTCCCACCAAAAAAACCAGTCTCTTTATCATAGCGATATATAAGTTCCTGACCTAAAGTAAATTGTGGAACAATATTGTATAAAGCAGTAGGCCAAAAATGATTTTGGATAATAGCAACTTTGATTTCTTTTTTTGGATTGACTACCGGGAAACCAGCGGTGTTAATAGAGAATTGAACGACTTGCTTCTCATTCAAATAATCAAAATCCCTGGAACGACGAACAACCCCACCCACTTGTACCAAATCTTTGTATACCACAAATCTTCTCGTGAACTGCAAATCCCCTGCCATATTATAGACCTCCAACATATAATTTCCTGTTACTCGGAGTCGGATATTCTCGTTAGGAATTGTTAATCTATAATTTGAATAGGGCTGAAGGGTGGTGTAGCTGTTTTCATAGTCAATGATGCGCTGGTTGTCCATCCCCACCAAGTATTGAGATTTAAGCAATTGTGAGGGAGTCCAGTCATAATCGCAATGAATGATCTTATAATAATAATCTTGCTCGTTGGCCGTTAAATCATCAAACTCTAAGGTTATGGGTTCTCCTAGTTTAACTACGGGGAATTGGTCTTCCGTTGGACCTTTGAAAATAATGGTTTTGATGTTGGATGGAGGATTGACTTCTTCTTGCACTTGTGCCGAGACCGTACATACAAGAAATAAAAAGACAATTTGTTTAATCCTTTTGAACATTTATAGCTCTATTTTGGGTTAAAGGTAAAAAAAAACTACTCCAGTAAATAGAAGCAAATCAGCACTGTGCGGGGAATTTATTTAGAATCGATATAAATAAATGACGCACCATTGTTCGGAGAAGGTATTTTCCTTGATAAGCTTTAAATTTGCAGCGTTATTTAAGTAATTATAAGGTCTACAAAATATGTCTAAAGACATCCGAATTAAAAAGGGGTTGAACATCAACCTAGTCGGGTCAGCTGAAAAGACTCTTTCCAAAGCCGTTTCCAGTAACGTATATGCATTAAACCTTGATGATTTTCATGGAATAACCCCAAAAATGTTGGTAAAACAAGGGGTAGAGGTGAAGGCAGGGGAGCCGCTTTTTTTCAACAAAACCGATGAGAAAATGCGCTTTGTTTCCCCTGTGAGTGGTGAACTTGTGGAAATTGTTAGAGGTGCGCGAAGAAGAATCTTGACTTTGAAAATACTGGCGGACAAGAGTCAGGAGTATATAGAGCACACTGTACCTGACTTGAACGCAGCAGATGGGATGGCAATTCGGGATTTTTTATTGAAATCAGGGGCTTGGCCATTTATCAAGCAAAGGCCTTACGATATTATTGCAAATCCTGACGCTACACCTAAAGCTATATTTATTTCAGCTTATGCTACCGCGCCTTTGGCGGCGGATACAGATTTTGCACTTCAAGGAAAAGAAGCTGAATTGAAAACTGCGATTACTGCACTTGGTAAGCTAACTCCTGGGGAGATTCATGTTTCAGTGGGTAAATCCAGTAACTCTCCGTTTGACGGACTGGAAGGAGTCACGGTACATAAAGTAAGTGGCCCCCACCCATCAGGATTAGTAGGGACTCAAATAAATAGAATTGACCCAATAAATAAAGGCGAAGTAGTTTGGACCATTTCACCTCAGGATTTGGTAATTATTGGCGAACTTCTTTTAACAGGGAAGTTTAATGCGGAAAGAGTAATAGCCTTAGCAGGTTCAGTAGTAAAATCACCTAAGTATTATACAACAAAGATTGGGGCAGAAATCTCCACCTTTTTGTATGCCAGCGGCGTGAATCAGGAGAAATTCAGACTGATAAACGGAGATGTGCTTACAGGAAGTAAAACGCATCCTGAGGGCTATCTTGGATTCTACAACAACACCGTTACGGCAATTCCTGAAGGTGATGATTACGAATTCTTCGGATGGAACAAGCCCGTTTTCAATAAAATATCATCTACAAGAGCGTTGACTTTTTCATGGATGCAGCCCAATAAGAAGTATGATTTGGATACCAATACCAATGGGGAACATCGCGCCTTTGTGGTTACAGGTAGATATGAGGAGGTTTTTCCGTTGGATATCTATCCATTACAGTTATTAAAGGCTTGTATGGTAAAAGATTTGGATGAAATGGAACAGTTGGGGCTCTATGAAGTTGCTCCGGAGGATTTCTCTTTAACGGAGTTTATATGTACCTCAAAACAACCGCACCAACAAATAATCCGAGAAGGATTGGATTTATTACATCAAGAAATTGGATAAACTATGGGATTGAAAGAAAAGTTACATCAGACCAAACTTAAGTTTCAGGGGAAAAAGATGGCCCCTGCCTTCAATGCTATACATACTTTTTTGTATTCTCCTAATGAAACTACCCATTCGGGAGGTCATATTAGAGCTGTAGACGACTTAAAACGAACCATGAACACGGTCATTTTGGCTTTGGTGCCATGCCTATTGTTCGGAATGTTCAATGCAGGGTATCAACACTATTCCGCTATTAATGGTTTTCCAGAGAATTTCTCAATACTAGAACATTTTATTACCTGGGATAATTTCTGGTTGGGGGCAATTACCATATTGCCTTTGGTTATTGTTTCATATGGTGTTGGGCTTGCAGTCGAGTTTGTTTTTGCGGTAATCAAAGGCCATGAAGTTGAAGAAGGGTATTTGGTCACAGGAATGCTGGTTCCCTTAATTGTACCTGTTGATACACCCCTTTGGATGTTATCAATCGCAGTTGTTTTCGGCGTGGTAATTGGTAAGGAAGTGTTTGGTGGTACCGGCATGAATATTTTAAACCCCGCCCTCACTATTCGTGCATTCTTGTTCTTCGCCTACCCAACTTGGATGAGTGGAGATAAGGTTTGGGTTCATGGAGCAGTTGAACGAGCGGGTACTGCAGATGCGATTTCCGGAGAAACTATTTTGGGTTATTTGGCTCAGGGAAATTCTGATTTTTCATATTCACTTTCAGATATGTTTTTTGGATTTGTCCCGGGTTCAGTTGGAGAGACGTCTACCTTCTTAATTCTATTGGGAGGCCTCTTTCTTGTTTTTTCAAAAATTGCCTCCTGGCGAATCATGCTAAGTGCGGTATTGGGCTCCCTGGCCATGGGATTGATTTTCAATGGTGTTGTGGAAGCAGGATGGATACCAGAGTATAGCAAGTTCTACGGGTTAATGAATTTCGAATTCTGGCAACATTTGCTGGTCGGTGGACTGGCATTTGGAATTGTATATATGGCCACGGACCCGGTAACTGGATCTCAAACGAACAAAGGAAAATGGGTTTATGGGTTCTTGATTGGATTCATGTCCGTTATGATTCGTGTGTTCAATCCAGGATATCCGGAAGGTGTTTTCTTGGCTATCCTATTGTTGAATGTGTTTGCACCAACCATTGACCACTACGTTGTACGAGGAAATGTAAAAAGAAGAATGAAGCGACTGAAAAACGCTACGATACTTCCCAAAGTATCAGGTGAAGTTGAAGAACTTAAAACCGAAACTGTTTAATTATGGCATTGAATACTGAGAAAAATAGTTATACCGTAATCTTTGCTGTAGTTATGGTAGTTGTCGTTGGCTCTTTGCTCGCCTTCCTTGCTTCTAGCCTTAGTGGGAAAATTCAAGAGAACCAACGTTTCGAGAAGCAAAAAAATATATTGTATGCCATGGGAATCAATGAAAATACCCCAGATAGTGGCGTAAATTTTATCCCTACCAATGTTGTCGAGGATAGGTTCTTTAAAGAAGTAAAGGGTCAATATGTTTGGGTGAATGGTAAAATTGAAGAAGATAATCAGGCTTTCTTACTTGATGTGAAAAAAGAATTTGCAGCCTTTAAAGCGGGAGGAGATGCAAGACTGCCTTTTTTCACAGGAGAAAAGGATGGGGAAGAATTATATGTGTTGCCTATGTACGGTAAAGGATTATGGGATGCCATATGGGGCTTTATGTCTGTTGATAAGGACATGGTGGTTCAAGGCGTGTATTTTGACCATAGAGGCGAAACAGCAGGTTTAGGAGCCAACATAAAACTTAGATTCTTTATGGATGACTTTATTGGTGAATCTTTGATGGAAGGACAGAGTTATTCAGGTATCGCGGTTTCAAAAACCAATAATGATCCACTTAACGAAGATAAAGGAGACAATGAAGTGGACGCTATCGCAGGGGCAACCATCACAGGGAATGGGGTATCTGCTATGATAAAAGAGACCTTGAAATTATACAGACCTTATTTGGAAACAATCAGAAATAATTAGAAATGGCATTACTATCAAAAAAAGATGCAAATCTTATACTTGACCCTTTAGCGGATAACAACCCGATTACTATTCAGGTATTGGGAATATGTTCCGCTTTGGCAATTACTGCAGAATTAAAAGCTTCTTTGGTAATGTCGATTTCCGTGATTTTCGTAATGGGAATCGGTAACATAGTCATCTCCCTTTTACGAAATTTGATTCCATCCAAAATTAGGATTATCGCTCAACTTATTGTGGTAGCAACCTTAGTAATTGTGGTAGATCAAGTTTTAAAGGCTTTCGCTTACGAATTGAGTAAAACATTGTCCGTTTTTGTGGGATTGATTATTACCAACTGTATTATCATGGGACGTTTTGAGGCGTTTGCCCTGGGTAATGGTGTATGGCGTTCTTTCTTGGATGGAATTGGAAATGCCTTAGGGTATGGGGTTATTTTGGTAATTATTGGATTTTTTAGAGAGTTATTCGGGTCAGGAACCTTGTTTGGAATACCAGTTTTGGGTGATCCTATTGCAAAAACAGGTTTGTACTCCATTGGTTATGAAAACAATGGATTTATGATTATTCCTCCAGCAGCATTGATTGTTGTAGGTATCATTATCTGGGTACAACGCTCCAGAAATAGAGCATTAATTGAAGAAGCATAAATAGAGAAAGATGTTAGAACATTTAGAGTTATTTTTTAAGTCCATCTTTATTGATAACATGGTTTTCGCGGTCTTTTTGGGAATGTGTTCCTATTTGGCCGTATCTAAAAAAGTATCAACTGCCGTGGGATTGGGAGCGGCCGTAATATTTGTATTGGCAGTTACGGTTCCATTAAATTGGCTTTTGGACCAATATCTGTTAAGAGATGGAGCATTGGTATGGTTAGGTCCAGAATATGCGGATTACAACTTGAGTTTTCTCTCATTTATTCTGTTTATTGCTACCATTGCCACCATGGTACAGCTAGTGGAAATTGTGGTAGAAAAGTTTTCACCATCTTTATATAATTCTTTGGGTATTTTCCTGCCATTGATCGCAGTAAACTGTGCAATTCTTGGAGGTTCGCTGTTTATGCAAGCTCGGGAAATTCCAAGCTTAGGTCTGGCTTTGAACTATGGAGTGAGCTCGGGTATTGGATGGTTTTTGGCCATTCTTGCCATTGCTGCTATTCGTGAGAAAATCAGATACTCCAATGTGCCTGCACCACTTCGAGGATTAGGTATTACCTTTATCATTACAGGATTGATGGGAATCGGTTTCCAGAGTTTTGGAGGCATGTTGACTGGTGATAATGAACCACCAGAGGGTACAAACAATACCACAGTAGAAAAAACGATTGAAGAAAAAGAAATCAATAAGGAAATTGAAGATGAAGAAAAAGCAGTTTCCTATAATGAAGTCCTAAACAAATAAAGATGATTTTAGCCACAAGTACAGGAGGTACTATAGTAATCACGGTTGTCGCATTTCTTATTTTGTTGTTGCTTTTGGTAGCCTTACTACTGTTTACCAAAGAAAAACTTTCGCCTTCAGGTCCAGTAACTTTGACCATTAATGGGGAAAAGAAAATTGAAGTTGCTTCGGGAGGAACATTGTTATCCACTTTAGGAAATCAAAAGGTCTTTTTGCCTTCAGCTTGTGGAGGTGGGGGTACTTGTATACAATGTGAGTGTCATGTACTTTCAGGTGGGGGTGAAGCCCTACCTACGGAAACACCTCATTTTTCCAGAAAAGAACTACAGCACGGTGCAAGACTAGCTTGTCAGGTGAAAGTAAAACAGGACATGGAAATTACAATTCCAGAAGAGGTTTTTGGTATCAAAAAATGGCCCGCAAAAGTGGTACGTAATTATAATGTCGCGTCATTTATTAAAGAATTTGTAGTTGAGATTCCTGAAGATATGAATTACAAGGCAGGTGGATATATCCAAATTGAAATTCCTCCTTGTGAAATAAAGTATGCTGACATTGATATCACGGCCCACCCAGAAGAGCATGAAACTCCGGATAAATTCCAAGCAGAGTGGGATAAGTTTGGGTTATGGCCATTGGTGATGAAAAATCCGGAACTTGTGGAACGAGCCTATTCTATGGCTTCTTTCCCTGCAGAAGGAAGGGAGATTATGTTGAATGTTCGTATTGCCACCCCACCTTGGGACCGCTCCAAAAACGGATGGATGGATGTTAATCCAGGAGTTGCTTCTTCCTACATTTTTAATCTAAAACCGGGAGATGATGTCATTATCTCAGGTCCTTATGGTGAGTTTTTTATCAATGAATCAGAAGCGGAGATGTTGTATGTAGGTGGTGGTGCCGGTATGGCCCCAATGCGCTCCCATTTGTACCATTTGTTTAAAACATTAAAGACAGGAAGAAAAGTGACATACTGGTATGGCGGACGTTCTAAAAGAGAACTTTTCTATTTGGATCATTTCTATAGGTTGGAAAAAGAATTTCCAAATTTTAGATTTTTCTTGGCGTTATCCGAACCTCTTGAAGAAGACAATTGGAAGGTGAAAGAAGATATCGATGCGGATGGTGATGGATTTGTCGGATTTATCCACAATTGTGTTATTGATAACTATTTGAACCACCACGAAGCTCCAGAAGATATTGAATTGTATTTCTGTGGCCCTCCATTAATGAACAAAGCTGTTCAAAAAATGGGTGAGGATTTTGGTATTCCAGATGAAAACATTCGTTTTGACGATTTTGGTGGATAAAGCACCATGGTATCGCTTCAAAAGCGTTTAATACATTAACCGTATAATCAACCGATGCAAAGGCATCGGTTTTTTTATATAAAAAGTATGAAGAGAATCCCGTTCATTGTGATAGTTATTTCAATACTATGTTTCGTTGCTTACAAAATGAAACCGGTACAACATGCTGTCACTGCCCTGGTTTCTGAGTCAAGCCTTATTAATGAAGATAGCCTTTCGATTGCATCTCGTGTAAATGTCCCTGTGGGTTTTGAACGTGTTAGATATCCCAACGGTTCTTTTGAGGAGTATCTCAGAAATTATAAACTGAAGCCCTACGGAAGCAAAATCATCAATTATGATGGGTCTGAATATTTTTGGCAATACGGTCATATTGGGATTTTGAATATCCCGGTTCCTGAAAATGGTCTTCAACAATGTGCAGATGCTCTCATTCGGGTGCGAAGCGAATACCTTTGGGATACTAATAGAAAAGAAGAAATCGGATTTAATTTTACAAGTGGACATTATTGTTCATGGGAAAAGTATGCCGAAGGGTATAGACCTAAGATACAAGGAAACAAAGTAAGTTTCCATAAATCAGCATCAGCTAGTACTTCCAAGGAAAGCTTTTATAGATACCTAAATCTAATTTACACCTATGCTGGAACCCTTTCCTTGTATCATGAACTACCTCGCATTGAAGATGCCAAAGAATTAAAGATTGGGGATATGCTTATCAAAGGTGGCAGTCCCGGACATATTGTGATGATTTGTGATGAAGCCATCAATGAGAAAGGCGAAAAACTGTATTTGCTATTTCAAGGAAATACACCTGCCCAAAATGTCCATTTAGTTAAAAATCTGGAGGACTCAGAGCTATCCCCATGGTATACACTTGAAAAAGATGTAGTCATACCTGTATCCAATTATACCTTTCAGAGTTCAAAGTTTGTACGGTTCAAATAACATTTAAGTTCTAATTTTACATCATGGGAAAACCACTTTCGGAACAAGAGCTCCATAATCTCGCCATGAATATTGTGGGTAGACAATTGGAAGCAGATGGGTTTGAGTTTATGGGTGTTAACAGCAAACCCAAAAAAGATCCTCAGTACGTTTGTTTAAAGGAAAAAATACTGCACTTTATTGTAGTACGGAATGTGGCCTTTCCTGAAAATCCCAAGGTATACGATGAGGCATTAATGCGAAAGGTCAAAAATCATGCAGATAAGTTTGAAGCCCGAACGTATTTTGCCGGTGTAGGCTTGTCCAATGCTTCGGATCAAAACCTCCCGGTTTATCTAAATGAAGATTATATCGTAGAGTATCAAGGTTTAATTGAAATAAAATGATGAGGAAAGTTCTAGTAATCGTATGTGTGGTCATTATTTTTGGATGTGAAGAGGACTTGGTAAAGAATCGAAACGTAGGGAATGCTCTAGGGACTACCTACTCTATACTTTACATTACGGATAACGAAACTGACTTTCAGAAGGAAATTGATTCGGTTTTTCAAGTTGTCAACCAATCTTTATCTACCTACATTCCGCAATCGGATATTTCGAGGATTAACAGGGGAGATTCTACCGTGGTGGTAGACCACATGTTTCAAGAGGTTTTTGAGTTATCAAAACGAATCCATGATGTTTCCAATGGCTATTTTGACCCAACTGTGGGGGTTTTGGTGAATGCGTGGGGTTTTGGCCCCGGAAAACAGATGGAATTGGATAGCATACGTATAGATAGTCTACTCCAATACGTAGGATTTGACAAGGTTAAACTGACGGACCAAAACACGATTCAAAAAGAGAAAGAAGAAATTTACTTTGATTTTAATGCTGTTGCCAAAGGTTACGCTATAGACAGACTTGGTGCAATGCTTGATGCAAAAGGAGTTCAAGATTATTTGGTGGAACTAGGAGGGGAAGTATTAGTAAAGGGAACCAATCGTATAGCACAAAAGAAATGGACTGTGGGGATTGATGACCCGTTAGCAGAAAATGAACGAAAATTAAAGCGTATAGTCAGTTTGGAGGATGTAGCTATGGCCTCATCAGGAAATTATCGAAAGTTTCGTGTAGACTCTGAAACCGGTGAGAAATACGTACATACAATAAACCCAAAAACAGGCTTTACAAAGAATTCCAAGGTTTTGGCCACTAGCGTGGTAGCGAGAACTTGTGCCGAAGCTGATGCGTTTGCCACTGCCTTCATGGCCATGGACTTAAATGATACCCGAAAATTGCTTTTGATTTCAAATATAGTTGGTGGTCCCGAAGTGTACATCATCTACTTGGATAACGAAGGTGAGACTAAGGAATATATGACCCCTGGATTCGAGGCTTTAGTTTCCCAATAAGATTATTTGGATACAACTGGAATTATCTCTCCTTTGGCCAAACAATATTTTTCTACATCGTTTTCTGAGAGCTGTGCAGTATAATCCACTTCTTCTACTGTAAAACCAACGCTGCGAAGTTTATCAAAATAATCTCTGCCATATACGCGCACATGATCATATTGACCAAAGATTTTAGCACGCTCTTTCCTATCAGTTATGCTGTTATCTTCAAAGGTAACTTTGCGGCTTAAATCTTGAGGAATTTGAAAAATACCCCATCCGCCCGGTTTCATAACTCTAAATAATTCCTGCATGGCCTTTGTGTCATTTGGAATATGTTCTAAAACATGGTTGCATAAAATAACATCATAGGAATTGTCACTAAAAGGAAGATTGCAAATGTCAGCTTTGACCTCGGCTAAGGGGGAATTTAAGTCGGTAGTAGTATACTCAACATTTTGGAGTTTCTTAAATCGCTTATGAAAGGCTTGTTCTGGTGCAAAGTGTAACAGACTGAGTTTTTTGGTAAAGAAATCTGTTTCGTTTTTTAAAAAAAGCCAAAGTAAGCGATGTCTTTCCAACGAAAGGGTGGAGGGAGACAGTACATTTTCCCTGGGATTTTCGTAGCCATAGGGTAGAAAGCTTCGAAAAGATTTTTCATCAATCGGATCTATATATTTTGAACCCTTCATAAAGAAGGCAACCAAAGGTCTTACCCAATAACTTAGTTTAATAAGCCAAGGTCTGGGAATAAGATTCAGAAAAAATTTGAAAATTTTTGACACTATTCAGTACATTGGTTTTTATATAACGCATGGGTGCGGGTAGGGGAAATTTGTGTTGCTTTAGTTTTACGCGAATTGCACAAATTTTCACTAATTCCTAAAGAACTATTCTTTTATATACAAGACTTTCTTCACCAAAATTCGTGTGATTAGTGAAATTCGTGTCTTCTGAACTCTTCCTCTTCGTCACTTTGTATACCCAAAGCATCATAGATATACTGAAACGTTGACAATAACTCAGGTTTACCATCCACAATGGCCACATCATGTTCAAAATGCGCGCTGGGTTTGCCATCGGCAGTTAAAATAGTCCAACCATCATTAAGCTGCTTTATTCTTCGAGTTCCCATATTTATCATAGGTTCGATAGCAACTACCATACCTTCCACAAATTTTTTGCCCCGCCCTCTTTTGCCATAATTTGGCATTTGAGGGTCCTCGTGAAGTTCGATTCCTAAACCGTGGCCTACCAATTCCCGAACAACACCATAGCCCTGGGCCTCGCAATGGTTTTGTATGGCATAGGCGACATCTCCAACCCGGTTGCCTACTTTGAACTCTCGAATTCCAACGTAAAGTGATTGTTTGGTGATTTTAAGTAGTTTTTTGGTTTCTTCAGCGACTTCTCCCACCTCGAAGGTGTAGGCGTGGTCACCATAGTATCCATTTTTAAGTGCACCACAATCAACTGAGATGATATCACCTTCTTTCAAATTTTCATTATTTGGAATACCGTGTACTACTTGGGCGTTTGGACTCCAATTTAAGGTATTCGGAAAATCATACATTCCCAAAAAGCCAGGTTCCGCTCCTTGTTCACGAATAAAATCTTCAGCTAGCTTATCCAATTTTAATGGATTTGCTCCAGGTTTGATTTCTGAAGCAATCATACCCAAAGTACGGGATACCACAAGCGCACTTTCCCGCATCAATTCGATTTCCTCGGCAGTTTTGATTTTTATCATGCCTGCAAAGATAATCGAAACGTTACAAAAGTGAATCTAGACCAAGGATGCTTGAGTCATTAGTTCTGGCTTTTCAACGCCCAAAAGGGAAAGAATTGTTGGTGCGATATCTCCTAATACACCATCTTTTACGGAAGTGATCTCGGGGTCAACGATAATTAATGGCACCGGATTGGTGGTATGAGCGGTATTGGGACTACCATCTGGGTTAACCATGGTATCGCAATTGCCGTGGTCTGCAATAACTATGCTAGTATAACCATTTTCCAAGCCGGCGGTAATCACATCCTTAGCACAAAGGTCCACCGTCTCACAAGCTTTTACTGCTGCTTCCATTACTCCTGTATGACCCACCATATCTGGATTTGCAAAATTGAGACAAACGAAATCAGCTTCTCCCTTCTGTAGTTCTGGGATAATGGCGTCTCGTATCTCAAAGGCACTCATTTCAGGTTTCAAATCATAAGTAGCCACTTTGGGCGAGGGGCATAAAATTCTGCTTTCGCCTTCAAAAGGTTCTTCACGACCACCATTGAAAAAGAAGGTGACATGCGGGTATTTTTCAGTCTCCGCAATTCGGATTTGTTTTTTACCGGCCTTTGCCAAAACTTCTCCCAAAGTTTCACGGATATTTTCTTTATCGTACACCACATGGACCCCCTCAAACGAATCGTCATAATTGGTCATGGTAACATAGTGAAGTTTCAACCTTTTCATTCCATAGTCTTCGAAATCCTGTTGACTTAGAACTTGAGTAAGTTCTCGCCCTCTGTCCGTTCTAAAGTTGAAGAAAACCACTACATCACCTTCAACTATTTTTGCCAAGTGTTGTCCTGTTTCATCAACTGCAAATAATGGCTCAATGAATTCATCCGTGATTCCCTCATCATAACTGTTCTGCATACTTTCAACAATATTGGAACTGGATTTCCCCACTCCATTTACCAGCAAATCGTAAGCTTTTTTAACTCGTTCCCAACGTTTATCCCTATCCATGGCATAATATCTACCAATAACGGAGGCGACCTTGGTATTTTTGTCGCTACAAAATTCAGTCAAATCCTCTAAGAACCCCTTTCCACTTTTAGGGTCTACATCCCTCCCATCGGTAAAGGCATGAACGAATCCATTTCCAGCACCATTTTCGCCTTCAAAAGAAGAAATTAAAGCTTTTAAGTGGTTAATGTGACTATGCACACCACCATTGCTGACAAGGCCTAAAAAATGTACATTCTTGTTGTTTTTCCTAGCATAAGTAAAAGCATCTGCTAGAACCTTCTCATCCTTTAGTGTATTTTCCTTTACCGCTTTGTTGATTTTAGCTAAATCCTGATATACAATTCTACCTGCACCAAGATTCATGTGGCCTACTTCGCTGTTTCCCATTTGGCCTTCAGGAAGCCCTACATTCATACCATCCGTGAGTAGGTTTGCATCAGAATAGTTGTCATAAAGTGAATCAATAAAAGGTGTATTGGCTTGTTCAATAGCTGAAACTTTTGGATCTGGAGATTTTCCCCAACCATCCAAAATCATAAGAATGACTTTCTTGTTCATGGTGATATGTTGAAATTCAAAAATAGGGTGATTTCGTTGGATGCCCTAGTATTTCGGGAGGTTTTGAACTTGCGATTTCTATAATTTTTAGTGGGAAAATCTGAGGCTTTGTTAAAATAAAGTTATTTAAGTGTTAATCACGTAACATTCCTGATTGAAACGAGTCTATCTAAATATAAACATATTCATAATCAAAAATTATTCATCATGAAAAAAACAATCCTAACAGTGACTGCAGCTTGTCTTTTATTAGTAGCTGGTGTAAGTGCAAATGAAACTTCTTCTCCAGTTGGGGAGGTCGAAACAGCTATTTCTTATGAAATTAATTCATTTTGTATGGCTATTGTAAAAGGTGACCTAGACACCGTTAAAAAACTAATTGACCTTGGAGAAGATGTCAACAGAAAGTCTTTGGGCATGACTCCATTACAGTATGCAGCGCGTTACAACCGTGCCGATATTGCAGAAGTTCTTTTGGCCAATGGGGCAAATGCAAAAAAGAGATGTGATAAGGGATATACGGCAAAGAAATACGCCGAACTTTCAGGAGCAACAGAGACTCTTGAGATAATAAATTCTGCTGTGAAAAAATAAAGGGAGTTTATTCATCCAAAAAAAGCCCTTGCAATTTGCAAGGGCTTTTTTCTTTCAAATCTATAGTGTTCTTGTAAAAGAGTAGTTCTTTCTTAAAACTCGAAACCTGTAAAGGCCCGATATAAAAATGCATAAACGGCCATAGCCAATAGTATGCCGCAAAAAATAGAATACGCCTTTAAAAACAGCACCAAATAACTTGGTTTACAATCGTCGAAGGCTTCTCGATAAAGTGATTTAAAATGCAATAGTGTTCCCATTTGTTCTCGTATTAGGGTAGCACAAAGGGTTGAAGAAAAGAGTAATTTATTTGGGGTTACTCAAAGGTAATGAAAACTAAGTAATCGTATTTTTTAATCGATGAATGTACAAATTCTATCGACCTGAATATTTTTTGATGGCTTCCTTTATTTTTTCAATCCTATTTTCAGGATCGGGATGTGTGCTTTGAAACTCTGGAACTCTATTTGGACCGGCAGCAGCTTTTAAGATTTCCATCACCCTTACCATATCATAAGGATTATATCCTGATTGTATCATAAGGAGCACTCCAAGTTCATCGCTCTCCAACTCATCTCCTCTTCCGTTTTTGAGTAAAGTATTCTGACCAATGCCACCGACTAAACCTCCCATATCTCCTCCAACATCCGCTCCCATCGTTAAGGTTTGCCAGAAACTGCTTTCTGCAATACGTTCCGCCGAATGTCTCCCAATAACATGGCCGATTTCGTGCCCTAAGACTCCTGCAAGTTGTGACTCATTCAGTTGGGAAAAAAGGGCATAGGTAATAAAACACTGTCCACCTGGGAGTGCAAATGCATTTATGGTTCTATCATCTGCCAATAAATGAAATTGAAATTCATACGGTGTTTCACGGGCAATACTATTTTGAACCAATCGATTCCCAACAGCATCTACCAAAGCCTGCATGCGTTCGTCGGGATATAGACCACCATGTTGTTGGGCCATTTCCGGTGCATTCTGAAGACCAATGGCAATCTCTTGCTTGGCAGTCATGTTAATGTTTTGGACTCTACCCGTATAGGGATTTTCTTCTTGGTTACTACAGCGTTGAATAAAAGCAAAAACAACGATTGCCAATCCAATAAGTATTCGGATTTTCCAACTTCCTCTTCTCATAATGTTAGTGTTATAGTAGTAGGAAGATACGAAAAATGGACTATAGCAGCTTTGGATTGATATCCAGAATATTATCCCTTATGTATGATTTTAAAAAGCCTAAGGTGAAATATTCGGAACCAATAAACTCCTCATTTTGAAGTAACTTCACAATGTTTTTCTTCCGAAATGCGGTCAACATAGGGATGGAAATTGGCGCATAGCTGTAATGCCAAGGCTCATACTTGAAACCTTTGCGTCGAGGTTCATCGGTATAAACCAAATAGAAACCAAAACGCTCAGAGTGTTCATCCAACCATTTCTTAAAGTCTTCAAAGGGACCTCCACTTTCAAATTTTTCAGGCACTAAAACACTTCCATTTGTTTTTGGGTACCCATCAATAATATCAATGTCTGTCCCCCAGTGATGTCTGCTTGTTCCGGGTATGGTGGAATATTCAATGATTTTATCTATGGCATCCAAGGGTTGCATACCATTGTCTTCGGTATACCGTAGATATTTTCTTTCCCATATTGCTTCTTGTCGATAAAAATCACGAAAGCTTGAAACCATCTTGATATCAAACCCATCTTGATAAGCGGCTTTCTTCATATCAACATAGGCATCATGGGCTTCTTGTCTTAGATTTATACCCTTTCCGAACAATGGGATATCTTCTTTTCCCATTAATTCCAAGGTAGAGTATCGTGAATTGTTCTGGCTAAGAAGAGGAGTAAACGGAAGGGATAAGGCTGCGCTGGCAACTGTTGATTTTTTTACAAATGACCTTCTTTTCATAAATGATTGATGAGTTTATGGCAAGTTAAGAAGTATTTTTAAGTCCTGCTCCAACTCAATTAGTTTTGACCTATTGGGTATCGGAAATATATAAATACCCTTGAAATTTTTCTCTGGTATCATTTACGGTAAGAACATAGAAATAAACCCCAGCAGAGAGTCCCGAGTTTCTGCTGAGAACCGAATTTCTATTAGAAATTCCATTAAACTCATTAGCATAATTCAACTTCGAGTACACCAGGACACCATATCGATTATAAATGTTCAAAAGGTTATCAGGAACTGTTTCTATACCATCAATCAGCAAAAAGTCATTTACGCCGTCTCCATTGGGTGTTAAGAAGTAATTATCCAATTCCAAAACTGAGAAAGGCTCCAAAAGTTCATCGGTACCTCCCAAAGTTAGTATTTCGTAGTCATTAGGTAGAAACGCATTGGAGGTAATGCTACCATTGTCCAAATTACCATTAACCCCTGTATTCCCTAAGCTTTCCCATTGATTGGATTCTCTGTTCCACCCCACTACCAAAATATTTTCTGTGCTTTCCGCAAATAATGAAATGTTACTTTGAACATCCCAGGTCAAGGTGACTACGGATGATTCAGTGCCTTCCAATCGCCAAAACTCAAAATTGCTTATTTGTAGATCATCGGTGGCAACAATATCCGTATTGAAGGTTTCACTAAGAGAAACTGGAGCACTGGGATCTTCAAAAAAATAAGCACATCGCACCAAATCGTTGATTTCAGTTGAGGTAATGGTTAAATGGCGTATTCGATTACCGTCACCCACTGGAAAGGATATTATCGACTTATTGCTTGCTCCAACATACCCGTTGACATGGTTTTCGTTTCCCGTACCGGTAAAGAAGGCATCATCTATAAAATTGAGGTAATTATCGGTGTTAGCTTTTGAAGTTAAAACGTTACCTGAAATAAAATTAGCATTATTGGTAACTCCTACCCAGGTATCTAATTGTAAACCATTATCCGTAAAAATTTCCAAATCGGTAAAAACAGGGTTTGAACTTCCGGAAACGGTTAATCTGGAGTCACTGTAAAACCCAGTTAAACCTCTATTATTTACAAAAAACCCGTCATCTATTAAATCAAGATGAAAGCCTACAGAAGCTTCAGAATGAAATTGTAATGTACCAAAATTATGAAATGCCTGTTGAGCATGTGCAGATAACCCACAAATAAACAGAATCGGGATTATGCTAGTTCTTACTATGTATTTTTTTAAACTCATGTTTATCTGTACGCTTGATAAATAACGACTATTCCATCGGAAAAACTATCTGTGTTTAGGGTGAAGCCATCAGAATTGAAATTTGTAACCGTAGCTGAGGTGACGCCTAGATTATCTCCATTTTGATTGCCATAGCGTAGACCTATACAATGGGAGTTTGATGCAAAACGAGAAATATCATTAATCGAGTTTCCGTGCCCACCAACATAAATCACCTGTTCTGTAATACTGCTGGCATCATTTCGCGCAAATCCTGTCATAGAGCCAAAGGAATTGGCAATTCCCCGTTCGTTGTTTCGAACAGCATTATCGGAATTTAGATTGAAACTTTCAACATTGGCATACGCTGCAAAAGTTACATAGCTAGGCTCAAAGGGGACACCGGTTATGTTTTGATTTCCAGTGCCCGTTATTTGAAAAGTCCCCACATAACTATTGGAAATGTTGGGTACTTCAACCCAACTTGAGTTGCTGTAAAAGTGGATGCTATTGGTAGTTGTATTGTAAACCAATGATCCTTCAATAGGGTTTGATATAGCATTCATTTCTGTAGTAGTAACATTGTGAATACCTACCAAATCACCAGCTGTAACCTGGGCTTTCACTATTGAAGCTGATAGTAAAATAATACAGAAAAGAATTTTTTTAAAACTCATAAGACTATAAATCAAGTACGGTAAACATGAATTCAGAGTTAAAACGATTTCTATCGGAACCACCATTGTCGTTATCGCCTACAATAACTTCAAAACTAGTTGCTGTTTGGCTATTGTATGATATACCTGGGTCGTCGTTACCAGCACCACCTCGTCCAGGTTGTGTCAGTTGGATAATGTAATTGGCGTCTGAAACCATACCAGACGGTAAGTTCACGCGGTAGTGACCGTTTCCACTAAGTTTTGTAACTGTGATACCTACGGTTGCCTTTACCACAGAACCGTTTGAAGCGATTTTACCAAATGCTTTGATTGGACTTTCGTAAAATGCTCCTCCATTGGTACCTACTGTAATGCTATTGTTGGTTTCAGTCCCAACTACATTGGCGGTTTGAGCCGTATTTTCTTCATTGGTATAGGTGATTACTCCTGTTGTATTATTTTGCGAAAGATTGGTAACTGTTTCGTCAACTGATCCTCCACCATCACTTAAAGTAATCGTATTGCCAGCTTTAGATAAAGTTTGAGGTGGTCCAACCGGTCCCTGAGGTCCTGTTAGGTCGGCGGTTGTAAAACTGGTCCCATCGGTAAAGTTCAGGGTAAAGGTCCCGTTTCCGTTGTCGACCGTTGATGCTATCCCGTTGCCATCGGCACCGTTTGTACCATTGGTACCGTTTGTTCCATTTGTCCCGTTCGTCCCTGCGGGTCCGGTAAGGTCCGCTGTTGTGAAGCTTGTCCCATCGGTGAAGTTCAGGGTAAAGGTCCCGTTTCCGTTGTCGACGGTGGATGCTATCCCGTTCCCATCGGCACCGTTAGTACCGTTGGTACCGTTAGTGCCGTTTGTTCCATTTGCCCCCGTAGGTCCTGTAAGGTCCGCAGTTGTAAAGCTGGTCCCATCGGTAAAGTTCAGGGTAAAGGTCCCGTTTCCGTTGTCGACCGTTGATGCTATCCCGTTCCCATCGGCACCGTTCGTACCATTGGTACCGTTCGTACCGTTTGTCCCATTTGTTCCGTTCGTCCCGGCAGGTCCGGTAAGGTCCGCAGTTGTAAAGCTTGTCCCATCGGTAAAGTTAAGGGTAAAGGTCCCGTTGCCGTTGTCGACCGTTGAGGCTATCCCGTTGCCATCGGCACCGTTCGTTCCATTTGTTCCGTTTGTCCCGTTTGTCCCATTTGTTCCCGTAGGCCCTGTAAGGTCCGCTGTGGTAAAGCTCGTGCCATCGGTGAAGTTGAGGGTGAAGGTCCCGTTTCCATTATCGACCGTTGATGCTATTCCGTTACCGTCCGTACCGTTCGTACCATTGGTACCGTTTGTACCATTTGTTCCATTTGTTCCGTTCGAACCGGCTGGTCCTGTAAGGTCCGCTGTTGTGAAGCTTGTCCCATCGGTGAAGTTAAGGGTGAAGGTTCCGTTTCCATTATCGACCGTTGATGCTATTCCGTTCCCATCGGCACCATCTGTTCCGTCTGTACCATTCGTACCATTGGTCCCTGCAGGTCCGGTAAGGTCGGCGGTTGTAAAGCTTGTCCCATCGGTGAAGTTGAGTGTGAAGGTCCCGTTTCCGTTGTCGACGGTGGATGCTATCCCGTTCCCATCGGCACCGTTCGTACCATTTGTCCCATTTGTCCCATTTGTTCCGTTCGCCCCGGCAGGTCCTGTAAGGTCGGCCGTCGTGAAGCTCGTCCCATCGGTGAAGTTCAGGGTAAAGGTCCCGTTTCCGTTGTCGACCGTTGATGCTATCCCGTTGCCATCGGCACCGTTCGTACCATTGGTACCGTTTGTTCCGTTTGTACCATTTGTTCCGTTCGTCCCTGCGGGTCCTGTAAGGTCCGCTGTTGTGAAGCTTGTCCCATCGGTGAAGTTCAGGGTGAAGGTCCCGTTTCCGTTGTCGACCGTTGAGGCTATCCCGTTGCCATTGGCACCGTTCGTTCCATTGGTACCGTTCGTGCCGTTTGTTCCATTTGCCCCCGTAGGCCCTGTAAGGTCCGCTGTTGTAAAGCTTGTCCCATCGGTGAAGTTCAGGGTAAAGGTCCCGTTTCCGTTGTCGACCGTTGATGCTATCCCGTTGCCATCGGCACCGTTTGTACCATTGGTACCGTTTGTTCCATTTGTTCCATTTGTTCCGTTCGAACCGGCTGGTCCTGTAAGGTCCGCAGTTGTAAAGCTGGTCCCATCGGTGAAGTTAAGGGTGAAGGTCCCGTTTCCGTTGTCGACCGTTGATGCTATCCCGTTCCCATCGGCACCGTTCGTACCATTTGTCCCGTTCGTTCCGTTCGCCCCTGCAGGTCCTGTAAGGTCCGCTGTTGTAAAGCTTGTCCCATCGGTGAAGTTCAGGGTAAAGGTCCCGTTTCCGTTGTCGACCGTTGATGCTATCCCGTTCCCATCGGCACCATTTGTTCCATTGGTACCGTTGGTTCCGTTTGTCCCATTTGTTCCGTTCGTCCCGGCAGGTCCAGTAAGGTCCGCTGTTGTAAAGCTGGTCCCATCTGTAAAGTTGAGTGTGAAGGTCCCGTTTCCGTTGTCGACGGTGGAGGCAATCCCGTTCCCATCAGCACCATTTGTTCCATTGGTACCGTCTGTACCATTCGTACCATTTGTTCCGTTCGTACCGGCAGGTCCAGTGAGGTCCGCTGTTGTGAAGCTTGTCCCATCGGTAAAGTTGAGGGTAAAGGTCCCGTTTCCGTTGTCGACCGTTGATGCTATCCCGTTGCCATCGGCACCGTTCGTTCCATTTGTTCCGTTTGTCCCGTTTGTACCATTTGTTCCGTTCGTCCCTGCGGGTCCAGTGAGGTCGGCTGTTGTGAAGCTTGTCCCATCTGTAAAGTTCAGGGTAAAGGTCCCGTTTCCGTTGTCGACCGTTGAGGCTATCCCGTTCCCATCGGTACCATTTGTCCCATTGGTCCCGTTCGTACCGTTCGTTCCGTTTGTTCCGTTCGCCCCGGCAGGTCCTGTAAGGTCCGCTGTCGTAAAGCTGGTCCCATCGGTGAAGTTGAGGGTAAAGGTCCCGTTGCCGTTGTCGACGGTGGATGCTATCCCGTTGCCATCGGCACCGTTCGTTCCGTTCGTTCCATTGGTACCGTTCGTTCCGTTTGTTCCGTTCGTCCCTGCGGGTCCAGTGAGGTCGGCGGTTGTAAAGCTGGTCCCATCGGTGAAGTTGAGGGTAAAGGTCCCGTTGCCGTTGTCGACGGTGGATGCTATCCCGTTCCCATC